>NZ_LKPJ01000017.1 GCF_001443045.1 Burkholderia ambifaria | reverse complement strand
CCCCCGCCCACCCTGTTCATACCGATTCGCCATGCCGATCTTCCAGCAGCACGACATTCATGAACTTCACGCCGGCCCGTCGCTCGTTCGGGTCGCCCCGCAATTCGGCGGCCGCCTGCTGTCCTGGCACGTCGACGGGGAACCGGTCATCTTCTGGCCGGAAACGGCCGACTGGAGCAACCTCGCGCGCGTGCGCGGCGGCAATCCGCTGCTGTTCCCGTTCCTCGGCCGCCACCGTGTCGACGGCGAACTGGGCCGCTGGCGCGATGCCGCCGGCGTGGTCCGCGACCTGCCGATGCACGGTTTCGCGCGCGACCTGCCGTTCGCGGCACAGCCGTCGGCCGACGGCGCCGCGCTGTCAATGACACTCGATGCGAACGACGCGCTGCGCGACAGCTATCCGTTCGATTTCCGGTTCGAGACGACCTACCGGCTCGCCGACGCGCATACGCTCGACGTCGCGCTCACCACGACCAACCGCGGCGACACGCCGCTGCCCTACTACGCGGGCCACCATTTCTATTTCGCGCTGCCGCACGGCGAACGCGCGCAAACCACGCTGGAACTGCCGCCGACGCATCGCTGCCTGCAGCGCGCCGACGGCTCGATCAGCCCGCTCGAGCCCGGCGAAGCGTCGTACAGCCTCGGCGATCCGGACATCCTCGACCGCTTCCACTGCCTCGACGGCGCGCCTTCCACGCCTGTGCGCATCGTGATGCCGGGCCGCGGTCGCACGATCGAGATCGCACTCGACGTCCCGGGCTCGATCCCGTGGTATGCGGTCACGACCTGGACCGAAAAACCGGAATCGGACTTCTACTGCGTCGAGCCGTGGCTCGGGCTGCCGGACGCGATCCACAACGGTCTCGGGCTGCGCATGCTCGCGCCGGGCGCGACCGAAACGGCCACGCTGCGGATTCGCGTACTGCCGCTCGCCGGCTGACACCGGCCGCATCGAACCGGTACGCGCAGGCCGCGCCCGCGGCTCGAAACTGCGGTGCGCGGGTCGAACCCGTTAAAATCTGACGTTTTGTATTGCCTGCCGCGTCGCGCGCGGCAGGGTTTTGCGAGGTTCAATGTTCGGAACAACAACGAAGCGGCTCTTCGCGGCCGCCTGCGCAGCGCTGCTCGTCGCGTGCGGCTCCGCCCCCGTCGGCCCGGGTTACTACCGCGTCGAGCGCGGCGACACGCTCTACAGGATCGCGCGCGAGAATCGCACGTCGACGGCGAACATCGTGCGCTGGAACCAGATCACGAACCCCGACGCGATCGAGGTCGGCCAGGTGCTGCGCGTTGCGCCGCCGCCCGGCACGACAACAGCGTCGACCACCGGCACCGGCAGCGCGGGCCGCAGCCGTCCCGCGCCTTCCGCGCCGGTCGAATCGGCCGTCAAGCCGGCCACCAACATCGCGCTGATCTGGCCGTCCGCCGGCAACGTAGTGCGCACGTTCGACGGATCGAAATCCAAGGGTATCGATATCGCGAACGCGTCGGGCACGCCGGTGCTGGCCGCCGCGCCGGGCACGGTCGTCTATGCAGGTAACGGCTTGCGCGGCTACGGCAACCTGATCATTCTCAAGCACAACGCCGATTACCTGACGGCCTACGCGCACAACCGTGCGCTGCTCGTGAAGGAAGGCCAATCGGTCACGCAGGGGCAGACGATCGCGGAGATGGGCAACAGCGACAGCGATCGCGTCGCGCTGCATTTCGAGCTGCGCTACGGCGGCCGCTCGATCGATCCGGCACGCTACCTGCCGGCGCGCTGAGTGCGCCACCGTCGACGAGGGGCGACACGCGATGCCGGCATGCATCGCATGTCGTCGCGAGGAAAATCGGGAAGGTTGTGTCAGCGCTTGCGCAGACGGCCGGTGAACCGGCCGGACAACGGATCGACGCGGCTGGCAAACACCACCAGCGCACCGATTCCGAACAGGCTGAACCCCGCAGCTATCAAAAGCAAATCCATGGTCACATCACTGTTTTGTCGTGATCTTATGCGTCATTGTGGAATCGTGCACTGAGCCGCACCCGTTGCACGAGCCCGAACATTCCCTATCTATCAGGCGCCATTGTGGTTTCGGCCTCGTGAAATGCTGATGTAAGTCATCGACCGCCCCCTCGATCGACGCCAAGGAGACCCGTGATGCTGCCCGCCGCCGAACGCTACGACGACCTGCTCTCCCGCTTCGGATGGGACATTCCGGCCCGCTACAACATTGGCGTGGACGTCTGCGACAAGTGGGCCGACGGCAGCGGACGGCTCGCGTTGATCTACGAAACGTCGCAAGGCGACGAGTCGCGCTTCACGTTCGACGACCTGAAGAATGCTTCTAACCGCTTCGCGAACAGTCTCGCGCGTGCCGGCCTGCACCGCGGCGACCGGATCGCGATCTTCCTCGCGCAGGGCCCCGAAACGGCGATCGCTCATCTCGCCGCGTACAAGCTCGGCGCGATCGCGGTGCCGCTGTTCACGCTTTTCGGCGCCGACGCGCTCGAATACCGGCTCGCGAACTGCGAAGCCGCCGCGCTCGTCACCGACGCGGCCGGCTACGCCAAGATCGCGCCGCTGCGCGCGCAACTGCCGGCGCTGCGCACGTGCTACTGCATCGGCGACGACGTGCCCGACGCGCCGGGTGTGCTGCGCTACGACGCAGCCCTCGCGGCCGAATCGCCCGAGTTCGTGCCGGCCGACACCGCCGCCGACGATCCGGCGGTGATCATCTACACGTCCGGGACGACCGGCAAGCCGAAAGGCGCGCTGCACGCGCATCGCGTGCTGCTCGGCCACCTGCCGGGCGTCGAGATGTCGCAGCAATGCTTCCCGCGCGACGCGCGCCTGTTCTGGACGCCCGCCGACTGGGCGTGGATCGGCGGGCTGCTCGATGTGCTGCTGCCGTCATGGCATCACGGCGTGCCCGTGCTCGCGCGCCGCTTCGAGAAGTTCGACGGCGAGGCCGCGTTCGCGCTGATGGCGCGGCACGGCGTGACCCACGCGTTCCTGCCGCCCACCGCGCTGAAGCTGATGCGCACGGTGCCGGCGCCGCGCGAGCGCCACACGCTGACGCTGAAATCGGTCGCGAGCGGCGGAGAATCGCTCGGCACCGAGCTGACGGCCTGGGGGCGCGACGCGCTCGGCGTGACGATCAACGAGTTCTACGGACAGACCGAATGCAACATGGTGCTGTCGTCGTGCGCCGCGCTGTTCGATGCGCAGCCCGGCGCGATCGGCAAGGCCGTGCCCGGGCATACGGTCGCGATCGTCGACGAGCACGGCACGCCGCTGCCGACCGGCGTCGAGGGGCGCATCGCGGTGCGCCGCCCCGACCCGGTGATGTTCATCGAATACTGGCGCAATCCGGCCGCGACGCGCGACAAGTTCGCGGGCGACTACCTGCTCACCGGCGACACCGGCACGATCGACGCCGATGGCTTCGTGCGCTTCGTCGGCCGCGACGACGACGTGATCACGAGCGCCGGCTACCGGATCGGCCCGGGGCCGATCGAGGACTGCCTGCTCACGCATCCGGCGGTGCGGATGGCGGCCGTCGTCGGCGTACCCGACCCGACGCGCACCGAGATCGTCAAGGCGTTCGTGGTGCTGAATCCCGGCCATGTCGGCGACGACGCGCTCGTCCAGGCGCTGCAGGCGCACGTGCGCACGCGCCTGGCCGCTCACGAGTACCCGCGCGCGATCGCGTTCGTCGACGGCCTGCCGATGACGGCGACCGGCAAGATCGTGCGCCGCGCGCTCCGTGACGCGTGAACCGGGCGCGGCCGTGCCGGGCGGCCGGCCGGTCGCCCGGATGGTTTATAGTGGCGCCACGCAGTCTTTCCAATACACGACCGATGTCCTCCCACCAACACGAATCCGCTGCGGGCGCGTCGCACAGCCCGCTCTACGCCAAACTCCTCGGCGAAACCGCCAAGATCGACTGGTGCGATCTCGAGCGCTTCTTCGCGCAGGGCAAGCTGCTGTCGGTCGCGCGCGATCTCGATCTCGTCAGCGTCGCCGAAGCGATTGCCGGCGACGATGCGGAACAGGTCACGCGCTGGCTGTCGTCCGGCCTCGTCGCGCGCATGCCGGCGGAAACCGCCGCCGCCTTCGCGGCGCGCAATCCGGAGCTGTGGGCAGTCGTCGTATCGCCGTGGGTCTGCGTGCAGGAACGCGCCTGACGCGTCCGCCATGTCCGAATCCGCATTACCGCACGGAGCCGGCGCCGGGTCGGCCGCCGTCTCGCACCGGCGCGTCCTCGCGCTCGCGTTTCCGATCGTTCTTGCGAACCTGACCCAGCCGATCCTCGGCGCGGTCGACACGGCCGTCGCCGGCCACCTCGAAGGCGCGCAGTATCTCGGCGGCGTCGCGCTCGGCGGGCTGTTCTTCAACTTCGTGTTCTGGGGCTTCGGCTTCCTGCGCATGGGCACGACCGGCCTCGTCGCGCAGGCGCACGGCGCCGGCGACGCCGCCGGCATCCGTCTGAACGTGCTGCGCGCGCTGATCGTCGCGTTCGCGCTCGGCGCCACGGTGCTCGCGCTGCAGGTGCCGCTGTTGTCGTTCGCGCTGACCGCGCTGGGCGGCAGCGAGGCCGTCCGCGCAACCGCGCTGGCCTACGGCCACGCGCGGATCTGGAGCGCACCATTCGCACTCGCGAACTACGTCGTGCTCGGCTACCTGCTCGGCGTGCAGCGCGTGCGGCTCGCGCTCGTCGCGCAGGTCTTCATCAATACTGTGAACATCGGTGCCGTGCTGCTGTACGTGTACGGTTTCGGCTGGGGCATTGCCGGGATCGGTGCGGCGACCGCGACCGCCGACGCGTGCGGCTTCGCGCTCGGCGCGTGGATGTTGTGGCGGCTGCGGCCGCGCGGCCTCGCGCCGCTCGCCGCGCGCGCACTGGCGGACCGTGCGGCGCTCAAGCGGCTGATCGCGCTGAATCGCGACATCTTCCTGCGCACGCTGTGCCTGCTCGGCGCGTTCGGCTGGTTTGCGCATCTCGGCGCCAAACAAGGCGACGCGATACTCGCGGCCAACGCATTGCTGCTGAATTTCCAGACCTTCATGGCGTACGGGCTCGACGGCTTCGCACATGCGGCCGAAGCGCTCGTCGGTGCCGCAGCCGGCGTACGCGACCGCGTCGCATTCCGGCAGGCCGTGCGCGTCACGTTGCTGTGGTCCGCGCTCGGTGCACTGCTGTTCGCATTCGTCTATTGGGCAGCCGGCGGCTGGATCGTCGCGCAGCTGACCGATCAGGCGGCGATCCGCGCGGTCGCGCTGCAATACCTGCCGTGGGCGGCGATCTCGCCGATCGTGTCCGTGTGGGGGTTTCTGCTCGACGGCGTGTTCATCGGCGCGACGCAGACGCAATCGCTGATGCGCGCGATGGTCGCGTCGTTCGCGATCTTCATTGCCGCGACGCTGGCGGCCGTCGGCCCGTTCGGCAATCACGGGCTGTGGTTCGCGCTGCTGCTGTTCATGGTCGCGCGCGGCGCAACGCTCGCGCGCTACCTGCCGGCGCTGACGCGGCGGATCGGCGCCGACGCAACCGCGGCCAGCGCCTGACGGCCGCACGGGCCGGGCGTTATTGCACCGGGGTAGGCGCGGGTGCCGACGACGACGGATTGCCAAGCATCGAGGGTGGCGTCATGTCGGTCGGCACGCCGTGGTAATCGGCGGGATCCTGCGGCGGGTGGCCGCGACGGGTCTGGCGGGGGTCGCTGCCACAGCCGGCAAGAATGGACGCGGCCAGCACGGCCAGCATGAAACGGGTCATCGGGAAGGCTCCGGAAAACGGCGCGCCCATCGCGCGCCAGAACCGCGCCGAGTCTAGCCGAATTCCGGGTTAGGGGTCGTCCCGCGCATGTTCTACTATGGAGCCATGGCGCTGTGCCGTTGAAAGGAGGCTGCCATGTCGTCTGAAGAAATCGCTGGCCTAATCGGCCTGTTCATCGGCCTGATGGTGCTCGTCGCCCTGTCCTACTTCGAATCGCGCGAATACAAGCGCAGCCACGGCGGCGAAGGGATGATCCATCACTGGATGGCCGAACACCATCTGCTCGACTGGCGGCGCAAGCACTAGGCACGCTCCGCCCTGTCGCCCGGGCCGCAGCACGCGCGGCCCGCCCGCGAACGTGTCGTTGCGGCACGGCGGTGGCCGCGTGTCGTTGAAATTAACAGGGCCGGATACATTCGCACCATCCAAACGGTCGAACACCCGTCGCGTAGCAGACTGCGACGCGACGGGTGTTCGCATGCGTGCGCGCCGTAACCGGCGCCACGATTCGCTTTGCTCAGCCCAGGAAGTGGCGGGCGTAGCGAGCGTTGATGTCCGACAGGCGGAACAAGGTCAGGAAATCCGCGCAGTTGAAGTCGGGATCCCAGGCCGGCGCGCCGCAAATCTTCGCGCCGAGGCGCAGGTAGCCCTTGATCAGCGGCGGCGGCGCGACCACGGTGCCCGTCTGCAACTCGTCGACCGGCAGCGCCGTATGCGGGAACGCGCGGTATTCCGGCGCCGTCAGCGAGTGGGCCGGCAGCGATTGATACAGGTTCGCCGCATAGTGACCGCCGTCGGCCATCGACACGCTCGCGCAGCCGAGCATCGTCTCGTAGCCGTTCTGCATCATGTACGCGCCGAGGCCGCCCCACAGCGCCATGATCACGGCGCCGCTGCGGTAGTCGCTGTGCACGCACGAGCGGCCGACCTCGACCATCTTGCCGCGCAGGTGCGTGAGGCGCGACAGATCGAATTCGCCTTCCGCGTACAGGCGGCCGACACGCGCGGCCTGGTGCGGCGGCAGCACGCGATACGTGCCGACCACCTTCAGCGTGTCGAGATCGCGCACCAGCAGATGGTCGCAATAGGCATCGAACGGATCGACATCGAGACCGGAGGGGCCGCTGACCTGCGCGCCCATCTCTTCGGCGAACACGGTGTAGCGCAGGCGCTGGGCCTCGCGCAACTCGTCTTCCGTGCGCGCCCAGGCGGCACGCAGACGGTACTCGGATGTGACGGTTTCAGCAGCGCGCGGCAGGTGACGCCGCGTCGTGTCTAGGGGAAGCGAGGCAAAAGGGAGCGTAGGCGTCGGCAGTTCTCGCATTAGGCTTTCCTGATCGTAAGGAATAGGACGACATGCCAGCCAATGTAGTAATCGGTCGTTACCGTTCTGTGGCACGACCGTGTCCTTTCAATGACGTGTCGCCGAATTGACTTTAGCAGAAAGCTTGCGAAACCGTATGATCAATGCCTTCAAACCCCTTCACACCAGGTCCGGCGTCAATAATGCGCGCAGCACGGCCTGACGGCTGCCGTCGCGCGTGCGGCTCGCGAGCCATACGATGCCGCCCTTCTTGACGCTCCAGCTATCATCGTTGCCGGCGATCAGCTGCGCGGCGACGCTGCCGAGCGTCGGTTGGTGCCCGACGATCACGACCGTCGGCGCGATGCCGTCCGGCCAGCCGGCGGCCGCCAGCACGTCGTCGACGCTGCCGCCCGGCGCGAGCGCATCGATGGTCCGGTACTGGTCGGTCAGCGCCTCGACCGTCTGCACGGTACGCACCGCCGGGCTCGCGAGGATCACGCAGCTCGACTCGAGCCGGCTGCGCAGCCATTTGGCCATTGCCTGTGCTTCCTTGCGCCCGCGGGCCGTCAACTGGCGTGCGAGGTCGTTTGTCGCGTAGTCTTCGGCTTCGGCGTGGCGCCACAGGATCAGGTTCATCATGATGTCTCTCCATGCGTCGGCGAACGATCCGGTCGCACACGTGCGTGCCGGGCGATCATCATCCGCATTGTCGCCAATCGTGAGCGATTCGTGATGATGTGGGTCGTATGCATAACGTGATTGACCCGCCCCCCCATTAGGCGATAGAATCTTTGGCTCGTCGGAGCGTAGCGCAGCCTGGTAGCGCATCTGATTTGGGATCAGAGGGTCGTAGGTTCGAATCCTATCGCTCCGACCAAAGGAATCAAGGGGTTAGCTGATGCTAACCCCTTTTTCTTTGCCGTTTCGCCGGACTATTGTTACTATTTTGCTACCATCCAGTAGGGCGATTTCCGTAGAGGAACCGTGAAGATGGCCGACCGCCCCAATCCCCGTCCAGCATCCCCTGTTCGCTGCCCGCGCCGACTGGCGCGGCGGTACACAATATCCCGCCCCAGAAGTCAACGATCCATCAATTTGGGCTTGGGAACTGCTACTGCGCAGCGGCGAATATGCACACGACTACCGAGTTTGTAAGGACGTTTACCTCAACGTCCCGGCAACTCCGTATCCGATGGACCCGCTTACACACTATGTGAGCCGGACCCTCTCGATCCACACATGCTCTATCGTGATTACGCGAGACAGCATCGCAATCACTTTGTGTATCCCGTCAAGGATGCCGTCCGGCGAAAGTGGCAAATCAGCGACATGCCGAACCCGGGCAGCAGTGGGGCGGAACTGCTGGAGAAGCATCGAGATCGCGCGCCCCGCGCGGCACATTGGCCTGGCTGTTTGCCTGCAATACGGTCAACGTAATCAATTCCCCGGACCGATGGACGCAAAGAAGCCACTTGTTGGCATCAAAAGTCACCGGTGTCTGCGTCGAGAACGAAGTACTCGTGCCGAATTTCTCTACTTTTGAACCGGACTACTTCTTGGGTCAGGGTCAATAAAGACTGGGCCCGTTCCCAATAACAAACCACGTTCCATACAACAACCCGGCACGGCACCCGTGCCGGTGCACGATGGTTACATAGCCCCGTTCAGTATGCCGGTCGAGGCACACCCCGACATGCTCACTGCCAGCACCAGCAACGCAACCCAACTCATCATATTTCGGATCATCTCATTCTCCTTTGTTCAGACATCGATATACGACACCGACTGTGACGCTACAAGTTTCGGCGGCGGAGAGCACTGACAGATACAAAGATCGTCGCTCAACGCCGCCTCGCGCCCATCCGGCCCGGTGCTCGAAATCCGGGGACCGGTGCATTGAATCTTGCCGATGGATTTGCAGACGGGACACCAGACCGGATCAAGTTCGCGCGCCTGTTCACGGCACCCGATCTGGTCGGTGCTATCCCCGGCCTGGACAACTCCACCAACCGTTGTCTTGTCGCCCTTCACGATGTCGTATCGCTTCATTCGGCCCTCCGCTCACACGGCACCTGGACGCAGCCGCAAACTGTTTAGCAACGTGTCCCACGTTTGCAGCGCCCCTGCTTCATCTACCGGCGATGTTGCCTCTTCCGGCTTCAAGTCGGGACTGCTCGCGCCAAGCAACATCTGAATTGCCGTATGTGGTTTCGCCAGCGTGCTTTCATCGCCCGGTGCAAGAAGATAAAAACGGTATGACGTAATATCGCCCTCCTTCAACTCGAACAACACTTCCTCTGCATCCATCCCCGCAACCGTGCGCTTGCCTTGTCGCAGGATTCGATAATGGCCGGGCAATCGATCCATCTGCGCGCGCAATTGCGGCAACGTCTTGGTCAACGGCTCTTTCAGATCCGTGTCCACTGCGTCACGCATCTTAATCACCAGCAACGCCGGTCGGCCCGGCATCAATGCGAATGACTGGCTAACTTCCTCAGTATAGGTCGATGAACCGGTGACGATTCCACCGTCGAAACAGAATCCCGATTCCGCAGGCACCGTCCAGTTATCGCGCGCCTTGATACGACGAATCGTATCATTATAAATATCTTCCACCCTACCAATTGCAGATGAACCAACTCCACCAGTCGTATGAAAAAGCGTGCCTTTATCATAGACAAATCCCTCGGTATTAAAAGGTAGCACAACCCCCTCAGTCGCAGCATCCTGGTACACGAACACCCTCGAATCCTTGACCGGAGAAAATGCCCTTTCAAGCCACGGATGACTCGTTTCTTTATTTTTATTTCCAGGGTCTATACGTCGCTTATTGCGTAACTCGCTCTCCCTCGTTTCAACCTTAGCTTGATAATTTGCAAGCGAAACATTGTACGTGGTCTGCAACTTCTCCCCACGAAACTCATATCGCTGATTCGAAATTTCGCTCATCACGGGCCGGTTGAACACGAAACGACCGATACACCACGGACGCGATTTGGAAAGCAAGGGATTAGTCATCGTCGGTTCCCCGGAAAACACAATCGAACAGGCGCACACGCCCGCCACAAACAACAGAAATTTCAGGAATCGTTTCAGCATGATGGCTCCTGCGCATCCTGCGCGATCTGCACGATGCTGTAGAGCAACGCCCATCGAGTCCACGGATGGTTAAAGCTCCCCTGGTGATCGTAGCCGCCCTGCACAAACGCCATCTGTACGCCTTGTGCCGGATCACCGTCTACTCCCGGTCTCAACCCACGTGCCTGCGCATCGGCCGACCACGCGGGCACCGTAGCATCACCAGCAATGATTCCGTTCTTATCCGGATCGGGGACAGTTGCCTCAGCGGGCAACTTCGCAACCTTCTGCACCTCAAAATCGATGGTTGCGTTGCGCGAATCCAAATACACCCGCACGTTCCCTCTATGCGAATCATCCGCACGCATGAACCGAGCGGCGCGCAATTCCTCCTCCGTAACGCCTGCCGGGATATTTCCCTTCCAAATCACTTTACCAAACGTTAGCAACTTTTCGAGCGGCAGACCTTTTTCGATGCCCGGCTTATCTTTGCCCCCACCTTCAGCTTCATCTTCATCTTGCGATTTTTTATGCAACTCTCCAATTCCATTATATGCCGCGTATGTTCTCGCATGATAAAGGTTCGTTATTTTATTCTGCTTCGCAACAACATCCTTGATGGTTTCATAAAAATTGTCCAAAACCGTTTTCCCCTGCCCAATTTTATCGAGCCTCTTTTTCACGATTCCCGCCGGGTCTAACAAGGACGGATCAGGCACCAAGCCATACCATTTTGAATTCGTATAAATTTCTTTGTATGCATCGCCATTCTTGGGCAACTCCATGACCACCTCACTATTGAGTCGCGCGAACACCCACCATGGTTTGCCATTGATGTAATCTGGCATGGGTGTCAGTTCAAACGGCCCTGGTGCATTCGCCATCACCGCCACAAACTCGTCCGCATCACGACCAACCAGGCTGCCATTAATAAAGCTGTTCATCCCACCTTCATTACCGCCGCCGGTCCTGAACCGTTTGACAGCAACAGGCGCGCCAGTCGCCGGCTGCACGTTGTGAAACACTCCGTGCATCAAATCTTCCGCGCCATGCATTGCAATCGCCATCCGCGCGACCAGCCCCCCCATAGAGTGCGTCAAGATGATCGCCTTACCACTATGGTTCTCTGCAATGATTTCCTTGATTCCCATCAGGCGCGTTATTTTCTTCGTCTTCGGGTCTTGGTAATTGGATCCTTCAACCACCTGCTTTCCCGAGTCCGCGTTCGACTGCAACCAGTTGTAGCCGATTGCATACACGCGATACCGGAACTTCGAGAAATGCTCGAATTCCGCAGAATTCAGAGTAATCTTCCCGCCCTTCCCAAGCGCACCGTATTCGGCTGGATCGGTGTCGATCACGGGCTTGAGCGTCCATTTCTCGCCGTCGGGGTCTGGCGTGACCCACGGCCCGTGCGGTTCCCCCAAAAGCTTCGGCTGATTCAGCGTTTCTTCGAGCCACGCCAGCACCGGGTGATAACTCGTGCGGTGAATCGAGCCCCATCCGCGCCGTCTGGCTTCTTTTTCGTCGACGAACTGCTCAGGAACATCGTTCTTGCCATGCTTGCCGACATTGATCGGCCCGAGCGGCGTCACCGCCGCCCTAGTCGGATCGAACTGCCTTTCCCGCGTTGTTGCGCTCGTGAACCACAAGCCAAGCAGCGCCGGAAGCGCACCCAGGTTACCGAGCATGCCGTCCGTGTTTGGTGCAAAGAACAGTTCATTGCCATTTTCGTTATCCGTCAGCAATGATCCCATCACGCCCGGCAGAAAGATCACGGGAATAATGGGCCGTACGTCACACAACAGTTCCTTCTGCCGCGTATCGCTCGCCGGGGTAAGCGTAAACGTTCCGTAGGACGAGCCGTCCGGAGCTGTACGTCCCGTCTGTCGCACGACCTCCTGCTCCGCATCGTCGCTGAATGGCGAGTCGCCCCCTTGATTACCTGCCTGATTGTCGCTCATAGAATTTTCTGGATCAGTTTCAATCGGTCACGAAGAGATCATTCCGAGCCGTTGCCCGAGCTCGCGGGCAGCTCCGGACGAAGCGCATGCAATTTCAGCGTCTCGATGTCCTCATTCTTTTGCTCTGCAACGTGACCCAGCTCATTCGTCATTCCCTTGATGCGAGTGCCGTCGCCCCGCACCAGTTCATAGGGGTGATTCTTCAACACCTCGCCAGAGATGCGATCTCGCAGCACATAGGGATCGTTGAATTTGGCCTGCGGCAGGTTATTCATGTGCTGCGCAATCGAACTCGGCCCCTGTCGGCTGAGCGACGCCGATTTGATCGTGCGCGGGCCTTGTGTACCATCCTCAATACCCGCTGCTACCCACCTTGTGTACGACCCGCCAGCCTTGATGATGATTTCATCGGCATCAAGCACAATGCGCTTGGCCTTTACAGTCACGTCTTTCCCCGCGTTGACGCTCACGTCATCCGTGTTGGCCGACAGCTTGATCGGCCCTTTCGCGGTCACGAAGTACGCACCGAGTTTCTGCGCGAAGAAGCTCACCTTTTCTGCAGCCGCCACGACGAACGACTTGCCAGTTGCAACGTACGTGTTCTCGTTACTGACAACGTTGACCTCTTTCTCGGCGACGATATGCGTCGAGCTGTCCGCGATCAGTGCGATGTCCTTCGGCGTCGATACCAAGATGTTCGGCTGCGCAAATCCGTTCGCGCTACCAGTACCACCGCCTGCCGTCACCCCACCTGACGTATCGCCCGATACCGGGTGCTGGATGTCCTTCGACAGCGCCTTGAGCGCATCCTGTCCGGTTTGCAGCGATTCCGCCTGAGCGGTTGTGCTTGCGCTGGACAACGACTCGACCAGCATTCCCGCCTGCTGCAACTGCGATCGCGCCTCGTCCACGCCCATCTGCTCGTCGTCGTAGGATTTCGAGTGCGCACTGATAGAGAGCCCCTTGCTGGCACGAACCGCACCGAACTCGTCAGCGTGCAAGATGAAGCCGGCACCCAAATACTGACCTCGTGTGTTGCCGTCTTGCTTGATCAGGTAGCCCTGTGTCAGGGCCGCATAGCTCTTGCCCGTGTAGCTGACCAGCCGCGTCCCGCTTTGATTCGTGGAATCGTCATGGACGAACGAGTTGTAGGCGCCTGTTTTGCCGAACCCTTCCGACTTAAACCCGGAAAGTAATGCGTTCGAATGCCATTGGGAAGGGGTCGTCCCGCCATTGATTCGCCCCAACACGAACGGCTTGTCACAGTCGCCGTTCCAGTAACCGACGATGACCCATTCCCGCGCCCTCGGAACATGAACCGCTCCATAACCGTTCCCGGTATCGGATTGAAGCGACGACAGCAACGGTGAGGAATTGAAGGCGTGCAGTGGATTCTTGCGATCCCATGCGAAATGCACCCTGATCTGGTTTCGGTCGTTGGTCCACGCTTCCGCGCCATCCGGGGTCACGACAAGCGCGTGTTCGATCGACATGACCGGCTTCGGATGATCCAACGGACTCCGGTATTCAACAGCCGTGGGCTGCGCTTCGACTTCGAGCACGAAAAATCCGGCCGAACCATCCGCCTCATGTCCAAGCGTCTTGAACCGCTCACGGTGAATCGCCTGTTGCTCGGCCAGCGTTGCACGAAGACTTTGCGGAAACTCGGCCGTCTGCTGACCAATCGGGACGTTGTTCTCGATGAACCAACGCGCCTCGACCACCAGAAACTCTCGCTTCTTCGCATCACCGTCTTCGTGGCGGGGATGTCCGTTCAACGCAAACCGCGAACCGGCATCGAGCCACCGCACGCCTCCGACGCCGAAATATCGGCTTGCTCGCGCATCCCATATCTCTACTCGCCGACGCGCTCGCACCTCGCCCGTGTCTGAGCTGGAATAGCCGTAGGCCGTCGATTCGTAGACCGTCATCGGCGCATTAGGAACGCTATGCTCAGCTTTCTGGCGGCGCTCCTCCGTGACATAGCTCGTCGCGGCGAGCCCGCTCTCGACCTGAAAATCGGAAGTGGGCCGCTTGTAGTCAAACGCGCGTGACATGTAACGCGTGCTCTGCATCGTCTGCACTGCAGCCCAATGGGCGAAACCGTCGGATTCGTTGCTATCGTTGGCCCGAATAAATTCGACCGACTTCGCGTCGGGAAGTGTCGAGACGCGGTCAACGATTACGAGCGTCGTCGTGGGGGCGTCACCTTCGCCAACGTTTTCGTGAGTCCAGTAGAAATACCAGCCCTCGGCTTCAGCCAGGCGGTTCACGAAGTGAAGATCGGATTCGCTTTGCCTGCACCACGAGCGCTTGACAGGATCGGACGACAGCGCGAAACGGTACTGTCCGCGCAGTTGCGGATATCGATCAAACACGTCGGAAATGATCTCGCGGGCGTCTTTCTCGAGCCAGCCTTCTTCGTTGTGGGTTTTCTCAAGGAAGACCAACGCCGATGAAAACTCGAGCTGGTACGTCGCAAGGCCACCGTTTCCGCCCAAATAGGCGACCCGATGCACGAAGCCGTGGACTGGGCGATAAACGGGAACAGCAAAGGGAGCCGTGACTTGCTGAATCTGCAACGTAACGGGCTGGTGCATCAGCGACAGCAGTGCAGTATCGTCGCGTGTCGACGCAACGTCGATCGTGTACGAATAGTCACGCCCGATTCTGGCCGATCCGCGCGCACGTAGCGGCACCAACGCATTCTTGCCGAGCGGCGTATCCAGCATCAACAGTCGCCCCTGCTGCAAAACGCCCTTGCTTATCGCCTCACGGAGGTCGCGCAACTTCAGGTCCCCGAGTGCGGACGGTCTGATATCCATTTTCGTTATCTCTCTCAGGTTCGACCGTCAAAACAGTGGCACAAAGACGGTCAGCCATTGCGACAGCAAGTCGCTCGCGCGATTTTATCTAAAATCTGACAAATATAGTTTGGCTTGACAAAAATTGGCGCCAGATCACCTATTAGGGACTCGCATTCCGGCACAATAGGCGACAGCAAGTCGTTGGTCAGAAATTTAACAAGCCGTGCTTAAGCGTCGGAGATGACGTGGGAAGGAATCATCAATTGATCGTCGCGGAGGGTGAACACCCTCTGGACCGCGATCATGCCATCGGCCGCGGTCGAAAATTTACCTTCAGCTTTGCCGCGAACGGCGCAATCGTGAAGCGCCGCTTCAGCGACACGGAAAACATCCAGGTCACTTCGCCCCTCTGTCGCTTCGTGAACGAAGGATGCGCAGTAGACCGCGTTGAACAGTTACGCGACGATCAACGCATTGCCACTGCCGATTGCGAGCGAATGGTAGGCCATGTGATGTTCGACCGATTTGCGGCGAGCAACTGACGCCGGAATAGATAACAGCATCTCCTTCGTCATCGGTCGCCGATTGCTTCAATGGCCGCCGTTTAGTCGCGGGGAGTAGAAAACGCGTTGTCGCGAGGCAGCAACTGCGGGCATCGCGCTTGCGACCCTTTTTCGTTTTGTCCGCCGCCTGCTTCCTTCCATCGATCGCCGCTCCGTCCGCACCCCGCGCACGAAACTTGCTGGAACACGCGATAATGTCCGCGACCAACCTGCAACCGCGCATGAAAAACCACGTTTTCAAGACCACCCTGCTCGGCGCGCTGCTCGCACTCGGCGCGTCGGGCGCCGTGTCGGCCAAATCGCTCGACGACGCGCTCGACTGCCATTCGAATGGCCACAAGTTCGTCGCGCCGCTGCTCGCGGCCGGAGACATCCAGTCGGAGCCGATGCACGTCGAAGCGAATTCGGTGAACGCGTTCCGCACGAATCACCCGCTGACTGCCTACGGCTTCGGTGTCTATGTCGTGCTCGGCTACCAGGCGAACGACCCGATCTTCCAGCCGGGCGACGGCACGCCGATCGGTAACTGGGCGTACGGCGTCGTGGTACGCGGCACAAAGAACGCGGTCGAGCAGGCCGTGCGCAAGGCCGGCAGCGACGCGACCGTCAAGCAGGCATTCCCGTTCCTGACCGCGATCGTGTGCTCGGACTGAGCGTGTCGTAAAGAAAATTGCGCGGCGCGAGCGCGCCGCGTCGGTATCGTCTCCGGGGTCGTCTCGTTACGCGCCCGTATAAACCACGCGATACGGAATGCCGACCTTCTCCCACTCGGCCGCTTCCTGGCTGAGACTATAGTCGGTCAGCGGATTCTGCTCGACCCATGCGCTCGGCAGGCGCACTTCATACCCGCCCTTCTTCATCTGCGACACGGAAATGTCCGGCAGCCCGGCATCGGTCCGGCGCCGGCACAGCAGCGCGGCGAGTCGCAGACAGAACAGCAGCGGCCATTCGACGTCGCGCGCCTGCGACAGCTTGCCGAGCTTGCCTGCATGCCCGAGCACGAGCGCGGCGAGGCGCGCCTGGTCGGTACGCGAAAAACCCGGCATGTCGGCGTTGCTCGCGATATAGGCCGAATGCTTGTGATACGAGCTGTGCGAGATCGACAAGCCGATCTCGTGCAACGCGGCGGCCCAGCCGAGGAACATCCGGCCTTCCTCGCGTTCTTCGTCGTCGGACACGTCGAGTTCGTCGTAGAACCGCACGGCCAGTGCACCAATGCGCTCGGCCTGCGCGCGATCGACACCGTAGCGGCGCGTGAAGCCTTCGACGGTCACCGCGCGCATGTCCTCGTGCTGGGTCCGCCCGAGCAGGTCGTACAGCACGCCAAGACGCAGCGCGCCGTCGGTGGTATCGACATAGTCGACACCCAGTTCCTCGAACACCGCGAGCATGATCGCGAGGCCGCCGGCGAGCACCGGCACGCGGTCGGGTTTCAGCGCGATCAGCTTCAACCGGTTCACGTTTTCCGACTTGATCAGCGCGCGCTTCAGGCGTTCGAGCCCGCCGCGCGAAATGCCGTGCGTGATGCCCGGGTCGTTGAAGCCGTTCGCCTCGACGAGTTCCGCGAGCGCACGCGCGGTGCCGGACGAACCGATCGCCTGGTCCCATCCGGCCTTCTTGTACTCGCTCGAAATGATCTGGATCTCGCGCTTGGCCGCGAGTTCGGCCTGCCGCATCGTGTATTCGTCGACGTTGCCGGCCGGGAAGAACGCACGGCTATGGCTCACGCAGCCGATGTAGAGACTCTCCATCACGATCGGCGTGTAGTGCGAGCCGATGATGAATTCGGTCGAGCCGCCGCCGATGTCGACGACGAGCCGCTTGCCGGCGCTCGCCGGCACCGAATGCGCGGCACCCGCATAGATCAGGCGCGCCTCTTCGCGGCCCGCGATCACTTCGATCGGAAAACCGAGCGCCGCTTCGGCCTCGCCGAGGAATTCGCCCGCATTCTTCGCGACACGCAGCGTGTTGGTCGCCACCGCGCGCACATGATCGGGATGGAAATCGCGCAGGCGCTCGCCGAACCGCTTGAGCGCCTCCCAGCCACGCTCCTGCGACGCGCGATCGAGCATCTTGTCGCTCGACAGGCCCGCGGCCAGTCGAACGGGCTCGCGCAGCGCATCGACGGGATAGATCTGACTGCCCGCCGGCGTTTCCTCGACGCGCCCGACAATCAGCCGGAAGCTGTTCGAGCCGAGATCGACGGCAGCCAGCAAGTGGGGGGATGTAACCATCAGAAGGGAGCTCCGTGCGCGTTCGCCCGCGGCAGCCGCTGCGGCCATGCTGGACGATCATTCAAAGGCGACATTTTAAGCGTGGAACGCTTGCCGTTGCCACGCTTCACGGGCATGTACACGGGTAGATTGTATATGGCCGAAACATTTATGAGACAAAACGGTCACGGCGTAGAATTTCCCGATATAAATACATTATCGTCATCAGCACGTCATCGTACCGTGAGAGTTTCCGAGCATCCTTTCGAATCATCGCCCGAATTACCCCCTACTCTGCCGATGTCCGTCCGTTATCCGCTTCTCAATCGTGAACTCGGCATCCTCGGTTTCAACGAGCGCGTGCTGGCCCAGGCGGCTGACCCGCAGATTCCGCTGCTCGAGCGGTTGCGCTTCATCTGCATCACCAGCAGCAATCTCGACGAGTTCTTCGAAGTCCGGATGGCCGGCCTTCAGGAACAGATCCGCGACAACCCCGGCGCACTGACGCCTGACGGCATGTCGTTACAGCACGCTTACGATCTCGTCGTCGAGCGCGCACAACGGCTCGTGCACCGCCAGTACACGATGCTGCACGAAACCGTGCTGCCCGCGCTCGAACAGGAAGGCATCTACTTCCACGCGAGCGACACGTGGAACGACGAGCAGCTCGAATGGGCGCGCCGTTACTTCCTCGACGAACTGCTGCCGGTGCTGACGCCGATCGGCCTCGATCCCGCGCACCCGTTCCCGCGCGTGCTGAACAAGAGCCTGAATTTCGTCGTCGAGCTCGAAGGCCGCGACGCGTTCGGCCGCCAGGCGGTGATGGGTATCGTTCAGGCGCCGCGCGCGCTGCCGCGCGTCGTGCGCATGCCACAGGCGCTGTCGGGCTTCGAGCACGGCTTCGTGCTGCTCAGCTCGTTCATGCAGCGCTTCGTCGGCGAACTGTTCCCGCAACTCGTCGTGAAGAGCTGTAACCAGTTCCGCATCACGCGCAACAGCGAACTGTTCGTCGACGAGGACGAAATCACCAACCTGCGCGTCGCGCTGCAGGGCGAACTACCCGCGCGCCACCTCGGCAACGCGGTGCGGCTCGAAGTGTCGGCCGACACGCCGGCACATATCGTGCGCCGCCTGCTCGAGGAAAGCCTGCTCGGCGAGAAGGACTGCTATCGCGTGTCCGGCTCCGTGAATCTCGTGCGACTGATGCAGATCCCCGATCTCGTCGACCGCCCGGACCTGAAGTTCGCGCCGTTCGCCGCGTCGATCCCGCCCGCGATCGCCAACGCGCCGACGATGTTCGACGCGATCGACGACGGCGACATCCTGCTGCACCATCCGTACGAAAGTTTCCAGCCGGTGCTCGAACTGCTTCAGCAGGCCGCGAAGGACCCAAGCGTCGTCGCGATCAAGCAGACGATCTACCGGACCGGCACCGATTCGCCGCTGATGGACGCGCTGATGGAAGCCGCGCGCAACGGCAAGGAAGTGACCGTCGTCGTCGAGCTGCTCGCGCGCTTCGACGAGGAAACCAACATCAACTGGGCGTCGCAACTCGAAGCCGTGGGTGCGCATGTCGTGTACGGCGTGGTCGGTCACAAGTGCCACGCGAAGATGATGCTGATCGTGCGCCGCGTCGTGCAGGGCGGCAAGGCGACGCTGCGACGCTACGTGCACCTCGGCACCGGCAACTATCACCCGCGCACCGCCCGCCTCTATACCGACTTCGGGCTGATGACGGCCGACCAGAAGATCTGCGAGGACGTCCACCACGTCTTCCAGCAACTGACCGGGATCGGCGGCGAGCTCACGCTGCACGAGCTGTGGCAGTCGCCGTTCACGCTGCATCCGCGCATCATCGAATCGATCCGCGCGGAGATCGACAATGCACGAGCCGGCAAGCGCGCACGCATTGTCGCGAAGATGAACGCGCTGCTGGAGCCGTCGGTGATCGCCGCGCTGTACGAAGCGTCGCAGGCCGGCGTCAAGGTTGACCTGATCGTGCGCGGCGTGTGCGCGCTGAAGCCGGGCGTGCCGGGGCTGTCCGAAAACATCACGGTGCGCTCGATCGTCGGCCGCTTCCTCGAACACCACCGCATCTACTATTTCCACGCGGGCGGTGCCGAGGACGTCTATCTGTCGAGTGCCGACTGGATGGACCGCAACCTGTTCCGCCGCGTCGAAGTCGCGTTCCCGGTCCGCGAGCGCAAGCTGAAGCGCCGCGTGATCGCAGAAGGGTTGTCGGTCTGCCTCGGCGACAACCAGTCGGCATGGCAGATGCACAGCGACGGCCACTACCGCCGGCGTCGCGCGGGCAAGACGATCCGCAACGCTCAACTCGGGCTGCTTGCGAAGTTCTGTTCGTAGGCACACGGCACGCGGTTTCACGCGCCGCGGCAACAAACAAAAAAGCACAGCCCTCGGGCTGTGCTTTTTTGTTTCCGGGGGGGCCGACGTGAGGCGCCCCATCCGCATCACGCGCTCATACGCTCATACGCTCATACGCTCACGCCTCGAACGCAGCCGGCCTGATCGCGATGATCCGCGACGCCGGGAACCGCGCGGTGAACGTGCTGCCGCGCCCTTCCTCGCTCTGCACGTACAGGTGCGAGTCGTGCCGCTGCAGCACGTGCTTGACGATCGCAAGACCGAGCCCCGTGCCGCCCGTGTCGCGCGAACGGCTGCGGTCGACGCGGTAGAAGCGCTCGGTCAGCCGCGGCAGGTCGGCGGCCGGAATGCCGAAGCCGCTGTCAGTGACGGAGAACACGCCCTGTGCCCCCTCGCGCCGCCACGACACGACGATCTTGCCGCCGTCCGGCGTATAGCGGATCGCGTTGGTGACGAGATTCGCGAATGCGCTGAACACTTCGGTCTGTGCGCCCGTGACGCCGAGCGTCTCGTCGATCGTAAACGCGATCTCGTGATGCCCGTTCGACAGCGTCTGCGCATCCTCCTTCAGATGGTCGAACACGGCACGCATGTCGATTGCGTGATCCATCGGCGGCTTGCTTTCGCCCTCGAGCTTCGCGAGCACCAGCAGGTCGGTGACGATGTGCCGCATCCGCGACGCCTGCTGCTCCATCATCTCGAGATAGCGCGCGCGATCCTCTTCGTTCAGCGGCAGTTCGCGCATCGTCTCGAGAAAGCCCGACAGTACGGTGAGCGGCGTCTTCAGTTCGTGCGACACGTTCGCGACGAAGTCGCGCCGCATCGCGTCGGTCCGCTCGAGCTCCGTGATGTCCTGCGTAAGCAGCAGCTTGCGGTTCTCGCCGTACGGAAACACCTGCACTTCCAGCACGTTCTGCCGCGAGCCGCCCATCCCGCGCATCACGAGCGTCTCGTCGTAATGCTGCGCGTTCAGGTAGCGGACGAAATCCGGATGACGCACCAGGTTCGTGATGTGCTGGCGCAGGTCGCGTTTCGCATCGAGGCCGAAGTGCACCTCGGCGATCGCGTTGCACCACTCGATCTGGTCATGATCGTCGAGCATCGCGACGCCGTTCGGCGACGCCTGGATCGCCTGGATGAAGCGCGAATGCTGCTGCTCGACCTGCCGCACCTGCGCGTGCCACTGCTTCGCGAGCTTGTGCAGCCGATAGTAGATTTCGCCCCAGATGCCGGGTGCGCTCGGCACCTCGCCGTAGACGGGCGCATCGAGCAGGCGCCACAGGCGTTGCGTATGGAAGGTACTGAAGAAGCCCTGCGCGACCAGCATCACGACCGCGAACCCGAGGGCCGCGATCGGGCCGGCGAACACGCCGACCAATACGCTGATCAGCACGAGCAGCACGAGCGACACGAGAAAGCGCGCCCAGATGATGTTCATGATTCAGCGCCCGAAAGAATGAACGGCATGCCGTGGCACACGGCATGCCCGGATACGTTACGCGTGCTTGGCGAGCCGGTAGCCGCTGCCGCGCACGGTCTCGATCATCGCATCGCAGCCAGCCGGTTTCAAGGCCGCGCGCAATCGTTTGATGTGCACGTCGACGGTGCGCTCTTCGACGAACACGTGATCGCCCCAGACCTGATCGAGCAGTTGCGTGCGGCTGTGCACGCGCTCCGGGTGCGTCATGAAGAAATGCAGCAGGCGGAATTCGGTCGGGCCGAGATCGAGCTTGATCTCGCTGCCGTCGCCATGTGCGGCGACCCGGTGCGTGGCCGGATCGAGGCGCAGCCCGTTGATCGACACGACGTCCTCGGTCAGTTGCGGCGCGCGGCGGCGCAGCACGGCCTTGATGCGCGCCATCAGTTCCTTCGGCGAGAACGGCTTCGTCACGTAGTCGTCCGCACCGATCTCGAGGCCGAGCACCTTGTCCTGCTCGTCGCCACGCGCGGTCAGCATGATGATCGGGATGTGCTTGGTCCGTTCGTTGTTGCGCAGGTCGCGCGCGAACGCGATACCGGACTTGCCCGGCAGCATCCAGTCGAGCAGCACGAGATCGGGCAGCACATCGCTGATCAGGTTCTGCGCCTGCTCCGCGTTGTACGCGCGGATCGGGCAGTGACCGGCATGCTGGAGATTCACCGAGATCAGTTCGGAAATCGCGGGCTCATCTTCAACGACGAGAATGTTGCTGGGCATCGGCACCTCTTTCTTTTCCTGTGCGTGGTCGCGTTAACTGTTGGCTTCGCGGTCGAGCGTGTCGCGCGGCTGGTGCCGCACGTCCGTGCCCTTCACGATGTAGATGATGAACTCCGCGATGTTCTTCGCGTGGTCGCCGATCCGTTCGATCGCCTTCGCGATGAACAAGTATTCGAGACCGACCGAGATCGTGCGCGGATCTTCCTGCATGTACGACACGAGCTTGCGCACGAACGCGCGGAATTCCTGATCGATTTCCTTGTCGTCCTTGACGATCTGCGCGGCAGCCACCGTATCGAGGCGCGCGAACGCGTCGAGCGCGCGGCGCAGGATCGTCACGGCCATCTCGCCCGATATCTTGATCTCGGCGATGTTCACCGCGCGCGCGGCAGGCTCGTCGATCAGGCGGCGCACGCGCTTCGCGATCTTCTCGGCTTCGTCGCCGGCGCGCTCGAGGTTCGTAATCGTTTTCGAAATCGACATCAGAAGACGCAGGTCGCGCGCGGCAGGCTGCCTCCGCGCGATGATGTTGCCGCACTCCTGGTCGATGTCGACTTCCATCGCGTTCAGCGTTTCCTCGGCCGCGATCACCCTCTCGGCCGTCTCGCGGTCGAATTCGTTCAGCGCATGCATCGCGCCGACGATCTGCGACTCGACGAGTCCGCCCATTTCCAGCACTTTCGACGACACGGCATTCAGGTCCGCGTCGAACTGGCTCGACAGATGTTTATCCGACATGGTTGTTGTTCTCCGTCATCAGCCGAAACGGCCGGTGATGTAGTCTTCCGTTTCCTTGCGCACCGGCTTGATGAAGATCTTTTCGGTTTCGCCGAATTCGATCAACTCGCCCAGGTACATGTAGGCCGTGAAGTCCGAGCAGCGCGCGGCCTGCTGCATGTTGTGCGTGACGATCACGACCGTGTAGTCGCTCTTCAGCTCCGCGATCAGTTCCTCGATGCGGCCGGTCGAGATCGGGTCGAGCGCCGAGCACGGCTCGTCGAGCAGCAGCACTTCCGGACGGATCGCGATGCCGCGCGCAATGCACAGACGCTGCTGCTGGCCGCCGGACAGCCCGTAGCCGCTCTGGTTCAGCTTGTCCTTCACTTCGTTCCACAGCGCGGCCTTCGTCAGCGCCCACTCGACTCGGTCGTCCATCTCCGAGCGCGTGAGCTTTTCGAACATCTTCACGCCGAACGCGATGTTGTCGTAGATCGACATCGGGAACGGGGTCGGCTTCTGGAACACCATGCCGATTCGCGCACGCAGCAGCGAGATGTCGCGCTTGGTGGTCAGCAGGTTCTCGCCGTCCATCAGGATTTCGCCCTCGGCGCGCTGCTCCGGATAGAGCGCGTACATCTTGTTGAACGTACGCAGGAGCGTCGACTTGCCGCAGCCCGACGGGCCGATGAACGCCGTCACCTTCCCTTCGGGAATGCGCAGGTTGATGTTCTTCAACGCGTGGAACTTGTTGTAGAAGAAGTTGAGGTTGTTGACCTCGATCTTCGCGTTCAGCGGCGCCAGCGGACGACCATGCGCCGCATCTTGCGTGCCGGCGGGCGCAGCGGTGCGCTCGACGGGATTCAGGTGGCTTTCTGCCATATTCATCGGATTGCTCCGCCGTTACTTTTTCGAGAAGATCGAGCGCGCCAGGACGTTGAGTCCGAGCACCCCGAGCGTAATCAGGAACACGCCCGCCCATGCGAGCGACTGCCATTCCGCGAACGGGCTCATCGCGAACTTGTAGATCGTGACGGGCAGGTTCGCCATCGGCTGGCTCATGTCCCACGAGAAGAACTGGTTCGACAGCGCGGTGAACAGCAGCGGCGCCGTTTCGCCGGCAATCCGCGCGACCGCGAGCAGCACGCCCGTCACGATCCCGCCGACCGATGCGCGCAGCGTGATCTTCATCACCATGCGCCACTTCGGCGTGCCGAGCGCGACGGCCGCTTCGCGCAGCGCGTTCGGCACGAGCTTCAGCATGTTCTCGGTCGTGCGGATCACGATCGGAATCTGCAGCAGCGCGAGTGCGATCACGCCGGCCCAGCCCGAGAAGCGGCCCGACTTCGCGACGACGATCGCGTATACGAACAGGCCGATGACGATCGACGGCGCCGACAGCAGGATGTCGTTGATGAAGCGGATCGTGCTCGCGAGCAGGTTCTTCTGGCCGTATTCCGCGAGATAGACGCCCGCGAGGATGCCGATCGGCGTGCCGACCAGCGTGCCGAAACCGCACAGCAGCAGGCTGCCGACGATCGCGTTGGCCAGACCGCCGCCTTCCGTGTTCGGTGCCGGCGTCGACTCGGTGAACAGTTGCAGCGACAGGCCGCCGATGCCGAGATGCACCGTCGTGTAGAGAATCCACACAAGCCACAGCAGGCCGAATGCCATCGCACCGAGCGACGCGGTCAGCGCGATCGCGTTGGTGACCTTGCGCTTGCGTTGCAGGCGGTTGCGCATCGCGTCGAGCGCGGCGCCGTTCGGCCCCGGGAAATTCATGATGGACTCGCTCATTTCTTGCCCTCTCCCTTCTCGAGACGAAGCAGCAGCAGTTTGGAGATGGACAGCACGATGAACGTGATCACGAACAGGATCAGGCCCAGTTCCATCAGCGCGGACGTATGCAGGCCCGGTTGCGCTTCCGCGAATTCGTTCGCGAGCGCCGACGTGATGCTGTTGCCCGGCGCGAACAGCGACACGCTGTCGAGCAGGTTCGTGTTGCCGATCACGAAGGTCACGGCCATCGTTTCGCCGAGCGCGCGGCCGAGGCCGAGCATCACGCCGCCGATCACACCGGTCTTCGTATAAGGCAGGACGACCTTCCACATCACTTCCCACGTCGTGCAGCCGATCCCGTACGCCGATTCCTTCAGCAGAACGGGCGTGACTTCGAACACGTCGCGCATCACCGACGCGATGTACGGGATGATCATGATCGCGAGGATCACGCCAGCCGCGAGGATACCGATGCCGATCGGCGGCCCGGACGTCAGCGGACCGAGCACCCACACGTCCTTGAAGATGCGGCCGATCGGCTTCTGGAAGTATTCGGCGAAGATCGGTGCGAACACGAGCAGGCCCCACATGCCGTACACGATCGACGGAATCGCGGCGAGCAGCTCGATCGCGATGCCGAGCGGGCGGCGCAGCCACACGGGGGACAGTTCAGTGAGGAACAGCGCGATGCCGAAACTGACCGGCACCGCGATGACGAGTGCAATGAGCGACGTCACGAGCGTGCCGTAGATCGGCACGAGTGCGCCGTAGACATCCGAGTTCGGATCCCACTCGGATTGCCACAGGAAGCCGAGGCCGAACTTCTCGATGGTCGGCATCGACGCAATGATCAGGGAAACGATGATCCCGCCCAGCAGCAGCAGGGTCACGATCGCGGCAAGCCGTGCGAGGCCGCCGAACAGAACGTCACCGAGACGGCTCGGCGCACGTTGCGACGCGGCGTCGGCGGACCGGGAGGACGAATAGGAAATTTCAGACATGGGTGCCTGTTCTCGATCGCCGGGCGCCTTGACGCCCGGCCTTACCGCACACACTGCCCGACCGGCACGGCCGGGCAGCGAACCGCTGCAATGCTTACTCCGCGGCGACCGGCTTGCCCGATGCGTCCGTGACCTTCGTCTTCCACTGCTTGCGGATTTCCGTCTCGACCGACGCCGGCAGCGAGATGTAGTCGAGGCTGTCCGCTGCCTTCTCGCCGTTCTTGAACGCCCAGCTGAAGAACTTCAGCGTTTCCGCGCCCTGCTCCGGCTTGTCCTGCTTCGCGTGCAGCAGCACGAACGTCGCGCCGACGACCGGCCATGCTTCCTTGCCCGGCTGGTTCGTCAGGATCTGGTAGAACGACTTCGACCAGTTCGCGCCGGCAGCAGCGGCCTTGAACGTTTCCGTCTTCGGCTCGACCACCGTGCCCGTCGAGTTCTTCAGGGCCGTGTAGACCATGTTGTTCTTCTTCGCGTACGCCCACTCGACGTAGCCGACTGCGCCCGGCAGGCGCTGCACGAACGCTGCGACGCCGTCGTTGCCCTTGCCGCCCGTGCCCGTCGGCCAGTTGACCGTCGTGCCTTCGCCGACCTTCGACTTCCACTCGTCGTTGACCTTCGACAGGTAGTTCGTCCAGATGAAGCTCGTGCCCGAGCCGTCAGCACGGCGAACGACGGCGATGTCCGTGTCCGGCAGCTTGACCTTCGGGTTCAGTGCGGCAATCGCCGGATCGTTCCACTTCTTGATCTTGCCGAGGTAGATGTCGCCGAGCACCGGGCCCGACAGCGTCAGTTCACCGGCCTTCACGCCCGGCACGTTGACGACCGGCACCACGCCGCCGACCACCGTCGGGAACTGGAACAGGCCTTCCTTCGCGAGTTCGTCATCCTTCAGCGGAGCGTCCGAACCGGCAAAATCGACCGTCTTCGCATTGATCTGCTTCAGGCCGCCCGACGAACCGATGCCCTGGTAGTTCACCTTCGCGCCGCCGGACTGCTGGTAGTCTGCAGCCCATTTCGTATAGATCGGCATTGCGAACGTGCTGCCTGCGCCCGTGATGTCGGCAGCTTGCGCGGCGACTGCGAAAAGCGCGCCAGCCAGGCCGGCAATCGCGGTTTGCATCAATTTCATGAGACCTCCAGTGTGTGAGCGGATGACTACGGCACCGCGAAGGTTAGGGGCTCCTCATGACGATAATGTGACAATCGATGAAACTGGCGTGACAGTAACATGACTACTTGAAAGGGTATATCGGGCCCGCGCGGGCAGCCGCGCAGGCGCGGCGCGGCGGGGGACGGCGGCAAGAATTGCCGGCCGGAAAGGAGCGCCCCGAAGTCCCTGACGAAGGTGTGCGGGCGATCATGTCGCTGCGGAAGCAGACGGCCAGCCCTTGCCTGTACGCTGCCGCGACTGAGGGTCGAATGGTTTCTTCTGCGGATGAAATTCGCGCCGAAGCCCCCCTCTATTTAATGGCGCAAACCTTTGCGTCTGACGAATTGCGGCGCCCGGAGGCGCCGCAAGTCCAATCACCGGAGGGGGCGGCGCGCACGGTCGGACCGTCGCGCGCCACCACCGATCCGGCTTAGCTCGTCGCCACGCGCACCGCGTCGGCGATCGCTTCCGCGTGACGGGTCGCGTCGGCCGCATGCTGCGCCTCGACCATCACGCGCAGCACGGGTTCGGTGCCCGATGCGCGGATCAGCACGCGGCCGCGGCCGGCAAGCGCGCTTTCGGCCGCGTCGATCGCCGCGCGAATCGATGTGCTGCCCTTCCAGTCGGCGCCCGGCTTCATCCGGACGTTGATCAGCTTCTGCGGGAACAGCGTGACGCCGTCGAGCATCTGCGCGAGCGTGCGGCCGCTGCGCTTGAGCGCAGCGAGCACCAGCAGCGCCGACACGATGCCGTCGCCGGTCGAATGACGGTCGAGCGACAGGATGTGGCCCGAGCCTTCCGCGCCGAGCTGCCAGCCACGCTCGCGCAGCTGTTCGAGCACGTAGCGGTCGCCGACCGCCGCGCGCACGAACTGCACGCCCTCGCGCTGCAACGCGACCTCGACCGCGAGGTTCGTCATCAGCGTGCCGACCGCGCCGTCGACCTTGCCGGCGGTCGCGATCCGGTCCTTCACGAGTACGTAGAGCAGCTCGTCGCCGTTGTACAGCCGGCCCGTCGAATCGACGACCTGCAGGCGGTCCGCATCGCCGTCGAGCGCGATGCCGAGATCCGCATGGTTCGCACGGACCGCGCGCACCAGTGCATCGGGCGCCGTCGCGCCGACACCGTCGTTGATGTTGAAGCCGTTCGGCGCGACGCCGATCGGGATCACGTCCGCGCCGAGCTCGTGGAACACGTGCGGTGCGATCTGGTACGCGGCGCCGTGCGCGCAGTCGATCACGAGCTTCAGCCCGCGCAGGTCGTATGCGGCCGGGAAGGTGCTCTTGCAGAACTCGATGTAGCGGCCGGCCGCGTCGTCGAGGCGGCGCGCCTTGCCGAGCCTGTCCGACGATGCGCATTCGAGCGGTTTGTCGAGCCACGCTTCGATCGCGGCTTCGGTATCGTCGGGCAGCTTGTTGCCGTCCGCGGAGAAGAACTTGATCCCGTTGTCCTGATACGGGTTGTGCGATGCGCTGATCACGACGCCGGCCGACAGGCGCAGCGCGCGCGTCAGGTACGCGACGCCCGGCGTCGGCATCGGACCGGCAAGCATCACATCGACGCCGGCTGCCGAGAAGCCGGCCTCGAGCGCGGCCTCGAGCATGTAGCCCGACACGCGCGTGTCCTTGCCGATCAGCACCGTCGGACGCGCACCCGCCGCGACGTCGGCCGTGCCGGCCAATACCTTGCCGGCTGCATAGCCGAGACGCAACACGAAATCAGGCGTGATGGGCGCCTCGCCCACCGTGCCGCGAATGCCGTCCGTGCCGAAATATCGACGTCCCATGGCGAACCTTCCTCCTTCGTCTTTCTGTTCTGACTTATCGTTGCCGCGCGGCTTCGCGCACGGCGTTCCAGACCTTCAGCGCATCGACCGTCGCCGCAACGTCGTGCACGCGCACGATCGCTGCACCGCGCCCGACCGCGCACAGCGCGGCCGCCACGCTCGCCGCGACGCGCTCCATCGGCGGCTTGCCGCCGATCACCGCGCCGAGCATCGACTTGCGCGACATGCCCGCGAGAATCGGATACGCGTGCCCGTCGGGCCGCGCGGGCGCCGTGTCCTGCAATGCGGCCAGCAGCGCGTAGTTGTCTTCGACCACCGCCTTGCCGAACCCGAAACCGGGATCGACGCAGATTCGTTCCGGCGCGATGCCCGCGTCGCGCAACGCTTGCGCACGCGCGGCGAGAAAGTCGCGCACGTCGGTCACGACGTCGCCGTAGTCAGGTTCGCCAACCTGCATCGTCTGCGGCTCGCCGAGCATGTGCATCGCGCACAGCCCGCTGTTGCCGTCGCGCACCGCGTCGATCGCGCCCGGCTGGCGGAAGCCCCAGATGTCGTTGATCAGGTCCGCGCCGGCCGCGAGCGCCGCACGCATCACGGCCGGCTTGTAAGTGTCGACCGACAGCGGCACGTTCAGCGGCCGCAGCGCTTCGACGAGCGGGATCACGCGCGCGAGCTCCTCGTCGAGCGGCACGGGCGGCGCGCCTGGGCGCGTCGACTCGCCGCCGATGTCGATCAGGTCGACGCCTTCGGCGATCATCCGCTCGGCCTGACGCAGCGCATCGTCGCGCGCGAGGAAGCGGCCGCCGTCGGAAAACGAATCGGGGGTGGCGTTGAGAATGCCCATCACGAGCGGGCGCTCAAACGTCAACGAGAAGCGACCGCACTGGAGCGGCGCGGGAATGAACGCGGAAACAGCGGAATCGGACACGGACGGGAGGCGTTGATGAATACAAAACGGGCCGGTGTGAAGCCACACCAGCCCGTGAACGGTACTACAGCGGAAGTCAGGCCGGCGAAGCAGGCGCCGGCGCATTGCCGGGCTTCACTTCGGCGGTCGTGCCGCCACCCGACGAGTCGCCGCCGACAGCCGGCGAACTCTTCGGCGAGCGCGGCGGACGCCCTTCCATGATGTCGTTGATCTGATCGGCGTCGATCGTTTCCCACTCCATCAGCGCGGCCGTCATCGCCTCGACCTTGTCGCGGTTCTCTTCGAGCAGGCGGCGCGCAAGGCCGTACTGTTCGTCGAGCACGCGGCGAATTTCGCCGTCGACCTTCTGCTGCGTCGCTTCCGAGATCGTGCGCGTGAAGCCGCGGCCGAACGGGCCGTTATCGCTCTCGTCGTCGACGTAGACCATCGGTCCGAGTGCGTCGGTCATGCCGAAACGGGCCACCATCGCGCGCGCCGTCTGCGTCGCCTTGTTGAAGTCGTCCGACGCGCCGGTGCTGATCAGGTTCAGGAACAGCTCCTCGGCCACGCGGCCGCCGAACAGGATCGCCAGGCGGTCGAGCAGATAGTCTTTCGAGTACGTCTCGTTGTCATGCTCCGGCAACTGCCACGTGACGCCCAGCGCGCGACCGCGCGGGATGATCGTGACCTTGTGCACCGGGTCGGCCTTCGGCAGCAGCTTCGCGATCACCGCGTGGCCCGACTCGTGGTAAGCCGTCGCGCGCTTCGCTTCTTCGCGAATCACCGCCGACTTGCGCTCCGGACCCATGAAGATCTTGTCCTTCGCGTCCTCGAAATCCTGCATCTCGACGATGCGCTTGCCACGGCGGGCGGCAAACAGCGCCGCTTCGTTCACGAGGTTCGCGAGATCGGCGCCCGAGAAGCCCGGCGTGCCGCGTGCGATGACCGCTGCGTCGACGTCGTTCGCGATCGGCACCTTGCGCAGGTGCACGCGCATGATCTGCTCGCGGCCGCGGATGTCCGGCAGACCGACATAGACCTGGCGGTCGAAACGGCCCGGACGCAGCAGCGCCTTGTCGAGCACGTCGGAACGGTTGGTCGCGGCGATCACGATCACGCCCGAGTTCGCCTCGAAGCCGTCCATCTCGACCAGCATCTGGTTCAGCGTCTGCTCGCGCTCGTCGTTGCCGCCGCCCATGCCGGCGCCGCGATGACGACCGACCGCATCGATTTCGTCGATGAACACGATGCACGGTGCGTGCTTCTTCGCCTGCTCGAACATGTCGCGCACACGGGCCGCACCGACGCCGACGAACATTTCGACGAAGTCGGAACCCGAGATGCTGAAGAACGGCACCTTCGCTTCACCGGCGATCGCGCGGGCGAGCAGCGTCTTGCCGGTACCCGGGGGGCCGACGAGCAGCACGCCGCGCGGAATGCGACCGCCCAGCTTCTGGAATTTCTGCGGGTCGCGCAGGAAGTCGACGAGCTCGGACACTTCTTCCTTCGCTTCGTCGCAGCCGGCGACGTCGGAGAAGTTGACCGCGTTGTTGTTCTCGTCGATCAGCCGCGCGCGCGATTTCCCGAACGAGAATGCGCCGCCTTTGCCGCCCCCCTGCATCTGCCTCATCATGTAGAACCAGAACACGATGATCAGGATCGTCGGCCCGAGGTAATACAGCGCGGACATCAGCGCGTTCGGCTCGTCGTCGGCCTTGCCGCTGACCTGCACGCCGTACTTCATCAGATCGCCGACCATCCAGATGTCGCCGGGCGACACGATCTGGTATTTCTGGCCATCAGCCGGAGTGACGGTGAGGTTGCGCCCCTGCACGACGACGTTCTTGACCTTGCCGTTCTTGGCGTCGTCCATGAACTGCGAATAGGACACACCTTCCTGGACGCGGGGCTTGTCGAACTGCTTGAACACCGTAAACAGCACCAGTGCGATCACCAGCCACACTGCTGCCTTCGAAAACATATTGTTGTTCAAAGCACCACTCCTTCACTCGTAGACGAGCGCCTACATTTTCCTTGCGGCGCTCCTCGGTCATTCTAATCCAGTCCGACCACCCCTGCCATAAGCATTGACAACCGTCGCGATAGCGATTCGCTTGCCTGGCAAGGGCCGGAGCCCGTTTGCGGCACCGCGCTCCGCGTCACCGCGGATGCTTGAGCTGCCGGCCCAAAATGAACGTTTCGGACGATTTGTCGCGCGACGCCTTCGGTTTGCGTGGCGCGACGACCTTAAACTGCTGTTTGAACTTTTCGACGATCTGGCTGTAGCCGCTGCCGTGGAAACATTTCACGAGCAGCGCACCGTCCGGCTTCAGATGGTTCTGCGCGAATTCGAGCGCCAGATCGCACAGATGCTCGATGCGCGCCGCGTCCGCCGAGGCCACGCCGGAGAGATTGGGGGCCATGTCGGAAATAACAAGGTCCACCGAGCGACCTTCGAGCACTTCTTCGAGCCGGTGGAGGACGTCGTCCTCGCGGAAATCGCCCTGGAGGAAGTGGACGTCGGCGATCGGCTCCATCGGCAGGATGTCGAGCGCCACGATCGTGCCGTCGATGCCGCCTTCGCGCTCCGCGCCACGCTTCTTGCCCTGCGCGAGCTTGTTGCGGGCATACTGGCTCCAGCTGCCCGGCGTCGCGCCGAGGTCGACGATCACCTGGCCCGGACGGATCAGCTTGTCCTGCTCGTCGATTTCCTTCAGTTTGTACGCGGCACGCGCGCGATAGCCCTCCCGCTGCGCCATTTTGACGTACGGGTCGTTGATGTGGTCGTGCAGCCAGTGCTGGTTAAAGCGATTTTTTGCCATTCGAGAGAGAGATTGCTGCTATTTGCTTCGTGAAGCCGTGCTTTTGGCGGATAATACGCGTCTTCTTCGCGCGGCTGCGGCCCCTTTTGAGGCCCAAGCCGCGATTTTACGTGGTTTCGGCGCGCGGCTGATGCGGTAACTTCCCGCGATTCGCTTCTGACGCAGCGCGCCCTTATTTAGATTTCGACATTTCCATGCCCGCCCTTTCGCTTTCCCCCGCCGAGCGCTCCGCGCTGCGCTCCCAGGCCCATGCGCTCAAGCCCGTCGTGCTGATCGGCGCCGAAGGGCTGACCGACGCCGTGCTGAAGGAAATCAAGGTGCACCTCGCCGCGCACCAGCTGATCAAGATCCGTGTGTTCGGTGACGAGCGCGACGAACGCGTCGCCATTTACGACGAGATCTGCGATCGCCTGAATGCGGCGCCGATCCAGCACATCGGCAAGCTGCTGGTGATCTGGAAGCCCGAGGCTGCCGTGGCAACCCCTGCTCGCGGCCGCCGTGCCGGCGCGCTGCCGAGCGCGGCCGAAGCCGCCGACGACAAGAAAGGCCGTGCGCCGCGCACCGTCAAGGTCGTCAAGGTATCGCCGAACGCGAGCCCGGTGCGGCGCCCGAAGCCGACCAAGGTTGTCGTGCGCGGCAACGAGCGCGTGACGGCGGGCGGCACCGTGAAGCGGGCGAAAAAGCGTCAGGCCAGCACGAAGCGGCCGCACCAGGACAAGTAATCTTGCCTGCCGGCACGGGACACCCCGTGCCGCGCTGCCCGAGCGGCGCTCGGGCCGTTCAGGCGTCTTGCGCCGGCAGACGCCAGATCAGCATCAGCCCCAGCACGCTCTCGACGAGATAGAACAGGCTCGAGACGCCGTGCAGCATCCCGAAGCGGCTCGCATACGGCGAGTTCGCGATATCGGTGCCCGCTTCCATCGCTGCCACCCGCAGCGCGTTCATGAACGGCTGCAGCGCGAAATACCCGACCAGCACGCACGCGACCATCGCCGCGACGATCCAGCGCACGCGACGATAATCGCCGCTGCCGCGCCGCACCTGCTGGTTCGACAGCGCGAGCAGCAGCACGCCGCACACGACGCCGAGGATCGCCTCGATGCGAAACAGCTGAGCGGCGACCGAACCGGCCGTCATCCGCTCCAGCGTCTTGAACAGCACGGGCGCGACCGCGTACCCGATCGTCAGCAGGCTGCCGACCCACACGGCCGACAGCAGGCGAAACACGCGATGCGGCATCACGTCGCCCCGCTTCAGATGTAGCTGACCGAGATGATTTCGTATTCGCGCACGCCGCTCGGTGCCTGCACGGCCGCGACGTCACCTTCGGACTTGCCGATCAGCGCGCGTGCGATCGGCGAGCTGACCGAGATCAGGCCGTGATCGATATCGGCTTCGTCGTCGCCGACGATCTGGTACTTGACGGTGTCGCCCGACTCGAGATCCTCGAGTTCGACCGTCGACGCGAAGACCACGCGGCCTTCGGCATCAAGCACGGTGGGGTCGATGACCTGCGCGGCGGACAGCTTCGATTCGAGTTCGGCGATACGGCCTTCGATAAAGCCCTGTTTTTCCTTCGCCGCATCGTATTCGGCGTTTTCGGACAGATCGCCCTGTGCGCGGGCCTCCGCGATCGCGTTGATCACGGCCGGCCGCTCGACGGACTTGAGGCGCTGCAATTCATCGCGCAGGAGTTCTGCGCCACGCTTTGTCAACGGAATGGTGCTCATAAACGGCTCAATCGCTAAAAAACGGCTATAAAAAAAATCACCGCGATTAAGCGCGTTTCCGGCGAACCGGAAACACCGCTTAACCGCGGCACGTGTTGCTTCGACAGGTAACTGACTGCTTAGTTTAGGCGAGCATGAAGACCTTGTAAATCATAGACTTCCAGATCCTTCAGGTAGCGCAAGCCTTCGACAGCCGCGCGCGCGCCCGACATCGTCGTGTAGTACGTGACCTTGTGCGCCTGCGCGCTCATGCGGATCGAACGCGAATCGGCGATCGCCTGGCGCGTCTCGTCGACCGTCGTGAACACGAGTGCGATCTCGCCGTTCTTGATCATGTCGACGATGTGCGGACGGCCGTCCTTCACCTTGTTGACGACCTTCACCGGCACGCCGGCCGCTTCGATCGCGGCAGCCGTGCCCTTGGTCGCGACGATCGGGTAGCCGAGGTCGTGCAGCATGCGCGCGACTTCGACCGCCTTCGGCTTGTCGGCGTCCATCACGGTCAGCAGCACCGTGCCCGATTCCGGCAGGCGCGAACCGGCCGCGAGCTGCGACTTGAACAGCGCTTCGCCGAACGTCTGGCCGACGCCCATCACTTCGCCGGTCGAACGCATTTCAGGCCCGAGGACCGGATCGACGGTCGGGAACTTGACGAACGGGAACACCGCTTCCTTCACGCTGAAGTACGGCGGCTCGACTTCCTTCGTCACGCCCTGCTGCGCGAGCTTCTGGCCGACCATCGCGCGCGCCGCGATCTTCGCGAGCGGCAGGCTGGTCGCCTTCGACACGTACGGCACCGTGCGCGATGCGCGCGGGTTCACTTCGAGCACGTAGATGATGTCCTGCTTCGAACCGTCCGCCTGCGGCACCTGCTGAATCGCGAACTGCACGTTCATCAGGCCGACCACGTTCAGCGCCTTCGCCATCGCGCCCGTCTGGCGCTTCAGCTCGGCCACGGTTTCCTTCGACAGCGAATACGGCGGCAGCGAGCATGCCGAGTCACCCGAGTGGACGCCCGCCTGCTCGATGTGCTCCATCACGCCGCCGATGAACACCGACTCACCGTCGCAGATGCAGTCGACGTCGCATTCGATCGCGTCGTTCAGGAAGCGGTCGAGCAGCACCGGCGAATCGTTCGACACCTTCACGGCCTCGCGCATGTAGCGCTCGAGGTCGCGCGGCTCGTGGACGATTTCCATCGCGCGGCCGCCCAGCACGTACGACGGGCGCACGACGAGCGGATAGCCGATTTCGGCGGCCAGCGCGAGCGCTTCGTCTTCGGCGCGCGCGGTGCGGTTCGGCGGCTGGCGCAGGCCGAGGTCCTGCAGCAGCTTCTGGAAGCGTTCGCGGTCTTCGGCCGCGTCGATCATGTCCGGCGACGTGCCGACGATCGGCACACCGTGCGCCTCGAGGTCGAGCGCGAGCTTCAGCGGCGTCTGGCCGCCGTACTGGACGATCACGCCGACCGGCTTTTCCTTGTCGACGATCTCGAGCACGTCTTCCAGCGTCAGCGGCTCGAAGTACAGGCGGTCGGACGTGTCGTAGTCGGTCGACACCGTTTCCGGGTTGCAGTTGACCATGATCGTTTCATAGCCGTCCTCGCGCATCGCGAGGGCCGCGTGCACGCAGCAGTAGTCGAACTCGATGCCCTGGCCGATCCGGTTCGGGCCGCCGCCCAGCACCATGATCTTCTTGTTGGCGGTCGGCTGCGCCTCGCACTCTTCCTCATAGGTCGAGTACATGTACGCGGTTTTCGTCGCGAATTCGGCCGCGCAGGTGTCGACGCGCTTGTAGACCGGGCGCACGTTCAGTTCCACGCGGCGTTTGCGGACGTCTTCCGGCGTCGCCCCGAGCAGCCTCGCGAGGCGGCGATCCGAGAAGCCGCTCTGCTTCAGGTAGCGCAACTCGTCGAACGTCAGCGACGCGAGCGTGCGGCCCGACAGCGCCTTCTCCTTCAGGATGATCTGTTCGATCTCCGCAAGGAACCACGGGTCGATCGCGGTTTCCGCGAAGATCTCTTCGGCCGTCATGCCGATGCGGAACGCATCGCCGACGTACCAGATGCGATCCGGGCCCGGCTCGTGGATCTCGATCGCGATCTCGTCGCGGTCGGTCGACTTCTCGTCGAGACCGTCGACGCCGACTTCGAGGCCGCGCAGCGCCTTCTGGAACGATTCCTGGAACGTGCGGCCGATCGCCATCACTTCGCCGACCGACTTCATCTGCGTGGTCAGGCGCGAATCGGCTTCGCGGAACTTCTCGAACGCGAAACGCGGGATCTTCGTGACGACGTAATCGATCGTCGGCTCGAACGATGCCGGCGTCTGGCCGCCGGTGATCTCGTTCTTCAGCTCGTCGAGCGTGTAGCCAACGGCCAGCTTCGCCGCGACCTTCGCGATCGGGAAGCCGGTCGCCTTCGATGCGAGCGCCGACGAGCGCGACACGCGCGGGTTCATCTCGATCACGACCATGCGGCCGTCCTTCGGGTTGATCGAGAACTGCACGTTCGAACCGCCCGTGTCGACGCCGATCTCGCGCAGCACCGCGAGCGATGCATTACGCAGGATCTGGTATTCCTTGTCGGTGAGCGTCTGCGCCGGCGCGACCGTGATCGAGTCGCCGGTGTGCACGCCCATCGGGTCGAGGTTTTCGATCGAGCACACGATGATGCAGTTGTCGGCGCGGTCGCGCACGACTTCCATCTCGTATTCCTTCCAGCCGAGCAGCGATTCCTCGATCAGCAGTTCGCGCGTCGGCGACAGGTCGAGACCGCGCTTGCAGATCTCCTCGAATTCCTCGCGGTTGTACGCGATGCCGCCGCCCGAGCCGCCGAGCGTGAACGACGGACGGATCACGACCGGGTAGCCGCTGCCGCCGGTGAGCGCCATGATCTCGGCGTGCACCTGGGTCGCTTCTTCCATCGAGTGTGCGACACCCGACTTCGCGGAACCGAGACCGATCTTGGTCATCGCGTCCTTGAACTTCTGGCGGTCTTCCGCCTTGTCGATCGCTTCCGGCGACGCGCCGATCAGTTCGACGCCGAACTTCTCGAGCACGCCGTGGTGGTGCAGGTCGAGCGCGCAGTTCAGCGCGGTCTGGCCGCCCATCGTCGGCAGGATCGCGTCCGGACGCTCCTTCTCGATGATGCGTGCGACGACTTCCCACGTGATCGGCTCGATGTACGTGACGTCGGCCGTGTTCGGGTCGGTCATGATCGTCGCCGGGTTGCTGTTCACGAGGACGACCTTGTAGCCCTCTTCACGCAGCGCCTTGCAAGCCTGCGCGCCCGAATAGTCGAACTCGCAAGCCTGGCCGATGATGATCGGGCCGGCGCCGATGATGAGGATGCTTTTGATGTCTGTGCGTTTTGGCATGGCTTGTGAATTCAATAAGTAATCGTTGTCGTGGGTCGGCCGGCTGCGCTCAGCTCATGGTGGCGAGCGCGAGCTTCACCGAGAAACCGATGAACAGGCCGCCCACGCTGCTCGCCGCGCCCGCCGCGAGCTTGCGGCGGCGGCGGAAATGCTCGGCGAGCCGTGCGCCCGCGAAGATCAGCGTGCTCAGGTACACGAAGCTCGCGCTTTGCGCGATCGCCCCGAGCACGACGAACGACAGCGCGGGATGCGGGAATGCCGGGTCGACGAACTGGATGAAGAACGAGATGAAGAACAGGATCGCCTTCGGATTCAGCAGGCTCACGATCAGCGCCTTGCGGAACGGCTGCTCGCCGTCGACCGTACGCGGTGCGTCCGCCGGCGCATCGGCACGCGCGCGCAGCTTCCGCCACGCGCTGCGCAGCATCCCGGTGCCGATGTACAGCAGGTACGCGGCGCCGCCGTACTTGACGACGGAGAACAGCAGCGGGTTCGCCTTCAGCAGCGACGCGACGCCCGCGGCGGACAGCACCATCAGCACCGTGTCGCCGAGGAACACGCCGCAAGCCGCGCGATAGCCGACCTTCACGCCGCGCTGCGCCGCGAGCGACAGCACGTACATCGAGTTCGGCCCCGGCAGCAGGATGATGAAGATCACGCCGAACACGTAGGTCCAGATATCCGTGATGCCGAGTGCGTGGCCGAACATGATGCGAATCTCCCATTCTTCGGTTGCTTCGGTGACGTCAGGCGTTGCGCTGCTTCGCCGCGTCCATCAGTGCGGTGAAACGGTCGAACAGATAGCCGATGTCGTGCGGGCCGGGCGACGCTTCCGGGTGGCCCTGGAAGCAGAACGCCGGCTTGTCGGTCAGCTCGAAGCCCTGCAGCGTGCCGTCGAACAGCGACACGTGCGTCACGCGCGCGTTGGCCGGCAGCGAATCCGCGTCGACCGCGAAGCCGTGGTTCTGCGACGTGATCACCACGCGGCCGTCGCCGAGATCCTTCACCGGGTGGTTCGCGCCATGGTGGCCCGTCTTCATCTTCAGCGTCTTCGCGCCGACCGCGAGGCCCATGATCTGGTGGCCGAGGCAGATGCCGAAGGTCGGCACGCCGCGCTCGATGAACTGCTTCGTGGCCGCGATCGCGTAGTCGCACGGTTCCGGGTCGCCCGGGCCGTTCGACAGGAAGATGCCGTCCGGATTCAGCGCCAGCGCATCTTCCGCGCTCGCCTGCGCGGGCAGCACGGTCACGTGGCAGCCGCGTTCCGCGAGCATGCGCAGGATGTTGTACTTGACGCCGAAGTCATACGCGACGACGCGGTACTTCGGGGCTTCCTGCATCCCGTAGCCGCTGCCGAGGCGCCATTCGGTCTGCTTCCACTCGAACGGCTTCGTGGTCGACACGACCTTCGCGAGATCCATGCCGGCGAGGCCCGGGAACGAGCGCGCGAGCTCGATCGCCTTCGCCTCGTCGTCCGAACCGGCCAGGATGCAGCCGTTCTGCGCGCCCTTGTCGCGCAGGATACGGGTCAGCTTGCGGGTATCGATGCCGGCGATCGCGACGACGCCTTCGTCGCGCAGGTAATCGCCGAGCGTGCGGTTCATGCGGAAGTTCGATGCGAGCGTGGGCAGATCACGGATGATCAGGCCGGCGGCATGGACTTTCGTGGCTTCGACGTCTTCGGCGTTGACGCCGACGTTGCCGATATGCGGGTAGGTGAGCGTGACGATCTGACGCGCGTAGCTCGGATCAGTCAGGATTTCCTGATAGCCGGTAATCGCGGTGTTGAACACGACTTCACCGATCGTATGGCCTTCGGCCCCGATCGAATAACCACGAAAGACCGTGCCGTCGGCGAGTGCAAGCAAGGCGGGAGAAAAAGACGGCAACACGGGAGGCTCCTTGGGGAACACCCTGCTGCCGACCTGTTTACCCTGCCGCGCGAGCGCCGCGCTGCGTAGGCGCGCGGAGTCGCTAGCTGGACGCGACCTGCGTTGTCGAGACGCGAACCCGGCGCGTGGCGCACGAGGCTTCGCGGCATCGCCCGACAGGCGGCGTGCGGCGGATGAACGGGATGAGTGAGGTAGGCGCTAGGGTGCGAGGTTGATCAGCACAAACTTTCAAATTATAGCCCGAAAATGACCATATTTTCAATCGATATGGCCGTCCGATCGTGTGTGCGGCACACATGCCGCCGCGACAGCCGCGCGCGGCAAGCGCTGCTGCGGCCCCGTTTCCGCAGCCGCCCTACCTGTCAGCGTACCGCCGGATCAACCTGCTTGCCAGCGCCGCGCGCGGGCCACACGGACCAGACCGCGCTCGCGAGCTGCAGCGCGAGGAGCACGCTCCACGCGGTAATGTGCGCGGCCGCCGGGTAATGGCCGTCGACGGCCGGCCAGTGCGACAGCATCGCGCCGATGCCGATCTGGAACGCGAAGATCAGCACGAAGATCACGAGCGTGAGCGTCGTGTTCGCGCGGCCGATCAGATGGGCCGGGAAGTGACCGGCCAGCACCGCGTAGGTCAGGATCCCGACGCCGCCGAACATCCCGTAGGCGGCCCACAGCACGGCCGGCAGCAGCGGCACGCGCGCGACGATCGCGGCTTGCGTGGCGACGAACAGCACCATGCCGATGCCGCAAAATGCGTGGACGGACACCCCGCGCCGCTCGAGCACGCGCGCCGCCGCGCCGAAGCCGACGCAGCCGGCCATCATCGCGAAGCCGAGCACCGACACGAGCCGTGCGGCGTGCTGCGCATCGAACCCCGCGACATCGCGCAGGTACGGCCCGACCCACAGCGACTGCATCGCGTAAAACACGCCCTGCGTGACGATCGAGAACGACGAGATCTTCCAGAACGCGCGGCTGCCCAGGATGTGCCAGGTGCCCTTGAACTGGCTGACGAGCCCACCCTGGTGGCGCGGCCGCTCGGCTTCCGGCGCACCGAAGCCGATCGCGGCCGCGACGACGATCGTCAGCACCGCGAGACCGCCGCAGACAGCGCGCCAGCTCGTCACGCCGAGCAGCCAGGTCAGCGGCGAGCCGACCGCGACGCCGCCGAGACCGCCGACGGCCATCACGAGACCGTTGACGAGCGGCAGCCGGCCGACCGGAAAATGCTGCGCGAGCGCCTTGAACGCCGCACCGAGGCACACCGACACGCCGACGCCGATCAGGAGCCGACCCGCCATCATCGTGCCGAGGTCGTGCGCGACGCCGAACACCGCGGCACCGGCCGCCGCGAACAGCAGCATGCCGGCCGCCACGCGGCGCGGGCCGAAATGGTCGAGCAGCACGCCAGCCGGAATCTGTGCGCCCGCGAAGCCGAGGAAATAGAGACTGGTGAGCAGCCCGAGATCGGCGGCCGACAGCCCGAGCTCGTGCGTGACGAACGGCGCGAAGCCGAGATTGACGCCGCGGAACACATACGACACGAAATACCCGATCGCAAACAGCGCGAGCACCCTCACCTGCACCGACGACATCGCCTCTCCTTGTTGTTCCGGGCTCGTGATTCCACGGCCCGCGCAGCAGCGGCCCCGCTGCCGCGCACAAACGAAAACGCCGTCACCTCGGTGACGGCGTTGCTGCGCGTTCGTCGGATGATAGCGCAGTCGCGCGGCCCGGCCGGGCCGTCGCGCTGCGATCACGATCGCGCGTTACTTCTTCTTGCCCTTGTGTGCAGCGGCCTTCGGCGCAGCCTTGGCCGGCGCCGCCTTCGCGGGAGCAGCCTTCGCCGTGCGAGCCGCCGGCTTCGCGGCACCCTGCTTCGCACCGCGCGACTTGCCGCCGACGGACAGGCTCGCGCGCTCGATATGCGCGCTGCCCGTCGACGTCGCGATCCGCTCCGGACCCGGCTCGGCCGGCACCGCACGGCCGACCGGCACGTGCAGCACGAGCGCCTGGCCCGGCATCACGAGATCGCGGTGCGTGCGGTTCCATGCCTTCAGCTGGCCGACCGACACGCCGTAGCGGCCAGCGAGTGCGGCCATCGACTGCTTTCGGCGCACGCGGATCAGCATCTTGCGCGTATCGGGCACGTCGGGCTCCATCGCGAGCACGCCGTTTTCCGCGACGTCGGCGCTGATGTCCTCGTCGTCGTCATCGCCGCGCGGCACGACGATCGTCGAACCGGGCTTCAGGCGCATGCCGGCCGGAATCTTGTTGACCGACATCAGCGTATCTGCGTCGACACCGATCTTCTCGGCAATCGCGGCCGGGCGCGTGCGCTCGCTGACCGTGTAGGTGGTCCACGACGACAGCTGGCCGTTGTACGCCTTCAGGTTCTTCTCGAACGCCGCCGCGTTGTCGAACGGCAGCAGGATCTGCGGCTCGGTCGCGCCCAGGATCACCGGTTTCGAGAACGACGGATTCAGCGAGCGGAACTCGTCGAGCGACAGGTTCGCGAGCTTCGCGGCCACCGCCACGTCGATGTCGCGCGACGTCGTGACCGTCACGAAATACGGGTGGTTCGGGATGTCCGGCAGCGTCAGGCCGAACTGCTGCGGATTCGCGATGATGTTCTTCACCGCCTGCAGCTTCGGCACGTAGTTGCGCGTCTCGTTCGGCATCCGCAGGTTCTGGTAGTCGGTCGGCAGGCCCGCTGCCTGGTTGCGCGCGATCGCGCGCTGCACGTTGCCCTCGCCCCAGTTGTAGGCGGCCAGCGCCAGATACCAGTCGCCGAACATGTCATGCAGGCGCGACAGGTAGTCGAGTGCGGCGCTCGTCGACGCGAGCACGTCGCGGCGCTCGTCCTGCCACATGTTGCGCTTCAGGTTGTACGTGCGGCCCGTGCCGGGCATGAACTGCCACATGCCGGCCGCCTTCGCGACCGACAGTGCCTGCGGGTTGTACGCGGATTCGATGAACGGCAGCAGCGCGAGCTCGGTCGGCATGTGGCGCGCTTCGAGTTCCTCGACGATGTGATACAGGTACTTCTGCGAGCGCTCGGTCATGCGCTGCACGTAATCGGGGCGTTGCGTGTACCACGTCGTCTGCATGTCGACGAGGTCGCTCTGCAGGTCGGGCATCTGGAAGCCGCGGCGAATGCGCCCCCACAGATCGGAGTCTGCGCTGGTCAGGTCGCCGACGGATTGCTTGTCGACGTCGACAGTTTCTTTGGCGGTGGCTGATTTGCGGAGGTAGTTGGACGTCGCCTGCGAATCGGCGGCGGTGTTGGCGACAGGGCCCTGACTCGCACAAGCGGCGAGTAGCAGGACCATCAGCGCGCTCAATATAAGTCGCATGAAAATCTCGGCTTCCGACGGCTGGAAATTGCAGGCGATACTACGGAAGTGCGTGCTTCACGTCAATAAAAACACCGAAAACTCAGCGAAATCCTACATTTGCAGCAATTTTTACAGACGCCACCTGAGGTTTGGAGTCCTCCGGAAAGCGTCACCGGAAACGATTTTTCCACTCCCGCATCAGCGTGAACGCCGCCAGGCGATCCGACACCGTTTCGTGCAGCTCGGCCTCGAGCGTGGCATGGATCGCCGCGCTGTCCGATCGCATGAACGGGTTGACGGCACGTTCGTGCGCGATCGTAGTGGGCAGCGTCGGCACGCCGCGCGCGCGCAGCGCCTGCGCGTCGTCGCGCCAGGCGGCGAGCGCCGCATTGCCCGGCTCGCACGCGAGCGCGAAGCGGATGTTCGACAGCGTGTATTCGTGTGCGCAATGCACGCGCGTGTCGCCCGGCAGCGCCGCGAGCGCGTCGAGCGACGCGAGCATCTGCGCGGGCGTGCCTTCGAACAGGCGGCCGCAGCCGCACGAGAACAGCGTGTCGCCGCAGAACACGTGCGGGGCGACGGCGCCCTGCCCGCCCGTGCCTTGACCGGCCGTCTGGAAATACGCGATGTGGCCGCGCGTATGGCCGGGCACGTCGAGCACGTCGAACGCGAGCGCCGGCGCATCGAGCGTCACGCGATCGCCGCCTGCGAGCGGCCGCGTGACCACGCCGATCGCCTCGGCCGCCGGGCCGCACACGACGAGCGGCACATCGTCCGGTTGGCTATCGCGCAGTGCGGCAACACCGCCGACATGGTCGGCGTGATGGTGCGTGAGTAAAATAGCAGTCAACCGCCAGCCGCGTTCGGCAAGAACACGGCGTACCGGCGCGGCTTCACCCGGATCGACGGCGATCGCATCGCGGCCGTCCGAGACGAGCCAGATATAGTTGTCTTCGAATGCCGGCACCGGCACGTATTCCAGCTCGTTCATGGGCGCGCAATCATCGTTATGTCCGATCGTCAAATTATAGACTGGCCCGCCTGGACCGACTCGCCGCCCGGCCGCTACGTGCTGGACTGGGAGCAGGCGCAGCTCGACCGGATCGTGTCCGACGTCTTCGGGTTTCACGCGCTCCAGCTCGGCCTGCCGCAGCTCGATGCGCTGCGCGAGAACCGCATGCCGTATCGCGGCCTCGTGCTCGATCCGGCGAGCGGCGCCAGTGCGCCCTACCAGTTTCCGTGGGCGCGCGAGGCGCGCGCGCCCGAACATGCGCCGGCCGATCGCAGCACGACCTGGTGCGACCTGCTCGACCTGCCGTTCGAGTCGCAGAGCGTCGACCTGATCGTGATGCCGCATACGCTGGAATTCACGTCCGACCCTCACCGCCTGCTGCGCGAGGCCGAACGCGTGCTGATGCCGGAAGGCCAGCTCGTGATCACCGGCTTCAATTCGCTGAGCCTGTGGGGCATGCGGCAATCGTTCGGGCGCATGGCGAACCGCCCGTTCGTGCCGGCCACGCGCGACCAGATCGCGTTCATCCGGCTCAAGGACTGGATCAAGCTGCTCGGCTTCGATCTCGAGCGCGGCCGCTTCGGCTGCTACCGGCCGCCGCTCGTCACCGACAAATGGCTTGCCCGCTACGGCTTCATGGAAGCCGCCGGCGACCGCTGGTGGCCGATCTTCGGCGCCGTCTACATGGTCACGGCCGTCAAGCGCGTGCGCGGCATGCGCCTCGTCGGCCCGATCAAGATGAAGAAGCCCGTGCTCGCGCCGGGCCTGACGCCGGCGGCCACCCCAACCACCCATCAAGAGCACTCATGACCACCGACACCATCGACATCTATACCGACGGCGCCTGCAAGGGCAACCCCGGCCCCGGCGGCTGGGGCGCACTGCTGCGCTACGGCGACCGCGAAAAGGAGCTGTTCGGCGGCGAACCCAACACGACCAACAACCGCATGGAACTGATGGGCGTGATCGCCGCGCTCGAGGCGCTGAAACGGCCGTGCCGCGTGATCGTCCATACCGATTCGCAGTACGTGCAGAAAGGCATCAGCGAGTGGATCCACGGCTGGAAGAAGAAAGGCTGGGTCACCGCGGCGAAGACCCCGGTGAAGAACGCCGACCTGTGGAAGCGGCTCGACGCGCTCGTCGCGCAGCACGAGGTCGAGTGGCGCTGGGTGAAGGGTCACGCGGGCCATCCCGAAAACGAACGCGCGGACGCGCTCGCGAATCGCGGCGTCGAATCGCTCGTGGCCTGAACGCAGGCCGCCCCACTGTCTTTCCCGATTTATCCGACATGCGCCAGATCATTCTCGATACCGAAACCACCGGCCTCAACCCTCGCACGGGCGACCGCCTGATCGAAATCGGCTGCGTCGAGCTGCTGAACCGGCGGCTCACCGGCAACAACCTGCACATCTACGTGAACCCCGAACGCGACAGCGATCCGGGCGCACTGGCCGTGCACGGCCTCACGACCGAATTCCTGAGCGACAAGCCGAAGTTCGCGGAAGTCGTCGACCAGATCCGCGACTTCGTGAAGGACGCCGAGCTGATCATCCACAACGCGCCGTTCGACCTCGGGTTCCTCGACGCCGAGTTCGCGCGGCTCGACCTGCCGCCGTTCACCGAGCATTGCGGCGGCGTGATCGACACGCTCGTGCAAGCCAAGCAGATGTTCCCGGGCAAGCGCAACTCGCTCGACGCGTTGTGCGACCGGTTCGGCATCAGCAACGCGCACCGTACGCTGCACGGCGCACTGCTCGACTCGGAGCTGCTCGCCGAGGTCTATCTCGCGATGACGCGCGGCCAGGACAGCCTCGTGATCGACATGCTCGACGACGCAGGTGCAGACGGCGGCGCGGCGAACGGCCAGCGCGTATCGCTCGCGTCGCTCGACCTGCCGGTTCTCGCGGCGAGCGACGACGAGCTCGCCGCCCACCAGACCCAGCTCGACGAGCTCGACAAGTCGGTCAAGGGCACCTGCGTGTGGCGCAAGTCCGCCGACGTCGACACCGCCGAAGCCGCCTGACGCGGGCCGCACACGCCAGCCGCGCTGCAGCCCGCGCTCACGCGCGCGGCTGCAGCGCGATGACGGCCATCCCGCCTAGCGCGAGTACTGCGCCCATCACATCCCAGCGGGTGAGCGCGATCCCGTCGACGATCCGCAGCCAGATCAGCGCCACCGCGATATACACGCCGCCGTACGCCGCGTACGTGCGCCCCGCCGCGCTCGGGTGCAGCGTGAGCAGCCACGCGAACAGCGCGAGCGACAGCGCGGCCGGCACCAGCAGCCATGCGGGCCGCCCGCCCTTCAGCACGAGCCACGGCAGGTAGCAGCCAACGATTTCGGCCAGCGCGGTGACGGCGAACAGCGCCGCGATCTTCATCAGTTCGGTCATCCGGTTCCTCGTGGATTCGCCCGTCGCCCGGCGGGCCGCGCGATGCCGTCGCGCGCCGCCGATCATACCGGAGCCGGCTCCGCCGAAACCGCCGCCAGACGGGGGATTCCGGGCAATTTGCACGATCGTCTGTCATCGTGCTATCATGTCGCCTGTTTCAACGTTCAATCTCTGTCTATTCGATTTCGAAAGAAGTCCGTCCGCGCGTTGCGGGCCGGTGCTTCGACCGAAATTGCATCCACAGGAAAGCCCGCCCGACAGGCCCGCTTTTCTCGTTTCGTTGCCCCTTTCGGGGCGCTTGCCGGAACGCCGGACCCCGTCCGCACCGGCATCTGCCGCTCGCATCACGCGGCCCATTCTTCATGAGCGCACCGTCGCGACGGCCCTTCGGGCCCGCGTCGAAGCAGTCCCTTGCAGCCTCTTACCGCCCCGTGTGCAGTAAGTGCTTAAAGGCTTGCCCCGACGCGCAGCACACGACATCGCGCTCGCCGGCAAACCGTGTCGGACGGCCCGCCCGTTCCGGCGCAGTCAAAGGAGTGCATGACCTTGACCGCAACACACGTCAGCCCGACCGCTGCCTCTTCCTCCACGTCTTCCGGCGAGGCCCCGCTCGCCGCGGACGACATTACCGTCGTCGACCAGAGCCTGCTCAAGCGCGCCGTCAGCGCAATGGCCATCGGCAATGCGATGGAATGGTTCGACTTCGGCGTCTACAGCTATATCGCCGTCACGCTCGGCAAGGTGTTCTTCCCGTCGAGCAACCCGTCCGCGCAGCTGCTCGCGACCTTCGGCACGTTCGCGGCCGCCTTCCTCGTACGCCCGCTCGGCGGCATGGTGTTCGGCCCGCTCGGCGACCGCATCGGCCGCCAGCGCGTGCTCGCCGCCACGATGATCATGATGGCCGCCGGCACCTTCGCGATCGGCCTGATCCCCAGCTACGCATCGATCGGCATCATGGCGCCCGTGCTGCTGCTCGTCGCCCGCCTCGTGCAGGGCTTCTCGACCGGTGGCGAATACGGCGGCGCCGCCACCTTCATCGCCGAGTTCTCGACCGACAAGCGCCGCGGCTTCATGGGCAGCTTCCTCGAGTTCGGCACGTTGATCGGCTATGTGATGGGCGCCGGCGTCGTCGCGCTGCTCACCGCGTCGCTGTCGCAGGAAGCGCTGCTGTCGTGGGGCTGGCGCGTGCCGTTCCTGATCGCGGGCCCGCTCGGTCTGATCGGTCTGTACATCCGGATGAAGCTCGAGGAAACGCCGGCGTTCAAGCGCCAGGCCGAAGAGCGCGAAGCGCAGGACAAGGCCGTGCCGAAGGCACGCTTTCGCGAGACGCTGCTGCGCAACTGGCGCGCGCTGCTGCTCTGCGTCGGCCTCGTGCTGATCTTCAACGTGACCGACTACATGGTGCTGTCGTACCTGCCGAGCTTCATGTCGTCGACGCTGCACTTCGACGAATCGCACAGCCTCGTGCTGGTGCTGATCGTGATGGTGCTGATGATGCCGCTGACGCTCGCCGCCGGCCGCCTGTCGGACAAGATCGGCCGCAAGCCCGTGATGCTGGTCGGCTGCGTCGGCCTGCTGGTGCTGTCAATCCCGTCGATGATGCTGGTCCATGCGGGCAGCACCGCGTCGGTGTTCAGCGGCCTGCTGATCCTCGGCGTGCTGCTGTCGTGCTTCACCGGCGTGATGCCGTCCGCGCTGCCGGCGCTGTTCCCGACCGAGATCCGCTACGGCGCGCTCGCGATCGGCTTCAACGTGTCGGTATCGCTGTTCGGTGGCACGACGCCGCTGATGACCGCGTGGCTCGTCGATGTGACCCACAACCTGATGATGCCCGCGTACTACATGATGGGTGCCGCCGTGATCGGCATCGTGTCGGTCGTCGCGCTCGCCGAAACCGCGTGCCAGCCGCTCAAGGGCTCGCCGCCGGCCGTCGCGTCGCGCCGCGAGGCGCACCAGTTGGTGCGCCAGCTGCGCGAGGACGACGAATCGCAGATCTACAGCGTCGTGTCGACCGCGCGCGCCTGAGCGTCGCGTATGAAAAAGCCCCGGCAAAAGCCGGGGCCCGATCGAATCCGATCCGCCCGACCGGCTTGCGCCGGCCGGGCTTTTTCATATGTTCGTCAAACGCGCGTTCATGCGTGCGCTTCGCAGTGGCGGCAGAAGATCAGCGCACGCGAACGCGACACGGCAGCCTGCGCACCGCGAGCGGCGACGATCAGGCCAACCTGGCCGAGATTGAAATCGCGCTCGACCATCAGCTGCGTCAGCGCGGCAAGCGGCAACACGACGGCCGGGTGGTACAGGCTCGATTCGATCAGGGCTCTCATCATTTGCTCCATCAGGCAATGCATGTTCGATGGAGTGGATTCTAGGGATGACCCTCATCCGGATAAACAGCACGAATGCGAAGTCACTTGTTGGCGGCAGTGAACAATCGGCCGGCCCTTTATCCGACGGGGCTGAGCCGGTGGCGCCGGACAGCCCGGGAGCGCAAAACGGACGAACCTGCGGTGGTTTTGCCGACGCCGAGCCGAACGGCTGTGGAGAAAACGGGCGGCCGCACGGTCGATGACGGCCGGGTCGATCCGTGCCGGATGCCGGCGCAGGTTCCAGCGAGGCCACGCGCTGCTCGCGCCGCCCCGCCCTCTTTTCTCCTGCGCCGCCGCGCTCGACGCCGGCTTCAGTCGAGCGGTGTCTCGACAAACGCCGGCAGCGCTTCCGCGCGTGCCGAATGCGCGGCGAGCGCCGGATAACGGGCCGGATCGATGCGTGTGAGTGCCGGGTAATCCGCGGCCATGAACTGCGTGAAGCGCCATGCGACGGCGACGGTCACGTCGGACTGCAGCAGGCGTGCGCCGCCGAGCCAGCCGTTCGCGGCCGCGACGAGCGGTTCGAGTTCGCCATACGCAGCCTCGAGCTGGCTCAGCACGCGCTCGAGCCACGGCGCGTGCTGCTTGTCGGCCGGCCGCAGCGCCTGCTCGTACACGACCTGCACCGTCTTCTCGGCCGCCGCCAGCGCGAAACCGACCGGCACCAGCGCGCGCAGCCGCTCGTCGGCGGCGTCGGGCAGCAGGCGCCGCTCCGGCGCGACGCGATGATCGAGGTAGTCGACGATCAGCGACGATTCGATCAGCGTTGTGCCATCGTCGGTAATCAGTGTCGGCGCCTTCACGACCGGGTTGAGCGTCCGGAACCGGTCGAAGTGCCGGAACACCGAGACCGACTCGTGTTCGAACGGCAGGTCGAGCAGCTTCGCCGAAATGGCGACACGGCGCACGAACGGGGAATCCAGCATGCCGATCAGCTTCATCGCAAATTGCTCCGCTTGAGGGAATGAGACCGACGACTGTAGCAGCGCCGTGCGTTGCCGCCTAGCGATGCGTGCCCGATCCGCGCTTGATGCGCGTTACCCGGTCACGTATCCGACACCCGCTGCGCGGCCAGAGTGACCATAATGCAGATTCACGCCCCTTCCGCCCCGAGGTTTGCCATGTGGTATGCCGTCGTCGAGCAGCAGAGGGAATGGATGCGCGCCTGGCGCGCGGCGACACGTCACGCGTTCGACGTGTGGCCCGCCACGACGCTGCCGCACGCCGCGTCGTCGTGTTATGACGATCTTTTCGAGCCGCTGCTCGGGCCGGCCGTCGGGCCGCCTCGCTTCGAGATCCGGCGACCGGCCGTCGACGAGCGGATCGTCGCGCGCACGCCGTTCTGCCAGTTGCGGCGCTTCGCGCGTGACGATGCGCGGCGCACGGTGCTGCTGTGCGCGCCGCTCGCGGGGCACGCGGCCGTGATGATGCGGGAGACCGTCGAGACGCTGCTCGCCGACGGCGACGTGTGCGTGACCGACTGGGTCAATGCGCGCGACGTTGCGCTCGCAGCGGGCCGCTTCGGGCTCGACGAGTACGTGGCGACACTCGACGGCTTCGTCGACGCGCTTGCCCGTGACGACCGGCCGCTGCACGTCGTCGCCGTGTGCCAGGCTACCGTTCCCGCGCTCGGCGCCCTCGCGCTGCGCGCCGCGCGCGGCCTCGCGCCGCCCGCGAGCATCACGCTGATCGGCGGGCCGCTCGACGCGCGCGTCAACCCGAGCGTGCTCGGCACCACCGCCGCGTCCCGATCGCTCGCATGGTGCCGCCGCCACCTGATCGACATCGTGCCGCCCTGCTTCCCCGGCCATGGCCGCCATGTGTTCCCGACCTATCTTCAGCAAGGCGAGATCGCGCTGCTGTATCCGCAGCGCTTCCTGACGCTGATCGAGGACTACGCGCGCGCAGCGTCCCGCTTCGACCTGACCGCGCTGACGGACGCGCGGCGCGCGCTGCGCGAATACACGGCGCTGCTCGACATGCCGGCCGAATACTTCCTGGATACCGTCGATGTCGTATTCCAGCGGATGTGCCTCGCGAACGGCACGTGGGACGTCGGCGGCCAGCGCGTCGAGCCGGCCGCGCTGCGCGACGTCGCGCTGCTGACGGTCGAAGGCGGTTGCGACGCCGTCACCGGCGCCGGCCAGACGCATGCGGCACACGACATGTGCCGCGGCCTCACGGCCGGCGAGCGTCATCGCAGCGATATCGACGATTGCGACCACTATGGGCTGTTCACCGGCGACCGCTGGCACGGCGACGTCCATCCGGCGCTGCAGCGCGTGTTCGCACTGGCCGAAGCCGGTCGCCCCGGCGCGCGCCGGCGCCGGATCAGGCGGACGTAATGCCGTCGTCCTGCGCGCGCGCCGCCTCGAGCAGCGCGCGCACCTCGTCGTCCCTGGTCTGGTCGAAACGCGCGTAGAACTGGCTGATGCCGAAGAACCGGAGCGGCTCCGACACCGTGACGAACGCGTCGGCCAGACCGTCGAACGTGTGCCGCGCGCCGGCCGGCGCGACCGGTACGGCAACCACGATGCGCGCAGGATGGCGCTCGCGCAGCGCCTGCAGGGCAACGCGCATCGACGCGCCGGTCGCGACGCCGTCGTCGACGACGATCGCGATGCGGCCGTCGACCGGCAGCGGCGGCCGGGCGCCGCGATACAGCGCGTCGCGGCGCTGCAGCTCGGCGGTTTCGCGTGCAATCACGTCGGCCAGTTGCGCATCGGTCACGCCCATCGCGCGGATCGCCGCGTGCTGCAGGTGGATCGCCCCGCCGGTCGCGATCGCGCCGATCGCGAATTCAGGATCGGACGGCATGCCGAGCTTGCGCACGACCAGCACGTCGAGCGGCACGCGCAGCGCCTGCGAGATCGGGAATGCCACCGGCACGCCGCCGCGCGGCAGCGCGAGCACGACGACGTCACGACGCCCCGCATAGTCGCGCAGCGCGTGCGCAAGCCGGCGCCCCGCGTCGGCGCGATCGGCAAAACATTCGGTCACGATTGGCTCCCTGCCGTTGCGTCGGATGCGCGACACTCGCGCCGGCGCCTGTCCAACGAGCATGGTTCATCGGTCGCACTGATGCAAGCGGGGTCACACCGGCGTGGACAGCGTGCAGTTTGCGACGAGAAAGGGGATGGATGGCGTTCAGCCGGGCGGGCCGTCGATCAGAGCCCGCCGGCCTGCCGGTACAGCCGCCAGAACGATTGCGCGTACGACTGCGCAAGCTCCGGCGCGCGCTGGAACACGTTCACCGTTTCCGCGCGCGCGGCCGCGCCGTCGGACAGCGTCGCGAGCGCAACGCTGTCGTCGACGATCACAAAGCGTGGCGCCGGATCGCCGTGCCGCGAGTCGATCGCGACATCGATGCCGGCCGATTTCAGATAGCCCGCGCCGCTGTACTTGCCCGCACGCGACGAACGCACCAGCACGACCCGCACTTCGATCCCCCGCGAGCGCGCCGCACACAGCGCCGCAGCAACCGCGGGCGGCACATACGCGTAGCCGGCCAGCAGCACGCGGCGCTGCGCTTGCCCGATCAGGTCGACGGTCGCGTCGGCCGCTGCATTGTCATACGAAAAGTACCTGCCGACGGAGGCGGCGTCGGACGGAATCGGGCTGGCGTGGGCACTCGCCGCGTAGCCGAACGCGGCGAGGAGGAAGGCGGCTGGTCTCATGGCGGGCGCCATTGTAGCGACGCCAATTCGCGTGGCAAGCGCCTGCTGAAACGGTGCTGCGCCGGCGCAACACCCGCTGCCGAACGATCAACCGGCGGGCCGATTCCCGAATCGATTTCGCCGCGTTGCCGGGCCGCTTGCGCGCCGACGGTCAGCCGGCCGCGACGCGCGCGAGCCAGCTCGCGATGCCGTCGACGGAACGGAAATCCGCGACGCTGCGCGCCGGCAGCGCCGGATACGCGCCGCCCGCCATTTCGGCCAGCGCGCGGCCCGGGCCGAGTTCGAGGAAAGCGGTCGCGCCTGCCTCGACGCACGCGGCCAGGCAGGCCGCCCATTCGACCGGCTCCGCGATCTGCCGCGCGAGCTTGTCGAGGCCCGCATCGACATCGAGCACCGACGCGCCGTCGATCCCCGAAAACAGTCGCGTACCGGGCAGCGACCGGCGCACGTTCACCGCGGCCAGCGACGCGCGAAACGCGGGCACCGCCGCCGCGAGCCGGCGCGTGTGCGATGCGATCCGCACGCACACGGGGGCAACGCGCAGCGCACCGTCGCGTGCGGCAGCGTCGGCCACTGCGTCGACGTCGGCCTGCCGCCCCGCCACCACGAACGCGTCGCCGGGATTGGCGATCGCGATCGCTGCATCGCGGCCGTCGCACAGCTGCGCGAGCTGCGCACGCGCCAGCCCGCGTACAAACACCATTCGTTCATCGCCGCCGCTCGCGGCGTCCATTGCGCGCGCGCGCGCATCGGCAAGATCCAGCGCATCGTGCGGGTCGATCATCCCGGCGACGCTCCACGATGCGACTTCGCCGACGCTGTATCCGGCAACACAGCGCCGCCGCGGCCACACCGCCTCGAGCAACGCGGCCGCCGCGAGCGCCTGCGCCGTGCAGAGGATCTGCGCGGCGCGGTTCTCGCGCAGCGCGTCCGGTTCGGCGTGCCGCACCCAGTTGCGCGGATCGTCGCCGAGGAGCCGGCCCGCGTGCGCGAACAGCGCGTCGGCCTGCGGCACCGCGCCGGTCAGCTCGAACATGTCCGCGCGCTGCGCACCTTGCCCCGAACACAGGATCGCCAGCGTCATCGCTCCTCCTCGTCCGCTTCGAGTGCATCGACGAACACGCTCATCGCCAGCAGGTCGGCCGCGCCGCCCGGGCTCAACCGGCGCGCGACGAAGGCGCGGTGTGCGGCGGCCGCGCGCAATCGCCAGTCGCGGGCGCGGATGCCGCCGCGGGCGACGAAGGCGCGTGCCGTGGCCCGCGCGAAATCGAGGCCGGCCTGACCGCCCCGATGCAGGAGATTCGTATCGTCGAGCGCGGCGATCAGCGCGAAGCATGCGTCGACACGCGCGGCTTCCGGGTCGTCCGGGACACTGCGCCGCGCACGGCGCAACGCCGGCAACCCGACGCAGTACACGGTCGCGAATCCGTCGGCCGCCTCGCGACGTGCGCCGCCGACGCCGTAACGGCGGCTTGCACGCTCGCCGTGACTGTCGGGCAGCCGCGGGCCGCCGAGGATCTCGGTACCCCAGCGCTGCGCGACGAACGCGCCGAGCGTCATCGTGCGTGCGGCCGTGCCGGGCACCGTGCGGCGACCGGCGGCCGCGCACAGCAGCCCGAGCCCGAAGATCGCGCCGCGATGGGTGTTGACGCCGCCGGTCGCGGCAAGCATCGCGTGTTCCGCGCGCAGCCCGATCTTGCGCAGCACGGCCATGTCCGCGTCGCGCGCGCCGGCGTGGGCGAGCTCCGCGAAGTACGGCCGCAGCACCGCCGCGCTGCGCGCGAACGTCGCGGCATCCATGTCCGCATGGCTGCCGGTGTCGACGTGACTGACGAGCCCCGGTTTCGGATACGTGTCGATTTCGAGCACGAGGCTGCGCTCGGCGAGTTCGGCGATGCGCTCGGCGTCGGACGGCGCCGTCACGCGGCGGGCGGCCGATGCACTCATCGCAGGCCTCCCGCGAATGCGTCGGCAGACATCAATTCGACCGCGATCGCCGTCTTGACCGCGACTTCGGGCAGCCGCGCATGCAGTTCGCGCCAGTTCACGCCCGCACCGTCGTCGCGCAGCAGTTCGCCGTCGATACGCATCGGCGCCCGCGCGTCGAGCGCCGCCAGGCCATCGAGCAGCATGGCGAGCGATGCGGCGTCCGGCAGCGGAAACACGACGTCGAGATCGGAAGACGCGCTCAGGTAGCGCTCGCCCGTCAGCGCCTGCCATGCGAGGCTGCCGAACACGCGGCCCGGCACACCGCAGCGCGCGCCGAGCGCATCCAGTTCGCGCAACGTCGCATGCCATGCGTCGGGCGCGACAACGAGCACGTCGGCCAATGCGGGCAGCGGGCGGACCGACTTCACGGCGTCGACGCCGACGTTCAGTGCGATGCGCCGCTTGCCCGCGGCAGGCGGCAGCGGCAGGCCGAGCGGGATGCGCCGCGCATCGGCCTCGTCGGGCGATGCGCGGCGCACGATCAGCGGCCAGCCGTACGCGGCCCACGCCTGCACGAGCGGATCGGCCGCCAGCGCGGGATCGCGCGCGCATGCCGCGCCCCACCCGGCCGCCGTCAGCGTGACGAGCGTGTGGCGGCGCAGCGGCGTGTCAGCGTGCGGCACGCGCGAGTGCCTCGACGCGCCGCGCGACGTCGGCCGCGACCGGCCGGCCGCGTGCCGCACGACCATCGCCGCGATCGGCCGGCTTGCCGAGCCATTCGCCAACCTGCGCGTCGAGCGCGCGAGCCGGATCGAGCACGGCGTCGACGGCGCCCATCTTCACGAGATTGTCGAGCCCCGGCGCGAATACCGGCGTCGAGCGCGCCATCTCCTTCAGCACGTCGATCGGCAGCTTCGTCACGCGCGACATCGACGGCAGGTCCATCACCTCCGGCTCCGCGCCCGGCACCGCGAGCAGCGTGCGCGTCGCGAGCGCGGTCGCGATGAACGCACCGGCGGCCGTATGGCCATACAGCACGCCGATCGTCCGGTGCCCGGCGAACTCCGCGTGCATCAGGCATTTCGCGAGATGCGACAGCCCTTCGTTCAGGCCGAGCAGTTCGTCGCGCTTGCTCATCCGCTGGCTGTCGCTATCGACGAGCACGAGAATCGGCGTGCCGCCGCTGCGCTCGATCGTGTCGAGCACGTGCGACGCGAGCGTCACGGCTTCGTCGATGCCGAACGGCAAGCGGTCGGCGACGCCGATCACGTCGACGCGCGTGCCGGCGAGATCCGCGTGGCCCGTCAGCAGGCCACCGGTGCGCGCGATCGAATGGCCTTGGGGGAACAGCGAGGTCAGTACTTCATCGAGCGTCATGCTGCCTCCCGCCGGGCCGCCCCAAGGGGCGTAGCGGGGAATTCGCGGAGCATCGCTCCGCGCCCGCGCAGCCGGTCGGCTTTGCAAAGCCGGCCGTGGACGGCAGGCGCCCCCTCGGGGGGCAGCGAACGAAGTGAGCGTGGGGGTCGTTTCATTTCTGCTCCTGCAATTGATCGGCGAGCTTCGCGAATTCATCGTCGGGCATGCCGGGGATCGCTTCCGGCGTGTTCGCGCCGAGCGCGCGCCACACGTCGAGCGCGTCCTTGCATCCACCGAACCGTTCGACGCGCGCTTCGAGACGCGCCTGTTCCGCGCGCAGCATCGCCGCATCGAACGTCGGCGCACGGCCGATCAGTTCGAGCGCGGCCACGCGAAACGCGTCGGGCGTGTCGGCTACATAGCGGTCCGCGCCGCCGATCAGCCGGCGATGCTTGCCGCCCATCGTGCGCCAGATCAGCGCGCGATCCTTCGCGTCGAATTCCTCGACGCCGCGATTGGTCTCGATCACCTCGGGGCCCGACACGCTGATGCGCCCTTGCTCGGACACCGCGAGCGCCGAGCAGCACGCCGCGAGCAGCCCGCCGCCGCCGTAGCAGCCCGCGCGCCCGCCGATCAGCCCGATCACCGGCACGCCGGCCGCACGCGCCTCGACGAGCGCACGCATGATCTCGGCGATCGCGAGTTCGCCCGCGTTCGCCTCCTGCAGCCGCACGCCGCCCGTATCGAACAGGATCAGCACCGGCGTGCCGAGGTCGCGCGCCGCGCGCAGCAAGCCCGTGAGCTTCGCGCCGTGCACTTCGCCGAACGCGCCGCCCATGAAGCGGCCTTCCTGCGCGGCGACGAACACCGGCCGGCCGTCGAGCCGGCCGTGGCCGACCACCATTCCGTCGTCGAACTGCTGCGGCAGGTCGAACAGCGGCAGGTGCGGGCTCGTCACGCGTTCGCCCGGGCCGAGAAATTCCGTGAAGCTGCCCGCGTCGAGCAGCCCGTCGACACGCTGGCGCGCCGACGCTTCGTACCAGCTCGCGCCGTTCGCGACGAACGCGGGCGCGTCGTGGATCACTTCGTTCGTCATGCGTCCCCCTCGATCGCGCGCACGGCCTGCGCGAGCCGCAGCGACACCATGTCTGGCCGCGCACCGCCGTCGTTGATCGACAGCTTCAGGCCGCCCGGCGCGCGCCGTTCGACGAAGTCCGACACGACGGCCTGCCATACCGTGCCGAAGCCGACCGCCGCGGTGCGGATGTCGATCTCGCATTCGTTGCCCGGCAGCACGCGCTCGACGAGCACCTCGAGGTTGCCGGACGCGACCACGCCGACGAGCGCCGCGGCCTGCTCGCCCTTCGCGCGCTCACGCGCGGTGAAGCGATAGTTCAACTGTTCCATGCCCTCTTCCTCACCAGTTGCGGAACCGGGCCGGCGGTGCATAGAGCCCACCCGACCAGTGCACGAGATCCTTGATCGAGCGCGCGGCGAGCCAGCGGCGATCGGCGTCGAGCGGATCGATGCCGAGATCCTCCGGGCGGCGGATCACGCCGCGCTCGCGCAGCCGCTCGACCATCTTCCGGTCGCGGCCGCGGCCGATTTCCGTATAGCCGGCGACGCCGCGGATCGCGTGCTCGCGTTCATCCTTGTCGCGGCACATCAGCAGGTTCGCGACCCCTTCCTCGGTGACGATGTGCGTGACGTCGTCGCCGTAGACCATGATCGGCGCGAGGTCGAGCTGCAGCTTGTCGGCAAGCTTCAGCGCGTCGAGCTTCTCGACGAACATCGGCACGTTCTTGTCGCCGAACGTCTCGCCGATCTGCACGACCAGCTTGCGGCCGCGCCTGAGCGCCGCCGGCGTGTCGGGGTCGGCTTCGGCGCCGGCCTTCAGCCACGGCTCGCTCGGGTGACGCCGGCCGCGCGCGTCGCTGCCCATGTTCGGCGCGCCGCCGAAACCGGCGATCCGCTCGGCCGTGACCGTCGACGAATGGCCGGACAGGTCGATCTGCAGCGTCGAGCCGATGAACATGTCGCACGCATAGAGGCCGGCAGTCTGGCAGAACGCGCGGTTCGAGCGCAGCGACCCGTCGGGACCGGTGAACCATACGTCGGAGCGCGCGCGGATGTAGTCGTCCATCCCGACTTCGGAACCGAAGCAGTGGATCTGCTCGACCCAGCCCGATTCGATCGCGGGGATCAGCGTCGGGTGCGGATTGAGCGCCCAGTGCGTGCAGACCTTGCCCTTCAGCCCGAGCTTCGCGCCGTAGGTCGGCAGGAGCAGCTCGATCGCGGCCGTGTTGAAGCCGATCCCGTGGTTCAGGCGCTTGATCCCGTACGGTTCGTAGATGCCCTTGATCGCGAGCATCGCGGTCAGGATCTGCGTTTCGGTGATCGCGGCCGGGTCGCGCGTGAACAGCGGCTCGACGTAGAACGGCCGGCCGGCCTCGACGACGAAATGCACGCGGTCGCCCGGAATGTCGACGCGCGGCACCTTGTCGACGATGCGGTCGACCTGCGCGATCACGATGCCGTCCTTGAATGCGGTGGCCTCGACGACGGTCGGCGTGTCTTCCGTGTTCGGGCCGGTGTACAGGTTGCCGTCCGCGTCCGCGCTGACCGCCGCGATCAGCGCGACCTGCGGCGTGAGGTCGATGAAGTAGCGCGCGAACAGCTCGAGATACGTGTGCACCGCGCCGAGCGCGATCTTCCCGCCGAACAGCAGCTTCGCGATCCGCTGCGACTGCGGGCCCGAATACGCGAAGTCGAGACGCTTCGCGATCCCGCGCTCGAACACGTCGAGATGCTCGGGCAGCACGACGCCCGACTGCACCATGTGCAGGTCGTGGATCTTCGCGCTGTCGACATCGGCGAGCGCCGTCGCGAGCAGGTCGGCCTGCTTCTGGTTGTCGCCTTCGAGGCAGACGCGGTCGCCAGGCCGCAGCACCGCTTCGAGCAACGCGACGGTGTCGCGCGCATCGACCCGCTTGCCCTGCGCGTACGCCGCGCCGGCCGCGAGGCGTGCATCGCGCGCTTGCCGCGCGTGATTCCATCCCGTCATGAACAGTTCTCCCGCTTCGATGGTTCAGCGGCATTCTAAGCCGGGCGCCGCCGCCGATTGATGATGTTGACGAATGCGACTCAGAGGACGCCGCGATGGATGCGGCCCGCGCGCACCGGCTGCACGCACAGGCCGCCCGAATCGCTCGCGGCGGCTACGCGCCGATCAGCGCGCGCGTCGCGAAGAACAGCACCGACGGGCCGAGCAGGCAGCCGACGCCGGTATGGAACGTCGCGACCAGCGCGCCGTACGGCACGAGCCGGCGGTCGGTCGCGGCGAGGCCCGCGCTCACGCCGCTGACGGTGCCGGCCAGCCCGCCGAAGATCATCGCGGAGCGCGGCGTCTTCAGGCCCATGAAGTTGGCCGCGACCGGCGTGCCGACCATCACGATGATCGCCTTCACGAGGCCCGTCGCGATGCTGAGCGCGATCACGTCGGAGCTCGCGCCGATCGCCGCGCCCGTGACGGGCCCGACGATATAGGTGACGGCGCCCGCGCCGATGGTCGTCATGCTGACCGCATCGGTATAGCCGAACGCACGCGCAATGCACGCGCCGACGATGAACGGCAGCACGGTGCCGAGCAGCAGCGACACGACGCCGACGAGCCCGGCCTTGCGCGCCTCGGTCGGCTGCACTTCGAACGCGGTCGCGACGATCGCGAAATCGCGCAGCATCGCGCCGCCCATCAGGCCGACGCCGGCGAACAGCGGCACGTCGGCGATTCCCTTCTCGCCGCCGGTGAATGCGCCGCCGACATACGCGAGCGCAAGACCGATCACGATCGCGATCGCGGAGCCGTGCACGCGGCCGAACGTCAGCTTGCGCGACGCGATCGACGACAGCCACATGATCAGGCCGACCAGCGCGAACGACGCGACGAGCCCGTTGTGGGCGACGGTTTTTTCGAGCATCTGCAGCATGGCGGCCTCCGTCACTGTTCTTCGAATTGCGGCACGCCCGCGAAGGCCGTGTCGTCGCGCCCCATGCGCACGAGTACCGCGATGCAGCATGCGCAGATCGCCACCGCGCCGACGGCCGCGAGCAGCGCGACCGGCCCGCCCTTCAGCGCGGCGACGACGTTCTGGTTCGCGGCCATCGCGACGACGACCGGGATGTACATCGCGCCCCAGAAACCGACGCCCGCTTCGGTCTCCTTCGGCAGCCAGCCGTGCCGGTGCAGCCACAGGCGCAGGCAGATCAGCAGCAGCATCGCGATACCGACGCCGCCGACGTTGGTCTTCACGCCGATCGCGGCGCCCAGCAGGTCGCCGAGGAACAGTCCGGCCAGATGGCAGAACGCCAGCAGCGCGGTTCCATAGATGATCATGAGTCGTCTCCAGTCTCTTCGTGACGGGCGCCTGACACCTGCGGGAGCCGGGCCCGCACGCCGATCCCGTGCGGACTGCCTGTCTCCTGCGGCGGTGCGCCGCGGCCCGGCGGCTCGTCGTGCGAGCGCGTTCTCGGGGTCGATGGAATGATGCGGTTTCGGGCCGGACGCCGGATGGCTTAGACTGACCGAAGCAAGCCGGCGGCGCGACACGGGCTACGCGTCCGGTGCGCCCCGCTTGCATGGGCCGCACCAGGGCGTGATCCGATACTAGCGCCGCAAAATCCGGCCATTTATGAAGTTGTCGAAACCGATTCAGTGGATTTAGCAATGCGTCCCTTACCGCCCGAGCTGCTGCGCAGCTTCGTCGCCGTCGCCCAGTCCGGCAGCTTCACCGCCGCGTCCGAGCGCGTGAGCCTGTCGCAGTCGACCGTCAGCCAGCACATCCGCCGCCTCGAGGAGCTGCTCGACCGGCCGCTGTTCGAGCGGGATACGCGCAACGTGCACCTGTCGCAGCACGGCGACGCGCTGTTCCGCTACGCGGTGCGCATCCTCGAACTGATGGACGAGGCCGTCACGTCGGTGTGCGGGCCGCCGCTGTCGGGCAAGGTGCGGCTCGCGATGTCGGAGGATTTCGCGTCCGCGCACCTGACGGCCGCGCTCGCGAGCTTCGTGCAGCGCAATCCGGAAGTCGAGCTCGCGATCTCGACGGGGTTGTCGGGCGACCTGTTCGATGCGCTCGACGAAGGCCGCCACGATCTCGTGTTCGCGAAGCGCGTCGCGGGCAGCCGGCGCGGCCGCGTGATCCGCAGCGAACCGCTGTACTGGTGCACCGGCCCCGATTCGCGGATCACCGGTCACGAAGCCGTGCTGCCGCTCGCGATGCATCCGGAGCCGAGCGTGTCGCGCCGCCGCGTGCTCGAATCGCTCGAGGCGGTCGGCCGCCCTTACCGGATCGCCGTCGTGAGCAGCAGCATCGCGGTGCTGCGCGCGGCCGCGAGCGCGGGGCTCGGCGTCAGCGCATTCGCGGGCTACGTGATTCCGGCCGGGCTCGCGCGGCTCGACGCGGGGCTGCCCGAACTCGGCGAACTCGAATACGTGATCGACCGGCCCGCGGCTGCGTCACGCTCGACGCTCGCGCTCGAAGCGACGCTGATCGCGGCGGCGGCCGAACTGTAGCGAAAGCCTTCGCCATCGCGCCGGTGCCGCCCCGCGGCGGCGTTCGCGCGCAACTGACAGCCTCGCCCGGAACGCGTCAGCGTCCGCGCAGTACGCGCTCGCGACAATGGGACCCATCGGAACGCACGGCAGTGTGCCGCGCGCCCGCTGTCCCGTCCCCTTGATCGGAGCACACCATGAACGTCTTGCGATTCGCCGTCGCGACCGCCGCAGCCGCGCTGCTGTCCCCCGCCTTTGCGCAAACCGATGCCACGGTACCCGCACAGGGCCTGACGCGTGCGGAGGTCATCGCCCAGTTGAAGCAGGCCTATCTCGACGGCGAACTGCCGACCAACGACGGCAACTATCCGCCGAATGCCGCGACGCGCGCGCGCAATCGCGAACTGGTGCAGGCCGTGCAGCCCGCGTGGCTCGCGCAGACGCCGCAGGCACCGCAGATGGCCACGCAGCAATAGCCCTTTCACGACCCGGCCGAAACGCGGCGCGGCGACCCGCTCAGGGCAGGAAGCTGCGGCGCCGCGCGTCGATCAGCTCGACGAGCAGCCGGTCGCGCTCGGCCGCCAGTTCCTGCATCGAACGCTCGCCCTGGATCGCGCGCAGTTCGTCGTTCAGCTTGCGATCGACGGCCGGATCGAACGACGGCGTGCCGAGGTCGTCCCACCAGGACGTGATCGGCCCCGACAAGTGTTCGAGGAAGTGCGCGATCCCGCCCGCGCCGCCGCCGAGGTGATAGGTCAGGCACTGTCCCATCAGGCCCCAGCGCAACCCCGGGCCCCACGCGACCGCCTTATCCGCATCGGCGACGCTCACCACGCCTTCGCCCACGAGGTGATATACCTCGCGAAACAGCGCGGCTGCGAGCCGGTTCGCGACGTGGCCGGTCATTTCCTTGTTGAGCACGATCGTCTGCTTGCCGAGTGCGTCGTAGAAATCCTTCACGCGCGCGATCACGCCGGGGTCGGTCGCGTCGCCGCCGACCAGCTCGACGAGCGGAATCAGATGCGGCGGGTTGAATGGATGCGCGATCAGGCAGCGTTCCGGATGCTTGTCGCACGCGGTCTGGATCTCGGACATCTTCAGGCCCGACGAGCTCGACGCGATCGGTACGCGCGCGGGCAGCACGTCGTCCATCTGCCGGTACAGCGCACGCTTCAGGTCGAGCCGCTCGGGGCCGTTTTCCTGCACGAAATCGACGCCGTCGAGCGCGCGCACGAGATCCGCGTCGAACGACAGCCGCGCGGAAAGCTCGGCGGCGCGCTCGCCGAGGAACGCAGCGAGTGCGTCGCGCAGCCGCGCGTCGGCCTGCGGCGCGGGATCCGTCGCGACGACGTCGAAGCCCTTCGACAGATAGAAAGCCGCCCAGCTCGCGCCGATCACGCCGGCCCCGACGATCGCGATGCGTTGAATGTCCATGTCCGTTCCGTCTCCGTGGTCTGTGGATAGCGCGACGATTGTCGCATCGAACCGCATCGCCACGCGTTGATGCCGGTTGCAATTTCCCTCTTGAAAACCGCTGCGGCAGCCTCTAATTACCGGTTGCCAGGCAGTGCCCGTCACGCGCACTGCCCCCGTTTCGACTCAGCGGAAAACCGCGCGTCGCACTCGCCATCGGCGTCGCGTCGTCGCGTCTTTCGCGTTCCATGTTCCGGAGGACCTTCATGAGCAGCATCCATAACGGCCACGACCTGTTCGACGAATTCGCCCGCGTGCAGCGGCAGATGGCGAGCCTGTTCGGCGAGCTTCCGACCGGCATCCGCGCGGTGCGGCCGAGCGCGTTTCCCGCGCTGAACGTCGGCGCGACCGACGACGCGATCGAGATCGTCGCGTTCGCTCCCGGCATGGCCGCGGCCGACTTCGACGTATCGATCGACAAGGAGCTACTGACGATCAGCGGCGAGCGCAAGCCCGTGCCGCAGGATGCCGGCGACGAGCTGCGCACCTATGCGCAGGAGCGCTTTCACGGCGCATTCCGCCGCGTCGTCGAACTGCCGCAGAACGCGGACGCCGACAACGTCAGCGCCCGCTATGAAAACGGCTGCCTGCTGATTCGCGTCGGCCGGCGCGAGGCATCGAAGCCGCGTGCGATCCCCGTTCAGTAACCTTCAGGAGAACGACATGAATACGAGCCAGACCCTGAGCGAACGCCAGACCGGTGCCGCCCATGCGGCTGCCATCGACGCCGCGCGCCGGCCTGCGATCACGCCGGCCGTCGATATCGTCGAAGACAGGCAGCGCGTCACGCTGCGCGCCGACCTGCCGGGCGTGCCGCGCGAGAACCTCGACGTGAAGGTGCACGACAACACGCTGACGATCGAAGCCGACACGCGCATCGACACACCGGCCGACCTGCGCGTGCGGCACGCCGAAGTCCGCGCGCCGCGCTTCGTGCGCACGTTCGTGCTGAGCCCCGACCTCGATACGTCGAGAATCGATGCGAGCCTGCGCGACGGCGTGCTCACGTTGACGATTCCGCGCCGCGAGGAAACGCGCCCGCGCCGCATCGACGTGACGGCCGGCAACGCGTAAGCGCCGGCACGTGCTCATCGCGTAACGCGCATGACAAAGCCCCGCCAGGCATGACACCTGGCGGGGCTTTTTTCAACATGCGACGTGACACGCGCACGCCGTCGCGCTCAATCGAAATCGAACAGGTCGAACACCGACTTCTTGCGACGCTGGCCGTCGTGCCGGTAACGATCATCGTGCGGGCGACCGTCGCGCCCCCAGCCATCGTCACGCCCGCGCGGTGCATGCGCATCGTGCCGCACGGGCGGCTCGTCGCGGCGTGCCGGCACGTCGCCGGTTTCGCGTGCGAGCAGCTTGTCGAGTTCGCCGCGATCGAGCCACACGCCGCGGCACGTCGGACAGTAGTCGATCTCGATCGACTGGCGCTCCGCCATCAGCAGGTCGGGCGTCTTGCAGACCGGACATTTCATCGCGCTTCTCCTTTCGTTGAGAATTCCGAATCAAGGACGGGCCTCGGCCCGCCCGCTTGCTCAGTGAGCTTCGCCCCGCGCCGCGCGCTTTGCCTTCGCACGCCGCGCCAGCATGTTCATGCCCTCGACGAACGCCGAGAATGCCATCGCCGCGTAGATATAGCCCTTCGGCACGTGCGAACCGAAACCTTCCGCGATCAGCGTCATGCCGATCACGACGAGGAACGACAGCGCGAGCATCACGACGGTCGGGTTGCGGTCGATGAAGCGTGCGAGCGGCTGCGCGGCGAACAGCATCACGCTCACCGCGACGATCACCGCGACGAACATGATCGGGATGTGCTCGGTCATGCCGATCGCGGTCACGATGCTGTCGATCGAGAACACGATGTCGAGCATCACGATCTGGCCGATCGCGGCCCATACCGTCAGGCCGGCCGCGCCGCCGGATGCGCCCGCGCCGTCGCCGTCATGCGACACGTGATGGTGGATCTCGGTGGTCGCCTTCCACACGAGGAACAGGCCGCCCGCCAGCAAGATCATGTCGCGCCACGAGAACGCGTGATCGAACAGCGTGAACACGGGTTCGGTGAGACTGGCGATCCACGCGACGCTGCCGAGCAGCGCGAGGCGCATCACGAGCGCGAGCGCGATGCCCAGGCGCTGCGTGCGGGCGCGCTGCGCTTCGGGCAGCTTGTTGCTGAGGATCGAGATGAAGATCAGGTTGTCGATGCCGAGCACGACTTCCATCACGACGAGCGTCAGGAGCGCAGCCCAGACGGCGGGGTCGGCGGCAAGCGTCAGCAGGTAGTCCATGAAAAGGGCCGATTCGAATGTGGAAAGCCCGATGATAGGCGACTCACGACTTCGCAAAAATCAGAGAGAATCTGATTTTTGGTTCGGTTTTTCCGAAATATTGATCCGATGCTGAATTTCCGACATCTGTACTATTTCTGGGTCGTCGTGAAGGAAGGCGGCTTCGCGCGCGCCGCCGAGCGGCTCGACATGGCCGTGCAGACGATCAGCGCGCAGGTGCGCGAACTGGAGAAGTCGCTCGGCCACCAGCTGCTGCGCCCGGCCGGGCGCGGCGTCGCGATGACCGATGCCGGCCAGGCCGCGTATGCGCGCGCTGAGGTCATCTTCGAGATGGGCCGGCTGATCCCCGACGAAGTGCGCGCGGCGGCCAGCCAGCCGACCGTGCGGCTCGCGGTCGGCCTCGCGGACGGGATCTCGAAGCTCGCCGCGCATGCGATTCTCGCACCGGTGCTCGATACGCCCACGCTGCGACTGCTGTGCCACGAGGGCGAGCACGATGCACTGCTCGCGGAGCTGGCGCTACATCACCTCGATCTCGTGCTGGCCGGCCAGGGTGCGCCGTCGGGGTCGAATCTGCGCGTGACGAGCGAGCGGCTCGTCGCATCGCCGGTCGACTGGTACGGGCCGGCCGTGCTCGTCACGCCGGCCGCGCGGCAGCGCTTTCCGCAGTGCCTCGCCGAGCTGCCGGTGCTGCTGCCGACCGCCCATTCGGCGCTGCGCGCACGCCTCGACCGGTGGCTGGAGCAGGAACGGGTCGTACCGCGCGTGGCTGGGGAATTCGAGGACAGCGCGTTGATGGCCGTGTTCGCGGCACGCGGCCTCGGCGTGTTTCCGCTCAGCGAACTCGGCGCGAACGACGCGTCGCTGCTGCGTGGGCTGCGCCGGCTCGGCCGTGCGGGCGACGTGACCGAGGAAATCCACGCGATCCGCTCACGGCGCGGCGAACACCATCCGCTCGCGTCGCAACTGCTCGCCGCTGCGCGGCCGGCGCCGGCCGGCTGAAGCAAGCGCGACATCAAACGAAACTATAATGACGCCCCGGCCATACGAGATTGCCACGCGCATCGCACCGGCACCGCCGTTGTGCGCCCTGCGCCGCAGCCCCGCGCGGCATCTCGCCGAGCCTTTTGAAAGACGCCATGCACAACCGATTTCGCCTGTTTTCCGTTTCGTGCGCACTCGCGGCCGCGACCGTGCTGGCGGCGTGCTCGTCGCCGCCCAAGCCGATCTACCAGCAGGAGCAGTTCGACGCGACGAGCAGCCCGTATGCGCACACGTTCCGCTCGAAATCCGACGCGGCCTGCGAGGCCGCGCGTCGCGCGCTGCTGAGCCAGGGCTATGTCGTGTCGTCGTCGCGCAACGATGCGGTCGACGGCAGCAAGAATTTCCAGCCGAGCAACGACATGCACGTCGTGATCGAGTTTCACGTCGTGTGCGCGGACGCGAACGCGGACGGCACGTCGAGCATCGCGTACGTGAACGCGGTGCAGGACCGCTACACGCTGAAGAAGTCGAATACGTCGGCGAGCGTCGGGCTCAGCGTGTTCGGTTCGCTGTCGCTGCCGATCGGGTCGAGCGACGACGCGCTCGTGAAGACCGCGAGCGAGACGATTCCCGCCGGCGTGTTCTACGAGCGCTTCTTCAATCTCGTCGAGCATTTCCTGAAGATCGATCCGGCCCACCGCGATCGCGCGACCGTGAAGGCGGCCGAGAAGGAGCCGGTCACGCCGCTGCCCGAACCCGCGCCGACGCCGCAAGGCGAGCCGATGAAGATGACGACGCCCGTCGTGCCGACGCCGCCGGCCGCGCCGGTGCCGCTGTCGGTGCCGAGCGTCGCGCCGACTTCGGGCACGCCCGTCGTGCCGGCCGTGCCTGGCGCGGCATCGGCCGTGGTCGCGCCGGGGGCGATGCGGGGTGTGGGGGCTGGTGTGGCTTCGGTGCCGGCTTCTGCTTCGGCACCGGCTTCGACCTTGGCGCCTGCTTCGGCTCCGACCACGGCTTCGACTCCAGCCCGTGCTTCGGCTCCGGCCAGTGCTTCAGCTTCAGCCCGTGCTTCGGCTCCGGCTAGTACTTCGGCCCCGGCCCCTGCTTCGGCTCCGGCTAGTGCTTCGGCCCCGGCCCCTGCTTCGGCTTCGGTACCCGCCTCTGCTCCGACACCCGCTTCGGCATCGACGCCTTCTGCCGCAACGCCGGCATCGTCCACGCCCATATCTGAGGCATCCGCATCTGCACCGTCGAACGCTGCTTCGGCATCGGCAGAGAAGACGCCGGCGCCTCCAGCTGCCAATCCCGTCGCCTCGTCCGCACCGACCGGTGCCAGCGCACCATCCACGAACTGACTGCGCGACCGCCTCTGCGCGCCGTGCGCCCATTGCGCGCGGCGCGCCACGTGCGCCGCTGCCTGTCACCGTCCGGCGAGTGGGCCGCACACCCGCCCACCGGCTGCGCATGCTCGCCGTGACGTGACCGGCGCTCGGGAACAGTCCGTCGCGACAGACAACGCCATCGGGGTTTCGCGGATGCCCGCGGCCGTTCCCGCCCCGCCGTCACCCTGCCGCTACGTCTTCGGCCGCATCGCCTGCCGGCTGCGCCGTGTCACGCGCGTTGACGCGTTACCGCAACGTCGCGTTCAGCGTCTGCAACTGCTCGACCGTCGCCGTCACGCCGCCGCACACGATCACCGCGATATCGGCCGCCGAAGCGAGCACCGGCACCGACCGTTCGAGCGCGGCCAGCGCGGCGCCGCACGCCGGTTCGACGACGATCCGGTGCTCTGCCAGGAACCGCAGCGATGCAGCGACCGCCTGCGCATCGGACACCACGACCGGATGGATTGCATGCCGCGTCGCCCATTCGACCGCCGCGTCGCACGGCCGCTTCGCACCGAGCGACGTCGCGATGCTCGTGATCGCCGGCAATTCGATCGGGTGCCCCTTCGCGAGCGAGCGCGCGTAACTGTCGGCGCCCTCCGTCTCGACCGCAACGACCGGCACGTCGTGCCAGCCGTTGCGCGCGAGCCCCTCGAGCACGCCGCACAGCAGCCCGCCGCCGCCGACCGCGAGCACGACCGCGTCGGGCTTCGGGCCGGTCGCCGCCATCTCGTCGATGATCGTCGCGTGCCCTTGCCACAGCACCGGGTCGTCGAACGGATGCACGAACGCGTCGTGCGCGCCGACGGCCGACAGCGCGAATGCGTTCGCCTCGGCCCAGCTCGCGCCGTACACGACCACCTCCGCGCCTTCAACGCGGATCAGCTCGCGCGCGCGGGCCGATGCCGTTTCCGGCACGACGACGAGCACCGGCACGCCGAGCTCGCGACCGCAATACGCGACCGCGATGCCCGCGTTGCCGCCCGACGACGACACGAACCGGCGCGCGCCGGCCGCATGCCGCGCTTCGCAAACCGCGCCGATGCCGCGCAACTTGAACGAGCCGGACGGCTGCAGCGCGTCGAGCTTCAGCCGGATGTTCGTGCCGAGGCGGCGCGACGCGATTTGCGAACGGATATAGGGGGTCTGGATATGAAGCGGCATGGTGCGGGACGCGGTCGGGACGAAGGGAACGCACGCGGCCTCTGAAAGGCCCGGCAACGGCGACCATCGTACGACACGCCCGTCATGCTTTCCAATACTATTGAATGGCACTTGCTATGCTTTACAGGCATATCCACTGAATCGCACTGAATCGAAACCGGAGCCCGCCCCGCATGCGTCAGATCGAACTGCGTCACCTGCGTTACTTCGTGGCGGTCGCGCAAGCCGGCAGCGTGATGGCCGGCGCCCGCGCGGCCGGAATCGTCCAGCCCGCGCTGTCGCGGCAGATCCGCGAACTCGAGGACGCGATCGGCACGCCGCTGCTGGTCCGCCGCGCGACGGGCGTCACGCTCACGGCGGCCGGCGCGAGTTTCCTGCAGGATGCAACCGGCCTGCTCGCGACGTTGCAGGAGAGCCGCGAGCGCGCGTTGCGCAGCGCGGCCGGCCGGCTCGGCGAACTGCGGCTCGGCGCGCTGCCGAACTGGCTGCCGCTGCCGGTCGTCGCGAACGTGCTCAAGGCGTTTCGAGACGCGTGTCCGGACGTGAAGCTGTCGATCGCGCCGATGCTGTCGGCCGAACAGGCGGCGGCACTGACGCGCGGCCAGCTCGACGGCGGCATCATGGCGTGGCGCCGCGACGAGGCACCGCATCTGTCGGGCGTGCGGCTGCTGAGCGACCGCTTTGTGCTGGCAATGCCCGCGCCGCCCGGCGGCCGCTTCCACGCGCCGCGCACGCTCGCCGACGTCGCGCACGAACCGTTCGTCTGGTTCGACGCGCAGCGCTCCGCCGCGCACCACCGCTTCCTGATGGCGCAGTGTGAGCGGGCCGGTTTCACGCCGCGCATCGCGCAGGTCGGCAGCGACATTCCGACGCTGATCGGTCTCGTGGCGGCCGGCATGGGCTGCGCATTCGTGCCGGAAAGCGCATCGCCGACGTGTCCGCGCACGGTCAGGCTCGTCGCGCTCGACGAACTCGCGAGCCGCTTCGACATCGAGTTCGTGTTCGACGGCGCGGCGGCGCCGCCTTCCCCCGTCGTCGCGCGGTTTCTCGACGCGGTGCGCGCCGCGGCCGGCCACACGGACTGACCGCCCGCCGGCGTGCTCGACCCGCGCGCATGCGACGGATTGCGCAGCATCGCCTGGCCGCGGATCCGCTCACCTGCGCGGCGCGTCGCAAGACGGCCGGCTTCGCTGTCATCGCACGCCAAACATCCGCTCGAACGGACGGAATATCTTTCAAATCGATGACGATCGGCGCCGTGACGCCGGTACTTTTTAAATTGACACCAAAAACAGCCGTTTAACGTCATTTCGAAATGCTCTGCCCCGAAATATACTGCGCCCGCATCCAACCCTCGTGCCAATGAGAGGATGCCTTTCTACCCCGGTCACGGTCCCCCTGTGACCGGGTTTTTTTTGGCATCACGCCGCGCCGGTAAAGGGTCAGTGGCAAGGATGACGCGTTCGCGCCACGACCAGTCGGCTGACCGACACTGCGCCGCCGTCTGCCGCCCGCCCTGCGTCGAAAGCCGGCCACATGGCAAACGCGGCGCACAACCGGCTCGTGCTCCGTGTCCCGACACCACACGCTTTTCGGATGACGAAAGCCTTTCACGCGGCGCGCAGTCGATCGTCGGCACGGCCGGCAGCCGGCTTCGAGCCACGAATCGCCACAAGCCCCGGCGCCGCGAGCCGCGCACACGCCACCCCGAATCCGCGTATTGTTGACATGAAATCAAGATAATTTCGTCCGAACACGGCTTTTTTCGCAAAAGTCATGCAGGCACACTTCATCCTGTCCACAACGGCCCGGTGCCGTTGCCCACTGCTTACAGGAGCGCATCGCGTGAACACCACGACTTCTTCTCCTTCCCGCCCCGGCGGCAGCGCAGCTTTGCCGCTGCTGGCGCTCGCCGCCGGTGCGTTCGGCATCGGCACGACCGAGTTCTCGCCGATGGGCCTCTTGCCCGTGATCGCCGACGGCGTGCACGTGTCGATTCCGCAGGCCGGCATGCTGATCAGCGCGTATGCGATCGGCGTGATGGTCGGCGCGCCGCTGATGACGCTGCTGCTCGCGCGCTGGTCGCGCCGCTCGGCGCTGATCGCGCTGATGTCGATCTTCACGATCGGCAACCTGCTGTCGGCCGTCGCGCCGGACTACACGACGCTGCTGCTCGCACGACTCGTCACGAGCCTGAACCACGGCGCGTTCTTCGGGCTCGGCTCGGTGGTCGCGGCCGGCCTCGTGCCGCGTGAAAAGCAGGCCAGCGCGGTCGCGACGATGTTCATGGGCCTCACGATCGCGAACGTCGGCGGCGTGCCGGCCGCGACCTGGCTCGGCCAGATGATCGGCTGGCGCATGTCGTTCGCGGCTACCGCGGCGCTCGGCGTGATCGCGATCGCCGGCCTGTTCGCCGCACTACCGAAGGGCGCGGCCGGCAAGATGCCGAACCTGCGTGCCGAACTGTCGGTGCTGACGCGCCCCGTCGTCCTCGGCGCGCTCGCGACCACGGTGCTCGGCGCCGGCGCGATGTTCACGCTGTACACGTATGTCGCACCGACGCTCGAACACCTGACCGGTGCGACGCCCGGCTTCGTCACCGCGATGCTCGTGCTGATCGGCGTCGGCTTCTCGATCGGCAACATCGCCGGCGGCCGCCTCGCCGACCGCTCGCTCGACGGCACGCTGATCGGCTTCCTGGTGCTGCTGATCGTGACGATGGCCGCGTTCCCGCTGCTCGCCCGCACGCATGCCGGTGCCGCGGTCACGCTGCTGGTCTGGGGTGTTGCCACGTTCGCGGTGGTCCCGCCGCTGCAGATGCGCGTGATGCGTGCCGCACATGAAGCGCCGGGCCTCGCGTCGGCCGTCAACATCGGTGCGTTCAACCTCGGCAACGCAGTCGGCGCTGCGGCCGGCGGCGCCGCGATCTCGGCCGGCTTCGGCTACGCGGCCGTGCCGCTCGTCGGCGGGCTGATCGCCGCGGCAGGGCTTGCGCTGGTCGCAGTGCAGATGATGCAACGCCGCCGTGCGCCGGCCGCGGCGAATTCGTAAGCGCGCGGCGTCGATATACGGCACTGCAATTGAAAACGCCCGCGTCGAGATCTCGACGCGGGCGTTTTCGCTCACGGGCCGCGCGTCGTCGCCTCGACGTATCCACGCGGTGGCGAACCCGCCGAAGAACGCATGCGCATGCGCATCGAGGCGCTCGAGCGGAACGGCCGGGAATGTAGGCGCGCGAATGCGCGCTCTCGCAAAAGGAAGGAAGCCGGCGCCGCGCCACACGGCCCAGCGCCCGATGCACCGTCAGAAGCGATGCACGATGCCGAGTTGCATGCCGCGCGCGTTCGCGCCCGGATATGCGAGCGGCAGGCCAGGGTTCGCCGCACCGGCGAGCGTGTAGCCGGCCTGATTGCGGTTGCGCAGGTACGACAGCGCACCATAGAAGCTCGTGCGCTTGGACAGGTCGTATTCGTACATCAGCCCGAACTGGTCCGCGTTGTCGCCCTGCGACGTCTGGTCGTGCAGGTACGCATAGCCGAGCGCGACATAGTTCGCCGGGTTGAGCTGGTACTTGAGCGACAACCCGTACACGCGCGAATCGATCCCGAGGTCGGCCCACTTCACCGCGGAGAAGCCGCCGTACACGGTCGCCTTGCCGATCGCGTACGATGCGCCGGCCATGATCGTGCGATCGGTCGTGGTCGCCGTCGCGTTCTTCAGCCACTGCCCCGCGACGAACGCCGCGAACGGACCGTGCTCGTAGGTCACGTCGAACTGCTGGCTCGAGCCTGCCGAACGCACGCCGCCCGCATCGCCGAAGCCGAAGTACAGCCCGGCCTGGAAGCCGGCGATCTCGGGGCTCTGGTACGACAGCGTATTGCTCGTGCGGAACGAGAACACGGTCAGGTTGTCCATGCCGGACGCCTGCGTGACACCACCGAACGCGTCCTGCCCGCCCTGGTCGTTGAACAGCGGCGAATTCTGGCGGCCCGCGCGCACCTTGCCCCACTGCCCCGCGATGCCGACCCACGCCTGACGATTGAACATGCTGCCCGAACTCGCGAGCGAACCGTCGTTCGGATTGAAGCCGTTCTCGAGCGCGAACTCGATCTTCTGGCCGCCGCCGATATCCTCGCCGCCCTTCACCCCGAAGCGGCTGCCCCACTGGCCGCCCGAGCCGATCGCCGCGGTGTAGCCGTTGCCGGTGTTCACGTACTGCGCGAATTCGTCTATCACCCCGTACAGCGTGACGCCGTCCTGCGCGAGCGCGGCGCCTGAACCGGCAAGACATGCGGCCGCGACGGTCATGCGAAGACCGGCATGCGCCGATCGCGCCCGGGAACGATTGTCTCGTGCGTTCACTCGTTTAGTCATACTATCCAATGAAAAGAGAAAGGAACGATGCCGCGCACGGTGGTCTGCCGTGCCGGCATCGCGGATAACGAAGGAATGTGCAGCGCGGCTGCCAGGCGCGCCGGGTACGGCGCGGCGGGCCGCTCAGGCCGACTGCTGGCCGGCCCGATGGATGACGCGATGCGTCAGTGGTGAACCTCGCCGCGCTCGAGCGGCAGGATCAGGCGCTCGGGGATGCTGCGTCGCGACGCACGCGCACCGACGTAGTACAGCGCGGCCGGCACGATGAGTCCGAGAATCCACGAGATGTCGGTACCGCCGAGCGCGTCGACGAGCGGCCCCGTGTAGATGTGCGTCGACATGAACGGCAGCTGTACCAGGATGCCGACCACGTAGATCGTGATCGCCATCACGTTCCAGCGGCCGTAGCGGCCATCCGGATCGGACAGTGCCGGCACGTCGTAGCGCGAGCGCGTAAAGCAGTAGTAGTCGACCAGGTTGATCGCGCTCCACGGCGTGAAGAACGCGAGCAGGAACAGGATGAACGCGGTGAATTCCTTCAGGAAAGAATGGCGGCCGGCGAGCGCGATCAGCGTCGACACGCAGATCATCCCGAAGATGTAGACGAGACGGCTGCGCGACGACACCGCGCCCTTGCCGCGGAAACCGCTGACGATCGTCGCCATCGACATGAAGCTGCCGTATGCGTTGAGCGCGGTCACCGTCACCTTGCCGAACGCGATGCTGAAGTACAGCAGCGCGGCGACGGCGCCCGTCGAGCCGAGGCCGACGATGTACGACACCTCATGGTGTGCGAACTGGCTGCCGGCCAGCGCGGCCGCGAACACGCCGAACACCATCGCGGCCTGCGCGCCGATCACCGAGCCGAGGCCGACCGCGAGGAACGTGGCGACCGACGACGTCGAGCGCGGCAGGTAGCGCGAATAGTCGGCGACGTACGGGCCGAACGCGATCTGCCACGATGCGGACAGCGACATCGACAGCAGGAAGCTCGCGAGCGAGAAGTGCTTGTTCGCGAGCAGCGCGCCGACGTCGTGGTTCGCGAACAGCTGCGTGAACATGTAGACGAACGCGGCGATGCCGACCACGCTCGCGATCCGGCCGACGAAGTGGATCGCGCGATAGCCGAACACCGTCAGCACGACGATCACGGCCGCAAACAGCAGGATGCCGGCCGCGTCGTCGACGTGCAGCAGTTGCGCGACAGCCTGCCCGGCGAGCACCGAGCCGCTGGCGGAAAAACCGATATACATCAGGCACACGAGCACGATCGGGATCATCGCGCCGTAGACGCCGAACTGCACGCGGCTCGAGATCATCTGCGGCAAGCCGAGCTGCGGCCCTTGCGCGCCGTGCAGCGCCATTACGGCACCGCCGACGAACTGGCCGAGCAGCAGCGCGACCAGCGACCAGAACACGTCGCCGCCGAGCACGACCGCCAGCGCGCCCGTGACGATGGCCGTGATCTGCATGTTCGCCGACAGCCACAGCGTGAACTGGCTCAGCAGGCCGCCGTGGCGCTCGGCGTCGGGAATGAAATCGATCGAGCGTACCTCGATCAGGCCGCCGGCTTTTCCACTGGGATTCGTTGACACGGGAAAATCTCCAAGATACTGAGGATCACAAATGGTTTGGACGAGACAGGAAACGTGCCGAGCCGGCCGTTCGGCTCGTCGGGTGCGGTGCGCCGTGGATCGCCGGCATGCGCCACGCACGCACGGTCTGCACGCTGGCGCGCAACCGGCACGACGTGTGCCGAGATTGCCAGCGGATGATCTTGTATATACAACTTGGGTGATATCGGTGATTACCCGGTGTCCGGAAATTTTCGAAATCGTCTGAGAAAACGGGACACGCCCAACCGTGAAGGCGCCGGTTGTGCGTATGGAAGATGAAAGCTCAGGTGTCGGCGGACGACGCGCTCTGCGATGCGCTCGCGGGACAGTTCGGCCCGCTCGACAGCTTCGCGCGCGAATAGCCGGCGCGTGCGTCCGCTCGTTCATCCGTGCCGGCGACGTGCGTGGGCAGCACGTCGCCCGTTCCGGATCAGGCGAGCCGTTCCGATCCGATGACATGCACGCCCGGCCGCGCGTCGAGGGCCGCGTCGAGCAGCGCGCGTGCAATGCGCGGCGCGGGATTCACGCGCCATTTCGACGGCAGCAGCGGTCCGGCGATGCTCAGCGCAAGCACCAGCATCCGTTCGCCGAACCGGAACTCGTCGCGGTTGCCGCCGATCAGGCCCGGCCGCACGCAGGTGAGCGACGCGAACCCGATGCCCGCGAGCGCACGCTCGACCTCGCCCTTCACGCGGTTGTAGAAGATGCGCGACGCCGGGTCCGCCCCGAGCGCGGAATTCAGCACGTAGGTCGGCGTGCCGGACCGGTGCGCGAGCCGCGCGACCGCGAGCGGATAGTCGTGATCGACGCGGCGGAACGCGGCCTGTGAGCCCGCGGCCCGCATCGTGGTGCCAAGCGTGCAGATCACCGCGTCGGCCTGCCACCAGTCGGCCGCCTCTGGCAGGTGATCGAAGTCGATCGTCAGCGCGCGCATTTTCGGATGCGGCGACAGCGGCCGGCGCGCGAGCACGACGACCTCGTCCACCCGCGCGTCGGCCAGTGCGACTTCGAGGACGTGGCGCCCGACGAGTCCGGTCGCGCCGACGAGCAACAGTTTCATGTTCGTTTGTTCCGTATGAGGCCGGCACCGGCTGTCGCCATGACAGGCCGCCGTGGTCCCACCGGGTGCCGCCGGTGAATCAGCGTGGAATCGACACGATGAACGCTTCGCGCGGGCGGGTCAACGGCAACCCGCAACCGCCCGCTATGCCCCCGTTCCCGCCTGCCGCGACACGCTCGGTGCAACACCGGTCCAACGCTTGTACGCTTGCGAGAACGACGACATGTCGCTGAACCCCAGCTCCTGCGCGATCTCCTTGATCGACAGCCGCCCTTCGGCAATCAGCGTCTGCGCGCGCGTCTTGCGCACCGCATTCGAGATGTCGCGAAAGCTCGCGCCCTCCTCCTGCAGCCGACGCTTCAGCGTGCGCTCGCTCGTGTTCAGCAGCGTCGCGATGTCCTTCAGTTGCGGCGGGCGATCGAACGGCCGCGTGGACAGGTACTCGTTCAGGAACGACACGAAATCGACGCGCGTGCGCCGGCGCGAGATCAGCTCCGCGCACATGCGCTCGCACATCGCGGCGGTCGCGGCGTTGGCCTGCGGCAACGGCCGTTCGAGGTGCGCATGCTCGAACGTGATCGTATTGGCCGGCCGCCCGTACCGGAGCCGCGTGCCGAGTACCTGCCGACCGCCCGGCTCCGCGTCGTACGCGAGATCGAACGTCGCGAGTTCGAACGCGTCGCCGACCGCGTCGTGCAGCACGCGGCAGGTCGCCCCCATCGCGCGCTCGACGAAGAAGCGCTGCAGCGGCGCGGACAGCTCCGGCGCCGCGTCGAATACGATCGCGTCGTGCCGGCCGGCGCGACGGTACGTCATCCCGACGAACGTATAGGTCAGCGCCAGATAGCGGCCCGCGAGCGCCACGGCGTCCATGCCGGTTGCGCTGCTCAGCAGCCCGTACCCGAGCAGCCCGTATGCCGAAAGCTGGTACGACAGGCCCACCGTCAGGCCGACGCCGGGTGCGTCGCCGGTCAGCGCAAGCAGGTTCGACGCGACCGTCAGTTCCTGCGCGGCCAGCACCGTGAAGTCCGGATCGGCGAGTTGCTTCAGCGTCAGTTGCGAGCCCTTCAGCAAGGCCGCCGGCGCGATCCCGCGCGCGCGCCCGAACGCGATCATCAGCAGGACGGAAGCCGGGCTGCGGGCAAAATTCCAGACGTTCATCGGACGCCTCGTGACGGGTGTTGGACGTATGTTGGCCTAGATTCTAAAGCGGTTGGCCCGCGCCAGCATGGTCGGCGACCGGTCGCCGAATCATGATGGGAGCCATCGCAACCCGCCCTTTCGGGCAATCGACCGGAGACCGCCGCCATGTCCAGGACCTATGCAGACCAGCCCGCCTGGCGCGCCATGCAGGCCTTCCTGCCGCCCGACTTCCAGTGGACGGCCGAGCGCGAGCCGCACGAAGAATGGTGGCACTGGAACGGTCATCGCCTCCACCTCGACACGTATCGCAATCCCGAGGCCAGGGTGAAGGTGATCCTGTTCCATGGCGTCGGCACCAACGGGCGGCAGATGTCGATGATCGTCGGCGAGCAGCTCGCGCGTCGCGGCTACGAGACGATCGCGGTCGACATGCCCGAATACGGGATGACCGAAGTCGCACGTGGCGCGCTCGTGCGCTACGACGACTGGGTGCGCGCCGGCAGCGACCTGATCGACGCGGAGCGCGCGAAGGACGACCGCCCGGTCGTGCTCTACGGGCTGAGCGCGGGTGGCATGCTGACCTATCATGTGGCCGCGTTGAACGGCAGGGTCGATGGCATCGTCGGCATGACGTTCCTCGATCAGCGCCTTCAGCAGGTGCGCGACGAAACCGCGCGCAACCTGTTCATGAGCCGCGTCGGCGGCCCGATGACGCACTTCACCGCGAAGACGCCGCTGCGCGCGATGCGCATCCCGATGTCGCTCGCGAGCAAGATGCACGCGCTCGTCAACCGCGACGACGCGCTGAAGGTATGGCTGTCCGATCGCACGTCGGCCGGCAACGCGATGACGATGGCCTTTCTCGATTCGTACATGTCGTATCGGCCGGCGCTCGAGCCGGAGCATTTCCGCGTCTGCCCTGTCCTGCTCACGCAGCCGGCCGCGGACCGCTGGACACCGAAGCACCTGAGCGAACCGTTCCTCGCGCGCATCCGCAACGTGCCGGTCAAGGTCGCGATGCTCGAGAACGCCGGCCACTATCCGCTCGAACAGCCGGGGCTTGCGCAGATGGTGGAGGCGATCGATGCGTTCTATCGCGACGTGACGGCGCAGCCCGCTCGGGCGCGGGAATTGTCGTGAGCATAACGATCCATGCCTGCTGACGACGCAAACAGAAAACCCCTTCACCGCGGGGCTTCGTTCGGCCATCGATACCGGCGTGCGCGTCACACGTGCAACGCGTGCCCCAGCGCGCGCAACGCCGCCTCCTGCATCGCTTCGCCGAGTGTCGGATGCGCATGGATCGTGCCGCCGATGTCCTCGAGCCGCGCGCCCATCTCGAGCGACTGCGAGAACGCCGCGGCCAGCTCCGACACACCGCGCCCGACCGCCTGCCAGCCGACGATCAGGTGCGTGTCGCGCCGCGCGACGACGCGCACGAAACCGTCGGTCGCCTGCAGCGTCATCGCGCGTCCGTTCGCCGCGAACGGGAACGATGCGCCGATGCAGTCGACGCCGGCCGCCTTCGCGTCATCGGGCGACCAGCCGGACGTGACGACCTCGGGATCGGTGAAGCACACGGCCGGGATCGACGCCGGCGTGAACTTGCGGCGCCGACCCGCGATCAGCTCGGCCACCATCTCGCCCTGCGCCATCGCGCGATGCGCGAGCATCGGCTCGCCGGCGACATCGCCGATCGCCCATACGTTGCGCATCGACGTCCGGCATGCGTCGTCGATCCGCAGCGCGCGGCCGTTGCGATCGAGCGGCAGCGCGTCGAGCCCGAAGCCGTCGACGCGCGGCCGACGGCCGACCGCGACCAGCACGCGATCGGCCGGCAGCGTCTTCTCTGCGCCGTCGGGTGCCTGCACGCGCACCGCGCCGTCGCTCGCGAGGCCCAGCACCTGGTGGCCCAGCCACAATCCGACGCCGAGCCGCGCGAGCGAATCGGCCACCGGCTTCGCGAGTTCCGCGTCGTACGCGGGCAGCACGCGCTCCGCCGCTTCGACGATGCTGACGTCGACGCCGAGCTTGCGATAGACGGTCCCGAGTTCGAGCCCGATGTAGCCGGCGCCGACGACAACCAGCCGCTTCGGCAACGATGCGGGCGACAGCGCCTCCGTCGACGACACGACGTGCCCGCCGAACGGCATCGACGGCAACGCGACCGGCTCCGAACCCGTCGCGAGCAGCAGATGTTCGCATGCGATGCGCGTCGTGCCGTCGCCGGCAACGACATCGACCGTCTTGCCGTCGACGACGCGCGCGTCGCCATGCAGCACGCGCACGCCGTGCTTCTTCAGCAGCGCGCCGACGCCGCGCGTGAGCCGCTCGACGATGCCGTCCTTCCACGCGACGCTTTTCGCGATGTCGATCTCCGGCGTGCGCACGCGAATCCCCAGCATGCCTTCACCGGCCTGCCCGCACGCCTGCTCGAACGCGTCGGCGACATGAATCAGCGCCTTCGACGGAATGCAGCCGATGTTCAGGCACGTGCCGCCAAGGCGTTCGCGCTCGACGAGCACCGTGGGAATGCCGAGCTGCCCCGCGCGAATCGCCGCGACGTAGCCGCCCGGACCGCCGCCGACCACGAGCAATGTGGTGTGTTCGTTCGGCATCGCGCTCACTCCACGAACAGCAGCGCCGGGCGCTCGAGCACCCCGCGCACGGCCTGGATGAATTCGGCCGCATCCGCACCGTCGACGACGCGATGGTCGAACGACGACGACAGGTTCATCATCTTGCGCGCGACGACCGCACCGTCGCGAATCATCGGCCGCTCGACGATCCGGTTCACGCCGACGATGCCGACCTCGGGATGGTTGATGACCGGCGTCGACACGATTCCGCCGAGCGCGCCGAGGCTCGAGATCGTGATCGTCGAGCCGCTCAGCTCGTCGCGCTGCGCGCGGTTCGCACGCACCGCGTCCGCAAGCCGCGCGATTTCCGCCGAGATCGACCATACGTCGCGCGCTTCCGCATGACGCAGTACCGGCACCGTGAGGCCGCCGTCCGTCTGCGTCGCGACGCCCATGTGCACCGCACCGTATTGCGTCACGACACCGGCTTCGTCGTCGTAGCGTGCGTTGATCTGCGGGAAGTCGCGCAGCGCGATCACCATCGCGCGGATCAGCAGCGGCAGCGGCGTGAGCCGGCCGCGCGCGTCGCCGTGGCGTCGGTTCAGTTCGGCGCGCAGCGATTCGAGCTCGGTGACGTCGATCTCCTCGACATAGCTGAAGTGCGGAATGCGGCGCTTCGCTTCCTGCATCTTGCGCGCGATCGCTCGCCGCAGGCCGATCACCGGCACCTCGGTTTCGTCATTGCGTTCGTCGTAGCCGTGCGCTTGCGATCCACGCACCGCGGCGCCGCCCGTGCGTGCATACGCATCGAGGTCTGCGTGCAGGATCCGCCCGGCTTCGCCGGTGCCCCGCACGTAGCGCAGCTCGATGCCCATGTCCCATGCGCGCTGGCGCACCGCCGGCGACGCGAGCGGCCGCTCGCCCGGCGCGAGTGCCGCGCGCGGCGGCACCGCGTGTCCGGTACGACGCGGCTCGGCCGGCGCACGATCAGCGGGTTGACGCGCCGCCTTCGACGCGTCGTGCGCTTCGGCTGCTTCGGTGACTGTCGACGACTTCGCTGGCGCATCGACGGCTACCGGATGCGGCGTCGCCTCCGCTCCGGCATCGCATGCCTTCGCACCTTGTTTCAGGTTGCCGTCGCCTTCGACCTCCAGACGAATCAGCTCGCTGCCGACCGCCATCATCTCGCCGATCCGGCCACCGAGTTCGAGCACCTTGCCCGCGACCGGCGACGGAATCTCCACCGCCGCCTTGTCGGTCATCACGTCGGCGAGCGGCTGGTCTTCAGCGATCACCTGCCCGGGCTGCACGTGCCAGGCCACCAGCTCGACCTCGGCAATCCCTTCGCCGATATCCGGCATCTTGATGACATGAATCCCCATCTCAGGCCTCCATCACGCGTCGCAACGCTTCGCCAACCCGGGCCGGGCCGGGGAAATACGCCCATTCCTGCGCGTGCGGGTACGGCGTGTCCCAGCCCGTCGTCCGCTCGATCGGTGCTTCCAGATGGTAGAAGCAGTGCTCCTGGACGAGCGACACCAGTTCCGCGCCGTAGCCGCAGGTGCGCGTCGCTTCATGTACCACGACGCAGCGCCCGGTCTTGCGCACCGACGCGACGATCGTGTCGAGATCGACCGGCCACAGCGTGCGCAAATCGATCACCTCCGCATCGATGCCGGTCTCCTCGGCCGCGGCCAGCGACACGTGGACGGTCGTGCCGTACGTCAGCACCGTCACGTCGTTGCCGGGCCGCACGACGGCGGCCGTATCGAGCGGCACCGTGTAATAGCCTTCCGGCACCACGCTGCCCGGATGCTTGAGCCACGACGTGACCGGACGCTCGTGATGGCCGTCGAACGGCCCGTTGTACAGGCGTTTCGGTTCGAGGAAGATCACCGGATCGTCGTTCTCGATCGATGCGATCAGGAGCCCTTTCGCGTCGTACGGATTCGACGGCATCACCGTGCGCAATCCGCAAACCTGCGTGAACATCGCCTCCGGGCTCTGGCTGTGCGTCTGGCCGCCGTAGATGCCGCCGCCGCACGGCATGCGGATCGTCATCGGCGCGGTGAACTGGCCCGCCGAGCGATAGCGCAGCCGCGCGCCTTCCGACACGATCTGGTCGGACGCCGGATAGAAGTAGTCCGCGAACTGGATCTCGCAGACCGGCCGCAATCCATACGCGCCCATCCCGACCGCCGCACCGACGATCCCGCCTTCCGAGATCGGCGCATCGAATACGCGCGACTTGCCGTACTTGGCCTGCAGCCCTTCGGTGCAGCGGAACACGCCGCCGAAGTAGCCGACGTCCTGGCCGAACACGACCACGTCGCCATCGCGCTCGAGCATCACGTCCATCGCGGAGCGCAGCGCCTGGATCATCGACATCGGCTGCGCCGATGCCGTCGTCGTTTCATGTTGTGCCATGATCACGCTCCCAGTTCCTGGCGCTGACGGCGCAGGTGCGCGGGCAGCTCCTTGTACACGTCGTCGAACATCGACGCCGGCGACGGAATCCGGTCGTCGGCCAGCGTCCCGAATGTCTCCGCTTCTTTCTGCGCGGCGATCACCTCGGCTTCCAGTTCGGCCGCGAGCGCATCGTGCGCGCTGTCCGACCAGATGCCTTTCGCGATCAGGTGCTGCTTGAAGCGGGCGATCGGATCGCCGAGCGGGAAATGGGCCCAGTCGTCGGCCGGCCGGTACTTCGTCGGATCGTCCGACGTCGAGTGCGCACCGGCACGGTAGGTGACCCACTCGATCAGCGTCGGACCGAGATTGCGACGCGCGCGTTCGGCCGCCCAGGTCGATGCCGCGTAGATCGCGAGGAAGTCGTTGCCGTCGACGCGCAGCGAAGCGATGCCGCAGCCGACGCCGCGCCCGGCGAACGTCGTCCCCTCGCCGCCCGCAATCGCCTGGAACGTCGAGATCGCCCACTGGTTGTTGACGACGTTCAGCACGACCGGCGCACGATACACGTGCGCGAACGTCAGCGCGGTATGGAAGTCGGCTTCCGCGGTTGCGCCGTCGCCGATCCATGCGGACGAGATCTTCGTGTCGCCCTTGATCGCCGAGGCCATCGCCCAGCCGACCGCCTGGATGAACTGCGTCGCGAGATTGCCGGAAATCGAGAAGAAGCCGGCTTCGCGGTCCGAGTACATCACCGGGAGCTGGCGCCCCTTCAGCGGATCGCCTTCGTTCGACATCAGTTGGCAGATCATCCGGTCGAGCGGCACGTCACGCGCGATCAGGATGCTCTGCTGGCGGTAGGTCGGGAAGCACATGTCGCCGTGGCGCAGCGCCATCGCATGCGCGGCGCCGATCGCCTCTTCGCCGAGGCTCACCATGTAGAAGGAGATTTTCTTCTGACGCTGCGCGATCATCATGCGCGCATCGAAGATGCGGGTCTTCAGCATCGCGCGCATCCCGGCGATCAGACGCGCATCGTCGAGGTCCGGTGCCCACGGGCCGAGGGCCTGGCCGTGGTCGTCGAGCACGCGCACGAGGCTGCGGGCGAGATGGGCGGTGTCCGCCGGCGCGACGTCGATCGGCGGTCGGCGAACCGCGCCGGCCGGCGATAGATGCAGATAGGAAAAATCCGTCTTGCAGCCCGGACGCCCGGTGGGCTCCGGCACATGCAGACGCAATGGCTCTGACAGGCTCATCGTGTTGTCTCCACGCTCGATTGTGTCTCACGCTGTTGGAAACGCGCGGCCGGTTGCCGGCTCGCGCGCGGGCTGGCGCACGGATAAGCACGCCAACCTTGGGAATGTATGCCTCGCGACGCGCGACGTCGATGACCAAGCCGCTCGATTACGGTGAGCAGATTTGCCATGGCGGGTATCGGCGGGCGATCGGTGTTGCCGGCGTCGCGGATGAAGCACGCGCGTGCTGCGATGCATCAACGACCGGTGCGGCGCGTATCGAGGCCGGTCGGAACGGTACGGTACGGTACGGCCGATCATGCCGGAGGGTGCGAAGCAAAAGACCCCGCGAAATCCTGGATCTCGGCGGGGTCTTGGTGGGGCCCGGGCGTTTCCGCACCCGTGTGCCGGGTCGTTCCGGCACGATGCGTTACGCGTCGGGGCGCGCGATGTCGAAGCGGCTGTCCGGCTTGACGTGCACATAGGCCGACGGGCCGCCCGCGCGAAGAATGATGCCCGCGCCGAACGTGTCGAAGATGCCGTCCTTCAGCAGGTCGTGGCGAATATGCACGGCGACGACCTCGCCCAGCACCAGCGTGGCCGGCGTCTCGACGCCGTGGTGATCGCGCAACCGGATCACGTCGGTCACCTTGCATTCGAAGTTGACGCCGCTTTCCGCGACGCGCGGCACGTTGACGAGACGCGACGCAATCGCGGTCAGGCCGCCGAGTTCGAATTCGTCGACGTCATACGGCACGGCGGCACAGGTCTGATTCATTCTCTCGGCAAGGTCGCGCGTCGCAAGGTTCCATACGAACTCGCCCGTCTCCTGCACATTGCGCAGGCTGTCCTTCGCGGCCGTGCTCGAAAAGCCGATAATCGGCGGGCGATAGTTGAATGCGTTGAAGAAGCTGTACGGCGCGAGATTGAGCGTGCCGTCGCTGCCGCGGGAAGAGATCCAGCCGATCGGGCGCGGGCCCACGATCGCATTCAACGGATCGTGCGGCAGGCCGTGGCCTTGCGAGGGTTCGTAATAGTGGTAGGTCGGGTGCGTCATGGCGGGTGGTCCTGCGACTGGCAAATTGCGTTGAAAGCAATCGGCGCAGGCGTGTGCCGGTGGAGCACACGCGTGCGGCGCGACGTCCTTTGCCAAGTATCACATGGCCTCACATTCGTCGCAGTGAAGCGCGCCACGGGCCGTGTTGCAACGCCGGCGCACGCGGCATGCCGAATCAAAAATCTGCGAGTGCATCGCTTCTCGCGCGTCTCGCCGAGGCCCCGGCGCCAGGAATCGCGGCAAAAGGAGAAAGCCCCGCGATCCTTCACGCTGTCGCGTGCGGGCCGCCGGGGAAGCCGATGAGGTAGCCGGCGAACAGCAGCAACGTCAGAAATGATGCAGTAGCGCGACACGCACGACGTACTGGTTCGGGCTCGACGAGATGTCGGCAGCGCCTGGAACGTACGCGTAGTCGAAGTCGGTTCCGGTGTGCGCATTCATCGCATGCTGATAGACCCCTTCCACGAATACCGACGTGCGTTTCGACATGTCGTAATTCAACTTGGTGCTCAACTGATGCCACTTCGGATTGAACGCGCCGACCGTCGAAGCGACACGGGCCTGCGTGTATGTGTAAGCCGCGCCGAGGTACAACGCGGAAGTGAAGTGATACAGCCCGTTCACCTCGAAGTTATCGAATTTCCACGCGTTCCATGCGCCGCCCGCCGGCTGCGTCGTACCGGTGAAATACGCATTCGACGTCGGATCGTACACATCGACGTGCGAGTACGTGAATCCGACGAGCGCATTCGAAAACGCGTAGTTCACGCCAATGCCGATGTTCTGCTGAGACGACGCGTCGAACGTGTTGTCGCCGGTGATCGCGCCTGTCGTATCGGCATTGCGTGCATTGTTGATCTTCAAATACGACGCGCCGACCGTCAGCCCTCCCTGCTGATACTGCAGCGCGGCGCCATACAGACGATTGTTCGCAAAGCCGCCCGCCTGGTTGCTGAATCCGTACATCGCTTCCGCGGTAATTCCGTGCCATACAGGCGACACGTATTTCACCGAGTTGTTCACCCGGAACGAGTAATCGGTGTTGTCGTTGTCATACGGATGCGCGAACAGATAGCCGGTCCAGTTTCCGTTCGCGGTGAGCGGCGAAAAAATGTCGACGCTCGGATCGTATTGGCGGCCGAGCGTCACGGTACCGTAACGGTCCGACGCGATGCCGACGAAAGCCTGGCGGCCGAATTCCCGGCCACCCTGGCTCATTTTTCCGTTGTTGACGTCGAAGCCGCTCTCCAGCGTGAAAATGGCCTGATAACCTCCGCCGAGATCCTCCGTACCCTTGATGCCCCAGCGGCTGCCGTAATCGTAGCCGCTTTGCAGTTGCACGGTTCCGTGGCCGCGTGCGTTGCTCGTGTAGTTGATCCCGTCCTCGATCTTGCCATACAGCGTCACGCTGCTTTGTGCATGCGCGGCGGCTGCAAGCAACGCGGCGGGCGCAATGATCCCCCAACGCTTGTTCATGTGATTTACCCCCAGGTCGTTCGTTTGCCGGTCGCAATGCTTGCGCGCTGCGAATGCGTGCCGCGTCGATGTTCCCCCGCGATGCGACGGGCGCAGTGTAATGAGCCGTTTTTCTACTGTTAGTGGCCGGCAGCGGAAAGGTGCTCTCCAGAATGGAGACTATTTTTCGGTATGGAAAGCGGCTAGCAAGGTGTTGAAGATCACTTTATTTTGGCGAGAAGTGCGGTGCGGCAAACGAATTCAAATGCTTGGCCTTCGAGTGGACGACGAAGCTGTTTCACCGAACGTTGCGTGCTCTCGAATGCAGGCTTGACCAGATCTTTGGCGCGAGCCAGTTGTACAGGTACGGACGCAAATGTAGGTGGAAACTGCGGGATTCCGACGATCGACATGCTTTAGTACAGCAAATCACCTGTGCCTTTCCTGTATCGATACAAACCGGCTATCATGGATATAACGTAATCAAGGAGGAAAAGAGCATGGCGACTTACAAGGAACTCAAAGCACAGATGGAAGCGCTAGCAGAGAAAGCTGAAGCTGCTCGCTTGGCAGAATTTCAAGCCGTCATCGAGGACATCCGCATCAAGGTCGCGGAATACGGTATTACCGAGAAGGACATATTCGGCCCGCGGCGCCGCGGAACCGCAGCGCCGGCAAAGGCCCCGACGGAGGCCAGATATCGCGATCCAAAGACCGGCGCGACATGGTCGGGTCGCGGTCGCGCTCCGGCATGGATCAAGGATGCGAAGAATCGCAATCGGTTCTTGATCGGCGAGTAAGTCTCGTTGGCCGCGACATGAATCAGGCGTATAGGCGCGAGTTCTGCTCGCGCCTATGCGGCAAGTGTCGTGATCAGTTGTGGAACTAACGTAATGTTAGCCGCCATCACCTGTTGGACAAGGGATTCCAATTGCCGATTGCAATGTTCACGCAGCAATCGGATTGGTCGTACTCACCGAAACACGACGCACTTTGGCTGCCAGCCAAGTTGGCAGCATGCATCTAGACGAATAGCGGGAGTCGCGCGTTACCCGCATAGGGGGCCACCGGGTAAGGATCCAAAATTTGGCGGCTCGATCGCACATTGCGGTTATGCCTGCCGGCCGCCAGATCTACGTTCGCGGGCACGCCGGCATGTTAGATGGCCCTCCCCTGCGTCGGACCGCGCGTCGCCCAAAACGGCTCCACACTACGCCTGCGTGCCAATTGCCAATTAGACTAAACAGCGTGCGTTACTTTGAGCGCGACAAACAACGCTTCATCGACGGCGATCTACCATGCGACAAAATTTGTTTTAAGCCTGCACAGCGCGCCGCTTAAAGAGCGTCCACCGCATCCAAGCCCGAAAAGCGGCTTTCGCCGCGCGCCTCGAAAAACGCGCGCACTTGCCGCAGAATCGCGGCCATCTCACCACCTCCCACGCCGCCACGATCGGCAATCCCGCTACGGAAGCACTCTGCAGCTGCACCCAAGGATTCGCTAGGTGCCCACCCGGTAATTCCCGCCTCGCCGGCCAACTCCCCCGCCACGCCGACCAGCGCGAACCGCCTATACACGCGCACCACCTGACCGTCAGCACTGGAGCCGCCACCGCTTGCCCCCGCCAGGGGCAACTTCAGAGCAGAATCTGAGATAGTGGTGCAGCGCCCCCCAACGTTGTCCGAACTTGCCTCCGGCTGTCCATGGACGAACCAGGAATAAAAAACCCGCGAAGCCTTGTGCTATCGCGGGTTTCAGGATTTCAGCAGAATTCGTTGGAACAGTTTCTGGTGCCGGGGACCGGACTCGAACCGGCAAGCCAATGAAGGCGGCGGATTTTCGTCACACTGCTTCTTTCAAAGCCGGCGTCGTCGAAACGACGCCGTTCGTGCGCTGGACTATGCCTTCGCCGTCGCGCGCGGGCGTGATCGCCACCCGTGCGCCTTAGGCGCCCCCCGTCTAGTCTCTACACCTTCCTCGCGGCGCTGTACCCGCGAGGCTTGGCTCGGCGTTGCCTCGATGCGCATGCGCACATCAGGGGTTTCGCCGAATTTGAAGGGTTCTGCACCGACCGTTTCCGGCCGGGCACTCAATCGTTTAAGTCCGCTATGTTTACCAATTTCATCACCCCGGCAAAAGGGCGGACGCGATTCTACCATTGCTTGCACATGCGTTCGCTGATTCACGCGCAATACATCGCGACGCAGCATGTTTGCCTGCTCCGTCTTCGCGCGGCTTCACATGCGCAACCGACATCGCGCGACACCGTCATCGATTTCGTCCCGCGCCGCAGCATCCACCGATACAATCGACTCCGCCCCGCTCGCCAGGCGTCAAACGTCTGATGTTTGTATCGTGCTTTTTGCGAACCCGACATCTCGCGCGTCATCGCGAAGTCACAAACGTTTTCGATAATTTCCCCGCCGAAAACGTTTACATCGCGTAACTTCATGACCCCGACCATCAAGGACGTCGCCGCGCTCGCCGGCTTCTCGATCGCCACCGTCTCCCGCGCGATCAACGCGCCACATACCGTCAGCCCCGCCACGCTGGCGACGATCCGCACCGCCATCGACACGCTGCAGTTCCGCCCGAGCCCGCTCGGCCGGCAGTTGCGCGGCGAGCGCACGCGCCTCGTCGGCGTGATCGTGCCGACACTGTCGAACCCGGTGTTCGCCGACTGCCTGCAGGGCATCGACGAACTCGCGACCGCGGCCGGCTTCAAGCTGATCCTGATGACGACCGAATACGACGCGGCGCGCGAGCGCCACGCGATCGAGACGCTGCGCGAGCAGCGCGTCGAAGGACTGATCCTGACCGTCGCCGATGCGGACACGCATCCGCTGCTCGACATGCTCGACCACGACGGTCCGCACTACGTGCTGATGCACAACGACACGCAACGCCGCCCGTCAGTGTCGGTCGACAACCGCCGCGCCGCCTACGACGGCGTCCGTCTGCTGACCGCGCGCGGCCATCGCCGCGTGCTGATGCTGGCCGGCTCGCTCGCCGCATCGGATCGCGCACGCCAGCGTCACCTCGGCTACGCGCAGGCGCTCGAGGAAGCCGGTGTCGCGACGCTGCCGCCGGTCGAAGTCGACTTCAACGCGGCCGAGCTGCCCGATGCGGTGCTCGCGCACCTCACCGCGCAAGCCACACGCCCGACCGCCCTCTTCTGCAGCAACGACCTGCTCGCGATGGTCGTGATGCGCGGCCTGCGCCGCGCAGGCTTCTCGATTCCGGACGACCTGTCGGTGCTCGGCTTCGACGGCATCGCGATCGGCGAGCTGCTCGCGCCGCCGCTCGCTAGCGTCGCAACGCCGAACCAGGACATCGGCCGCCATGCGTGGCGGCGCCTCGTCGAATGCATCGGCGGCGCGACGATCGAGCGCACGTCGCTGATCCTGCCGCACACGGTGCGCGACGGCGCGACGGTCGCGCCGCCGGCTGCCGACCTGCAGTTGCGCCACGCCTGAAGTTGCGCCACGCCTGAACGAACGCGCCGCGCGTGTCGTGCGCGGTGCGACGAAATACCCATACCCCGCCCGGAGACCCACCGTGTCCTTTCGCCTGACCTCGCTGCTGCGCGTGCTCGCCGCGCCCGTCGCCTGCGCCGCGCTCGTCGCGCTCGCACCCGTCGCCCACGCCGACGAAACCGCGATCTGCTACAACTGCCCGCCCGAATGGGCCGACTGGGCCGCGCAGATCGCGGCGATCAAGCAGAAGACCGGCATTCGCGTGCCGTTCGACAACAAGAACTCGGGCCAGGCGATCGCGCAGCTGATCGCCGAGCAGAAGAGCCCGGTCGCGGACGTCGTCTATCTCGGCGTGTCGTCCGCATTCCAGGCGAAGGACAAGGGCGTGATCTCGCCGTACAAGCCCGCGCACTGGAACGACATCCCCGCGAACCTGAAGGACCCGCAAGGCTACTGGTTCGCGATCCACTCGGGCACGCTCGGCTTCTTCGTGAACAAGGACGCGCTCGACGGCAAGCCGGTGCCGCGCTCGTGGTCCGACCTGCTGAGGCCCGAATACAAGGGCATGGTCGGCTACCTCGATCCGTCGAGCGCGTTCGTCGGCTACGCGGGCGCGGTGGCGGTCAACCAGGCGCTCGGCGGCAGCCTCGACAACTTCAAGCCGGCACTCGACTGGTTCCGCAAGTTGAAGGCAAACGCACCGATCGTGCCGAAGCAGACCGCGTACGCGCGCGTGCTGTCCGGCGAGATTCCGATCCTGCTCGACTACGACTTCGACGCGTATCGCGCGAAGTACAAGGATCACGCGAACGTCGAGTTCGTGATTCCGAAGGAAGGCACGATCGCGGTGCCCTACGTGATGAGCCTCGTGAAGGGCGCGCCGCACGACGCGAACGGCAGGAAGGTGCTCGACTTCGTGCTGTCCGACGAAGGCCAGAAGCTGTGGGCCAACGCGTACCTGCGTCCGGTGCGCGCACAGACGCTCGGTGCCGACGTCGCCGCGAAATTCCTGCCGGCGAGCGAATACGCGCGGGCGAAGCCGGTCGACTTCGGCAAGATGGCGGCCGGCCAGCAAGCGTTCGGCCTGCAATACCTGCAGGTGATGCAGTAAGCAGCCGGAACCACGCCATGCTCGACCTGACTTTCCCGCTGCGCTGGCGCATCGCGCTCGTCGCGCCGGCGCTCGCGGTGTTCGCCGCGTTCTGGCTGCTGCCGATGGCGGCACTCGTACAGGTGTCCGCCGACGGCGCGTTCTTCGCGCAATACGCGGCGCTGCTCGGCAATGCACGCTACATGAAGAGCCTCGGCGAGACGGTGGCGCTGTCGGCCGGCGTCACGCTCGCGACGCTCGCGCTGTCGACGATCTCGGGGCTGCTGCTCGCGCGCCGCGAGTTCCCGGGCAAGCGCGTGCTGCTCGCGCTGCTCACGTTTCCGCTCGCGTTCCCGGGCGTCGTGGTCGGGTTCATGGTGATCATGCTTGCCGGGCGGCAGGGGCTGATCGGAATGCTGTCCGCGAAGCTGACCGGCGACAAGTGGGTGTTCGCGTATTCGGTTGCCGGGCTGTTCGTCGGCTACCTGTATTTCTCGATTCCGCGCGTGATCGTCACCGTGATTGCCGCTGCGTCGAAGCTCGACGCGTCGCTCGAGGAAGCCGCGCGCTCGCTCGGCGCGTCGCCGTGGCGCATCTTCGTCGACATCGTGCTGCCGGCGCTCGCGCCGGGCCTGATCGCGGCCGGCGCAATCTGCTTCGCGACCGCGATGGGCGCGTTCGGCACCGCATTTACGCTCGCCACCGACCTGAACGTGCTGCCGATGACGATCTACACCGAATTCACGCTGAACGCGAACATCGCGACAGCCGCCGGCCTGTCGATCGTGCTCGGCATCGTCACGTGGGCCGTGCTCGCGCTCGCACGCCGGTTCACCGGCCACACCGCCGCCGCCGCGGCCTGAGGATTCCGTCATGCAATCGCTTTCCGGTTCGTCCGCGCCGTCGCCAGCGCCCGCTGCGTCGCACGCGAACGGCGCCGCACGACGCGCGCCGCGCGTGTCCGGCGCGCGCGCGATCGCCGCGCTGCAATGGGGCGTCACGCTGCTGTTGTGCGCGTTCCTGATCGTGCCCGTCGTGATGTCGGTGCTCGCAGGCCTCACCGTCAACTATTTCCGCGGGCTGTCGAGCGGCCTCACGCTGCGCTGGCTCGAACAGGTGTGGCAGCAATACCAGGGCTCGGTCGCGCTGTCGCTCGGCGTCGCATTCGCGACGCTCGCGATCGTGCTCGCCGTCGGCGTGCCGGCCGGCTATGCGCTCGCGCGCAGCCAGAGCCGCGTCGCCCGCGTGATCGAGGAAGCGCTCGTGCTGCCGGTCGCGCTGCCGGGCCTCGCGTCGGCGCTCGCGCTGCTGGTCGTGTACGGCGGCTTCACCGCGTTCCGGATGAGCCTGTGGTTCATCGTCGTCGGCCACGTCGTGTTCACGCTGCCGTTCATGGTGCGCGCGGTCGCGGCCGTCGCGGCCGGTGCCGACCTGCGCACGCTCGAGGAAGGCGCGGCGAGCCTCGGCGCATCGTTCGTCACGCGCTTCGTGACGATCGTGCTGCCGAACCTGCGCCCCGGCATCGTCGCGGGTGCGCTCGCGGTGCTCACGCTGTCGATCGGCGAATTCAACCTGACATGGATGCTGCATACGCCCGACACCAAGACGCTGCCCGTCGGGCTCGCCGACACCTACGCATCGCTGCGTCTCGAAGTCGGCAGCGCCTACACGATCGTGTTCCTGCTGATGACGCTGCCGCTGCTCGTCGCGATGCAGTGGCTCGGCGTCGATCCGTCCGGTACGCGCGCACTGAAGCGCCGGCCGCGCTGAACCTACCGCTCCCATGAAACTCGACTCCACTCCCATCACCCTGACCCGCTGCGCGAAGACGTTCCGCGGCACGCGCGTGCTCGAACCGCTCGACCTGTCGATCGGCGCGGGCGAGACGCTCGTGCTGCTCGGCCCGTCCGGCTGCGGCAAGACGACCACGCTGCGCCTGATCGCCGGGCTCGACACGCCGGACGCTGGCGGCACGATCCTGTTCGGCGGCGACGACGTGACCCTGCTTCCGATCGAGCGCCGCCAGGTCGGCATGGTGTTTCAGAACTACGCGCTGTTTCCGAACCTGACGGTACGAGGCAACGTCGGCTACGGGCTGAAGATCCGCAAGACCGAGCCGCGCGCGCTGCGCGAACGCGTCGACGAATTGCTCGCGATGATGCGGCTCGACGCGCACGCGGACAAACCCGTCGATCAGCTGTCGGGCGGCCAGCGCCAGCGTGTCGCACTGGCGCGCGCGCTCGCGGTGCGCCCGCGCGTGCTGCTGCTCGACGAGCCGCTGACCGCGCTCGACGCGAAGTTGCGCGACGTGCTGCGCCGCGAGATGAATGCGCTATTGCGCGAACTCGGCGTGACGACCGTGTACGTGACGCACGACCAGGCCGAGGCGATGGAACTCGGCGACCGGATCGTCGTGATGGGCGCGGGCCGCATCGAGCAGATCGGCACGCCGCGCGACATCTACTACCGGCCCGCGAACCGCACGGTCGCGCAGTTCATCGGCACGCTGAACCGGCTTGCAGGACAATGGCGTGAAGGCGCGCTCGTGACAACGGGAGGCTCGATCGTCACGCCGCACGCCGCCGACGAGTGGTTCTTCCGCCCGGAGGACGCGCAGCTTGCCGATCCCGCGCATGCGCCGCTGCGCGGTGCGATCGGCGCGTGCGCGTTCCTCGGCGAGCGCACGCGGCTCACGATCGAGCATGCGGCGCCCGACGCGCTCGTGATCGACGTGCCGGGCCGCGTCGAGCTTGCGCGCGGCACGGCGGTCGGCATCGCGATCGCGTCGGAGGGCCTGATCGCACTCGCCGCGTAACACCGCCCCACGATAACCAGACATTCCGAGGAACGACGATGCTGCTTGCTCAAATCAGCGATCTCCATATCAAGCGCCCGGGCCAGCTCGCGTACCGGCGCGTCGACACGGCCGCCGCGCTCGCGCGCTGCATCGCGAAACTGAACGCGCTGGTGCCGCGCCCCGACGCCGTGCTCGTCACGGGCGACCTGACCGACTTCGGCCACGACGACGAATACCGCCATCTGCGCGACCTGCTCGCGCCGCTCGAGATTCCGTACTACCTGATGGTCGGCAATCACGACGATCGCGCGGGGCTGCGCCGCGCGTTCGCCGATCGCCCGGAGCTGCATGAGGGCGAATTCGTGCAATACGCATTCGACGTCGGCGCGGTGCGCGTGCTCGCCCTCGATTCGCAGGTGCCCGGCACGAGCCACGGCGACCTCTGCGACGCGCGGCTCGCGTGGCTCGCCACGCGGCTCGACGCCGCGCGCGACCGGCCGGTGATCGTCGCGCTGCATCATCCGCCGTTCGCGTCCGGGATCGGACACATGGACGCGCTGCGCCTCGCGCCCGCCGCCGCCGCGCAGCTCGATGCGCTGCTGCGCGGCTATCCGAACGTCGAGCGCGTGCTGTGCGGCCACGTGCACCGTACGATGTTCACGCGTTTCGGCGGCACGCTCGCGTCGGCCGTGCCGGCGCCCGCGCATCAGGTCGCGTTCGACCTGCGCGCGGACGCGCCATCCGCATTCCGGCTCGAGCCGCCCGCGTTCGCGGTACACGTCCATACGCCGGAAACGGGGATGATGTCCCATCACGTATATGTGGACGAAGGCGACGGGCCCTATCCGTTCTATGAACCGAACGGGGAACTGGTCGACTGACGGCGCGCATCGCGAGCGAATGACGCGGAATGACGCGCGGCGGCCGTCGGTCGGCGCCCGTTGCGGCCGATCGGCACCGACAGCGGCCCGCCGCACCCGGATCGCGCCCGCCCAGCCGCCTGGCCGCGCGCCCGGCAGGATTCACGGTGCTCCGGTATGATCGGCAGCCTTGATCGGCACCCGGCCGCCTGCGCGACCGACGCCGCGCCGCGCGCCACGCCGCCCCATTCCGTTCCGTTGCCGCCATGTCCGCCGCCTCCACCGACCGTCCGACCGACGCCGCCTCGCCCCACTACTCGCGCAGCCTGCTGTTGCTGCTGGCGACGATCGCGGGTGTGTCAGTCGCGAACATCTACTACAACCAGCCGCTGCTCGACAGCTTCCGCTCGGCGTTTCCCGACGGCGCGTCGTGGATCGGCACAGTGCCGACCGCGACGCAGCTCGGCTATGCGGCCGGCATGTTCCTGCTCGCGCCGCTCGGCGACCGTTTCGATCGCCGCGGGCTGATCCTGCTGCAGATCGCGGGCTTGTCGATCGCGCTGATCGTCGCCGCCACCGCGCCGTCGCTGGCGGTGCTCGCCGCGGCAAGCCTCGCGATCGGCGTGCTCGCGACGATCGCGCAGCAGGCCGTGCCGTTCGCGGCCGAGATCGCGCCGCCCGCCGAGCGCGGGCATGCGGTCGGCACCGTGATGAGCGGGCTGTTGCTCGGCATCCTGCTGGCGCGCACGGCGGCCGGCTTCGTCGCCGAATATTTCGGGTGGCGGGCGGTGTTCGGTGCGTCCGTCGCGGCGCTCGTCGGGCTGGCCGCGGTGATCGTGCTGCGGCTGCCGCGCAGTTCGCCGACGTCGACGCTGTCGTACGGCAAGCTGCTCGGCTCGATGTGGCATCTGGCCGTCGAGTTGCGCGGGCTGCGCGAGGCGTCGCTGACGGGCGCCGCGCTGTTCGCCGCGTTCAGCGCGTTCTGGCCGGTGCTCACGCTGCTGCTCGCCGGCGCGCCGTTCCATCTCGGCCCACAGGCCGCGGGGCTGTTCGGCATCGTCGGCGCGGCCGGTGCGCTGGCCGCGCCGTACGCGGGCCGTTTCGCGGACACGCGCGGCCCGCGCGCGATCATCTCGCTCGCGATCGCGCTGCTCGCGGCGTCGTTCGTGATTTTCGCGCTGTCGGGGACGAGCCTCGTCGGGCTCGTGATCGGCGTGATCGTGCTGGATGTCGGCGTGCAGGCCGCACAGATCTCGAACCAGTCACGCATCTACGCGCTGAAGCCCGAGGCGCGCAGCCGCGTGAACACCGTGTACATGGTGTGCTACTTCATCGGCGGCGCGCTCGGCTCGTCGGCCGGCGTCGCCGCGTGGCGCGCATTCGGCTGGATCGGCATGTGCACGGCCGGACTGCTGTTTACCGCGCTCGCCGGCTGGTTCCACCATCGCGGCGCACGGCGCGGCTGACCGCTGCCGCGCGCGCCGGCGTCAAGCGTCGGCCCGCGACGCGGCCGGTTCGCCAGCGGGCGGCGGCGTGAATACCTGCGCGGGATCCATGACCGCGGCCGGATCCATGACGGCGGCCGGTGCCGGCACCGCAAGCGGTACCGCGGAAGGCGCGAAGATCGGCGCCGGCTCGGGCATCGCGGCCTGAGCCGGTGCGGGCGCCGCACTTGCGGCCGAATCGGTGGCCACGGCCGCCACGGCCGACGACGCATCGGCCGCCGCGCGCGCGGCGGGACGGCGCGCGGGATCGAACAGGAACGACAGTCCCACGCTGCCGAGGATCGCGATCGTCGCGATCACGGTCGCCGTGGTCACGGGCTCGCCGAGCATCAGCGCGCCGAGCGCGACCGCGACGATCGGGTTCACGTACATGCAGCTGCTCGCGATGATCGGGCTCGTGTGGCGAATCAGGTAGCCGTACGCGACGTACGCCGCCATCGTGCAGAACACCATCAGGTACAGGAACGCGAACACCGGCCCCGCCGCGACCTGCTCGATGCGCTCGCCGAGCAGCCAGGCGGCGATCGTCGACATCAGGCCGCCCAGACCGATCTGCAGCGACGTCGACAGGAACAGGTCCGACGGCAGCTTGAGCCGTGTCGACAGATGCGCGCCGCCCGCCCAGAACAGTGCGCCCGCCAGCACGCAGATCGTGCCGAGCGCCGAGTTCGCGGCGGCCGCGCCGCCCGAATTCAGCACGACGATGCCGACCATCCCGAGCGCGACGGCCGCCCACTCTCCCTTCGTTACCGGGCGCCCGGCGACCGCCGCGATCACGGTCGCGAACAGCGGTACCGTGGCGACCATCACCGCGGCCGAGCCGCTGCTGACCGTGCGCATCCCGAGCGCGATCGTGCCGGACGACAGCGCGACGAGCATCGTGCCGACGATCGCCGAGTTGCGGATTTCCAGCAACGTCGGCCATTCGGGCTTGCGCCGCAGCGCGAAGATGAACAGGCCGATCCCGCCGAGCAGGTTGCGCAGCCCCGACAGCAGCAGCGGCGGGAACGACTGCAGCGCGAAATGCAGGCCGCTGTAGGTCGAACCCCAGACGAAATAGATGAATACCAGCGCCAGTGCGACGCGGCCGCCGCGGCTTTGCGGCAGGCGGATCCGGATCGGCAGGCGGGCGAAGAAATCGAGGAGACGGTCGAGCGGGGTCATCGTTCAGCCCGCCCGCACGAGACGCGTTGCGTGCTCCGCTGAAAGACGCCGGAGAGGCCGGCAAACGGCCCTGACGGGACCGGGAAGGCGGAGACGAACGTGCGGGACGACATGGCAGTGCGAACGGCGACGAATAAGAACCGGCAAGCGGCGGCAGGGGGTCAAAAAACGTGCGCGAACGGCTTCGTCCACGCACGCTCGGCATTATGGCATCAAGGATTCGAAAGCATCGTCGGACATGTCTGAAAGGATATCGACTGATGTTTCGACGCGACAATTTTCGGGCCGCGGGACGTGTGAAATCCGGCGCCGGATACGCGCTGCACGGGCGTCGCGGGCGCCCTGCTCCCCCCCTTCCCTCGCGTCACGATCGATACCTCGGCCTGATGGCCAGTCATGCGCGTCAGGTATCGCTTCCCGCTTATCGTGACGGTCGGCATGCCCGTCCGGCCGCCGACGTTCCGCTCATTCGATCCGCGCACTTCCATACAAAATTTTGTATGATTCCACCATTCTTCCGCCGAAGCCGGTTGTCTTCGCCGGCGGCGCGCTCGACGCACTTCGCGGCTTTCCGCTGCCGGCGCGCCGCGAAGCCGGTCACCAGATCGACCAGGTGCAGCGCGGCCTGGCGCCCGACGACTGGAAACCGATGCGCACAGTCGGCCCCGGCGTGCGGGAAATTCGCCTGCGCGATGCGAGCGGCGCATTCCGGATCATCTACGTCGCGACCTTCGCCGACGCGATCTACGTGCTGCACTGCTTCCGCAAGCAATCGGCGCGCACCCGCAAGGCCGATATCGAGCTGGCCGCCCGGCGCTATCGGGCGCTGATGATGGAGAGGAAACGATGAGCAACGAACGCCATGCGAGCGTCTGGGACGCAATCGAAGACCAGCCGGCCGAGGCCGAGAACATGAAGCTGCGCTCCGAACTGATGATCGCGCTCAAGCAGCGCATCGCGCAGCTCGAACTCAGCCAGGCGCAGGCCGCGAAACGGCTGGGCGTCACGCAGCCGCGCGTGTCCGATCTGCTGCGCGGCAAGATCAACCTGTTCGGGCTCGACGCGCTCGTGAACATGGCGGCGGCCGTCGGCCTGCGCGTCGATCTGCAGGTGCGTGAATCCGCGTAACGCACCGCGCGGCACGACGGCGGGCGCGGGCGGGCGCGCCTCGTCGCTCACGATCCGCCGAACCAGTTGTACCCCTGGTCGACCCAGTAGCCGCCCGGGTAGGTATCGGTCACGAAGATTTCCATGATGTGCTTCGGATTCTTGTAACCGAGCTTGGTCGGCATCCGCAGCTTCATCGGAAAGCCGAATTCCGGCGGCAGGCGACGGCCGTCGTAGTCGAATGCAAGCAGCGTCTGCGGATGCAGCGCGGTCGGCATGTCGATGCTTTCGTAGTAATCGTCCGCGCATTTGAAGCCGACGTATTTCGCGTGCGTATCGGCGCCGGCGCGCGCCAGGAATGCGCCGAACGGCGTGCCGCCCCAGCGGCCGATCGCGCTCCACCCTTCCACGCAGATGTGCCGCGTGATCTGCTCCTCATGCGGCAGCGCATACAGCTCGTCGAGCGTCCACACGCGCTTGCCCGTCACGCGGCCCGACAGCACGAGCCGGTACGTCGCCGCGTCGACGTGCGGCACCTCGTCGATGCCGTAGTACGCGTTGAACAGGAACGGCCGCGTGATGTCGGCTTCGGTATAGGTCGGCGCGAGCCGCTCGCCGCTGAAGAGCCAGGCCTGCACGCGATCGTTCAGCCGCGATACCCGCTCGAGAAACGTGTTGACCGACGCGTCGTCCTGCAGCGTGCAGCCGGTCAGCATCGTCAGGCCGCCGAGCGTCAGGATGCGGCGATTGAAGAGCCGCCGCGACGGCATCTCGAGCGTGCGGCGCACGTCGAGTTCGAGCGACGTGCGATCGAGCGTCCAGCGCGAACGGTCGCGTGTGCTTTCGGATTCCGACATGATGATTTCCTTTTGTCCGCACGCTGCGGGTCAGCGCCCGCGCAGCATCGCGAGCAGCGAGCGCGGCACGCGCAGCGCCATCGCGACGTGCACGACGAAGAATGCGACCAGCAGCGACATCGCCCAGAAATGCACGGCGCGCGCCATGTCGTAGCCGCCGAACAGGTCGCGCAGCAGCGGAAACTGCACGGACTTCCAGATCGTGAGCCCCGACAGCACCAGCACGACGAGATCGGCGATCGCGACCAGGTACGCAGCGCGTTGCACCGCGTTGTAGACGCCGAGGTCGTCATGCGACAGCCGCCCGCGCAGTGCGGCACGCAGGTCGCGCCAGACGGACGCCGGCGTGACCGGCAGCAGCATGCGCGCGAAGCGCCCGGTCGCGATCGACATCGCCAGGTAGAACAGCCCGTTGGCGGCGAGCAGCCACATCGCCGCGAAATGCCATTGCAGCGCACCGCCCAGCCAGCCGCCGAGCGTGATGCCGTGAGGAAACGCGAACGGCGGATAGATCGGCGACGCATCGTAGATGCGCCAGCCGGACAGCGCCATCACGATGGCCGCGAGCGCGTTGAGCCAGTGACTCACGCGCACCCACGGCGGATGGATCGGGCGCGCGGGCGGTGACGCCGCGTCGCGACCGGTGGCGGGAACGGTTTGCATGGTGGAGCCTCAGAGGATGCGGGGATGATGCAAACGCACTCGATGCGAGACGTCGGGCGATGCGATGCACGCACCACCCGACCGGCCCGCCTGCGTCAGTTCGACGGCGCCATTTTGTCGCCCGACATCGCCTTGCCCATCGCGTCGTGCGACATCGCGTCCTTCTTCATCGCATGCTTCTTCATGGCGCCCTTCTTCATCGCGCCGTCCTTCGCCATCGCGTCGTGGCCCATCGCGTCCTTCGACATCGACATGCCGTCCTTCGACATCGCGTCGTTCTGCGCATAAGCGCTCGTGGCAACCATCGCGATAGCGGCGACACAGGCGACCAGGATTCCGTTTTTCATGACATTTCTCCGATACATGGGTTTAAGGAGCCGAATAGACGGACGTGTGCGCCGGAAATGACAGCCGTGTTGAAAATTTTTTTAGCCGACGCTTTCGGCCGGAACCGAACGGCCGCGATGCTGCACCGCTTCGCCCCGGCGGGCGCGCTGGCGGCCGGGCGACAGCCGCGCGCACCGCCCGCGATGCTGCGGCTGCACCGCCGCATCGGATCTGCCCCCGGTTGAAACCGCCGCGAAGCCGGTGTATCGTGTGCCCTTGCTAACGCGGGGGTCCTGCAATGCGTTCGGTCAAACAACCGGCATTGCGGGTGAGAAATACCCTTTGAACCTGATCTGGATAATGCCAGCGCAGGGAAGCGTACGGATTTCGCCGCCATCCTTCTGACGAAATCCGCCGCCTCACCAAACCTCGTCTCCTGCTTAGCTCGAGCCCCACATTCGTCAAGGGCTCCGGGCAAGCGCCGAAGCGCGTGTCCGGCGCTCACACAGGAGATTGCATGAACGCCAATCCGAAGTTTCTGTCCGCCGACGCTCATGTCGATGCCGCGGCCGTCGCCCCGCTGCCGAATTCCCGCAAGGTTTATGTAACCGGCTCGCAGCCCGACATCCGCGTACCGATGCGTGAAATCACGCAGGCCGACACGCCGACCGGCTTCGGCGGCGAGAAGAATCCGCCGATCTACGTGTACGACACGTCGGGCCCCTACACCGATCCGGACGCGAAGATCGACATCCGCGCGGGCCTGGCCGCGCTGCGTCAGGGCTGGATCGAAGCGCGCGGCGACACCGAAGTGCTCGGCGGCCTGTCGAGCCAGTACGGCCTCGAGCGCGCGGCCGACCCGGCCACCGCCGACCTGCGGTTCCCGGGCCTGCACCGCAACCCGCGCCGCGCACAGGCCGGCAAGAACGTCACGCAGATGCACTATGCGCGCCAGGGTATCATCACGCCGGAAATGGAATACATCGCGATCCGCGAGAACCAGCGCCGCGCCGAGTACCTCGAGAGCCTGAAGGCGAGCGGCCCGAACGGCGCGAAGCTCGCCGCGATGATGGGCCGCCAGCACCCGGGCCAGGCGTTCGGCGCAGCGGCTTTCGGCGCGAACGCGCCGGCCGAGATCACGCCGGAATTCGTGCGCTCGGAAGTGGCGTGCGGCCGCGCGATCATCCCCGCGAACATCAACCACCCGGAATCCGAGCCGATGATCATCGGCCGCAACTTCCTCGTGAAGATCAACGCGAACATCGGCAACTCGGCCGTCACGTCGTCGATCGGCGAGGAAGTCGACAAGATGACGTGGGCGATCCGCTGGGGCGGCGATACGGTGATGGACCTGTCGACCGGCAAGCACATCCATGAAACGCGCGAGTGGATCATCCGCAACAGCCCGGTGCCGATCGGCACGGTGCCGATCTACCAGGCGCTCGAAAAGGTCAACGGCAAGGCCGAGGACCTGACCTGGGAAATCTTCCGCGACACGCTGATCGAGCAGGCCGAGCAAGGCGTCGACTACTTCACGATCCACGCGGGCGTGCGCCTGCAGTACGTGCCGCTCACCGCGAACCGGATGACCGGCATCGTGTCGCGCGGCGGCTCGATCATGGCGAAGTGGTGCCTCGCGCATCACAAGGAAAGCTTCCTGTACGAACACTTCGAAGAGATCTGCGAGATCATGAAGGCGTACGACGTGAGCTTCTCGCTCGGCGACGGCCTGCGCCCCGGCTCGATCTACGACGCGAACGACGAAGCGCAGCTCGGCGAACTGAAGACGCTCGGCGAACTCACGCAGATCGCGTGGAAGCACGACGTCCAGGTGATGATCGAAGGCCCCGGCCACGTGCCGATGCAGCTGATCAAGGAGAACATGGATCTCCAGCTCGACTGGTGCAAGGAAGCGCCGTTCTACACGCTCGGGCCGCTGACCACCGACATCGCGCCGGGCTACGATCACATCACGTCGGGCATCGGCGCCGCGATGATCGGCTGGTTCGGCACCGCGATGCTGTGCTACGTGACGCCGAAGGAGCACCTCGGGCTGCCGAACAAGGACGACGTGAAGGAAGGGATCATCACGTACAAGCTCGCGGCGCACGCGGCCGACCTCGCCAAGGGTCACCCGGGCGCGCAGGTGCGCGACAACGCGTTGTCGAAGGCGCGCTTCGAGTTCCGCTGGGAAGACCAGTTCAACATCGGCCTCGATCCGGACAAGGCGCGCGAATTCCACGACGAGACGCTGCCGAAGGATTCGGCAAAGGTCGCGCACTTCTGCTCGATGTGCGGCCCGCACTTCTGCTCGATGAAGATCACGCAGGACGTGCGCGAATTCGCGGCGCAGCAGGGCGTGTCGGAAACCGAGGCGCTGAAGAAGGGGATGGAAGTCAAGGCGGTCGAGTTCGTGAAGACCGGTGCCGAGATCTATCATCGTCAGTAAGCGAACGCTGCGGTCCGCCAAACGGATCGCATCGTGACGCGCTGCAGGAAGCCCGCTTTCGAGCGGGCTTTTTTGCGCGCGGCCGCATCCCGCATGCCTGCCGGCGCAGGGGAAACAATTGATTACGAAACCGTCCGAGCCTTAACAAGTCCTTACAGCGGCCCCTCGGGGCGGCGGGTAGATTGGGGTTGTGTGTGGCCGTCAGCCGGTCGCGCGTCCTCCATTCACTACCACAAGGACAATGATCATGAGTTACTCGATTCGGCGTTTTGGGGTATGCGCTCTGCTCGTCGCAACGGTGGCAAGCCTGTCGGCCTGCGATTCGATGACGCGGCGCCAGCGCGATACGGCCATCGGGGCGGGTGTCGGCGGCGTCGCCGGCGCGGCGATCGGCGGTAACGCGCTGTCGACGCTGGGCGGCGCGGCAGCGGGCGGCATCATCGGCAACCAGGTCGGCAAGTAAGCCGGCCCGGCGCCCACGTGCCGCACGCTGCGCGGCGCGTTTCGGTTTCGGCCAGACGGCGTTTCCGCGGTGCGGAAGCGCCGTTTTCGCATCTGGCGGTAGCGGTCGCCCGGGCGCTCCGGGGCGATGCCCCGAAATGATCCGTTACCGTTTTGCGCACCGTATTGCCTCCATGCGGCCTAAGCTTAAGCATCTGCCGATTGCCGGCGCCGCCGGAGAGACATCATGAACAGGACCCTCGTCGCCGCGACGCTCGCGTGCGCGACACTCGCCGGCTGTTATTACCCTTACGGCTACTATCCGTCCGGCTATTACGCGGCGGCGCCGGTACAGCCCGCGCCCGTGTATGTCGACCCCGGCCCCGCGTACTACTATCCGGCCCCTGCATATGCCCCGGCATGGGGGGGTTATTGGGGCCCCGCGCTGTCGCTGAACTTCGGGTTTGGCGGACGCGGCGGCCGGCACCATCATTGAGCGGCCGTGCCGGCCATCCGGCCGGTTCGCGTCGGCGGCAGGCGGAGTTCCCGTTTCTTGTCGTTTCATCCGATCGTGAAACGACGGTGCGGTAACGCGGTGTAAGATTCACCGCATCCCGTCCCCTCGCCCGCCACGCTCGATGTCACCCAAGAACGCCCTTCTGCTGACCGTCCTCGCCGCCCTGTGGGGCGCGTCGTTCCTGTTCATCCGGATCGGCGTTGCCGAATTCGGCGTCGCGCCGCTGATGGCGCTGCGGGTGGGTATCGGCGCGCTGTTCCTGACGGGCCTCGCGCTGACGCGCTTCAAGCCCGCCGACCTCGGCGCGCGGCTGCGCCGGCACGCGTGGCCATTGTTCGTCGTCGGCGTACTGAACTCGGGCGCGCCATTCTGCCTGTTCGCCTATGCCGAACTGACGCTGTCCGCCGGCGTGACCTCGGTGATCAATGCGACGACGCCGCTGTGGGGCGCGCTCGTCGCGTACCTGTGGCTGAAGGACAAGCTGTCGCTGCCGCGCGCGCTCGGCCTCGTGATCGGCTTTGCCGGCGTGCTCACGCTCGTGTGGGATCAGATCGCGAACGCGCACGGCAGCACCGGCGCCAGCGCGACCGCACTGGCCGCCGCCGCGGCGCTCGGCGCGACGCTGTTGTACGGCATCGCGGCCAACTATACGAAGCGCAAGCTGAGCGGCGTCGATCCGCTCGTCAACGCGACCGGCAGCATGATCGGCTCGACCGTGCTGCTGCTGCCGTTCGCGATCGCGACGTGGCCGGCGGCGGCCGTCAGCACGCATGCGTGGGGGGCCGTGCTCGCGCTCGGCATCGCCTGTACGGGCATCGCGTATTTCATCTTCTTCTATCTGATCGCGCACGTCGGCCCGGCCCGCGCGATTACCGTGACGTTCGTGATCCCGGTGTTCGGCCTGCTGTGGGGCGCACTGTTCCTCGGCGAACACGTATCGGTCGTGATGATCGAAGGCTGCGCGATCGTGCTCGTCGGCACCGCGCTTGCGACCGGCGTGATCAAGCGGATTCCCGGGCTCCGCCCACGGGGCGGCGAGGCGGCCTGAGCGGCATACGGGGCTCGCTCAGCCGACGATCGCCCGTTGCCCGTTGCCCGTTGCCGGCGAAGCGCCGGCCGCCAGCCTTCGGTCTTCGAACGCCGCCCATCGACCGGCGCGTGCCGAAGCATGTCGTTCTTCACCCGATGCCGATGATCGCGCACGGTTGCGCAGCGGCGCCGGCATTCCGCCGCTTTCCGAATTTCTCGCATTCGTCGCACGCAATGCGCGCGACACACGCGGCGCTATCGCCGCGTGGACGGTCGGCGACTGCTGCTGCATGGTGCACGCTCCAGACGGACAGCCCCGCTCGCGCGTCAGTGTAGCGTTTGCGTCTGGAGTTACCCTGATACGCGCACCGCGCCATTCCCGTTACACTCGAAACACTCATCCGCAGAAGGCGGTTACGATGCTCCACGTTCTTTCGCGTCCACCTGCGCGTGCGACGGCTTCGGCGTGGCGGCACGACACCGCCCCCCCGATCGCCGCAGGGCACCGTTGACATGAAGCCCGCCCGCGACATCTCGCTCGATTCCCTGCTCGAACGCCTGACACCGACGCCCAGCGGCTGGATCGCCACGTATCGCGACACGACGCTGCGCAGCGTGTTTCAACCCGTGCTGTCGATCACGCACAAGCGCGTGGTCGGCTATGAAGCGCTGCTGCGCGTCGTGGACGAGAACGGCACGCTGGTGTCGCCGGTCGCGCTGTTCGACAGGACGCGCGCTGCTGCCGATGCGCTGCTGCTCGACCGGCTCGCCCGCTGCCTGCACACGGCCAACTTCGTTGCGCAAGGTATCGGCGACGGCTGGCTGTTCCTGAACGTGACGCCGCGCGTACTCGATTCGGGCCTCGTACAGCGTGAATTCGTCGAGGCACTGTGCCGGCATTTCGCACTGCCGCCGAACCGCATCGTGCTGGAAGTTGTCGAGCAACCGGTGCGCGACGAAGCCGCGCTCGCCCGCACGATCGACATGATCCAGCATCGCGACTTCCTGATCGCGATCGACGATTTCGGCACCGGATTCTCGAATTTCGACCGCGTGTGGCGCACCCGGCCCGATATCGTCAAGCTCGATCGATCGCTCGTCGAGCGCGCGAACTCGTCGGCCGACGATCGCCGCATCATGCATCACCTGGTATCGATGCTCCACCAGGCCGGCGCGATGGTGCTCGCCGAGGGCGTCGAAAGCGACGATGCGCTGCAGGCGCTGATGGAGGCCGATATCGATTTCGTCCAGGGCTTCCAGTTCGGCCAGCCCGATGCGTCGATCGCATATGCGAGCGCAGCGGCGCCCGCAATGCTCGACGCCGCGTGGCAACGATTCATCGCGCAGCGGCATACACCGGCGGTCGCCGAGCAGCCGGGCTTCGACGCGATCGAGCGGCTCGTGCTCGCCGGCGCGGCCGCGTTTTCCGCGAGCGGCAATCTGAACGACGCCGCGCAGCGCGTATTCGCGGTGCCGGCCGCGCGCCGCGTGTTCGTGACGGACGAAATCGGCGAACAGTTCCTGCCGTCGATCGGCGCGCGCCCCGACGACGGCCAGGCGAGCGGCGCACGGCTCGCGCCGCTGTTCCCGGAGACGCACAGCAACTGGTCGCGGCGTCCGTACTTTCAGCGCGCGATCGCGGCGCCGGGACGCGTCGCGCTGATGGGCCCGCACTTCTCGCTGACCGAAGGCCGCGACTGCTATACGGCCGCCGTCGCGATTCGCGCGCAAAGTCGCCTCGTCGTGTTCTGCGTCGACTTCGTGCTCGACAGCGCGGGCACCGTGATGCGGTAGCGAGCGCGGGCGGTACGGATCCGCCCGCCGCCCTGGCCGGTTCGGCCTTTCGTCAGTCGATCACCTTCCCTCTTCCCGACTTCACCATGCTGCGCCGCGACTTGTGTTCGAGCCGCCGCTCCTTCGATGCGCGCGTCGGCCGTGTCGCGACACGCGCACGCGGCGTGAACGCGACGCTGCCGATCAACGCATCGAGCCGCGCGAGCGCTGCCTCGCGGTTCTTCTCCTGGGTGCGGTATTCCTGCGACTTGATCACGACGATGCCGTCGCGCGTGATGCGCTGGTCGGACAGCGTGAGGAGCCGCTCCTTGATGACGGGCGGCAGCGACGACGCGCGGATGTCGAAGCGCAGGTGAATCGCGCTCGACACCTTGTTGACGTTCTGCCCGCCGGCGCCCTGGGCGCGCACGGCGGTCCATTCGACTTCGGCCGGATCGAGCGTGTAGCGGATCATCATCGCGACGTCTCCTTGCTTCGCCGCGCGAGCGCCTCGTCGACGCGGGCCGCCAGCCCCGAATCGCGTTGTGTGCGCGTCGCGACCGCCTGCGCCAGCACGCGTCGCGGGCCGATCACCTGCACGCGCGTGCGTGCGCGCGTAACGGCGGTATAGACGAGCTCGCGCGTGAGCACGCGCCCGAACGACGCCGGCAGCACCAGCGCGGCCTCGTCGAATTCGGAGCCCTGCGATTTGTGGACCGTCAGCGCGAACGCCGTTTCGTGCGGCGGCAGCGCGGCCGGCGACACGGCGCGCGCGGTGCCGTCCGCGCGCCGGAACCACACGCGCAGCACGCCGTTCGCGTCCGGCAACGCGATGCCGATGTCTCCATTGAACAGCCCGAACGCATAATCGTTGCGCGTCACCATGATGGGCCGCCCGGTGAACCAGTGTGCGCCGACCGCGAGCGGCACGCGCGCGGCATGTCGCACGTGCGTGGCCACCAGCGCATTGACGTGCTCGGCGCCGCGCGAGCCCGTGCGCGTCGCGCACAGGATCCGGAAGCGGTTGAGCGCATCGAACAAGGGCAGCGGATCGGGCACCGGCTCGGACAACGCGGTGCGCAAGGCATCAAGGTACGCGCCGAACCGATGCGCGAGCCGCACGACCGTCGATGCAGCAAGCGTATCGCCCGCGTCGTCATGAAACGACGCGGCAGCGGTATCGTCCATCGGCAACGCATCGAGCGCGGCCTGCACGTCGCCGCGGCGGATCGCGAGCGACAGGCGGCCGATCGGCGAATCGAGACCGAAACGGTAATTGCGTTCGAGCCATACGACGCAGTCGGCGAGCGGTGCGGGTGCGGGCGACGCGACGGCGATGCCGTCGGCTCGCGTTGCGCTAGTCGACGCAAGCGTCGAACCCGTCGCATCGGCAGGGCCGAACGGTACGAGTTCGACCGCGTCGAGCCACGCGAGTTCGCCGGCCTCGATCCATGCGGGATCGGCTGCCGCGCTGGCGCTATCGATGCCGGTCGGTGCGGGTGCCGCAGGCGGCAACGAAGCGGCCGGCGGCGCGACATCGGCAGCGGACGCCGCTTCGTCCTGCGGGTCGTCGTCGAACAGCGACGCCTGGCGCGTATCCACGTTCCGCCGCGCCGGCGGCTTGCGCGCAGCGGTCGCCGACAACGGGGCGGATGCCGGAGCCGGAGCTGGAGCTGGCGCGGCAACCCTCTCGGCCGCCTCGCCGTCCGGCACCGGCAACGCCGCGACGAAAGCCGCTTCGTCGATCCCGAGCGCATCCGCGATGCGCGTGCGTGCGGCGGCGGTAAACGTCGGCCGGGCGCTGAGTTCGGCGAATACCGCGCCGGCCTCGACTGCGGCCAGCTGATCCTTGTCGCCGAGCAGCACGAGCCGGGCGCCGGGCGCAAGCGCATCGAGCAGATGCGCGGCGAGCGCGACGTCGATCATCGACGCCTCGTCGACGACGATCAGGTCGTACGGCAACGGATTGTCGCGATGATGGCGGAAGCCCGCCGCTCCGCCACCGCCCAGCAGGCGATGCAGCGTGTACGACGTATCGGGCAGGCGCGCGGCAAGTTCCGGCGGCAGGTCGCCCGCCCGCGCATGCAGCGCTTCCTGCATCCGTTGCGCGGCCTTGCCGGTCGGTGCCGCCAGCGCGATGCGCAGCCCCGGATGCGCATCGAGCAGACAGGCCAGCACGCCCACGACGGTCGTCGTCTTGCCGGTGCCTGGGCCGCCGCTGACGATCGTCACGCGTCCGGTCAGCGCAACGATCGCCGCGACGCGCTGCCAGTCCACTTCGCCCGTCGCGGGCCCGAAATAACGCGCGAGACTGTCGCGCAACCGGTCGGGCGACAGCGCGTCGCCTGGCACGGTGACGCCGGCCTGCGCGACGAGCGCATCGGCGAGCCGCCGTTCGTAGTCGAAATAGCGCGACAGATACAGATGGTCGTGCCGGTCAACGATCAGCGGCCGCTCGTCGCCGCGCGCGAGCGTGCCGAACGCCACCACGCCGCTCGCGGCAAGCGCGGCGCGCACGTCGTCGACCGGTTCTTCGTAGCGCTGCGCGAGCGCGCCGAGCGACACGCACACATGACCGCCCGCGGTCGCCCGGCTCGTCGCGAACGCGGCACGCGCCGCCCAGCGCGCGGCCGCGGCCGGCGCACCCGCGCGGCGCGACAGGTCGCCGATGCGCCGCGCGAATCCTTCCGCGAGCGCGATGCCGAAATCCGCGGGCTCGGGCAGGCGTGCGACGAGGCCGCCGGTGAATTCGAGCGTATCGTCGGACGCATTCATGCGCGGCCCCCTTCCATCATCCGGTCGAGTGCGTCGACGAGTTCGCGCGCGGGCCGCCGCGCATGCACGCCGGCCGGTTCGCCACCGCTGCGCCAGCCCGGGCGCACGCCGCGAACGAACAGGTACAGGTAGCCCGCCATATGCGTGTCGTAGTCGTAGTCCGGCAGCCGCCCGCGCAGATAACGATGCAGCGCAACCGTATAGAGCAGCGCCTGCAGGTGATACGCGTGATCGGCCATCGCGACGTCGAGCGCGCGCGGGCCGTAGGCATCCGGCGTATTGCCGAGATGGTTCGACTTCCAGTCGACGATCCAGAACCGGCCGTCGTGTTCGACGATCATGTCGATGAAACCCTTGATGAAGCCGGCGAGCATGCCCGTGTCGAGCGCAACGTCAGGATAACCGTGCGCGACCAGCAGCCGGCGCAGCGCGCCCAACTCGAGCGACGGCGCCGGGAACAGGAAACCCATTTCATCGAGCCGCTTGGCGGGATCGAGATCCGCCAACCGCATGCCCGGCACGAGTTCCGTACGCACGACATCGTCAACGAGCCGCGCCATCATCGCCGGCAGGCGCGTCGCGAGCTCGGGCTCGGCCTCGACCGGCCGGTCATGCAGCGCGCCGAGCGCGGCCTGGCGCCATGAATCGGGCTCCGTGAAGCGGCTGAGTTCGAACAAGCGGTGCAGGCACTCGCCTGCTGCAGCGCCGCGCGGAAACACGAGGATGTCGTCGTCCGGAGGCTCGGCGGCGACCGTGTCGGCCAGGACGGCCGCGCCGTCCGGTGCCACGGCGGCAAGCGCATCGTGATCGGGCCGCAGTTCGTCGTCCGGCACGAGCGCGACGCCCGCTTCCTCGCGCGCCATCGACGCCGTCAGCGAACTGAAGCTCGCCATCCGCCACGCGTCGCGCAACACGCGCGTCGCATGGCGTGCCGCGAGCGTCTGCGATGCATCGTGGCCGGCCGCGAGCCGTTCGCGACGCGCCGGCATCGGCAATGGTGCAACGCTCACGGGGCCACCGGCCAGCGCTTGCCACGCAGCGTCGAGCACCGCTTCGTCGGGCGGCTCGTCGAGCCACGCGTCGAACGACTGGCCGGCGCCGGCCACGAGCCAGTTCAGCACGCTGCGCCGCGCCTCGCGGGTCGAGCGCGACGACAGATAAGGCCCGGCGACGAGATAGCACCGATAGACCGCGCGCGTGAGCGCCACGTAGACGAGCCGCGCGCGTTCCGCCGCCTGCTCGCGCAGCGCCTGGCGCGCGGCATGCGCGGCAGCTTCGTCGTCGCACCCGTAATGCAGCACGGCGTCGCCCGCGTCGTCGTGATACTCGCGCGCGTCCGGCAACCCCGACGCGGGCGGCTCGCGCAGCCCGCCGTCGTTCAGGAACGGACAGAACACGACCGCGTATTCGAGACCCTTCGACTTGTGCACGGTCACGATCTGCACGAGGTTGCGATCGGACTCGAGACGCAGCTGCGCTTCCTCGCCGCCGCCGTCGAGCCGTTGCGCGGCAAGCCAACGCAGCGTCGGCGCGATGCCCGGCTGCGCGGACGCGCGCGCCTGCGTCAGTTCGGCCAGATGGTTGAGGTCGGTTACGCGGCGCTCGCCGTCCGCGCCGGCCATCAGCCGCTCGGCGATGCGCAGTTCGCGCGTGAACGTACGCCACATCACCGCGAAGCCGCGTTCGCGCCACAACAGCCGGTAGCGTGAGAAGCGCTCGACCCAGCTCATCGCGTCCGCGCTGTCCGCCGCTTCGCGCGATGCGTCGCCGTCGCCCTGCTCCATCCGCCACAACGCACCCGCATCGAGGCCGAACCAGTCGGCTGCCAGCGCCGCGCGCAGGCGCCGCAGGTCGCCCGGCGCATCGATCGCCGCCAGCACACGCTCGAGCTGCTCCGCATCGCCGGTCGAAAACACCGACGCCTGCGCGAGCTCGACGCTGCCGATGCCCCACGTGGCGAGCACGCGCTTCACGAGACTGCCCTGCCGGTGCGTCTGCACCAGCACCGCGATGTCGCCCGGCGACAGCGGCGTATCGCCGAGCCGCACATGCCCTTCGCGCGCGCCGCGCATCAGCCGGGCAATCTCGGCCGCGCATGCCTGCGCGGCCTGCGCCTGCGCGTCGCGCTTGAGCAGCATGCCGTCGCCGCCTGGCAGCGCCCAGATCCGGAAATCGCCGCATGGGCCAGGATCGGTTTCGTCGACGAACGGAGCACGCACGCGCGTGCCGGCTCGCACCGCGTAATAGTCGAGCCCGTCGAGCACGAACGCGCGCGGGTTCGACATGAAGAAGCGGTTGCACGCGTCGACGATCGCCCGCGTCGAGCGCTGGTTGACCGCGAGCGTATAGCACGCGCTCGCGCTTGCCCGTGCAGCGAGATAGGTATGCAAATCCGCCGCGCGGAAGCTGTAGATCGCCTGCTTCGGATCACCGACGAGAAAGAGCGGCCCGCCCGGCGCGAAGATCCGGTCGAAGATCGCGAACTGCAGCGGATCGGTATCCTGGAATTCGTCGATCAGCGCGGCCGGATAACGCGCGCGCAGCGTCTCGGCGAGCCACGGGTGCGCGTGTAGCGCGTGATACAGGTTCGCGAGCAGGTCGTCGAACGACACGACGCGGCGCGTGCGCTTGCGTTCGGCCAGCTCGCCTGGCGCGGTGTCGAGCCAGTCGGCGATCAGCGCGAGCCAGCGCGCGCGCTGCGCGGCCTCGGCCGCGGCCACCGCCGCTTCGAGCGCGTCGGCCACGTCGAAGAACGCGTGCTCGGGGGTCGCGCCGCCTTTTTTCGTCGCCTTCACGAGCGCGGCGCGCGTGAGCTTGAGCGCCGCCTTCGGCAGCGCAGCCGTCGCATCGCCCTGCGCGAAATGCGCGGCCCACGCGCCGAGCGCATCGGCCACCGCGTCGGGCTTGTGCGAGCGCTGGTTGAGCGCGGGCTGTGCGGTACGTAGCAACGCGTCGATCGCATCGCGCTCGCCGGCCCACATCCGCGCGGCCTCTTCGAAGCACGCAATCGCAGCAGCCTCGGCCGATTCGTCCGGTTCGGCCACACCATCCCAACGCAGCGCGGCGAGCGGCTTCTTCAGCCGGCGCGCGAGCTGCGCGTCGAGCGCGGCCGGGCCTGCGCCCGAATCGACGAGCCATGTTGCAAAGCCGGGCCAGCGTGCGGCCATCGGTTCGACGCGCGTGCGCCAGAAGTCCGCCGCGAGCTCGAAACGCAGCGCCGCATCGTCGGTCTGCATGTCGAATGCGAACGGCATCGCGGCCGCGAACGGTGCCTCCTGCAGCGCGCGCTGGCAGAACGCGTGGATCGTATGGATCGCGGCCTGGTCAAACGCGCGCAGCGCGCGCCGGATCCGCTTCGCAGCAGTCTCGGGGTCGAGCAAGCCGGCTTCACCGAGCGTCGTCTCGAGCAGACGCGCGACGAATGGATCGCCGCCATCGTCGCCGGTATCGAGCGCATGCGCAAGCTGCGCGAGCCGACCGCGAATACGCTCATGCAGCTCGGCCGTCGCCGCCTTCGTGAAGGTCACGACGAGGATTTCGTCCGCGCCGAGATCCTTTTCGAGCAGCAGGCGCACGTACAGCGCGCAGATGTTCCACGTCTTGCCGGTACCAGCCGATGCCTCGATCTGGTTGACGCCGTCGAGCGGGCACGCGAATACGTCGAGTTCGAGCGCCGCCTGCGGCTGGGATGCGGCGCTCATGCGACCTCCTTCAGGTGTTCCAGCATCGGCTCGAACACGAGCCGTGCGAGTGTGCCGAATGGCTCGTCGAGCGACGGATGTGCGCCGCGCCATGCAATCGCGATGGCCGGATCGTCGGCTTCGCTCACCACGCGCTCGTTGATCCACACGCTCGCGGCCTTCGCCTCGCCGTCGGAAATGCGCGCCCATGCGCTGCGCGGGAAAAACCGCAGCGGCATGCGCCGCCCCGCGCGAAACAGCGCGGCGAGCGGCGCGAGACGCTCGAGCGGTGCGGCGACCGGCGTGAGTTCGAAGGCACCGCCGCTGCCGAACCACAGCGTGCGGCGCGGGCCGCCGGGCTCCACCGCGCAGTAGACGACGTGCGCAAGCCAGGCAGACAGGTAGTCACGCGCGCTCGGCCGTGCATAGCGATAGATGATCTGGCCCGCCGGCGTCAGCCGGTTCAGCGTACCGTACAGTTCGAGCTGTGCACTCACCGCGTCGGCCGACAGCATCGCGTCATCTGCGCCGAACAGCGCCTGGTCGGTGTCGGGCCATGCGGGCGCGATCGAGAGCGTGAACGGCCGCCGTTCCATGCCGCCGGCCAGCGCACGGCGCACGTTCGACGCAAGCTGCGTCATCGAGCCGAGCGCCTGGTCCCGCCAGACAGCGCCCGTCGCGCCGCCGGGCAATTCCGGGCTGGCGTCCGCGATGCGCAGCGCATGATCGTGCACGCCGCCTTCATCCGATTCGATCAGGAGCGGCAGCACGCGCTCGGCGAGCGCGTCGCTGCCAGCGAAATCGAGTGCGAACGGCTCCGTGTCGAGCAGTTCGGCCTGCGCATCGGACAACACGATGCCGAGCCGCGCGCGCAGCAGCGCGCGGGCCGGATGCCGCCAGAAACGGTCGAATTCGCTGAACGCGACGGGCTCGACCGGCTCGGCCGGCAGCGGCTGCGCGAAGAACGGCTGCTCGCGCGTCGCATCGCGCGCGGCTTCGGCCGCCAGCAGCGACGCGAGCGTCGCGCGTTCGGCATCGTAGGAAACCAGTTCGCTGCCGTGCCGGAAATACTCGGCCGCGAACGGTTGCAGCGGATGCTCGACGATGAACCCGCGCCGCGCGGCATCGACCGCATCTGGCGCTGCGTCCGCGCCGGCCGTGACGAGCGCGAGATGGTCGAGCAGTTCGTCGACGAGCGCCGCGGGCGGCAAAGGCGCGTTGTCGCGAATGCTGCGCCCCGTATACGCAATCATCAGCCGATCGCGCGCGGCGAGCAGCAGGTCGAGGAACAGGTTGCGCTCGTCGTCGCGGCGCTGCCGGTCGCCGAGCTTCGGCAGGACGGCCATCAGGTCGAACTCGTCCGCACGCGCGAGGCTCGGCAGCACGCCGTCGTCCATCCCGAGCAGGCAGACGACGCGGTACGGCAACCCGCGCAAGCTCGTCAGCGACGAGAACGTGACGCCGCCCCACGGCACCCCGCCGCGCGCCGGATCGTCGAGCGCGGCTGCCAGCCCAGCGCGCACGACGGCCGCGGGCAAGGCCTCGTCGGGCGCGCCTTCCGTCATTGCGGCAAGCATCGCGTCGAGCGCGTCGCGCACGCCTGCGAGTGCATCGGCATACGCGGCGCCGGAGTCGAAGAACCGCGCGAGCGTATCGGCAAACAGTTCGCTCCATGCGCGCGGCGTGTGCGCGTCGGCAAGCCGCCGCGCGAAGCCGTCGAGATCATCGGTGAAGCGCGCGAGCCGGCCGAGCAGTTCGGCCTCGCTGCCGGTGGCCGCCTCGATCGGCAGCCATGCACCGACCGGTGCGGCGCCTTCGGGCATCGCATAGCCGAGGAAGAGCCGCGCGAGCGCATCGGAGAACGTATGGCGCGGCGCGGGCACCGCCACATCGTCGCTCGCCATCGGCGACAGCCCGCGCCGCGCGCCGGCGGCCGCGAGCCAGGTCTGAACCGTCTCGAGCGCGGCTGCGTCGATGCCGTAACGGGCCGCCACCGCGTCGACGCGCAACCATTCGACCAGCTCCGGTGCGCCGACCTGCCGTTCCGGCAGCGCGAGCCATTCGAGCAGCACGCGCGCGACCGGGTTCGCCTGCGACGGCGGCAGGCCGGTGATCCGGTAGGGCACGCGCGCGCCGCCGGCGCCGGCCGTGCCGAACACCGCATCGATCAGCGGCCCGGCCGCCGCGAGATCGGCTACCGCCACCAGCACGTCGGACGGCTGCAGCGTCGCATCGGCATCGAACCACGCGAGCAGGCGGTCGTGCAGCACCTCGAGCTGGCGCGCGAGGCTGTGGCACACGTGCACCTCGATCCCGCGCTCGGCCGGCGCGTCGCCGAGGTCGGCTTCCGGCTGCAGGTCGAGGATCGCGTTCTGCACGCGCGCGAGCCAGGTCGGTGCGGGATTTCCGACGAAACGCGACGCGTCGCCCGATGCAGCGCTTTCAGTCAGTTCGTGCAGCATGTGCAGCTGCGCCTGCGTCTGCCGGCCCCACTCCGCGAGCAGCGGATGGCCGACTTCCTGGTAGTCGAGCCGGCCGGCCGCATCGAGCGCTTCCGCATGTGCGGCCGTGACGATGTCGAACCAGAATTCGCGGCACGGATTGAGCGCATAGACGCGCACGTCGATCCAGCGCGACAGCTCGCGCAGCAGCGCAACGTGCAGCGGTGGCATCGTCGGCAGCGCGAACACGCTGACCGATTCCGGCCAGTCGGCGCGCGCGACGGTCTCGGGATCGAGGTTGCGCGCCTCCACGAGGAAGCGATGCGCGGGCGGCGTGCCGCTGTCGCTCAGTTCCGCGAGCAGCGCGCGCCACAGCGCGGCCTGCCAGTGTTCGTCGTCGCGCGCGGCATCGCTGATCCCGCGCGGCGCGGCGCCGCCCGCAAGCACCGACTCGCCGGCCTGCCAAGCTGCCAGCCATTCGGGCCGATAGGTCAGGTAGTGATCGAGCACAGCCGCGACGCGCTGCGCGAGCTCGTAGCGCATCGCGTCGTCGGATGCGGACAGATACGCGGCCAGCCGGGGCGACGCGAGCCACGGCGCGCCGCCCGCGGCCTGCGCGAACAACCGGTAGCAGCGCCACACGAGGCGATCGGGTGCGAACGGCGAACGCGCAGGCACCGCCAGCACGCGGCCGATCTGCGCCCACAGCCATTGCGCGAGATACGTGAACTCGACGTTCGCGCACACGCCGTGGCGCGCGGCGATGTCGAGCTCGAGACGGCGGCGCAGCGCCGCGCTCGGCACGATGACCTGTTGTGGCGCCCACGGGCCGTTGCGGGCCGGGAACGCGGCCAGGTCCTCGAGCAGCGCGTCGGCCAGCGTTTCGTGACGGTTCGAATAGAAGAGATGGAGCATGAAACGGGTATCAAAGCCTCGCGCCGGCCGGGCCGCGCGAACAGGAGCACCAAGGATAGCAAAAGGGGCGTCGCGGCGAACCTCGTCCGAACGGCCAGGTTTTGCGGACCGCGAAATACGATAGACTCGTCGCCAGTCAATACGCCGCCCCGGGCGTCTTCGTCTGTCATTCAGCCCATCGATGCGCTATTCGGTCGAAATCAGAAAGTTTTTCTACAGCCAGTACTTTTTCGGCGGCCTGCGGATCGCGGTTGGCGTGTCGCTGCCGGCCGTGCTGTGCCTGATCGTGTTTCACAACCGGGAGCTCGGCTTCACGATCTCGACGGGTGCGCTCGGCGCGTGCGTCGTCGACATGCCGGGCCCGCTGAAGTACAAGCACAACGAAATGCTTGCGTGCAGCGTGATCGGCTTCCTGGCCGCGCTCGCGACCGGCCTCGCCACGCCGAACATCTTCGCGCTGTGGCTGACGATCGTGCCGCTCACGTTCGTGCTGTCGTTGATCGTCGTCTACGGCAACCGCTGGCCGCAGATCAGTTTCGCGACGCTGTTCATGATGGTGATGACGCTCGAGGAGAAGTTCACGCCGCTGCAGGCGTTCATCAACGCGGGCTGGATTCTCGCAGGCGGCCTCTGGTACACGTACTGGGCGACGTTCGTGTCGCAATGGCAGGCGCGCCGGATCGAGCAGCAGGCGCTCGCCGAAAGCCTGTTCGCGTGCGCCGACTACCTGCTCGCGCGCGCGCAGTTCTACGATCTCGACGCCGATCTCGACGAGTGCTACCGCAATCTGGTCGCGAAGCAGATCACCGCGGTCGAAACGCAGGAAACCGCGCGCGACATCGTGCTGCGCAACCTGCCGAAGCTGCGCCGCGGCAAGCTCGATCCCGGCCGCACGACGATGTACAACCTGTTCATCAACAGCGTCGACCTGCACGAGCTGTTCGTCGGCGCGCACACCGACTACCCGCTCGTGCGCAACACGTTCGGCGGCTCGGACCTGATCATTTTCTATCGCGATCTGATCCGCAAGGCGGCCGCCGATCTCGAGGAGATCGGCCTCGCGGTGCTCGAGAACCGCGCGCCGCATTCGCGGATCAGCGTGAAGGCCGAACTGCGCGCGATCGAGTACGAGATCGAGCTGATGCGCAAGAAGAACTTCCCGGCCAGCAATGCGGAAGCGTACGCGGCCGTGCTCGCGACGTTCCGGCGCATCTGGAGCGCGACGCGCCTCATCGACCGGATGCGCCGCAACCTGTCGGGTCATGCCGATCCGCAGCAAACCGAACTGAAGATCGACAAGGCGCTCACGCGCTTCCTGCAGCGGCGCCGGATGTCGCCGCTCCTGATCTTCTCCAACCTGAACATGCGCTCGCCGAGCTTCCGCCACGCGCTGCGCGTGACGATCGCGGTGGCGGTCGCCTTCTGGCTCGGCCGGCTGCTGCCGCTCACGAACGCGTACTGGATCGTGATGACGACCATCATCATCCTGAAGCCCGGCTACTCGCTGACCAAGCAGCGCAACGCGCAGCGTATCGTCGGCACGCTGATCGGCTGCGCGGCGAGCATCGCGCTGATCTACACGGTGAAGGAGCCGCACCTGCTGATCGCGATCATGTTCGGGTCGATGGTGATGAGCTACAGCCTGCTGCTGTTCAACTACGCGGCGAGCGTCGTGTTCACGTCGTCGTACGTGCTGCTGATGTTCCACCTGCTCGCGCCGGGCAGCATGCGGATCATCGGCGAGCGCGCGATCGACACCGTGGTCGGGTGCATGATCGCGATCGCCGCGAGCCGCCTGTTCCCGTACTGGGAATACCGGCTGATGGGCAAGCTCGTCACCGACATGCTGACGTCGACCCGCAAGTATTTCGAGGCCGCGTGGCGCGCCGGGCGCGGCGCATCGCCGCCGCCCGTGCCGGCCGCCGACGGCGCGGCAGTCGTGCCGGGCGTCGCCGCGGCGATCGAAGCGCCTGCCACTACCCTCGACGACGACTACCGCTACCGCCTCGCGCGCAAGGACGTGCACATCGCGTTCGCGAACCTCGGTCAGGCGTTCCAGCGGATGATGATCGAGCCGAAGGCGCACCAGCGCTTCGTGCCGGAGCTGAACGACCTGCTCGTGCAGACGCACGTGCTCGGCGCGCAGATCACCGCCGCCGCGCCGCTGATCCGCAGCGCATGTGCGGCAGACGAGAACTTCGTCCACGACGACGCGCTGCACCGCGGCCTGTCCGCCGTGCTGGAGAACCTCGAGAAAGCGGAAGCCGGCGATCCGCCGCCGGCCGACCAGCTCGATGCAACGAAGCAGATCACGCGCGACCTCGACGCGATGGTCGTGTCCGCGGAGAAATCCGACGCGGTGGGTGCCGATCTCACGCACGACCTGAAGGTCCTCGCGCACCAGTGCAAGCAGATGCTCGCGTCGTCGCTGCTGATCCGCAAGGACGCGAGCGTTATCCGCCTGCCCGCATGACTGCGTAACTACATGACCGCATTACATGACCGCATGACCGCATGACGTTGTCCCGCCGCCGGCCCGCACACGCAAGCGGGCCGGCCGGCAGCCCTCCCTGCGCTCGCAATACCCTCCCGAAGCATGACCCGCCCGCCTCACACAGCCCGTGCGCACGCCGCGCGCTGGCCTCATTCCCGATTCCGCCGGTTGCGCCAGTCAGGGAATACCCGATTCCGGTCCCATGGCCCAGCTTGTTATCATTCGTTCACATTTAAGTTGTATATACAACTTAAGCCAACCGGACCGGCCTCGCTCGCCCGGTCCGTCGCATAACGATATCGGAGACTCGATGAAAAACTTGCAACGCCATCTGAGCGCGCGGCACATCCGCTTTCTCGCGCTGGGTTCGGCGATCGGCACCGGCCTGTTCTATGGTTCGGCGTCCGCGATCCAGCTCGCGGGCCCGGCGGTAATCCTGGCCTACATCCTGGGCGGCGCCGCTGTCTACATGGTGATGCGCGCACTCGGCGAGATGGCCGTGCGCGAGCCCGTCGCCGGCTCGTTCGGCCACTACGCGACCGAAAATCTGGGCCCGTTCGCGGGCTTCGTCACCGGCTGGACCTACACGCTCGAAATGGTGATCGTCGCGATCGCCGACATCACCGCGTTCGGCATCTACATGGGCTTCTGGTTTCCGGATGTCCCGCAATGAATCTGGGTGCTCGGCGTCGTCGCGGTCATCTGCGGGCTGAACCTGTGCCACGTGAAGGTGTTCGGCGAGCTCGAATTCTGGCTGTCGATCATCAAGGTCGGCGCGATCGTCGCGATGATCGGCGGCGGCGTCGCGATCCTGCTGACCGGCATGCACTTCGGCCATTCGGCCGACGTGCCGACGTTCGCGAACCTGTGGAACCATGGCGGCTTCTTCCCGAACGGGATCGGCGGGCTGATCGCGTCGCTGTCGGTGGTGATCTTTGCGTACGGCGGCATCGAGGTGATCGGGATGAGCGCCGGCGAGGCGAAGAATCCGGAGCGCGTGATTCCGCGCGCGATCAACGCGGTGCCCGCGCGCATCCTGCTGTTCTACGTGCTGACGATGGTCGTGCTGATGTCGATCAGCCCGTGGACCGGCGTCGGCGGCGACGGCAGCCCGTTCGTGCAGATCTTCTCGGCGCTCGGCGTAAAGTCGGCCGCGACGATCCTCAACCTCGTGGTGATCAGCGCGGCGATCTCGGCGATCAACAGCGATATCTTCGGCGCGGGCCGGATGATGTTCGGGATGGCGCGGCAGGGCCAGGCGCCGCGCGTGCTGATGACGACGTCGCGGCACGGCGTGCCGTGGGTCACGGTGCTCGTGATGGCCGGCGCGCTGCTGGTCGGCGTGCTGCTCAACTACCTGATGCCGAAGGACGTGTTCCTGGTGGTCGCGGCAATCGCGACGTTCGCGACCGTTTGGGTGTGGCTGATGATCCTGCTGTCGCAGGTCGCGATGCGCCGTCGCCTGTCGCGCGCGGAAGTCGCCGCGCTGAAGTTCAAGGTGCCGCTGTGGCCCGTCGCGCCTGCGCTGACGATCGCGTTCATGGGTTTCGTGATCGTGATGCTCGGCTGGTTCGAAGACACGCGCGTCGCGCTCTACGTCGGCGCGGCATGGCTCGTGCTGCTCGCGGCCGTGTTCTACGCGCGGGTCCGCCCGAAGTTCGCGCCTGCGTCACGTTGACGCACGACTGATCTTTCCATGCGGCGCGCCGGGTCCGGCGCCCGTGTCTGTCCCGGCGCGACGCGAGATATCGCGCGTCGCCCGCCGCTCCTTCTGCGCCTCCCGCCGTTTCCGCATGTCGCTTGCGCCCCGATCAGCCGGGCCGCAGCGATCATGCTCGCCGTGCCGGCGTCAGTGTGACGCGGCGCTCGCGCTCGCGGCCTCGGCCGGATGGGCCTCGTCGTACGCGCGCTTCTGCGAGATCGCGTTGTAGAGGATCGTCCCGATCACGAGCAGCACCGCCACGACGATCAGGATGCTCACGTTGCGGACAGGGTTCTTCTTGCGCTGATCGTTCATGGTCGGTGCGGCTCCGTCGAATTCATTGAAGCGGGCATTCTACGCGCTTGCGCCCGCGCTGCGACGCCCCGTTGCGCGCCCTCTCCCCCACCTTTCCCGCGACTTCCCGATATCTTTCATTTGATAATCATTCCCATTCCGATCTAGAATCCGAAATCTTTCGCTTTGTAATGTTTCGGGTCGCCCAGGCGGCAGGCACGCCCCGGAACGCCTCTTCGTCCGCCTGCCTCACCGGAGTCTCCATGTCGAACCCGCGCACCCGCCTGCTGCCGCTCGCCGGCGCCCTCGCCCTTGCCGCCGCCGCGTTCGCGCCGCTGGCCCACGCGGCCGAGGAAGTGAGCCTGTACACCACCCGCGAGCCGAAGCTGATCCAGCCGTTGATCGACGCGTTCACGAAGCAGAGCGGCGTCAAGGTCAACACGGTGTTCGTGAAGGACGGCCTGCTCGAGCGCGTGAAGGCGGAGGGCGCGCAGTCGCCAGCCGACGTGCTGATGACGGTCGACATCGGCAACCTGCTCGACCTCGTCGACGGCGGACTCTCGCAGCCGGTGCGCTCGAAGGTGCTCGACGAAGCGATTCCCGCGAACCTGCGCGGCGCGCAGGGTGACTGGTACGCGCTGTCGCTGCGCGATCGCGTGCTGTATGTGGAGAAGGACCTGAAGGTCGATGCATTCCGCTACGAGGATCTCGCCGATCCGAAATGGAAGGGCAAAGTCTGCATCCGCTCGGGCCAGCATCCGTACAACACGGCACTCGTCGCGGCGATGATCGCGCACGACGGCGAAGCCGCGACCGAAAAATGGCTGCGCGGCGTGAAGGCGAACCTCGCGCGCAAGGCGACGGGCGGCGACCGCGACGTCGCGCGCGACATTCTCGGCGGCATCTGCGACGTCGGCCTCGCGAACGCGTACTACGTCGGTCACATGAAGAACGCGGAAGCCGGCACCGACGCGCGCAAGTGGGGCGACGCGATCAAGGTCGTGCGGCCGACGTTCGCGAACGCGAAGAGCGGCGGCACGCACGTGAACATCAGCGGCGCGACGGTCGCGAAGCACGCGCCGCACAAGGCCAACGCGGTGAAACTGCTCGAGTATCTCGTGTCGCCGGACGCGCAGGCGTTGTATGCACAGGCGAACTACGAATATCCGGTGCGCGCGAACGTGAAGCTCGATCCGGTGATCGCGAGCTTCGGCACGCTGAAGGTCGATCCGCTGCCGCTGACCGACATCGCGAAGCACCGCAAGGCGGCCAGCCAGCTCGTCGACAAGGTCGGCTTTGACAACTGATGCATCGTTCGTCCGCGCGCGCCGCCGGCCGTTCCGTGCGCGCGCGGGCAGCCTCTGGCTCGGCGCGGCCGTCGCGATCGCCGCGGCGGTCGCGGCGCCGCTCGCGGTACTGGTCGCCGCCGCGTTCGGCGCCGATCTCGCGCACTGGAAGCATCTCGCCGCATTCGTGCTGCCGCAGGCGCTCGCCAACACGCTGCTGCTGCTCGCGGGCGTCGGTGCGATCGTCTCGGTGGTCGGCACCGGCTGCGCATGGCTCGTCACCGCGTACGACTTTCCCGGCCGCCGGATGCTGACCTGGGCGCTGCTGCTGCCGCTCGCGGTACCCACCTATATCGTCGCATTCGCGTATCTCGACCTGCTCCACCCGATCGGTCCCGTGCAGGGGGCGATCCGCTGGCTGCTCGGCTTCGACAGCCCGCGCCAGTTCCGCCTGCCCGACCTGCGTTCGCTGCCCGGCGCGATCTTCGTGCTCGGCTTCGTGCTGTATCCGTACGTGTACCTGAGCACGCGCGCGATGTTCGTCACGCAGTCCGCGAGCCTGCTCGAAGCCGCGCGCACGCTCGGCGCGGGACGCATCGCGACGTTCTGGCGCGTCGTCGTGCCGCTCGCGCGGCCCGCGATCGCGGTCGGCGTGAGCCTGGCGCTGCTCGAAACGCTGAACGACATCGGCGCGTCGGAATTCCTCGGCGTCCAGACGTTGACCGTATCGGTCTACACGACGTGGATCACGCGCTCCGATCTCGCCGGCGCCGCGCAGATCGCGCTCGCGATGCTCGCGATCGTCGTCGGCATGATCGTGCTCGAACGCTACGGACGCCGCCGCCAGCGCTACGCGCACGGCCGGCGCATGCGTGCCGTCACGCCGCGCAAGCTGACGGGCACGGCCGCGTGGAGCGCCGCCGCGCTCGGCTGGCTGCCGGTGCTGCTCGGGTTCGGCGCGCCGGCTGCGTACCTCGCGGTCGAGACCGGCAAGCGGCTGCATCTCGTTGGCGGCGTGTCCGCGTCATTGCTGACCGGGCTCGCGAACACGCTGACGATCGCGGCCGCCGCGACCGTCGCGACACTTGCCTGCGGGCTCGTCGTCGCATGGGCCGCACGCGCGCAGCGCGACAGCGCGCGTACGGGCCCTGCCCGCGTGTGTGCACGCATCGCGAGCCTCGGTTACGCGGTGCCGGGCACCGTGCTCGCGATCGGCCTGCTGATCCCGTTCGCGGCGCTCGACCGGCTGCTCGGCGCGGTACTCGGTCGCGACGGGCTGCTGCTGATGGGTTCGGCAGCCGCGCTCGTGATCGCGTACACCGTGCGCTTTCTCGCGATCTCGGCCGGCAGCATCGAAGCCGGCCTCGCGCGCATTCCGCCGTCGCTCGAACAGGCCGCGCGTTCGCTCGGCGAGACGGCCGGCGGCACGCTGCGCCGCGTGCACCTGCCGCTCTTGCGGCCCGCGCTCACGACGAGCGCCCTGCTCGTCTTCGTCGACGCGATGAAGGAACTGCCGGCGACGCTGCTGCTGCGCCCGCTGAATTTCGACACGCTCGCGACCTGGCTGTATGCGGAAGCCGCGCGCGGCACCTATGAGGAAGGCGCGGTCGCCGCGCTCGCGATCGTGCTGGCCGGGCTCGTGCCCGTGATCCTGCTCGCGCGCACCCGTCACAAGATCGGAGCCTGACACCGTGAACCTGCTCGAACTCGACGACCTCTGCGTCACCTACGACACGCCGCACGGCCGCCGCACGGTGGTCGACGGGCTGAGCCTCGCGCTGCCGCGCGGCGACATCGGCTGCCTGCTCGGCGCATCGGGCTGCGGCAAGACCACCGTGCTGCGCGCGATCGCGGGCTTCGAGCCCGTGCGCATGGGGCGCATCATGCTGGACGGTACGCCCGTCGCGGCACCGTCGCTCGATGTGCCGCCCGAGCGGCGGCATATCGGGATGATGTTCCAGGACTATGCGCTATTCCCGCACCTGAGCGCGGCCGACAACGTCGCGTTCGGCCTGCGGCGCATGCCGAAGGCCGAGCGGCGCACCCGGGTCGCGGACATGCTCGAACTCGTCGGTCTTGCCGATTCGGGCAGCGCCTATCCGCACGAGTTGTCGGGCGGCCAGCAGCAACGCGTCGCCCTCGCCCGCGCGCTCGCGCCATCACCGGAACTGTTGCTGCTCGACGAGCCGTTCTCGAATCTCGACGTCGATACGCGCGAGCGGCTCGCGTTCGAGCTGCGCGACATCCTGAAGCGCACGGGTCATACCGCGATCCTCGTCACGCACAACCAGGCGGAAGCGTTCGCGATCGCCGACCGGATCGGCGTGATGAAGGATGGCCAGCTCGCGCAATGGGACACGCCGTATGCACTGCACCATCACCCGGCGAGCCCGTTCATCGCCGAGTTCGTGCGCCGCGACGCGCTGGCGGACGAACGCGCCCAGGCACTGGCGCGCGGCCGCTGAGCGGGCGGCGGGCGGCAGGCGGCAGGCGGCAGGCGGCAGGCGGCAGGCGGCAGGCGGCAGGCGATAACGATAATGGCGCACACGTCGGCTGGTACGCACGCGTACCGGTGCGATGCGCTGCCGTATCGCGCTACGCCGGCTCGGACAGATCGCGCACCGGCAGCGCGGTCGAATACTTGATCTGCTCCATCGCGAACGACGAGCTCACGTCAAACAGCGGCACCGCGCGGATCAACTGCTTGTACACGCGATCGTAGTCGTCGATGCCGGCCACCACGACCCGCAGCAGATAGTCGGTCTCGCCGCTCATCCGGTACACCTCGACGACTTCCGGCATGTCCCGCACGGCCTGCGTGAAACGCTGCGCCCACTCCTCGGTGTGCTGGTTCGTGCGGATCGCGACGAACACGGTCGTGCCGACTCCGAGCTTGCGCGGATCGCACAGCGCGACCTGCGCGCGGATCGCGCCGGTTTCCTTGAGCCGCTGCACGCGCTTCCAGCAGGGCGTCTGCGACAGGTTCACGCGCTGCGCGAGTTCCGCGATCGGCAATGTGGCATCTGCCTGCAACAGCTCCAGCAGCTTGCGATCGATGGCATCCATTTACCCGGTCCCTCGTAGATAGAAATTTTTTCTATGCATCGTGCATGACGGGGAACAATATGGAAACCGCCACGCGGCGTCGACCGGGATAAATACCAATCAGGCAAGGAAAGGATGCGCGATGCGCGCGATCCCGTGCGCGCCCGTCCATCGATCATCGGCACCCAGGACGAAACAGGCGATTCCACCTGTCGAGGTGGAATCGCCTGAAGTCACTGCCATTTGCGCTGCCTGCTGCAGGCCGCTCACGGCGAATGCGGCACGTGCGCGCCGCCTCGCCGCGATGCCGCTCAATACGCGACCGTCGCGATCTCGCGCACGAAGCTGTGCTGCTCGAGCGCATCGACGAAGGCAACCGCGTAGTCTTCCGCCGAGATCCTGCTGTTACCCTGCGCGTCCACGATCAGCTTGCCGACGCCCGTGCGGAACGTGCCCGTGCGCTCGCCCGGCGCGATCAGGGCGGCCGGCGCGAAGAACGTCCAGTCGAGATCGCCGGCCGTTTTCAGATAGTCGAGCGCATCGCGGTGCGCGAGCGCGACCGCCTTGTACGCGTCCGGGAAGCCTTCGGTGTCGACCAGCTGCTTGCCCGGCGCGACTTCGAGCGAACCGGCGCCGCCCACCGCCACGAGCCGCTTCAGGCCCGCCTGGCGCGCGCCGGCAACCAGCGCCTTCGCCGCCGCGACAACCTTCGCGGCATCGTCCTGCTTCGGACCGTACGCGCTCGCGACGACGTCGTGACCCGGCAGCGCGGCCGCGATGCTGGCCGCATCGAACAGGTCGGCCGCCTTCGCGGTGATGCCGTCACCGGCCGTGCCCGGGCGGCGCGACAGCGCAGTCACGCGATGGCCGCGGCGCGCGGCTTCCGCTGCGATGCGCGAGCCGATCATCCCGGTGGCACCGAAGAGGGCGATGTTCAAGGTACGTTGCGTCATGACGATTCTCCATAAAAAAAGTAACTGCATTGATTACACATAAGACCGAAAAAAAACGGAGCGAAACTCCGTCGTACCGGTCGCCGCGCGTACGCGCCGCCCGGCCTCCTGCCCTGCGTCACCCGTTGCCTGCGCTCACCCGCCGGCGCTTCCCGCAGGCCGGCTGCGGTGCTCCGATTCGAGCACGTCTGCCGTGACGTCCGCCAGCGTGCGCGTGGCCAGCGATGCTTCCATTGCGCGTTGCGCGTCGCCGATATAGTCGATCAGCACGCTCTGGATGTGCCGCCCGACGAGACACGCCGGATTCGGCGCCTCGCGGTGCAGTGCGAAGAGCTGTGCATCGTCGACCGCGCGATACACGTCGAGCAGCGTAATTTCATCAGGCTCGCGCGCCAGCAGCGCACCGCCGCCCGCGCCGAGCTGCGACGTGGTCAGCCCTGCGGCTGCCAGCATCGACAGCAGACGGCGAATCAGCGCCGGATTCGTGTTCACGCTGCCCGCGATGATGTCGGACGACAGCGGCGCGCCCTCCTGCATCGACAGCAACGCAAGCACATGAACGGCAAACGCGAACCGGCTGCTGGTATTCATTCCTCACTCACTCGACGACGCCGGCCCGAACGGCAGCCGGCGACAATATGTAACCACTATAATTACATTTTACGGATTGCGCAATGGCCCAGGTTACTCGCCGCTGGCCGGCTTCGCGCCGGACGCATTCTGCTGGCTCCACTGCTGCAGCTTCTTGCCGGCCTCCGCCATCCTCGCGCCCGCTTCGGACGCCGCGTGCGCGACGACCGCGGAAGCGGCCGCATCGAACTGTGCCTGCGCGGCGGACGCGAGGCCGCTCGCGGACAGCGCCGGCACGGCCGATGCGGCCGACGCGATACCGGCCTTTGCGGCATTGAGCTGCTGGTTGACCGTGCTCGCCACCTGGTCGAGCGCCTTGGCCGCGTTGTTCGCGGCATCGGCGGCCGCGCTCGCGGCCGTATCGGGTTGCGTGGCCGGCGTGCCGGACTTCTCGCAGCCTGCGAGCAACAGCGCCGCGCCGACGGCCGCGGCCGCCAGCACGAACCCGGGCACGCGACGCGCCCGCGAAGTCTTCATCTTCATCAGCAATCTCCGGCCGTGCGCCGCACGGCCTGAATGGTTGGACCGGTGTCGATGATACCGCCTGTGGAACAGAGCCAATGACCACTCCCGATTAAAAATGCCTTTCAATTTCGGATTCGTCTGATTCAATCGCAGGCGCGCCGACACTAAAGTGGGCAGGCTTTCATTCGCTCCGTCCGCTTTCCGTTTCTTCATGGCTTTCCTCATCGACTGGTTCATCGCGCTGGCCGCCGTGCTCGCCGCCACCCTGTTTCTGTGTCTTCGCTCACCGTCCGCGACGCGCCTGCGCGCCGCCGGGCGCCCGCGCCGCGTGGCGTGCGCGCGCCTGCTTGCTCAAGCGGTCATCGGCTTCTGGACGGCCGCGCTGATCGTCGCGCAAGGCATCCTCGGCCCCGACGGCGAAGGACAGTCGCACGCGGGCTTCGCCGCACTCGCACTCGCCGCACTCGGGATTTCGACCGTCGCCGCGTACTGGTCCGCCTGCGCGCTGCGGCTGCGACGGCCGCGCACGCTGTTCGCGCGCCGCTGACGCGCCAGACCGGTGCATCGCGGCGCACCACGCCGCACCGCGCCGAACGGCATACGCACCAGTTACGCACGTTTCGCACCACGCACGTGCACTTGCCGCGGCATCCCGACCGCACACGTGCTGCCCCGCTACCGTGCATGCTTCACCGGAATGCCGCACCGCTCGGCCTTCCGCACCAATTGCACGCAGTCGTTCACCAAGTTGGCTCGATACTTGCGTTCCTTGCCCGTTTTTTGCGCAAGGAAGCTCCGGCATGGATGGTCTGAAATCCGGCGTCGACACACTGTTCCTGTTGATCGGCGCCGTCATGGTGCTCGCGATGCACGCGGGCTTTGCATTCCTCGAGCTCGGCACGGTCCGCAAGAAGAACCAGGTCAACGCACTCGTGAAGATCCTGGTCGACTTCTCGGTGTCGACGCTCGCGTACTTCTTCATCGGCTACACGATCGCGTACGGCGTCGAGTTCTTCGACGACATCGGCACGCTGTCGCAGCACAACGGCTACGCGCTCGTGCGCTTCTTCTTCCTGCTGACGTTCGCGGCGGCCATCCCCGCGATCGTGTCCGGCGGCATCGCGGAACGCGCGAAATTCAATCCGCAGCTCGTCGCAACGCTGATCATCGTCGGCTTCATCTATCCGTTCTTCGAAGGGATCGCATGGAACGACCGCTTCGGCGTGCAGGACTGGCTCACGCATGCGTTCGGCGCGCCGTTCCACGATTTCGCGGGCTCGGTCGTCGTGCACGCGTTCGGCGGCTGGGTCGCGCTGCCGGCCGTGCTGCTGCTCGGCGCACGCCACGGCCGCTATGCGAAGGACGGCCGAATCGCCGCGCATCCGCCGTCGAACATTCCGTTCCTCGCGCTGGGCGCGTGGGTACTCGCGGTCGGCTGGTTCGGCTTCAACGTGATGAGCGCGCAGACGCTCGACAAGATCAGCGGCCTCGTTGCGGTGAACTCGCTGATGGCGATGGTCGGCGGCACGCTCGCCGCATGGATGGCCGGGCGCAACGACCCGGGTTTCACGTACAACGGCCCGCTCGCGGGCCTCGTCGCGGTCTGCGCGGGCTCCGACGTGATGCACCCGATCGGCGCGCTCGTCACGGGCGCCGCAGCCGGCGCCGTGTTCGTCGCGATGTTCACCTGCGTGCAGAACAAGTGGCGCATCGACGACGTGCTCGGCGTGTGGCCGCTGCACGGGATGTGCGGCGCGCTCGGCGGCATCGCGGCCGGCGTGTTCGGACAGCCCGCGTTCGGCGGTCTCGGCGGCGTATCGTTCGTGTCGCAGCTCATCGGCACGCTCGGCGGCATCGCGATCGCCACCGCGGGCGGCGCGCTCGTGTACGGCGCGCTGAAGGCGACCGTCGGCCTGCGCCTCGATCGCGAAGCCGAATTCGACGGCGCCGACCTGTCGATCCATCGCATCTCGGCCACGCCCGAGCGCGACTGAACCCCGTCACGCGTCCGACCGGCGTCCGGCAGCCCGCCTGACGGACGCCCGACGCATCATTACGTTTTCAATTCAAAAAACTTTCATCGAGCATCCCTACACTTCGGTCCAGTTTTCAACTCGCCTTCGCATTGCTTGCCGATTGCCTGCCTCGCGAAGGCCATTCTTCCAACATTCGAAACTGGACTCCACATGCCCGCGTTGCCCAATGCTTCCCGTCGTCAGGCCCTGAAGATCCTCGCCGGCGCGCCCATGCTGCCCCTCTCCGGCCTCGCGCTGCCGGCCCTGCTGACGGGCTGCGGCGGCGACGACAGTCCGGCGGCAACGCCGGCCGCCGCCGCGTACACGTCGGCGGCGTTCTCGGCAATGGCCGCGCCCACGCTCGACAACGCGGCCGCGATGGCCACCACGACGGTCGGCTCGACGCTCGCGGTGTCGTTCTCGGACGGCTCGTCGCGCAACTTCAAGCTCGCGTACCGGCCGTTCTTCGTGACGGGCGACATGGTGCCGGACGGCAAGGGCGGCACGACGCTCGCGGGCGGCTACTACGACATCAACAACCAGCCGATCATCGACCGCTCGGTGGCCGGCAAGGAGCGCCAGTTCTATTCGGACTGCCCGGACGGCAGCTCGCTGCTGACGCTGAAGAACACGAACGTCGCCGGCGTGAAGGGCAACACGGTCTTCGCGGTCGTGCAGTTCGAATACACGACGCGCGACCAGGCGAGCGCATCGCAGTACGGCCAGCTGCCGTCGCCGATCGCGGTGATCACGCTCGACCAGGATCCGTCCAACGGCGCGCTGAAGGTCGTCAAGTACCACAACGTCGACACGTCGAAGGCGCACGGCCTGTGGATCACGTGCGGCGCGAGCCTGTCGCCGTGGGGCACGCACCTGTCGAGCGAGGAATACGAGCCGGACGCGACGAAGGCCGCGACCGACGCGCAGTTCAAGGCGTTCAGCAAGAACACGTTCGGCGACGAGACGAAGGCGAACCCCTACCACTACGGCCACCTGCCCGAGATCACGGTGAACTCGGACGGCACCGGCACGGTGAGGAAGCACTACTGCCTCGGCCGCATCTCGCACGAGCTGATCCAGGTGATGCCGGACCAGCGCACCGTGATGATGGGTGACGATGCCACCAACGGCGGCCTGTTCATGTTCGTCGCCGACAAGGCGGCCGACCTGTCGGCCGGCACGCTGTACGTCGCGAAGTGGACGCAGACGTCGTCCGCCGGCGCGGGCAGCGCAACGCTCACGTGGATCAAAATCGGCCACGCGACGAGCAGCGAGATCGAGACGCTCGCGAACACGCTGAAGGCGTCGGACATCATGGACCTGACGACGACCGACCCGAACGACGCGAGCTACACGAAGATCCACTTCGGCGGCAAGTTCAACTGGATGCGCGTGAAGCCCGGGATGGAGAAGGCGGCCGCGTTCCTCGAGACGCACCGTTACGCGGCGCTGATCGGCGGCAGCATGGCGTTCACGAAGCTCGAAGGCACGACGGTCAACGCGAAGGACAAGATCGTCTACACGGCGATGTCGCGGATCGAGACGTCGATGGTCAGCGGCAATGCGGTATCGCGCGACGTCGCGGTGGACAAGAAGATCACGGCAGGCGCCGTTTACGCGCTGAACCTGAAGGCCGGCCAGCGCGACACGTCGGGCGGCGCAATCGACAGCGAATGGGTGCCGGTCGACATGGGCGCGCCGGCCGCGCTCGTCGGCGAGGACCTCGCCGCGGCCGACACGCTCGGCAACCTCGCGAACCCGGACAAGATCGCGAACCCCGACAACCTGAAGTTCTCCGAGAAGCTGCGCACGCTCTTCATCGGCGAAGACTCGGGCATGCACGTCAACAACTTCCTGTGGGCGTACAACGTCGACACGAAGTCGCTCGCGCGCGTGCTGTCGTGCCCGGCCGGCGCCGAATCGACGGGCCTGCACGCGGTCGACGAGATTAACGGCTGGACCTACATCATGAGCAACTTCCAGCACGTAGGCGACTGGGAGTCGCCGCTGCACGACAAGGTCAAGGCGACGCTCGATCCGCTCGTGCGCGCGAACTACAAGGACCGCTTCGGCGCAAGCGTCGGCTACCTCACGGCGGAGGCGACCAGCATCAAGCTCGCGAAGGCCTGAACGTCCCTGGCCGGGCGCCCCTGGCCGGGTGTCCGTCCCTTCATCACGCTTCATTCGTCGGCGCTCCACGCCGTTTCATGCGCGATGCCCGTTGCGGGCGTCGCGCTTTTTTTGCGCGCGCGTCACGTCACGATACGTGAGCACACAGGCATGCGCGAACCCGGTCGAACGGGTGTTTTCAGCGATCGGGGGGATAATACGGGCCTGACGCGTCCGGCGGACGGGCAAAAAAAAGCGCCACGGAGACCGTGGCGCTAAAAAAGTTCTAGCCATTCCGAGGGCCGTGCTAGAACCTGAGAGACTGCGCGAAACACCGTTGCCGGTTAAACTCCTGAAACGATGTTTCGAAAACGTGAGACATTCTTTCTGTTTCCGCCCGACAAGTCAAGCGGTATTTGCACCGGTTTCTGCACTTTCCGGCAAGGCTCCTTTGAGCGCTTTCCTAATAAACCAAGGGTGAACCCGTAAAATCTCATCCAATGAACGATTCACCCATGGAACATGCATCTTTTGACAATCATCCTACAATACCAACAAAATTGAAATCGAGTTTCGGAAATAGAGAGAACCCCTCGTGTCGACATCTGTAACGCCTCCCGCGCCCCGAGACCGCGAATCGTCGCCGGACGAGATCACCGCGCTCGCGCGCGGCCTCGCCGTGCTGCGCCGCATCGCGGCCGCCGACGCCCCGGTCAGCAACCGCGAGCTGACCGAATTAACGGGCATCCCGAAGCCGACGGTGTCGCGCATCACGGCGACGCTCGTCAGCGCCGGCTTCCTGTTCCAGCTGCCCGACAGCGAGCGCTTCGTGCTGACCGCGTCGGTGCTGGAGCTGAGCCACGGCTTCCTGCGCAACTTCGACATCCGCGCGCGCTCGCGGCCGTTCATGATCGAGCTCGCCGAGCGCACGTCGCTGTCGGTGCACCTCGCAGTGCGCGACCGGCTCGACATGGTCGCGATCGACGTGATCCGGCCGCGCTCGGCCGTGCTTGTCACGCGCCTCGAGATCGGCTCGCGGATGGACATCGCGCGCACCGCAGTCGGCCGCGCGTATCTCGCGGCGCTGGAGGACGACGAGCGCCGCACGCTGCTCGACGCGCTGCGCGCGACGGCCGGCGACGACTGGCCGCACGTCTCGGCGCGCCTGACCCCCGCCCTCGAAGACGCGGTGCGCGCAGGCCATGCGATCGCGATCGGCGAATGGCGCGAAGGACTGAACGCGGTCGCGGCCGGCTTCGTCGGTCCGTCGGGCCAGCGCTACTCGGTGAATTGCGGCGGCGCATCGAGCCAGTGCCCGCCCGAGTGGCTGCAGGAACACGTGGTGCCCGCGCTGCACGAGTGCATCGCGAAAATCACCCGCGAGATCGGCGGAGCGCCGGCCCGGCGCAGCGCCGTGTAATCGATCCGTCATCGTCCTGTCGCGTTCTGTAACGACCGTAACCCGTTGAAAGATAGCGCACTGGACTCTAACGGGGACGGGACGTAGCATCATGCCCATCGTCGCACCGCATTCGCGGTGCGCACCGCTCTTTTCCCGCGCGGACCGGGAGAGCCGGACCGAGCCGGCCCTCCCGGCACCGTATGCCCACGCGCCGCTCCCCGCCCGTTTCCCGGCACGCCGCGCCGTCTTCCTGACAGAACACGATGGACAATCAACAAAAGCCCACGCCCCCTTCGAAGGATCCCGCCTCGCCCGCCGCGCGCCGCTCGCGCCGCACGCTGGTGATCGGGACGCTCGCGATCGTCGTCATCGGCGGCCTGTTGTGGTGGCACCCGTGGAACCGCACGCCGGCAGCGGGCAGCGCCGCCTCCGGTGCGAGCGCCGGCGGCGGCGGGCATCGCGGCCGCGGCGGCCCCGCCGCCATGGCGAACATTCCGCAGCCCGTATCGGTCGCGACCGCGACGCAAGGCGAGATGCCGATCGTGCTGTCCGCGCTCGGTACTGTGACACCGCTCGCGAGCGTGACGGTCAAGACGCAGTTGTCGGGTTATCTGCAGTCCGTTGCATTCCAGGAAGGCCAGATCGTCAAGAAGGGCGACGTGCTCGCGCAGATCGACCCGCGCCCGTACCAGGTGGCGCTCGAGAACGCCGAAGGCACGCACGCGCGCGACGAGGCGCTGCTCGCGACGGCCCGCATCGACCTGAAGCGCTATCAGACGCTGCTGTCGCAGGACTCGATCGCCTCGCAGACGGTCGACACGCAGGCGTCGCTCGTCAAGCAATACGAAGGAACGGTGAAGACCGACCAGGCGGCGATCGATTCCGCGAAACTGAACCTCACGTACGCGCGCATCACGGCGCCGGTGTCGGGCCGCGTCGGCCTGCGCCAGGTCGACCCCGGCAACTACGTGACGCCGGGCGACACCAACGGGATCGTCGTGATCACGCAGCTGCAGCCGATGAGCGTGATCTTCACGACGTCGGAAGACAACCTGCCGCAGATCGTCAAGCAGGTGAACGCGGGCCAGAAGCTGTCGGTCACCGCATACAACCGCAACAACACGGTGCCGCTCGAGACGGGTTCGCTCGAAACGCTCGACAACCAGATCGACACGAGCACCGGCACGGTCAAGCTGCGCGCGACGTTCGATAACAAGGAAGGCCTGCTGTTCCCGAATCAGTTCGTCAACACGCGCCTGCTCGTCGACGTGCTGCGCAATGCGACGATCGTGCCGACGGCCGCCGTGCTGACGGGCTCGATCGGCCAGTTCGTCTACATCGTGAAGCCCGACAACACCGTGACGGTGCGCAAGGTCACGATCGGCCCGGTCGATGGCGAACGCACCAGCATCGTCAGCGGGGTCGCGCTCGGCGAGCGCGTGGTCACCGACGGCTCCGACCGGCTGCGCGAAGGCGCGAAGATCTCGATCCCGGCCGACAAGCCGAAAGGCGCGTCGGGCGCGCACGGCGCCGGGGCGGCGTCCGGCGCATCGGGTGCGGCCGGCCACCGCGGCGGACACAAGCACGGCGCGTCGCAGGCAGCGGCCCCCGCGGCCCAGTAACGCGCGGGCCGCTCGATGAATCCATCCCGCCTCTTCATTCTCCGGCCGGTCGGCACCGCCCTCCTGATGGCGGCGATCATGCTGGCCGGTCTCGTCGCGCTGCGCTTCCTGCCGCTCGCCGCGCTGCCCGAAGTCGACTACCCGACGATCCAGGTCCAGACTTTCTATCCGGGCGCGAGCCCGGAAGTGATGACGTCGTCGGTCACCGCGCCGCTGGAGCGGCAGTTCGGCCAGATGCCGTCGCTGAACCAGATGTCGTCGCAAAGCTCGGCCGGCGCGTCGGTGATCACGCTGCAGTTCTCGCTCGACCTGCCGCTCGACATCGCCGAACAGGAAGTGCAGGCCGCGATCAACGCGGCCGGCAACCTGCTGCCGTCCGATCTCCCGGCCCCGCCGATCTACGCGAAGGTCAACCCGGCCGACGCGCCGGTGCTGACGCTCGCGATCAAGTCGAAGACCCTGCCGCTCACGCAGGTGCAGGACCTGACCGATACGCGCCTCGCGATGAAGATCTCGCAGATCGCGGGCGTCGGCCTCGTCAGCCTGTCGGGCGGCAACCGGCCGGCCGTGCGGATCCAGGCGAACCCGACCGCGCTCGCGCAGTACGGGATGAACCTCGACGACCTGCGCACGACGATCTCGAACCTGAACGTCAACACGCCGAAGGGCAACTTCGACGGCGCGACGCGTGCGTACACGATCAACGCGAACGACCAGCTCACCAGCGCCGACCAGTACAACGACGCGGTCGTCGCGTACAAGAGCGGCCGCCCGGTGATGCTGACCGACGTCGCGAAGGTGGTCGCCGGCTCGGAGAACACCAAGCTCGGCGCGTGGGTGAACTCGGAGCCCGCGATCATCCTGAACGTGCAGCGCCAGCCGGGCGCGAACGTGATCGCGACCGTCGACGCGATCAAGGCGCAGTTGCCGAAGCTGCAGGAGACGCTGCCCGCGGCGCTCGACGTGCAGGTCGTCACCGACCGCACGACGATGATCCGCGCGGCCGTGCGCGACGTGCAGTTCGAACTGCTGCTCGCGGTCGCGCTGGTCGTGCTGGTGATGTACCTGTTCCTCGCGAACATCTACGCGACCATCATCCCGAGCCTGTCGGTGCCGCTGTCGCTGATCGGCACGCTCGCGGTGATGTACATGGCCGGCTTCTCGCTGAACAACCTGTCGCTGATGGCGCTCACCATCGCGACCGGCTTCGTCGTCGACGATGCAATCGTGATGATCGAGAACATCGCGCGCTACGTCGAGGAAGGCGATTCGGGGCTCGAGGCCGCGCTGAAGGGCTCGAGGCAGATCGGCTTCACGATCATCTCGCTGACGGTGTCGCTGATCGCGGTGCTGATCCCGCTGCTGTTCATGGGCGACGTGGTCGGCCGCCTGTTCCACGAATTCGCGATCACGCTCGCGGTGACGATCGTGATCTCGGCGATCGTGTCGCTCACGCTCGTGCCGATGATGTGCGCGAAGCTGTTGCGCCATTCGCCGCCGCCCGAAAGCCACCGCTTCGAGGCGCGCGTGCACCGCGCGATCGACTGGGTGATCGCGCGCTACGCGGTCGCGCTCGAATGGGTGCTGAACCGCCAGCGCTCGACGCTCGTCGTCGCGCTGCTGACGCTCGGGCTGACCGCCCTGCTCTATGTCTACGTGCCGAAGGGCTTCTTCCCCGCGCAGGATACCGGCGTGATCCAGGCGATCACGCAGGCGCCGCAATCGATCTCGTACGGCGCGATGGCCGAACGCCAGCAGGCGCTCGCGGCCGAGATCCTGAAGGACCCGAACGTCGAGAGCCTCACGTCGTTCATCGGCGTGGACGGCAGCAACATCACGCTGAACAGCGGCCGCATGCTGATCAACCTGAAGGCGCGCGACGACCGCTCCGAGACCGCCGCGCAGATCATCCGCGACCTGCAGCAGCGCGTCGCGAACGTCACCGGCATCACGCTGTTCATGCAGTCGGTGCAGGATCTGACGATCGACTCGACCGTGAGCCCGACGCAATACCAGTTCATGTTGACGAGCCCGAACCCGGACGAGTTCGCGACCTGGGTGCCGAAGCTCGTCACGCGGCTGCAGAAGGAGCCGTCGCTCGCCGACGTCGCGACCGACCTGCAGAGCAACGGCCAGTCGGTCTACATCGAGATCGACCGCGCGAACGCCGCGCGCTTCGGCATCACGCCGGCGACCGTCGACAACGCGCTGTACGACGCGTTCGGCCAGCGCATCGTGTCGACCATCTTCACGCAGTCGAACCAGTACCGCGTGATTCTCGAGTCGGAGCCGAAGGAGCAGCATTACGCCGAATCGCTGAACGACATCTACCTGCCGTCCGCTGGCGGCGGCCAGGTGCCGCTGTCGTCGATCGCGTCGTTCCACGAGCGGCCGTCGCCGCTGCTCGTCGCGCACCTGTCGCAGTTCCCGTCGACGACAATCTCGTTCAACCTCGCACCGGGCGCCTCGCTCGGCGAAGCCGTGAAGGCGATCGACGCCGCCGAGAAGGACATCGGCCTGCCCGGCTCGTTCCAGACGCGCTTCCAGGGCGCGGCGCTCGCGTTCCAGGCATCGCTGTCGAACCAGCTGTTCCTGATCCTCGCGGCGGTCGTCACGATGTACATCGTGCTCGGCGTGCTGTACGAGAGCTACATCCACCCGATCACGATCCTGTCGACGCTGCCGTCGGCCGGCGTCGGCGCGCTGCTCGCGCTGATGATCACCGGGCACGACCTCGACATCATCGGGATCATCGGGATCGTGCTGCTGATCGGCATCGTGAAGAAGAACGCGATCATGATGATCGACTTCGCGCTCGAGGCCGAACGGGTCGAAGGCAAGCCGCCGCGCGAGGCGATCTACCAGGCGTGCCTGCTGCGCTTCCGGCCGATCCTGATGACGACGCTCGCCGCGCTGCTCGGCGCGGTGCCGCTGATCGTCGGCGCCGGTGCGGGTTCCGAGCTGCGCCAGCCGCTCGGGATCGCGATCGCGGGTGGCCTGATCGTGTCGCAGGTGCTGACGCTGTTCACGACGCCGGTGATCTACCTCGGCTTCGACAGCCTCGCGCGCCGCGTGCGCGGCTGGTTCGAGCGGCACGGCCCCGGTGCCGGCAAGCACACGGGTGCGTAAGCGATGAACCTGTCGCGCCCCTTCATCACCCGCCCCGTCGCGACGACGCTGCTCGCGCTCGGCGTCGCGCTCGCGGGCCTGTTCGCGTTCATCAAGCTGCCGGTGTCGCCGCTGCCGCAGGTCGACTTCCCGACCATCTCGGTGCAGGCGTCGCTGCCCGGCGCGAGCCCCGAGACCGTCGCGACCAGCGTGACGAGCCCGCTCGAGCGGCACCTCGGCTCGATCGCCGACGTCAGCGAAATGACGTCGACCAGCACGGTCGGCAACGCGCGGATCATCCTGCAGTTCGGGCTGAACCGCGACATCGACGGCGCCGCGCGCGACGTGCAGGCGGCGATCAACGCGGCGCGCGCCGACCTGCCCGCGTCGCTGAAGAGCAACCCGACGTACCGCAAGGTCAACCCGGCCGACTCGCCGATCATGATCGTGTCGCTCACGTCGGAAACGTCGTCGCCCGCGAAGCTCTACGACGCCGCATCGACGGTGCTGCAGCAGTCGCTGTCGCAGATCGACGGGATCGGCCAGGTGACGGTGAGCGGTTCCGCGAACCCGGCCGTGCGCGTCGAGCTCGAACCGCATGCGCTGTTCCACTACGGGATCGGTCTCGAGGACGTGCGGGCCGCGCTTGCGTCCGCGAACGCGAACAGCCCGAAGGGCGCGATCGAGTTCGGCCCGAAGCACTACCAGCTCTATACGAACGACCAGGCCTCGCAGGCGTCGCAGTACAGCGACCTGGTCGTCGCGTACCGCAACGGTGCGGCCGTGCGGCTGTCCGACCTGTCCGAGGTCGTCGACGGCGTCGAGGACCTGCGCAACCTCGGTCTGTCGAACGGCAAGCGCGCGGTGCTCGTGATCCTGTACCGCTCGCCCGGCGCGAACATCATCGAGACGATCGACCGCGTGCGCGCGGCGCTGCCGCAGCTCACCGCGTCGCTGCCGGCCGACATCACGGTGACGCCGGTACTCGACCGCTCGACGACGATCCGCGCATCGCTGAAGGACACCGAGCACACGCTGCTGATCGCGGTCAGCCTGGTCGTGATGGTCGTGTTCCTGTTCCTGCGCAACTGGCGCGCGACGCTGATTCCGAGCGTCGCCGTGCCGATCTCGATCATCGGCACGTTCGGCGCGATGTACCTGCTCGGCTTCTCGATCGACAACCTGTCGCTGATGGCGCTGATCGTCGCGACCGGCTTCGTCGTCGACGATGCGATCGTCGTGCTCGAGAACATCACGCGCCACATCGAGAACGGCAAGCCGCGGCTGCAGGCCGCGTTCGACGGCGCGCGCGAGGTCGGCTTCACGGTGCTGTCGATGAGCATCTCGCTCGTCGCGGTGTTCCTGCCGATCCTGCTGATGGGCGGCATCGTCGGGCGCCTGTTCCGCGAATTCGCGCTGACGCTGTCGCTCGCGATTGGCGTATCGCTCGCGGTATCGCTCACCGTCACGCCGATGATGTGCGCGCGGCTGCTGCGCGAGTCGCACGACGTGCAGGAGGAAGGCCGCTTCGGCCGTTTCCTCGAGCGCTTCTTCACACGGATGCAGCGCGGCTACGAGCGCTCGCTGTCGTGGGCGCTGCGCCGCCCGCTGCTGGTCCTGCTGATCCTGTTCGCGACGATCGGGCTGAACGTCTATCTGTACATCATCGTGCCGAAGGGCTTCTTTCCGCAGCAGGACACCGGGCTGATGATCGGCGGCATTCGGGCCGACCAGTCGACGTCGTTCCAGGCCATGAAGCTGAAGTTCACCGAGATGATGCGGATCGTGCAAAGCAACCCGAACGTGCAGAGCGCCGCGGGCTTCACGGGCGGCACGCAGACCAACTCGGGCTTCATGTTCGTCATGCTGAAGGATCGCACCGAGCGCAAGCTGTCGGCCGACCAGGTGATCCAGCAGTTGCGCAAGCCGCTGTCGGAAGTCGCCGGCGCAAGCACGTTCCTGCAGGCCGCGCAGGACATCCGCGTCGGCGGCCGGCAGAGCAACGCGCAGTACCAGTTCACGCTGCTCGGCGATTCGACCGCCGACCTGTACAAGTGGGGGCCGCTGCTGACCGAGGCGCTGCAGAAGCGTTCCGAGCTGACCGACGTGAACTCCGACCAGCAGCAAGGCGGCCTCGAGGCGATGGTGACGATCGACCGCGCGACCGCCGCGCGGCTCGGCATCAAGCCCGCGCAGATCGACAACACGCTGTACGACGCGTTCGGCCAGCGCCAGGTCTCGACGATCTACAACCCGCTGAACCAGTACCACGTCGTGATGGAAGTCGCGCCTAAATACTGGCAAAGCCCGGAAATGCTGAACCAGGTATGGATCAGCACGTCGGGCGGCAGCGCGAACGGCTCGCAGACGACCAACGCGGCGGCCGGCACCTTCGTCGCAACCGCAGCCGGCACGTCGAGCGCCGGCACGGCCGCCACCAGCGCAGCGGCGATCGCGTCCGATTCCGCGCGCAACCAGGCGCTGAACTCGATCGCGTCGAGCGGCAAGTCGAGCGCGTCGTCGGGCGCGGCGGTGTCGACGTCGAAGTCGACGATGATCCCGCTGTCCACGATCGCGACCTTCGGCCCGAGCACGACGCCGCTGTCGGTCAACCACCAGGGCCTGTTCGTCGCGACGACGATCTCGTTCAACCTGCCGCCGAGTGTGTCGCTGTCGCAGGCGACCCAGGTGATCTACCAGACGATGGCGCAGATCGGCGTGCCGCCGACGATCGTCGGCACTTTCCAGGGCACCGCGCAGGCATTCCAGCAATCGCTGAACAACCAGCCGATCCTGATCCTCGCGGCGCTGCTGGCGGTCTACATCGTGCTCGGGATCCTGTACGAGAGCTATATCCACCCGATCACGATCCTGTCGACGCTGCCGTCGGCCGGCGTCGGCGCGCTGCTCGCGCTGCTGCTGTTCAAGACCGAGTTCAGCATCATCGCGCTGATCGGCGTGATCCTGCTGATCGGCATCGTGAAGAAGAACGCGATCATGATGGTCGACTTCGCGATCGACCAGACGCGCAACGGCAACAAGTCGTCGTTCGATGCGATCCACGAGGCGTGCCTGCTGCGCTTCCGGCCAATCATGATGACGACGATGGCGGCGCTCCTCGGCGCGCTGCCGCTCGCATTCGGCCACGGTGACGGCGCCGAGCTGCGCGCGCCGCTCGGGATCGCGATCGCCGGCGGCCTGATCATGTCGCAGGTGCTAACGCTCTATACGACGCCGGTCGTCTATCTGTACATGGACCGCCTGCGCGTGTGGGCCGAGAAGCGCCGCAACCGCCGCGGCAAGTCGGGCGGACCGGCGGTGGCTGGCGAATAACGGCACGCGGCCGGACACGGATCGACGGGGCCTGCCGCACCGCCCCGCTCCGTGTGCCGGCCGGCGCTGCGTGTCGGGCGCCGTGCGGGCTTCCCGTCAGGAATCGCCAGCGGTATTCGGCGACGGCTGCCGTATCGGGCAGCGCGTCCGACAAGCGTTGTACCGCGCCGTCGAGCATTGCGGGCACGTGCCGGAGATTCCTGGCCGCGCAAAAAGCCGAGCGAATGACCTCAGCGCCCGAAATGTGGCCGATCGTCCAGATCGTTTCACCTGACGATTCGCGCGCGGCCGACGCAGTGTCGATCGCCTGCGCCGCGGATCCGGCTTACACGCCGGCGGCGATCGACTATCGTGTGTCCATGTCCACCCTCGCGCCCCTTCCCGGGGACCCGCCATGAACGTCCAGCTGAACCATACGATCGTCTGGTGCCGCGACAAGCACGCGTCGAGCCGCTTCCTCACCGAGCTTCTGGAACTGCCGCCGCCGACGCCGTTCGGCGCGATGCTGGTCGTCCCGCTCGAGAACGGCGTGTCGCTCGACTTCTACGAAAAGGAGGGGGAGATCACCGCCCAGCACTACGCGTTCCTGACCGACGAGGCCGGCTTCGATCGCGTGTATGCGCGCATTCGCGAGCGCGGCCTGCCGCACTGGGCCGATCCGGCGAAGCGGCAGCCCGATGACATCTACCGCCATTACGGCGGGCGCGGGGTGTATTTCGACGATCCGGACGGTCACTTCCTCGAAGTGATGACGCAACCGTACGTGCTGAACGGATGACGTGATGCGTCGGCCGGCGTTGCACCGGCCGACGGGTCAACACGGGCGGCGCCTCGGTCCGACGCCGCTCCGCCCTGACGCCGTTACTCGGCGGCGGCGGCCGTCTTGCGCGGGCGGCGCGCGCGGGGCGCCGTCTTGCGGGCCGGTTTCTTCGGCTTGGCGTCGGCAGCCGCTTCACCGGCCGCTTCATTGGTCGATTCGGCTGCCGGGGCGGCCGGTGCCGCATCGTGCGGCGGCTGCCCTCCGGCTGCTGAAGCACCGTACTCGCCGGCAGTCGGCGCCGCGTGCTGCGCCGCGACGTGCCGGTCCTCACCGTGCTCCGCCTCCCGATGCGTCGCCTCGGCATGCTTGCCTTCCGCGTGCTTGCCTTCCGCATGCTTGCCTGCCGCGTGCTTGCCTTCCGCGTGCTTGCCTGCCGCATGCTTGTCGCCGCCGTGCGCGGCCTCCTCCGGCTTCGACGCCACATGATGGCCAGCGCCCTTCGCATCACCCCCCTTCTTCGCGCCGGTCTTCTTCGCCGCGCTCTTGCGTGCGCGCTTGCGGCCGTCCTTCGCGTCACCGTGCGTCTCGGCCGCTTCGACCGGCCCTGCCGGCATGCTCGCCGCTTCGTTCGTGACGTCGACGACGGTCGCCTCTTCCGCATCGACCTGCACGCTTTCGTGCACGGCGGCTTCCGCCTGCCGCCCGCGACGCCGCGGTTCACGCCCGGCCGGTGCAGCCTCCGCGTGGCGCGCGCCGTGACCGTGGTGCGCGCCACCCGTATCACGAGCCGCCACCACCGGTTCGGCCACCGCCGACTGGCGCGGCCGCGACACGAACGCGCCCGACTTGTCGTCGCGCCCCACATCGAGCAGGCCGCGCGCCTGCGCTTCGTCGAGCAGGTTGCCGAACGCGCGGAAGCCGTAATACGACTCGTTGAAGTCCGGCTTGCGGCGCTTGATCGCGCTCTTGAGCACCGACGCCCAGATCTTGCCGACGTCGTCGCGCTCCGATGCCAGCGCATCGAACGTCTCGACCGCGAGCGCGATCGCCTCGGTCCGGCGCGCTTCCATCTCGGGCTTGCGCGACGGCTCGTCGGGGCGCTTCGCGCCGCCATTGCCCGTGCGCTGCTGTTCGCGCTTCGCCAGCGCGCGCTGCTGCTCGCGCACCAGGTCGTCGTAGAAGATGAATTCGTCGCAGTTCGCGACCAGCAGGTCCGACGTCGACTTCTTCACGCCGACCCCGATCACCTTCTTCGCGTTCTCGCGCAGCTTCGACACGAGCGGCGAAAAATCCGAGTCGCCGCTGATGATCACGAACGTATCGACGTGCGACTTCGTGTAGCAGAGATCGAGCGCGTCCACGACGAGCCGGATGTCGGCCGAATTCTTGCCCGACTGGCGCACGTGCGGAATCTCGATCAGCTCGAAGCTCGCCTCGTGCATCGACGCCTTGAAGCCCTTGTAGCGCTCCCAGTCGCAATAGGCCTTCTTCACGACGATGCTGCCCTTCAGCAGCAGCCGCTCCAGCACCGGCTTGATGTCGAATTTCTCGTACTTCGCGTCGCGCACGCCGAGCGCGACGTTCTCGAAGTCGCAGAACACGGCCATGCTGACGTTGTCCAGGGGTAATGCCATGTGTACTCCAACCGGTTGGCCGCCGCGTTGTATTGCGTAGCGGCGAAAAATGCATCGCGCACATGATAGCCGGTCGGCGGGTCGATCCCGCAATCCGCGCGCACAGCGGCGCACCGACGGGGCCCCGCCCGGCCTCGCCGGCAAGCCTCGAGCGGTACAGCCCCAATTACCCGCGCGCCGCCGGCTCAAATCGACATACACTTGAGTATCGGTCGTCCGTCCCTATCTGGAAGGATGACGCATCGAGCAAGGAGCGGTTTCATGACGACGAAGGTACTGCTGATTGGCGCGACCGGCCGCACAGGCCTGGCGTGCGCGGATCTGCTGCTCAAGCAGCCGGAATTCGAGGTGACTGCGCTGGTGCGCCGGCACGGCTATGTGCTGCCGGGCGCGAAGGTCGTCGAGGCCGATCTGACGGGCGATTTCTCGCACGCATTCCAGGGCATCACGCACGTGATCTACGCGGCCGGCTCGGCCGAATCGGAAGGCGCAGCCGAAGAGGAGCAGATCGATCGCGACGCGGTCGCGCGCGCGGCCGAGCATGCGCTCGCCTACAACGTGCAGAAGCTGGTCGTGATCAGCTCGCTGACCGCGTACTGGCCGGAGCGCAGCGGCGACGCGCTGCGCCACTATTCGCAGATGAAGCGCGAAGGCGACGAGCGCGTGATCGCGTCGGGCATCGACTACGTGATCCTGCGCCCCGGCCCGCTCGCGGACGGCCCGGGCGTCGGCAAGATCGCGCTGACCGAGGAGCCGCTCGACGCCGCGCCACCGGTGTCGCGCCAGGATGTGGCATGGGCCGCGATCGAGGCGATCAAGCTTGGCATCTCGCGCAAGGTCATCGGCTTCGTCGGCGGCGGCGCGCCGATCGAACAGGCATTGCGCGCGTAACCCATGCCCGCGCCGCCACCCGGGCGGCGCGTTTCGTCGCGCCTGCGGCCCGCGATGCGGGCTGGCTGCCCGCGGCTTACTGCTTCGGATGTGCGTCGGCCCACGCCTTCACCGCGCCGAGCGTGTTCTCGACATGCTTGTCGGGCGACAGGCTCGTGTACTCGTACAGCACCTTCCCTTCCGGCGAAATGACATAGGACACGCGGTTCGCGCGATCGAGCAAGGGCAGCTTCGCGTCGTATTGGCGGATGATCTTCGCGTCCGGATCGGCCGCGACCGGGAACTTGCTGCGGCATTCGCTCACGGAGAACCGGGTCAGCGTGTCGATGTTGTCGGCGGATACGCCGATCACCGTCGCGCCGTAAGCCTTGTAACGATCGACGGCGTCCGCGAACGCATGCGCCTCGATGGTGCAACCCTTCGTGAACGCGGCCGGGTAGAAGTACAGCACGACCGGCCCGTGCTTCAGCGCATCGGCGAGCGAGTACGTGTAAGTCTTGCCGCCCAGCGACGCCTGCGTCGTGAAGTCGGGCGCCATGTCGCCCGGCTTCGGTTGCGCCTGCGCGACCAGCGCATGACCGGCCACCAGCAGCGCCGCCGCGGCGCCCACCAATAGTTTTCGCTTCATCTGCGTCCTCATTTCTTATAAAGTCAGCCTCGATCGAGGCCACGTCGGCGTTCGCCCGTCGAACGCCGGCATGTACGCCCCGGTTCAGCGGCAGTGCCAGCCGCTGCCGGCTGGCCGGTTAAAGATTCCGCGCAGCCTGCCGTTATTCCTTCCGGACAACCGGTTCCAGCCCTTCACGTCAGCGAGAAACATGGAAGCCAACAGGAAACAGACGCCACGCAAGGGCTCCTGGCGCAATGCCTTGCATACGCTGCGCCGCTTCGCCTGGTCGGGCGGCGCGCTGATGCCTGCGCGCGCCGGCGCGCCGCGGCGCGACGATACCGTGCGCAACTGGCTGGAACAGACGGTCGGCACGGTGGATTTCCTCGCCCATGTCGACCGCGAGCTGCGCTTTCTGTACGTATCCGATGCAAGCCTGCGCTTCATCGGTTATCACCGCGACTACCTGCACACGCTGACGCTGCGCGACCTGATCGCGGAACAGGATACCGCGGCGCTCGAAGGCCTGCTTGCGCGCGCCGCGCGCTCCGGCCAGGTCGAGAAGGCGACGATGTGCATCGTCAAGTCGCTCACCTACCCGCTCGACGTGGAAATCCGCGCGTTCAAGAGCCGCCACCACGGCGTCGACGGCTTCGCGATCGCGGCGTTCGACGTGTCGGCCTGGCGTGCGCTCGAGGCCCGCCTGACGTACGAGATGCACCACGATCCGATGACGGGACTCGACAACCTGTCCGCGCTCGTGCCCGCGCTGATGCGCGCGCAGCAGGCCGCCGACGAGAGCGGCACGTGCGCGGCGCTGCTGCTGCTCGACCTCGACGACTACCAGCGCATCAACCGCGCGCTCGGCTACGACGCCGGCGACACGCTGCTGCGCGACACCGCGCAGCGGCTGCGGGCGCTCGTCGCGCCCGGCGAGCAGCTCGCGCGCGTCGCGAGCGACAAGTTCGCGATCGTGTTCAGTGCCCCGGACCGCACGCGCGCGAGCAACGCCGCGGACGCGCTCGCGCGCCGACTGCAGGCCGCCGTGCGCGAACCTTACGTGTTCCAGGGGCAGACCGTGCACCTGTCCGCGAGCATCGGCATCGCTCTGTACCCGGACGAACGTACTGCGCCCCATCGCGCGCAGCACCACAGCCCGCTGCTGCGCCGCGCCGACCATGCGCTCGCGCAGGCGAAGGCGTCGGGCGGCAATGCACTCGCGTTTCACGAGCCGGTCGACGACCCGGCCGACGCGGAACGGCTCAAGCTCGAGGCCGATCTGTACGACGGCGTGCGCAACGGCGAATTCTCGCTCCATTTCCAGCCGATCACGCGTAGCCAGTCCGGTACGGTGGACGGCGTCGAGGCGCTGATCCGCTGGCGTCATCCGGTACACGGCCTCGTGCCGCCAGCGACCTTCATCCCGCTCGCCGAATCGATCGGCCTGATCAACTATCTCGGCAACTGGGTACTCAAGGCCGCGTGCATGCAGCTCGTCGCCTGGGATCACCAGGGGCTCGCGCTGCAGTATGTGGCGGTCAACGTGTCACCGCAGCAGTTCCGCGACCCGCGCTTCACGCAAAGCGTGCGCGAGGCGATCGCGCTGACGGGCATCGACCCGCGCCGCATCGTGCTGGAAATCACCGAAAGCCTGCTGATGCACGACCCCGTACAGGCGAAGGGGCTGCTCGAGGAGCTGACCGAGCTCGGCATCCGCTTCGCGATCGACGATTTCGGTACCGGTTATTCGAGTCTCGCGTACCTGCAGCGCTTCCCGCTCGCGAAGCTGAAGATCGACCGCAGCTTCGTCGAGAACCTGCTGACGTCGCGCAACGATCGCGCGATCGTGTCGGCGGTGGTCGGCCTCGCGCAAACGCTCGATCTCGAGCTCGTCGCCGAAGGCGTCGAAACCGAGGCGCAGCGCGAGCTGCTGACCGAGATGGGCTGCAACCATATCCAAGGCTGGCTCGTGTGCCAGGCGCTGCCGTCCGAGGAACTCGCCCGGCGCTTCGAGGCGCAGCAGCTGCGCCTGCACGCCGCCTGACGCGCGCGGCGAACCGGACTGATCCGTATGTCAATCACTGCACACCTGCCCCGCACGGCGCTGCTCGACAAGCTGTGGGCCCGCATGAGCGAACGGGGCGACTTCCCGCTGCTGTCGGAATCGCTACGCGCGACGATGGCCGCGATGAAGAACGACGATCTCGACTTCACCGCGCTCGTACGCGTCGTGCTGTCGGATTTCGCGCTCACGCAGAAAGTCCTGCGGCTCGCCAACTCCGCGATGTACATGGCGTTCGGCGGCAACATCACGACCGTCACGCGAGCACTGATGGTGCTCGGCATGGACACGGTCGGCCATCTCGTCGTCGGGCTGAAGCTCGTCGACCATTTCCACCACAGCACGCCGCGCCGCATCGACGCGAAGCTCGAGCTGAACCGCGCGCTGCTCTCCGGCTGCGTCGCCCGCAAGCTCACCGAGCATGCGGAGCTGCGCGGCGGCGAGGAAGCCATCGTCTGCACGCTGATGCGCCAGGTCGGCAAGCTGCTCGTGGTCTGCTATCTCGACAGCGAATGGGACCGGATCCGCCGCCGCGCCGCCGAGCTGAACGGCGACGACGCGGCCGCGTGCGTCGACGTGCTGGGCGTCGGCTTCGACGAGATCGGCCTCGAGGCTGCCGCGAGCTGGCGGCTGCCCGACGTGATCCGCGCCGGGATGGCCGACGGCGACGGTCGCACCGCGCACGCCGCCATCCTCGACGAGGACGACGACCGCGACGATCGCCATCGGCCCGAAGCCTACGGCGACGAAGGCGCCGAGCGCGTGCACTGGCTGCGTGCGGTGAGCCGCTGCTCGACCGATGTCGCCGGTGCGCTCGCGATGCCCGCGGGCCCGCAGCGCGACGCGGACATCGCGGTGCTCGCGCAGCACTACGGACAGGAGCTGGAGATCGATTCCGACGCGCTGGTGGAAATTGCCGACCGGCTCGCACGCGAGGAAGCAAGCGACACCGTGATGCGCGAGATCGTCGAGCTGCGCGCGAACGCCGACGCGATCGCGCGGGCGCAGCCCGAGCCCGAGGCGTGCCTCGAAGCCGGCCTCGCCGACCTGCGCGCGCTGCCGTCCGAGCACGTGCTGACGCCAGTGCTCGCGCTCGCGTCGGAGAGCCTGCTCGCAGGCCTCGCGTTCACGCGCACCGTGATGTTCGTGCGTCGTGACGACGGCTCGTTCGCCGCGCGTCTCGGCTTCGGCCCGGGCGTCGATGCAGCGCTCGACCGGCTGTGCTTCGACGAGCGCTTCGAACCGGACGTGTTCCATCTCGCGATCACGAACTCGGTCGGCATCTTCATCGAGCAGGCGCAGGAGCCGAAGATGGTGAAGCGCCTGCCCGCGTGGTACCTCGATGCGCTCCCCGACACGCGCGCATTCGTGCTGCTGCCGGTGCGCGTCGGCACGAAGACCGTCGGCCTGCTGTACGGCGACTGGGCCGGCGCGCAGCCCGCGCGCAAGATCACGCAGCAGGAGATGGGCGTGCTCAACGAGCTCGCGCGCGAACTGGGGCGGTTCTTCCCCGCGTGATGCACGCGACACGCAGCCGGCGGCCGCCTCGCCGGCACGTGTGCGACGAGCGGCGCCCCAAATGCAAACCGGCCGCGAAAGCGGCCGGCTGCATCGTGCGACGGATCGAAACGCTTACTTGAGCGTGACCGGCACGCTGAAGTACTTCTTCGCGAGGTTGTCGATCGTGCCGTCGGACTTCAACTCCTTCAGCGCCTGATCGAGCGCGGTCTTCAGTGCCGCGTCGTTCTTGCGCAGACCGAAGCCGACGCCCGAGCCGAGGATCTCGGCATCGCTGACCGTGCCGCCGGCGAAGCCGAAGCCCTGGCCTTGCGGCTTCGACAGGAAGCCCTTCGAGCCGGCTTCCGAATCCTGGAACGTCGCATCGAGACGGCCCGACTTCAGGTCGGCGTAGGCCAGGTCCTGCGTCTGGTACGGCACGACCTCGACGCCGGCCGGCGCCCACTTCTTCTTCGCGTACGCTTCCTGGATCGTGCCCTGCAGCACGCCGACGCGCTTGCCCTTCAGCGCTTGCGGGGTCGGCAGCAGGCCGCTGCCGTGCTTCGCGATCAGCTGGTTCGGGATCGTGTAGATCGGATCGGTGAACGCGATCGCGTGCTTGCGCTGGTCGGTGATCGTCATGTCCGAGTTGATCGCATCGAACTTGCGCGCCTGCAGCGCGGGGATCAAGCCGTCGAAGTCGTTCTCGACCCACACGCACTTCGTCTTCAGCTTCGCGCACACCGCGTTGCCGATGTCGATGTCGAAGCCGGTCAGCTTGCCGTCGGGCGTCTTGTATTCGAACGGCGCGTACGAGGCCTCGACGCCGAACCGGATCTCCTTCAGATCCGCTGCCGTCGCGCTGCCTGCCGCCACGGCCGATGCCGCCACTACCGCGTGCGCGGCCACTTTACGCCAATCCAACTTCATCAGGTGTTCTCCTCGATACTCGAATGTTCCGGAACTACGGGCGCATGCATCATTGCAGGGTCGGATGACAACGACAATCCCGATGCCGCGCCTTGATGCGGCGCAACAGCCGCAAGGCCGCGATTGTACCAATCCGCGCGGCCCGATATGGCAAAGCGGCCGCCGGCACGCGATGCTGCGCTGCGTGCGCCGGCAGCAGCCCGGCGGCCCGGCGAACTTGCAAGACGATGTCGCAAATACGCAAGCGCGACGCGCGGGCCGTCTGCGCGGCGTACGGGCGTCATCTCAAAAATGGAATTGTTGCCGGGCGGTGCGCGGGCCGCGGATCACCGCAGCCGCAAGCAGCCGGTCATGGGTCAGACGAGTGCCGCAAGCGTGTCGCGCGTCGTGTCGACGACGAGCAACCCCGCACGCAGTCCCGGTTTCACGGTCGGATTCGGGAACACGATGCGCTCCTCGTCATGCTTCACCGTGTAGCGGTAGTCGCCGTCCTGCGCGAGCACCGTGCCGCGCGAGAACGCGGTGAAGTTCGCAACGTCGGACGCGACGAACAGCTCGAGCGCGTCGCTCTGCTTCGTGATCTGATCGATCACGGTGAACACGCGCGGCAACGAGGCGCCAGCGTCACGCGCCGCGCCCGAGACGAGCTTGCGCACCGCACGGTCGGCCGGCGCGAAACGCGACAGGTCGTTCTGGCCGAACGGCCGCACCTTGCCGAGCTCCAGCGTGCACGCGAGCGCGCCGCATTGCTCGGCCGTGTAATGCGAATACGTGTTGCCCTTCGCGGTATGCAGCAGCACGGCCGAGATGCGCGCATCGCCCAGCCATTCGACCATCGCGCGGGTCGGCGGCGTGCCCGTGTGCGGCAGCAGCGCGAACTGCTCGAACACCGATGCACGGATCGCCGTGTGCATGTCGATGTGCCAGCGCGCACCGCCCGTCGGCGCGGCCGCGAAGAACGCGGCGGCCGCCGCTTCGAGCTGCAACGCACGCGGCGCTTCGCGGCTCGTCGGCACTTGCGCGTGACGGCCGCTGAACAGGCGGTTCAGGTCGTCGTCGAGATAGCGCTCGCCCGCGCGCATCGCCGGCACGTTGCCGAGCACGACGAGCAGCCGGCACGCGAGCGGCAGCGTGCCCGCTGCGAGATCGTGCACGAGCATCGACAGCAGCTCGATCGGCGCGGTCTCGTCGCCATGCACGCCGGCCGACACGAGCACGCTCGCGCGCGGCGACGCATCGGCATCGTCGCCCGCCGCCGGCTCGAGCGCGAGCAGCCCGTCACCGAGCCATTGCCAGCGCACCGCACCGTCGGCGCACGCGCCGTCCTTCACGGCCGGCGCGTCGCCCGCGAGCGTGAACGCGAGGAAGTCGTCGAGCAGCGCGGCGGCCGGCATGCGTGGCTCAGCGCTGGAAGTCATACAGCGACCCGACGCGCAGGATCTGCGTGAGCTCGTCGAGCGCCGTGCGCGATTCGTCGAGCAGCGTCGGATCGGCGAGGTCTTCCGGTGCGAGACGGTCGCGGTAGTGCTTCTCAATCCACGCGTCGAGCGACGCGAACAGCGTGTCGTTCATCCACACGTTCGACGTGACGGCCGCACGCTCGGCGTCGTTCAGCACGACGCGCAGGCGCAGGCATGCGGGTCCGCCGCCGTTCTTCATGCTTTCGCGCAGGTCGAACACGAGCACGTCGCGGATCGGGCCGTTGCCGGCCTCGAGCCGGTCGAGATAGGCGGCAACGTTCGCGTTCTCGCGGCATTCCTGCGGAACGACGAGCACCTGCGAGCCGTCCGCGCGCGACAGCAGTTGGCTGTTGAACAGGTACGACGTGACCGCATCGTTCACGCTCACGGCCGCCTCGGGCACCTCGATCACGTTCAGCCGCGCGCCGCGTGCGTCGAGCGCGGCCGTCAGCGTGTCGTAGATCGCCTGCTTGTTGACGAACGCGCGCTCGTGCGTGAACAGCGTGTCGCGGTTGCCGACCGAGATCACGTCGTTGTGGAACACGCCTGCGTCGATCACGTCCGGATCCTGCTGCGCATAGACCGTCGCTTCTGCCGCAAGCCCGTGGCGATGCGCGACCGCGCGGCTCGCCTCGAAGGTCTGGCGCGCCGGGAAGCGCTTCGGCTCCGGGCCGCGGCGGTATTCCGCACGGCCGTACACGAAGAACTCGACGCCCGGCTTGCCGTATTCGGCGCAGAAGCGCGTGTGGTTCGCCGCGCCTTCGTCGCCGAGTGCCGGCGTGCCGGTCAGCGCTTCGTGCACCGCGAAATGGGCGGGATCGGCGAACAGCGTCGACAGCGTACGGCGCGTCGCGTCGTGCTCGATCGCGCGATGCAGCTTGCTGCACAGGTTCGCCGGCGTGAAGTGCACGCGGTCGTCGCCCGTGTCGGCCGACGGGCTGACGGTCGCCGCGTTCGCGGTCCACATCGCCGACGCCGAGCTCGCCGCGGCGAGCAGCTCGGGCGCCTGCTTCGCGGCCTTCGCGATCACGTCCGCATCCTTGCCGGAGAAGCCGAGCTCGCGCAGCAGCCGCAACGACGGCCGCTCCTGCGGCGGCAGCACGCCTTGCGCGAAGCCGAGATCCGCGAGCTGCTTCATCTTGCGCAGCCCCTGCTTCGCCGCCGCCTTCGGATTCGCGGCCGATTTCTCGTTGTTGAGCGACGCCACGTTGCCGAACGACAGCCCGGCGTAGTTGTGGGTCGGGCCGACGAGTCCGTCGAAATTGGCTTCTTGTGCGTTCATCGTCGTTCCCTCGATCAGAAGTGCAGGCCCGGCGACAGGCTCGCGGGCAAGGTCAGTTGCGTGCTTTCCACCGACGCCATCGGATACGCGCAATAGTCGGCCGCGTAGTACGCGCTCGGACGATGGTTGCCCGAGCGGCCGGTGCCGCCGAACGGCGCGGCGGACGATGCGCCGTTGGTCGGGCGGTTCCAGTTGACGATCCCCGCACGGATCGTGCGGCGGAAGTGATCCCATGCGTGCGCGTCGTCGGCCAGCAGGCCGGCGGACAGGCCGAACGCCGTGTCGTTCGCGCGCTCGATCGCTTCGTCGAACGTCGCGTAGCGGACGATCTGCGCGAGCGGGCCGAAGTGTTCCTCGTCGGGCAGGTTCGCCACGCCGGTCACGTCGATGATCGACGCGTTCACGAAGCCCAGGCGCGAATCGCGCTGCGCCATCTCGATGATCGGCTTCGCGCCTTGCTCGATCAGGCGCGACTGCGCGTCGACGAGCTTCGCGGCCGCGCGCGCCGAGATCACCGCGCCCATGAACGGTTGCGGATCGGCGTCGAACACGTCGGCCGTGATCTTCGACGTCACGTCGGCAAAGCGTGCGAGGAAGCGATCGCCGAACGCGCCCTGCGGCACGAAGATGCGGCGTGCGCACGTGCAGCGCTGGCCGGCCGACAGGAACGCCGACTGGATCGTGTGGTGCACGGCCGCGTCCACGTCCTCGACCTCGCCGATCACGAGCGGGTTGTTGCCGCCCATCTCGAGCGCGAGCACGATTTCCGGACGGCCGCCGAACTGCTTGTGCAGCAGCGTGCCGGTATCCGAGCTGCCCGTGAAGAAGAGGCCGTCGATCTGCCGATGGTTCGCGAGCGCGATGCCCGTGTCCTTCTCGCCCTGCACGAGGTTCAGCACGCCGGCCGGCAGCCCGGCTTCCTGCCATACCTCGACCGTCGCGCGCGCGACGCCCGGTGCGAGCTCCGACGGCTTGAACACGACCGCGTTGCCCGCGATCAGCGCCGGCACGATATGACCGTTCGGCAAGTGGCCGGGGAAGTTGTACGGGCCGAACACCGCGACGACGCCGTGCGGGCGATGGCGCAGCACCGCGACGCCGTCGGCCATGTCCTGACGCTTCTCGCCGGTGCGTTCCTGGTACGCCTGGATCGAGATGCCGACCTTCGCGGCCATCGCCGCGACTTCGGTGCGCGCTTCCCACAGCGGCTTGCCGGTCTCGCGGCCGATTGCCGTGGCGATCGCTTCCTTGCGCTCGGTGAGCAGCGCCGCGAAACGCTTGACGATCGCGCAGCGCGCTTCGAAGTCGAGCGTCGACCAGCCGGCGAACGCGCGGCGCGCGCTCGCGACCGCGCGGTCGACGTCGGCCGCCGACGCGCTGTCGCCCTGCCATGCAATCGCGTCGGTGCCCGGGTTGCGCGAAGCGAAGACCGGGCCCGAGCCTGCGACCCAGGCGCCGTCGATGAAGAGTTCCGTCATGATTCGTTTATCCCTGTTTGACTTTGAGCGGCAGCACGCGGACCGGATCGCCTGCCTTCACGTCGAGCGCGACGGCATCGTCGGCCGACAGCACGAACGCACCGTTCGCGACCACGCCCGGCGCGACGCCGACGCGGAAATCGTTCAGCGACGTGTTCGACACGAGCGACTTCGGTGCGTCGTCGCGCGCATCCGGCACGCCGATCGCGACCGGCACGACGACGCTCTCGCGCACCGTGCGCAGGTCGTTGACGTGGCATTCGAGCACCGGGCCCGCGTCGAAGATGTCGACGTGGTTCTGGTAGCGCAGCCCTTCCGCTTCGAGCATCTTGCGCGCCGGCAGCGTGTCGCGGTGCGTGAGGCCGACCGCATCCTGCGCGTCCTGCGGCAGCAGGTCGACGTACACCGGATAGCGCGGCATCAGTTCCGCGAGGAACGACTTGCGGCCATGCGAGCTCAGGTAGTCGGCCGCGTTGAAATCGATCTGGTAGAAGTGCGAACCGACTGCGCGCCAGAACGGCGACGTGCCGTCCTCGTCGAAGTGGCCGCGCAGTTCCGCGCAGATACGTTCCGGAAAGCGCTCGCGGAATTGCGCGATGAACATGAAGCGCGAGCGCGACAGCAGGCCGCCCACGCCGCCCGTGCGATAGCGCGGGCTCAGGAACAGCGAGCACACTTCCGCATAGCCCGTCAGGTCGTGCGAGATATTGAGCGCGGACATCCGCGTCCACACGCCGAGTTCCTGGCTCGCGTGCACGACCGTGCTCACGCGATAGTTGTAGAACGGCTGTTCGAGGCCGACCTGCGTCTCGATCCCGCACACGCCCGCGATGTCGCCCGTCTTCGATTCTTCCATCACGAAGAAGTAGCCGGCCTCGCCGGCCGCGGCCTCGCCCTCGAGCGTGCGGCGCGTGCGTTCGATGCGCGCGGCGAGCGCGTCGCGGTCGGGCTTGAACGTGGTCAGGCCCGGCCCGGTTTCCTTCGCGAGCGACACGAGCGCGTCGACGTCGCCCGTTTGTACGACCCGAACGACGATCATGCTGCGTCTCCCTTCATCTCTTCATCGTCGCGGCGGTGCAGCGGCACGCAGCGCACGACATCGCCATCCTTTACATCGAGCGCCGCGCGCACGTCGCCGGCCAGCGGCGCATGGGCCGTGTCGCCCGGCAGGTCGGCCAGCACGCAGCGGAACGATTCGCCGCTGCCCGTCGACACCATGTACGCCACGTCGCCCTGCTGCCGCGCCGCTTCGCGCACGGTGCGCTCCGCGCCGTGCTTCACGCACGCCGTGCGGTCGACCTGCGCGGTCAGCACCGGGCCCGCGTCGAAGATGTCGACGAAGCGGTCCGGTTCGAAGCCTTCCTCGAGATGGATGTCGTACGCGAGCAGCGCCGTTTCGTTCGGCTCGCCGAGCACGCGCTGCGCGGCTTCCGGCAGCAGCGGCACGTAGAGCGGATAGGCCGGCATCACTTCCGCGATGAACGTGCGGCTGCGACCGCCCGACGCGATGTCGACGTCGGTGAAGTTGCGGCCGAAGAACTTGCGGCCCACCGCTTCCCAGAACGGCGATGCACCCGTGTTGTCGCTCACGCCGAGCAGCAGCGTGAACACTTCCGGCGTGAAGCGGCGGCGGTTCGCGGCGATGTACATCATCCGCGCACGCGAGATCAGGTGCGCGGCCGCGTCGCCGCGCAGCGACGGATCGACGTAGAAGCCCGCCAGCCGGCTCTTGCCGGTCAGCTCGTGCGACATCGTGAGCGCGTGGATCTTGCGATTCACGTGCAGCTCGCGCGACGCGTGGATCAGTGCGTCGTTGCGGAACGCGTAGAACGGTTCCGAGTAGCCGGCCGCGGCCACGATGCTCGCCGTGCCGAGCAGCTTGCCCGTTGACGAGTCCTCGAGCACGAAGAGATAGAACTCCTCGCCGGCGAAGTCGACGTCCGCGCGAAACGAATCCTCGGAGAGCGCCACGCGCGCTTCGAGCGCCGCGCGGTCGTGCGGCAGCGAGTGCAGGACCGGCTGCGCGGTGCGCGCCATGTGCGCGAGCGCATCGAGATCCGTGAGTTTGCCGGGGCGAACAAATAGCATCGTCGTTCCTGTCTGCGATGGGCGCGCCGATCAGCGCGCGGTGGCTTCCTGGGCCGCGAGCACCTGTTCGACCGCCTTCTCGAAGCGCTTCACGCCTTCGTCGAGCAAGTCGAACGGGATCACGAGCGACGGGACGAAGCGCAGCACGTTCGGGCCGGCGATCAGCATGATCAGGCCGTTCTCGGCGGCGGCAGTGACGAAGTCCTTCGCACGGCCGTCGAATGCGGCGGTCAGTTCCGCGCCGACCAGAAGGCCCTTGCCGCGGATGTCCTTGAAGATACCGAAGCGTGCGTTGATGCGTTCCAGCGCGCCCTTCAGCCGCACGCTGCGTTCGCGCACGCCTTCGAGCAGGGCCGGGTCGCCGATCAGTTCGACGACCTTGTCCGCGATTGCCGAAGCGAGCGGGTTGCCGCCGTACGTCGTGCCGTGCACGCCGACCTTGAAGTGCGCGGCCAGTTCGTTCGTCGTCAGCATCGCGCCGATCGGGAAGCCGTTGCCGAGTGCTTTTGCGGTCGTGAGGATGTCCGGCGTAACGCCTGTGTCCATGTACGCGTAGAACTGGCCCGTGCGGCCGACGCCCGTTTGCACTTCGTCGAAGATCAGCAGTGCATCGTTCGCGTCGCATGTTTCGCGCAGTGCCTTCAGGAAGGCCGGATCGGCCGGGATCACGCCGCCTTCGCCCTGCACCGGCTCGACGATCACTGCGCAGGTTTGCGGGCCGATTGCGGCCTTTGCGGCTTCGATGTCGTTGAACGGCAGGTGCTTGATGCCGGCCGGCACCGGGCCGAAGCCTTCCGAGTATTTCGGCTGGCCGCCGACGCTGACCGTGAAGAACGTGCGGCCATGGAACGACTGGACGAACGACACGATTTCGTATTTATCGGCGCCGTGGCGGTCGAATGCAACGCGGCGGGCGAGTTTCAGTGCGGCTTCGTTCGCTTCCGCGCCCGAGTTCGCGAAGAATGCGCGGTCGGCGAAGGTAAGCGATTCGAGGCGCTTCGCGAGGCGCAGCACCGGCTCGTTCGTGTAGCCGTTGCCGATGTGCCAGAGCTTGCGGCCTTGTTCGTCCAGGACCTTCAGCAGCTCCGGGTGGCCGTGGCCCAGCGACGTCACCGCGATGCCGCAGGCGAAGTCCACGTATTCGCGGCCGGCCGTGTCCCACACGCGCGAGCCCTCTGCACGGTCCGGCACGAACGGCGCGGGGGAGAATACCGGCACCATCACTTCGTCGAATGTCTGGCGGGTCACGGTCGAGGTCGTCATGGTCGTTCCTTTCGGTTTCGTAAGAGGGTTCAACAGGATCAAGTTTAGGTAAGGGTGACGCAAGCGTCTTGCGGATTTGCGACGGGTTCTATCGGAAGCGCTTTCTTCGGTCTATTTTGCCCCTCCGGGCGGGGGAGCTGCGGTGGTGGCCGTATTTTGGGGCTTTTCGGGTGGCTCGCCTGTGTTTGGCGTGAAGCACCTGCAATCGTGTCGGTCTATTAGCGTCGCCCCTGCGCGGGGCGGCGGTTACTTTTCTTTGTCTTGCCAAAGAAAAGTAACCAAAAGAAAGGCGCCCGGATAACGCATGACTTCCCGGTGCCATGGTCCACCGAGTGGCCCTCGCCTAAGTGTCCGCGCCAGTGAGGAACGGGGAGTGGTTCGAACAAGCGTTCTGACGCGCCACGCCCCATAACAGACCGGTATACCGCCCGCCGGCTCCATCCTCGCTACGCTCGGCTGCAAGGTGCTTCGTCGCAATTCATGCGCCCACGCCATCCCAGCACCCACCCACTGATCAGTTCTCCGATCAGTAAGGCGCCCGCGCCACGACAAGGATGTCTTCGATTTACTGGATTGATGCATTACCGGCCCCGATTGTGGAAACCAATCGACCGACAGCGTTGAAACGGGATGTGTGGACCTGTCGGCCGAGCGAAGCGAGGACGGAGCTGGCGGGCGGTATACCGCTCCGCTGGGTGGTGAATGGTGTCAGAACCATTGCTCGAACCACTCCCCGTTCTTCACTGGCGCGGACACTTAGGCGAGGGCCACTCGGTGGACCATGGCACCGGGAAGTCATGCGTTATCCGGGCGCCTTTCTTTTGGTTACTTTTCTTTGGCAAGACAAAGAAAAGTAACCGCCGCCCCGCGCAGGGGCGACGCTAATAGACCGATACGATTGCAGGTGCTTCACGAAAAAGCAGGCGTACCGCCAAACGAAATCGCACCGCCAAACACACCCTCAATCTTTCCCGCGCTCGACGAGCGCCCCACCCCGAGGCTCGCTCCCACCGCCTGTCTGCTTCTCGAGCCAGGCCCGTCGATCTTCCCGAGGCGTAACGCCAAACCGCTCGCGGTAAGCGTTGGAAAAATGCGCAGCAGAAGAAAACCCGCAAGCAAGACTAACTTGCACCACCGACTTGCTGGTCCGCTGCAACTGCGTCCGAGCCTTGAGCAATCGAAGATTGAGGTAATACTTGGAGGGCATCGCCCCGAGATACTGTCGAAAGAGCCTCTCGAGCTGCCGCCGCGACACGCCGACAAGCCCGGCGATCTCATCGGTCGTCAAAGGATCCTCGATATTGGCTTCCATCAAAAGCAAAGCATCATTCAACCGAGGATGTCGCTCACCGGGCGCGGTAACAAAAGGAATCCGTTGGCGCTCCTCACCACTCCGCAGCGTGCCGGCCCCAAGCGCATCGGCAATCCGCTCCGCGAGATCCGCCCCATGTTCCCGGCCGATCATGGCCAGCATGAAATCGACGGTAGCCTGCCCACCGGCACATGTCGCCCGATCGCGATCGATCTCGAAGATCTGCTGCGTGACGATCGACCGCTCGAACTGCTCGGCGAACTGCTGATACGTCTCCCAGTTCACGCTCACGCGATAACCGGAAAGCTGCCCGGCCATCGCGAGCCACCACACGCCGTGGTGAATCCCGGTCACGACGGGCGTGCGCTGCCCGACCCGCGCGAGACTCGCGAGAAACAACCGATAGTCGGCAAACTGTTGAAACCGCTCCGACACGACGATCAGCCAGTCGCACGCGATCGCATCGTTGAACGACGCATCGGCATGCCACTGCGCACCACCGGCGAGCGGCACCGGCCGCCCGTCCCACGAACACACCTGCCAGCGATACAGCAAGCGCCCGTCGATCTCGTTCGCGAGATTCAACGCATCGACGATCGGACCCACGCCCGACATCGACACGGGCGGCAATGCAACGATCACCACCTGCGTCGTGCGGGTGGCGCCTGCGGGACGAGACACCGGTACCACGTATGAAACCCGCCCTTCGCGTTACTTGAGGCTGCCCGACAGGAACTGCTTCAGACGCTCGCTCTGCGGACGCACCAGCACCTCCTTCGGATCACCCTCTTCCTCGGTCCGCCCCTGATGCAGGAACATCACGTGGTTCGACACGTTGCGCGCAAAACCCATCTCGTGCGTGACGACGATCATCGTGCGGCCTTCCTCGGCCAGCTTCTGCATCACCTTCAGCACTTCGCCGACGAGCTCCGGGTCGAGCGCCGACGTCGGCTCGTCGAACAGCATCACGTCGGGATGCATCGCGAGCGCACGCGCGATCGCGACACGCTGCTGCTGGCCGCCCGACAGGTGCGACGGATACTGCTTCTCGACGCGCGGCGCGAGGCCGACCTTCTCGAGATATTCGCGCGCACGCTCCTCGGCTTCCTTCTTCGAAATGCCGAGCACGTGCACCGGCGCTTCCATCACGTTCTCGAGCACGTTCATGTGCGCCCACAGATTGAAGTGCTGGAACACCATCGCGAGCTTGGTGCGGATACGCTGCAACTGCTTGTGATCGGCAACCTCGAGCGCACCGGCACGGTTGGTCTTCGTGCGCACGGCCTCGCCGTCGACGACGATCTTCCCCGCATTCGGCCGCTCGAGAAAATTGATGCAGCGCAGGAACGTGCTCTTGCCCGAACCGCTCGCGCCGATGATGCTGATGACATCGCCGGCCTTCGCGTTCAGCGACACGCCCTTCAACACCTCGTTATCGCCGTAACGCTTGTGAATGTCGACCGCGGCAAGCTTGACGGAAGCGGACGCGCTCGTTTGAGTGATCTCGGCCAACTGGCTCTCCTCGAAGTGAAATCAATGACGGCCGGCCGCGAGATACGCGAGCCAGTGGCGCTCCGCCCGGCGAAATGCCGCGACGAGTGCGAACGATACCGCAAGATAGATCAGCGCGGCGATTCCGAACGACTGGAACGCCATGTAGGTCGCGGAATTGGCGTCGCGCGCGACCTTCAGGATGTCGGGCACGGTCGCCGTGAACGCCACGGTGGTCGCGTGCAGCATCAGGATCACCTCGTTGCTGTACAGCGGCAGCGCACGGCGCAGCGCCGACGGCAGGATCACCCGGCGGTACATCGTGAACGGCGACATCCCGTAGGCACGCGCCGCCTCGACCTCGCCGTGCGGAATCGCACGAATCGCACCCGCGAAGATCTCGGTGGTGTACGCGCAGGTGTTCAGCGCGAACGCGAGGATCGCGCAGTTGAAGCCGCTCCTGAAGAACGCGTCGAGCAGCGAGTGCGAGCGCACGAACTCGAGGCTGTACATGCCCGTGTACATCAGCAGCAACTGCACGTAGAGCGGCGTACCGCGAAAGACGTACGTGTAGAACCGCACCGGCATCGACAGCCACTTCTTCTTCGACACGCGTGCAACCGCAAGCGGCACCGCGCACACGAAGCCGAGCGAAATCGACGCGACGAGCAGCCACAGCGTCACCGCAAGGCCGGAGATGCGCTGGCCGTCCCAGTAAAGGAACGCCTGGCCGAATTCCTGGAGGATCTCGATCATAGTTCTGCGTGCCGCACGCCCATGGAATAACGCTTCTCGAGCTGGATCAGCACGAGGTTGGAAACGGTCGTGATCGCAAGGTAGATCAGCGCCGCAATGAGGATGAAGAAGAACATGTTGAAGGTGCTCTTGCCGGCGTCCTGCGCGGCCTTCACGACGTCCGCGAGGCCGATGATCGACACCAGCGCGGTCGCCTTCACGAGCACCTGCCAGTTGTTGCCGATGCCCGGCAGCGCGAAGCGCATCATCTGCGGAAACATGATCCGCACGAACACGCGCATCCCGCTCATCCCGTACGCCGCGCCGGCCTCGAGCTGGCCGCGCGGCACCGACAGGAACGCGCCGCGGAACGTCTCGGTGAAGTACGCACCGTAGATGAAGCCGAGCGTCAGCACGCCGGCAACGAACGGATCGATGTCGATCTGGTCCCAGCCGACGAGGTCGGTGAACTGGTTCAGCCAGATCTGGATGCTGTAGAACAACAGCAGCATCAGGACGAGATCGGGCACCGAGCGAATCAGCGTCGTATAACCGGTCGCGATCGCTCGCACCACCCGGTTATGCGACAGCTTCGCCACCGCGCCGATCAGCCCCAGCGCCACCGCAGCGGCGAGCGACAGCACCGACAGCTCGATGGTCTGCACGGTGCCTGCCCAGAGGACGGGACCAAAGCCGTAAAGGAACACGCGCGTCTCCAGTGTTGATATGGACACCGGCACGCATATCTCTCCTGCGCCGGGCTGACGCGGATAGTCGCAAGCGAAATTGATTGCCTCAAATCACCGTACACACGTTTGCTGCGCCGCAGCAATTCGTCCCACCATTTGCAAGCACGGGCTACGCCACTGTTTCAAAAGGAAAAAACCCGCTTCCTGACAGTCGGATGACACGCAGGGAAGCGGGTTTTTTGCAATTTTCCGGTCGCTTTTTCGATATAGCGACGGACTGGCCATCGGGCCGAATGGGCACATCCGGACACGCGCCACACAATCGCTCGCTCAGGCCCGCAACGCCATACGCGCACATTCGATGCCCCCGGCGACGGCGCTCCATTTTTGCATCTACAAAAACCCTTGTCACCTCATGTTTTTGCATCCACAATTAGTCGGAATTCCATTCGTTTTCGACGAGGCCAAGGATCTGTCGAACCGGCTAAAACACGGCATCTCGTTGCGAATGGCCGAATTCGCCGAGTGGGAAGCCGCGTGCGCGTGGCCGGACACCCGCCGGGATTACGGTGAGATGCGCTGGATCTGTCTAGTGCCGATCGGCGAGCGCCTTCACACGGCGATCGTCGTCCCGCGCGGCCGCACGCTGCGTGTCGTCAGCCTGCGCAAGGCCAACAACCGAGAGATGATTCGATATGAAAAAGGCGGTTAAATTCATCCGCAACACGCCCGAGGAAGAAGCGGCGATCGCGCGCGGCATCGCCGCCGATCCGGACGCCCATGAACTCAGCGACGAAGAAATCGATGCGATGGAGCCGTTCGTCGAGGTCGTCGCGAAAAAATTCGGGCGTCCGAAGCTCGAGCGCCCGAAGGAACAGGTCAGCATCCGCTACGACGCAGACATCCTCGCCGCGTTTCGGGCTGACGGCCCCGGCTGGCAGACGCGCATGAACGACGCGCTGCGCGAATGGCTGAAGAAGCACCGCGCCTGAACGTCACCGCCCTTTCAGGATGTCGGAGCGCGAAGTCGTATAGACAAGCCCGTCCGGGCCGAAATGGACGTTGAAGAACGCATCGGTGTTGACGCCGTCCTCGAGCCAGCGCCAGCTCCACACCATCTCGGGCTTCAGCGGGTACTGCGCGATGTCGCCCGGCTTGCCGAGCAGGCGCCGCACCTCGTCCTCGTTCATCCCGGGGCGCACCTTCGCGAAATTCTCGGCGGTCAGCACCTGCGTCGCGCCCATGTAGTACCCGTTCGGGTCGAGGTCGACGAACCAGGTCTGGTTGCCCATCGGGCCGCGCGGATATTCGAGGCGCTTCGAGCCGTCGGTGAAGGCGCGCTCGGTCTCGGGCCTGCCCATCGTGGCGCGCACGTCGGCTTCGGTCGATACGCCGGCCTTCAGCCCCTTCAGCAGCAGCGGGGCCGGCTTGATCGCATTGAAAAAGTCCCTGATGCGTTGCACGTCGAGATTGCCTTGCTTGTCGTCGCAGCCGGTCAGCGCCAGCGCGGCGGCCAGCATTGTCACGGGAAGCAGCCGGAAACGGAAAATCATCGGAAGAAATGCGCGTCGAGAAAACACGCGGCAAGGATACCCGCGCCACGCCAAAAGCGCGAGACGGACCGCGCGGCCCGTCTCGTGATCAATGCGTCGTTTCGGTTTGTGCGTCGGTCTCGCGACGCGCCTGCGGGGCGCGCGACACGGCCGGCACCGCGCGGATGCGGCGGCGCGTGCGCACGAGTTCGGCAAGCTGCCACGAGCCGAGCGCCAGGCAGCCGAACAGCACCTCGCGGCCGCGCTTGACCAGCGCGAGCGACAGTGCCGTCTCGCGATCGACGCCGAACATCTGCGCGAGCAGCACGACGGTCGCCTCCTGCACGCCGAGGCCGCCGGGCACCATGAACGCCGCATGCCGCACGGCCTGCGTCATCGCCTCGATCGCGATCGCACCGCCGATCGATACCGGATGACCGAGCAGCGCGAGCGCCCAGTAGATTTCGAGCGAGCCGAGCACGTAGCCGGACAGCTGCCAGAAGAACGCGCTGAACAGCAGCGCCGTGCGCGACATCAGCGCATCGATGTCGCCATCGAGCCGGCGGCCGTCGACGCCCTGAAGCAACCGGTGCGAATCGCCGAGCAGACGCCCGGCGAACCGCTCGATCGCGTGGAAAATTCCGCCGCGCCGCATCAGCACGACGCCGAGCACCGGCAACGGCAGTGTCAGCAGCAGCGCGAGGCCGATCGTGCCGCCGCCCATGTCGTGCGTGGTCGCGAGCAGCAGCACGAGGCCGAGCGCCGCGAACGCATACTGGACGACGATCGTCACCAGCACCTCGACGATCACCGACGCGGTCACGCGGCTCGCGTCGGGCACCTGCCAGCGCGCCATCCGGATCCCGACCAGCTCGCCGCCGATCCCGACCACGGGCAAGAGCCGGTTCACCGCTTCGCGCACGGTCGCGATCCACCACAGGAACGAGAGTGACGCGCGCCGGTCGAGCAGCTGGTGCCACGCATACGCGTCGAGCAGCAGCGGCAGCGCGTGGAACGGCACGAGCCACAGCAACGCGAAGCCGGCGCGCTCGAGCATCTGCGACACGTCGCCGACGCCTTCGTGCAGCCCCAGCGCGAGCAGGATCCCGATGCCGATCGGCCAGCCGAGCCATTTGATCCACTTGGTCATGACGGCTGCGTCCCCGCTTCGCGCGCCGCGCGCATGCCGCGGCGCACCGCGGGCTGGCCGAACACGTCCGCAAACCCGCCGGTCGCGACGCCGGCCGCCTTCAGCGCGGCCGCGACGCGCGGCGACAGCAGCGCGTCCAGTTCGTCGACCGGCCGGTAATCGGCCATCGTCGGCGTGATCGGGCCGTCGCCGGCCTCGGCCGGATGACAGTAGATCTCGCCGACGCCGGGCGGCAGCGCCGCGAGCGCGTCGAGCAGCACACCCTCGTCCATCGCACCCGTATGCTCGATGCCGACCACGTAGTCGTTGTGTGCGAGCCCCGCGCGGTCGAGCCGGGCGCGCACGAGCGCGATCCACGGCTTGAGCAGCGCGGGCGCGCTCGTTTCGTACGGCAGCCGCACCGCGCGCAGCCCGTAGTCGCGGCCGATCTCGATGATCATCGACAGCACGGTCGGATGCAGGTGGAAATGCTTGTGCGCGTTCACGTGGTCGAGCGGCAGGCCGCTCGCCGCGAACGCGTCGAACTGCGCGCGAATCTCGCGGCGCAGCTGCGCACGCACATGCGGCAGGAAGAAGAAGCGGCAGCCGTCCTTCGCCATCGCATCGCCGAACCGCCCGTCGGGGCCGACGAGCGCGGGTATCTCATGCGCGGGCAGCGTGGCCGGCCCGTCCGCGAGGACCAGATGCAGGCCGACCGCGAGCGACGGCAGCCGCCGCGCGCGTTCGATCGCATCCTCGGCGGCGGGCGCACCGACCATCAGGCTCGCGGCGTTCAGCACGCCGTCGCGATGCGCGCGCTCGACCGCCGCGTTGACGCGCGGATGCAGCCCGAAGTCGTCCGCGGTGAAGATCAGCGCCCGCGCCGCCCGCTGCGTCGTCACGAATCAGGCCTCGTGCGCGCGCAGGAAGCGGAAGAATTCGACGCCTTCGCGCAGCCGGCGCTTCATCATGTCCCAGCTCGTCAGCATCTCGCGGACGATTTCCCAGATCTTCGACGGACGGAAGTAGAACTGGCGATAGAACTGCTCGAGATGGTGATAGATCTCGTCGCGCGACAGGTGCGCATAGCCGATCGCCGCGAGCTGCACGCCTTCCTTGCTGACCAGGTTGATGGTCTTGTTCTCTTCCATCCAGCCGTTCTCGACGGCCTGCTTGTACAGCGTCGTGCCCGGATACGGCGCGGCGAGCGACACCTGGATCGTGTGCGGATTGATTTCCTTCGCGTACTCGATCGTCTTCTTGATGGTTTCCTGCGTCTCGCCCGGCAGGCCGAGGATGAAGGTGCCGTGGATCTTGATGCCGAGCTTCTTGCAGTCCGCGCTGAAGCGGCGCGCGAAATCGGTGCGCACGCCCTTCTTGATGTTCACGAGGATCTGGTCGTCGCCGGATTCGAAGCCGACCAGCAGCAGGCGCAGGCCGTTTTCCTTCATGACCTTCAGCGTCTTGTACGGCACGTTCGCCTTCGCGTTGCACGACCACGTCATGCCGAGCTTGCCCAAGCCGATGGCGATGGCTTCGGCGCGCGGCAGGTCGTCGGTGAAGGTGTCGTCGTCGAACATCAGTTCCTTCACTTCCGGCATGTTGTCGCGGATCCACTTCGCTTCCGCGAGCACGTTCTCGACCGAGCGCGTGCGGTAGCGATGGCCGCTGACCGTCTGCGGCCACAGGCAGAAGGTGCAGCGCGACTTGCAGCCGCGGCCCGTGTAGATCGATACGTACGGATAGTTCAGGTAGCCGATGAAGTAGTTGTCGATCTTCAGGTCGCGCTTGTAGACGGGCGCGACAAACGGCAGTTCGTCCATGTTCTCGAGGATCGGCCGCGCTTCGTTGTGCTCGATCGAGCCATCCTTCGCGCGCCAGCTCAAGCCCTTGATCTGCGGGAACGGCTTGCCTTCGGCGATTTCCTTGCAGGTGTAGTCGAATTCCTCGCGGCACACGAAGTCGATTGCCTCGCTCGCCGTGAGCGAGTTGTGCGGATCGACCATCACCTTCGCGCCCACCATGCCGACCAGCATCGACGGCTTCATCTTCTTGAGATCCTGCGCGAACATCGCGTCGGTCGGGAACGACGGCGTGCTCGTGTGGATGATCACGAGGTCGTAGTCGTTGGCGATCTTCAGCGTCTCCTCGACCGACAGGCCGTCGGCCGGTGCATCGACGACGCGGCTGCCAGGCACGAGCGCGGCCGGCTGCGCGAGCCACGTCGGGTACCAGAAGGAACGGATTTCGCGCTTCGCCTGGTAGCGCGAGCCGGCTCCGCCGTCGAAGCCGTCATACGAAGGGGCCTGCAAGAACAGCGTTTTCATGAATGCTCCGGTAGCCTGCATAGTTCGATTCGTTTCAACGATTCAGTCAATAAACCGCGGGCCGCCCTGCCGGCGCCCGCCTCTCTGTCATGTCGCGTCGCGCGGCGTGGCCGCGCGACGCGTCTCGGCCCTCCGGCCGAATTCGATCGGGAACGGGCGCATGGCCGCTCCCTCGGGAAACGTACCTTAGCGGCCGTCCACGCCTTCCACCGCGGCCGTCGCGCGTTCGCCGCCGACGACCGTCATCCTCGCGCCGCGCCACACGACGTGCGTGCCGAACGCGGCCGCGAGCCATTCGAGCGCGAGCAGCGTGTCGCGCACGGCGACGAGCGGCAGATCGCGCCAGAACGCACGCCAGCCGTCCTCGCCGCGCGCGTGCAGCACCAGCCGCCCGAACGCGCCCACGACGGCCGCGCCACCTGCCAGCGTGCCGGCGAAGGTGCCGTCGAGACGCAGCGCGAGCGCCGCGCCGACCGCGAGCCACGGCGCGGTAAACGTGATGAACAGGAACGCGAAGCCGGTCGGGTTCAGCGAGCGGATCGTGCGCAGCCAGCGCGTCTCGCGGTGCCAGAGCGGCCCGAACGACGGCTCGATCACGTCGGTCGCGACCTCGACCTCGGACAGCACGGTGCGTCGCCCGAGGCGGCGCGGCAGTTCCGCAAGCCAGAAATCGTCGGCAAGCTCATCCTTCAGCGCGAGAAACCCACCGATCCGGTCGAGCGTGTCGCGCGTCAGCGCGAGCGTCGCGCCGAAACCGAAGCGGCTCGAGCGGCCGAGGTGCGCGATCCGCACCGACGGCGCGAACCAGGCGTCGACGAACTGCGCGCCGATCCGCGTCCAGAAACCGCCGACGCTGCGCGCATGATACAGGCACGTGACGACCCCGACCGACGCGTCGGCGAGCGGCGCCGTCACGCGCTCGAGATAGTCCGGCTTCACCGCGATGTCGCTGTCCGCGATCACGATGCGGCCGTACTTCGCGCGTTCGGCGAGATTGATCAGGTTGCTGACCTTCAGGTTCTTGCCGTGCACCCGCGCGTCGATCACCAGCGTGATGTCGCATTCCGGATAATCGGCGCGCAGCCGCTCGACGACAGTGACGGCCGGATCGGCCGCCGACGCGACCCCGAACAACACTTCATGGCGCGGGTGGCGCTGCTCGCAGAACGTCGCGAGGTTCTCGTACAAATGCGGCTCCGCGCCGCACAGCGGCTTGAGCACGCTGACGGGCTCGAACCCGTCGCGCGCGGCGGTGCGCGGCGTGCGTGCTCCGGGCGTGAACGCCGCGACGAGCGCATAGCCGGCCGCGGCCAGCGTGAACGCGATCAGGAGCCAGTCGAGCAGCGTGACGGTCGGCGTCATGCGCGACGCCCCCCGGCGACGCGGACGCCCTGCCGATCGATCGAACCTGGTTGAACGTGATTGGGTATTCCGACAGCAACGAACGCGGGCACGACCCGACTCCTTGTTCCAGCAGCGTCTGTGTAATGGGGAGGCACGGCCCATTCCCCGAAAGGGGCCATCCCCGGCTTCGCGTGGCACATCCTCGCGCGACGCCCGGACGGGGTGCGGGAAGATTCGAATGGCAACCATCGGCACAACATGGACAGGCGCCGGATTTTAGCAGCCCGAGCCCACCCACGCTCGGGTACCGCACGAAACGGACTTGTGCGATTTCGGCAAAGCTGTGCGGCCGGCCGACCCTTCTGGTGCCACGACGTTCACGCTAGCGTAAGCGCTTTGCAGGCGTATTGCAGTCTTGAAAATCAAACCTTTCGTGGAAATTTGTACGCCGATGCGAAGACACGTCCAATCGCCGTAAAGATTGGTAATTAATCGACGATTAGATCGATTTTTGCAACGATCACGACATCCCGCCTTGCACCCCTGAAAGGCGCATGGGTATCCGCGCGTCGCCAGCGCGTTCCGGAACCCTTTGGCAAAATCGTCGGCATCTGTTGCGCATGCGCATCACCGCGCCCGCCCCCCCCTTTCGAAGGCCACCCCCGATGATTCCGTTTTCCGTACTCGATCTCGCCCCTATTCCCGCCGGTGCCGACGCCGCGCAGGCTTTCCGCAACACCGTCGATCTCGCGCAGCACGCGGAGCGCCTCGGCTACCGGCGCTACTGGCTCGCCGAACATCACAACATGCCCGGCATCGCGAGCGCGGCGACCGCCGTCGTGATCGGTCATGTCGCGGGCGCGACGAAGACGATCCGCGTCGGCTCGGGCGGGATCATGCTGCCGAACCATGCGCCGCTCGTGATCGCCGAGCAGTTCGGCACGCTCGCGTCGCTGTATCCGGGGCGCATCGACCTCGGGCTCGGCCGCGCGCCCGGCACCGACCAGACCACATCGCGCGCGCTGCGCCGCGACCTGATCGGCAGCGCCGACTCGTTTCCGGATGACGTCGCCGAGCTGCAGCGCTACTTTGCGGAACCGGTGCCCGGCCAGCGCGTGCGCGCGGTGCCCGGTGCGGGGCTGGACGTGCCCGTATGGCTGCTGGGCTCGAGCCTGTTCAGCGCGCAGCTCGCCGCGATGCTCGGGCTGCCGTTCGCGTTCGCGTCGCACTTCGCGCCGGACTACCTGATGCGCGCGCTCGAGCTCTATCGTGCACAGTACCGGCCGTCGGCCGCGTGGCCGAAGCCACATGCGATGGTGGGAGTCAACGTGTTCGCAGCCGATACCGACGACGAGGCGCGACGCCTCTTCACGTCGCTGCAGCAGCAGTTCATCAACCTGCGCCGCGGCACGCCGGGCAAGCTGCCGCCGCCCGTCGACGTGCTCGAGGCGAGCGAGTTCGAACTCGCGAACGTCGCGCACGCGCTGTCGTTCGCGGCCGTCCACAAGGCGCTGCTCGACGGGCTGGAAGCGGTGCGCCCGCCGTTACGTCACTGCGGGCGCACCGCTTCCAGCCCGTCGAGCAGCGCCTTGTGGAACGCGTCCGGGTCCTGGATCTGCGGCGCGTGCCCGAGCGCCGGGAATTCGACGAGCTGCGCGCCGGGGATCGCCGCCTGCGTGCGCTTCGCGAGTTCCGGGTAATGGCCGAGCTTCGCGTGCACGTCGGGCGGTGCGACGTCCTTGCCGATCGCGGTCGTGTCCTTGTCGCCGATCAGCAGCAGCGTCGGCACGCGGATCGCGCCGAGTTCGTAGACCACCGGCTGCGTGAGGATCATGTCGTAGATCAGCGCCGAGTTCCACGCGACCGCGTCGCGGCCCGGCCCGCGATACATGCCGGCGAGCATCTGCACCCAGCGCTCGTAGGACAGCGCCCACTTGCCTGCGTAGTAGGTCGCCTGCTCGTAGCGGCGGATGCCGTCCGCCGTCGTCTTCTGCTCGCGCGCGTACCAGTAGTCGACCGGCAGCGGCGGCACGCCGAGCGCCTTCCAGTCCTCGAGGCCGATCGGGTTCACCAGCACGAGCTGGTCGGTCGCCTTCGGGTACATCAGCGCGTAGCGCATCGCGAGCATCCCGCCCGTCGAATGGCCGACGATCGTCGCCGATTTCACGCCGATCGACTCGAGCAGCGCATGCGTGTTGCGCGCGAGCTGCTGGAAGCTGTACTGGTAGCGCTCGGGCTTGGACGACTTGCAGAAGCCGATCTGGTCCGGCGCGATCACGCGATAGCCGGCGCGGCTCAGCACGCCGATCGTGTCCTCCCAGGTCGCCGCGCAGAAGTTCTTCCCGTGCAGCAGCACGACGGTGCGGCCGTTCGGGTGCGCCGGCTGCACGTCCATGTACATCATCTCGAGCGTTTCGCGCTGCGACACGAACGCGTACCGGTGCACCGGCTCCGGATAGGCGAAGCCTTCCAGGCGCGGGCCGTACGCCGGCCCGTCGTTGCCGGCCGGTGCCGGGACGGCGGCTGCGACTGACGTCGCGCATGCGGTGGCGACGCCTGCACCGAGCACGGCGGCACACGCGAGGGACAACATCTTGCAAATCGAAGGCATGACGATCACGGTAATGGGAAATGCGTGCGGGCAACCGGGCGGCTTCGCGCCCTGCGATTCTACGCGGTCGGGTTGACGACGGCGCGCAACACTCGATGGCCGCGCGACTTCCGCGTGTGCGACGAACTCGGGTATCGTGTGACGTGACCCTGAAACGCCTGCAGGCGGACACCCATGAAAAACGTCCTCAGCATTCAGTCGCACGTCATCTACGGACACGCCGGCAACAGCGCGGCCGTGTTCCCGATGCAGCGCCTCGGCGTCAACGTCTGGCCGCTCAACACCGTCCAGCTGTCGAATCACATGCAGTACGGCCACTGGGCCGGCAGCGCGATCGACGCCGCGAAGATGGAGCAGCTCGTCGACGGCATCGCCGCAATCGGCGCACTGAAGCGCTGCGACGCGGTGCTGTCCGGTTTCCTCGGCTCGCCGCCGCAAGCGCGCGCGGCCGTCGAGATCGTCCGCTCGGTGAAGGCGACGAACCCGAATGCGTGGTACTTCTGCGATCCGGCGATGGGCCAGACGGGCGGCATCCGGCCCGAACCCGGCGTCGAGGAATTCATCGTCCAGGAAATGCCGGCGCTCGCGGACGGCATGTCGCCGAACCACACCGAGCTGCAGAAGCTCGCCGGGCGACGCATCGAAACCGTCGCCGAAGCCGTCGACGCCTGCCGCGCGCTGATCCGCCGCGGCCCGAAGATCGTCCTCGTCAAGCACCTGCACGACCGCAACAGCCCGGCCGACCGCTTCAACATGCTCGCCGTCACCGAAACCGAAGCGTGGATCGGCCAGCGACCGCTGTATGCGTTTCCTCGCCACCCGGTCGGCGTCGGCGACCTCACCAGCGCCATTTTCGTCGCCTGCCGGCTGCGCGGCGACTCGGTGCGCGCCGCGTTCGAGCACACGCTCGCGGCCGTGCACGCGGTCGTGAAGGCGACCTATGATGCGCGCCGCTACGAGCTCGAACTCGTCGCCGCGCAGGACGAAATCGCGCGCCCGAGCGAATGGTTCGGCGCGTGGGTGACCGACGCCTGACGCGTTCGCTTCACCGCCGTATCGCCACTGCCCGTATCGCCACTGCATTACCACCGTATCCCGCGGTATTCCCCGGCATCCTCTCGCCTCTTCGGCGTGCCATGCGCGCCGCCGCCTCGCTCCTCGCCCCGTTCGATCGTCGGCGCAACGCCGTCCAAGCCCTGTCCGGTCCGCGCGTGCAAACGTTTCCGGACTTCACATGAATGACACCGATTCCTCGCTATGCTCGCGTCGGCACGATCGGTGCAGCCGCATCCTGCGTCCTGACGCGCCGACTTTTCCGCATGTCCCGCCAACCGGCTCCTCCCTTTACGCACGATAACGACCATGACCCGATCGAACCGTCGTGACTTCCTGCGCGTCGCCGCCGGCACCGCCGGCGCCGCCGCGCTGAACCTGTTCCCGCCCGTGATCCGCGATGCGCTCGCCATTCCCGCGAACCGCCGTACCGGCACGATCCGCGACATCGAACACATCGTGATCCTGATGCAGGAGAATCGCTCGTTCGACCATTACTTCGGCACGATGCGCGGTGTCCGCGGCTTCGGCGACCCGCGCCCGCTGCGCCTCGCGAGCGGCAAGTCGGTGTTCCACCAGCCGGTCGGCGCGGCCGAACTGCTGCCGTTCCACCCGGGCGCGGACAAGCTCGGCCTGCAGTTCCTGCAAGACCTGCCGCACGGCTGGCAGGACATGCACGCCGCGTGGAACAAGGGCCGCTACGACCAGTGGGTGCCGAACAAGGGCACCACGACGATGGCGTACCTGAAGCGCGACGACATCCCGTTCCACTACCAGCTCGCCGATGCGTTCACGATCTGCGACGCGTATCACTGCGCGATCCCGAGCTCGACCGACCCGAACCGCTACTACATGTGGACGGGCTACGTCGGCAACGACGGCACGGGCGGCGGCCCGGTGCTCGGCAACGAGGAAAAGGGCTACGGCTGGACGACCTATCCGGAAGTGCTCGAGCAGGCCGGCGTGTCGTGGAAGATCTACCAGGACGTCGGCACGGGGCTCGACGCGAACGGCTCGTGGGGCTGGACGCAGAACCCGTACATCGGCAACTACGGCGACAACGCGCTGCTCTACTTCAACCAGTACCGCACCGCGCTGCCCGGCACGCCGCTGTATGACAAGGCGCGCACCGGCACCAACATCAGCGCCGGCGGCACGCTGTTCGACGTGCTGGAGCAGGACGTGAAGAACGGCACGCTGCCGCAGGTATCGTGGATCTGCGCGCCGGAAGCGTACTCGGAACACCCGAACTGGCCGGCCAACTATGGCGCGTGGTACATCGAGCAGGTGCTGAAGGTGCTCGTGTCGAATCCGGACGTGTGGAGCAAGACCGCCCTCTTCATCACCTACGACGAGAACGACGGCTTCTTCGACCACGTGCCGCCGCCGTTCGCGCCGCAGTCGCGCGACAACGGGCTGTCGACGGTCGCGACGACCAACGAGGTGTTCGCCGGCGACGCGTCGCACATGGCCGGCCCGTATGGGCTCGGCCCGCGCGTGCCGATGCTGGTCGTGTCGCCGTGGACCAAGGGCGGCTGGGTCTGCTCGCAAACCTTCGATCACACGTCGCTGCTGCAATTCATCGAAGCGCGCTTCGGCGCGCAGTATCCGGTGACGGCCGCCAACGTGTCGCCGTGGCGCCGTACGGTGTGCGGCGACCTGACCTCGGCGTTCGACTTCGCGACCGCCGACGCCGCCTGGCCGACGCTGCCCGACACGAGCGGCTATGCGCCGCCCGACCGCCTGCGCCACCCCGACTACATCCCGGTGCCGCCGGTGCTGCAGGCGCTGCCGAAACAGGAGGCCGGGCTGCGCCCGGCGCGCGCGCTGCCGTACGAGCTGTTCGTGCACGGCCGCGTCGAAGCCGCGAACGGCCAGTTCCGGCTGACCTTCGCGACCACCGGCCGCGCGGGGGCGGCATTCCAGGTGCAGTCGCGCAACCGCCTCGACGGCCCGTGGGCGTATACGGTCGAAGCCGGCAAGCGGATCGCCGATACGTGGAGCGCCGCGGCGTCGCTCGGCCTGTACGATCTCGACGTGTACGGCCCGAACGGCTTCTACTGCCACTTCCGCGGCCCGTTCGCGACCGGCATCGGCAGCGCGAACGTGAACCCCGAGGTGATCTACGGCTATGACGTCGCGAACGGCAACATCACGCTGCGCCTGATGAACCGCGGCCACAAGGCCGTGCGGCTCAAGGTGACGAACGCGTACGGCCACGGCCGCGCGCGCACGTTCGACCTCGCACCGGGCGCGCACGTCGACGACTACTGGGATCTGCGCGGCAGCCACGGCTGGTACGACCTCACCGTCAGCGACGGCCGCCTGCTCGGCTTCCTGCGCCGTTTCGCGGGTCACGTCGAGACCGGCCGCCCGAGCACGAGCGACCCGGCGATCCGCACGAACGCGTCGCATAACGACGCCGAAGCAGCGTCGGACGCGCAGTCCGACTGACGACGGCGAACGCGGCGCGGCCCCGCCGGGGCCGCGCCGTCCGCCCCACCACCCCTGCCGCCCGTCCGTTCGTGACGGGAAACTCCGGATACCGGCCGCCCGTGCACGCGCGGAAGCTATGCGCAAATCCGCACAGATTGCGCTGCAAATTGCCAAGACCCGTGCATATCGGCGACCTATAAATCGAGACGATCGGGGCTCCTCGCAGAGCCTGACGGGAGATTCTTCCGGGAATCATCAGCATGCCGACCTCCCCGCCCGATTCCGAGAAGCGGTCGAACCGCCCGCCCGTCGCACGCGCCCGGCCCGCCGGCTGCGTGCGGTACCCACCCGCTGGTGTAGAACAAGAGGAAAGAACATGAAATTCCGTCATTCCCTGCTGTCGGTATCGGTCGTATCCGCATTTGCCCTCCTCTCGCAGCAGGCCGCCCAGGCCGCCGACACGACCGACGTGAAGGTCGGCTTCGCCGCGCCGCTCACCGGCGTCAACGCCGGCTACGGCAAGGATCTCCAGAACGGCGTGCAACTCGCGCTCGACGATGCCGCCGCGCAGAAGATACAGATCGCCGGCAAGCCCGCTCACTTCAACCTCGTCGTGCAGGACGACCAGGCCGACCCGCGCATCGGCGTGCAGGCCGCGCAGGCGCTCGTCGACCAGAACGTGTCGGTGGTGGTCGGCCACTTCAACTCGGGCACGACGATTCCGGCATCGGTGGTCTACGACAAGGCCGGCACGCCGGTGATCGACCCGGCGGCGACCAACCCGACGCTCACGTCGCGCGGGCTCGCGAACATGTTCATGGTGATCGCGACCGACGGCCAGAACGCGGGCAACGCGGGCAAGTATGCGGTCGACGTGACCAAGGCGAAGCGCATCGCGATCATCGACGACCGCACCGCGTTCGGCCAGGGCGAGGCGGACGAGTTCGAGAAGGCCGTGAAGGCGGCCGGCGGCAACATCATCGGCCGCGAGTTCACCAGCAACCAGGCGGTCGACTTCCGTGCGCAGATCACGAGCCTGAAGGGCAAGAATCCCGACCTGATCTTCTTCGGCGGGCTCGATTCGCTCGCCGCGAACTTCATCAAGCAGATGCGCCAGCTCGGCCTGAACGCGCAGTTCGTCGGCGGCGGCGGCGTGAAGGACAACGAGTTCATCAAGATCGCAGGCCCTGCCGCGGAAGGCGCGATGGCGTGGGAATACGGACGCCCGCTCGACGAGCTGCCGCAGGGCAAGGATTTCGAGCAGCGCTTCAAGAAGCGCTTCGGCGTCGACGTGCTGTCGTATGCGCAGTTCGGCTACGACGCCGCATGGGCCGCGATCAAGGCGATGCAGGCGGCCAACTCGACCGATCCGAAGGTTTATCGCCCGGCGCTGAAGAAGATCGACTTCGAAGGCGTCACCGGCCGCATCTCGTTCGCGAACGACGGCTCGCTGAAGAGCGGGATGTCGACGCTGTACCAGGTGAAGAGCGGCGCGTGGAAGACCATCGTGACGAAGGGAGGCTGATCGGGCGGGATGGACGACCTGGGCAGCCTGGATAACAGGCTGCCCAAGCATGGGCGGTGGCGAGAGCTCCGCCCGGCCTACTGTGGCCCGTTGCGGGAACAGGCGAATGTGGTGCCGGCGGCGAAAGAATCGGTGCAATCGCACCGATCTCATACGATGACTGATGTTGGGCGAGAGATGTCACGGCCCGCGGCGACGCGTGGGCCGTGTCGGCGGCCACGCGTCAGTTGGCCTGCGTGTCGCGTTCCGCCTCGGCCGCTTCGTGCGCGCGGCGCAGCCGCTCGCGGCTGTTGGTCAGGTGCGTGCGCATCGCGGCACGCGCGGCTTCCGGGTCGTGACGCGCGATCGCCTCGTAGATGTCCTCGTGCTCGTGATTGAGGCGGCCGACGTAGCGCTCGAGGTCGTCGCCGGCGAAGCGCGCCGAATTCACGCGCGTGCGCGGGATGATCGACGCGCCGAGCTGCGTCATGATGTCGACGAAATAGCGGTTGCCGGTGGACTGCGCGATCTGCAGGTGGAACTGGAAGTCGAGCTGCGCCGTGTCGCGGCCGCCGCCCGCCCCCGACGCGATCGCGTCGAGCGCACGCCGCAGCGCGGCGAGGTCGGTATCGTTCGCGCGCTGCGCGGCGAGGCTCGCGCATTCGCTTTCGAGGCTGATGCGCAGCTCGAGCACCGCGAGGACGTCGCGCAGCGTCGTGATGGTCGCGGGATCGATGCCGAGCGTCTGTCGGCGTGACGGTTCGAGCACGAAGCTGCCGATGCCGTGGCGCGTCTCGATGAGGCCACTCGCCTGCATCCGCGAGATCGCTTCGCGCACGACCGTGCGGCTGACGCCCTGCGCCGCCATGACTTCGGTTTCGGTCGGCAGCTTGTCGCCGGGACGCAGCGTGCCGTTTTCGATCTGCGCGGTCAGCGCGTCGACGACATCTTGTGCGAGGCTGCGTGCGCGACGGCGCGGCGCTGCGGGAAGCGTGGGCACGGACATGAGGCCGGTTCCTTTTTGAATGATCGTAGTGTGAGCCGAGGGTTTACGCGGGGTTTGAGCGAACGTCGATGATTCATTATACTGCGTCACAAGTCATCCGACGACTGATGATCGCGATACGGATCTCCTGTTGACCGAGGCCGGCGCATCGGCGCCCGCCGGGTCCCGTGGTTCGCAATCGACCGGCATTCGCGCTTCTGCGCGACACCGGCATCGAGCTGGTCGCCCCCGCCCTTTCGGGTTGCTGTCGACATGCGGGGCTTGCGCGCCGCGCACGTCGGTTGTCGAATGATCGCACCTCCCGCCGCGCGCGGCAAAGATTTTGCCGCACGGCATTGCCCACTCTTTCGCCATCGCCGCCATGAACGCCGTCACTGCCTCGCCTTCCCACGACACGCCGCGCATCGTCGACCTGCAAGCCATTCCGGTCGCCGGCCACGACAGCATGCTGCTCAACCTGAGCGGCGCGCACGGCCCGTTCTTCACTCGCAACCTCGTGATTCTGAAGGACAGCGCGGGCCGGACCGGCGTCGGCGAGGTGCCGGGCGGCGAAAGCATCCGCCGCACGCTGGAAGACGCGCGTGCGCTCGTCGTCGGCCAGCCGGTCGGCAACTACCATGCGGTGCTCAACGAGGTGCGGCGCACCTTTGCCGATCGCGACGCGAGCGGCCGCGGCCTGCAGACGTTCGATCTGCGCACCACAATCCACGCAGTCACCGCGCTTGAAGCCGCGCTGCTCGACCTGCTCGGCCAGCATCTCGGCGTGCCCGTGGCCGCGCTCCTCGGCGAAGGGCAGCAGCGCGAGCGCGTCGAGATGCTCGGCTATCTGTTCTACGTCGGCGATCGCACCAAGACCGCGCTGCCCTATCGCGACAGCCGCGGCGCGACCGACGACTGGAGCCGCGTGCGCGACGAGGCCGCGCTGACACCCGAGGCGGTCGTGCGCCTCGCCGAAGCCGCGCACGCACGCTACGGGTTCAACGACTTCAAACTGAAGGGCGGCGTGTTCGAAGGCGCGCGCGAGGTCGAAGCCGTGACGGCGCTGGCCGAGCGTTTCCCCGAAGCGCGCGTGACGCTCGATCCGAACGGCGCGTGGTCGCTCGACGAAGCCGTGCGGCTGTGCCGCGACCTGCACCACGTGCTCGCGTATGCGGAAGATCCGTGCGGCGCGGAGAACGGCTACTCGGGCCGCGAGGTCATGGCCGAATTCCGCCGCTCGACCGGGCTGCCGACGGCCACCAACATGATCGCGACCGACTGGCGCCAGATGGGCCACGCAGTGCAGCTGCAGGCCGTCGACATCCCGCTCGCCGACCCGCACTTCTGGACGATGCAGGGCTCGGTACGCGTCGCGCAGATGTGCCGCGACTGGGGTCTCACGTGGGGTTCGCATTCGAACAACCACTTCGACGTGTCGCTCGCGATGTTCACGCACGTCGCGGCCGCGGCGCCCGGCCAGGTCACCGCGATCGACACGCACTGGATCTGGCAGGACGGCGAACGGCTGACGCGCGAGCCGCTGAAGATCGAGAACGGGCTCGTGGAAGTGCCGAAGCGGCCGGGCCTCGGCATCGACATCGACATGGATGCGGTCGCGCACGCGCACGAGCTGTACAAGCAGCACGGGCTCGGCGCACGCGACGATGCGGCTGCGATGCAGTATCTGATCCCGGGGTGGACGTTCAACAACAAGCGCCCCTGCCTCGTGCGCTGAGCGCGCGGCAACCGGGCGGCGGGTTCGTCCGGTCGGAAAGGAGTGCCTCGGTTCGCCCGCGCATCGGCGGGTGCCGGGCGGGAAACGCGGCGGGCATGGCACGGAATCGGAATCCGGTAGGCCGCCGCCGATCTCGGTTGCAATCGAACCAGCCCCGGGAACGGGAACCCGCGCTGCCAGCCTGCCGAACGTGCCCGGCTAGGCCAGGCCGGCCATGCCTACCTTGCGATGCCTGGCCGGTCGCACCTAGCCGGCCGCACCTAGCCGGTCGCCCCAATCCCCCGCGCCATCCCCGACGCGGCAAACACGATCACCATCACGAGCACGGCCTGCCAGTGGCCGATCCGCACATAGGTTCGTGCGCGGCCCAGATCGGGCATCTGCTGCCGCCGCGCGGCGATGCGCCAGCGGATCAGCCCGAGCATCGGCACGACCTCGAGCAGGAGGATCAACACGAGCGCCGTCATCTTGACGTGAAAGAGCGGCTCGTGAAGGTAATACGCAGCGCCTTTCTCGAAGCCGCCGAATGCGCGCGCGAGCCCCGTCGCGATCAGCACCAGCGCGGACAATCCCCAGGCCGCATCGGCCTTGAACACGCCGGGCAGGTCGGCGGCCTGCGCCGACGCGATGACCCGCCGCAACGCGCGGTTGCGTGCCGCGATCGCGGCGAACGCGACGCCGAATGCCATCAGGTGAACGGCTGCCAGCAACCAACGGACGATCATTGCGCCTATATGAACGCGTCCCGTTTGCAACAGCTTTCTTGCGTTTCTGACAGACAGATGGGCTGCGTCTCTATATCCGGCCTTATTGCAGCCGGTCCTGCCGCTGCGGGCCCCTATGAAATCCGCTGACTCACACCTCATTCTCCTAACGAGCTCGAAGCTCGTTACGCAATTCAGGTTTAGTGAGTCCCGGTCCTACCTGGCTTGTCATCACACTCGATTGCTGCGCAACCTTTCGACGTTCACCCTGTGTTAAACGTTGATCACGTCGAAAGGTTGCGCAGCAATCGAGTGTGATGACAAGCCAGGTA
>NZ_LKPJ01000016.1 GCF_001443045.1 Burkholderia ambifaria | reverse complement strand
GCGACTGGTGCCGCGCGCTCACATGCTCCGGTTCCAGATGTGCCGCCAGCGGCTCGACGCTCTTGCGCCGAATTGGCAGCATCAGCCCTTGGCAATAGCCCTTCAATCCTGACTCGCGGTCGCTATGCCCAAGCGCTTCACACAAATGTTCCAGATACGCCTCGAATGACGTCTCCCAGTCCATCATTCCTCACGTCATGGATGAAGAAGTTCCTATAATGGCATGAATTTATTGACACAGTAAGACTAGGACCTTAACCGTGTCGTGTGTACGCGGCACCATTTGAGTTCGCTCAGGCGTAGGAATGACAACCATCACGTGCAAGTTGGGTATGTCGCTAGGACTCTTGCCGGCTGCCTGACTACAAGACAGAAACTGCGTTCGCAATTCCTTCAGCTTGTTTGACCATTCGGTATATTGGAAATACTGGTTCTCGACGTAGATATAGCTACGTGCAAAGGACGTGGCCTGCTCATACAGGGCCTTGATGGATTTGTCCTTTTCTTCGGGCTGAGTGCGCACGACTTGCGCCCGCTGGCACGGTGTGCCGAGATTTTGCGTCAATCCCGTCGGCACCTTTTTGAAATCGTGCGTTCTCGATACGTTCGCACCTTTGCCCTTGGCGCGGTTCCATGCATCGACGAAGTTCTTGCTGACCGCCACCAGCGCTTCGCCTCGAATACGGCTCGCGTAATCCTGATATGGCTTCAGGCCCGGCTGCACGTCATTGGCCCCCTCCCATGACTCGCCACGACGTGGATCGTTGAAAAGATGCTGCTGCGTGTCCCAGTAGTCCGTCACGCTATTCAGCCCCATCACATAACCCACTGCGTGCGCGCCGCCTTCGTATTCGTAGTCGATCAGGATGGTCTTTTGATGGTCGGTGGCCACTTTCTCCAGACCGAGAACCTCGGTGAAGTCACGCTTGCCCGGCTCGCCAGCGAGACTTTCATGAACAGCCTTGCTACTGCCATCCCGCGTACGAATCGACAGATTGGGCAACCGATCCGCAAACGCGTCGTCATACCAACGCGCATTGAAATCCTCACGCCGCTCCTGTGGGGTCTGCGGTTGAGGCGGCGTGTCGGTCTGCAGATAGATGCCGCCACCCGCACCGACCATCATGGCCATCTTTTGTTCGTAGTTCAGACGACCGCTGCTGTGTCCCGGCATGTTGTTCGAACCAAGGCTTCCGATAAACCCGTACCACGACAGCAAGCGAACCTGAACCGGTTTGCCATTGTTGAATTTCCCTGCGGCCACGTCGCGCAACAGCCCACCCCAGGTATCGCCGCGCGGCCACACCGATCCATTCCGGATCAGTTCCATGCCCGGATCGAAACCCCAACAGATGATTTCCACGCTGTGCTTGGCCGCCTTCAAATCGGCTGCGATCTGTTTGAACGCATCCTCGCCGCAAATGAACACGTCGAGATTGTTCTTCTCATACGGCGGTGCATAGTAGGTTTCCTTCTTCTCCAGAAACCACTGCGCACTGGCGACCGATTGACGTGTGCAAACATCGACCGGCGCCTTCGATTTGTTTTGGGTATTGGTATCGGACATCAAATTCCTCGTCGAAAACCGCGGAGAATTACGCGTCAGCCTTGCGCGTGGCGCTGGCGCGATTCAGGATCACCATCAACGGCTCGCCATCCCTGGGCTGCCAATTGATCGTCGTCGGTCAACACGCCGTCCCTCACCGGCACGTCGATTTCATGTCCGTTATGAAGCTTGACCATATACGACGATGTGCCCTTCAGGTGATTGGCAATGATCAACTGACCATGCTCGTCCGTTACACCGTCCGCAATCTTGGCCGTGCCCTTGTAAAGGGTATACGGCTCATGGGCAAGCGGTCGACCACCATCGGGATGCGAACGAAGGACCACTGCAAGACTGTCCCTTTGCTCCAGTTCCTTGAACGAAACGGGATCGGGCGCCTTCACCGGCTTGTTGTCGGGCCCGACGAGGCTATGCGACGCCGCGTGCTCGCGCCAAACGCCGCTCGTGCGATGTACCACGCCGCTTCCATTCCACTGGCTGTAGCTGGATCCGCCATTGATCGACGCTTCATCGCTCGCCTGCGTATTGACCTTCGGCGAGCGGAACACGATCTCCTCACCTGCCTCGAGAATGATGCGCTTGGCGGCCTTGACGATAACGTCCTCCTTGTGTGCCTCGATCCGAAGCTTGCCATCCGCCGTGACCAGCTTCATGCCTTTGGCCGCGAAAGCGCTCATCCAGTCCCCAACCCGTATCAGCAACCGACGTCCCGCACTGATCTGCGTATTGCCCGAGCTCACCGCATCGATAGTCGTCTGGGCACCGAGCACCATCGCGTCCTGACTCACCACGGTCACGCCGGCCGGCCCCTCGATGGCAACCATTGGTGCGCCACCTGTGCCACCGCCCTGGTTGACATTGCTTCCTGCATCCCAACTCTTGATCTGCGACGCGATCTTCTCGATACGCGCCAGGTCGGTATTATCGGCATCATGTGCGGCAGACGCGTCGCCAAGGTTTTGAACCAGTTCCTGCAATTGCTCGATCAACGTCTGCAATGCCGCACGCTCGAGCATCTTGCCTTCGGCACGCCCCTGCTGCTGAGCTGTCACGTACACGCCTTTCGCGGCACGAACGACCGCCTGGGCGTCGGTTCTTGCCTCCAGGCCGTCACCGCGAGGGGCGCCTTGACCGCCATCGCGAGGCTGCGTCAGGTAGCCCAGGTTCAACTGCGTGTAGGTATGCTCGCTGGCAAGCTGACTGCTGATCTGGCCGGGCGTATCGTCGAAGCGCAACTGATTATATCGATCAGCCTTGACTTCCTTGGTCTTGATGCCGGACAGATATCGATTGCCCGGAAGCGAGCCCGTGTGGCTGAACGTGGTCGGCATGTTGGGAGCGCCGTGCAGCACGCCTGTCACGATCATCTTGTCCGGATCACCGTGCAAATGGTCGATCAGCACCTCCATCCCGGCGCGAGGCACCATGTCCATCCCGTAGTTCGAACCTGCCCATGGGCTGACCCATCTCACCCACGCGCTGTCCCGCTCGGTTCCGCTAGCGCCGGCACCCTGCGCATGTGCGTGGTCATCGACGCGCAAACCAAGGATTTGCACCTTGATGCGGCCGAGTGCATCGCAATGGACTTCTTCGCCATCCTGACCGACAACCTTGGCTGTAAACGGATGCACGGGAGGCAGATCGACACGCGGATCGTAGACGGGCGTCAGCGGCACGCCACGGTGCACGCATATGAACGTGTTCTCGTAGCGGACGCCGACACCCCCTTGAGCAGGCAACGCGTCGAAGCTCCAGCGGCTCGCAGCAAACAATGCCTGAGCCCGCTCGTCGAGCGCCTTGGCGAAATTGTTGGTGGCCCGATGGTGCAAACTGGTAACGACGAACTGGCGCTGTTCCTCGGGCCGGATGTCGACCTCTGGATGCCCCTGCAGCGTAAACCAGCAACCCGGCGACACATCGCGGACATCGCTGGACGCATACACGCATTCGGCAGAACGTTCGTGCGCGAGAATACGCGCCTTTGCCAAGCGCTCCTGATCGGCGTCCGAATCGCCCGCATGCGGAACATCGATGACCGAATCGACCAGCAACTTCGCGAGATCGTTTCCGGACTTACCCTGATCGACGATCGTCTCCTGCTCGGACTGATGCATCCTGCCGGTCTTGTAATCCCAACTGGAACGTCGGACGCTTCCGGGCGTCAGCGCACGAGCCGTGGACCAAAGCGTGACCGAATCGCGTTCCCTCGACTGCGCACCGCGATGGTAAGAAACGCTGCCCGCGAGCGCCTGCGGTAATTTCGTCGGATTGTCACAGAATACGAGTGTATGGACCGGCGTATCGGTTGCCGCACCATCATGTTTGCCCGCCCTGGCGTACCAGAAAATGCCGTCACGCCGACATAGTCGGCGGATAAAGGCCGCATCCGACTCATCCACCTGGCGGGACTGCTCGCGCTTCGGATATTGGTTACGATCGAGGATGAGGTCGAAATCGAAAGCCTGCGCCAACGCCGAACTGCGTTGCTGCCATTCATGCAGCAGTGTCTCCAGAATGTCCGGAACACTCATCGAACGGAATGTTCTGCTGTTGACACGCTGCTCAAGAATGCTGAGCGCATCTCGCAATGTCAGCTGGACACATGTGAGAGAGCCGTCCGACTGCCCGGCACGTACATCGGTGACGATCCCGTTGATCGGGTACGGCTCGCCTCGATCCGTTATCAGTTGAACTGAAAGCGGTAGCCCCAGAAAAGTAGCCAGCGGCAAGTCCGGGCGTGAAGACAGACAAGTGAGGTGCCCTTCGATACCAGTGCACAGGCCCTCCGTCAGATCGATGTTCTGCGGCACCAGTACGTGCGCCAGCGCGTCTTGGTGACGGCCCCAATGAAACCTGATCGCACGATTATTCTGATCGAGCGCGCTAACGAAGGCGCGCAGCATTTCGGTCACGTTCACTTGTAGATTGGCATTCGGCAACGGCGCTCTCAGATCGCCACGTTGCCTGCACGCTTAACTTAATTGTTTAGTTTTTGATTTTAAATGCAAAGTTCATACAAAACAATCTCGTTATGATAATCGCGAATGACAACATGGCACGTCGAATACCCCTCGGGAGCAGCATATCCTTCGACGGTGGGATTGTGGCAAAAAACGAAAATCAGGCCTTTGATTTTATTGAGTTTTCTCCTTGCCACAACGCACGACTGCGCTGTCATCCGGTCGTTGCCCGACAATTCTTGACTGTGCGCGCGTCCCCGAACTGATAGGATGCGCGTCGCGTCGCCTACGCGATGCCCACAGGATGCCTGATCGCCCCCCTTTTTCCGCCCGTGCGCATCCCGTCGTGTGCCGGCCCGCCCCCTCGTCGAACCCCGTAGCATCTCGGCGCCGTCCGCCCCCGGCCCCGTTGCAGCAACCGTTGGAGTGGCGCACGTCGCGCCTGCAAGCATGAAGAAACTGAAGCAGCACATCCGCACCCTGAGCGAGAAAGACCGTACGCCGGTGGTGCGCGCCTGCGCGCTGCTGTTGATGGCCGGCCTGCTGTACCTGCTGTGGCCGTCCGCGGAAGTCGCGCGCCTCGCGATGGAATCGATGGTGCGCTGACGCGCCGTCCACCCGCCGCTGCGCTATACTTGCGCGATGGAAACCCAACAACCTGCCTCGCCGAACGTGCATCGCTGGTGGCGCGCCTGACCCAGGCGGCCCGTTTCCTTTTGCACTTTTGCATGTCCCGAACGTGATGCCGCCAGCCATGGCGGCATTGTCGTTTCTGCGCCCACGTCATGGCTGGCGGCTTCGATAACCCGGAGCCAACCCATACCATGACGCACCCGACCCGACCGACCATTCTCACCGGCGACCGCACGACCGGCCCGCTGCATCTCGGCCACTACATCGGCTCGCTGCGCGCGCGCGTGCAGATGCAGCACGAGGCGACGCAGTTCCTGCTGCTCGCCGACACGCAGGCGCTGACCGACAACATGGGCCGCCGCCAGCGCGTCACCGAGAACGTGATCGAGGTCGCGCTCGACTACCTGGCCGTCGGCATCGACCCGGCGATCTCGACGATCGTCGTCCAGTCGCAGGTGCCCGAACTCGCCGAGCTGTCGCAATACCTGCTCAACCTCGTCACGGTCGCGCGTCTCGAGCGCAACCCGACCATCAAGGAAGAGATCCGTCTGCGCGGCTTCGAGCGCGACATCCCGGCCGGCTTCCTGACCTACCCCGTCAGCCAGGCGGCCGACATCACCGCGTTCAAGGCCACGCACGTGCCGGTCGGCGACGATCAGTTGCCGATGATCGAGCAGACCAACGAACTCGTGCGCCGCTTCAACGCGACGGTCGACACGCCGGTGCTGGTCGAATGCGAGGCCGTGCTGTCGGCGGTCACGCGGCTGCCGGGCATCGACGGCAAGGCGAAGATGAGCAAGTCGCTCGGCAACGCGATCACGCTCGGCTCGACGCCCGACGAGATCGCGCAGGCCGTGAAGGACATGTACACGGACCCGAACCACCTGCGCGTGAGCGATCCCGGCCAGGTCGAGGGCAACGTCGTGTTCACGTTCCTCGACGCGTTCGAACCCGACGTGCGGATGGTCGACGAACTGAAGGCGCACTATCGCCGCGGCGGCCTCGGCGACAGCGTCGTGAAGCGCGTGCTGAACGAGCGGCTGCAGGCGCTGATCGAGCCGATCCGTGCGCGCCGCCGCGAATTCGAGGCGGACAAGGCGGAGGTGATGGCGATCCTGAAGCGCGGCACGATGCATGCGCGCGAGGTGGCGGGTGCGACGCTGGCCGAGGTGAAAGGCGCGATGGGGCTCACGTATTTCGATTGAGCGGGGCGGCGGCGCGCATTGCAGCCACCACACAATGCGCGTCCGGAATGAACGTTGGCATGGAGCGCAACCTGCAACAATCCGAAAACCTTCCGCTCCTATCATCACGTCGAAGAAAATGACCGGTTTCGCGAGCGCTCCGTGCCGCTCGGCGGTAACCAGAGCGTGAGCAACGGCCATCGTGTTGCTTTCGTGCGGATCGCCTGTCAGTGCACCCGCCGCTGCCAGCCTGCTTCCGACATTGACCCGTCAAGCCCCCTCGCTACCGTGGCGCCGACAACAACAACGGCGAACGGGGCGTATAGCGCGTGCGGCCTACCTCGCCGGCATCCCGAGGGCACCGCATGAATACCTGTCGCTACAAGAATCAGCAAGACCTGACTTCGATCGAGTTGTTCTTCCTGATTGCCGCAGACGAAACCTGCAAGCAGGCCAACATCGACGACGTCGAAGCAGTTGTTCTGATTCTGTCAGGCCTACCCATTCTTCCAACCCGAGCCAAGCCGGCCGGCACGACCCGAGGTACGTCCGTCGCATCAGTCATGTCGAGGCCGATATTTCGGTATGAATTCAAGCGCAAAGTTTTGCCGACGGTCACGCTGAAAAGCATCAAACCATTGAGGGTAATTCTGACGCATCGCCTCGCTGTGTTTGTCGGACGAACAATACCGGGAGTCGGCTGGGTGCTGCTTGCCACGGATGTCTTCCATATTGTCCGAAACACCATTTACCGGTCCAACCAGATTGTGAAACCGGAAGACAGGATTCTTTAATGGACGACCATCAAGACTGGGAGGCACTGGAAGCATTCGTTCGCAAGGAAGCAGCCGTATCGGGCAAGCGCCGGATTACGGAGAACACCTCCATCCGGGATGATCTGGGGCAGACCGGGGACGACGCCGACATCTTCATGGAACGTTTTTTCGACCGATTCGACGTCGATCGTGGGGACTACGATTTTGGTCGCTACTTCCTGATGGAGGGCGAAGGGTTGCTGTATCACGTCTTGCGAAAATATCTGCTCGGGAAGCCCCATACGTTCCAGCGACATGCACTGACCGTCGGCATGTTGCGCAAAGCGATATCGCTCGGGACGTGGGACTCCGAAGCGATCGAAACCTAGCGCCCCCGGGAATCGCGAGCCGATCGCGCCGCGTCTCCCGCCCGCTATCGTTTCCCTGTCACCCACGCGGCATCCTGACGTCCCGGGAAACGATCGACCGGCTCGAAATCCAGGATCTGCTCACGCGCTACTGCCACGCCGCCGACCGGCGCGACTGGAACGAATTCGAGCGGCTTTTCGCGGGCAATGCGATGCTCGACTACGCGGCATTCGGCTGCCCCGTCGGCAACCGCGCGGACATCGCGCGTTCGGCGCGTCACTTCAACTGCATGAGCTGCACGAGGTTCCCGCACGTATCGTCGAGCACCGCGACCCGCACGGGCCCGGCATCCATCGGCGCCAGCGTGAAGCGCACGCCGAGCGCGTCAAGCCGCGCGAACTCCGCGTCGAGATCGTCGACCTGGAACGACGCCGCCGGAATGCCGTCCTCGTAAAGCGCCTGACGGTACGGCCCGACCGCGCGATGATGGCTCGGCTCCAGCATCAGTTCGGTGCCGTCCGGCTGGTCCTTCGACACGACCGTCAGCCAGCGGTACTCGCCCACCGGCACGTTGTTCTTCAGCCGGAAGCCGAGGACCTCGGTATAAAACGCGAATGCCTTGTCCTGATCGTCGACAAAGATGCTCGTGACGTAGATACGCATGGATGTTCTCCGGATCGTGCGTGCCGCCGCGCACGTCGCCGCGCCGCTTACGTGATCTGGTACGTCGACGCCGGCACGAATTCCTCCGGCATCGCGCGATCGCCCAGCTCCAGCACCGACCGTTCGATCGTGCGCGCCATCGCATCGAGCGCCAGCGCGTTCGGCGCGAGGCCGAACGGTTCGGCAACCTCGTTCGCGATCGCTTCGAGCGCGATCAGCGTGTATGCGATGAATACGCAAATCAGCGGTGTAAAGAATTCCGTCGAATCGACGAGACCGAACGGCAGCAGCACGCAGTACGCATACACGGTGCGATGCAGCAGCACGCTGTACGAGAACGGAATCGGCGTGGTCAGGATCCGCTCGCAGCCGCCCACCGCCTTGCCGAGCTCGACCAGTTGCGCATCGAACATCCAGCACGTCGCGTCGCTGCCGGGCGCCCGGCCGAGCGCGCGGACGATGCCACCGCGCAGTTCATCGAGAATCGCGACGGGCTGGTAGCACTTGTGCGCGAGCGCAGCGGCCCGCTCGGCGCCGAGAATGCGCTGCAGGTCCTGCATCGGATCGGTATGACGCAGCTGATGCTTCAGCGCATAGGTGAGTGCGATCAGCAGATCGGCGAGCCTGTTGCGCTCCGCATCGCCGACGCTGTCGGGCAGGTAGCGCCGCAGTTGCGACGTGACGGTGCGCGCGGCGATCAGCAGGTTGCCCCACAGCAGCCGTGCCTCCTTGAAGCGCTCGAAGCTCGCGTTGTTGCGAAACGCGAGAAAGATCGCGAGCGCGAGCCCGAACAGCGTGAACGGCGCGGTGTTCAGCGGAATCTTCTCGCCGAAGATGCGCCCGTTCGTGAAGACCGCCAGCGTGCTGACGATCGCCATGAACACGAGTTGCGGAATGATCGATTGCAGCACGGAGCCGTTCCATACGAACAGCATCCTGAGCCAGTTTTGTCGTGGTCTGACGATCATGATCTTGTCTCGACTGCCAAAGGAATACGCAGTGCACACGAATACGCAGTGCACACGGCGCGCCCGATGCGAAACGGCCCGCGCGTGGCGGGCCGCTGTCGCGTCGATACCCGGCCTGGCGACGGGATGCACCGCACCGCGCGTGATGATACGCCCGCACAGGCCGCGCCCGTCACCGGGCGCACCGGTCAGTGATAGCCCGCGTCGCCCTCGCGCACCTTGCCGCGGAACACGCGGTACTGCATTGCGTTGTATACGAGGATGATCGGCAGCACGATCACGGTGCCGACGAGCGCGAACAGCTGGCTCGAATGGCTCGACGACGCATCCCAGATCGTCAGCGAAGGCGGCACGATGTTCGGCCAGATGCTGATCACGAGCCCCGTGTAGCCGAGGAACACGATCGCGAGCGTCAGCAGGAACGGCGTCGCTTCGTGCCGGTGCTTCACCGTGTAGAAGATGCCCCACACGCATGCGACGACGAGCACCGGCACCGGCAGGAACCAGCCGAGATTGCCGCTGCCGAACCAGCGATGCGCGACAGCCGGCAGGCCGATCACGGTCCACAGGCTGACCACGCCCATCACGGCCAGCAGCACGCCCGTGAGCGGTTTCATCAGGAGCCGCATCTTGCGCTGCAGCTCGCCGTCGACCTTCAGGATCAGCCAGCCGCAACCGAGCGTCGCATAGGTGACGAGCACGCCGATCCCGCAGAACAGGCTGAACGGCGACAGCCAGTCGAACGGCCCGCCCGCGAACTGGTTGTTCACGATATGGATGCCCTGCAGCAGCGAACCGAGCGTGATCCCCTGGCAGAACGCGGCGAGCGCGGAGCCGCCGATGAATGCCAGATCCCACAGGTGCTGCGTGCGGTTCGCCTTCGCGCGCAGCTCGAACGCCGCGCCGCGGAAGATCAGCCCGACCACCATCAGGATCAGCGGCAGGTAGTTGGCCGGTAGCAGCGTCGAGTAGACGACCGGGAACGCACCGTACAGCCCCGCGCCGCCGAGCACGAGAAAGGTCTCGTTGCCGTCCCACACCGGCGCGACGGTGTTCAGCATGACTTCACGTTCGACCTTGGCATCGAAGAACGGAAACAGCAGGCCGATGCCGAGGTCGAAGCCGTCCAGCATCACGTAGATGAACACGCCGAGGCCGATGATCGCGGCCCACACGACAGGAAGATCGATTTGCATGGCTTACTCCGCTTCGGTGACGTTCAGCGGCGTGGACAGCGCGCTCTTGCGCAGCCCCGGATGCCGGTGCAGCTCGATATATCCGGCCTGTGCGGCCGGCCCGCGCTTCATCAGGTTCAACATGTAATAGATACCCGTTCCGAACACCAGGAAATACACGACCACGAAGATCAGCAGCGACACGCCGACCTGCTGCGCGCTGAGCGGCGCGACCGAATCGACGGTGCGCAGCACGCCGTACACGGTCCACGGCTGCCGCCCGACCTCGGTCGTGATCCAGCCGGCCAGCAGCGCGACGATGCCCGACGGCCCCATGCATACGACGAACCACTGGAACCAGCGCGTTTCATACAGGCGTCCGCCCTTTCGCAGCAGCAGGCCAAGCAGCGCGGTGAGCAGCATCAGCATCCCGAGGCCGGCCATGATCCGGAAAGTCCAGAACACGATCGGCGAATACGGGCGGTCCTGCGGCGGGAATTCCTTCAGCCCGCGGATCTCGCCGTCCCAGCTGTGCGTGAGGATCAGGCTGCCGAGGTGCGGCACCTGGATCGCATAGCGCGTCGTCTCGGCCTGCATGTCGGGCAAGCCGAAGAGGTTCAGCGCCGTGCCGCCCTTCTCGGTTTCCCACAGCCCCTCGATCGCCGCGATCTTCGCCGGCTGGTATTCGCGCGTGTTCAGCCCGTGCGCATCGCCGACGACGATCTGGATCGGCGCGAGCAGCAGCAGCATCCACAACGCCATCGAGAAGCTGCGCTTCACCGGCTCGTCGCGGCGCCCCTTCAGCAGGTGCCATGCGCCGCACGCGGCAACGATGAAGCCCGCGACGATGAACGCCGCGATCGTCATGTGCACGAGGCGATACGGGAACGACGGGTTGAAGATGATCTTGAACCAGTCGACCGGCACGACGAGGCCGTTCTCGATCTTGTAGCCCTGCGGCGTCTGCATGAAGCTGTTCGACGCAAGGATCCAGAACGTCGAGATCAGCGTGCCGACCGCGACCATCAGCGTCGCGAAGAAGTGCGCACGCGGGCTGACGCGCTGCCAGCCGAACAGCATCACGCCGAGGAAGCCCGCTTCGAGGAAGAAGGCCGTCAGGACTTCGTAAGTGAGCAGCGGGCCGGTGATGTTGCCCGCGACACGCGAGAAGCCCGCCCAGTTCGTGCCGAACTCGTAGGCCATCACGACGCCGGAGACGACGCCCATCCCGAAGCCGATCGCGAAGATCTTCGACCAGAACTGGAACATGGATTTATAGGCGGCGTCGCCGGTGACGAGATAACGCCATTCCAGCACTGCCAGGAAGCTCGCCATACCGATGCTGATCGCAGGAAACACGATGTGGAACGACACCGTGAACGCGAATTGCAATCGTGCGAGATGGAACGCATCGAAGATTTCCATGACCGTAATTTGCTCGTGGTTGTGAGGACGTCAGCTCGAAGCGGGAAATCGCGCGACGGCTTCGCGACGGCACGTGCATACATAAACGGATCGCAGTGCACGGCAACGAAGCGTGAATGACGATATCGCGTTTCCGACGATACTCGCAATCGCGCAAACGTGCGCTGAAACTGTGCTTTCCCGAGGGTCGAAGATGTGTGTACGGAAAATCCGTTTCGGGGCCGGGAGGCCGTCAGCTGTACTGCTTTCCGCACTGCAACGCTGTGCATCCGCGGTACACCCGAACGCCCGTACCATCGGCTCGTAGCCTGTCCGTGGCGAGCGAGCGACACCGCGCATCGCCCGTCGCAGAATCCGTTTCCGTCGCCCGGCGCCCGCGCCGGCCGCCCCCTTGGAGAAAACCGCATGGAGCCCAGCGACCGCCTCGACGATCCGGACGGCAGCCGCGCGTGTCATGTGACGCGTCATCGTGCCGGCGAAGCATTGGGCACCGTCGATCGCGTCGTCGACGAGACGCCGGTTGCACTCGTGTTCAACGGCATCGCACACACGGTGATGATGGCCACGCCGATCGACCTCGACGCGTTCGGCCTCGGCTTCGCGCTGAGCGAAGGCATCGTCGAGCGCGCGTCCGACGTCTTCGATATCGACAGCGAATGCCGGCCCGGCAGCGCCGAAGTGAGGCTCACCGTGTCGCAACAGGCATTCATGGCGCTGAAGGCACACCGGCGCGCGCTGGCTGGCCGCACCGGCTGCGGCGTCTGCGGGATCGAAAGCATCGCGCAGCTCGACCTGCATCCACCGCGCATCGCGGCCGCGGGTGCGGCGGCCGACATCGGCGCCGACGCCGTCGCGCGCGCCGCCCGCGCGTTGCCGCAGCGGCAGCCGCTGATGCGCGCGACCGGCGGCATCCACGCGGCCGCGTGGTGCGATCGAGACGGCACCGTGCTGGAAGTCTTCGAGGACGTCGGCCGCCACAACGCGCTCGACAAGCTGATCGGCCGGCTCGCGCGACGCCGCGTCGATTTGCGCGCGGGCTTCGTGTTCCTGTCGAGCCGCGCGAGCTATGAGCTCGTGCGCAAGGCGGCACGCGTCGGCATCCCGATGATCGCGACGATCTCGGCGCCGACGTCGCTCGCGATCGACGTCGCCCGCGAAGCCGGCGTGCGGCTGCTCGGCTTCTGCCGCAACGACGGCTTCGTCGAATACGTGTCGGCCGACGCGATCCCGTTACCCGAAACGACGCATGCGCAACCGCATGCTCACACCGCTTGATGAAACCCCTGACCGATTTCGATACCGCCCAACGGCAGTTCGCCGGCATGTTCGCGCCGCTGCATTCGACCGTCTCCATTCCGGTCGCACAGGCCGCCGGCCACGTGCTCGCCGCGCCGCTCGCCGCCGTGCTCGACCAGCCTCCCGCCGACCAGAGCGCGATGGACGGCTACGCGCTCCGTCACGCGGACCTCGCACACGGCGAGCCGCTGCGCGTCGCACAGCGCTGCTATGCGGGCGACGCGCCGTCGCCGCTCGCACCGCGCACGGCCGCGCGCATCTTCACCGGCAGCCTGATTCCGCCCGGTGCCGACACCGTCGTGATGCAGGAGCACGCGCACGAGCAGGACGGCTGGGTCGCGTTCGACGCACCGCAGCGCGCCGGATCGCATATCCGCCGCCGCGGCGAGGAAGTGCGCGCGGGCGACCTGCTGATGCCGGCCGGCGTGCGGCTCGGCGCGATGCACGTCGGTGTCGCCGCCGCGCAGGGCTGCACGCACATCGACGTGCGGCCGCCCGTGCGGGCCGGCATCCTCACGACCGGCGACGAGCTCGTTCCGTGCGGCCAGCCGCGCGCGCCGCAGCAGATCTACAACAGCAACGCGCCGATGCTCGCCGCACTGGTGTCGGGAACCGGTGCCATCGTCACGGCGAGCGAGCATGCCGCCGATACCGCGGCAGCCGTCGATCAGGCACTGCGCGCGATGGCCGCGCGCTGCGATCTGGTCGTCTGCGTCGGCGGCGCATCGGTCGGCGACAAGGACCTGCTGCGCCCCGCGCTGCGCGCACTCGGCGCGTCGTTCGTCGTCTCGGGCGTGCGGATGAAACCCGGCAAGCCCGTCGCACTCGCGCGGCTCGATGAACGGCCCGTCGTGCTGCTGCCCGGCAATCCGGGCGCCGCGACGATCGCGTTCGCGCTGTTTGTCGCACCGCTGATCCGCTGCCTGCAGGGGCGCGACGACTGCCTGCCGGCCGTACCGTCGCTGCCGATCGATATCGACGTCGAGCCGGATGCGCAGCGCGACCGCTTCGTGCGCGTGCGCCGCACCATCGACGCCAATGGCGCGCCCGTACTCGATACGCTGCGGCAGCAAGGCGCCGGCACGCTGCAATCGCTCGTGCAGGCGAGCGGGCTCGCGCGGTTGCCGGCCGGTCGACGCATCGCGCGCGGCGACGCGGTGCCGTATTACGATTTCGCGCACTGGCTCGCATCAGCATGAGCACGCTCGTCATGCCCGCCTGTCGTGCATGCAGGGGCGCACGCAGGATGACGAACTGTATTCCTGTATTTCGGGCGGGATTGTGTCTCTGCCGGAAAAATCCGGCGGACTATCCTCAGGATGAGGCTCGCCGCGCCCCGCGCCCCGTGCGCCGACACGTCGGCGCATACGCGGCCGATCGGCGACGCCGTTACGCTAACTTCATGCAGGCCGACGAACCGATCGTGAATGCCATCGTTTCCGCGCCGACCGCCGCCGTATCCGGTGGCGCATCGCCCGGCGCCTTCTCCCGCCCGCTCGACACGCTCGAGCGGCCGTTGCGCGATCTGCGGCTGTCCGTCATCGACCAGTGCAACTTCCGCTGCGGCTACTGCATGCCGCGCAACAGCTTCGGGCCCGACTATGCGTTCATGCCGTCGTCCGAGCGGCTGTCGTTCGCGCACCTCGAGAAAATCGCCCGCGCGTTCGTCTCGCTCGGTGTCGAAAAGATTCGTCTCACCGGCGGCGAGCCGCTGCTGCGCCGCAACCTCGAAGCGCTGATCGAGCGGCTCGCGATGCTGACCACCGTCGACGGCAAGCCCGTCGAAATCGCGCTGACGACCAACGGTTCGCTGCTCGCCGCAAAGGCACGCTCGCTGCGCGATGCGGGCCTGTCGCGCGTGACCGTCAGCCTCGACGCGATCGACGATACCGTGTTCCGCCGGATGAGCGATGTCGACGTGCCCGTCGCGCGCGTGCTGGCCGGCATCGAGGCCGCGCAGGCGGCCGGGCTCGCGCCGGTGAAGGTCAACGCCGTGATCGAGCGCGGTGCCAACGACGATCAGATCCTGCCGCTCGTGCGCCACTTCCGGCATAGCGGCGTGGCCGTGCGCTTCATCGAATACATGGACGTCGGCGGTGCGAGCGCGTGGTCCGGCGACAAGGTCGTGCCGGCCAAGCGGATGCGCGAGCTGATCGAAGCGAGCTATCCGCTCGTGCTCGTCGGCGAACCGGGCCACGACGCCACTGCAATCCGGTGCCGGCATATCGATGGCGCCGGCGAAGTCGGTTTCATCGCGAGCGTGTCGCATCCGTTCTGCGGCACGTGCTCGCGCGCGCGCGTGTCGGCCGACGGCCGGCTCTATACGTGCCTGTTCGCCATGCAGGGCACCGACCTGCGACCGTGGCTCGACGCTGGCGCGGCGATCGACCACCTCGCCGACGCCGTGCGTGCGCGATGGATGCAGCGCGACGACCGCTATTCCGAGCGGCGGGCCACGCGTGCGGCCCGGCCGTCGGGCAAGACCTATCCGACCGTGCGCATGTCGCTCGTCGGCGGCTGACGGCTGCCGCGCGAAGCGGCGCGCACCGCTTAATGGAGAACCGTCATGACGACTTCCACCGAATCCCGTGCCGCGCCACCCGACGATCCGTCGCGTGACGGCAGCCATCCCGAACTCGCCGACCCGCACGCCGAACCGCCGCCGGCGATTGCCGCCGGCTTCGAAGTGCGCGTGCAATACGCGGCGATCGACGCCGGTGCCGAGATCGCGCCGATCGTTCGCAATCCGAATGTCGGCGCGGTCGTGAATTTCCTCGGTGTCGTACGCAACGAAGGCGACGCCGACGACGTGATCGCGCTCGAAGTCGAGCACTACCCGACGATGACCGAGCAGGCGTTATGGAGCATCGTCGAGGAAGCCAGTGCACGCTGGCGGCTCGAAGCGGTCAGGATCGTGCATCGCGTCGGGCGCATTCCGCTTGGCCACCCGGTCGTGATCGTCGTGGTCGCCGCCGCGCATCGCGCGTCCGCGTTCGATGCATGCGAGTTCATCATGGACTTCCTGAAGACGCATGCGCCTTTCTGGAAGAAGGAGATCCGGCACGACGGCGTGGCCGGCTGGGTCGAACCGAAGGCGCATGACGATCAGGCGATGCGGCGATGGGGTTGAACGTGCCGGCCAATGCCTTTCCGATTTCGATTCCGCAGATTCCGCCCAGGACATCGCAATGAAACTGACCATCAAATACTTTGCGAGCATTCGCGAACAACTGCATACCGACGAAGAAGTCGTCGAGATCGATGCGCATGAAGTCACCGTCGACGCGCTGCGCGGCACGCTCGCCGCGCGCGATGCGCGTAGTGCAGAAGCGCTGCGGATGGACCGCCCGGTGCGGGCGGCCGTGAATCTGGAAATGGTGACCGGCGGGTTCGTCGTGCGGGAAGATAGCGAGGTGGCATTCTTTCCGCCGGTGACGGGCGGGTGATCCGTTTGCATCGGTCGGCGATCGGCGGATCGTAGCCGCTCGATGCGCCGCAGATCGCTAGTAGAGCCCGCGCAGAAAGTCCGGAACCGGATGGTCGATCGAAGCGAGATAACCCGCCATCGCGCCGGCCACTTTCCGCACGGCCGGGCGCGCGGTCATCCGTTCGCGCCACGCGAGCAGGTTCGGCATTTCCGCCGTCATCGGCGCGCCCTTGCGTGCGCCGAACAACTGCGCCATGTAGAACGCGATGTCCGCGTAGGAATAGGTTTCCGCCAGGAACTCCCGGTCCGCCAGCACGTGCTCCATGCGGCGGTAGTATTGCCGCGCTTCGTCGCGCGCGGCCTGCGCCGCGGGATGATCCGGCGTCGCTTCGAGGCCCATCAGCCGGATAATGTGCGGGAAATAGATCTCGTCGCTGCAGTGCTCCAGTTGACGCGCAACGGCGCGTGCCTTCGGCTGCGCCGGCCATAACGCGGGATCGCGCTTCAGGTCCTCGAAATACTCGAAGATCTGCGTGGAATCGAAAATCTCCAGTTCACCGTCCATCAGCACCGGCACCTGACGCTTCGGGTTGACGCGCAGGACGTCCGGATGCTTCGGCTCGTAGCCGCGCTGCTGGCTGAACGGCACCAGCACGCGCTCGAAGGCGATGCCCTTCTCGTACGCCGCGATCTCGACCTTGGCGCCGAACATGCTCAGCGGACCGGTAATGATTTTCATCTGTCGCTTCTCCATGGGATTTCGCATCGTGACGTTCACGGCGACGCTTCCTGCTGGTCGGTAAAAACGCGCTCGACGCCTGTTTGCGCGAGCCGAGCGTGAATGGGTTCGATAATAGGTGCGATAACATGACATCTAGTGTCATGTATTTTCGGATGAGGTGTCGCAGATGAAAGCCAGCCGCCTGTTGTCGATCATGATGATGTTGCAGGCACGCGGCCGCATGACCGCGCCGGCGCTGGCTGCCGCGCTGGAGGTGTCCGAGCGGACGATCCTGCGCGATATCGATCAGTTGTCGACGGCCGGCGTGCCGATCTGGGGCGATCGCGGACGCAATGGCGGCTTTCAGTTGCGGGATGGCTGGCGCACCGATCTCACCGGGCTCACCGAGCAGGAAGCGCACGCGCTGATCCTCGCGGGTTTGCCGGGGCCGGCGGGAGAACTCGGGCTGGACGGGATCGCCACATCCGCCCGATTGAAGATGATCGCCAGCCTGCCGCCGGACTCGCGCGAACATGCGGATCGCGTCGCCAGCCGATTGCACGTCGATACCGTCGATTGGTATCGGGCGCAGGAAACGCCGGCGTTTCTGCGCGAAGTGGCCGATGCGGTGTGGAATTCGCACCGGATCGACGTGATGTACGAAAGCTGGCGTGGTGTGTCGCGTCGCGAACTCGATCCGCTCGGGCTGGTGCTCAAGGGTGGCGCGTGGTACGTGGTGGCGAAGATTGCGGGCAAGCGCGATCCGCTGACTTTTCGGCTTGCGAATATCCGGGAACTCGGCACGTCGCGCCGGCGGTTCAAGCGGCCCGCGCGGTTCGATCTGGCGCAGCACTGGCGCGATGCGATGAGCCGGTATGAGGCGGAGCTTTATCGGTTGACCGCGCATGTCGCGGTGTCGGCGCGCGGGGAAAACTGGCTGGTCAATGCGCGCGTCAAGGTCATGCCGGTTTTGGAGCATGCGGCATGCGGATAGCGCTGCGGTGCCGTCCGGGTGGAAAGCGCTCTTGATGCCGATCGAATCGATCGAGCATGGTGCGCGCAAGCTGCTGGGGTTTGGGGCGGAGGTGAAAGTGCTGGGGCCGTCGGAGCTCATTGACAAGCTCACGCAAGAGGTTGCGGCGGTGACGGGACTGTACGGGCGCAACGCGTAGCCCGGACAAGATGACCGGCGGACACGCGGCAACGCAAGTCCTCGCGCGAGAAAAATACGTGAGCTGCAAGGATGAAGGACGTATCTGCCGAATCGAAGCACCGGTGCCTGTCGATAGAGGTTGGCCGCGTACTTGTGATGCCCAAGCCGACCAGGCCACCTCTGCCGAACAAGTGATAATTATCGAAAGGCCTCCTGGCCGCCCCATGAAAGGGGGCCGCCGGCCTCGCGCATGACGCTGTTATCTCCTGCGCGCGCCTACCGTTCATCGTAAGCGTCGCGTCGGGCTAGACAGCGGCAAAGGCTGGCGGCCAAAATCAGCTATCGTCGCAAAACCGGCCGATCGGCGCAGGGCCGGCTGAAATCTGCACGAAATTTTTTGCCACCGACGCCGCCTCGCACCAACCACGCGCACCGGCCAACTACAACCAACCATGAATTCCGGCATCGTCTACGCCTTTTCCGCGTTCGTCATCTGGGGACTCTTTCCCGTCTACTTCAAGACGCTCCACCAGATTCCCGCGCTCGAAATACTCGCCCACCGCATGGCATGGTCGCTCGTGTTCATCCTCGCCGTGCTCGTCGCGCGCCACCACTGGGCGTGGCTGCGCCCCGCGCTGCGCGACAGGCGCCTGATCGCACGCTTCGCCGCGAGTGCCATGCTGCTCTCGGCCAACTGGGGCATCTACATCTGGGCCGTGAACGCGGGGCATATCGTCGAGGCGAGCCTCGGCTACTTCATCAATCCGCTGATCAACGTGTTGTTCGGTTTCGCTTTCCTGCACGAGCGGATGCGCGTGCTGCAATGGTGCGCGGTGGCGCTTGCGGCGCTCGGCGTGGCCTGGCTCACCTGGCAAAACGGCGCGCCGCCGTGGATCAGCCTCGCGCTCGCGCTGACGTTCGGCGGCTATGGCCTCTTGCGCAAGACTGCAAAGCTCGGCGCGCTCGAAGGCCTCGCGCTCGAAACGGTGCTGTTATTTCCCGTGGCGATCGTCTATCTGATGATGATCGGCATGGCCGGTGCGAGCCATTTCACCCATGCGTCGCTCGGTCTGCAACTGCTGCTGGCTGCCGCCGGGCCTATCACGGCCGTGCCACTGCTACTCTTCGCGGCTGCTGCGCGACGCATCCCGCTCTCGACGCTCGGCCTGATCCAGTACGTGACGCCCACGCTCCAGCTCCTCACCGGCGTGCTGATCTACGGCGAGCCGTTCGGGTCGGTGCGCGCGATCGGCTACGGCGCAATCTGGGTAGCGCTCGCGCTCTACTCGTTCGAAGGGCTGCGCCGTACGCTGGCAGAGGCGCGGCAGGCGCGCAGGGGAGCTTGAATGGAGGCTGGTAGCGGCTGTGTCGATACCCGGGGGACCGCCTAACCTGTTGGGGCGGCCCCGCAAGCGCGAACGAAGCGCCGGAACGACCTTTTCATCGGCCTTTGCACAGCCTGTTGACGCACCTCGTAAAGATCGCTAACGACCGGGACCCGGTGTTTGGCGTTCAATCCTGGTCGAGTCTCATCAGCTACTGAATCGGTCAGCACGGAACGGGAAAGGGTCCGCGACGGGTTCGGCCCCAACCATCATCTCGGCGAGCAAGCGCCCAGTGACGGGCCCAAGGGTCAATCCATGATGCGCGTGTCCAAAGGCAAACCATAGGTCCTTGTGTCGCTTCGCGGGCCCAATGATCGGCATCATGTCCGGCGTGCAGGGGCGACGGCCGAGCCAGGGTTGTTCATCGAGCCGCTTGCCAAGCGGAAATGTCTCACGTGCAATCGGTTCGATTGCTTCGAGTTGCACGGGCGTGGCGGGCGCATCGCGGTACCCCAGCTCTGCACCTGTCGTGAGACGAATGCCGCGCGCCATCGGTGTCATCATGTAGCCGATTTCCGCATCGAGCACCGGCTGATTTAGGCGCGCCCCTTCCTGCGCCGCGTAGTGCATGTGATAACCCCGCTTGACGGCAAGCGGCAGCCGATATCCCAAGCGTGAAGTGACCACATCCGACCACGGACCGAGTGCGATCACAGCCGAGTGCGCATCGATGCGGCCCGCCTCCGTTGAGACGCTCCATCCTGGCTCGAGCGTCGTCGCATCGCCGATGAAGATGCGACCGCCCAGCTTCTCGAAGTAGCGTGCGTATGCCGTGACGAGCGCATTCGGGTCGCTCACGGAATCGGCATCCGTGTAGCGCAATGCGCCGATCAGCGCGTGACTCAGCGACGGCTCGTCGCGTTGCAATTGTGCGGCATCAAGCGCGTCGAACCCGACGCCATATTGCGTCCTCCATTGTTCCGCGACGCGCATCTCGGCGTCGTGCTTGTGCGCGCTGCGAAACACCTTGAGCCAGCCGCCGGTGCGCAGCAATGCCTGCGCACCCGAAGCCTCGACCAACGCACGATGTTCGCTGACGCAGTGCTCGATCAGCGTCGAATACGCACGGGCGATGGCCGCATGACGGTCCGCTCGCGAGTGATGCCAGTACCGGTACAGAAAAGGCATCACCGATGGCATGGCGCGCGGATGATAGCGCACATCCGGCGAGCGGTTACGCGCGTACCGCGCGAGTGTGGCGACATCACGCGGAAGCGCATAGGGATACACGCCTTCGCGCTGGATCAGCCCTGCATTGCCGAGCGACGTCTCGTTTCCCGGCGCCTTGCGGTCGACGAGCGCGACGGACAATCCACGTTTTTGCAGATGCACGGCGATGGAAACACCCACCATGCCGCCACCGAGTACGAGCGTATCGAACTTCATTGCATTTCTCGTCAGGCGAGCGCGGTGACAGCCACCTCGACATCGAGACCGGGCCTCATCAGCAATGCCTGCACGCAGGCACGTGTCGGTGCATGGCCCGACGGAACCCACGCTTCCCAAGCCGCATTGAATTCGTCGAAGTGCTTCGGGTCGCTAAGCCAAATATTCGCTGAAATGAGGCGCGTCTTGTCGATGCTTGCCGCTGCAAGCAGTGCATCGATGCGAGTCAATACTTCCGTCGTCTGCGCGGTGATCGATGCGCCGGCTGTGTCTGGTATTTGTCCGGACAGGTAGACAACGCCATTGACAATCACCACTTGACTCATGCGTGCGTTGGTTTGCAGTCTTTTGATTTCGTTGGACATGACGGGCTCTCGAGTGTTAAACGGACGACATGCCGGACTGATCCGGGCTCGTCGAAGTGAGGATTGGCGGCGCGGTGACGATCGACTTCAGCGCCGGGTTCGGTTGCGTGAGCTTCGAGAGATCGGGGCGTGGTCTGCGCATGATCGGATCGTTGTCGAATGCGCGTTCCATCGCGCGCGCAACGGACAGCGTTTTCAGATCGCCGTGAAACGGGCCGACGATCTGCAAGCCGAATGGCATGTCCGCATGATCGACGCCGCACGGCAGCGAGATCGCCGGATGTGTCGTGAGCGTCACGACGTAAGTCAGCGCGAGCCATCGATAGTAATTTTCCTGCGCGCGGCCGTTGATTTGCGCCGCATACAACTCGCGCCAAGGGAACGGCGATACGGGCGTGGTCGGCGACACAATCACATCGTAACGTTCGAATGCGGACTGGAAGCGCCTGAAGATACGCGTCTGCTCGGCTTGCGCCCATGCGCTGTCGGCGAGTGTCATCGACGCACCCATTTCATAGTTCGCGCGCGTGTTTGGCCCGAGTGCGCCGGGGTCGCGCGCGTAGGCATCGCGCAGTCCGGCGACGAAGCTTTCCGCGCGAATCACATCGAACGCGCGATGCGCATCGCCGAGGTCGAAGCTGACCGGCTCGCACGTATGGACCATCTCGCCGAGCGCGGCCATGCGCGAGCGGAACACGGCACGAATGTCGTCATCGACATCGCACGCGCCGAAGTCCTCCGTATAACCGACACGCAGCGTGGCCAGATCGAACTCGGGCAAGGTCGTGAAGCGCATTGCGTCGACTTCGTAGCTGAGCGGATCGCCCGATGAGAGACCGGCCGTCGCAGCAAGCTGCAAGGCTGTTTCTTCGACGTCGCGGCCCATCGGACCGACGACAGAAATCGGCGTCCATCCGAGCAGCCGCCGCGAGTTCGGCACGAGTCCGGCAGAGGGCCTGAACCCGACCACGCCGCATTTCGATGCGGGAATCCGTAGCGAGCCGCCTGTGTCCGAGCCGCTGCAGACCGGCAGCATGTCGCACGCGAGCGCAGCTGCCGAGCCGCCGGAGGAGCCGCCCGCGTTCAGTTCCGGATTGAACGGATTGCCCGTTGCGCCCCACACGGGGTTGCGCGTGTTGGCGCCGGCGCCGAGTTCGGGCACGTTCGTCTTGCCGACGAGAATCGCGCCCGCCGCGCGCAATCGTTCGACCAGCACCACGTCGCGCGACGGCACGTGGCCGCGCGACATCGGCGAGCCATACGTGGTAAGCAGATTCGCCGTATCTTCGAGATCCTTCACGCCGAGCGGCAAGCCGTGCAGCAGTCCAAGCGGCTCGCCGGCGAGCACCTTGCGTTCGGCGGCCTTCGCGGCTTCGCGCGCGGCGTCGTAACAGGTCGCCGTGATGGCATTCACGGCAGGGTTGATGGCTTCGATGCGATCGATGCACGCATCGAGCAGCTCGACGGGCGAAATCTCTTTCGCACCGATCATGCGCCGCAGCTCGACTGCATTGCGGCTCACGAGGTCGTCAGTATCGGACATGTGCTTTCGTGGATGCAAAGTGGATTCAGTTGAGGGCTTCGCCCGTGCGGTCGCGCAACCAGATCACTGGCACGAGCGAGATCGCGCAGGCCGCTGCGACGTACCATGCCGGCGCGAGCACATTGCCGGTGCGGACAACGAGCCAGCTCGCGATGAACGGCGAGAATCCGCCGAAGAACGAGGCGCTTACCACATAGGTCAGTGCGATGCCCGTCGCACGGACGTGCTTCGGAAAGAGTTCGGGGATCATCACGAGGACCGGCACGATCTGCCCGGCAACGAAGATCGAAAGGAACGCGGATACAGCGCACAACAGGCCCATCGATGGCGCAGCCGACAACCACGCGAACGCAGGATAGATGCTCAGAAGCAAGACCACGCGCGACACCACGAGCACGCGCTTGCGGCTGTAGCGGTCCGCGAGCTTTCCGGCGATGGGCGCGGCGGAGAACAGCACGAGCGAACTGACCAGGCCTGCGACGACCGATGCTGTCGATGAGAGATGCAGCGTGCGCACTGCATGGCTCGGCAGGAAGAACGCCGTGATGTACACCGAAACCGAGCCGCCGAGCTCCGCGAAAGTCCCGAGGATGGTCAGCTTGAGATGCGTGGTGAGCGCCGCCTTCAACGCGCCCGCTTTTGCATGCTTGCCACCCGACGATACATCGCTCAAGGTTTCTTCCAGACGCCGCCGGATCAGCATGCCGACGGGCGCTGCGACGATGCCCAGCACGAACGGAATGCGCCAGCCCCACGCAAGAACGGCCTCCTTCGGCAGCACCAGATTGACGAGCGTCGCGACCGCCGCGCCCATCGCGACGCCTAGCGCGGTAGCCGAGAAATTCCAGCTTGCGAAGAAGGCGCGGGTCGAATCCGATGCATATTCGACGAGTAGCGTCGTGCCCGGACCGAACTCGCCGCCCGCCGCGAAGCCCTGGATCAGTCGTGCGGCGAGCACGATGAACGGCGCGGCCATGCCCGCGACCGCATAAGTCGGCGCGCAGGCGATCAGTGCGCAGCTGAGTGCCATCAACATGATAGTCAGCACCATCGCTTTCTTGCGTCCGGCACGATCCGCGTAAGCGCCAATGATGATCCCGCCCAGCGGCCTCACGACGAAGCCCACGCCGAAGACGCCGATCGACAGCAGGAACTGATTCACCGGCGACGCGGACGGGAAGAACAGTTGTCCGATCTGGATCGCGAAGAAGCTGTAAATCGTGAAGTCGTAGAACTCCAGCGCCGTACCCAGCGTCGTCGCGGCGATGACCTGGGTCTTCGAAAGACCTGCTTTTTCCAATGCAAGTGTTGACATGGCGATGGATCCTTCAGGATAGGACTCGATGTGAGTTATCATATACGAGAAAAATTTTATTCTCGTATACGACAAAACCCGCATACCCGATTCGAGCGTACCGGTCATGGCCAGATCCAATGGGCGACAGATGCCCACATCCGTCGAAGCTTCATCGCAGATTGATCACAAGGCGGTCGGCGCACGCCTGCGCGATGCGCGCAAGGCGCATGGACTGACGCTGATGGAGTTGTCGGCGCGCTCGGGCATCGCCGTATCGACGATCTCTAAGGCGGAGCGCGGCGACATCGCGCTGACCTATGACAAGTTTGCGGCGCTTGCCCACGCGCTGGAACTCGGCTTCGATGAGCTATTCGGGCGCGCGCAACGAGCGGCGGGCCATATCGTGCCGACCTTTACGGCGGCGGATCAGCAAATGGTCTACGACACGCCCAACTACGAGTACCACATGCTCGCAAATGAACTGACGGGTAAGCGCATGGTGCCGATGCGCGGACATGTGCGGGCGCGCAAGCTGTCCGATTTCCCGGACTACATTCGTCATAGCGGCGAGGAATTCGTATTCTTGCTGCAGGGTTCGCTCGAACTCAGATTCGAAACGGGCAAGGTGTTCGAACTGAAACCCGGTGACAGCCTGTATTTCGATAGTTCGGTCGGGCATGTGTATCTGAGTACCGGCAAGCAGCCCGCGGAAGTGTTGGTGTGCTGCGTGGACACGGATGCGCATCGGCCGGCTGACGCGATGTGATCACGCGTCGAGTTGCGCTGAGGCGAGCGGAGGCTGAACGCGATCCCCACGACGAATCTGCCCGTCGGCCGCTCGCGAAACAGGATTGCAGATGCGACCACGATCATCACGGATTCCGACGCCCGAATGAGGGTTGCTCCACTTGCTTCTGTACTGGCGAGGCCCGTGAGTCCCAGTAGACAGGCAAGGCCAGGTCTTAATTGGAAAATTCCGACTTTTTCACATAGCGGAATCGCGCATCGACAGCCTCGATGCCACGCCGGACGAAGTCCCACGCCATGAACGCCCTGCCGGCGTTCGACCTCTCCTCGTACCCACTTTCCTCCTGAATTGCCCATACAACCTTGCACGGCAAGGCTCCAGCACATCCCGTCGAATCGACCCAGCAAGAAAATCCATCCACCTCGCCACCAACTCTTATATAAGACATAAGACATTTGACACCTGAATATATTGCGATTAGAATCCCGTCCAAGCAATGAAGCAGTCTCCGGAACAGCAGCCTCGGCGTGCCTGGAAAGCCCTTCCCCTGAAACGCAATCTCAGCAGGTCCCCCCATGCTTGAAAACTTTCGTGCTCACGTGGCCGCCCGCGCCGCGCTTGGTATTCCCCCCCTGCCGCTGACCGCTCAGCAAACCGCCGAACTGGTGGAACTGCTGGCGAACCCGCCCGCAGGCGAAGAGCAGACGCTGCTCGACCTGATCACCCACCGCGTCCCCGCCGGCGTCGACGAAGCCGCACGCGTGAAAGCCGGCTTCCTGGCCGCCGTCGCGAAGGGCGAGACGGCCTGCCCGCTGATCTCGCGCGAGCGCGCGACCGAACTGCTCGGCACGATGCTCGGCGGCTACAACATCCAGCCGCTGATCGAGCTGCTGTCCGACGAAGCCGTCGCGGCCGTCGCCGCCGACGCGCTGAAGAAAACCCTGCTGATGTTCGACCAGTTCCATGACGTGAAGGAACTCGCCGACAAGGGCAACGCGCACGCGAAGGCCGTGCTGCAAAGCTGGGCCGACGCCGAATGGTTCACGAGCCGTCCGGAAGTACCGCAAAGCCTGACCATCACCGTGTTCAAGGTCACGGGCGAAACCAACACCGACGACCTGTCGCCGGCGCCGGACGCCACCACCCGCCCGGACATCCCGATGCACGCGCTCGCGATGCTGAAGAACGCGCGCCCGGGCATCACGCCGGAAGAAGACGGCAAGCGCGGCCCGGTCAAGTTCATCGAATCGCTGAAGGAAAAGGGTCACCTGGTCGCCTACGTCGGCGACGTGGTCGGCACCGGCTCCTCGCGCAAGTCGGCCACCAACTCGGTGCTGTGGTTCACCGGCGAAGACATCCCGTTCGTTCCGAACAAGCGCTTCGGCGGCGTGTGCCTGGGCGGCAAGATCGCCCCGATCTTCTACAACACGATGGAAGATGCCGGCGCGCTGCCGATCGAACTCGATGTGTCGCAGATGGAAATGGGCGACGTGGTCGAACTGCGCCCGTACGAAGGCAAGGCGCTGAAGGACGGCAACGTGATCGCCGAATTCCAGGTCAAGTCCGACGTGCTGTTCGACGAAGTGCGCGCCGGCGGCCGCATTCCGCTGATCATCGGCCGCGGCCTGACCGCGAAGGCGCGTGAAGCGCTGGGTCTCGCACCGTCGACGCTGTTCCGCCTGCCGCACCAGCCGGCCGACAGCGGCAAGGGCTTCTCGCTCGCACAGAAGATGGTCGGCCGCGCATGCGGTCTGCCGGAAGGCCAGGGCGTGCGTCCGGGCACGTACTGCGAACCGAAGATGACCTCGGTCGGCTCGCAGGACACCACGGGCCCGATGACCCGCGACGAACTGAAGGATCTGGCATGCCTCGGCTTCTCGGCCGATCTCGTGATGCAGTCGTTCTGCCACACCGCCGCTTATCCGAAGCCGGTCGACGTGAAGACGCACCAGACGCTGCCGAACTTCATCAGCACGCGTGGCGGCATCGCGCTGCGCCCGGGCGACGGCGTGATCCACTCGTGGCTGAACCGCATGCTGCTGCCCGACACCGTCGGCACCGGCGGCGACTCGCACACGCGCTTCCCGATCGGTATCAGCTTCCCGGCAGGCTCGGGCCTGGTCGCGTTCGCGGCCGCCACCGGCACGATGCCGCTCGACATGCCGGAATCGGTGCTGGTCCGCTTCAAGGGCAAGATGCAGCCGGGCGTCACGCTGCGTGACCTGGTCAACGCGATTCCGCTGTACGCGATCAAGCAAGGCATGCTGACGGTCGCCAAGCAAGGCAAGAAGAACATCTTCTCGGGCCGCATTCTCGAAATCGAAGGCCTGCCCGACCTGAAGGTCGAGCAAGCGTTCGAGCTGTCGGATGCGTCGGCCGAGCGTTCGGCAGCCGGTTGCACGGTGCACCTGAACAAGGAACCGATCATCGAGTACCTGAACAGCAACGTCACGCTGCTGAAGTGGATGATCGCGCAGGGCTACCAGGATCCGCGCAGCCTGCAGCGCCGTATCGCGGCGATGGAGCAGTGGCTGGCCGACCCGCAACTGCTGTCGCCGGATGCCGACGCCGAATACGCGGCCGTCATCGAGATCGACCTGGCCGACATCCACGAGCCGATCGTTGCATGCCCGAACGACCCGGACGACGTGAAGACGCTGTCCGACGTCGCAGGCGCGACGATCGACGAAGTGTTCATCGGCTCGTGCATGACCAACATCGGTCACTTCCGTGCCGCGTCGAAGCTGCTGGAAGGCAAGCGCGACATTCCGGTCAAGTTGTGGGTCGCCCCGCCGACCAAGATGGACCAGAAGCAGCTGACGGAAGAAGGTCACTACGGCGTGTTCGGCACGGCCGGCGCGCGCACGGAAATGCCGGGCTGCTCGCTGTGCATGGGCAACCAGGCACAGGTGCGCGAAGGCGCGACGGTGATGTCGACGTCGACCCGCAACTTCCCGAACCGCCTGGGCAAGAACACGAACGTGTACCTCGGCTCGGCGGAACTGGCAGCGATCTGCTCGCGTCTGGGCAAGATCCCGACCAAGGAAGAGTACATGGCCGACATGGGCGTGCTCAATGCGAACGGCGACAAGATCTACCAGTACATGAACTTCGACCAGATCGAAGACTTCAAGGAAGTCGCCGACACCGTGCAGATCTAAGCATGCGGTCGAGCTGCGGCGGGCGGTGCCCGTCGTAGCGACACGCGATGGCGCCGCGGGCTGAATGCCTGCGGCGCCATTTTTTTTGGACGTCACCGGCCCATCACCGGCCTTCGCGTCACCGCATGCACGATGCCGCGAGCTTCCCGACCGCGATCACCGCCTGCTCGATCTCCGGCGACCACGGGCTGCTGTAGTTCAGCCGGATGAAGTTCCGGTAGTTGTCGGTGATCGAGAACATGTAGCCGGGGCCGATCGTGATCCCCTGCTCCAGCGCGAGCTGGTACAGCCGCATCGCATCGACCTGTGCCGGCAACTCGACCCACAATACGTACCCGCCCGCCGGGCTCGAAATGCGCGTGCCTTCCGGGAAAAACCGCGCCACCATTGCACGCATCAGGTTCGCCTGCTGCGCATACGCCTTGCGCAGGCGCCGCAGGTGATGCTCGTAGCCGTCGCGCTCGAGAAACTCGGCGATCGCGAGCTGCGGCAGCGACGGCGTCGCCAGCGTGTTCAGGAACTTCAGCTTCTCGACCTGATCGCGATACCGCCCCGGCAATGCCCAGCCGATCCGGTAGGCCGCCGTCAGGCTCTTCGAGAACGATGCGCAATGCAGCACGATCCCGTTGTGGTCGTAGAACTTCAGCGTGCTCGGATGCGACTCGCCGAAATACAGTTCGTTATACACACCGTTCTCGATGATCGGCATGTCGACGCGGGTTGCGAATTCAACCAGTTCGCGCTTGCGCTCGTCCGGCATCTGGAAGCCGAGCGGGTTCTGGAAATTCGGCATCACCATGCATGCGGCGATCGGCTGCGATTTTGCAATCGCCGCCAGCGCCGCGATGTCGATGCCGTATTCCGGATGCGTCGCGACCTCGATCGCCTTCATCCCCATCCGCTCGATCGCGTGCAGCATCGCGTAGAACGTCGGCGATTCCACCGCGATCGTGTCGCCGGGCTTCGCGACCGCCTGCAAACAAAGATTGATCGCCTCCGTCGCGCCGACCGTCACGATGATCTCGTTCGGGTCCACCGACATCCCGTTTTCCAGGTAGCGTCGCGCGATCTGCCGGATCAGCCGCGGATGGCCCGGCGGCAGCCCGTCCGTCACACCCCACAGCGACTTGTCGCGGCCGGCCGCATACGCGTAGCGGTTCAGCTTCTCGAACGGAAACAGGCTCGGGTCCGGATACGGCGAACCGAGCGGCACCGCGTCGTCGGTGCCGATCGAGCGCAGCGTCGACAGCACGAGCCGGCTCATGTCGACCGACGACGAGATCGCGATCGGCTTCGACGGCCGCAGCTCGCGCACCGGTGCGTGGTTGTCGTCGCGACGCAGGTTCACGAAGTAGCCCGACTGCGGACGGCTTTCCAGCAGCCCGCGGCTTTCGAGCAGCAGGTACGCATGCAGCACGGTCGTGATGCTGATCCGGTGCTGCTGGCTCGCCTGCCGCACCGACGGAATCCGGTCGCCATGCCGGTACACGCCCTGGCGAATCAGGCGCTCGATGTCGTCCGCAAGTTTTTCGTAGAGCTTCATCGCGCGCTCCCCGCCGGCCTGCGCATGCGCGCGGCCGTGCCGTGCGCGTCCGATACGCGCGTGTGCCGCCCGCCGACCGGGCTGTCGTTCTGCCTGATTGCTCCCTCCGGTTTTGCCTTTTCCATCGCAGTGGCTCGCTTTTAAAAATGCGCCGAGAGGCCCGTGACGTCTGGGCCCGCGACACTGTGCACTTGATGATGGAATCTTAAGAGCAGAACAGTTGGCGAAGAGTACACACATCGAATACGCACACAAGAGTACAGTTTGGCGCGAATTCGTCATTTAGGGCCAACTGTACGTCTTATGAATCGTCATGGTGAGCGGCGATCGGAGGCGATACCGCGTGATTGCGCGGCTCTGGTCGGCGCCATACGCGCCGTGCCACAGGAATGGGCCGCGGCGGACCGATCTGCGCTGCCATGAAAATGGCGCCAGAACGGCGCGGCAGCCCGTGCCGGTGCCTGCGAATCTTGAGGGGGTCAGAGCCGGACGAGGTGCGGCCCGTCCGGTGAGGACGAAGCGCTCGGATTGTTCGCCGGCGCTCGGTGTGAGAATCAACGCCGGCCGGCCCGATACGGGCAGCAAGCCGGTAGTCGACACCGCTGCGCGGGGGTGTGGTGGTTGCCTTACGACGACGCGCTGCTGCGGCGGATCGTCGACATCATCGAGGGTTTGCTCGATCGAGCGGAAAACGTCAGATCGAACCGAACAGCGCGCGCGGCCGGTCCTTCAGCGTGCCGGCCAGAATCCGCAGCCCGTTGACGAGCTCGTCGCGCGTCGCCGGACACGCGAGGTTGATACGCACGCCGTGCTCGATTTCCGCGCGATCGACCGCGAACGTCGACGACGGCATCACGATCACGCCGCGCGCCTTCGCGTTCGCGGCGAAGTCGTCGGCACGCCACGGCGGCGGCAGCCGCAGCCACACGAACATGCACGCGGGGTCCGACTTCAGATGGCCGGCCGGCAGCAGTTCCCGCGCAAGATCGACGCGCGCGCGGATTTCCGCCAACTGTGCGCTCATGATCCGCTCGGCGGTGCCGTTCTCGATCCACACCGTCGCGATCAGCATCGACGTCGGCGCGGGCATCCACGCCGTCGTGCGCACCGCTTCCGCACACAGCGCGACGCTGTCGCGCGGGCAGCTCAGGTAGCCGAGGCGCAGCCCCGGCGCGAGAATCTTCGACGTCGCGCCGATATGGAACGTCAGTTCGGGACACAAGCCGGCAATCGCCGGCAGCCGGTCGCGCACGAGCGGCCCGTACACATCGTCCTCGATGATCGTCACGTGATGGCGGCGCGCGACGTCGACGAGCGCCATGCGGCGCGCGAGGCTCATCGTCGTCACGGTCGGGTTCTGCAGGTTCGGCACGACGAAGATCGCCTTGACGGGCATGCGCTGGCAGATCCGGTCGATCTCGTCGGGCAGCAGGCCGTCGTCGTCGGCCGGCGCGCTGACGATCTCGAACTGGAACACCGGCGCGAGCGCCTTCAGGCCGTAATACGTGAGCCGGTCGGCGACGATCACGCCGTCGGTGCCGATCAGGCTGTTCAGCACCGCGTAGAGCCCGTGCTGCGCGCCGCTCGTGACGACCACCTGGTCGGGCGACGGCGTGAAGCCGGGCGCGGCAAGCCATTGCGCGCCCGCCGCACGCGCCCAGTCGGGGCCCTGCGGCGGCTGGTATTCCTGCAGCGACGCGAAACGCGGATCGCCCGGCAGTTCGCCGAACGTCTGCGCGAGGCTCGCGAGGAACTCGCCGGTCGCCGGCCGGTTCACCGTCAGGTCGATCACGCCGTTGCCCGCCGCGAGCGACGCACGGGCCGGCTCGATGCTCGGCATCGCGCCGCCGGTGACGAGCGACCCGCGCCGCTTGCTGCCGATCACGAGGCCGCGCAGTTGCAGCTCCTTGTACGCACGCGACACGGTCGACACGTTGATGCCGAGCTCGGTCGCGAGCTGGCGTTGCGGCGGCAGGCGGCTGCCCGGCGGGTACATGCCGTTGCGGATTTCCGCCTCGATCGAGCTCGATACCTCGACATAGGTCGGCCGCTTCGCCTGCGTCGGCGCACTGCCGTCGCGCTCTCCGGAAAGTTTGTCTGCTGCCATGTATCGCCTGTGCCCACACAAAGAGCGTTTGTCTGCCATCTAAACCTGTCTCGCGATTGTATATGACATCCCCGCCCGGTCAACCGTCTGCCGAAAAGTCTATTGAATCAGCGCACTGGAATCGGGTAAACGCTAGCGCCACACAATCGATTTTTGATTGCACACAAAAAATTACTGTGTGATTCTTAATCCCATCTTTGTGTGAATCAGGTGTGCCGGAGGAGAAGCGTCATGGCGAACATCGCCATCGTGGGTGCAGGCTTCATCGGGCTCGGCGCGGCGGCATGGCTGCAGCGCGACGGGCATCGCGTCACGCTGTTCGACCCGGCCGGCGTCGGCCGCGGCGCGTCGTTCGGCAACGCCGCGACGTTCGCGCCGTATGGCTGCGTGCCCGTCAACGGCCCGTCCGTGTTCCGCGACATGCCGCACTTCCTGTTCGCCGCCGACAGCCCGCTGCGCATCCGCTGGCCGTATCTGCTGCGCGGTGCGCCGTGGCTCGTGCGGTTCCTCGCCGCGTCGACGCCCGCGCGTCACGCGCGCAGCGCCGGCGCGCTGGCCGCGCTGCTGTCGCGCGCCGCCGACGGCTATGCGCCGCTGCTCGCGACCACGCGGCTCGCGGCATTCGTGCGGCCACGCGAATGCCTGTACCTATACGCCCGGCAGGCGTCGTTCGACGCCGCGCAGTCATCGCTGGCGCTGCGGCGCCGGCTCGGCGTGCCGTTCGAGACGCTCGACGCGGATGCGATCCGCCGGCTCGAGCCCGCACTCGCGCCGATCTTCACGCGCGGCGTGCTGTTCCACGGAAGCTGGCATTTCTCCGATCCGTGCGGGTTTCTCGGCGAATTGTTCGCGCACCTCGCCACCGGCGGCGCGACGCTCGAACGCGCGCAAGTCGAACGGATCGAGCTCGTCGGCGACGGCGTGACCCTGCATGCGGGCGGTGCGGCGCGCAGCTTCGATCATGTGGTGATTGCGGCCGGCGCCCGCTCGCGCGCCTTCGCCGCCGCGTGCGGCGACGCCGTGCCGCTCGATACCGAGCGCGGCTACCACGTGCAGTTCGCCGCGCATGAACAGATCGTCACGCGACCGGTCGGCTGGGCCGAGCGCGGGTTCTACATGACGCCGCTCGACGAAGGATTGCGCGCGGCCGGCACGGTCGAACTCGGCGGCTTCGATGCCGGCATGAACCGCTCGCTGGTCGCGCTGCTCACGCGTTCCGCCCGCGAAGCGCTGCCCTCGCTCGGCACGCCGACGCGCAGCTGGCTCGGCTTTCGGCCGACGCTGCCCGACGGCGTGCCCGTGATCGGCCGCGCGCGGCGCAGCGAGCGCGTGATCCACGCATTCGGCCACCAGCATCTCGGCGTCACGCTCGCCGGCATCACCGGGCGGATCGTCGCCGATCTCGTCGCGCAGCGCGCACCGCCGCTCGACCTCGCTCCATACCGGGCCGCGCGATTCTGACGCGCGCCGCCATTTTCATCCCTGCAAGGAGGCATCATGAATCGTCGTAACTGGCTGGCATGGCTGGCCGTCTGCTCGATCGGCACGGTCGCTGCGTCCGCGCAGGCCGCGGACCCGGAAACCATCAAGATCGGCTTCGCCGGCCCGCTGACGGGGCCGGTCGCGCGCGTCGGCAAGGATCTGCAATACGGTGCGCAACTCGCGCTCGACGAGGAAAACGCGAAGCATCCGACCGTCGGCGGCAAACCCGTGCGCTTCGTGCTCGACGTGCAGGACGACCAGGCCGATCCGCGCATCGCGATCCAGGTCGCGCAGAAGCTCGTCGACGATGGCGTGGTCGGCGTGGTCGGCCACTACAACTCGGGCTGCAGCATTCCCGCGTCGGCCGTCTACAAGCAGGCGAACGTCGCGATGATCACGCCCGGCTCGACCAATCCGCAGCTGACGATGCAAGGCTTCAAGAACGTGTTCCGAACGATGGGGCACGACGGCGTCGGCGGCGTGGTCGCCGGACGCTTCGCGGTCGAGCAGTTGAAGGCGAAGCGGATCGGCATCATCGACGACCGCACCGCGTTCGGCCAGGGGCTCGCGGACGCATTCGAGAAGGGCGTGAAGGATGCGCACGGCAGCGTCGTCGACCGCGAATACACCAACGACAAGGCCGTCGATTTCCGCGGCATCCTGACGACGATGAAGAGCAACAACGTCGACCTGCTGTTCTTCGGCGGCCTCGACGAACAGGGCGCGATGCTCGTCAAGCAGATGCGCTCGCTCGGCATCCGCGCGCAGTTGTTCGGCGCCGGCGCGCTGAAAAGCAATGCGTTCCTGAAGATCGCCGGCAACGCGGGCGAAGGCACGCAGGATCTCGAACCGGGGCCGGCGCTCGACAAGCTGCCGTCCGCCATCGCGTTCGCGCAGCGCTACAAGGCGCGCTTCAACCAGGACGTCGAGCTGTATGCGCCGTTCGCGTACGACGCGGCGCTCGCGATGATTGCGGCAATCCACAAGGCCGATTCGGTCGACCGGAGCAAGGTCGTCGCGAGCCTGCCGGGCGTGTCGGTCACCGGTGTGACGGGGAAGATCTCGTTCGACGAGCGCGGCGACCTGATCAAGCCGCCCTACACGCTGTTCCGCGTCGAACAGGGGCAGTGGCACAGCATTCGCACGGTCGGCGGCACGTCGAACTGATCGACGCCGAGCAGCAGGCAGCAGGCGGCGTCACCGCGCCGTCTGCTGCCGCTGCACCTCCTGCGCTTTCATCTGCAGATACGCGCCCCGCTCGACTTCGTGCAGTTGCTGAGGATACTGCTCGGTTGCGTCGAACCAGCGCGCGAGGCGCTGGTCGAGCGGTTTGTCGAGCGTCGCGAGATAGGTGTCGATCGCGAGGTAGTAGCGCATCGTGTTGCGTTCCAGCAATCCGCGCACGCCGCCGATGTATTGCGGCTGCGCTGCCGACGCGCCGCTGGCTGCCGTGAAGCCGACCTTGTCGCTGCCGACCGTCGCGAGGTAGGTCTTCATCGCCATGCGTCCTACCGCGCCGAAGCCGTACGAATACGTCAGGTGCAGGAACGTGCGCGATCCGCCCACCGGTACGGCTTCCAGCGCGATCCGGTAATCCTTCGTGCCCATCGGGCCGCTGTCGGCGGTCAGGTCGACCTGGAAGTAGTCGGGCGTCGCGGCGGCCACGCGGTAGCGGAACTGCACGCGATAGGTATCCGACAGCTTCTGCTCGATCTTGCGGCCGAGGTTCACGTCGAGCACCGGGCCGTTGCCGCCGGTCGATGCGTGACAGTACTTCGTGTTCAGGTGCAGGATCAGCACCGCGCACCAGTTCGCGGGGCCCTGCGCGGGGTCGTTGAGCTTGCCGTTCACGACGGAGAACGGATAGTCGACGACTGCGTAGATATCGCCCTTCAGCAAGGTGGACGCTTCGGACGATTCGAGGTACAGCGGGCGGTGGAACGGGTTGTTCTTCAACTGCTCGCCGAGGCTGTGATAGCGGTCGAGCAGCGCCGCCGCACCGTCCGCGCCGAACGACAGCGCGCTCCAGCCGACGCATAGCGCCGCGACGAGCGCGTGCCAGGCGCGGCGCGCGTATCGCGGGGCTTGCGGGTGTTCGGATGTCTCCATTCTTGTGCTCCAGCGAGGGGGCGCAGTATTGGCGCGCATGGTTCACAGAATACGCCGACCGCTATCGGCTCCGCTTCACCGGTACCGGCAATTGCGCAGCGGTGATCCGGATCAGCGTCGACAGCCATTCGCGGTCGTCCCAGCGGTCTCCTCCAATGACGAGATGCGGCTTCGCCGTCGGATACGGCGGACCTTCTTCGCACGCACCGAGAAACGCACGCCCGTCCGGGGTCGGCTTGACGAACAGTCGGTCGTCGCAAACCAGCGCGACCATTTTGCCGTCGCAGTAGATTCCATATTCGCCGAACATCTTGCGGGCCGATACCGTGCCCGCCGCAGCCATCTGCTCGACGATGAAATCAACGGTTCCCTGACTCGATGCCATCCACCTGCTCCGTGACCGAATAACCGTTCTGACCGTCACCGATGCGGTGTCGTTCCGTTCGATCCCCGCGCAACCGCTCGTGCGCTCGGCTCCGCGTGCGACTCATTTGTCAGCCGAAAACGCACTCGACATCTGCCGCGCCCGCTTCACGTCATCCCCGTGCAGATAAATCGACGTCGTCGAGATCGACGCATGCCGCAGGTTGTCGCGCACCGTCGTCAACTCGGCGCCGCGCGCGAGCGCATGCGTCGCGTGCGTATGGCGCATCCAGTGCGGGCTCGCCTGCCGCAGCTTCTGTGCGAGCGCCGGGTTGTCGTCATCGACGAGTGCGGCCGTCTGCGCGAAGAACCGCTGCATCACCTTCCACAGCCGCACGCTCGTGATCCCGGCCGCGCCGTCTTCCGCTAGGCTCGGAATCAGCGGCGTATCCGGCCGCCAGCGCACCGGCGTCACCGGCAACCGCCGCGCGACCAGATGACGATCGAGCGCCGTGCGCGCGAGCGGCGGCAGCGCGACGCGCGCGGCCTTGCTGCCCTTGCCGATCACCTTCAGCCACGCGTCGCCGTGCGCGTCCGTGTCGATGTCGCCGAGCGTCGCGCCGACCAGCTCGCTCGCGCGCAGCCCGGTCGCATAGCCGAAATCGAGGATGAAGCGCAGCCGTTGCGCGGCGGTCGGCGTCCAGCCGGATTGCGGCGCGCCGGACGCCTTGTCCTTGCGAAACTCGAGCCCGTCCGCGATCGTGCGCACGAGCAGCCACTCGCCTTCGGTGAACGCATGCGACGTGTCGAGCGCATTCGCGCCGCGCGTGTCGCGCACCTTGACGCCCGCAAACGGATTCGCCAGCAGGTAGCGCTGCTCGATCAGCCAGCGGAACAGCGCGCCGAGGACCGACAGCGTGTACGCGGCCGAGCGCGCGGACAGCCCGCCGGAGAACGGCCGCCAGTCCGGCGCGCCGCGCGGCCGCACGGGGCCGACCCAGCGCTCATGCGGCGCCGGGTTTCGCAGGAACGCGCGATACGCGACCGCGTCCTCGGTCGTCAGCGACGACAGCGCGCGCCCGCGCTCGACGATCGCCCACAGGATCAACCGCTCGGCCTCCTTCCGGTACGCGCGGCGCGTCGCGGCCGATTCGTGCAGCGACAGCCATGCGTGCACGGCCGCGTAATCGTTGTCCGCGTCGAGCGTGCTGGTCGCGCGCGGCGCGCGGAACGTGCCGGCCGACCCGTCGACCTCGTGCGGCAGCTTCAGCTGCTCCCACGGCACGATGCCGCTGCGCGGCGTCGCGGCGATCAGCGCGCGTGCCCGCTCGGTCAGCTCGGGGTGTGCGGAAAAGAACGCCTCGATATGCCGCGCGCTCGCCATACCGAGCCCCGCGATCGCGCGCCACCACTGACGCCGGCGCGGAATCCGCACGGTGAGGTCGGCCAGCGTCGCGATGCCGTGCGCGCGCAGCGCAACGACCGCGCGCGCCGGCAGCCACAGGCCGACGTCGTCGCTGATCTGCGGCACCGGCGCTCGCGCATGGCGCAGCAGGCCGATCGCATCGGTCGCCGCCTTCGCGATCTGCATGCGCTCGCTGCCGGGATGACCGAGCTGCTCGGCCAGATCCGGCCGCCCGGCCTGCCGTGCAACACGCACGAGGCGACGCCGAATCCCGCCGATCACGCCGCGCGCGGACCGCCCTTCGCCGAGACGATCGGGCAGATAGCGCTCGACCGCCTGGCGCACGGTCATGCCCGCGTACCACGCACGCAGCGCGGCCAATTCGTCGGCGTCGGGAAAGCCCGCGGGTGCGGGCGCGGAATCGGAGGAAGGCGATGAAGCGAGGCGCGGTGTCATGGGCGCCAGTTTGACAGAAGCGCGCGCGGCCGGATACGTCGCGCACGGCGTTCCGGGCGCGACGAGCGACGAAGCGCGACACCGGATCGTGCCGGCCTCGCGCCCACGCACCTCACCTCGATCGCAACGCGTCAGCCCGTCACAGGCGTGCGCCGCACCTCGGCCAGGTAGATGAGAATCAGCGACACCCACACGATCCCGTACAGGAACATGAAGCAGGTCGTGCGCACGCGCAGCAGGTCGAGCAGCACGCCGAACAGGATCGGCAGCAGGAAGCCGCCGAGGCCGCCCGCAAGCCCGACGATGCCCGTGACGACGCCCATGTTGTCCGGGAAATCGTCGGCGACGTACTTGAAGGTCGACGCCATCCCGAACGCGAACACCGCACCGAGCACGAAGGTCAGCGCGACGAAGCCGGCCACCGGCATCGCCAGGTTCAGCGACGCGGTGCCGTCGATCGTGTGGATCACGAAGTCGGTCGCCGGATACGACAGCAGGAACAGCGTGATCCACGCGATCCACAACCCCCACCACGTGACCGCGTGCGCGCCGAAGCGATCGGACAGCGCGCCGCCGAGCGCGCGCAGCACCGAGCCCGGCAGCGAGAAGCCGGCCGCGAACGCGGACGCCATCACGAGCGACATCCCGTATTCGCTCTTCAGGTACTGCGGAATCCACAGCGACAGCGCGGTGAAGCCGCCGAAGGTGATCGAGTAGTACTGGCAGAGCCGCCACACGCGCGGGTCGCGCAATACCTTGAACGCGTCGAGCATCGAGCCGCCCCGTTTGCCGGCGCCCGGATCGGGCGCGGACGCGAACCAGAAGATCACGGCCGTGACGAGCAGCGCGATCGCGTAGACGCGCGGCACGAAGCGCCAGCCGTACGCGGACAGCAGCAGCGGCGTGACGAACAGGTTCACTGCCGCGCCGCATGTGCCCGCGCCGAACACGCCCATCGCGAGCCCGCGCCGCTTCGGCGGGAAAAAGCGCGCGACATACGGCGTGCCGACCGCGAACGACGCACCGACGCAGCCGAGGAACAGCCCGATGAACAGGAACTGCCAGAGCTGCGTCGCGTAGCTGACGATGTAGACGGGAACCGCGCACACGACGAGCAGCACCGTCATCACGATGCGGCCGCCGAAGCGGTCGGTCCAGGTGCCGAGCGGCAAGCGCATCAGCGCGCCGGTCAGCACCGGCGTCGACGTGAGCAGGCCGAACTCGGTGCTGTTCAGGCCGAGGTCGGTGCGCAGTTGCACGCCGAGCACGCCGAACATCATCCACACGACGAAGCACACCATGAACGCGAGCGTGCTCGCGGCCAGCACCGACCATGCGCGCAGCGGGATGGCCTGCGCGTCCGCGGCCAGGCCGACGTTACCTTGTTGAGTTGCCATGAGCCAAACCTCGTTTCATTGGACCAGCGGCCCGTTCGCGCCGTCGAAGGTCACACCTTCGACGCGCGCGCCGCCCGCGAGTATCGCCACGTACTGCCGCATCGCCCGCTGCCGCACGCGTTCCGACAGGTACGCGGCGATCTGGCCGGCGGCCTCGTCGAACGGCACCGCGTCGCCCGGCACGCGGCGCTCGATGCGCACGATGTGAAAGCCGAAACGTGTATTGACGAGTTTCGGCAGCACGCCGAGCCCGTCCGTATCGAACAGCGCGGCCTCGAATTCCGGCACGGTGTCGCCGCGCAGCAGCTGCCCGAGGCTGCCGCCGACTTGCGCCGACGGGCAGTTCGACGATGCGCGCGCGAGCGCTTCGAACGTATCGGGCGCGGCGACCACGTCGGCGAGCGCGCGTTCCGCGCGCTGCCGCAGCGGCGCGAGCGGCACGCGGTCGGTCACCGCGAACAGCACGTGGCTCGCATAGACGATGTCGTTGCGGCGAAAGCGCGCCGGATGCTGCGCGTAGTAGCGCTCGCAATCGGCGCGATCCGGCTCGGGCACGTGCGTCAGTTCGCGCTCGAGCAACGCGTCGACCGCGGCATCGTCGAGCGGCGCGCCTTCGTCGATCAGCGCGAGCGACACCGCACGCTGCCGCAGCAGCTCGCGCACCGCGAGCGCGTGCCGCGCCGCATCGAGTGGATCGCGCGCATCGCCATGATGTTCGGCTTCGGCCGCGATGGCCGCGTCGTCGATCGCGACGCCGTTGATCGTCAGCGGCGCCGGCGCGACTTCGGAGAGAACGTCGTTCATGCGGCCTCCTCAGCGCTTGCGCACGAGCTGATACGGGCGGATCAGGTACGCGACCGATGCGATGCCGCTCCAGATATGCACCATCCGCGTGAACGGCGACACGAGGAAGATCGTGAAGCCGAGCAGGATGTGCAGCCGGTACGTCAGCGGCACGCCGACCAGCAGGCTCGCGATGTCCGGCCGGAACGTGACGACGCCCTTCACGTAGTCGGTGAGCTGCTCGAACATCACGCCGTCCATGTGGCGCGTCGACAGCACGACGGTGCCGAGCCCGAGCGCGAGCTGCACCCACAGCATCAGCACGATCAGGATGTCGGACTTGCGGCTGTTCTTGCGGATGCGCGGGTCACCGAGGCGGCGCCAGATCAGGATCGTCAGCCCGATGATCGCCGCGACGCCGGCCGCACCGCCCGCGACCATCGCGACGAGCTGGTGCCCGGACGCCGACAGGAACGGCGACACGAGCCAGTGCGGCGCAAGAAAGCCGCCGAAGTGGCCGAGCACGACGACCAGCACGCCCCAGTGAAACAGGTTGCTGCCGAGCCGCAGCATCCCGTGGCGCAGCAGCTGCGACGAATCGCTTTTCCACGTGTATTGCTCGCGATCGAAGCGGATCAGGCTGCCGACCAGCAGCACCGCGAGGCAGATGTACGGGTAGATCCCGAACAGGAACTGATGCAAGTAAGCGTTCATGTCTTTCCCCAGTTGGGCCCGCGCTTACGCGCCGCGGGCCGGCCGCTTGTCGTGGAACCGCACCGTCTGCTCGGCCGGCGTCGTTGCGCCGACGAAGCGCACGGCTTCGTCCGTATACGACGCGTCGAGCGCGCGGTAGTCGTCGGCACTCGGCCGCTCGGCGGCCACGTCGTCGTCCGCGTCCGCCGGTGCGTCGACCGGCGCGACGCCGGCCATCGGCAGCAGCGCGCCGACGACGAAGCTGTAATGGCTGCCGCGCTGCGCGAGCTGGCCGGCCAGCGCGCGCAGGATCTCGCCGGTCTCGCCGAGCAGGTTGCGCGCATCGGGCGCCGGCAGCCGCGACAGGTATTCGAGGAACACGGGCAGGTAATCGGGCAGCTCGCCCGGGTTCAGCGCCAGCCCATGCCGCTCGTACATCTGCAGCAGGTCGACCATCGCCTGCCCGCGGTCGCGCGATTCGCCGTGCACGTGTTCGAACAGGTGCAGCGACGTCGCGCGGCCGCGGTCGAACAGCGCGACGTAGTTCTCCTGCAGCGTCAGCAGGTCGCGCTCGCGCACGTAGGCGAAGAACGTGTCGAGGCCCGCGCGCACCGCCTTCGGCACGCGCGCGCGTTCGCGCAGGTGGGCTTCGATCGAGTCGAGCACGTCGACGAGCGAATCGTCGGGATAGTCGAGCAGCGCCGCGAACGCCGCATAGGTCGGATCGGGTGCGGTACTCATCGGGACGCCTCGTGGATCGGAATGGTTTTCGCGCCCTTCTTCGGGCTGAACAGGCTGCCCTCGGAACGGCCGTCGGAACAGCCGTTGCCGAACGAGAAACCGCACGACGCACGCAGGTCGTACGCGTTCTCCGCATACTCGCGATGCGTCGTCGGGATCACGAAACGATCCTCGTAGTTCGCGATCGCGAGATAGCGGTACATCTCCTCGACCTGCGCGAGCGACAGCCCGACCTGGTCGAGCACGCCGCGCGCATCGATGCCGTCGACGTGACGCGCGCGCATGAACGCGCGCATCGCGAGCAGCCGTTCGAGCGCGAGCTTCACGGGCGCCTCGTCGCCGGCCGTCAGCAGGTTCGCCAGGTAGCGCAGCGGAATGCGCAGCGACTCGACGTCCGGCAGGTAGCCGTTCATTCCGAGATCGCCGCTGTTCGCGGCCGCGTTGATCGGCGACAGCGGCGGCACGTACCAGACCATCGGCAGCGTCCGGTATTCCGGATGCAGCGGAAACGCGATCTTCCAGTCGATCGCCATCTTGTAGGTCGGCGAGCGCCGCGCGGCGTCGATCCAGGCAGCCGGCACGCCATCGCGCTCGGCCTGCGCGATCACCGCCGGATCCTCGGGATCGAGGAACAGCGACAGCTGCGCTTCGTACAGGTCCTTCTCGTTCTCCGCGCTCGCGGCCTCGCTGATCCGGTCGGCGTCGTACAGCAGCACGCCGAGGTAGCGGATGCGGCCCACGCAGGTTTCCGAACACACGGTCGGCTGGCCGGCCTCGATGCGCGGATAGCAGAAGATGCACTTCTCCGCCTTGCCGCTCTGCCAGTTGTAGTAGATCTTCTTGTACGGGCATCCCGACACGCACATGCGCCAGCCGCGGCACTTGTCCTGGTCGATCAGCACGATGCCGTCTTCCTCGCGCTTGTAGATCGAGCCCGACGGGCACGACGCGACGCACGCCGGATTCAGGCAGTGCTCGCAGAGGCGCGGCAGGTACATCATGAAGGTGTTCTCGAACTGCCCGTAGATCTCCTTCTGCACCGACTCGAAGTTGTAGTCCTTCGCGCGCTTCTCGAACTCGCCGCCGAGGATTTCCTCCCAGTTCGGGCCCCACTCGATCTTCTCGAGACGCTGGCCGCTGATCAGCGAGCGCGGCCGCGCAACCGGCATCGCGCGCGTGTTGCCGGCTTCCTGCAAGTGCGCGTAGTCGAATGTGAACGGCTCGTAGTAATCGTCGATCTCGGGCAGGTGCGGGTTCGCGAAAATCTGCGCGAGCAGCCGCCACTTGCCGCCCAGGCGCGGCTCGATCCGGCCGTCTGCACGCCGCTGCCAGCCGCCGCGCCAGCGGTCCTGGTTCTCCCAGTCCTTCGGATAGCCGATGCCCGGCTTGGTCTCGACGTTGTTGAACCACGCGTATTCCATCCCTTCGCGGCTGGTCCACACGTTCTTGCAGGTCACCGAGCAGGTATGGCACCCGATGCACTTGTCGAGGTTCAGCACCATCGCGATCTGTGCACGTATTTTCATGACGTTTCTCCAGCGCGAACCGCGTGTTGCGTGGTGGGGTCGACCGCGGTTTCTTCTCCGTCGAGCCAGTCGATCTTGTTCATCTTCCGCACGATCAGGAACTCATCGCGATTCGAGCCGACCGTGCCGTAGTAGTTGAAGCCGTACGACAGCTGCGCATAGCCGCCGATCATGTGGGTCGGCTTCAGCGCGATGCGCGTGACCGAGTTGTGAATGCCGCCGCGCGTGCCGGTGATCTCGGAGCCCGGCGTGTTCACGATCTTCTCCTGCGCGTGGTACATCATCACCATCCCGGACGGGATCCGCTGGCTCACCACCGCCCGCGCGCACAACGCGCCGTTCGAGTTGTAGCACTCGATCCAGTCGTTATCGACCGCGCCGATCGCCTTCGCGTCGTCCTCCGACATCCACACGATCGGGCCGCCGCGCGACAGCGTCAGCATCAGCAGGTTGTCCGTGTAGGTGCTGTGGATCCCCCACTTCTGGTGCGGCGTCAGGAAGTTCAGCACGCGCTCGGGATTGCCGTTCGAGCGCTTGCCGACCATGTGCGCGTAGCTGCCCGTGTCGATCGGCGGCTTGTACGCGCACAGCGATTCGCCGAACGCGCGCATCCACGGATGGTCCTGGTACAGCTGCTGACGGCCCGTGAGCGTGCGCCACGGCACCAGCTCGTGCACGTTCACGTAGCCGGCGTTGTACGACACGTGCTCGGACTCGATCCCGCTCCACGTCGGCGACGAGATGATCTTGCGCGGCTGCGCCTGGATGTCGCGGAAACGGATCTTCTCGTCCTCGCGCGCGACGGCCAGGTGCGTGTGATCGATACCGGTGATGCCGGACAGCGCCCGCCATGCCTTCACCGCGACTTCGCCGTTGGTCTCGGGCGCGAGCGCGAGGATCACCTCGGCCGCGTCGAGCGCGGTGTCGATGCGCGGGCGCCCTTGCGCGGCACCGTCGGCAACCGTGTAGTTAAGCTGGCCGAGCAGCTTGACTTCGTCCTTCGTATCCCAGCCGATGCCCTTGCCCGCGTTGCCGAGCTTGTCCATCAGCGGGCCGAGCGACGTGAAGCGCGCGTAGGTGTTGGGGTAGTCGCGCTCGACCGCGATTACGGCCGGCATCGTGCGGCCCGGCACCGGCTCGCAGTCGCCGCGCTTCCAGTCCTGCACGTCGAACGGCTGCGCGAGCTCTCCCGGCGTATCGTGCGCGATCGGCGCGAGCACGACGTCGCGTTCGACGCCGAGATGCCCGTCGCACAGCTCGGAGAAGCGCTTCGCGATCCCCTTGAAAATCTCCCAGTCGCTCTTCGATTCCCACGCGGGATCGACCGCCGCCGACAGCGGATGGATGAACGGGTGCATGTCGGACGTGTTCATGTCGTCCTTCTCGTACCAGGTCGCGGTCGGCAGCACGACGTCCGAATACATGCAGGTGGTCGACATCCGGAAGTCGAGCGTGACGAGCAGGTCGAGCTTGCCGCGCGGCGCTTCGTCGTGCCACTTCACTTCCTCGGGGCGCGTGCCGCCCGTCGCGCCGAGATCGTCGCCCTGCACGCCGTTGGTCGTGCCGAGCAGGTGCTTCAGGAAATACTCGTGGCCCTTGCCCGACGAGCCGAGCAGGTTCGAGCGCCACACGAACAGGTTGCGCGGGAAGTTGCCGGATGCGTCCGGGTCCTCGCACGCCATCTGCAGCATGCCGGCCTTCAGCTGCCGCGCGACATCCACGCCGGCCTGCGCCGGATCGCCGAGGCTCGCGCCGACCTTCAGCGGGTTCACCGCGAGCTGCGGCGCGGACGGCAGCCAGCCCATCCGTTCCGCACGCACGTTGTAGTCGATCGGCGAGCCGTGAAATTGCGTCTTGTCCGCGAGCGGCGACAGCAGCGCGCTCGGGTCCATCGTGTCGTAGCGCCACTGGTCGGTGTGCGCGTAGAAGAACGACGTCGCATTCATGTGCCGCGGCGGACGGTTCCAGTCGAGCGCGAACGCGAGTGCGGTCCAGCCCGTTTGCGGACGCAGCTTCTCCTGGCCCACGTAATGCGACCAGCCGCCGCCCGGCTTGCCGACGCAGCCGCACATGATCAGCATGTTGATGATCGCGCGGTACGACATGTCCATGTGGAACCAGTGGTTGATCCCCGCGCCGATGATCACCATCGACTTGCCCTGGGTCTTGTGCGCGTTCTCCGCGAACTGCCGCGCGACCGAGATCACGTCCGCGCGCTTCACGCCGGTGATCGCTTCCTGCCACGCCGGCGTGTACGGCAGATCGTCGTCGTAGCTCGCGGCCACGTCGCGCCCGCCGAGCCCCTGGTCGAGCCCGTAGTTCGCGACGAACAGGTCGTAGACGGTCGCGACCAGCATCTCGCCGTCGCGCGTCGCGACGCGCCGCACGCCGATCCGGCGCGACAGCTCGGAACCGTGGCTCGTCGAGTTGAAGTGCGCGTGCGGCTGGTTGCCGAAGTACGGGAACAGCACGTCGACCACATCGTCGTGCCCGGCCGTGCAGGACAGCCGCGGCGACAGCGCCGCGCCCTTCGACGTCTCGCCGCGCAGGTTCCACTTGCCCTTGTCGCTCGATCCGTCCTTGGCCTGCTGTCCCCAGCGGAAGCCCACCGAACCGACCGGCACGACGAATTCGCCGGTCGCGTCGTCGATCACCACGGTCTTCCAGTCCGGATGCGCGGCCTCGTCGAGCGCATCGTCGAAGTCGGACGCGCGCACGAGGCGCTCGGGCACATAGCCGTCGCCGTGCGGCACCAGGCGCACGAGGCACGGCATGTCGGTGTAGCGCTTGCAGTAGTCGACGAAGTAGTCGCTCTTCCCGGCCAGGTGAAATTCCTTGAGGATCACGTGACCCATCGCGAGCGCGAGCGCCGCGTCGGTGCCCTGCTTCGGATGCAGCCACAGGTCGCCGAACTTCGCGCCTTCCGAGTAGTCGGGGAACACCGACACGACCTTGGTGCCGCGATAGCGCGCCTCGACGAGGAAGTGCGCGTCGGGCGTGCGGGTCTGCGGGACATTGGAGCCCCACATCATGATGAACGTCGAGTTGTACCAGTCGGCCGATTCCGGCACGTCGGTCTGCTCGCCCCAGGTCTGCGGCGACGCGGGCGGCAGGTCGCAGTACCAGTCGTAGAAGCTCAGGCACACGCCGCCGATCAGCGACAGGTAGCGCGAACCCGCCGCATACGACACCATCGACATCGCCGGGATCGGCGAGAAGCCGACCACGCGATCGGGGCCGTACTGCTCGACCGTGTAGACGTTTGCGGCCGCAACGATCTCGTTGACCTCGTCCCAGCTCGCGCGCACGAAGCCGCCGAGCCCGCGCCGGCTCTGGTACGAACGCCGCGCGTCGTCGTCCTCGACGATCGAGCGCCATGCATCGACGGGCGCGAGCGTGCGCCGGCGTTCGCGCCACAGCTTCACCAGCGCGCTGCGCACCATCGGATGCTTGAGACGGTTCGCGCTATACAGATACCAGGAGTACGACGCGCCGCGCGAGCAGCCGCGCGGCTCGTGGTTCGGCATGTCCGGGCGCGTGCGCGGATAGTCGGTCTGCTGGGTTTCCCACGTGACGATCCCGCCTTTCACGTAGACCTTCCACGAGCACGAACCCGTGCAGTTCACCCCGTGGGTCGAACGGACGATCTTGTCGTGCTGCCAGCGCAGCCGATAGCCGTCTTCCCATTTTCGGTCCTCGTCGGTGACGGCGCCGTGTCCGTCGGAGAATGTTGGCCTTGTTGTGGAGAAATAACGCAATCTATCCAGGAAATGGCTCATGGGGATCTCGTTTTTCCGGTCTTTTGGCAGACCCTGATTATTTAAGGAGGTGAAATACCGGTTGTAAAGGACGATTGGATTTTGGCCGCTCCATCCTTCTCACCGTGGTCGAACCCATTGTCTGGCGAACCGACATATCACGGCTTGATACAAATCACGATATCGTTCATCCGTGCCCAACGCCCTTGAAATGGGGGCGGATTGCGCGGCGCCGTCTGTCATGCGGCTGGCGGGCAGTTTCGCTGCACCTGCCCATCCGCTTCCCCGTGGATCGGTCGGGTGCAATCCGCATCGAACGGCATTGAATGAACGGCGATCCCCATCGGGGAATCGCCGGCCCGCAGCACGCTGTTTATAAAAGACTGCGCAACGCATTCGATGGTTTACCGGCCGTCGGTCGATCACACCTTCACATATAAGAACCGCATTTTCGTGACATCACGCTTTTTCACCGCATGCATTGCCGCCGCCATCGGCTGCGTCGCGCTGCCGGACGCACCGTCCGGATCCGGCGGCCGAAATCGCATCCGCAGAAGCAGTGGGTGTTCAATCCGATCATCGGCGACGGTGACCTGGGCGAATCGTTCCGGCTGGTCGGTCCAACCGGCGACGCGCCGCTCGGCAGCGTCCCGTACGCGCTGGACGTGCTGGACGTGCTGGACGTGCTGGACGTGCTGGACGTGCTGGACGTGCTGGACGTGCTGGACGTGCTGGACGTGCTGGACGTGCTGGACGTGGAACGCGCATACCTGTCGACCGCTCGATCGCGATCTTCGCGAAAGACGACGACCGCGACACGCATGAGGCGTGGGCGACCTGCCCTGACGCACAAGGGTGACGTACTGTGGAAGCCGGGCCGCCAGGATGAAGCGCGCTGCGTTCGAGCAGGCGCGGAGAATTCAGCCGACGAGCGTCGAGCTGGAGGAAACGTTGAAACGGCTGGACGTGCAGGCAAAGCCCGACGATGCGGGTGCGTCGGCGTCCGGCACGACCGGCACGTCACGCGCAACGCGTAACAGGCAACCGGCCCGCCACGCGCGGCGGGCAGCAATCACGGGACACCGCCGGTCACTGCCGGGCGCCCGTACGCGCCGCGTCAAGAAGACAGGCGGCTTGCCCGCGTCAACCCTCGCCCTTCGGCCCCGGGTTGAGCATCACGACGAAACCGGCCACGCCGACGATCAACGCGATCGCGCCGCCGCGCAGCGCGACCGTGTCGTCGAACAGCAGCCCGGTCACGACAGCCATCATCCCGGCGAGCGACACGAACACGGCGATCGCCGCGACGACGATCCGGTACTGGCGACGTATCATCGCGTGCCGGCCGCGTCAGGCCGCCGCGGCTGAAGCCGACACGTCGGCGTCGCCGCCGCGAATCAGCAGCACCGGACACTTCGAGCCGCGCACGAAGCGCTCGGCAACACTTCCGAGCACCACGCGCCGGATCCCGCGCCGCCCGTGCGTGCCGACCACCGCAAGATCGATCGCGTGTTCCTTCACATAACGCTGCAGGCGTTCCGCGACGTCCTCGCCGATGCTCTCGGTTTCGACGAGCTCGCCCTCGCCTTTCGCGCCGGCTTGCGCGATCACCTGTTCGGCTTCACGCAGCACCTTGCGCCCTTCGTCGCGGATTTCCTCGATGAGCGCGTGCGGGTCGAAACGGCCCGCGTACGTGAACAGCACCGACTTGTCGACCACGTACACGACGCTGACGTGCGTGTCGCCCGCCTTCGCCACCTTCAACGCCTCGGCAAGCGCCTGTTTCGACGAAGCGCTGCCGTCGACGGCCACCATGATCTTCTTGTACATGCGAACCTCGCTGGGGTGAGTTGCCGCGCGCGGTAGCGCACGGCCATGTCCCATCATCGGCCGGCGGCCGGTTCGAAGGTTGACGGCGATCAAGATTCACCGAAAGCGCGCCGTGCGGCAAAGCGCCACGCGGAGAAACCGGGGTACCGGATGGGCGGCCGAGCCGTGCAATCGAGCGGCCATGCCGCCGAAGGCGCTATCATCAGATTTGCGACCTTCGTCCGGCCCCTTTTTTCCGACTCACTTTCAACTCGCTCAACCGACATGACAACGACTACCGAACGCGTGGACGGCGCCGCCCAGCATCTCGTCGCCGCCCGCCATGCCGGCGTACCCGGCCCGCTGCTGCCCGACGCCTTCCGCCCAGAGAACGCCGACACCGCGCTCGCGATCCAGCATCGCGTCACCGACCTGCTCGGCGAAACCATCGGCGGATGGAAATGCGCACTGCCGCCGCCCGACCGCGTGATCGTCGCGCCGATCTTCGCGTCGACGATCCGCGAAGCCGATGCGCCGTATCGCGTCGTCGGCGGCCCGATCGTGCGGATCGAGCCGGAAATCGCGTTCGTGCTCGATCGCGACCTGCCCGCCCGTGCGCAGCCGTACGACGAGAACGACGTGCGCGGCGCGATCCGCGAAGTGCGCGTCGTGCTCGAGGTATTGGGTTGCCGCTATGCGGAGCCTGCGCGCGCGTCGAAGTTCGAGCTGCTCGCCGACGGGCAGTTCAACCAGGGGCTGTGCGTGGGCCCCGTCGTGCCCGACGGGCTGAACGTGCCGCTCGAGACGCTCGCGCTGTCGTTCGAGGGCGCGCTGAACCGCACGATCGACGGCCGCCATCCGGATGGCGATCCGCTCAAGCCGCTCGTGTGGCTGGTGAATTTCCTCGCATCGCGCGGCGACGGCGCGCGCGCCGGCCAGATCGTGACGACCGGCTCGTATGCGGGCGCGATCGACGTGCCGCTCGGCGATGCGCTGACCGTGCGCTTCGGCGAGCTCGGCAGCCTGTCGGTGACGCTGACGGCCTGAGGCTCGGCGGCAGGGCGGCCCGCGCGCGAATCCCGGCGAACGCGCGGCGCCCGGCCCTGCCTGCCGACCCGGCGTGATACCGTTGCACATCGCCGTCACACGCGCGAAGCCGCGTCCATTTCCGTCATTCGCCATGCCGCCGACACCCTTGCCCGCCCTGCTGGATGATGTCCTGCGCACCGTCGAGCGCCGCTACCGGCTGCCGCCGCTCGTGCGCGCGTCGTCGCTGACCGACGCCGCGAACCCGGCCACCGTCATCGCGATCGTGATCGAGGAAGCGCGCCGGATGCAAGCGGACGGCCGAGCACCCGACCCGGCATTGCAGCGCCGTTTCGTCGACGCGCTCGCGCGCATGATCGGCGACGCGATGGACGCACAATCGGGCGACCCCGCGTTCCAGGCGGCGGTGCTGCGGCATGGCGCGGCGACCGTGCGCGAATACGCGTCGCTCGCCGCGCATGCCGAACAGGATCGGCGCACGCTGCGCTCGGCCGTCAACACGATCGCGCATCCGGCCCGGCTCGAACGGCATGCGCAGGCGTGGCAACGCGAGCCGCTCGCGCGGCTGCACGCGGCCGCGGCCAGCGCGTCGTGGAACGATCTCGATGCCACGCTGCGGCACCTGCTCGCGCAACCGGAGATGGCGGCCGACACCGCGTTCGAACAGGACATCGTCAAACTGAAGGACAGCCCCGCGCTCGCGCGGCTGCAGCGTCTCGACGCCCTGTCGCCGGACCCCGACGTCCAGCGGTACCGCACGCTATGGGGACGCCAGGGGCCGCTCGAAGGCAGCGCGCTCGCCGTTGCGCAGGGCGTCACGTCGCAACAGCGCGGTGCGGCCGTCGAAGCGCTGGCCGCGCAGGCGCTCGACGCATTGGCCGAGCAACTCGATGCGAGCGATGCGCATCGCACATATCGCGTGGTCACGTCGATGCGCGTGCCGGCATCGATTCCGGCCAAGCACGACCGCGCGAAAACCGAGTGGGATGCGGTGCTGCTCGAGCGCGCGCGCGGCGACGATCCGTCGGCCGCGTGGCACGTCCGCTTCCTCGTCGAGGCGAAGGCGTCCGCGGATGCCGCGACGACCGATCTGCCGCGCCTGCTGCGCGGCCTGAGCCTGCTCGCGCAAGCCGATCCGGACACCGTCTATGCGTTCGACACGCGCGAAGGCGCGGTGCGCCTGCACGGCGCATCGCTGCGCGCGCTGACGACCGACGACGCGGCATTGCAGCACGAGGTACTGTACTGCTGCGATGCATCGGCCGACCCGACGCCACGCCTCCTGGGGGCCGCGAGCCGGATGCAGCTGCTGTCGGCGCCGGCAAGCCTCGACTACGCGAGCGCGCTGGCGCAGCGCACGGATGCCGATCCGCACGGCCTGTGCGCCGTCTGGAACGCGCTGCTGGAACTGCCGTCATGGCGCGCGGTGCTGCATCAGTACGAATCGCTGCGGCAGGTACGGGCGCTGATGGTAGGCATCGACGACCTGATGGCCGCGATCGAGGGCGATATGGATGAGATGGGCGACAGCGCCGCGAACGATGCGTGACGCGCGCATCCGGGCGGACCGGCTTGCGCGTTGAATCGCCATGCCACGCGCCGTCGGCTCAGTTGTTGAGCACCCCGAACGGCAGCGTCCACCCCGTCAGCCGCCCGCCGTCTCCCCAGCGATTGTCCCCGTCCGCGCCGACCGGCAGCAGGACCGGCGCCGCCGCGCATGCGAGCGTTTCCTTCGGCGTATGGCCGAACTCCGCCTTGAACAGCCGATGGAAGTATTTTTCGTCCGGAAAGCCGTGCGCCCATGCGATTTCCGCGATGCGCTGATGTCGGCGCGTCGGATCGCCGAGCACGTGGTACGCGTGGCGCAACCGTCTGCGCGTGATCTGCCGCATCACGCCGCCCTCTTCCCCGAACAGCTGATAGAGCCGCGCCCTCGACACGCCGATGTCCCGGCAGATCCGGTCGGGCGTGAGGTCGGGTTCCAGCAGGTGCGCGTCGATATAGCGCCGCGCGCGCTCGACCAGCGCGTTGTCGATCGGGCCGCGCGCGTCGTCGAATGCCTGCGCGCCCGGCGCGACCGCCGCGGCCAGAAGCAGCAGCAACGATTGCACGATGCTCGGCACCTCGTGCGTGCGCAGGTCCGGCAGATTGCGGAACAGCGACAGCATCTGGTCGCCCAGCAGCCGCCCGACACCGCTCGACAGCGTCTGCCCGTGCGCGTTCGCCGCATGGGCCGGCAGCAGATGGCGCGGCACCACCAGGCTGATCACGTCGCCGGCCTCGACCCGGCAGTCGTTGACCTGCGCGACGTCGTAGACGAACAGGTCGCCCGCGCGCTTGATCAGCTCCGGCCCGCCGGTGCGGCACGTGAGATGCCCGCCCAGCAGCAGCGTGAAGCGGATCGAATCCTGGCCGTCGAGCCGGATCCGCCGGGGCGTCCGGTGCACCGTGTAGGTCGGCGCGCGCGAGCGCCAGCGCCGTCCCGAAAAGATCAGCGGGCCGAGCGCCGCACCGGTCGCTTCCGCGTCGAACGTGCCGTAGCCGCCGATGTCGTCCAGCCGGTAGTCGCAGAGCATGTCCTTGACCCACACGTGGAACCGGTCCGGCACCGGATAGTCGGTGGTACGAAACTTGAAAACGGGGATGGCATCCGCTTGATCCATGGCAGTTCTTATTCGAGCCGACGGGAAGGATGAATCGGTTCGCCGATTATCGGACCAAAATGCGGCGCCGGACAGCGGATTCGCCGGATCGCCCGCCGCGCCGTCGATCGACATGCGGCGGCGGGCATCGCTGCCTTCGGCGCGACGCGTCAGCGGCGCGGATGGCATTCCCAGTCGTTGTACGTCGGCCGGTCGATCGGCGTGAGGCCGGGAATCATGAACACGTTGCAGGTGAACCGCCGCCCCTTGCCGGTGGTCGCGTCGTAACTCACCTGCTGGCCGCCGAGCCCGTTCTTCTTCCCGTACTGCACGTTGGCGATCGTGATTTCGTCCGACGACGCGAGGCCGAGCGTCTTCGCGGTCGACGTCTGCACGTCGGTCATGTTCATCTGCGTCGTGCCGCACGCGGACAGCACGAGGCCGGCAACCGCGGCGCCCAGCGCGGTCCGTGCGGTGCAATGCAAGGTCTTCTTCATCGATTCTCCTTCGGTTTTCCGCGCAACGCGATCACGAGCCCGGGGTATAGAAACTGGACTGCAGCTGGCTGCCGATACTCGCGACATACGATTGCCAGACGAGCGCCATCGACCCTGTCGCGTTGACGGCCAGTGCCGGCCATGACGCACTGTCTGCCGCCACCGTCGACGCGCTCCACGCACCTTTGCGATAGCTGGCCGCGATGACGGCCGACGCGCCCGGCAAGCCCGTGTCCTGCCATGCGGCCGTCACATTGCCCGCCGCGTCGACCACCAGCGCCGGGTACTGCGCGGCCGCCCCGTTCAGGTGTTCCGTCAGCCGCTGCAGCGGCCCCCAGTTGCCGCTGGCATCGGACACGCTCGCCTGCAGGACGGCGCCCCCTTCCGCCCACATCGCGGCGGCCACGCCGTTTTCGTTGACGGTCAGCATCGGCGTCGCGATGAACCCTGTCGGCTCCGCGATCGCCGGCGCCACGGGCTGTGCGGGCTGCCACCCGGTGCCGGATACGTAGCGTTGCGACATCGTCGCCGTGAGAATCTGCCCGCCCGTCACGTCGATTTGCCCCCAGAGCAGCGTGATGTTGCCCTTCGCGTCCATGCCGGCCACCGGCGAGATGATCGTCGTAAACAGGCTCGTGTTCGATACGGCCTGGTTGACGTCGGTCCAGCCGTTGGTCGCGTCGTACGTGGCCGTCCACAGCGCCGACTGCGTATGGTTGGTCTGCCGCCACGCGAGCACCGCGCGGCCGGATGACAGGACCGACATCATCGGCCTCACGTTGTCGGTATCGCCGGTCACCGCACCCGGCCCGGTCTGCACCGGCATCTGGATCAACGCCGTCGGCGACCACTGTCCCGCCGGCGTATAGCGCGTCCATGCGATACGCGTATCGAGCAGGCTGATCGACTGCGTCCATGCGACGAGCGCGTTGCCCTGACTGTCGATCCCGGCCGTATAGGACGAACCGGCCATGTCCGGCGCCAGTGCGACCGGTGTGCCCCATCCGCCATTCGGGCTGTACGGGCGCGCCCACAGGGCGTACGTGTTGGGGCCCGGCGTCCATTCGGTCCAGAACGCGACCGCCTGTCCGCTCGCGTTGCCGACCAGTTGCGGCTGAACGCCGGTCAGGCTGTTCATCGAATGCGAACCGTCGCTCGTGTCGAGCCGCGTCGCGCTGCCCCAGCCCGAGCCCGGGATATAGCGCGCGCCCCACATTTCATTGCCGTTCGCGCCGGCCGGGCCGTTGGTCATCCAGGTTGCGAGCGCATTGCCGCTCGCGTCGATCGTCACGCTGGGGTCGCCCTCCGGCCCCTTGCCGTCCACTGCGACGGCCGCCGACCAGCCGGCCTGCGGCTGCGACGTGCCCCCGCCCGTCGGGCCGCCATTCGAGCCGCCGCCGGGCGACGAGGGTCCGGAAGGCGATCCGGGATGGGTCGGCGTCGACTGCGACGCATCGCTCTTCGTCGAGACGTCGTCGCCGCCGCATGCGGTCAACGCGAGAACGACGGCCATGACCGCCCAGGTTACGGGTTTCATCACAATCCTCTTGTTCTGGATTGACGGCACGTACTTGCTTGAGCAGCAGGTCAACCCTGCCGCACATATTGATAAGCAGTGCCATTCAATAGATGTGGAATGCCGCGCTTTCGTCGAGCCTGGCCCTGTTCGATCGCGCGGACGGCCTTTGCTTCGGGTACGAACGGCGGCTTGCGTACTGCCTCTGTCGTCCATCCCCGGACACCCCGAAGTGCCGGCTGCATCTTAATTCATACGATCCGGAATCGAGGTGGGGTTGCATCCACAGTGAGTGGACATGCGTTTCGCCGGTAATCGGCACGCGCATGCGCCGGTGACGCGCGAATTCGGATACCGGCCCGCCGCGGCGGGCGGCGGCCGCAATCCTGCGGCGCATCGAGGGGGGAATCGACGGCAGCGAGCGGGACGCGCTGCACTGCGTCGTGGCGACTTCGCGATTTCGTGCCGGCAGCATCGTTCTGCATAACCGGTCAAACACGCCAGCGAAGGGGGATGGGGCCGGCCGGCGTGGCCGGCCAGCACGGCGCAGCCCGCGAAAGCGGGCATGCACCGATCGCGTTATGCCTGCACGAAAGCCAGCAGGTCGGCGTTCAGCACGTCCGCGTTGATCGTCAGCATCCCGTGCGAATAGCCCGGATACGTCTTCAGCGTGCCGTTTTTCAGCAGCTTGACCGACTTCAGCGCGGAATCCGCGATCGGCACGATCTGGTCGTCTTCGCCGTGCAGCACGAGCGTCGGCACCGAGATCGACCGCAGGTCTTCGGTCTGGTCTGTCTCCGAGAAGGCCTTGATGCCTTCGTAGTGCGCCTTCGCGCTGCCGATCATGCCCTGGCGCCACCAGTTCTGGATCACGCCCTGGTGCACCACCGCGCCGGGTCGGTTGAAGCCATAGAACGGGCCGGACGGCACGTCCAGGAAGAACTGCGCGCGATTGTCGGCGAGCGCCTTGCGGAAGCCGTCGAAGACTTCGAGCGGCAGGCCTTCCGGGTTCGCGTCGGTCTTCAGCATCAGCGGCGGCACCGCGCTGACCAGCACCGCCTTCGCGACGCGGCCGGCCGGCTCGCCGTGCCGCGCCACGTAGCGCGCGACTTCGCCGCCGCCGGTCGAGTGACCGATATGGACCGCGTGGCGCAGGTCGAGCGCTTCGGCCACCGCGAACGCGTCCGCCGCGTAGTGATCCATGTCATGGCCGTCGGAAACCTGCGCCGACCGGCCGTGGCCGCGGCGGTCGTGCGCGATCACGCGGTAGCCCTTCTGGACGAAGAACAGCATCTGGGCATCCCAGTCGTCGGAGGACAGCGGCCAGCCATGGTGGAACATGATCGGCTGTGCATCCTTCGGGCCCCAATCCTTGTAGAAGATGTCGACGTTGTCCTTCGTGGTGATGTAAGGCATGGCTGCAGGCTCCTTTGGGGTAGGTGAACATCGCGTGCCGGCCGATCGCCCGGGGGCGGGTGTCGGTGACGAACTGCGGCGCGGCGGCACATCGCGTCGGTCGACTCGGCACTTCCCCGTTGTAGCGGAAAACTGCGAACATGTCATGAAGCCAATGACATGCCGGCATGCATCGGCACTCTGCGGGCGACGGCGACGTGCGGCTATATCGCGTCGGATCGGCCGCGCAGCCCACTTACTTCAGGAACACTCATGTTCGACCACGTCAAATTCGGCGTCAGCGACTATGCAGCGAGCAAGGCGTTCTTTCTCCGCGCACTCGAACCGCTCGGCGTAGCGGTCCTCGCAGAAGGCGTGCCGACCTATGGCGTCGAACTCGGCGCGCCGGGCAAGCCGACGCTGTGCCTGTTCCAGACCGACGAGAAACCGGCCCGTCTCCACCTCGCATTCGCAGCCGACACGCGCGCGCAGGTCGATGCGTTCCACCGGGCAGCGCTGGCAGCGGGCGGCAAGGACAACGGCGCACCCGGCCTGCGCCCGCAGTATCACGCGAACTACTATGCCGCGTTCGTCATCGGTCCGGACGGGCACAACATCGAAGCGGTCTGCTCGCATCCCGAAGCCTGATCGTCCGATCGAGCCACGATTCACTGCGCGCGAGTAACGAACCGGCCGGCGCCTCGTGACTCGCGTGTGATCACGCGTCGGTTCAGGCGTCCGTCGACACGGTCACCGCTTCCCACGCGCGCATGTCGTCTTCCAGCGCCGACCATTTGGCGCGCACGAGCCGAAGCGCATCGCTGCCGAGCAACAGATGGGCCGGCGGGCGGCGCGCCGCAATGACCGCGAGCATCGCGCGCGCGGCCTTGGCGGGATCGCCCAATTGTCGGCCGCTTTTCTCCTCGCGCGCCTGGCGGATCGGATCGAAGATCGCGTCGTAATCGGCGATCGAGCGCGGCGTGCGCGTCATCGAGCGGCCGGCCCAGTCGGTGCGGAACGAGCCCGGCGCGACGGCGGTCACCGCGATGCCGAACGGCTCGAGCTCCTTGCCGAGCGTGTCGGAAATCCCCTCCAGCGCGAACTTGCTGCCGCAGTAGTACGCGATGCCCGGCATCGTGATGTGGCCGCCCATCGACGTGATGTTCAGGATGCGGCCGCGCCGGCGTTCGCGCATGAACGGCACGACGGCCTTCATCATCGCGACGGCGCCGAATACGTTCACGTCGAACTGCCGGCGCATCTCCGACAGCGGCGACTCCTCCATGATGCCTTCGTGTCCGTAGCCGGCATTGTTCACCAGCACGTCGACGGGGCCGACGCTCGCCTCGATGTGGGCAACGATGCCGTCGATGCGCGCGAAGTCGGTTACGTCGAGCACGCGCCCGACGGCCGCATGCGGGGACAGCGCTTCGAATTCCCGCCTTGCCGCTTCGCTTCTCACTGTGCCGACCACCGTATGACCCGCGGCCAGCGCCTCCTGTGCAAGCGCACGGCCGAAGCCGCTGCTGACGCCGGTGATGAGCATGATGTTGCCAGATGCCATGTGAGCTTCTCCCGAATGTCGATCGAAGCGTGCATACTAATCTGACGAACTACGTCCATTCAGCCCGATTCCGCTGATTTTCTTGCACAAAACTATGAGCACCACGCCCTCCCCGACTCGATCGCCGTCGCTGCCCGCGCGCAGCCGCAAACGCCTGATCACGTTGCTGCACGCGTTGGCGCCCGACGAAGGCTACAACCTGACCGCGCTGCCGAGCGTGCGCATCCTGCGTTCGAACCGCGCGCTCGCGCGCACGCCCGTCCTGTACGACCCGGGTATCGTGATCGTGTGCCAGGGCCGCAAGCGCGGCTATTTCGGCGGCGAGCGCTATCGGTACGACGAGGACCACTATCTGGCCGTGTCGGTGCCCGTGCCGTTCAGCATGGAAACCGACGCGACGGCAGAGCACCCGCTGCTCGCGCTGTATCTGCACCTCGATTTCCCGATGGCCGCCGAACTCGCCGCGCAGATCGACCGTGAAGGGCTCGCGGAGCCCGTGCAGGCGCCGAGGAGCATGATGTCGACGCCGATGGACGACGCGATGCAGGCGACCGTGCTGCGTTTCGTCGAGGCGATGCATCGGCCGCTCGAAGCGGCGGTGCTGGGCCCCGGCCTGCTGCGCGAACTGTATTTCCGCGTGCTCACCGGCGCGCAGGGCAGCGCGATGAGAAACGCGCTGGCGATGCGTGGACAGTTCGGCCGGATCGGCCGTTCGCTGCGCGTGATCCACGCCGACTACGCGCAATCGCTCGACGTGACGCAACTGGCCGGCGAAGCCGGCATGAGCGTGCCGAGCTTCCATAGCCACTTCAAGGCGATCACGCAGGTGTCGCCGATGCAGTACCTGAAGTCGACGCGGCTGCATCAGGCGCGTCTGCTGATGGTGCGCCAGGACCTGACGGCGGAGGCGGCCGGTTATGCAGTCGGCTATACGAGCCCGTCGCAGTTCAGCCGGGAATTCAAGCGGCTGTTCGGGTTGACGCCCGCGCAGGAGACGAAGCGCATGCGCGCGCAGTTCGCGATTCCGGCGGCATTCGAGGATGCGGTTTACGTGTCGTCGCATTGAGCGCGGAAGCGGCGCGTCGGCGCGTTTGCTATGCTGCGCGCATCGCCCGACCGAGCCGATCGCCGACATGAATGACCTGACTGCCGATAGCGCGCGCATGTTGCGTGCCTCCTGCGACGCATGCTTCGGCACGGCTGCCGTCTGGCCGCTCGTCGAGCGCGCGTATGGCGAGCCGCAGCGCTTCTATCACACGCTCGCGCACCTGGCCAAACTGTTCGGGCATCTCGCGCCCTATCGCGCCGAACCGCTGTGGCCGGCGATCGAGCTCGCCGTCTGGGCGCACGACATCGTCTACGCGACGACGCTGCCGGACTATGCGGAGAACGAAGCGTGCAGTGCGCGATGGCTCGCGCAGATCGTGGATTCGCACTGCACCGAATCGTGGCGGCACGCGCACGCGGTGCAGGTGTCCATCGCACACGCGCTGGTGCTCGCGACGAAGTCGCACCGGCTGCCCGACGCCTTCGGCTCCGATCCGGACGTGCTGCGCGCGGGGCGGATTTTTCTCGATGCCGATCTCGCGATTCTCGCGGCCGAGCCCGAGCGGCTTCGCGAATACGATCGCGCGATCGCACGCGAGTGGGCGCAGGATCCCGATGCGCCGTCGGCGGCATTCCGTGCCGGGCGCAAGCAGGCGCTCGGCCATCTGCGCGGGCAGGACCCGCTGTTTCAATCGGCGGAATTCGCGCCGCTCACGCCGCTCGCGCGACGCAATCTCGACGCGCTGATCCGCGCTTACGCATGACTGCGATACGCGCGGGCATGCTGCTTCGGCACACGATTTGTGGAGTCCTGACACATGCCGTTTTCAAACGACCAACTCGCCCAAACCATCGATCACACACTGCTCGCGCCCGACGCAAGCGGCGCGCAGATCCGCGAACTCTGCCGCCAGGCGGCTGAGCATCGCTTTTACTCGGTCTGCGTGAATTCGGCGAACGTGCCGCTCGCCGCGCGCGAGCTGGCCTGCACCGCTCAAGGTAATTCTCGAAACGGGATTGCTGACCGACGACGAGAAGGTGCGCGTGTGCGAGATGTGCCGCGAGCTCGGCGTCGCGTTTGTGAAGACGTCGACCGGCTTCCACGGCGGCGCGACGCTCGCGGACGTCGCACTGATGCGCCGCATGGTCGGCCCGACGCTCGGCGTGAAGGCATCGGGCGGCGTGCGCGACCGCGCGACCGCGCTCGCGATGCTCGAGGCCGGCGCGACGCGGCTCGGCACGCGCTCGGGGGTGGCGATCGTCACCGACCGGGGCGGCAGCGACACGGCCTACTGAGCCGACAACGGCGCCGGCACGGCCACTTCAGCGGGTGAAGACGTTCAGTCCGCCGTCGTTGAACAGTTCGGCCGTCACCCGGACGGGCGGCGTGCCGGCGAACGTGAGCGCGTATCTCGAACCGGGCGGCGCCATTTCGCCCGACGGGCTCAGCGCGAACGTGTCGCCGTCCCAATGCGTGCACGCGAACTGCACGTTGCCCGCGCCGATCGTCAGCACCAGGGCGCCGTTCACGACGCTCATCGTCAACGGCCCGTAGTAGTCGTTGCCGTAGGTGCCCGCGTACGCGCTCAGCGCTTGCGGCGGTGCCGGCGACACGGGCGCGGCCGCGCGGGCCAGCGAGCCGGACGGCGCGGTCAGCGATGCAGTCTGCTCTTTCGCGAAGGCCGCCCAGTCGCGACGCTGCGCGCCGTACTGGACCAGGTCGACGAACGCGAAGCCGATCGCCTCCGGCACGCCGACCGGCCAGGTGTTGACCAGCGCGACGATGCCGATGTCGAGCGACGGCACGATCACGAAGAAGGTACTGGCGCCCAGCAGGAACCCGCCGGAATGGCTGACCATCGGCCGCCCGCCGTCGGCGGTCGTCCCGACGTTGAAGCCGTAGCCGTAATACGCGGCGGCGCCATCCGCGCTGGCCGGGCGGATCAGCATCTGCTGCGACAACGCGGGCTGCAACGCGGCGGCAGGGATCAGCTGCGTCGTGCCGGCCCGTCCGTTGGCCAGCACCATCGACATCCATTTCGCCAGATCGTTGACCGACGAGCTCACACCGCCGGCGGGCGACTGCAGGTCCGCATCGCGCGGCGTGGCGACGGGAACGAACGCGCCGTTTGCCGGCACGTGCCCGATTGCATGATTCGTGCTCGCCTGGTAGTCCGCATATCGCGAGCTCGTGCGCGTCATGCCGAGCGGCGCATAGACCGCCTGCTCCGACAGCGTCGCCCAATCGATGCCGGCCGCGTCGGCCACGCCGATCGCCGCGGCCGTGAGCCCGATGTTCGTGTACGCGTAATGGCTGCGATAGCCGTCGAGCGGAATGTCGCGCAGCCGGTTGAAGATCGTCGCCTGATCGAAGCCGAGCTCCTCGAGCTGATCGCCGACATGCTCGGGCAGGCCGGAACGATGCGCGTACAGGTCGCCGACCGTCAGCGATTGCGTGATCGACGGGTCGGACAGCGCGAACGACGGCATCAGTTGCTGCATCCGCGTGTCCCAGCTCACGAGCCCCTTGCCGACCTGGGTCGCGACGACCGTCGCGCCGATCGACTTCGATACCGATGCCAGCTGGAAAATCGTGTCCGCATCGACGGGCTGGCCGGTGACTGTGCTGCAGACGCCGTATCCCTTCGCGAACAGCGTGTTGCCGCCGTGCACGACGGCCACCGCGATGCCGGGCACGCCAGAACTGCGCAGCAGCGCGTTCACGAATGGATCGAGTTGCGCGACCGCCGCCGCGATCTGCGCGTCGGACACCGGCGCGAGCGGATCCGGCGTCACCGTGTCGCCGCCGCAACCGGGCAGCGCGCCCAGGCCGCTGATGCCGAGTGCCGAACCGAAAGCCGTCTTGAGGAAGCGCCTGCGATCGAATGAGTCGGTCATGATGCAAACCCCGTGGAGTGGTGCGTGCGTTTGTTCTGATTTCCGACGCGCTCGTGCATGGCCCGGCCCCGATCGCCCGCACAATATGCCTGCTCCACGCGAATCCGACAACTCCGTTGCAGCACGTCCGGCCCCTTGGCCGTTCGTCATCCGCTATGACGCGACCGGCAGCCGCACCGGCTCTCCGGCGTCGAGCGCACTATCCCTCGATCTCGACGCCCGCATCGAGCCAGCCGCGCATCATCACGCCGACCTCGTCGTTCAGCCACTGCCGGAACAGCTGGTATTCCGGGCGCGGCTGCGCATTCCGGTGCGTGATCAGATAGTGATGGCGATCGCGAAACACCAGCACGTCCTGCACCGGCCGCATCAGGATGCCCTGGTCGATCTGCCGGTGCACAAGGTGATGCCAGCCCAGCAGCGTACCCTCGCCGGCCTCGGCCTGCGCGACGAGCAGCCGGTAGTCGTTGCTTTCCAGATACTTGCTCTCGGTCAGCGTGTCGGTGCCGTCGCTTTGCTGGAACCAGTTGCGCCACACGCGCCAGTCGACGTGCTCGCACACCTGCGCGCGACCGAGCATCGACAGGTTCAGGGTCGGGCACGACAGCAGGTCCAGCGGCTTCAGCGACCGGCGATGAAAATGGCGTTCGTGAAACGACGGGCTGCACACCGGATACACGATGTCGTGAAACAGCGGCTCGACTTCGAACTCGGGCTCGCGCGGCGGGTTCTTCGTGATGATGATGTCGGGCTCGATGAGCCCGTCGAGCTCCATGAAGTGCTCGGTGACGATCACGTGCAGCCGGATATCCGGAAACTGCTCGCGAAACGCCGGCAGCCGCGACGACAGCCACAGCGCCGAGAACGTGTGCGACACGCAGATCATCAGCGCATGCTTGTCGGTGCGGCGTACCGCCTCCGCCGCCTCGGCGATGTTCATGATCGACAGGTACGACGCGTTGTAGAGAATCCGCCCCGCATCCGTCAGCGCGATATGCCTGCCGGTCCGCTCGAACAGCGCGACGTCGAGCGAATCCTCGAGCTCCTTGATCTGCCGGCTGATCGCGGCCTGCGTCACGCACAGCACCTCGGCCGCCTGGGTGAAGCTCTCGTAGCGCGCCGCCGTCACGAAACACCGCAGCGCCCGAAGCGACGGCATCTGCGCGAGGAGTCGGTCTGCAAACAATTGCTTCTTCAACATGGCTTTCACTCTCAAAACGCGGGTCGGACGCGGCGCCGACGAACCCGTTGTCCGCAGCCCGCCGGCTGCCTGCGGGCCATGTCATCGCAAACCTTTCGGTCATCCGAATCGTGCAGCTTGCGAGTCAGCCGGGCGGCTGGCAACGTTGAACGCTGAAACGGCGTCACGATGACGCCATTGTCGATCGATTGTGCACCGCATCGCCATTATCGGAAGCGATGAGGGGGACTGCAAGACGAACAGCGGATCGGCATGCCCGTCGACCGCGCCGCCACCCCGCGCCGCGCGTTTGCGCAGTGCACCACATGCCGCGCCGTGCCGCCACGGCAAGGTAGCCGCGCGTATCGTCGTTCGTCGCGCGCAACGGGCAACTGGCGCGGCCTGCGCCGGCCGCACGAGCTCCGGCCGTGCTCGTGCGGCATGGTGCAGCGCCACATCGCGGCCGATCCGCGGCACGCGCGAAGCGGCCGGCGCCGCCGCGCGCACGCCATCGGCCGGGCCGCGCGGGCCCGGCGTGCGGCACGTGCGGCGTGCGCGCTCAGTCGAGCTTCAGCCAGGTGGTCTTCAGCTCGCAATATTGATCGTGCGCGTAGACGGACTTGTCGCGCCCGCCGAAGCCCGACTGCTTGAAGCCGCCGAACGGCGTCGACAGGTCGCCTTCGCCGAAGCAGTTCACCGTGACCGTCCCCGCGCGAATCCGCGCGGCGACCTTGTGCGCGCTGTTCACGTTGTCGGTCCACAGCGACGCGGCCAGCCCGTAGCACGTATCGTTCGCGATCCGCACCGCCTCGTCGACGTCGTCGTATTCGATGAAGCACACGACCGGCCCGAACACCTCGTCGCGCGCGATGCTCATCTCCGGCGTCACCTGATCGAAGATCGTCGGTTCGACGAACCAGCCGCCCGTCTCCGCGAGGATCGCATGCCCGCCGCACACCACGCGCGCGCCTTCCGCCTTCGCCTTCTCGATATGGCCGAGCACCTTCTCGTAGTGCTTCTGCTCGATCAGCGCACCGAGCTTCACGTCCGGGTCGAGCGGATCCCCGGTCTTCCAGCCGGCGAGCACGGCCTGGACCTTCTCCAGCAGTTCCGCCTTGCGGCTCGCCGGAACGAGGATCCGCGAACCGGCGCTGCAGTTCTCGCCCATGTTCCAGAATGCGGCCGCGACGGCCTGTTCGGCCACCGCATCGAGGTTCGCGACGTCCGGCAGGATCACCTGCGGATTCTTGCCGCCGCACTCGAGCACGACGCGCTTCAGGTTGGTATCGGCCGAGTAGTGCAGGAACCGCTTGCCGGTCGCGGTCGAGCCGGTGAACGCGACGAGATCGACGTCCGGGTGGCGGCCGATCGCCTCGCCGGCCTCGGCGCCGAACCCGGTGACGACGCTGAACACGCCCGGCGGCACACCGGCATCGAGCGCGAGATCGGCGATCCGCAGCGTCGACAGCGACGTCTGTTCCGCCGGCTTCACGACCACGCTGTTGCCGACCGACAGCGCCGGGCCGATTTTCCACGCGAGCATCAGCGCCGGGAAATTCCACGGCAGCACGGCACCGACGACGCCGATCGGCTCGCGCGTGATCATGCTCACGACGCCCGCGCCGGACGGCGACAACGCGTCGTAACGCTTGTCGGTCACCTCCGCGTGCCAGCGAATGCACGCGGCCGACTCGGGAATATCGAGCCCCAGGCATTCACCGATCGGCTTGCCGGCTTCCAGCGCCTCGAGCAGCGCAAGTTCCTCCGCGTGCTCGTCGATCAGTTGCGCGACGCGCAGCAGCACCGCCTTGCGGTGCGCGGGCGTGGCCTTCGACCAGACACCCGATTCGAACGCGTCGCGCGCGGCCGCAACCGCCCGCTCGACGTCCCGTTCGCTGCATCGCGCCACTTCGGCGAGCACCTTGCCGGACGCGGGGTTGAGCGTGGCGAACGTCTCGCCCGACGCCGCCGCGCTGCGTTGCCCCGCGATGAACGCGCGACCGTCGAGCGATAGCGCATTCGCCTTCTGTTTCCAATCCTGATGGGTCGTCATGTCGTTTCCTCAATCATCAAAGCTCGGCACCCGCCGAGAACTCCTTGGCCCAGATCGTCGCCGACACGGCCAGGTCGACGATCGGCCGAACCGGCAGCGGACGCGGATGCGGCTGCTTCAGCAACTGCTGCACGAGGCTGTTCGATTCGCCGAGCGCGTATTCGGCGATCAGCTTGCCGGAGGACGACCCGCGGCTCAGGCCGAGGCCGTTGCAGCCGATCGCCTCGAAGAGGCCGTCGTCGCGCCTGCCGAACAGCGCACCGTTGTTGGCGGACAGGCACAGCGGCCCGCCCCACGTATATTCCAGCTCGACGCCGCCGAGCATCGGGAAGCGGCGCTCGAACGAGCGCTGATGCAACTGCCGCGACTTCGCGAGATCGGCCGGCGACACCTTCACGTCCGGCCGGAACGCGAAATGGTTGCGCACGCAAATGCGATCGGTGATCAGGCGTCGCACCGTGGTGCCCATCGGGTCGGCCGGAATCAGCGACCACGAACGCGCGCCGCCGAGTTTCGCCACTTCGTCGGCGTTCATCTGACGCGTGAGCGATGCGAACGTATAGACCGGCAGCAGGCCGTTCGAATGCATGCCGAAGGTCGCCGCGTACGCGTTCGTGCACAGGATCACCTGCTTCGCGACGATCGTGCCGCCGGCGAAATGCAGCACGCGCGTGTCGCCGCGCTGCTCGATCCGCGTCACCGGGCTGAGCTCGAACACCGTCACGTTGTCCGGTTGCGTCGCCGCCAGGCCGCGCATCAGCGCGGCCGGCTGCACTGTGCTGCAGCCGGGCGTGAACAGTGCGCCCGTATAGAAGTCCGTGCCGGTCACGGCCTTGATCGCGGCCTGGTCGAGCCATTCGAACGCTTCGCCGATGCGGGTCAGGCCGTCGGCGAAATGCGCGAGCGCGGCGGCGCCCTTCTTGTTCACCGATGCGTGGAATTTGCCGTCGTCGCGCCAGTCGCAATCGATGCCGAAGCGCCGCACGATGTCACGCACGTAGTCGATGCCGTGCCGCTGAAACCGCACGTCGGCGCGATCCTCGTCGATGCTGCGCGAGTAGCTTTCGCTGCTGATGTCGTGCGGCAGGTCGACGAAGAATCCGGAATTGCGCCCGGCCGTCGTGCGGCCGATCCGGTCGGCCTCGACGAGCGCGATGGACGCGTCGGGCGCGAGCTCCGCCAGCCGGCGCGCCGCGCACAGGCCGGTGATGCCGCCCCCGACGACCACCCAGTCGAACCGGCTGTCGGATGTGACGGTCTTCGCTTCCCGCGCCGGCGGCAGGCTCTCCCACCACCCGTTCATCCCGTCCGGCGCCGGAAACCGCGCGAATTCCAGGTTCGAGCTCATGATGGATTACCGGGCGTCGCGCAGCAGCGGTTTCACGAGCTTCGCGAACGCATCGCGCTCGTCGTCCGACAGCGCGCCAAGCGGTGCGCGGGCGACGCCGACCGGCAGGCCGGCCAGCTCGCAGCCGTAGCGCACGTACTGAATGAACTTGCCGCTGCGCTCGAGCAGTTCGAGCACCGGCAGCAGTTGCGCCATCAGCTTGCGGCCGGTCGCGAAATCGCCGCGCTTCACGCAGGCGTCGAACAGGTCGGTGTGCGCTTCCGGCAGGAAGTTCGACGCGCCGCCGACCCAGCTGCGCGCGCCCCATGCGAAGAATTCGAGCGCCTGGTCGTCCATCCCGCAGCTCAACACGAGCCGGCCGCTGAAATGCGTCGACAGATGATGCAGATGCGCGATATCGCCGGTGCTTTCCTTCATCGCGACGAAGTTCTTGCGCGCGAGCAGCGTCTCGAGAATGTCGTCGCCGATTTCCGTGCCGGTGCGGGCCGGGAAGTTGTACAGCATGATCGGCATGTCGAGCGCGTCGTCGACCGCGAGCAGATGCGCGAGCAGTTCCTGCTGGGTCGGCTGCGCGTAGTACGGCGCGGCAACCAGCAGCGCGTTCAGTCCCGCGCGTTTCGCTTCGCGGCCGAGGCGCAGCACCTCCTTCGTCGTCGTCGCGTTGATGCCCGCGGTCAGGAATGTCTTGCCGCCGGCCGCGGCCGCGACCGTGTCGAACGTGCGCACGCGTTCGTCGAAGCTCAATGCATAGTATTCGCCCGTCGTCCCGCCAATGCCGAGGCCGGACACGCGGCCCGCGAGATCGGCCGCGTGGCGGCCCAGCAGGGCATGATCGATTTCGCCGTCCGCGTCGAACGGGGTGACCAGCGGTGTGTGTACGCCCTCGAAGCTCATTTTGATTCCTCATTCAGATGGGTGCGCCAGGTTCCGCCCGTCGGGCGGGAAACCGGCAATTCGACAAAACATCGTCGGCGCGTCGCGGCAATCGTGCAGCCACGCCGATCGATTCACTACGTAATCAAAACGATATTCCAGGCCATCCCGATGCCGGGATCAGGCGAACGCCTCCGCATGCGCATAAATGGGGAACTGGCTGCACAGGTCGCGCACGCGGGTCCGCACCGACCGCTCGACCGCTTCGTCGCCGCCCGGATCGCGCTCGAGCGCCGCCAGCACTTCGACGATCATTTCCCCGATCTGCGCGAACTGCGCGGGTCCGAAGCCGCGCGTGGTGCCCGCCGGCGTGCCAAGCCGGATGCCGGACGTGACCATCGGATTCTCCCTATCGAACGGAATCCCGTTCTTGTTGCAGGTGATGCCGGCACGCTCCAGCGCCTTCTCGGCCTGCATGCCGGTAACACGTCGCGAACGCAGGTCGACCAGCAGCAGGTGGTTGTCCGTGCCACCCGTGACGAGCGAGAGGCCGCCGCCCGTCAGCACGCCGGCGAGTGTCTGCGCGTTGCGCAACACCTGGTCGATATAGCGCGTAAACTCCGGGCGCAGCGCCTCGGCGAACGCCACCGCCTTTCCCGCGACGACATGCATCAGCGGGCCGCCCTGCAACCCCGGAAATACCGCCGAATCGATCTGCTTCGCGACCTCGGCCTGATTCGTCAGGATGAAGCCGCCGCGCGGGCCGCGCAGCGTCTTGTGCGTGGTCGACGTCACCACGTCGGCGAACGGCACCGGGTTCCGATGCCGACCGGCCGCGACGATGCCGGCGATGTGCGCCATGTCGACCATCAGCTTCGCATCGACGCTGTCCGCGATCTCGCGGAACGCGGCGAAATCGAGCGCGCGCGGATACGCGGAGTAGCCGGCGATGATCAGTTTCGGGCGATGCTGCTCGGCGAGCCGGCGCACGTCGTCGTAATCGATGCGCAGCGTGTCCGGGCTCACGCCGTACTGCACCGCGTTGAACCACTTCCCCGACAGCGCGGGCCGTGCGCCGTGCGTGAGATGGCCGCCCGCATCGAGGGACATGCCCATCACCGTGTCGCCGGGCTTGACGAGCGCGAGCATCACCGCGCCGTTGGCCTGCGCGCCCGAGTGCGGCTGGACGTTCGCATGCGCCGCGTCGAACAGGGCGCACGCACGGTCGATCGCGAGCGACTCGATCCGGTCGACATGGTCGCAACCGCCGTAGTACCGCCGGGACGGATAGCCTTCCGCGTACTTGTTCGTCAGCACGGTGCCCTGTGCTTCCAGCACCGCCGCCGACGCGATGTTTTCGGACGCGATCAGTTCGATCTGGCTCTGCTGGCGACGCAGTTCCAGCGCGATCTCCGATGCGATCACCGGATCCCGGCTCTGGAGCGTTTCAGAAAAAAAGCGGGCGTTCTCGTTCACTTGGTGACTCCGCAACGCGAATCATGACGTGCTGCATGGACTGCGTGTACCGCACACACTGCGAGGCCGGCGCCCTCGTTGCGGCCCCGGCCGCCGGCATCGCGCGACGTGCGCCGCCGGTTCGCGCGAACGGCGCCGATCGCGTCGTCCGCGCTACCGGGGCGCAGCCTCACTGCTGCAGCCAGGCCTTCAGCTTCTCAGGATGGGCATCGACGAACTTCTTCGCGGCCGTTGCGTAATCGTTCGTGCTGTTCCCTTCGAACTCGATCGCCTCGACGTCGGCCAGCGTCAGCTTCAGGTGCTTGAAGAACACGTCGGCGCGCGGGAACTTGCCCGCGAACTTCTTCGACGCGAACGCGTGGATCTGCTCTTCACCACCCAGCGTGCCCTTCGGGTCCTTCAGGTAACGCATCTGCCACTTCTGGAACAGCCAGTGCGGGCTCCACACCGTCGCCACGACCCACTGCTTCGACTGGTACGCACGCGACACGCTCGCCAGCATGCCTGCCTCGCTCGACGCCTGCAGGTTGTAGCCGTCCAGGTTGTAGGCCTTGATGGTCTTCTCGGACGCCTGCATCAGGCCGCCGCCCGGCTCGATGCCCTGGATCGTGCCGTTCAGCTTGCTCTTGACCTCCGGCTTGTTCAGGTCGGCGATCGACGACAGCTGCGATTCGGGAATGTAGGTCGGCACCGCCCAGCCGTTCTTGCCGCCGGTGTAGATGATGCCGACGTCGTCGAGGTCGTTCTTGTACTTCGCGTAGTACGTCGCATGCGTGACCGGCAGCCAGCCGCCGACCATGATGTCGAGGTCGCCGCGCGCGACGCCCTGGTACTGGATGCCGATGTCGGCCTGGACGAACTGCACCGGCTGCTTGAGTTGCGTCTCGAGCACGTACTTCGCGACGTTGGCCACCGCGAGCACGTCGGCCCAGTTGGTCACCGCGATCTTGACCGGCTCGGCCGCCGATGCCACGCCCACACCTGCGCCGCAGGCAACCACCGTCGATACCGCAAGTTTCGCCAGAAGCGACTTGAACGTACGGGTATTCATCTAGTACTCCTTGTTAATCACGCGAGTCTTTCAAGGATGAGGAACGCCTTCGATCGGCGTTTCTGGTCTCCACGCACTGCTACACCGGTTCCGCCGCGGCACCGTGGCCGCGGCGCTTCATCTTCCTTCAACTGCCTTCGACTGCCTTTTCCGTCAGGTACGTGCCGCACCACGCGGGCCGGCCTTGCCTGCACGAGCGGCAGGTCGCGCCTTTTTCTTCTGCGCCTTCACGCCGAAGCTCTCCGTCAGGCGATCCAGCACGATCGCGAGCAGCACGACGCCCAGCCCGCCTTCGAAGCCGATCCCGATGTCGAGGCGCTGGATGCCGCTCAGCACGTACTCGCCGAGGCCGCCCGCGCCGATCATCGACGCGACCACCACCATCGACAGCGCCATCATGATCGTCTGGTTCACGCCGGCCATGATCGACGGCAGCGCGTTCGGCAGCTGGATCTTCCACAGAAGCTGCCAGTCGGTGCTGCCGAACGAGCGGCCGGCTTCGATCAGTTCCTCGCGGACCTGCCGGATGCCGAGCGTCGTCAGCCGCACGACGGGCGGCATCGCGAACACGATCGTCGCGATCACGGCCGGCACGCGTCCGAGGCCGAACAGGATCACGGCCGGGATCAGGTACACGAACGCGGGCATCGTCTGCATGAAGTCGAGCAGCGAGCGCAGGATCATGCCGATCCGGTTGTTGCGCGCGCCCCAGATCCCCAGCGGGACGCCGATCACCAGGCTGAAGAACGTCGCCGCGGTGACGAGCGCGAGGGTCGAGACCGTCTGCGCCCACAGGCCCATGTAGTGAATGACGAGCAGCGCGAAGCCGACGAAGATCGAGAACACGATGCCGCGACGCCACAGCGCGAGTCCGACCAGGATCACGACCATCGCGATGAACGGCACGGCGGCGAGGCCGTCTTCGAGCAGCTTCACGACCGCGCCGAGCCCCGCCGAGAAGGTGTCGAAGCCACCGCGGAAATGCAGAAACAGGAAATTGACGAAATTTTCCGCGAACTTCCCGATTACCGACGAATTCATGCTGCCCTCCGTTGCATCATCTGCTTGAGTATCGTCCGGCAGGACACGACGCCCGCCAGTTGTCCCGCTGCGTCCGTCACCGGCACGTCGTGCTCCTGGGTCAGCGCGATCGACGCGAGTCGATGCAGATCCGTATCGATCGAAACCGCGTTGAAGTCATGCAGGAAGGCCTCGCGAATCGGCCGCGTGCCGGAGCGGTGCAGCGTGGCGGCCGTGACGCAGCCCAGATAATGGCCGGCCTCGTCGCACACGTAACCGCACTCCGCGCCGCTGTCGATCAGCTGGTTCAGGTAGCGGTCGGACGACGTCCCGGCATCGCACCGCAGCAGCCCGCGCTCGACCTTCGTCATCATGCTGGATGCCTTCAGGAAGCGCGACACGTCGACGTTGCGGAAGAAGTCCTGCACGTACGCATCCGCCGGCGTCTGGATCAGTTCGGCCGGCGTGCCGACCTGGATCAGGCAGCCGTCCTTCATGATGCCGATGCGGCCGCCGATCTTCACCGCTTCCTCGATATCGTGTGAAATGAACACGATCGTGCGCTGCTCTTCCTTCTGCAGGCGCAGCAGTTCGTTCTGCATTTCGAAGCGGATCAGCGGATCGAGCGCGGAGAATGCCTCGTCCATCAGCAGGACCGACGGATTCACCGCCAGTGCGCGGGCCAGCCCCACGCGCTGCTGCATGCCGCCGGACAACTCGCTCGGCAGCAGCTTCTCGTACGAACCCAGGCCGACGCGCTCCAGCGCGGCACGCGCCACTTCGTAACGCTGCGCCTTCTTGATCCCCGCGACCTCGAGACCGTACGCGATGTTGTCGATCACGGTCCGGTTCGGCAGCAGTGCGAACGACTGGAACACCATCGCCATCTTCTGGCGCCGAACATCGCGCAGTTCCGGCGTCGACATCGGTGCGATGTCGCGGCCTTCGAGCACGACCTGCCCGGACGTCGGCTCGATCAGGCGGTTGAGCAGGCGAACCAGCGTCGATTTGCCGGAGCCCGACAGGCCCATGATCACGAAGATCTCGCCGGCCCGCACGCTCAGGCTCACGTCATCGACCGCCACCATGTTGCCGGTTTCGGCGAAGATCTCGTTGCGCCCGACGCCGCGCTTCATCAGCTCGATCGCTCGCTCGGGCTTCGGACCGAAAATCTTCGACAGGTGCTTGACGGTCAGGATGTCGGTTCCGGTCGCGGTACTCGACCGGGCGATCGACGGCGCACCGTCGGTGTGGATTGCTCCGGGGGGAAGTACATCGCCCGGTGCAAACGTCAGATTTGGGGCCATTCTGTCATCCCGACTAGCTGGTAATGGAAACCGCGAACTTCGTACGAGTCGCCTTCGACTGCCACGTTTGTTGCGTGGGCTCGATGCGCGCTCGCTTGGTTGACGGCGCTGATGCAGTGATTGCAGCGTATCAATCCAATTTCGTCGCTCCAGATACATTTTCTGTGCGCTTTTCCATACCTTTGGTAATGCATCGAAAACGTGCGGAAAAGCGTGACTGGCGGTGCACTGCAGGACCGTGACGAAAGCCAATACCGGCGCGGCTGTGCGGGATTTCGCCGTGATTGCCGCAATGTGGTGCACGCGGTGCGCGGGAGGGTGCGCTAGGGGAAAATCCCGACGGGGGTATGTGAGGGAAACTACCGAGAGAACCGGCGCGCGACGGCGCAGGCGGCCATCGAGCCGGCTCGGACACGCAGGATCGGCGGTCGACGATGGACGGATCGAACTTGCGCCGGTGACGCACATAGCGGAACCGTGCGATCGGCACAGCCCGTTGCAGAAGGGCACGCGTTGCTCGTGTCGAACGGCCGCGGCGGCCAGATCGCGGCGGCCGTGCGGCACGCGATCACGTGCCGCCGAAGACGGCCCGGCCACTGCTCGCGATGTTCAAGCGGACGTTGCCGCGGGATCTGGCCGTGCCGGATGCGCAAGCGGGCCGTGCAAAGCACGCGGCCGCCCGAAGGCGGCCGCGCGAAGAGGCACCGATGCGCCGCTTACTTGCTGTAGTCGTACACCCCGCGCCCCGTCTTGCGCCCCAGCCGCCCGGCCGACACCATCTCGCGCAGCAGCGGGCACGCACGATACTTCGTGTCGCCGAAGTCCTTCAGGAACACATCCATCACTGCGAGGCACACATCGAGCCCGACGAGATCGGCCAGCGCGAGCGGCCCGATCGGATGGTTCGCGCCGAGCTTCATCCCCGCGTCGATCTCCTCGGCCGACGCGATGCCTTCGGCCAGCACGAAGAACGCTTCGTTGATCATCGGCACGAGGATCCGGTTCACGACGAAGCCGGGTGCGTTGCGCACGCCGATCGGCGACTTGTCGAAACGCTCGGTCAGCGCGCGCACCGCCGACGCCGTCGCTTCGCTCGTCTGCAGCCCGCGGATGATCTCGACGAGCGGCATCAGCGGCACCGGGTTGAAGAAGTGCATGCCGACGAAGCGCGACGGATCGGCGAGCAGCGCCGCGAGCGAGGTGATCGAGATCGACGACGTGTTGGTCGCGATGATCGCGTCGGGCCGCGCGACCGATTCGATCTGCTTCAGGATGCGGCTCTTCAGCTCGACGTTCTCGGTCGCGGCTTCGATCACGATGTCGACCGCGGCGAGCTTCGCGTAATCGGTCGACGTCGTGATGCGCGCGAGCGCGGCATCGCGCGCACCGGCGTCGAGCTTCTCCTTCGATACGAGCCGCTCGAGGCTGCCCTTCAGTGCGGCGACGCCCTTGTCGAGCGCCGCATCGCTGACGTCGATCATCACGACGTTGAGTCCTGCAACGGCGGCGGTCTGCGCAATGCCGTTGCCCATGGTTCCGGCGCCCACGACGCCGACGGTTTCGATAGCCATGACGATTCCTGTGTGTGTTCGGGTGCTGAACGTTCGATTATCAGATGTTCTCGAAGATCGCCGCAATCCCCTGGCCGCCGCCGATGCACATCGTCACGAGCGCGTAACGCCCGCCGATGCGCTTGAGCTCGTACAGCGCCTTGACCGTGATCAATGCGCCCGTTGCGCCGATCGGGTGACCGAGCGAAATGCCCGAGCCGTTCGGGTTGACCTTGGCCGGATCGAGGCCGAGTTCCTGCGTGACCGCGCACGCCTGGGCCGCGAACGCCTCGTTCGCCTCGATCACGTCGAGATCGGTGATCTTCAGGCCCGCGCGCTCCAGCGCCTTCTGCGTGGCCGGCACCGGACCGATGCCCATGTACGCCGGATCGACGCCCGCATGCGCATACGCGACGAGACGCGCGAGCGGCTTCACGCCCTGCGCGCGCGCGGCATCCGCGCTCATCATCAGCACCGCGGCGGCCGCATCGTTGATCCCCGACGCGTTGCCGGCCGTCACCGTGCCGTCTTCCTTCACGAACACCGGCTTCAGCTTCGTGAAGTCGTCCGGGCCGGCGTCGTGACGCACGTGCTCGTCGGTGTCGAACGCGACCTCGCCCTTCTTCGTGCGGATCGAGATCGGCAGGATCTGATCCTTGAAGCGGCCTTCGGCGATCGCGCGCGCCGCGCGACGATGCGATTCGAGTGCAAGTGCATCCTGCGCGTCACGCGAAATGCCGTACTTGCGTGCGACGTTCTCGGCCGTCACGCCCATGTGGATCGTCTGGAACGGGTCGTGCAGCGCGCCGAGCATCATGTCGACGAGCTTCGCATCGCCCATGCGCTGGCCGAAACGCGCGGCCGGCACGGTGTACGGTGCGCGGCTCATGTTCTCCGACCCGCCGCCGATCGCGACGTCGGCGTCGCCGAGCATGATCGTCTGCGCGGCCGACACGATCGCCTGCAGGCCCGAGCCGCACAGACGGTTCACGGTCAGCGCCGGCGTGTGCTGCGCGACGCCGCCGTTGATCGCCGCGACGCGCGCGAGATACATGTCCTTCGGCTCGGTGTTCACGACGTGGCCGAACACGACATGGCCGACCGCATCGCCCGCCACGTTCGCGCGCGACAGCACTTCGGCGACCACCTTCGCACCGAGATCGGTCGGCGAGAAATCCTTCAGGCTCCCGCCGAAATCGCCGATCGCGGTACGGACACCGCTCACCACCACGACTTCCTTCGCTGCATTGCTCATCGTCTCACTCCGGTTCGTTCGCGCCCGTGGGCGCGGGGATGCGTTTGCGTTACATGTTCGGGTAATTCGGCCCGCCGCCGCCTTCCGGCGTGACCCACACGATGTTCTGCGTCGGGTCCTTGATGTCGCAGGTCTTGCAGTGCACGCAGTTCTGCGCGTTGATCACCAGCCGGTCGCTGCCGTCGTCGTTCTTCACGAACTCGTACACCGCCGCCGGGCAGAAGCGCCCCTCCGGCCCCGCGTACGTGCTCAGGTTCACGTTCACCGGCACGCTCGCATCCTTCAGCGTCAGGTGCGCCGGCTGGTTCTCCTCGTGGTTCGTGTTCGAGATGAACACCGACGACAGCCGGTCGAACGTCAGCTTGCCGTCCGGCTTCGGATACTCGATCGGCGTGCATTGCGATGCCGGCTTCAGCATCTCGTGATCCGCATGCTTGTGGTGCAGCGTCCACGGCACGTTGCCGCCCATCACCTTCTGCTCGAGACCGACCATCAGCGTGCCCAGGTACAGCCCCTTGGCCATCCACTGCTTGAAGTTGCGCGCGCGGTACAGCTCCNTCCTCGTGGTTCGTGTTCGAGATGAACACCGACGACAGCCGGTCGAACGTCAGCTTGCCGTCCGGCTTCGGATACTCGATCGGCGTGCATTGCGATGCCGGCTTCAGCATCTCGTGATCCGCATGCTTGTGGTGCAGCGTCCACGGCACGTTGCCGCCCATCACCTTCTGCTCGAGNCCGACCATCAGCGTGCCNAGGTACAGNCCCTTGGCCATCCACTGCTTGAAGTTGCGCGCGCGNTACAGCTCCGTGTACAGCCACGATTGCTTGAACGCATCCGGGTACGCGTTGAGCTCGTCCGACTGACGGCCGGCCTGCACCGCGTCGAACGCGGCATCGGCCGCCAGCATGCCGGTCTTGATCGCCGCGTGGCTGCCCTTGATCCGCGATGCGTTCAGGAAGCCCGCGTCGTCGCCGATCAGCGCGCCGCCCGGGAACACCGTCTTCGGCAGCGACAGCAGGCCGCCGGCCGTGATCGCGCGCGCGCCGTACGACACGCGCTTGCCACCTTCGAGGAACGCGCGGATCGACGGGTGCGTCTTGTAGCGCTGGAATTCCTCGAACGGCGACAGGTACGGGTTCGTGTAGCCCAGGCCCACCACGAAGCCGACCACGACCTGGTTGTTGTCCATGTGATACAGGAACGAGCCGCCGTACGTATCGGACTTCAGCGGCCAGCCGGCCGTATGGATCACGAGGCCCGGCTTGTGCTTGGCCGGATCGATTTCCCACAGTTCCTTGATGCCGATCCCGTAGGCCTGCGGATCGGCGTTCGCGTCGAGCTTGAACTTCGAGATCAGCTGGCGGCCCAGGTGGCCGCGGCAGCCTTCGGCGAACAGCGTGTACTTCGCGTGCAGCTCCATGCCGAGCTGGAAGTTCTCGGTCGGCTCGCCGTCCTTGCCCACGCCCATGTTGCCGGTGGCGACACCCTTCACCGAGCCGTCGTCGTTGTAGAGAATCTCCGCAGCCGGAAAGCCCGGGAAGATCTCGACGCCGAGCGCCTCGGCCTGTGCCCCGAGCCAGCGGGTCACGTTGCCCAGCGAAATCACGTAGTTGCCGTGATTCTGGAAGTTGGCGGGCAGCGCCCAGTTCGGCGTGGTGATCGCGCTGTTCTCGGACAGGAACAGGAAGCGGTCTTCGGTCACCTCGACATCGAGCGGCGCGCCGCGTTCCTTCCAGTCGGGGAACAGTTCGTTGATCGCGCGCGGATCCATCACCGCGCCCGACAGGATGTGCGCGCCGATCTCGGAACCCTTTTCCAGCACGCACACGCCGATCTCGGTGCCTTTCTCGGCGGCCAGTTGCTTGAGCCGGATCGCCGCCGACAGCCCGGCGGGGCCGCCGCCGACGATCACGACGTCGTATTCCATCGATTCGCGCGGGCCGTACTGCGCGAGCAAGTCCTGTGTGGTCAAAATCCTGTCTCCTCCTGCGCCCCGACCGTCAGGTCAGAACTGGTCTTCCGTCAACGCGAGCACGCTCTCGTTGCCCTTCGCGCCGACGATCGACGCTTCGAACGCGCCGGCCTGCACGAGGACGTGTTCCGCATAGCATTGTGCGATCGCGATCTTCGCATCGTAGAACGCCGTGTCGTTCGCGCGGTTCGCATGCGCCGCCAGCAACGCGCGCGCCATCTGCCATCCGCACAGCACCACGCCGGCCAACTTCAGGTACGGCACACTGCCCGCGAACACCGCATTCGGATCCTGCTTCGCGTTCGCGAGCACGTAGTCCACCGCCGACGACAGCGCGCGCGCGCCCTTCTCCAGCTGCGTCTTCATCGACGCGGCCGCGGCGCCGTCGACCTTGCCGAGCGCCGCGACGGTGTCGTCGATCTCCGCGATCAGCGCCTTGGCCACCGCGCCGCCATCGCGCAGCGTCTTGCGGCCGACGAGGTCGTTCGCCTGGATCGCGGTCGTGCCTTCGTAGATCGCCAGGATCCGCGCATCGCGGTAGTACTGCGCCGCCCCGGTTTCCTCGATGAAGCCCATCCCGCCGTGCACCTGCACGCCCAGGCTCGCCACGTCGTTCACCATCTCCGTGCTCCAGCCCTTCACGACCGGCACCAGATATTCGTAGATTGCCTGATGACGTGCACGCGTCGCCTCGTCCGAATGACGGTGGGCAATGTCGCTGTGCGCGGCTGCTACGTAGGCCAGCGAGCGAGCGCCTTCGGTGAGCGCGCGCATCGTGCCGAGCATGCGGCGCACGTCCGGATGATGGATGATCGTCACCGACTGCTTGGCCGAACCGTCCACCGGGCGGCTCTGCACGCGCTCCTTCGCGAATTCCGCGGCCTTCTGGTACGCACGGTCGGCCACGCCGATCCCCTGCATCCCGACGCCGAAGCGCGCCGCGTTCATCATGATGAACATGTATTCGAGGCCGCGATTCTCCTCGCCGACCAGGTAGCCGATCGCACCGCCGTGGTCGCCGTACTGCAGCACCGCGGTCGGGCTCGCCTTGATCCCGAGCTTGTGCTCGATCGACACGCAGTGCACGTCGTTGCGCGCACCGAGCGAGCCGTCCTCGTTGACCATGAACTTCGGCACGATGAACAGCGAGATGCCCTTCACGCCTTCCGGCGCGTTCGGCGTGCGCGCGAGCACCAGGTGGACGATGTTGTCCGCCATGTCGTGCTCGCCCCACGTGATGAAGATCTTCGTACCGAACACCTTGTACGTGCCGTCGCCCTGCGGCTCCGCGCGCGAGCGTACCAGCGCCAGGTCCGAACCGGCCTGCGGCTCGGTCAGGTTCATCGTGCCCGTCCATTCGCCCGAGATCAGCTTCGGCACGTAGCGTTGCTTCTGTTCGTCGGTGCCGGCCGTCAGCAGCGCCTCGATCGCGCCGTCGGTGAGCAGCGGACACAACGCGAACGACAGGTTCGATGCGTTCAGCATCTCGATGCACGGCGTCGCGATCAGCTTCGGCAGCCCCTGGCCGTCGTACTCGGCCGGATGCTGCAGGCCCTGCCAGCCGCCTTCGACGAACTGGCGGAACGCGGCGCCGAAGCCGGGCGTTGCCGTCACGACACCGTCCTTCCAGCTGCTCGGGTTGCGGTCGCCCTCGACGTTCAGCGGCGCCAGCACTTCACCGCAGAATTTCGCGGATTCGTCGAGCACGGCCTGCGCCGTGTCGTAGCCGGCTTCCTCGAAGCCCGGCAACTGCGCAACGGTGTCGATGCCCGCGAGTTCCTTCAGCACGAACAGCATGTCCTTGACAGGGGCGTTATAGCTCATGGTCGATGTTCCAATCAGGCGGTGAATGAGGCGCGCGACCCGGGCGGCTGCGGCAAAACCGGCCAGCGCCAGGCGACGTCGTGACCCATCGTAATGCCGCACCGGCGGATTTCCATTGTCATATCCGGCCCACATGGTGACAAAACCGGCCACGCGATGCGCGAGGCAATGTCGGAAGCGGGCGTCGGGGCGGGGTTTCCCGGATGCGGGTTTCGGCGCACGACAACGCGCAATCGGCGTGCCGGCCGGATGTATACAGTGATGGGGTCGAAGCGACGGCGCGCCACGGCGCCGTGAACGGGGTGGCAAGGTCGGCGACGCGGCGCCGATCACGGGAGTCGCCGAAGGAAGCCGGCCATGGGAGCCGGCGAAGGGAGCGGGTTATGGGATAGCGCCCCGTACTCGATGAAACCAGCGGGGACGGAAAAAACCGGCGGCGGATGGTGGACGACTACAGTCCCGGGCCGACGACCCGGCCTGGATTGCTTGCTGCATCCATGACCATGGCGCGCCGGCCGCCCTCCGCTATCGCTTGTCCTGCGTCAGCACCGGATCGCCGAGGTTCACGGAGACTGCCATGCCCTGCGGCGCCGCGTACTCGGTCATCCGTCGGCGCGACAATTCGAAGTGATCGCGGACCAGCTGCCCCGCCTCATCTGCGTCCTGCCTCGCGAGCGCATCGATGATCTGGTCATGCTGGACGACGGCGCTTTCGAGCGTGTGCTGCATCGTGTCCGTGGCCGGATAGCGGTAGAACATCTTCCCGAGCCGCGCGTGATCGATCAGCAGGCGGCGCAGGCTCGGCATCAGGTAATCGTTCTGCGCGATCCGGCCGATTTCGAGGTGGAATTCGTCGTTGTAGAACACACGGTTCGCGACGTTGCCGCTTTCGATCGCGGCCCGAAAATGCGCCTGGATCGTCCGCAGCCGCGCGATGTCGTCGGGTGTCGCGTTCAGCGCCGCCAGCTGGGTCGTCGCGATATAGATCACCGGCGCGGCGATGAAGAAGCTGCGCAGCGACTGGAAATTCATCGACGTGACGCGCGGCGCCCGATTCGTCTCGAGCTCGATATAGCCTTCCGCGGCCATCTGCCGGATCAGCTCGCGAATCGGCGGCCGCGACATGCCGAACTCGTCGGCCAGCGCCGCTTCGTCGATCAGTGCGCCCGGCGCCAGCTCCATGTTCACGATCCGGCGTCGCAATGCCTCGCCCAGGGCCGACTTGCGATCGACCGTTTGTGCCACATCCGCCGGTGCCGACTCCCCACCCGTTCCTTTCATAACGCCCTCGTCACTTTGAAGCGCGTACTATAAGGCCCCGTCCCGGGCCATGGCTAGCGCCGTCCCCTGTCCCGACGGCATGCGCCGATACAGACGCCGCCGCCCCCTCCTTCCCCGTCACGAAAACCCGCCACGACGGCATGCGCCCCTTCGCACCGCCGCTTCCGGTTTCCGCCGTTTCCGCCGTTTCCGCCGTTTCCGCCGTTTCCGCCGTTTCCGCCGTTTCCGCCGTTTCCGCCGTTTCCGCCGTTTCGGCCGTTTCGGCCGTTTCGGCCCTCACCATCGCCAGTCGAACCACTCCACGCATCGAGGGTTAACCCTCGATTCCCGCAATACGATTGTTAGACTATAGTTTGTCTACTAAGTATAGTTTATTAGCCGCACGACAGAATTTTCTTTCCGTTCAGGCGTTTCGCGCCTCGGGACGCCACGCCGATAGCCCGACGCGACCGCCCCGACCACGCGAACCGCCAGGGCCGACATCACCAACAAGGACATGGGCGCATCCGCACGCGCGTGTCATTTCACTCAACGAGACGCTGGATTCAGGAATGCTTAGGGTTACTTCGCCGACGGTAGAAGAGGCTGCGCAGCCTCAACGCGATGCGCGCAAGGTCAGGGTCGGCGCGCTGCCTGCCGACGACCACGCGTGCGGCTGGTACCACACCAGCCCGCCGCGCGTGCCGCGGCCGTGTCACACGGGCACCACGATGGCGCGCTGGGGCGTGATCGGCGCCGGCTTCACCGGGCTCGCCGCGGCGCGCCAGCTCGCGCTGAACTTCCCGGACGACGAAGTCGTGCTGGTCGACGCGCAGGAAGTCGGCTTCGGCACGTCGGGGCGCAACGCGGGCTTCGCGATCGACCTGCCACACGACATCGGCGCGGACGACTACATCGGTGACATCGATACCGCGAAGACGACCCTGCAACTGAACCTGCTCGGCCAGTCGATCCTGCGCGCGCTGGTCGACGAACACGGGATCGATTGCCATCTGCGCGCGTCCGGCAAGTACCAGGCGGCGGTCGAGCCGCGCGGCGTCGCGGTGCTCGACGCGTACCGGCGCGGTCTCGACAGGCTCGGCCAGCCGTACGAAGTGATCGAAGGCAAGGATCTGCCCGCGCATATCGGCACCGGCTTCTACCGGAAGGGGCTGTTCACGCCCGGCACGATGCTGCTGCAACCGTCCGCGCTGGTGAAGGGCCTAGCCGACAGCCTGCCGCCGAACGTCACGCTGCACGAGCACACGCCGATCACCGACGTCGAATACGGCGACAAGATCGTGCTCGGGCACGCCGGCGGCCGCATCGTCGTCGACAAGCTGGTGCTCTCGAACAACGCGTTCGGCATGCGCTTCGGCTTCCTCGCCGGCACGATGCTGCCGGTGTTCCTGTACGCGAGCCTCACGCGGCCGCTGACCGGCGCCGAACAGGCGCGGCTGGGCGGCCAGCCGTTCTGGGGCGTGATTCCGGCCGATCCGTTCGGCAGCACGGTGCGCCGCACCCACGACAACCGCATCCTGATCCGCAACAGCTTCAGCTTCAATCCGAACGGCCGCCCGAACGACCGCCATCGCGAGCGCGCGCTCGCGCGCCACCGGCTCTCGTTCGAGCGCCGCTTCCCGATGCTGTCGGAGGTCGAGTTCGATTACACGTGGAGCGGCTCGCTGGCGCTGTCGCAGAACCACAAGGGCTTCTTCGGCCAACTCGCGCCGAATGTCTATGGCGCGCTCTGCTGCAACGGCCTCGGCATCACGCGCGGCACGGTGACGGGCACGCTGCTCGCCGACTGGCTGGCCGGCAAGCGCGACGCGCTGACCGACTTCCTGCTCGCGACGTCCGGCCCGAACCGCAACCCGCCGGAGCCGTTCCTGTCGGCCGGCGTCAACGCGACGCTCTGGTGGGGCCAGCGCAAGGCGGGCCTGGAGAGCTGAACCGGCCGCATCGAACGACCACCCACCGAATCCACGATTCAGCGATCGGGCGCCGCGCGGACACCGCGCGCCCCACGGAGATCGCCCCATTCATCAGGAAGGAAGGAGACGACCGCCAATGGCAAAAACGACGGTATCCATCGAAGACGTACCGCTCAACGGATTTCACCAGCTGCTCACGATACGCTCGGGCGGCGGCTGGCTCATGGACGGCTACGTGCTCAGCATCATCGGCGTGGCCATGGTGCAATTCTCGGCCGCGCTGCACCTGACCAGCTTCTGGGAAGGCATGATCGCGGCGTCGGCGCTGCTCGGCATCTTCGTCGGCGGCTTCCTCGGCGGCTGGCTGACCGACCGGATGGGTCGCCGCCGGCCCTACTTCTTCGGCCCCGTGCTGTTCATCGTCTGCTCGATCGCGCAGCTGTGGGTGCAATCGGGCGAGGCGCTGTTCGTCCTGCGCTTCATCACCGGCATCGGCGTCGGCATCGAGTACCCGGTGGCCGGCTCGCTGCTGACCGAATTCATGCCGCGCAAGTACCGCGGCCCGCGCCTCGCGATGCTGACCATCATCTGGTTCTTCGGCGCGGCGCTCGCGTACATCGTCGGCAACATCCTGCTCGCGCAGGTCGGCCCCGACGCGTGGCGCTGGGTGCTCGCGAGCCCGGCCGTGATCGGCGTCGCGCTGTTCCTGGTGCGCATCGGCACGCCTGAATCGCCGCGCTGGCTGCTCAACAAGGGCCGCAAGGCGGAAGCCGACGCGGTGATCCGCAAGGTGTACGGGCCGTCGTTCTCGATCCGCAACCTGCCGGAAGAGCCGGTCGACCGGAAGATCTCGCTCGGCGCGCTGCTGCACTCGGGCTACGGCAAGCGCATGCTGTTCGTGGTGCTGTTCTGGACCTGCTCGGTGATCCCGGTGTTCGCGGTCTACTCGTTCGCGCCGCGCGTGCTGCAGGCGCTGCACCTCGAAGGCGATTGGGAAGCGTACGGCTCGGTCGCCATCACGCTGCTGTTCGTGGTCGGCTGCGCGCTCGCCACGCGCGTGATCAACACGCTCGGCCGCCGCGCGCTGGTGATCCACAGCTTCCTGTGGTCGGCGCTCGCGCTGCTGGCGCTCGGCGCGTGCTCGAACGGCTCGGCCCTGCTGATCCTGGTGCTGTTCGGCGCATACGCGTTGCTGATCGGCGGCGCGCAGGTGCTGCAGCTCGTCTATCCGAACGAAATCTTCCCGACCGACATCCGCGCGTTCGCGGTCGGCATGGGCGCGTCGCTGTCGCGCATCGGCGCGGCGGTCGGCACCTGGCTCGTCCCGATCGCGCTGCAGAACATCGGCATCGGCAACACGATGTACGCGGCGGCGGCCGTGTCGTTCGTCGGCCTGCTGGCCTCGGTCGCGCTCGCGCCCGAAACGGCATCGCTATCGCTGCAGGAAGCCGCTTCGCTCAGTCATTGACCCGTATTTCACGCACGCCGCGACCGTCGCGGCGTCGGCATTTCCCACGCAACGCTTACTTTCATTCCAGCGGGAGCACATCATGAACTTCAACGGCATCTACACGCCGGCCATCACGCCCCTGACCGCCGAAGGCGGCATCGACAAGGCGGCGTTCGCCGAGGTCCTCGAATACCTGATCGGCGCCGGCGTGCACGGCATCATCATCGGCGGCTCGACCGGCGAGTACTACGCCCACACGATGCAGGAGCGCATCGAGCTCGGCGCGTACGCGAAGCAGGTGATCGGCACGCGCGTGCCGCTCGTGATCGGCACCGGCGCGATCCGCACCGAGGATTCGGTCGAATACGCGAAGTCGGCGAAAGAGATCAAGGCCGATGCGATCCTGGTCGGCTCGCCGCCGTATGCGCTGCCGACCGAGCAGGAAAACGCCGCGCACGCGATCGCGGTGGACCGCGCCGCCGACCTGCCGGTGATGCTCTACAACTACCCGGCGCGCATGGGCGTGTCGATGGGCCGCGCGTTCTTCCGCACCGTCACCGCCGCATCGAAGAACTTCGTCGCGATCAAGGAAAGCTCCGGCAGCACCGGCCAGCTGCACATGCTCGCGCGCGAATTCCCGAACATCAGCGTGTCGTGCGGCTGGGACGACCAGGCGCTCGAATTCTTCGCGTGGGGCGCGAGCAGCTGGGTCTGCGCGGGCTCGAACTTCCTGCCGGCGGAACACGTCGCGCTGCACCAGGCCTGCGTGGTCGAGAACGACTTCCGCAAAGGCCGCCGCATCATGTCGGCGATGATGCCGCTGATGGATTTCCTCGAGGACGCGGGCAAGTTCGTGCAGTCGATCAAGTACGGCAGCGAACTCGTCGGCCTGCGCAGCGGCGGCGTGCGCGCCCCGCTCCAGCCGCTCGACGAAGCGAACAAGGCGACCCTCAAGCAGATCGTCGCCGACGTGAAGCGCGAGATCGCGGCGGTCGTCGGAGGCCAGGCCTGATGGCGGAAATGCTCAGCGCATCGCAATACGCGGCCCTCGCGGCCGAACTGAAACTGCCGACGCAGGCCTTCGTCGACGGGGCATTTCGCCCCGCCAACGCCGGCAAGACGTTCGCGACGGTCAACCCGGCCACCGATCAGGTGCTCGCGCATGTCGCCGCGTGCGACGCCAGCGACGTGGACGATGCAGTCGCACGCGCGAAGGCGGCGTTCGCCGACGGCCGCTGGCGGCAGCTGCCGCCGTCGCAGCGCAAGTCCATCCTGCTGAAGTTCGCGGACCTGCTCGAACAGCACGCGCACGAACTCGCGACGATGGAAAGCCTCGACAGCGGCAAGCCGATCCGCGAATGCCAGAACATCGACGTGCCGGAGACGATCCATACGATCCGCTGGCACGCCGAGCTGATCGACAAGATCTACGACAACACCGCGCCGGTCGGCTCGAACGCGCTCGCGCTGGTGGTGCGCGAGCCGATCGGCGTGGTCGGCCTGGTGCTGCCGTGGAACTTCCCGCTGCTGATGCTGGCGTGGAAGATCGGCCCGTCGCTGGCGGCAGGCTGCTCGATCGTCGTGAAGCCGGCGACGGAAACCACGCTGACCGCGCTGCGCGTGGCCGAACTCGCGCACGAGGCCGGCGTGCCGGCCGGCGTGTTCAACGTGGTGCCGGGCGGCGGCAAGGAAGTCGGCGAGCCGCTGGGCCGCCACCCGGACGTCGCGATGGTCAGCTTCACCGGTTCGACCGCGACCGGCCGGCGCTTCCTGCACTACGCGGCGGAATCGAACCTGAAGCGGATCGTGCTCGAATGCGGCGGCAAGAACCCGGCCGTCGTGATGCGCGACGTCGCGGACCTCGACGCGGTCGCGCAGCATGTCGTGAACGGCGCGTTCTGGAACATGGGCGAGAACTGCTCGGCGTCGTCGCGCCTGATCGTGCATGCCGACATCAAGTCGGCGCTGCTCGAGCGCATCGGCGTGCAGATGCGCGAATGGAAGATGGGCGACCCGCTCGATCCCGAGCACCGCGTCGGTTCGCTGATCAGCAAGGCGCACTTCGACAAGGTCCGCACGTACCTCGACCAGGCCGGTGCGGACAAGCTCGACGTGGTGTTCGGCGGTTCGACCGAGAACGGCATCTTCGTCGAGCCGACCGTGGTGGACGGCGTGAGCCGCGACCACACGCTGTTCCAGGAGGAAGTGTTCGGGCCCGTGCTGGCCGTCACGACCTTCACGGACACCGACGAGGCGATCGCGCTCGCGAACGATTCGGTCTACGGGCTCGCGGCATCGGTCTACACCAGCAACCTGAACGACGCGATTCACCTGTCGCGCTCGATCCAGGCCGGCGTGGTGACGGTGAACTGTTTCGGCGAAGGCGACATCACGACCCCGTTCGGCGGCTACAAGGCTTCCGGCTTCGGCGGCCGCGACAAGTCGATCTGGGCGCACGACCAGTACACCGAGATCAAGACCATCTGGATCGACGTACCGGCCCGCAGCGCATAATCTCATCGACACGCAGCACCCGTATGCCGGCCGCGGTCGCCACGAGCGATCGCGGCCGGTTTGTCGCATCTGCCGGGCAATCGGCCCGGCACAACGTATTCACCCGGTATTGGCAGGAAACAGGCATGAACAGCAGGAACAGGGCGACGCTGATCGGATTCGTCGCAATCGTTTTATGGAGTTCGGTGGTAGGGCTGATTCGCGGTGTCAGCGACAGCTTCGGCGCAACCGGCGGCGCCGCAATGATCTACACGGGGGCGGCGGCACTGCTGCTCGTGACGACCGGGCTGCCGCGGCTCGGCGATTTCCCGCGCCGCTACCTGCTGTGGGGCAGCGTGCTGTTCGTCGCGTACGAATGGTGCCTGTCGCTGTCGATCGGCAACGCGCACACGGCGCGCCAGGCGATCGAGGTCGGCATGGTCAATTATCTGTGGCCGACCTTCACGATGGTGTTCGCGATCCTCTTTCTCCGCCAGCGCGCGAACCTGCTGATCGTGCCGGGCGTGATCCTCGCGATGGCCGGCGTCGGCTGGGTGCTCGGCGGCGAGCACGGCTTCGATACGGCCGGCATGGTGGCCAATGTCGTCGACAACCCGCTCAGCTACGGGCTTGCCTTCGCCGGCTCGCTGATCTGGGCCGCCTATTGCACCGTGACGATCAGGATTGCGAATGGCAAGAACGGCATCACGCTGTTCTTCATCCTCGTCGCGCTGTCGCTGTGGATCAAATACCTGCTCGACGGTGAGCACACGATCGTGTTCGGCTTCAATGCGCTCGCCAGCTTCGTGCTCGCATCGGCGGCGATGGGTTTCGGCTATTCGGCGTGGAATATCGGCATCATGCGCGGCAACGTCGCGCTCCTCGCCGGCGTGTCGTACTTCATTCCGGTCATCTCGGCCGGCCTCGCCGCGCTGCTGCTGGATGCGTCGCTGTCGTCCGGCTTCTGGACCGGCGCGTTCTGCGTGTGCGGCGGCTCGGTGCTGTGCTGGCTCGCGACGCGCAAGCGGGCGCCGCGCGCCGCCGCGTCCGTGCCGGCGGAGCAGTGCACGTAAGGACAGTCGTGCACGGGCTCCGGCCACGCGCGTTCGCGCGACGCGCCGCACGTCAGATCCCGTGTGCGTCGAGGCGCCCCGCATACCAGTCGACGAACTGGTCGACGTAGTTTTCGGTGGACGGCGAGTACGGGCCCGGAATGTAGCCCGGGTCTTTCGCGCCGCGATGGTTGATCGCCACCAGGCTCGCGTCCTGCGCATTCGTCGCGACCCAGACCTCGGTCAGCTTCGTCAGGTCGTAGTCCACGCCCTCCACCGCGTCCGCATGCACGAGCCACTTCGTGCGGACCAGCGTCTTTTCCGGCGTGAGCGGGATGATGTAGCTGATTATCGCGTGGTCGCTCATCACGTGCGTCCACGAGTTGTGCGTCCACATGTGCGTGTCGCCGAGGTCGCGGCGCGTGAGCTTGCCCAGCAGCTTCTGCGAGGCCACCTTGGTGTCCATCGTCTGCGACTCGCCGTGACCGGCGATCAGCAGCCGCTCGGTGCGGAAATGCGTCGCGACGTCGCCGGACAGCGCTTCGACCGCCTTGCACAGCCACCCTTCGTTTTCCCAGTTGCGCTGCGTGTCGGCATTGAGCTTCTCGTAGGCTTGCTGAGCCTTCAGCGACGCCTCGTCCATGTCGTCCGCACTCGAACCAGTCGACTCGGGCAGGAACGACTGCGTCAGCTCCGGGTGCCCGGCCTCGCAGTGGTAGCACTCGCGGTTGTTCTCCATCACGAGCTTCCAGTTGCCGTCCTCGACGATCTCCGACTCGAACGCGATCTTCGTGTTCTGCAGCTCGTATGGCGCGAAGCGCGGCCCCATCGTCCCCTCGAGGTGTGCAATGTCGGCCGGCGGCTCGTCGGCAAAACACACGAGCACGTGCGTGCCGACCACCTTCACATGCACGGGCAGGAGATTGCGGCAGGTGCTGTCGAAGTCCTTCCCCATGTGCTTGGTGTGACGCAGGCTGCCGTCGAGGTCGTAGGTCCACTGGTGGTACGGACACACGAGCATGCCGACCGTCGACTTCCCTTCTTCCTTCAGACGCGCGCCGCGGTGGCGGCACACGTTGCGATATGCGCGGATGGCTTCGTCGTCGTCGCGCACGATCATGACCGACGCGTTGCCGATGTCGACGACCGACACGTCACCCGGCTCCGGAACGTCGGCGGTCACGCCGACCACGATCCAGTGCTTGTGGAAGAAGATGTCGACGTCCGTCTCGAATACATCGGGCCGGCTGAACACTTCCCCAGGCATTCCGCAGCCGGGCTCACGGCTGCGCACGAGTTCGCCAAGGGGCTTCAATTGAACGTCTGACATCGTCTTCTCCAACGTTGATGGGGAAGCGGGACCTGGATCGGTCCCGCGTTAGCCGCAGTATTGGATTGCCGGAAAAACGCGTCAATGCGCTTTATTTTCCCCGCTTCATTACATTGGATTATGGGTCGGCGGTGAGGGCTGGACCCGGTCTTTCAGGGCGACTTCGGTGCGGCTTGCGCGCAAAAAAAATCCCGCGCCATCGGGCAAGTTCGCTCGAAGTTCGCGGGACGCGGGACAAGGCAGTTCGCCCAGGCGGCGAAACCGGGTCAGTGATGAGGATAATTAATTAATTGAACCGCGCAGGAACGCACGCGGATTCCTTCCGCCCGCGCACATCATGCGACACCGGCGTCGTCCTTCAACAGGTCGATCAGCTTCTGAATCGACGGCGTGACCGAGCGCCCGTGCGGCACCACCACGTAATACGCGTCGCTCAACGGCAGCGACACGTCCATCAGGCGCACCAGATCGCCCGACGCCAGATGCTCGTGGAGCAGCCGGCTCCACCCGAGCGCGACGCCTTGCCCGAGCAACGCCGCCTGAACCGCGTCCGGATACAGGCACGTGCGCACGCCGTACCTGAGCTTGGCCGGACGCGCGCCGACGGCCCGGAACCACTTGTCCCAGCTCAGCCAGCCTTCGGACGTCGAGTCTTCCTCGATGAAGGTCATGTTCGCGAGCTCGTCCAGCGAATCCGGCGTACCGTACCGGTCTCGCCAAGCGGGCGAACAGACTGGAAACACCTGCTCGTCGAACAGCAGATGCGCGGTGCCGTCGCGCCACTTGCCGTCGCCCCAGCGAACCACCGCATCGACTTCGGTGTGGCGCAGATCGGCGGTAAACATCGTCGTCGTGAGACGGATACGCAGGTTCGGGTGCAGCTCCTTGAGCCGCGCGAGACTCGGCATCAGCCGGAAATGCGAGAACGCCGCGGTCGTGGCGAGCACGAGCTCCTCGTCTTCGATGCCGGTCGACAGCCGGTCGAACACGCCGGCGATCTTGCCCATCGCCTCGGCCACGACCGCGTAAAGCGCCGCGCCTTCGGCGGTCAGCGTCGTCGCGCGGTGCAGGCGGTCCAGCAGGCGCACGCCGAGCAATTCCTCCAGCAGACGGATCTGCCGGCTGACCGCAGCCTGCGTGACACCCAGCTCGGCGGCGGCCTGCGTGAAGCTGCGCAGCCGGGCGACGGCCTCGAACTCCACCAGCGCCGTCAACGAAGGAATGAGTCGCCGATAACCTTTTGCACCGTCCATGCCCGCTTCACCGTGAACCTGTTGGTTGAGTATGAGTGACCAGCTTCGGATACGTCACCGACGAGCGGGCGGCAATCCGTGCCGCGCGCCCGTCGGTGTTTGAACCGCTTGGCAGGCGTGACGATCCCGAGCTTCGGTTTCGCCTTACAGCGACGCCTTGATTTTCTCGGCTGCAGCCGGCGTCACCCACTTCGTCCACACGTCCTGCTTTTCCTTCAGGAAGCGCTTCGCGCCGTCGTCGCCGGTGGCCTGGTTGGTCGTCATCCAGAGCATCACCTGTTGCAGGTCCGCGGTCTTGAAGCTGCGCGTGTTCAGATACTTCATCACGTCCGGATTGGCCTTGTCCGCGAACGACTTGGACACCAGCGTATACAACTCACCGACCGGCCAGCCCGTCGGCTTCGGATCGGGGCAGTTCGCGACCGTCGTGCAGCGCTTCCATTCCGCCTGATCGACCGGCACGCCGGCGTCGAGCTTCACCATCTGATACTTGCCGAGCAGGGACGTCGGTGCCCAGTAGACGCCGAGCCAGGGCTTCTTGCGTTCGTAGGCCTTCGCAATCGATCCGTCGAGCCCCGCCGCCGATCCCGTATCGATCAGCCGGAACCCGGCCTGCTGCGCCTTGTACGCCTTATATAGTTGCGTCGTATTGGTCGTGATCCCCCAGCCTTGCGGGCCGTTGTAGATCGCGCCCTTGCCGGGATTCTCAGGGTCGGCGAACAGTTCGGGGTGCTTCAGCGCATCCGGAATCGTCTTGATGTCGGGATGCGCATCCGCGACGTACTTCGGGATATACCAGCCGTAGACTGCGCCTTCCTGAATGGTCTTCGCGCCCATCACGATTTTCTTCTCGTCGATCCCGCGCTGCACGATCGCCGGCAGCAATGCAATGGCCCCTTCCGACACGATGTCCGGCTTGCCCTTGTCGACCATCGACGTAATCGTCGGCACGGTATCGCCGATCACGGTGTTGACCTGGCAGCCGTAGCCTTCGCCGAGGATCGCCTTGTCGACGGCCGCTTCCAGCTCGGCACTTTGCCAGTTCATGTTGGCGATCGTCACGTTTCCGCAACCGGCAGCGTAGGCGTGCGAGCCGCCGAACAAAACGCCAACTGCGGCGAGTGCGCGAAGAGATGTCAGTTTCATTGCCGTTTCCTCAAAGTTGCCGGACCTTCCCCGGTATGCGTTGGTCTGTACGCCCTTCCGTGTTCGGTCCGAACCGGACACGGTCGAGCGCATTACTGCGGGCACATGCGATCGTTCGAATCGCCGGCCTGATGGCGAGATGTGGGTCAGTGGTCTTGCGCGAGCGTCACGGGTGCGCTCACCCGCGGACCGCCGCGACGGAGGCCTCCACGCGCGCACGCGCGTCCGGCTGCACGTGCGGCAGGTCGGTCGCGTCCTCCGGCGTCGCCAGCGCGCAGGCGAGCTGGCGCAGGTCGACCGTGCCGAGCGGATGGTTGCCTTCGCCGACGACCGTCAGGCGATCGATGCCCGGATCGCGCGTGAGCATCGACAGCGCGCTTTCGAGCGTCGTTCCGGCCGCGACGCGCGCCCCGACCACCGACGCGCCCGTGCGCAGCGGCGCCATCACGTCCTCGACGCAGACCACGCGCCCGCGATTCACCTGCCTGACGAAGTTGGTCACGTACTCGTCGGCCGGGCGCAGCACGATGTCCTGCTTCGTGCCCTGCTGGACGATGTTGCCGTCGCGCAGGATCGCGATCTGGTCGCCGAGCCGCAGCGCCTCGTCGAGGTCGTGCGTGATGAAGACGATCGTCTTGCGGATTTCCTTCTGCAGATCCAGCAGCACGGTCTGCATGTCCATCCGGATCAGCGGGTCGAGCGCCGAGTACGCTTCGTCCATCAGCAGCACGGGCGCGTCCATCGACAGCGCGCGAGCGAGGCCCACGCGCTGTTGCATGCCGCCGGACAGCTGATTCGGATAGCGTTGCTCGAAGCCCTTCAGCCCCACGCGTTCGAGCCATCGCATCGCCGTGTCGACCGACGTGTCGCGCGCCACGCCGCACACTTCGAGACCGTAGATCACGTTCTCGAGCACGTTTCGATGCGGCAGCAGCGCGAACTTCTGGAACACCATCGCCGTCTGGCGCCGGCGGAATTCGCGCAGCTCCTTCAGTTTCATCTTGCACACGTCGACGCCGCCGATCAGCACCTCGCCGGCCGTCGGGTCGATCAGCCGGTTGATGTGGCGGATCAGCGTCGACTTGCCCGAGCCGGACAGGCCCATGATTACCTGGATGGAACCGGCGGGAATGTCGAGGTTGATATTCCTCAGCCCCAGCACGTGGCCGGTCTGCGCGAGCAGTTCGGCCTTGGACAAGCCGTTCTTGACGGCATCGACATGGGACGCGGCTTTCGGCCCGAAGATCTTGTAGAGATTGCGGATCGCGATGCCGCCGGACTGGATGTCAGCCATGGACCACCTCCTGGTGCTTTTGAAGTCGCTTGCCGTAGGCCTGGCTGACGCGGTCGAAGATGACGGCGATGCCGACGATCGCGAGGCCATTGAAGATACCGAGCGTGAAGTACTGGTTGGCGATGGCCTTCAGTACCGGCTGGCCAAGCCCCTGGACACCGATCATCGCGGCGACCACCACCATCGCGAGCGCCATCATGATGGTCTGGTTGACGCCTGCCATGATGGTCGGCAGCGCGAGCGGCAGTTGCACCTTCACGAGCCGCTGCCAGCCCGACGAACCGAACGCGTCGGCGGCTTCGATGATGTCCACGTCGACCAGCCGGATCCCGAGATTGGTCAGGCGGATCATCGGCGGAATCGCGTAGATCACGACCGCGATGAGGCCGGGCACGCGACCGATGCCGAGCAGCATCACGACCGGAATCAGGTAGACGAAGCTCGGCATGGTCTGCATCACGTCGAGCACCGGGTCGACCAGCTTGCGGATCCGGTTCGACTTCGCCATCAGGATGCCGATCGGCAAGCCGATGAGAATCGACAGGAACGTGCAGACGAAAATCATGGACACGGTTCGCATCGTGTCCTCCCACATGTCGAGGTAGCCGATCGCGGCAAGCGTGACGAAGCAGCCGGCGACGATCTTCCAGTTCCGGCTCGCCACCCATGCGACCGCGAGCACCAGCAGCATGATGACCGGCCACGGGGTGCGCGTCATGAAGTGCTCGGCCGCCGTCAGGAATTGCTGAAGCGGCTGGAACGCCGCGTCGATCGGGTCGCCGTACGCGGCGGTGAAAGCGCGGAAACCGTCGTCGATCGAGCGCTTCATGTTCAGAAGCGCGTCGTCCTGCATGTGCGGAAACGTGTGTATCCAGTCCATTTGATTCTCCATCAGTCCGATGCCCGCCGGAAGGCCTGCCGATAGGCCGGCGTGTCGGGGGTTGTCCTTCATTCGATGCCGGCCGACCATTCCTTGACGCTCAGGTTGGCCGTCGCGCCGATCGTCAGAAACGGTTGCGGCGGCAACCGCTTCGGCGCCGCGAACCCGCGGAACACCTGCACGAGCCACGAGTCCATTCCCAGCGCCGCCTCGGCGGCCGCGATGCCCGACGCGGTCGCCTTCGTCGCGCCGACGCCATTGCATGCGATCGCCGCGAAGATGCCCGGCTCGATTTCGCCGAACGCCGGCACGCCGTTCCACGTCAGCGCCATCGCGCCTGCCCAGCGGTACTCCATCGGCACGCCCCTGAGCATCGGGAAACGCGCGTCGAACTTGCGGTCGTGGACGCGGCCCGCGCGTGCGATCGCGCCTTCGCTCACCTGCAGCCGCGGGTTGTACGTGTAGCGCGAGCGGATCAGGATCCGGTCGCCGTCGTCGCCGCGCACGCGACGCACCGTGGTCCCCATCGGGAACGCGGGCGTCGCGGCCCAGGCGCGCTCGCCGCCGAGCCGCGACGGATCGAATGCCTTCGTCATCGATGCGTACGTGTAGACATGCAGCAGCACGCCCGGAAAAAGACCGAAACTCTGCGCATGCCCGTTGTTCGCCAGGATGATCTTGCCGGCGTTGACGGCACCGTTCGGGGTCTTGATGCACCACGAAACGCCCTGCCGCTCGAGCGACAGCGCGGGCGTATTCTCGAAAAGCCTGACGGAGTCGCGGAAGGAATCGGCGAGGCCGCGGATGTAGGCGGCCGGCTGGATCATCACGGTGCCGGGCGTGAAGATCGCCGACGTGAACGACGTCGTGCCGGTGACCGTCGCGATCTCTCCTGCATCGAGCAGACGATATGGTTCGTTCACCTTATCGAGCTGGACCGCATAAGAGGCGACGTGCTTGTCGCCCCGCGGCCCCATTGCGACGTTGTACTTCCCGCACGGGTCGAAAATGTCCTTGCCCCAGCCCTTCTCGAGCGCCAGATCGCGTGCCATTGCGATCGCCATCCGGTGCACCTGGATGTCGTGCCGCCGCTCGTCGCTGCCCGAGCCGCCATAGTCTTCCGACGATACTTCGTGCGGCAAGTCGATGATGAAGCCCGAATTGCGGCCCGTCGCACCTTCGGCGACTTCGCCGGCCTCCAGCACGACGACCTTGACGCGCGGATCGAGTTGCGACAGGCGCCGCGCCGCGGACAGGCCCGCGAACCCGCCGCCGATGATCGCGATGTCGGCGTTCACCGTGCCGGTGAGCGGCGCGCGCGGCGTCCGCGGGGGCAGCATCTCGACCCAGCCGGACTTGCCGAGATGCTGCGGGAGTTTGCTCGCTACGAACATGATGGTTCACCCGCTCCGTTACACGGCTTGCCGTTCGCGCTCGACCAGCGCGCCGACAGCGGTCTGCAATGCGTCGCGCTTCGCGGCGGACAGGCGCGACAGCGGGCGACGCGGATTGCCCGCGCCGTAGCCGGTCATCTCGGCCGCGGCGTAGACCGACTGCACGTAGTCGCCTTCCCAGATCAGCGACATCGCGGGCTCCAGCAGTCGCCAGATTTCCCGCGCGTCGACCCAGCGACGTTCCTGCGCGGCCGCGACGAGTTCGAGGCAGGTCTTCGGTGCAAAGTTGGCACCGCCCCAGATCAGGCCGCTGACGCCGGCATACATCGCATACGGCACGAGCGGATCGGCACCGTTCATCATCGGCAGCCCCGTGCGGACCAGCGCGGCCTGCTTCGCCAGGTCGCCGCTACTGTCCTTGACCGCGAGGAATTCGGGAATCTGGCACAGCCGGTGCAGCAGCGACGGCGTGATCTCGACCCCGACCGCCTGCGGCACGTTGTAGCCGATGATCGGCAGCCCGGCGCGCGCGACGGCGGCGTAGAACTCGAACACGCCGTCATCGTCGGTCGGCCCCTCGAAGAACGGCGGCAGCACCATCACGCCGCCCGCACCGCAATCGGCCGCGTGACGCGTGCGCTCGACGACATCGTCGACGAGCAGCGCGGACGTCTGCGCGATGATGCGCGCGCGCCCGTTGATAACCTTCGCGCCGAACGCGACCAGCGCCTTCGATTCCTCCTGCGACAGATACACGTGCATGCCGGTGCCGGAACTCAGCACGAAGCCATCGATGCCCACCGCGAGATAGCGCTCGATCAGTTGCTCAAGGCGCGCATGATCCGGCTTCCCGTTCTCATCGAAAGGAGTACTGATTGCCAGGTTGATGCCAGGGAAAGCAAAGTCTTTCATGTCGTTATGCCTCGTCCGCTTCGTTAATGTTCAGGTCGACCCAGAGGGTCTTGAGCTGCGTGTACTGGTCATGGGCGTGCAGCGAGTTGTCGCGTCCGCCGAAGCCCGACTGCTTGAAGCCGCCGAACGGGGTCGTGATGTCGCCTTCGCCGAATGCGTTCACCGTCACCGTGCCTGCGCGAACCGCACGTGCCGCACGCATCGCGCGTTTGCCGTTTCCGGCGAATACCGACGCCGCAAGGCCGTAGTCCGTATCGTTCGCGATGTCGATCGCCTCCTGCATGCCGTCCACCGTGATGACGGACAGGATCGGTCCGAAGATTTCCTCGCGTGCGTGCTTCGCGTCGTTGTTCGCAACGTCGATGATGGTCGGATGGACATAACGGCCTTCGCTCGTCTGCCCGCCGTACAGCACGGTGGTGTCGCCACCCAGATACGACTGCACTTTCTCGTAATGCTGCGCGGACACCAGCGGCCCGATCCGGTTGGCCGGATCGAGCGGGTCGCCCACATGCCATTCGTCGGCCAGCTTCGTGATCTTCTCCAGCAAGGGCGCCTTGATGTCGCGATGCACGATCAGCCGCGAAATCGCCGAGCAGTTTTCGCCCATGTTCCAGAACGCGCCGTTCACGATGTGACTCGCGACGGCATCGAGATCGGTCGCATCGGCCATCACGACGCACGGATTTTTCCCGCCCATCTCGAGCACGACCTCCTTGAGGTTGCTCTCGGCCGAGTACGACAGGAAGCGCCGGCCGGTGTCGGTGGACCCGGTGAAGGACACCATGTCGATGTCGCGATGGCGGCCGATCGGTTCGCCGACCGCCGGGCCCGTGCCGGTCACGACGTTGAATACGCCGGGCGGAATGCCGGCCGCGAGCGCAAGCTCGGCGACCCGCATCGTCGTGAGCGACGTCTCCTCGGCGGGCTTCACGACCAGTGTGCAGCCGGCCGCGAGCGACGGACCGATTTTCCACGCGAGCATCAGCAGCGGGAAATTCCACGGCAGCACGAGGCCGACGACACCGACGGGTTCGCGCACGATCATCGAAATATGACCGTCGGAAGCCGGCGACACCTGGTCGTAGATCTTGTCGATCGCTTCCGCATGCCAGCGCAGCACGTTGATCGTTTCCGGAATGTCGACCGTCTGACAATCGAAGATCGTCTTGCCGCTGTCGAGGCTCTCCATCACCGCAAGCTCGAGCGCATGCTGCTCGACGAGGTCCGCCAGCCGGAGAATCGCCTGCTTGCGTGCGGCCGGATGCAGCTTCGACCAGCGGCCGTCGTCGAACGCGGCGCGGGCGGCGGCGACCGCGACATCGACGTCCTCCTTCGCGCACGCCGGCACGTCGGCGAGACGGCCCCCGGTTGCCGGGTTGATCGTGGCGAACGTGGCACCCGACCGCGCCGCGCGGGCCTCGCCGTCGATCACGACACTGCGCGGCAGATTCAACTCGCGAGCGATCCGTTGATACTCGCTCCGGGACAGCAACTCAGTCATATCAGTCTCTCATCGATACAGGGTTTCATGAGGAACCGAATCAGCGGCTCGGTTCGTGATACTAAAAATCAATCGATACGTCGACACCTTCGGGCGCCACGTACGACGCCATGTTTCTGCGCGCCAGGTAGACGTGCGCGCTCACGATCTCTCCGGCAGCCTGTGCGTCGCGGCGCTCGATGGCGTCGATGATCGCGTCGTGCTGCTGAACCGCCTCGACGAGTTCGGCTTCCATCTTCTCGTCGCGCGGTTGATAAAACGTCTTCGCGAGCCGCGCATGATCGATCAGCAGGCGGCACAGGCTCGGCAGCAGGTACGGGTTGTGGGCCATCTTGCCGATCGCGAGGTGAAACTCGTCGTTCTGCAGCACCCGCTCGTCCACCCCGCCGCTTTCCACCGCCGCGCGAAACCGCTCCTGGATACGCTTCAGCCCGTCGATTTCCCCCTGGGTCGCATGCATCGCGGCCAGCTTGGTCGTCGCCACGTAAATCAGCGGCGCGGCCAGGAAATAGTTGCGCAACGAGTCGTAGTTCATCGACGCGACGCGCGCGGCGCGATTGGCTTCGAGCTCGATATAGCCCTCGGCCGCCATCTGCCGCATCAATTCGCGCACCGGCGGACGGGACAGCCCGAACTCCTCGCCGAGTGCCACCTCGTCCAGCGTCGCCCCGGGCTGGAGCTCCATGCTGAGGATCCGGTGTCGAAGCGTCTGCGCCAGAACCGCCTTGCGATCCAGCGACGGCGACTGCGCATCGTCACGTTCGGTGTCCACGAGATTCGCCTTCATGTGCTCTCCTGTTGCATGCATCGTCTGTATACAAATTGTATTCGTCAAGACTTCAATGTGTCTAATGCGGGAAACTGCTTACCCCGCGAGGATCGGTACCGGCCTCGAGACCGGCTCGACGGGCCGCGATCGGCAGGCGACTTCCCCCTCCCGAGGCCGCCCGGAGGATGATCCAGGCGCTCCCAGCCCGGATGTTAGAGGAACAAGCTGCGTGGGACACGCGATTCGGCCGGCATGACATGGCCGGGTGGGAAAGTCGGGCGACCGACCATCGCGATCCGCCCCCAACCGCAACGCATCGACATATCGACTGCGGCGCGCGCTGCCTGCGGCAAGCGCGAAGCATCATCCGCCCCCACGGGCTCGCATCGCGTCATCGCGAACGAAATCCGCGTCGGCAAGCGCCCGATCGTTGCCGCCGCGGCACTGGCCGCGCGGACGCGCGCCACGCATAACCTAATGTAATGGCGGCCGGAAAATAAAGCGCATTGACGCTGTTTTAGTGCATGCCAATACTCGGGCCACAGCGAAGGTACTCCGGGCATGGAGCGAGACATCGGAACGCGGCACGACAGAGGCCCGTCATCGAAGCCCGGCCTTCGCGAATGACAGCGTGCACGTCGAGCGTGCCGCGCGCCCCAAGGAAGCAATGCCATGAACTCCGTAGACAGAATGTTCGATCCCGCCCTCGAAGCACACGACCGACTCTCCCATCCCGGCACGTGGGACAGCACTGGAAGAACCTGGGCGAGCGGCGAACAGCAGGTGCTGACGTGCTGCCGCGTCGTCGACGAGACGCACGACGTCAAAAGCTTCGAGTTCCGCGTGGGCGACGGCTCGCCCGTTCGCTTCGAACCCGGCCAGTTCATGACCGTGTCGGCGGACGTCCACGGCCAGTCGGTCGAGCGCTGCTACACGATCTCGTCTCCGCCGACCCGCCCCTATCTGCTGTCCATCACGGTGAAGCGGGTTCCCGGCGGCGTCGTGTCGAACTGGCTGCACGACAACATGAAGCCGGGCAACCGATTGCTGGCCTACGGTCCGTCGGGCAGCTTCACGCCGACCGCGGCACCCGCCGCCAAGCTGCTGTACCTGTCGGCCGGCTCGGGCGTGACGCCGCTGATGTCGATGACGCGCGCGAGCATCGACCTCGGGCTCGACCTGGACATCGTGTTCGTCCACAGCGCGAGAACGCCTGCCGATATCGTGTTCCGCAACGAGCTGCGGCGGCTCGAGGCGCTTTCGCCGCGCCTGCGCACGCTCTTCGTCTGTGAAGGCGCCGGCGACGAAGCGCACTGGCCGGGACCGATCGGCCGGCTCAGCCTGCCGCTGCTTGCCGAACAGGTGCCCGACTACGCCGAGCGCGAAGCATTTACCTGCGGCCCGGCCGGCTACATGAATGCGGTACGCGACCTGCTGCGCGGCGGCGGTCACGATCCCGCGCGCTATCACCAGGAGAGCTTCGACATCAGCGCCGGCGTCGCGTCGGCACCTGTCGCACCGGCATCCGAAGCGTCGTCGGAAACCTTCACGGTCAAGCTGTCGCGTTCGTCGAAGACGTTTACGATGCACGCCACCGACACCGTGCTGTCGGCGGCGAGAAAGGCGGGCCTTGCGATTCCGTCGTCCTGCAGCCAGGGCATCTGTGGCACGTGCAAGACCAAGGTGCTCGAAGGCACGGTGGACATGCAGCACAACGGCGGGATTCGCGACCGGGAAGTCCAGAAAGGCTTCCGGCTGCTCTGCTGCAGCCGCCCGACGTCGGACCTCGTGCTGGAACTCTAGTCCGTCGGCAACCGCGCGCGGCACGGACACGGGCCCTTCCACAAGAGCCCGGATCACGCCGACGCGCTCACGCCGCATTCCCTGCAAACGCACCATCAGAACAACCCCAGGAGGCACAGTATGGCGGGCGATCAGCTCCTAGATGTAAGCAGTGCTATTAATTCGCATGACAAGGATGCCGTCTTGCGCGACGTACGCGCATACCGGTTGGCCCGGGTTCAGGAGCAACTGCTCGCGCACAAGATCCCGGCGATCCTGCTGTACGACCCGGTCAACATTCGCTACGCGACCGATACGTCGAACATGCAGGTGTGGGCCGGGCGCAACCCCGCACGCTACGTGATGGTGTTCGCCACCGGGCGCATCGTCGCGTGGGAATTCCACAGCAGCGAGCACGTGTGGGACGGCCTGAATCTCGATGTGGAACTGCGCGGTGCGGTCAGCTGGACCTACTTCAACGCCGGCCCCGATGCGGAGCAGCGCGCCGAGACGTGGGGCGCCGAAATCGTCGACGTGTTCCGCAAGCACGCGCCGGGCGAGCGCTTCCTGGCCGTCGATCGCCTCGACCCGTTCGGCACCGCGTATCTGGAGCAGCACGGACTCACGCTGACGGACGGCCAGGCGCTGATGGAAACCGCCCGGCTCATCAAGTCGTCGGGCGAGCTCGTGTTGATCGGCGAATCGCTGCGCACCGCCGAGAAAGGGATCGAGCGGATGCGGCGCGAACTGCGCCCGGGCCTGACCGAGAACGACATCTGGGCGAACCTGCATTACGAGAACATCCGCCATGGCGGCGAATGGATCGAAACGCGCCTGCTCGCGTCCGGCGACCGGACGAATCCGTGGATGCACGAGTGTTCGTCGCGGGTGCTCGAGGCGGGCGACCTGCTCGCGTTCGATACCGACATGGTCGGGCCGAACGGTTATTGCTCCGACATCTCCCGTACCTGGCTCGTCGGCGACGGCCGCCCGTCGGACGAGCAACGCAAGCTGTACGAATACGCGTATGCACAGGTGCATTTCAACATGGATCTGCTGCGGCCCGGCATGACGTTCCGCGAGTTCTCGGAAAAGGCGTGGAAGATCCCCGACCCGTTCGTGGAGAACCGCTACTGCTGCCTGGCGCACGGCATCGGGATGGTCGACGAGTATCCGTCGATCGCGCACCAGGTCGACTGGGACAGCGCGGGTTACGACGGCCGGTTCGAGATCGGCATGACGGTCTGCGTCGAAAGCTATATCGGCGCGCAAGGCGGCAGCCAGGGCGTCAAGCTCGAACAGCAGGTCGTGCTGACCGAGCACGGCTGCGTGTCGCTGACCGACTGCGCATTCGAAACCGACTGGCTGTAAAGAAGGCGATGCGGGCCGCGGGCCGGACGTCAACAGCGGCGCATGCATGGCGGCCGGTGCCAAATCGGACGCCCTTTTTCGCTTTCAGGACCCGCGCGTTTCTGCGTAGACTTTCGTTTCATCAAGCCAAGTGGCCGCAGGAGCAGAGACCAGCATGAGTGAACGCCCGAAGAACATCGCGGATTTCGTCCGGATCGCCGGCGAGCTGTTCCAGTCGGACAAGCTGCCACCCGCCGCGCGCGCGTTCGCGCCGCAAGTATTCGCCCGGCTGCAGACGCCGTCGGACAACGGAACACGGCTCGCGGCGCGCTACCCCGCATGCGACTGGCTCGACCGCGCGCTCGAGTCGGTCGCGCGCGTCGACCCGACGTTCGCCACCGTCGCGCAACTGATCAAGTCGCTCGAGCCCGAGGTGGGTTGGTCGCGTCGCACGTCGGGAAAGGACGGCAGTCCGAACTACATCGACGGGCACGTGAACGGGATGATCTGCGGGCCCGGCGGCGCGGAAAGCCGCGACGACATCCAGCTCGGCTTCTCGCTGATGATGCCCAACGTCCGATATCCGGATCATGGCCACGCACCGGAGGAAGCGTACGTGCTCATGACCGCCGGTGAATTCCGGCAGCAAAACGGCGCATGGTTCGATCCCGGGATCGGCGGCGGCATCCACAACGCGCGTGGTGCACTGCATGCGATGCGTTCGGGCGACGCGCCGTTCCTCGCGATCTGGTGTCTGCTCAATTGATCGGGTAATCGACGCGACAGGCTGGCAGGCCGCCTGCGGTCGGTGGTCAGCGGTCCGTCGTCAGCAGCCGGGCATTGGCCTACCGGTCGGTCGGGATGGCTTCAGGCCGCTGACGAATGACGCGCCTGCGTGTCGAGATCAGCCGGATCGTGCCCGGTGTGCGTGATCCGATTCAACGCCAGGACCGCCGACGGAAGCCGGCCATGGGAACCCTCAAAGGAAGCCGGCTATGGGAAACTCGTGCGGTGCCGCCGCGCGCCTGCCGGGTCACGCAACGACATCGCACCACGACAGCGGCAGTCTGCGCCCCTCGTCGACACCCGTTCGGCCGATGCGATACGGCCCGCGCGTGGATAAAACGCAACAGTACAACTGCAGAGGCGCCCGACGCACTCGATGCGCTCGCATCCTCGATAGTGCCGTCGTTATAAGGCATACTCTGTTCGCACCCAGCGAACGATCGTTTCATTTCTTGACGCAAACTCTCGCGTGATCCACTAAACACACACACGATTCTGGTACCTTGACGCACCGGCCCGAGCGCATCGCGACGGCCATCACCCATCTTTCATACTATGACATTACAGATTGGGATTCCTCTGGAGACAGCCACCGGCGAACGGCGCGTTGCGACCGTACCGGAAGTGGTCGAGAAACTGATCAAGCTGGGGTTTTCGGTGGCCGTCCAAAGCGGCGCCGGTGCCGGCGCGAATTTTGACGACGATACGTACCGCGCAGCCGGTGCGAGCATCGCCGCCACGGCGGCCGAGCTCTGGTCCGGCAGCGACATCGTGTTCAAGGTGCGCCCGCCGAGTGCCGACGAAGTCGCGCTGATGCGCGAAGGCGGCACGCTGATCGGCTTCGTGTGGCCGGCACAGAACCCCGAACTGATGCAGCAGCTGGCCGCCAAGCGCGCCACGGTGCTGGCGATCGATTCGCTGCCGCGCACGCTGTCGCGCGCGCAGAAGATGGACGCGCTCACGTCGATGGCCGGCATCAGCGGCTACCGCGCGGTGATCGAGGCCGCCCACGCGTTCGGCCGCTTCCTGAACGGCCAGGTCACGGCGGCCGGCAAGATTCCGCCGGCCAAGGTCTTCATCGCCGGTGCCGGCGTCGCGGGCCTCGCCGCGATCGGCACGGCCGCGAGCCTCGGCGCGATCGTGCGCGCGAACGACACGCGCGCCGAGGTGGCCGATCAGGTCAAGTCGCTGGGCGGCGAGTTCGTCAAGGTCGACTACGAAGAAGAAGGCTCGGGCGGCGGCGGTTACGCGAAGGTGATGAGCGAAGGCTTCCAGCAGGCGCAGCGCGCGATGTATGCGCAGCAGGCCAAGGATGCCGACATCATCATCACCACCGCGCTGATCCCCGGCAAGCCGGCGCCGAAGCTGATCACCGCCGAGATGGTGCGGTCGATGAAGCCCGGCAGCGTGATCGTCGACATGGCCGCCGAACAAGGCGGCAACTGCGAACTCACGGTGCCCGGCGAGGCGGTCGTGCGCCACGGCGTGACCATCGTCGGCTATACCGATCTCGCGTCGCGCCTGTCGCGGCAGTCGTCCACGCTGTACGGGACCAACCTGCTGCGCGTGGTCGAGGAGCTGTGCAAGACCAAGGACGGCACGATCAACGTCGACTTCGACGACGACGCGATCCGCGGCCTCACGGTCATCAAGGAAGGCAACGTCACGTGGCCACCGCCGCCGATCAAGCAGGCGGCCGTCGCACCCAAGCCGCCGGCGGCCGCCCCCGCCGCGGCCGCGCCGGCGAAGTCCAAGGGCCACGGTCACAGCGGCGAGCCGATGTCGGCCAAGGCGCTCGCGATCGTGTTCGCGATCGGCGCGCTGGCGTTCCTGCTGGTCGGCCAGTTCGCGCCGGCCAGCTTCCTGTCGCACTTCACGGTGTTCGTGCTCGCGTGCTTCGTCGGCTACATGGTGATCTGGAACGTCACGCCGTCGCTGCACACGCCGCTGATGAGCGTGACCAACGCGATCTCGTCGATCATCGCGATCGGCGCGCTCGTGCAGGTCGCGCCGCCGCTGGGCGAGCTGGCCAACGCCGGCGATCGTCCGTCCGGGCTGATCCTCGGTCTCGCGGTGGGCGCGCTCACGCTCACGGCCGTCAACATGTTCGGCGGCTTCGCGGTCACGCGGCGCATGCTGGCGATGTTCCGTAAATAAGGGGACAACAATAATGACTTCCAACCTGACTACCGTCTCCTATATCGGCGCCGCGATCCTGTTCATTCTCAGCCTCGGCGGGCTGGCCAATCCCGAGACCGCGCGCCGCGGCAACCTGCTCGGCATGATCGGCATGCTGATCGCCGTGCTGGCCACCGTGGCCGGTCCGCGCGTGTCGGCCGCGGGCATTCCGTACGTGATCGCCGCGCTGGTCGTCGGCGGTGCGGTCGGCCTGTACGCCGCGAAGAAAGTGCAGATGACGCAGATGCCGGAACTGGTCGCGCTGATGCACAGCCTGGTCGGTTTCGCGGCCTGCCTGGTGGGCTTCGCGAGCTATATCGACACGTCGCTGCAGCTCACCGGCGCCGAGAAGGCCATCCATGAAGTGGAGATCTACGTCGGCATCCTGATCGGCGCGATCACCTTCGCGGGTTCGGTGATCGCGTTCGGCAAGCTGTCGGGCAAGATCGGCGGCAAGCCACTGCTGCTCCCGGCGCGGCACTGGCTGAACCTGGCCGCGCTGCTGATCGTGATCTACTACGGCCGCGCGTTCCTGCATGCGGAAAGCATCCAGGACGGCATGCTGCCGCTCGCCGTGATGACCGTGATCTCGCTGCTGTTCGGCGTGCACATGGTGATGGCGATCGGCGGCGCGGACATGCCCGTCGTGGTGTCGATGCTCAACAGCTACTCGGGGTGGGCGGCGGCGGCCACCGGCTTCATGCTCGGCAACGACCTGCTGATCGTAATCGGCGCGCTGGTCGGCTCGTCCGGTGCGATCCTGTCGTACATCATGTGCCGCGCGATGAACCGCAACTTCATCAGCGTGATCGCGGGCGGCTTCGGCAGCGGCGCGGGCGCACCGGCGGCAGCCGGCGGCGCTGCGCAGCCGGCCGGCGAAGCGGTCGCGGTGAGCGCGGCGGAAACGGCCGAGCTGCTGCGCGAGGCGAAGCGCGTGATCATCGTGCCGGGCTACGGGATGGCCGTGGCGCAAGCCCAGCACACGGTGTTCGAACTGACGAAGCTGCTGCGCGAGAAGGGCGTCGACGTGCGTTTCGCGATTCACCCGGTCGCGGGCCGCATGCCGGGCCACATGAACGTGCTGCTGGCCGAGGCGAAGGTGCCGTATGACATCGTGCTCGAAATGGACGAGATCAACGGCGACTTCCCCGAGGCCGACGTGTCGATGGTGATCGGCGCGAACGACATCGTGAACCCGGCCGCGCAGGACGACCCGGCGAGCCCGATCGCCGGCATGCCGGTGCTGGAAGTGTGGAAGGCGAAGACGTCGATCGTGATGAAGCGCAGCATGGCGTCCGGCTATGCGGGCGTCGACAATCCGCTGTTCTACAAGGACAACAACCGCATGTTGTTCGGCGACGCGAAGTCGATGCTCAATGAAATCTTCGGCGCACTGAAAGCCTGAGTGCGGCCACGCGCGCGGAGCGGGCAACCGGCCCGTTTCAGCAGCGCGTGGACCCAATGACCCGTCGGCCCGTCACGCATCGGCAGTGCGTGACGGGCCGACGCACATCCGCGGTACCGGAACGACGGGGAGCCATCCATGGGATCGCACGAAGGATGCCGGTTATGGGAGCGCGCTTGAAAAACCCGTGCTACGCGCGCCGCCGGTAAGTCCCCGGCGTACTCCCCGTCCAGTGGCGGAATGCGCGATGAAACGCGCTCGGATCGTCGAAGCCGATATCGGCGCCGATCGCCGCGATCGTGTCGAGCGTGTCGGTGAGCCGCTGGATCGCGATGTCGCGCCGCAGTTCATCCTTGAGCGCCTGGAACGTCGTGCCTTCGGCGGCCAGATGGCGGCTCAGCGTGCGCACCGAGCAATGCAGATGCTCGGCTGCCTGATCGATCACCGGCAGGTCGGGCAGCGCCGCCGACAGGTATTGCCGCACGCGATGGCACACGAGCTGTTCGCTGAACGATTCGAAGATCCAGTCGCCGGGCGCGCGCGCGAGGAACTTGCGCAGGTTGCGCTTGCTTTGCCGGATCGGCGCATCGAGGTAGTCGGCGCTGAAGCGCATCAGCGTGCGTTCGCAATCGAACTGCACGGAGCCGGAGAAGAAATAAAGATGCTCGACCGCATGGCGCGGCCGCGGGCACGCGAACTCGATCTTCAGCAGCGGGATCTTCTGCCCGATCAGCCAGGAACACACGCCGTGCACGAGCTTGAGCATCAGCTCCTGGCCGAGCGCGCCGATCGGGCCGACGGCCGGGTTCGGCCGCAGCAGCACCTGCGCGACCAGGCTGTCGCGCTTCGATTCGACGAAGAAGTCGTCGAGCAGGATATGGAAGAACTGGCCGAAGCGATGCAGCGCCGTTTCAAGGTTGCGCGCATCGAGCAGGCTCAGGCACAGGTACTTCAGCGTGCCGCCGCGCAGCGGGCGCGAGAAGATGCCCGGCATCTCGTCGTCGAGGTCGATCGCGAGCGTGCGGTACAGCGTCGAGAACTGCTCTTCCGTCACGCGCGCATGCGGCTCGCCGAGCAGCTCGAGCGGAATGCCGGCGCCGCGCAGGTAGCGCTCGACCACGTCGCGCTGCGCGCCCGCGCTGGCCAGAAAACCATTGACGAGCGAGATCGGCACCGTCGCGCTCGGCGACGGCAGCGCACGCCCGGGCCGGGCGGAAGGTAAGTCTGAACCGGTCATCGCGTCCCCATCGGTCGAACCGCTCGCATTGTACTGGAGCGGCCCGGACCGGGCTTTCGGGACATGCGCGGCATGCGGCGCACCGGCCCGCGCGCCGCCGGGCGCGCGGCGCTTCGGCACCATCAGTCGGCGCGGCTGAGTTCCCGGCGCAGGATCTTGCCGACCGTCGACTTCGGCAGCCGGTCGACCAGGCGGATCAGCTTCGGCACCTTGTAGGCCGCGAGGTTGGCACGGCAATGCGCGACGATCTCCGCTTCGGTCACGGCCGCATCCGCCGCGAGCACCACGAACAGCTTGACGGCCTCGCCGGTGCGCTCGTCGGGCACGCCGATGCATGCGCATTCGGCGACGCCCGGCAGTGCGGTCGCGACCGCTTCCACCTCGTTCGGATAGACGTTGAAGCCCGACACGATGATCATGTCCTTCTTGCGGTCGACGATCTTCAGGAAGCCGGCCGCGTCGAACACGCCGATGTCGCCGGTGCGGAAATAGCCGTCCGCGGTGAAGGCGGTCGCATTCGCCTCCGGCTTCTGCCAGTAGCCGCCCATCACTTGCGGCCCCTGCACGCAGATCTCGCCCGCTTCGCCGATCGCCACCTCGCGATCCTGGTCGTCCAGCAGCTTCACGTCGGTCGACGGCAGCGGCAGGCCCGTCGTGCCCGTGAACGCGTCGATCGACTGCGGATTGAACGTGACCACCGGCGACGTTTCCGACAGCCCGTACCCTTCGCGAATGAAGTTGCCCGTCACCGCCTTCCAGCGCGCTGAGATCACGTCGATCACCGCCGCGCCGCCGCCGGCCGACAGCTTGAGCCGCGACCAGTCGACCTCCTTCAGCCGCGGATGGCCGGCGAGCCCCGCATACAGCGTATTGACGCCGACGAACACCGACGGCCGCGCGTCCTTCAGCACGTCGATGAAGCCGTCCATGTCGCGCGGATTCGCGACCAGCCAGTTCTCCGCGCCGATCGCGAAGTAGGACAGGAAGTTCACCGTCAGCGCGAAGATGTGATACAGCGGGATCGCCGTGACGACGACCTCCTCGCCCGGCCGCCGCGCGGCCGGCACGATCGCGCCGAACTGCTCGATGTTCGCGACCAGGTTGCGGTGCGACAGCGCAGCGCCCTTCGACAGCCCCGTCGTGCCGCCCGTGTACTGCAGCAGCAACAGATCGTCGCCGCGGAGCGCGACCGGCTCGAAGGCGAGCGCTTCGCCCGCGGCAAGCGCATCCGCGAGCGCGATCGAGCCGGGCGGCAGCGCGTCGCACGCGCCGGCCGGCGCATCGACGATACCGAGATCGCCGCGGCCCACGCTCAGCACGGTCCGCATGCGCGTCTTGCCGACCACGTCGGCGAACGTGCCCATCGAGCCGCCGCACACCACGGCCACTTCGACGCCCGCGTCGTTGAGCTGATGCTCAAGCTCGTGCGCGGTGTAGAACGGGTTCACGTTGACCTGGATCGCACCGATCCGCGCGAGCGCGACGAACACCACCGGAAACGCGAGCACGTTGGGCAGCATCACGGCCACGCGGTCGCCCTTGCGCACGCCCACGACCTGCTGCAGGTAGGCGGCCAGCGCGCTCGACAGGCGGTCGACGTCGGCGTAGGTGAGCGTGCGGCCGAACGCGCGGAACGCGGGACGCTCGGCGAAGCGGCGCATCGTGTCGTCCAGCAGCGCGGTTACGGAAGGATGGCGATCGGCATCGATCTCGGCGGGGATCGAGCCGTACGACCCGATCCAGTGTCTCTTCGTCATGTCCTGCTCCTCGGGGGACGGCGCCGGGCAGCGCCGTTCGCACGGCGGCCCGCGCACCGGATGGGCGCAGGCCGCCGCCTGACCGACGACTATCGCCCGCCGGACAGGCTTTGAAAATGATCCGGACGGTCGAAAAGATGATCGAAACGGACACGCCGGCGCGCAGCGGGCCGCCTGACGCCGCTTCCGTCCATGCATCGGTCCCGCCGTGTCGGGCCGTGCATGCTCATGCTCATCAGGGTGAACCCTATGGCGCCGCAGCGCGTTCCGGCGCAGAATCGCGCACCGGAACGATATCGAATCGGACGCAGAACCCGCCATGCCGCGCAGTGCGCTCTTGAAACCGACGGCCACCGGCACCGCCTCGCTGCCGGACGCCCTGCCCGCCCACGCGTCGCGCGAGAAGCGCTTCTCGCCGGCCAAGCTGGCCGTGCTCGTCAGCGTCACCCAGGAACTCGGCCTCGACCCGGCCGCCGTGCTCGACGGCACCGGCCTGTCGCCGGACGCCGTCGCCGATCCGTTCACGCTCACGTCGTCGCTGCAGTTCCTGACCGCCGCGCGCAATGCGATCGACCGCTACGACGGCACCGATCTCGGCGTGCGCGTCGGCCGTCGGCTGCACGCGTCGAGCTACGGCATGTACGGCTACGCGATGCTGTGCTCGGAATCGCTCGCGCGTGCGTTCGATTCGGCCGTCAAATATCATCAGCTCGCGAACGGCATGCTCGCGATCCGCTGGGTCGAACAGGGCGACACCGCGTCGTGGCTGTTCCCGGATCCGCACGAAGCCGCGCTGCCCGAGCCGGACCTGCCGCTGTATCGCTTCCTGATCGACATGCAGTTCGCGCTGCACGTGACGATCATCAAGGACGTGATGGGTGCATGGTGCGTGCCGGCCCGCGCGCAGTTCGCGCAGCCTCAGCCGGCGCACGCGGCGCAGCTCGCCGACGCGCTCGAATGCCCGATCGCGTTCGACCAGCCGCACCATGTGCTGAGCTACCCGGCCGCGTGGCTCACGCGCGCGCCGCAACTCGCGAACCCGATCACCGCCGCGCAGGTGTCGTCGCACTGCGCGCGCCTGCTCGACGAATTGCGCAGCCAGGCCGGCGTCACGCGGCGCGTATACCAGGAACTCACGCGCACGCCCGGGCAGTTTCCGGACATCGACGCGATCGCCGACACGCTGTGCATGACGTCGCGTACGCTGCGCCGCAAGCTCGACGCCGAAGGCACGTCGTACAGCGAGTTGCTGACGAGCGTGCGCAAGGCGCTCGCGATCGATTACCTGAGCACCACGACGCTCAGCACCGAGGACATCGCGCTGACGCTCGGCTTCAGCGATGCGGTCGGGTTCCGCCACGCGTTCAAGCGCTGGACCGGCACGACACCGAGCGACGTGCGGCGCAAGCGCGGCGGGTAAGCGCGCGCCAGCGCTTCGTCGCCGGTTTCAGCGCGTTTCGCCGGGCGCCGGATGCGCGACCGGCAGCGCAAACTCGAACACCGCACCGCGCCCGTCCCGATCGACGAGCCGGATTGCGCTGCCGTTGAGCGCCAGCATCCGGTGCACGATCAGCAGCCCGAGCCCGCCGCTCGTCGCCGCGCCGCCGCTCATCGGCCGCTGCGGCCGCTGGAACAGCCCTTCGCGCCGCGCTGGCGGAATCCCTTCGCCGGTATCCGACACGGTCACCACCACGCGATCGTCCTGCGGCGTCAGCGCCACTTCGACTTCGCCGTGCTGCGGCGTGTGCCGCAATGCGTTGTCGAGGAGATTGGTCAGCACGCGCTCGATCATCCCGAGATCGGCCGACACGACCGGCACGCGCGGCGGGATCCGCGCATGCAGCGCGATGCCGCGCGACTGCGCGGCCAGCTCGAACTTCTGGAAGATGTCCTGCACGAGATCGACGAGCGAGAACGGCTCGCGCTCGGCCTGCACGCCGCCCGATTCGAGCCGCGCGAGTTCGAACAGCGCCTGCGCGAGCCGGCCGACCTTCGTGCTCTGCGCGAGTGCGATCGACAGGTAGCGGCGGCGCTCGGTCTCGGCGAGCGTATCGGACTTCAGCGACAGCGTTTCCAGATAGCCGTGCAGCGACGTCAGCGGCGTGCGCAGGTCGTGCGAGATGTTCGTGATCAGTTCGCGCCGCTGCTGGTCCTGGCGCGTCAGCGCGCGCCACTGGTCGCCGATCCGGTCGGCCATCTGCGCGAACGCGGATTCGAGCACCGCGATGTCGTCGCCGCGCCGCCCGGGCGGCGAGCGCGGCACCGGCGGCTGCGTGTCCGGCGCGCCGTTCGCGTCGAAGCAGCGCATCGCGTCGGTCAGCCGGCGCAGCGGGCGCGTGATGAAGCTGAACGCGGTCAGGCCCGCGAGCAGGCCCAGCAGTGCGACCACCGCCATCGACCACAGCGTCGTGCGCAGCACGTTGCCGGCGTCGACGCGCGCGGCGAGCCGGTCGTGCGCTTCGCCGAGCAGCACCACGTAGATGTAGCCCGACGGCGGCTGCCCGGCGCGCTGCAGCGGCGCCGCGCTGAACACCTTGCGCGCGTCGGGGCTGCGCGGATCGTCGCCGAGGATCGGCAGCGGCTCGCCCGCGATAAAGCGCTGCACCGGCGCAAGGTCGACGCGGTCGCGCTTCACGTGGCCGGGCGGCGCGTCGTCGCCCTTGATGCGCCCCGCGTTGTCGAGCAGGTACACCTCGACGCTCGGGTTCACGCCCATCAGCTGGCCGAACAGCGTGCGCACGGCATCCGGACGCAGCCCGTTCGCGTCCATCAGCGGCGCGCTGCTCGCGATGTGCGCGGCGAGATCGCGCGACAGGCCCTGCACGACTTCCTTCTCGCGCATGTCGTTCGCACGGATCTGCAGCCATGCCGACGCGCCCGAGCACGCGAGCAGCAGCACCGCGAACACGCACGACAGCCGCTGGGTGAGGGTCAGTTTCATCAGGTGTCCCGCTGGTCCGGCGCGGCGAGCTTGTAGCCGCGTCCCCACACGGTGAGAATCCGCACGGGCTCGGCCGGATCGGCCTCGATCTTCGCGCGCAGCCGGTTGATGTGGGTGTTCACCGTGTGCTCGTAGCCTTCGTGGCGGTAGCCCCACACGGCGTTCAGCAAGTCCATCCGCGAGAACACCTTGCCCGGATGCCGCGCGAAGAAATACAGCAGGTCGAACTCGCGCGGCGTGAGGTCGATACGCGTGCCGTCGACGCTCGCCTCCCGCGCGATCGGGTCGATCGACAGCCCGGCGACGTCGAGCGTGCCCGCGTCGATCCGCGAATCGCGCGCGAGCGCGTCGACGCGCCGCAGCAGCGCCTTGACCCGCGCGACAAGTTCGAGCACCGAGAACGGTTTCGCCAGGTAGTCGTCGGCGCCGAGTTCGAGGCCGAGGATCCGGTGCACCTCGCTCGAACGCGCGCTCGTGATGATGATCGGCGTGTAGCGCGCCATCGCGCGTGCGCGCCGGCAGATTTCCAGGCCGTCGACGCCGGGCAGCATCAGGTCGAGGATCAGCGCGTCCCAGTTGCCCTGTTCGAGCAGGCGCAGTCCTTCCGTGCCGTCGGCGCTGTGCACGACTTCGTAACGCTCGTCGCGCAGGTGCAGGCTCAACACGTCGGCGATGTCGGCGTCGTCTTCGACGATCAGGATGCGTTTCGGGTGGTCCATGGCGGTCGGCGGCGGCACGTCGGTAGGGGCTCGGGTCGGTTTCGAAGGTTCGATCTGGCCGCCCCTGCGGGCCGGAAGGCCGGGTTGCCGGGGAGGCGAATGGCGGCAGCAACGCCGCGCTGTCGCCATTGTGCAAAATTTTGCGGCGGGCAGGGATCACATTTCATTTAACTTTGAATTGTGCCTGTGACCTGAGCCAATGCCCGCAAGGCTTTCCGCTGTGGCCCCTAAAACGAAACTTCCCCTACCGCAGTCCGAACACTAAAAAGCAGACGCGACACGTTCTGAGCGATGGAGCACGCCCGCGCATGACGTTCGGTATGGTTAACCCACCGGCTTGTAACCGGAAAGGGTTACCTCGCCCGGCCGGTCCCATGCAGTAAGCGTAATACTTGACCGGACACATACGCGCTTTGCAACTTCAGGTTGAGGCCGAGCCTCGAGCGTCGCACGGCAACGTACATCGCGATGCCCTCGAGATTCTCGTGGCAGATATCAATCTGCTCATCGGTCAGGATCCGCGGCGAGTCGGAGCCGCCCTCCTGCGTCTGACCCGTTACGGCGAGCGTGAACACGCCCGTGGTGGTCGTAAAGTTGAGCAGCAGCCTGCTCGTATGCCACGGATCCTCGGTAGCGGAGAGCGGACGTTATTGGTGTGGAGCGTTCAGAGCCCGGAGTAAGGGTCAGCGAACAATGCCCCGATTCTCGCCGGGTCATGCGTTTCGAAAATGTGCAGGTTCTCGCGCGCGAAGAATGCCGCCTTATCGGGCGGCACGACGCGAATTCAATCGCCCTCGTGTCGCTGCGCTCGCCGACGCGCTGCTGCTCCGGACGGGCAGCGCGTATGTCGAGGTCGATCAAGGCGGCCGATGGACAACATCATCAAAAATCCCGATCGAATCGGTAGGCTTTGGCGAACATGACCTCGCCTCAGACATAAAGCTGACAGCGAACTTCATGCAACATCCCGTAACGGTCTCGTTTGCACGTGGCCCACTCGCTCGGCGACGCGTGCGGCGCCTCACGTTCGATCACCGCGCGCCACGGCAAGCGTCAGGTCAATGAACGAATCAAATACGCCTGAATTTCTCCGACCGTGCGCAATGGCGCCAAAGCGGACTGATTGAGTTTAACGCCCAGCCCTTCCTCGATTGCCACGCCGAGATCGATGGCATCCAGGCTGTCGAGATCGAGATCTTCTTTCAGGCGAGCTTCCGGCACGATCACGTCCACGTTCAACTCGAACACATCGACCAGGACGCGTTGAATGATGGCCTGAATTTCGACGGGATTCGTCACCATGATTTGGTCTCCAGAATAAGACTTGCATTCGTCCCGCCGAATCCGAACGAGTTCGACATGATCGTCCGCACGCGTGCATCGCGTGCGTGCCGTACGAGATCGAGTTCCGCGCACGCAGGATCCGGTTCGCCGAGATTCGCGTTCGCGGCGATGAATCCGTGCTCAGCCATCAGCAGGCTATATGCGACCTCCGATGCACCGGCCATCCAGCACTCATGCCCGGTCATTCCCTTCGTCGACGATACCGGCGGCCGCGCGTCGCCGAACACGTCGAGAATCGCCGCGGCTTCGGCAACGTCTCCGGACGGCGTCGAAGTTGCATGCGCATTCACGTAGTCGATGTCTGCCGGTGCGAAGTTCGCGTATCTCAGCGCGTCGCGCATGCAGCGCCGCGCGCCCTCCCCGTCCGGCAGCGTCAGATGCCGGCCATCGGACGAGAACGCGTACGAACGCAGCATCGCGCGCACGCGGGCCGAGCGTGCCTGCGCATGTCGCAACGACTCCAGCACCAACATCGCACCGCCGCCGCTCGGCACGAGCCCGTCGCGATTCGCGGAAAACGGCCGCGATGCCTGTGCCGGCTCGCCGCTCCATGTTGAAAATGCACCCAGTCCGTCGAATGCGCACATCCCGGCCCAGTTCAGTTCCTGCACGCCACCGACCACGACGATGTCCTGTCGGCCGCTTTCGATCAACATGCTGGCCTGGCCGATTGCATGAGCACCGGATGCGCACGCACCGGACACGGTCCAGCACGCGCCCCCGGTACCGAGCAGAACCGACAGACACATGCTCGCGGACGAGTTCATCGCCTCGACCACCGCCGACGAGCCGAGCAGACGTGTCGTGCCCACGCTGCGCGTGTCATCGCACGCGCGGCGCACCGCATCCGCACTGGAGTCGTTTCCGACGATTACACCGGCTTCCGGTCGACGCAGCGCGTCGCGCGATAGTGCCGCATCGTCGAGCGCCCGCAGCGCGGCTACCGCACCGTACAGCGCGGGCTCTGCCATCCCCCGTCGATCCTTGCGGCTCAGCCTCTCTGCCGGATCGAACCCCGTGATTGCCCCCGTGAGCGCGCACTGAAAACCGAGCGCCTCGCGCTCCGGGTCGCGCACCACGCCACTGCGCCCTTCGCGCAATGCCGTGGCGACGGTATCCAGGTCTTGCCCGAGGCAAGAGACGAGTCCAATGCCGGTGATGACTACGCGTTCCATGGTTCGCATCAAGATCCGGGTGCATACATAGGTTGTTCAAGCCGGTCGGGAAGTACCGTGCACGTGTGCCTCGGCGCGGTTACTATTCGACCGCCCAACTGAGCTCTGCCACCGACAGACTGATCGGAGATCCTCGTCGCGGACTGACCTCTCCGGGGTTCAGTGCATCTGGCTTCCACTCGCGTGTCGGAAGGTTCAGCTTCGGAATCACGATACTGGTCGACCCGGTAGCGCGCTTCGCACCGATGCTCTCGAGTTGATCCTTCATGAATTCACGGGCTTGAGTCTGCGCTTTCTTCACTTTCCCGGAAGCGGTGGCGTCGACGTTGCTCGCGAGCGCGGGCGCTGTAAAGTAGTTCAACGTAAATGTGCCGGCCGCGATGAGCGCGGCCTTCACGATGTCCTCGATCGCGACCCCCGACGCCAGCGTGACGGCACCGTTCTTATCCTTCACGACGAAGGTGTTGATCGCGTCGAGTGCCGCCTTCACACGCGCTTCGTCAAGCGCGGTATGCGCCTTCGAGAAGCTGGACTTCGACGGTATCCATATGCCCTTGCCGGCAGACGTCGGATGCTGCATTTCACTGAATCCCAGCACCGTATCACCGCCCTTCAGCTTGAAGCCGGACCAGCGCGTCGGAAGCCGGATGCTGGAAAACCCGTCGATTGCCGTTTTGAGCCGCGCCATTTCCCCTTTGCTCAGTCCCGCCTTTTCGAGTCCGACCAGCAGGTCCGTAATCAACGACGTGCGAACGATTTCATCCTGCGCGTCCCAGATGCCTCGGTAAACGACGGGAAAGGTCTTTTTCATTCCCGCCTTCATATAGTCCTCGAGCTTGGCGATCTTGCGCTTCGGATCGTGCGCCTTCAGCACACGTGTCTTTGACAGGATGCTGCCGCTGCCCGGTTTCTTGATTGCCGAACGAACGGTACGAATCGCCAGAGCCGTCTTTGCGACGCGCTCCTTGGCGGAATACCGCTTCAGCGATTTTCCATAGGAGTGCGGCACGTTCAGGACACGACGACGGCCGCGAGGCAATAACGCGCCGTGTCCGCCGGCGGTCCCGCGTCGCTCGCCGATACGGTCACCACCACGGTATTCAGCCCGACCACCAGATAGTCGCTGAAATCCTCCGCCATGTAATCGGTCGACCGCAGCGTGATGTCCGTACGGTTTGCCATCCCGCCCGCGCCCTGTACCGCGTCGACGTACTGCACCGGCAGCACGGCACCGTTGACGGCAATATTCACCACCAGGCCGGTCGAGTCCAGCTTCCAGTGTTTCAGATAGAGGGTGATTTCACCGACCGTTTCGACGACCTTGAACGCCAGCGTGTACGTCGCGTCGTTCTTCGCGACGTCGACGATCATTCCGGGGCTGAAACCGGGCGCGACACACAGCAGCGTATTGGTCGGCGACATCACGACCAGCGGCACCGAACCGTCCGCGGGAAAGCGCGATGCCGGCAGTTTGTCGAAATTCGCGCTCGCGTCGTTGCGGCCCGGCACGATCGCATCCAGCGCGAGACATTCGAGTTGCCACCATGTAAGCGCCAGCGAATTGGAGTTCGTGGTCGATTGCCCGAGCGATGCCGCGAGCGAGTACGGCGGTGCATCCCCGGTGCGTTGATGCGAACCGAGCACGTAAGCCGTATCGATATCGAATGACAGCAGAGGTGTGGTGACGTCGACGTTGAACTCCGATGGCATGAAGCTCCAGTCGGCGGTGAACGTGAAGTCGGTGCCGAACTGCGAAAGCTGCGATGGCGGCAGCACGCATTCGCCGACCAGCATCCGGTCGACGATCGGCTGCGGCAGACCGATGTTGCCGGTGCCGTCGGCGCTGCGATACTGGAGGATGTCCCACGGGTATTCCTGCGCGCATACCCAGGTCGTCTGGAGGTTTTCGCGATTGACATTCGCGTAGATTCCCCAGTCCTTGATGCTGTACGAATCCGCGACACCGTTCTGCTGCGAAGCACTGTTGCCCGACGCAGTGGTGCGCTCCTGACTGTTCGCCGACGTGTACGCGTGGTCGTAGCTCAAGCCGATCGACAGCAGCGGCGACTCCATCATCCAACCCGCCTGCACGTCGACGCCGAACGAGTTGGTCTGCGACGCACTCGAGCCGACCGACTGTTGCGATGAGTTCGTCTGTGTACTGTCCGTCACATCGCTGCGGGACGTCGTGATCGACGAATTCACGGTGATCGGCGAATAGTTCAGCAGCTTGAAGTTGGCCGACTGCGACGATACGCTGCACGTCAACGACTTGGTAAAGCTGAACATGGCCGGGTAATTCATGTACGACGTCACCGGCCCGGGATTGATGTTGAAATCCTGAGTGTTGTAGATGGACACCTTGAGCACGGTCTTGATCAGATAGACCGGCTGCGTTTTCAGATTGATGGTCGAGATCCGCTTGACGACGAAGACCTTGAGGCAAACATAACCGTTCCCGTTCAGCGAGTATCTCAACTCCTGTGCGTGGATCTCCGGGGTCATGAACGAACCTCGAGCTGCAGCTCGCTGTTCGACGGGGCCTTGTAGCTGGCGACCATGAGTTGCGGCGGCGTGCCATATGCGGCGCCGGACGCACCGTTCGCGCCTGTATTGCCCGATGCACCGGTATTGCCGTTGGTGCCATCGGAACTGCTGTGACCGCCGCTGCCGCCCGTTCCACCCGCGCCGCCCTGCCCCGCCGCGCCGCCCGCGCCGCCTTGTCCGGGTGCCGCTTGCTGGCTCATGTACGTATAGAAATTCGCGGACTGTTGCGACGGATTCAGGTTCAGATAGATCGCTCCGCCGTTGACGCCGTTTCCGCCATTAGCGCCATTTCCGCCATTGCCGCCTGCTCCGCCGTTGGCGCCATTGCCACCGTTGGTGCCCTCGCATCCGGCATTGCAGCCGTTTCCACCGTTGCCGCCCTGCTGGCCCGTGCCGCCATTGCCGCCACTCCCGCCATTGCCACCGGTGCCGGACATGCCGAACACGACCAGCGGCGCCTGCGGCGAAGCGAAGTTCGCAATGTTGATGTTTGCGACGACGCTCGCGACACCGTTCATTCCGTTTCCGCCCGCGCCGCCGTTGTACCCGGTGTTGCCGACCGTACCGTTGCCGCCGCTGCCCGATCCGGTGCAGACCCCCGGGGACGCCGGCGACGAATTCTGACCGTTAGGCGCCTGCGATTGCGTGCCACCGTTCGCCCCGTTCGAACCCGGGCCGCCGGGCGAGCCGAGGATACCAATGTGATACGGCCTTGAGCCCGACGACTCGATCGTCAACTGCGAAGTGACCCAGAGCGTAAAGTTCGTGCTCTGTATCACGTACGATCCGCCGTTGAAAATCAATTCGTCGCACGCGATGTAGACCGGCGGCGAGCCCGGGTTCACGACGTAGTCGCTCGTCAGTTCGATTTGCGACGACGCCACCATCCGGATTTCCATCGGGAATCTTTTCTTGAAAAAGGCACTCCCGATCGACGTATCGAGATTCGACACGCCACACGCATAGGCAGAGAAATGCTTCAGTCCCGCTTCGTACGAATCGGGTGCCTCTCCATTTAACGCCATTGTCTTTGCGACCAGATCGTACGTGTCCGGCGTCGTCGGAATTGCGAGAAGTTTTTTCATTTCCTGCGGCGTGGAAACGACGATCGTCGCCGCAACGGTTTCTCCACGCGAAAGTCGCTCGACATCCAGCTTGAAACTCTTCGCGAGGGTGAGAAGTGCCTGACTGGGGGCGGTCTTGTTTGTCGACATGGTCTCTTCGCTCCGTCTCGTTTGTTTATGAAATAAACGCCGTTATTTTCTCTGCATTGAAGACAATAGGATACGTTTGCGAGATCGACAAGATAATTCTCCAATCGCTCAAGGCAATTGGCAGCAGGTGATTTTCTTGCATTTACATTAATATTAAGCGGCCGCACAAAAAACGCAGTTATCTTATAAAAATCAATAACTTATACAACCAATACAATGCATCAATCCTTGAACATCAACAATATAACAAGGCAATCTCGGCAACTTTGGCAACAATTCGGTCGATTGTTATTCATTCGGTATCCGGTCACGGCACTTATTCTAAAATATTACGTTTTCATTTCGATGCCCTGCACGGTCACCGGAGCATTGCGCGGGCAGGAAAAGATCGTTCCGGCGCCAATGTCGCGAATCGGCACGCCGGGGGCGTGGGGTGGGGGGAACACATGACAGGCTGAACCGTCGACCGGCCGCAAGGAAGGCAAGGAAGGATTGGGAGTACGAAGAGCGAATGGAGCACATCGATCGACTGCGACAGCCGACGCGATGCCGGTAGTCTCTGCCGCCCCGGGGTACCGCGCGACTCCCGGCGTCGCAATGCCTATGCGCCGCTCTCGCGCACAAACACCGACGTCAGCCACGCGAGCATGCGCCATGCGAAGCTTTGCCGCGCGCCGCCGATCGTCGCTGTGCCGACGATCTCGCGCGGCCACGCTACGCTTGCCGGACAATCGCCAATCCGCACGCGATAGGTCGCCGCGAGCGGCACGAGCTGATGCGTGCCCGGCTGAAGCTGCACGGGCAGCGGACCACCGTAGACGCTCGCAAGTGCCGGCGCGTCGAGCGTGGCGACATTGACGCGATCGATCGCACTGACCCGGCAGTCCAGCGCGCCGAACTCGGGTAACGATGCGACGAAGCTGACGCGATCGCCGGCCGAGATCCGCGCCGCATCCTCTTCGCTGACGAATGCTTCGCCCTTCACGCCGGCCGGTCCGACGACGTCGAACGCATGCTCGCCGCGCGGCAGCCAGGTGCCCGGCGCAAGTGTGTCGTCGGTTTGCACGACGCCGTCGAACGGCGCGCGCAGCGTCAATTGCGCAACTTGTGCCGCGAGCCCGGCAACGGTTTCATGCGCCGCGTCCGAGCGGCGCTTTAACGCGACGCCCTGTTCGAGCAGCCGCGAGTCGAACGGCTGCTGCTCGAGCTGCCAGCGCAGCAGCGCATCGGCAACCCGTGCCGCCTGCAGCCGATGCGCAAGGTCGGGCGACGCAAACACGGCCAGCACGTCGCCCGCGCGCACGTGCTGGCCATCGCGGGCAATCGGCGCATCGGCCGTCACATAGGCGGCCTCGGGTACGTAGAGTCCCTGCGCGCGCAGCGGGCCGACCACGGCGGGGGCGCCGATCCCGCCGTACCACGGCAGCACCAGCAGCCCGAGCACCGCCGCACCGACGGCGGCGGCGCGCCGGGTCGCTCGGCACCACCGGAGCGCCGAACGACGGCGCCAGCAAGCAACGCCTTCGCGTACGATCGGCCGCGCGATGAACCAGCCAAACTCGACACCGAACAGGACCAACCCGAGCGCTTTGAAGAACGTGTGATAGACGACGAGCGCGATCGAGAAAAACACGACGAGCCGGTAAAGCCACGTCGCAAACGCGAACGCGATCAGGAACCGGCGGCGGCGCGGCGCACACGGCTCGGGCTGCGGATCGCCGAAACCGAACAGCCGCTCGCGCATCCACCAGCGACCGAACGCGAACGCGCGATCGTGCAGGTTCGGCATGTCGAGCCAGTCCGAGAGCAGGAAATAGCCATCGAAGCGCATGAACGGGCTGGCGTTGATCGTCAGCGTGCCGATCCAGGTCGTCGTCGCCAGCAGAAACGCGCCTGCGCGCAGCGGCCCGTCGGGCAGCACGCTCCAGGCCAGCGTCGCGAACGCGGCGAGCACCAGTTCGGTCAGCATGCCGGCCGCGCCGATTCGCAATCGCTCGGCGCGGCCCGGTACTTTCCACGCTTCGGTCGTATCGGTGTAGAGCACCGGCACCATCACGAGCAACGCGATCCCCATCGTCGGCACGCGGCAGCCGTAGCGATAGGCGGTAAACGCATGCCCGAACTCGTGCAGAACCTTGGCACAGCCGATCGTGATTCCGATCGCGACGAGTCCGCGCAGGTCGGCGTAGCCGTGGAACGTATGAACGAACTCGTCCCAGCGGCGCGACACCAGCAACAGGCCAGTGAGCGCCACGAGCGCGACCACGCCCCAGAACGCCGGCCGGTACGCGATGTCCGCATGGCGGGCGAAGCGCCGCAGGAACGGCATCGGCCGCCACAGCGGTACGCGGATCATCAGGTAATGCTTGAGCAGCCACATCGCATGCGACAGCCGGCTCGCGGCCGCCGCGCCCGCAAGCCGGCCCGTATCGGCCGCGCTCGTGGCGACGAACAGGTGCTGATGATGCAGCGTGCGCACGAGCGATTCGAAATCGTCCATCGTCACGCGCAGCGTCGTTTCCGCGTTGACCGACGCGACGATCGCCATCGGGTCGCCCAGCGGCCAACGTGAGAGCATTTCGAACGCCGGCCAGCCGATCTGAAAGAACCGGTTGGCCGCCGGGTCGTGCAGCATCCAGGTCGGCGCGCCGCCCGGCGTGGGGGCGCCGTGCGTCAGGGTCAGCTCCTGGCGAAGAGGCGGGAGACGTGACGTCGATGCGCCAGGTCCGGTGAAAGCGGCGGCCATGCGCGGACTACCAGCCGAGCCACTGCCGCGCCGTCGCGAGCGGCCGGCGCAGCAGGTAATAGGCAAGCGGCACCCAGCGACCATGAATGCGCGCAGTGCCCATCATGCCGAGCGGCGGCTTCGCCGTACCCGCGAACGTCGCCTTCACACGGTAGGCGACGACGCCATCCGGCGTCGGCTCGGCGCGGTAGGCCACGGTATCGATGCGCGCATCGTACGCATCGAGCGGCGAACTCTTCGGATAAAGGGTCACGGTCGCGCCCGGCACAACATCGACGTTGTCGGCGACGGGCACATACGCAGTGAGTTCGACGTGCGCGGGATCGGCGAGCAACATCACTTTTTCGCCGATCGACACCGCCTTCCCGTTCCAGTCGTTCGGATCCGAGAACACTGCCACGCCGGCGCGCGCCGCAGTCACGCTCACGCGCGCGAGTTCGCGCGCCGTGTAGTCGAGCTCGACCGCGCTCTGGTCCAGTTTGCCCTTGCGCAATGCCATGTCGAGCCGGTCCTTGTCATCGGTCACCGCGAGCTGGGCGGTCTGGCGGTACTCCTCCTGCGCCGTCGCGTAGTTCTTGTTCGCGAGCGCATAACGCGATGCGAGCGCCGTCGAATCGAGCGCGAACAATGGCGCCCCTGCGGCGACCCGTTGATTCGGCTGCGCAAACAGATGATCGATGACGCCGTCCAGCGGGGCACGCACGACGAACGGATCCTTCGGCGTGACTTCGGCAGGTGCAAGGACCGTCAACGGAACCGGCACGACCAGCGCGACGGCGACAGCCGCGAGCGCGCGGCGCCGATGCTTGCCGGCGCGCAGCGCGAGTTGCGCGCGTTCGAGCCATGATGCCCTCGGCGAAAACGCAGCAAGCGCATGGCTCCAGACACGGGCAAGTTCCGCGAGCAGCGCTTGCTCGATCGGCGTCCATGGCTGCTCGCGCGCAAGCACGACACCGCCCAACGAACGGCCGGCCCGATCGACGAGCGGCACCCACAGTGCGTGCGACGGCCACCAGGCGGCCCAGTCGGCCGCGAGCGTCGCCGGCAGGCTGCTTGCGTCGAATGCATGCGGCAACGCAGACGCACCGGCCTCTCCGCCGATGACAGCCGAGCTCGGAGGGTGCGCCGGCGCCCCCGCTTGCCGCGACTGGCGTTCAAGCACGCGACAGACTTCACCGAGCCATTGCACGTACGGCGTGCCTGGATCGCTTTGCGGCAAGCCCGACACCGCCGCGACCGCACCCGGCACGGGCCCCGGCGCCCGCCACCAGGCCGCCTGGCGATACGGCACCAGCGACAGCGATTCATTGACCATGACGAAGCCGAGCGTCTCCTCGCTCGGCGCCTCGCGCGCGCGGGCGGACAACTGCCAGAGAACGGCGATCGCATTCGCATCGACCTGCAGCGGGGCGTTCATCGTGCGACTAGCGGGCAGCGCCGGCGAACCGCGCCCAGCCACTCATGCCCGGCAGCAGCTCGGGCGGGCGGCCGGACAGCGCGGCCGTTACATCGACCGTCTGCGTGACGGGATCGACGCGCGCGCCGATTCGGGCGACCGTGGCCGGATACGTCTTGCCGACCTCGTCGACGGAGACACTCAACGGATGGTCCGGCTTGAGCCACGCGAGCCATCTCGACGGCACGATCATCTTGAGTTCCAGATGGCCGGTGTCGACGATGGTGAGAATCGGCTTGCCGGGCTCGGCGAACTGCTGAGCCGACGCGCTGCGCTTGACCACCCGTCCGTCGAACGGCGCGGCGATCCTGCACTTGCCCACCGTTGCCCGCATGTACGCGACCTCGGCCGCCCCGGCTTTCGCCTTCGCGTTGGCCTGCTCGACGTCGACCGCCCCGATCGAATGCAGCTCCAGCAGCCGGTCGTTGACGCGCTTCAGTTGCCCCGCTGCTTCCGCCTCTGCTTGCGCCTTGCGCAGTTGCGCCGCGTAGAGAGCGCAATCGAGCGAGACGAGCGTCTGCCCCGCGCGGAATGCATCGCCGTCGCGAAACGGCAGCGATGCGATCTTCGCACTGATCTCGCTCGAGATATCGACCTGATCGCGTGCGACGAGCTGAACGCGAATCCGGCCGTCGTCGTCGGCGTGCGCCATGGATGGCACCACCGCCGGCACACCGGGGAGCGCGCCCGGTGCTGCCACGGCACGCTGCGCACCCGCACCGCCCGGCGCCCCGGCCGCCCAAGCGCCATGAGCGGCCACCATCAGGATGGCACTGCATAGCCCTGCCCTGCACCATCGATTCATTGCGTCGTTACTCCGTCCGCGTGGCCGAATTGCGCCCAACGCGCTTGCTCGGTATCGATCGATTGCTCGATCGATTTCAAATCCGCATCGCGCGCAAAGGACGGCACGGGATCGAGCCCGAGCGTCGCAAGCAGCTGGCCGTATGCGCTTTCGAGTTCGCCGTAGCTCTGATACAGCCGCAGTTCCGACATCATCGCGGAGGTCGCGGCGCGAATCTCCTCAAGCCTGCCTTGCGCGTTCGCGATCGTCGCATTGTGCGTGTGCTGCAGAATCTGGTCGTCCACGTCGTTGATCTGCTTGAACAGATCGAACTGGCGCTGTCTCGCGCTCAGCTCCGCGCGCGCGACGTGCACTTGCGTCAGCACGGCCATCGACAGTGCGAGGCGCTGCGCATGTGCGACGTCGAGCTGCGCCTTGGCCGCACCGCGAATGTTCTTCGCATTGAGCACGTTCAGCAGGTTCCAGCTCACGTTGATGCCGGCCGCGCGCCACGCGTGATAGACGAGGAAGCTGTTGCTGTCGTAATGCGCACCCAGTTGCAGCTCGATGCCCGGCAGCAGCTTGGCGATCGCCTTGTGCGTCTCGTTGACGCTGATGCGTTCGTTGTAGCTTGCCTCGACGAGTTCCGGACGCCGTTCGAGCGCCGTCTCTTCCATGCGCGCCATCGGCATGTCAAAGCTCGGCACCGTGAAACTTCCGGGCGGCGCGAGCAGGAAATCGGTACCGGGCGCGATGTTCATCAGCGACGCGAGGCGCGGCTTGGCTTCGTCGAGCTGGTCGCGCACGGCTTCGAGCTGGCGCATGATGTCGAGCAGCGCATGCTGATAGGCGAGCGTATCGAGCGGCGAGCGCAAGCCTTCGAGCTGCGACTGGCGCGACGCGTCGAGCGCCTGTCCGGCCTGTGCAAGCAGCGGGCCGACGCGCGACGCCATACGCTGCGCGCCAACGGCCTGCCAGTACGCCTCGCGCACCTGCTGCATCATCAGTTGCACCACCTTGCGCCGGCGTTGCTCGACGACGAGTACGCGATCGGCCTGCTCTTTCGCCTCGAAGTAGCTGACGCCGAAATCGAGCAGGTTCCACGAGAACGACAGATCGGCCGTGCGATCGTTCTTGTCCGTCGAGTACGACGGCGGCACGACCTGCGTGTTCGTGAAGAGCCCCTGCGACGACGATGCGAGCGGATGATTGCGCGTCGTGTAGCCGGCCTGGGCGGTCAGGCGCGGCAACATCTCGAAGTTCGCGAGATCGAGCTGCTTTTCCGCGAGCGCCTCTTCCATCATTTTCAGCCGATGGTCGAGGTTGTAGCGGATCGCGCGCGCCAAGGCCTCCTGCAGCGTGACGGGGCCGGCCAGCGGCGGCTGATTCGCGAACATCGCGGCGCGGTCCTCACGCACGGTCTGCACGCGCTCCGCGTCCGTAAACGGTGTCGGGTGAACCGCGCAGCCCGACAGCCAGACCACGGCTGCCGAGACGGCGATCAGCGACAAGCGCGGCAGGCGCGTCGAACGGCGGCCGGGCACGGCACGCGAAGCAAGGACGGACAACGGCATCGCTTCGGCAACGGACGTTTGTGATCTCATGGTTATCGGCGCATGACGGGAATTCATAGGCGACGCACCGCGTCGCCGGGATGCGGCACATGCAACGCGGCACGCGCCTGCGCAAACTGCTGATCGAGCGACAGCTTGCCGGCCGGCCGTGCCACAGCGGTCGTCGGCCCGGCCATCTCCCCGGCAGCAGGTCCGGGCCCGGCCGGGTGAGCGGCGCGATGCGCGTCACTGTGCGCATGGGGAGCCAGCACGATCTCGCGGCGGGTCGCATGGCCGGACGCGTCGCGCGTCTGGATAAAAACGTGCACCTCCTGCGTGCCGGGCGGCAACTTGCCGCGCAACACGCCATTGGCTGCGTCGTAGCGGATCCAGCCCGGCAGCGAACGACCGTCTGCGAGCCGTACCGTGACTTGCGCGCCGCCGTGCATCGCCTCCGACAGCGGCAGCAGCGTCGCCACGTCGATCGAGAACGGTTCGTCCGTCGCGATCGAGAACGACATGTCGGGCAACGGCAGCGGTGCGTCAAGCGGCGTCGCGGCAAGGGCCGCGTCGAGCGCTGCGAAATCGAAGCGCGACACCGTGGTGCGATTGATCAGGTACGCGTCTCGCGGCGCCGCCGGATCCTGGAACGTGATGGTCGGTACCACCGGCACCGATCCGATCCGGGGCGGCTCTTCAAGCTCCTGCAGCACGTCCGGCGGCGCGGTGTTGTCCGAACCCGCGAACGCGGCAGGCGATGCCGGGCCGGGCGACGCGATGATCGTCGGCTGCTCGCGCACGTTTGGTACACCGCCCGACGGCCCCGTGACGATCGTCACCGTGGTCGAAGCGGGGGCGCTGGTCTTCATGCCGTCACTCACAGTGAACGTGACCGTGCGGCTGCCCGCCGCGTTGAGCGCGGAATCCGCATACTTGACCGATTGCAGCGCGGCGGTCCATTGCGCGAGCGTCGCCTTGCCGCTGGCGGAGGTGAGCGTCAGCACCCCGGTGGCCGCGTCGTAGCGCGCGCCGATATCTCCCGTCGCCGCGCTGGCGGTAAACGACAGCGTATCGTGCGCCGCATCGAAACCACTGCCAATCGATACCTGGGCCGACGCCAGCGTGGTGTCGTCGCGATCGCTCAGCGCGACCTGTGGCGCGACCGCCACCGGCACCGGATTGAATGCCTGCGCGACATAGGTCGCATTGCCGTCGACGCTCAGGCGCGGTGTCTGATCGGTATCGGCCACCGTCACGCTGCGCGTTTGTACATCGCTGGCCGTGCCGTTGCCGTCGGTCACCGTGAAGCTGACGACGCGTGTCGTGGCGTCCGGCGTAACCGCCGTGTCGGTATAGGTGACCGATGCGAGCGCCGCCTGCCACTGCGCGAGCGTCGCCGTACTGCCGGCGGACGTCAGCGTCAGTACGCCCGTGCCCGCGTCATAGCTGGCCGTAACGTTGCCCATCGTCGCACCGTCGTTGCGGAATGCGAGCACGTCTTCGCCCGGATGAAAGCCGCCCGTGAGCGCCACCGTCGCCGAGCTCAGCACCGCGCTGCTGCCGTCGCTCAACGCAAGGCCGGGAGACACCGCGACGGGCACCGACGGAGCATTGTCGCCGGCGACGAAGGAAGCGGAACCCGCGCCGGTGTCGACGTGTGGCCGGTCCATCACGGTAACGGTGGTACTTGCCGATGCACTCGTCTTCGTACCGTCGTTCGTCTGGAACGCGATCGTACGATCTCCGAAGTGCGTGCCGCTGGTCGCGAACGTCACGTTCGACAATGCGCGTGCCCACTGCGCGTCGGTCGCCGTCGCGCCTGCGGAGGAAAGAGTCAACACACCAGTGGCCGCGTCGTACGACGCGGAAATGTTGCCGAACGCGCCTGCGTCGCCGTTCGTCAACGCCAGCACGTCCTCGCCCGAACGGAAACCACCCGTAATCGCGACCGTGGCGGACGACTGCGTCGAATTGTCGAGATCGGTCACGCTCACGCCCGAATTCACGATCGTCGCCGACGCACCGGCCACGTACGACGCAGTGCCGCCGGGCATCGTCACGATCGGCGTCTGATCGGTATCGGTCACGGTCACCGTGCGCGTTGCCGTATTGCTCGCGATGGCGCCAGTATCGACGGCCGTGAAGGCAATCGTGCGGGTCGCGGCGTTCGGCGTGACCACGGTGTCGGTGTACGTCACCGAGGCCAATGCACTCTGCCACTGCGCGAGCGTCGCCGTCGATCCCGCCGACGTCAGCGTCAGCAGGCCCGTCGCCGCATCGTAGGATGCACTGATGTTACCCATCGTCGCGCTGTCGTTCGTGAACGACAGCACGTCTTCACCGGCATGGAAGTTGCCGGTGATCGCGACGGTGGCCGACGCCAGCGTCGGTGCCCCGGAGTCCGTCAGGACCAGCCCCGGATCGATCGTCACGGGCGTCGATGCCGTGTTGTCTCCCGCGACGAACGAGGCCGAGCCGGGATCGGTCGTGATGTGCGGCGGCCCGATCACGGCGACGGTATCGGTCGCGGCGACGCTCGTCTTCGTGCCGTCGCTGGTGGTGAAGGCGATCGTGCGGTTACCCGGTACGGCGCTGGCGCTCGTCGAAAACGTCACGGCACTCAAGGCACTCGCCCATTGCGCATCGGTTGCAGTCGCGCCCGACGACGTGAGTGTGAGCACGCCCGTCGCCGAGTTATAAGAACCGACGATGTTGCCGTAGGTGGACGAATTCGTATTGACGAACGTCAGCGTATCGCCGCTGTGGAAACCTGCCGTCACGGACACGGTTCCGAACGATTGCGTCGTGTTGTCGAGGTCGCTGACCGACATGCCGCCGTCGATCGTCACTGCAGACGTCCCGCCGACGTAATTCGTCGTGCCGCCTGTCGACGTCACGATCGGCGTCTGGTCGGTCGCCGTCACCGTCACCGTGCGCGTCGCCGTGGCGCTGGTATTGCCGCCGCCGTCGATAACGGTGAAGCCGACGGTACGCGTCGCCGTGTTCGGGATGACAGCCGTGTCGGTGTACGCGACCGCCTGCAGCGCGCTCTGCCATTGTGCGAGCGTGGCTGTCGCGCCGGCCGAACTCAGCGTCAGTACGCCCGTCGTCGCGTTGTACGCGCCCACGATGTTGCCCATCGTCGAACCGTCGTTGACGAACGCCAGCACGTCTTCGCCACTGTGGAAGCTGCCGGTGATCGCAACCGTTGCCGACGCCAGCGTGGCGCTGCTCCCGTCGCTCAGCGTCAGGCCCGGATCGATCGCCACCGGCGTGGACGCCGTATTGTCCCCTTCCACGAACGCGGCCGAGCCCGCATCGGTCGTGATCTGCGGCGGCGCCGTCATGGCCACCGTATCGGTTGCCGCGGCGCTGGTCTTGGTACCGTCGCTCACCGCAATCGAAATCGTGCGATTGCCGTACACCGTGCTCGTACTCGAGTAAGTCACGGCAGATAGCGCACGCGACCACTGCGCGTTCGAAGCGACTGCCCCGGCGGACGTCATCGTCAGCACGCCCGTCGCCGCGTCATACGATGCGACGATGTTGCCGAACAGCGTCGCGCTCGTGTTCGTGAAACCGAGCGTGTCGCCGCTGTGGAAGCCTCCGGAGATCGATACCGTCCCCGCCGACTGCGTCGAATTGTCGAGGTCGCTCACCGACATCCCGCCGTCGATCGTCACGGCAGACGTGCCGCCCACGTAGCTGGTCCCGCCCGTGGTCGCCAGCACCGGCGATTGATCCGTTGCGGTGACCGTGACCGTACGCACCGCCGTATTGCTCGTATAGCTGCCCGTGTCGACTGCCGTGAAGCTGATCGTGCGCGTCGCCGTGTTCGGCGTGACCGCGGTATCCGTGTATGTCACGGACTGAAGCGCGCTCTGCCATTGTGCGAGCGTGGCCGTTGCGCCGGCCGAACTCAGCGTCAGCACGCCGGTTGCCGCGTTGTAGGACGCGGTGATGTTCCCGTACGTCGTCGAGTTCGTATTGACGAACGCGAGCACGTCCTCCGCGCTGTGGAAGCTGCCCGTGATCGCGACCGTGGCCGATGCCAGTGTCGCCGAGACCCCGTCGCTCAGCCCGATGCCCGGGTCGACCGCCACCGGCGTCGACACCGTGTTGTCGGCCTCCACGAACGATGCCGAGCCGGAATCGGCGGTAATCGTCGGCGGGCCGAGCACGCTTACGGTATCCAGCGCCGCCGCGCTCGTCTTGATGCCGTCGTTGGTCGTGAACGCAATCGTGCGGTTGCCCGGCGGCGCGCTCGAGCTCGCCGAGAACGTCACCGCACTCAGTGCATTGGCCCATTGCGCATCAGAGGCGGTGTCGCCGGACGACGAGAGGGTCAGCACGCCGGTCGCGGCGTTGTACGAACCGACGATGTTGCCGTAGGTCGTCGAGTTCGAGTTAATGAACGTCAGCGTGTCGCCGCTGTGGAAGCCAGCCGTCACCGACACGGTTCCGAACGATTGCGTCGTGTTGTCGAGATCGCTGACCGACATGCCGCCGTCGATCGTCACGGCCGACGTCCCGCCGACGTAGTTCGTCGTGCCGCTCATCGACGTAACGATTGGCGTCTGGTCGGTGTCCGTGACCGTGATCGTGCGCGCGGCCGTGGCGCTCGCATTGCCTGCACCGTCGAGCGCCGTGAAGCTGACCGTGCGCGTTGCGGGGTTCGGCGTGACGGCAGTATCGGTGTACGTTACCGATTGCAGTGCGGCCTGCCACTGGGCGAGCGTCGCCGTCGCGCCGGCCGAGGATAGCGTCAACACACCCGTCGATGCGTTGTACGACGCGGTGATGTTGCCCATCGTCGAGCCATCGTTGGCGAACGCCAGCACGTCTTCGCCGCTGTGGAAGTTGCCGGTGATCGCAACCGTTGCCGACGCCAGCGTGGTAGCACTGCCGTCGGTCACCGACAGGCCCGAATCGACCGCCACCGGTATCGATGCCGTGTTGTCTCCGGCCACGAACGAAGCCGAGCCCGCATCAGTCGTGATCGTCGGCGGCGCGGTCATCGTGATCGTATCGGTCGCCACGGTGCTCGTCTTCACGCCGTCGTTCGTCGAGAATGAAATCGTCCGGTTGCCATACGTCGTGCTCGTGCTCGAAAACGCCACCGCCGACAGTGCGTTCTCCCACTGCACGTCGGTGGCCGTCGCGCCCGAGGAAACGAGCGTCATCACGCCCGTCGCCGAGTTGTACGACGCACCGATATTGCCGAACAGCGCCGAGCTCGTGTTCACGAAGCTCAGCGCGTCCCCGCTGTGGAATCCGGCCGTCACCGACACGGTTCCGAACGATTGCGTCGTGTTGTCGAGATCGCTGACTGAAATGCCGCCGTCGATCGTTACGGCCGGCGCGTTGCCCACGTAGCTCGTCGTACCGCCCGTCGTCGTGACGATCGGCGTCTGGTCCGTGTCCGTCACCGTCACGGTGCGCGTGGCCGTATTGCTCGTGTTGCTCACGCTGTCGACCACGGTAAAGCTGACCGTGCGCGTCGTCGCGTCCGGCGTCACCAGCGTGTCGGTATACGTGACCGACCGCAGCGCGGCCTGCCATTGTGCGAGCGTCGCCGACGCACTCGCGGATGTCAGCGTCAGTACACCCGTAGCCGCGTTATACGACGCGGTGATGTTGCCCATCGTCGCACCGTCATTGACGAAAGACAGAACGTCCTCGCCGCTGTGGAATCCGCCCGTGATGGCCACCGTCGCGGACGCGAGCGTGCCGGTAGCGGCGTCGGTCACCGTCAGGCCCGAATCGATCGGCACCGGCGTCGACAGCACGTTGTCCCCAGCGACGAATGCCGCCGATCCAGAATCTGTCGTGACTTGCGCCGAACTCACGACGCTGACCGTGTCAGTCGCGGCGACGCCCGTTTTCGAGCCGTCGCTTGTCGCGAACGAGATCGTGCGATTGCCGAGCGTCGTGCTCGTACTCGAGAACGTGACCGCCGACAACGCGTTGGCCCACTGCGTATCGGTGGCGGTAGCACCTGCCGACGTGAGCGTCATGACGCCCGTCGCTGCGTTGTACGATGCAACGATATTGCCGAACAGTGCCGAGTCGGTGTTCGTGAAGCCGAGCGTGTCGCCACTGTGGAAGCCACCCGATACCGACACCGTGCCCGACGCTTGCGTCGTGTTGTCGCGGTCGCTCACCGAAATACCGCCATCGATCGTCACGGCCGCGGTGCCCGAGCGATAGGTCGCCGTGCCGCCGGTCGATGCAACGATTGGTGTCTGGTCGGTGTCGGTCACCGAAATCGCCTTCGTCACGGTGTTGCCCGACGTATGGCCGTCGCTCGTGATCTCGAAGCTGACGGTTCGCGTGGCGGCATTGGGCGTCACGGCCGTATCGGTGTACGTGACCGCGCGCAGCGCGGCCTGCCATTGCGCGATACTCGCCGTGCCGCCCGACGAAGTCAGCGTCAGCACGCCGGTGAGCGCGTTGTACGTCGACGAAATGTTGCCGTACGTGGCAGCGCTCGTATTCGTGAAGCCAAGTGTGTCTTCGGTGGTGTGCAGGTTCCCCGTGATCGCCACGGTAGCGCTCACCGCCGTAGTCGAATTACCGTCGGTCAGCGTGATCCCCGTGTCGACGGCCACCGGCGTCGACGCCGTGTTGTCGCCGGCCACGAACGACGTGGCGCCGCCTGTGGCGGTAAGCGTCGGCGGTGACGACGGCGCGAGGTATGCGAAGTTGTCGAGCGTCGGCGACAGGAAACCGCCGTCGTTGCTCGACTCCACCAGCTTGATGCTCTTGACCTGGGAGAACGCCGCATTTCCGGACAAGTCGACGTGAAACACGGAGTTGTTGCCATTGTTGGCAATATCGAGCACGACGCTGCCGAGAATGTTGCCGGACGAGTCGAATCCTTGGACCGTCACTTTCGAGCTCAGGAAGACATCGATGTCGAAGCTCTGTACCGCCATCAATGCGCCGTCTTGCCGCTGGATCGTCAGCGACGACATCTGCGTGCCCTGCACGTTCACGATGAACTCGCCGCCAGAACCGCTAGCGGGAAGCGACCCATTGACGACGGAATACTCGACCGACTGGTCGCCCGTATAGACGAGACCATCGAGCGTGGTGGACGCGACAGCCGTCGCGCCGGTGTCGAATCCGACCTGACTGTCATACGTCTCGTCAAAGACGGATAACACGTGATCGAAGTTCTGCTCCGCCGATGTCGAGAAGACCACACCGGTATGCACCTCGCCGACGTCGTACTCGAGTGTCCAGTTGCCACCAAGCGACGCCGCACCCGTGACGTCGGTCGACGCCGCCACGTTCAATCCGGTCAACGTGGCGATCTGCTGCACGAATGCCTTGCCGTCCGCATTCTGCGCCACGTCGCATCCGTAAATCAGAAAGTCGCCGCCCGGCTTCATCGCCGCGCCGATTTGCGCGAACTGCGCACCGTAGGCCGACAGATCGGCCTGGTCGAGCCAGGTGCTGCCGATCTGCACTTCGCCATCCGACCCGTGCGAGACGAGATGGATCGCGCTCATGCCGGGGTGCGCCTGCAGATACTGCTCGATTTGCGCGAGCCCGTCCTTCGTCGCATCGAGCACGACGACTTGCGTGCCCGGCGGCAGCCCCGCGACGAGCGTTTGATAGTCGGTGACGTTCGAGTTGACGAACACCACCTGATGGTCCGTCGGCTGCCCCCCGACTTCCGCAAGCCCGTGCACCGCGCGCATCGCGGCCGACTCGGTCGTGTGGATGGCGCCCGTGCCGGCCGCCGCGGCCGGCGTGTCGCCGTGCGCCGCGTGCGATGGAGCCGCGCTGTCGGCGGCGCGAGCGCCGCCTTGTGCACCGGCAGCCGATGCCGCGTCGGGCGACGCATTGGCGGCGTGCGCGTCGGCGCCGGCCGGATGCGCGGCCGCAACGGCAACGGCGCCCATCGCGGCAACCGACCCGTCGTAGACGATGCGCGGCTCGAGCGCGACGATGAGCGGCGCCGGCAGCGCGGCAGTCCGATTACGCGGGCGCGGATCGGACGCACGCATCGCGGCGAAAAGCTTCAGGAGGCTGCCGGCGAATTTCATCGCTCGATGTCCTTGATTGCGTGCCGCTCATGCGGCACGCGCACTTTACCGATTACCCCCGCGACGGGAATACACCGGTCAGTGCAATGATGAAATTGATGCCGACATACGGGTTACGCAGCGAGAACGGCGTACTGCCGCCAGCCGGGCCGTTCTGGATCGTCGGCGCCGTAACCGGCAAGGTCACGTCGAACGGCTTCAGCGTCGTATCGGCGGCCACCGTGCTGTAGAGGTCGCCCTGGCGATTCGACACGCTGACCGTTCCCAGCACCGACGTATTGCCGGGCACCGCGCTTTGCGTGCTCGTGTCCGTCGAAGTCGACGCGGGGATCGAGATCGATCCCTGCGCGGCGCCGGGGGTCGACACCGTCGCGACGTGCGTATGGAGCGGCATGTTCTGCGTCGTCAGCGATGCGCCTTCGGTGCCGCCGATCTGGCCTATCTCGACCGCGGACAATCCCAGTCCCTGTCCAACACCAACTGGCGTGCGGCTGCGCAAATCCGGCAACTGAAACGTCGTCGTGCCGTTACCGCCGTAGTACGTGCCAAGCAACGAGAACAGCGCCTGGTTTTGGGAAATCGCCAACACCTCGCCCTGGCACAATGCCCATCCGTAGGGAGCAAAGTTGAACCCCACCATGCGGATTTCACCCAGATACGGATCACTCATCACACGCCTCCTCTCTTGCGGGAAAAGAAGAAAAAACCTACGCGTCGCTGCGCGGGCCGGCGGCCCCGGCAAGTTGATCGGTACGACAGTGCACGACGACGGTGAGTGTCGAGCATCCGTTCTCGGTGGGCCGCGTCGGTGTCGCGAGCAGCGCCCACGCATGGCCGGCCGGAGATACGATGCGATAAACGTCCTGCGGACGATGCACACCGCTGGGCAACGCGAACGTTGCCGAGTAGCAGACGAACTGGTCGTTCATCGGGAGGCCGGGCGGTGCATCGAGGAGTACAGCGTCGACCGGCTCGCCGCCGCTGGCGCCAAACGTGAACCGTTGCCCGATCGCATCGAGCAATTCGGCATGGGTAGGGATGGACAGCACGCACGCCCCCGATCGTTGTTTGTTCGTTGTACCGGTAGCCGGCACGGCCGGTCGCGGTCTTTCGTTGCTACTGCCTGATGTCCGTACTGCTCGCGGCCCGCGCGCCTTCGATCGCGAGGCCTGGCAAGGGCCTCACGTTCGCCCGGTCGAACGGCACGGCGGGGCGCGTCATCTGCAGGTAGATCCCGTTCTCGCCGGTCTGCTCGAATCCGCACCGCCGATACAGAGCCCGCACCGGGTTGTTCATTTCCACATAGAGCACGACCGGCATTGCGCAGGCGGCTGCCAGCGATACGATCGCGTGCACGAGCCGCGTGCCGACCCCGGCCCCGCGATGCGCGGGCAGCAGCGCGATATCGATCACGCGCACTTCACCGCCTCGCCAATCGTGATAGAGGCGACCGATCGCATGCTCTCCGAGCATGACCACATCGAACCGGCAATGCGGATAGCGCGCTCGGTAATACCTGTCCTGCATCGAAAACTGCTCGACCAGCAATGCCGCGATGCGATCCGCGCTCAACCCGGCCTGCACGAACTCGTCGATCCGCGTGCTTTCGAATACGGTGCGCAGGAATGCACGGTCGCTTTCCTGCGCAGGCCGCAGATGCAGCAGATCGCCTGCCACGTCGGCACGATGCATCAAACCGTCGACGGCGCCTCCGAGGCTCTTCTCGGCCATGGGCGATTCATTTCCTTACAAAACCAAAACAACGGATTGGCACGCGTTGCATCACGGTCGTCCGATTTAAACTGACTAAACCGACCGATGCGAGGAGGATATTAGTCTAGGGAATATGTACTAGCAACTACGTGGCCCCCCATCTACCTCCGCACATACCCTGATCGACATTCGTGTATTTGCCGCGAAAAATCATTGGTTTATCGGCTGCTGGTCGAATCGCTCCACTGCACATCACTGTTTCAGGAAATTCGCCGCGATAACGCGTGCATTTTTAATGTACCCGGCAGAGGCTCAGCGCTCCGGCCTGCGGATGCGCGCCTGAACGCCGCGTCGTCGTGGCCGACCTGCCGTTCGTACTCAATGCTTCGCTGGCAAGACAACGGGGCGTCGCGCCTTCGTCGCATCAAGGAAAGTTTAATGAAAATCAATTAATTTTCGTTAATCGCCCATCTCGAGTGCAGGGCCGATTCGCCAGTCACACCGCCGGGAATGCACCGCTCGAGTTCATTTTTTCGGGCGCAATATCGATATGCACCGAGTCGCCCCAAGTCGGTGTTTCGGATCACACCGCCGGAATTGCTTTCGCTATTCACGATGGGTGCCCGGGATGTTCACAGCGGCGGCGGCACATTCAGGCATTACCCGGGAACCTGAAAGGTCGCGACCTTGTTTCGGCCCGTCGCCTTCGCGTAGTACAGCGCCCCGTCGGCCGCCCTGATCACCACCCGCGGATCACCTTCCTGATCGTCCATCCAACTCGCCAGGCCAATGCTGGCGGTAATGCGTCCGTATTCGCTACCGATGTGCTCGAGTACCAGCTCATCGATCGCTGCGCGAATGCGTTCGGCGACCTGAACGGCATCTGCCTGGGGCGTATCCGGGAGGAGCCCCGAGACACTGAAGGCGTTCAATGGGGAGAGGATTCGTGTGGTCGCCCAATTGCCACGCCAGGAAGAAATGAGGCTGATCCGGAATCCGGGCAACTGGGTATTTCACCAGTTGCCGTCACGCGCGCGGTCTCCGAGCAGGAAAAACCGTTGGGAGAACGGTTGCTGCAGCGCACGACCGGCAATGGCAGCGTTCAGGTCGCCGCCACGATCACGACCTCGATCAGCTTTTCAGGCGAAGCCAGTTGCGCCCCCACCGTCGCGCGCGGCGGCGCCTGCCCGGGCGTCACCCATGCATCCCACACCTCGTTCATCTTCGCGACCTGCGACATGTCGGAAACGAAGATCTGGCAGGACAGGATGCGCGACTTGTCCGAACCCTGTTCCGCGAGCAATGCATCGATCGAAGCCAGTACCTGGCGGGTCTGGCCGGCCATGTCCTGGGTGACGTCGCTCGGCACCTGGCCGGCCAGATAAACGACACCTTGGTGCACAGCGGCCTCGGACAGGCGTTTTCCTACGTAACTGCGTTTGATTTCGGGCATCTTTCGATTTCCAGATTCCAGATGAGTAATTCAACAATGATCATCGTTCCAGGCCGGCCACTGCAGCCTGGTACTTGATCGCGGAGACAACGCCGATGCGGCGGAACGGTTCGGGCGGCAGCCAGTTGGGCCCTTCCATGGCGAGCGCGTCGGACAGATGCGACGACTGTGCGCCCATGGCCATTTCACCCAGCAACTTGCCGTAGGTGCTGCCCTTCAGCACCCCCGCGCCATTGCATCCCAGCGACGCAAACAGGCCCGGGCGCAATTCACCGAAGAACGTCGCACCGTTTCGCGTCAATGCCGTGGTTCCGCCCCATACGTGTTCGAAGCGATGAGACTTCATGTCCGGATAGCGATTCCGGTAACTGGCGGTCAGTTGCGCCAAGGTATCGGCCGGCGATTGCTCGCGCTCGTACGAATACGCGCTTCGCACCATGAAACGCCCGTCCTGAATGCGACGCAGCGTGGTCCCGAGCCGGTTGGCGGGGATGACGCCCCATTCCGATGCATCGCCGAGTTTTTTCAGTTCGGACTCCGGCAACCGTGGCGTGACGGCCGCATACGTAAAGATCGTGATCAGCCTGTCACGGAGGATACCGAGCGACTTCGCGAATCCGTTGTTGGCCAATACGACGCGCTTGGCGCAATACTCCGCCCGGACCGTGGCAACCTTGAAAGGCGACGCGCCATCCAGCGAGACGACCGGTTCGTTTTCAACCAGAACGACATTTGACGGAAGCGCATCGGCCAGCCCTCGAATCAGCGCCGCGGGCTGCACGAAGACGTTGCTCGGCGAGTGAAAGCCGTACCGATAATATGCAGTTCCAAGTTTTTCAGCGAGCGCGTCCCGGTCGAACTCCTGGTATGCCACGCCCCACTCCCGATATTGGGCCAGCGCCGCGTGGAGATTCCGGACACCCGCTTCGGTCGCGGCCGCATGAAACTTTCCCGCCGCGTTCCAGCCGCATTCGATCCCGTTTTCGCGAACGAGCCGCTCGAGCCAGCGAAGACCCGCGTCATACATCCGGATCTGCCTGCGCGCCACCTCCAGCGGGCTGGTATGCCCGCCCAGCTTCGTGTTGTGCGGCAGGTTGATGATGAAGCCCGAGTTGCGGCCCGACGAGCCCTCTCCAACGCTCGACGCCTCCAGCACCAGCACCTGCTCGTCGGGACACAGCTCCGCGATGCGTCGCGCCGCCGCGAGGCCCGTATATCCGCCTCCGATGACGATCGATCCGAAGCTGCGGATCGTCGTCGGGCCGCGCGCGAGTCGCTCTGGCAACATCGCGTTCCAGCCCGAGCCTTGCCGGTAAGCCGGATACGTCGCACCCGGCGTATCGGGTGTATCGGGCGTCGAATGGTGAGTGTCGATATTCATGAGTGTCTGGCCACGATCGAAAATGTTGCCGGACCTTCGGGCGTTTCCCGACAGGCCAGCGTGTTTTCATCTTGCGCCGCCCGCACTCTCATGGTGCTTGCATCAACATCGCTGATGCCGAAACTCAGCGGAACTTGTCCTGACCGGACTGGACGTTCAGGCGCGGCCTTCCACGCGCGCCAGAATGCGATCGAGCGCTTCGCCGTAGTACCGATAGGCGCCATGCGCAGTGAGTTCGGCATGCAACTGCTCGTTCAGGCCGCCGGGCGTCATGCAGTGCTCGATCATCTCGGCAAACGACTGGCTGGTGCGGGTCGTGTCGTGGGCCAGGCCCACGCAGTAACCGGACAGGAATGCACGCGCGGCGTCGTATCGAAGCCCTTGCTGCGTCAGCCATGTCGCCTGGTGTTCGAGCACCGCATAGAAGCTGGCCATCGTCGCCGTCACGGCGTGCACCGCATCGAACTGTTTCTCGCTTTCCACCTCGACAGCCTCGCCGAGCCCGGCAAACAGCGATCTGGCGACTTCATCCGGCGGATAGATCGCCGTACTGCCTTTGAGATCCGCGACCGCCGGCAACGGTATCGCGCGAGCAAGCCGGCTCGCGGGATGAACGAGTCGACTCAACGTCTCGATCGACGTTCCCGGGACGAAGGTGATGACGTGGTGCCGCGCTTCGAACCGAAGCGCGTTCAGCACGTCGACGACAATTTGCGGTACGACCGCGATACAGACGACGTCCGACGCGTCGAGCACCGCCTGATTGGACGTACAGACCTGAATGCGGGCATCCAGCGCGGCAAGTTCCGCGGCCGTTTCGGCGTTTCGCGGCGACAGCGCGATCCGGTCGAACGAGAAGCCCGACCGGATCAGGCCGGTAACGATGGCTTTCGTGATGACGCCGGTTCCGATAAATCCGAGATTCATTTTTTTCGCTCGTGGCTCGTGGTGGGAGGGTCGACTTGAATCGACGCGCTTACATGTTCGGATAATTGGGGCCGCCACCGCCCTCCGGGGTGACCCATACGATGTTTTGCGTCGGATCCTTGATATCGCAGGTCTTGCAGTGGACGCAGTTCTGCGCATTGATGGTCAGCCCCTCGGTACCGTCGGCTTTCGTCCCGAACTCGTAGACGCCGGCCGGGCAAAACCGCGCTTCCGGGCCGGCATACTTCGCCAGGTTCACCCGCACCGGAACGCTCGCATCCTTCAGCGTCAGGTGCGCGGGCTGGTTTTCCTCGTGGTTCGTATTCGACAGATACACGGACGACAGCCGGTCGAACGTCAGCTTCCCGTCCGGTTTCGGATAGACGATTTCCCTGCAGGCCGATGCGGGCCTGAGTGTCTCGTGGTCGGCGTGCCGGTGATGGAGCGTCCACGGCGCGCGGCCGCCGAGCACCTTCTGTTCGAGGCCTACCATGAACGTGCCCACGTAGAGCCCCTTGCTCATCCATTGCTTGAAATTTCGCGCGCGATGCAGTTCGTCCTTCAACCAGGAACGCTCGAACGCCTGCGGATACTCGACCAGCTCGTCGCGCTGTCGGCCGGAGCGCAGCGCTTCATGGGCGGCCTCCGCGGCCATCTTTCCGCTCGCAATGGCCGCATGGCTGCCCTTGATGCGCGACGCGTTGAGAAAACCCGCGTCGCAGCCGATCAGTGCGCCGCCCGCGAACGTGAGCTTCGGCAACGACGTCAGCCCGCCTGCGGTAATCGCACGGGCGCCGTACGACACCCGCTTGCCGCCTTCGAGGAACTTGCGAATCTCGGGATGCGTCTTGTATCGCTGAAACTCCTCGAACGGCGACAGGTACGGGTTCGAGTAGCCGAGGCCGACCACGAAACCGACGACCACCTGATGGTTGTCGAGGTGATAGAGGAAGGACCCGCCGTACGTATCGCGGTCAAGCGGCCAGCCGGCCGTATGAATGACGAGCCCTGGCTTGTGCATGGTCGGGTCGATTTCCCACAGCTCCTTGATGCCGAGGCCATGCACCTGCGGATCGGCACCGTCGCGAAGCTTGAAGCGATCCATCAACTGACGACCGAGATGGCCCCGCGCGCCTTCGGCAAACAGCGTGTATTTCGCGTGCAGTTCCATCCCGAGCTGGAAGTTCTCGGTCGGCTCGCCGTTCTTGCCGACGCCCATGTTGCCGGTCGCGACGCCTTTGACTTCGCCGCGCTCGCCGTACAGGATCTCGGCCGCCGGAAACCCGGCGAAAATCTCGACGCCCAGTGACTCGGCCTGCTGACCGAGCCAACGCGTCACGTTACCCAGGCTGACGACGTAGTTGCCATGATTCTTGAAATTGTCGGGCAGCAGCCAGTTCGGAACCTGCTTCGCACCGCGTTGCGACAGGAACAGGAAGCGGTCTTCGGTCACCTCGACGTCGAGCGGCGCGCCCTTCTCGCGCCAGTCCGGCATCAGCTCCTGAAGCGCACGCGGATCCATGACCGCGCCGGAAAGCGTATGCGCGCCGATCTCGGAGCCTTTTTCGAGCACGCAAACACTGACGTCCCCGCCGCTCTCGAGTGCCAGCTGCTTGATCCGTATCGCGGCCGACAGTCCGGCCGGCCCGCCGCCGACGATGACCACGTCGTACTCCATGGATTCGCGTGGGCCGAATTGCTCGACGAGATTCTGTGTGTTCATGTCTGAATATCGCAAATTTTCAAATGGGTAGTCACCGGCCAACTGCGACCCTGGTCGCGGCCCGCTCGCGCGTGGCGTCCCCGCCATGATTCGCACGACACGTCGAGCCCATCCTACCCATCGAGAATGCGACGTCACGCGATATAAACGGACGTGATGCTCCAAACAACCGCCGCTTGGATTGGCGAGCGGATGCAGCGGTCGGGAGCGCCGCCCTCGAATCGATCCGACTCACTTGCGGGGAGCGGATGCCTCGCTCAACAACTTGCCCTTCGTTTCCGGCGCCAATGCATAGGAAATCACGCCGCCGACGAGACTGATGCCCGCGGCGATCATCATCGCGGCACCCACACCATACGTTTCGATGATCACCGGCAGGAGGAAGGTGCCCATGGCCGCGCCGACACGCGAAACGGCCGTGGCGACGCCGACGCCGATCCCGCGGATTTCCGTCGGAAACACTTCCCCGGGATACACGCCGGTCAGCACCGTCGAAATGGCGTTGACCAACGAGAACGTGAAGAAGCAGACGAGGATCAGCGCCGACGAAACGTCGGAGAACAGCGCCACGCTCATCAGCGCGATGGCGGAGACGAAGAACGGCGGAATGGCCAGCACGCGTCGCCCCACCTTTTCGATCAGCATCACCGCGATGATCGTCCCCAGCACGGCGACGCCGTTGAGCACCAGGCCGCCCGTCATTCCCTCCTTGAGCCCCAGCCGCTCGAGAACGATCGGTGCGAACGCGCCGATGGCGAAGTAAGGCGTGACGTTACATACCCAGAACATCGACACGAAGAAGGTGGTCTTGAAGTATCCGGGCGAGAACAACGATCGGAATCCATACTTTTCGGCCGCGCCACCCGGTTGCAGTTCCCGGAGTTCGTCCTGCTCCATGTATTCCTTCGCCAGCGCCTTCGCTTCGGCGACTTTGCCCTGGCTCATCAACCAGCGCGGCGACTCGGGCGTGCCGAGGCGCATCAGGAAGACAACGACCGTCGGCACCGTGCTCAGGCCCAGAATGACCTGCCAGCTGGCCATCGAGGACTCGGTCAGCCCCCAGCCGATCGCATACGACACGAGATAGCCGACATACCAGACCAGCTCGAGCATCGCGAGCAATTTTCCGCGCAGGCGCGCCGGCGCAAATTCGGCGAGCAACGGCCATCCGATCGAATAGTCCGCGCCGATCGCAATCCCCATCACCAGACGCACGACGAAGAGCTGCCACGCTTCGGCAACGAAGAACTGGGCCGCGGAGCCGACCAGGAAGATGGCGAGGTCGACCGTGAACATCGGCCGGCGTCCGACCCGGTCCGCCAGCCATCCGCCGAGCGGGCCGCCGATGAAGATGCCGATCAGCGCCGATGCGCCGATCAACCCCTGCCAGACCGACGACAGGTGCAGGTCGCGGGTGATCGCAGGCATCACGATGCCGATGCAGCCGAGGATGAATCCATCGATGAACATGCCGCCCGAAATCACGGCGGTCAGTTTCGTGAGGAATTTTCGGTGTTTGCCGGATAGTGCCGCCGCAGGCAGGGAATGAGCGGGAACGGTACGAGAAAATGCCTTTGACACGATGATGTCTCACGTGGACACCTTCAGGCTCGACAGGCAACGTCAGTGCATATTCCGGCCCGAACTGCCGCACTGGACGATCAACCCGCAAGCGCTATCGGCGGCCAGTCTCCTTGGTAAGTTGATGTTTTGCGCGGCATGCGCCGCGCAACCGGGCCGACGCGTCGACCACCGCGTCGAGCAGTCACCGCCACCCGGACATTGCGATACGCTGCACGAAGGCGTTGCCGCCGGATACATGGCGTGCGCCGTGAATCGGCCGGATCGGACCGTCCTTCCGCGGCAAATCGACCGTTTTCCGGTCGTTTTTCGACCGCTTCCGCAACGCGTCCGGTTCGGCGTCGAAGCGATCTTATGGTTTGACGTCCGACATATCGGTCGACATAAGATCCCCTTATGCTCGACACAATCATGCGTTGATTTTCCCTGCCGCGCACGCGACCGGATCCTTCCGCTCGATACCGGCAGCGCCCGCTCGCCACGCTGCGCCTTTTGCTAAAAATTGCCCGCGCTTATATTGCCGGGCTCCGTTTTTTTCCGAGTCAGACTCGTTCACACCCTGACCAGAAGGAAACGGAATCATGAACTCGTATGACGTCGTCGTAATCGGTGCTGGCGTGATCGGCAGCTCCGTGGCGTTCCACCTGTCGAAGCTCGGCGCCAAGAACGTGCTCGTTCTGGACCGGGGCACGATCGGCGCCGGCACGACCTCGCAGTCCTCGGGCATCCTGCGCACGCACTACTCCGTCAAGGAGAACGTCGAGCTGGCCCGCAAGTCGTGGCACGTCTTCAATACGTTCCCCGAGTATCTCGGCGACGACGAAGCATCGTGCGGCCTCGTCAAATGCGGCTACATGATCGTCGCGTCGGAAGGTGACAAGCTCGAACCGCTGCGCGCGTCGCTCGACCAGCAGAAGGAACAAGGCATTCCGCTCGAATTCCTCAACCGGCAACAGGCCGCGGAACTGCTCCCGATCGCCCGCTTCGACGACTGCGCGCTGATCGGCTACGAGCCGGAAGCCGGCTTCGCCGACGCCTATCTCGTCGCGACGAGCTTCGCGCGTGCCGCCCGGCGCGGCGGCGTCACCGTGAAGGAAAACGTCAACGTCGACAAGGTGCTGATCGAGAACGGCAAGGTCGTCGGCGTGTCGACCGATATCGGCGAATTCAAGACGTCGATGGTCATCAGCACGCAGAACATCTGGACGCCGGAACTCGCCGGCTGGACCGGCAAGACGCTGCCGATCATGCCCGAGCGGCACGCCGTGCTCGCGCTCGAGTGCGATGCGGCCAAGTACACGTTCTCGATGCCCGTCTTCAAGGATCTCGCGTCGCCCGGCATGCTGTACTACCGCAGCTATGGCGGCAACCAGATGCTGGTCAGCGAAGGCATCGTCGGCGAAAAGCTCAATGCGGCCGACGTCGAGCAGGGCGATATCCCGATGGACTACATCGTCGATGTCGGCGCGCAGGTCGCCGAGCGCTTCCCGAACTACGAAACGGCCGGCATCGCGTCGTCGTGGACCGGCGTGTACGACGTGACCCCGGACTGGAACCCCGTGCTCGGCAAGCTGCCGGGTATCGAAGGCCTGGTGGTCGGCTACGGATTTTCCGGGCACGGCTTCAAGCTGTCGCCGACCGTCGGTCTCGTGCTCGCGCAGGAAGCGCTCGGGCTGCCGACCGAGGTGTCGCTGAAGCCGTATTCGATCGAGCGCTTCGCCACCGGCGAATTGCTGAGCGGCAAGTATGGCCTCGGCGCGGTGTCCTGAGGACGCCATCGTGTCGCTGATCGACGTGTATCCGATCGACGCGATTCCGACCGAGCCCTGGCGCAATGGCGGCGGCACGACGCGGACGATCGCGACCGGCGGCGCCGATTGGCGCGTCAGTCTCGCGTCGATCGAGCGTGATGGCCCGTACTCGCGGTTTCCCGGCATGTCGCGCGTGTCGCTCATCCTGGGCGGCCAGGGCGTCGTGTTGCGCAACGACGCAGCGGTCGTACCGCTGCGGCCGATGCGCGTGACGGCGTACGACGGAGACGCGGACTGGGGCGCGACGCTCGTCGATGGCCCGTCGGTCGCGCTCAACGCGATGACCGCGAAGCGTCGATATCGGGCGAACGTCCGGCTGGTCGACGAACCGATCGCCATCGCGCCGGGGTGTCCGGCGATCGTCGTCGCGCTGGGCGGCGGATGCGATTTCGCCGAAGGGCCCGATGCGAACCGGCGCGCACTGCCGCCAGGCAGCGTACTGGTATCGGAACACCATGCCCGCACGCTGCGGCTCTTTCCGCGGGCCGCGTGTGCCGGCCCAACCGGCACGGCGTCGTACGCGGCGCTCGTGACCATCGAACCCGTGCTGGCGACCAACATCACTGAAACGTCATGAAAAGGTGTGTGAAATGAAAGTTATTGCAGCCGTGAAACGCGTGGTGGACTACAACGTCAAGGTGCGCGTGAAGTCCGACCATACGGGCGTGGAAATCGGCAACGTCAAGATGTCGATGAACCCGTTCGACGAAATCGCCGTGGAGGCCGCCACGCGGCTGAAGGAAGCCGGCCACGCGACCGAGGTCGTCGCCGTGTCGTGCGGCGTCGCACAGTCGCAGGAAACGCTGCGCACGGCGCTCGCGATCGGCGCCGATCGCGGCGTGCTCGTCGAGACGGACGCGGAACTCCAGCCGCTGGCCGTCGCGAAACTGCTGAAGGCCGTGATCGACAACGAGCAGCCGCAGCTCGTCATCCTCGGCAAGCAGGCGATCGACGACGACGCCGGGCAGACCGGCCAGTTGCTGGCCGCCCTGCTCGACTGGCCGCAGGCGACGTTCGCCAGCCACATCGAGATCGGCGACGGCGTCGCGACGGTGACGCGCGAGGTCGACGGCGGCCTCGAAGTGATCTCGCTGAAACTCCCGGCCATCGTGACGACCGACCTGCGACTGAACGAGCCGCGCTACGTCACGCTCCCCAGCATCATGAAAGCGAAGAAGAAGCCGCTCGACACCGTCACGCCGGCCGCCCTCGGCGTCGATCCGTCGCCGCGGCTGAAGACGCTGAAGGTCGTCGAGCCGCCCGTTCGCAAGGCCGGCGTGCGCGTGCCCGACGTTGCGACGCTGATCGAGAAACTGAAATCCGAAGCCAAGGTGATTTGAATGACGACGCTTGTTATTGCCGAACACGACAATGCTCAACTGAAGAGCGCGACACTCCATACCATCGCCGCGGCCCGCGCGCTGTCGAACGGCGTTCACGTGCTCGTCGCCGGCCACGCCGCGCAGCCGGTCGCGCAAGCGGCGAGCCAGGTCGCGGGCGTCGACAAGGTCATCCACGTCGACGCGCCGCATTTCGCCGACGCGCTCGCGGAAAACGCGGCCGCGCAGGTGCTGGCGCTCGCGGGCGACTACACGCACATCCTGTTCCCCGCCACCGCCGCGGGCAAGAACGTCGCGCCGCGCGTCGCGGCCAAGCTCGACGCCGCGCAGATTTCCGACGTGATCGCGATCGATTCCGCGGACACGTTCCAGCGCCCGATCTATGCGGGCAACGCGATCGCCACCGTGCAGTCGCTGGACCCGGTGAAGGTCGCGACCATTCGCACCACCGCGTTCGATGCGGCACCGGCGCACGGCGGCAGCGCGCCGATCGAAACCGCGCCCGCGGTCGCGGATACCGGGTTGTCAACCTTCGTGCGCCGCGAAGTGGCGAGCAGCGACCGGCCGGAACTGACGGCCGCGCGCGTCGTCGTCGCCGGCGGCCGCGGCCTCGGCAGTGCGGAGAACTTCGCGCTGCTCGACCCGCTCGCGGAAAAGCTCGGCGCGGCGGTTGGCGCATCGCGCGCGGCGGTCGATTCCGGCTACGCGCCGAACGACTGGCAGGTCGGCCAGACCGGCAAGATCGTCGCGCCGGAGCTGTATGTCGCGATCGGGATTTCGGGTGCGATCCAGCATCTGGCCGGCATGAAGGATTCGAAGATCATCGTGGCCGTCAACAAGGACGCGGATGCGCCGATCTTCGGCGTGGCCGACTACGGTCTCGTCGGCGATCTGTTCGATATCGTCCCGCAATTGACGAACGGGCTCTGAGCACTGCTTCGACACGCGGGTAGCCGGGCCGGCTCCCGCGTTTGCCGCCATCACCGGATCTCCGTGATGGCGGTTTTTTTGGGCTTGCAGGCACGCGGCGGCACGTGCCCCGCGAGCGGCATCACTCAACGATCGACGCTCCGCAATGCATCGACCGCCGCGCGCATCATGCGCGCCACAACCGGCCCGACCCGATCGGCGCGGTCCACCCGATAGTCGAACGGCGGCGTCTCGTCCATGTAGGTCGACTGGCACATCTCGAGCTGGATCGCGTGAACGCCGTCAGCCGGCCGGCCATATTCGCGCGTGATGTATCCGCCCTTGAAACGCCCGTTCGCCACCCAGGTGAACGGCTGGCGATCGAGCGTGCCGGTCACCGCGTCGAGAATGCGCGCATCGCAACTCGCGCCCGAGTTCGTGCCCAGGTTGAGGTCCGGCAGCTTGCCGTCGAACAGCCGCGGCAGCACGCTCGCGATCGAGTGCGCCTCCCATAGCAACACCGCGCCGTGCGCCGCCTTCAGGCGCGCGAGCTCGGCGCGCAGCCGCGCGTGATACGGCTGCCAGTACGCATCCAGGCGCCGCGCGATTTCGGCCGCGTCGGGCGCGGCACCGCTCGCATAGAGCGGCTCGCCGCGAAACGTCTCGGTCGGGCACAGCCCGGTCGTCGTCTGTCCCGGATACAGGCTTTCACCGCTGGCCGGCCGGTTCAGGTCGATCACGTAGCGCGACACGCGCGCCGCCAGTATCGACGCTCCCGCATTCTTTGCGAACGCATAGAGCCGGTCGAGATGCCAGTCGGTATCCGCGACGTGTGCCGCCACGTCGGTCAATTGACTTCGGACCTGCGGCGGGATGTCGGTGCCGAGATGCGGGATCGAGATCAGGAGCGGCAATTCCCCCTGATGAAAGTGGAATACGGCGTCGGTCAAGATGGAATCTCCATGGAGGAATGAGGCCGGGATGGATGGACTGCTTCTGGGCGCCCGGTCGCGCGTGGCCGGTCGAACGAGCCGGACAAGCCGGACGCCAGGCCCGGTCGCCGGTGCGGTTCCGCATGCGTCGCAGCGACAACGGCCAGCGCCACTTCGGCACGCGGCCAAGCAACGACGCGACGGGATCCGTTCGAATCCCGTCGCGCCGTCCGCCTCGCGCTCGATCGACTTCCGGCTGGACACGTCGAACGGCTGACGGGAAATCGGCGTTGCCCGAACGCCGAATGAAGGTGAGAAGCGATCGGCTACGCGAAATCCTCGCTCAACACCATGAGCTGCGTGTTTCCACCGGCAGCGCTCGCGTTGACCGTCGTCACGCGTTCGCGAACGAGGCGGGTCCAGTCGTACATGCCGTGAACGTCCGGCGCGAGCACGACGGCGCCGGCATCCGCCGCGGCGGTACGAATCGACGCCACCTGCGCGTCGTCGCCGTCGACCAGCACGACCGCCGGGCGAACGCCCGCGATGTCGCCGCGAACGACACGCTGCACGTCGTCCGTGTCGACGATCCGGCAATATCCGGCGAGACGCGCGGCCACGTCACCCGCCATCGGCGACTTCAGCAGGATCACTTCGTTACCGAATGCCGTCGCCGCGACGGCCTGCGCGATCACGCTGCTCATCGATGCACCCGCGCAAAGGATCTGACCGCGGGCGAGCACCTCCGTCGTGTTCTCTTCGCCCGTCAGGGCAGGCAGGCCGACCGGAAGCGTGTCGACAATCAGGCGGGAAAGCCTCGTGCTCGCATTCGCGATGACGTCGGCCGCTGCCAGGCGCCGTTCCGATGCCAGCGAGAACAGCGCATCGACCCGAGCGCGGCTCGCCTGTTTCGCTTGCTGAAGTGCGGCCTGCCGCGCCACGAAGCGGCCGTCGCCGGTCTGCATCGGAAACTCGTAGAACTTCTCGCTGTTCAGCCGGGAAGACGGCGCGAACGGACCGTTCGCGCCCGCATACGCATTGGGAATCTGCCGGGTAAGCGCAAGCAGCGTCAGCGGACCGCCCATCATCGGTCCCGTCCCCGACGCACCCACGCCGCCGAACGGCTGCATGCCGACAAACGCGCTGTGCATCGCGCGATTGACGCATACGCTGTTGGCGGTCGAACGCGACAGCAGCATGCCGGCAGCCTCGTTGATGCGGGTATGCAACCCGACCACGCCGCACCCGATTGCGTTCAGGCGGTCCATCAGCCGGTCCATTTCGCCCGTCTTCCACCGGACGACGTGCAGCACGGGGCCGGCGATCGCGAGATCGACGCCCGACAACGCGTCGAGCGTGCCCAGGTCGACGATGGCCGGCGCGACGAACTGGCCTTTCGCGCAGTCGCCCGATACACGGGCACGGATCACCTTGAATCCGCGGCGCGCCATCTGTGCGAGGTGGCCATCCAGCTGGTCGCGAAGCTTGCGTGTCGCCACCGGCCCGATGTCCGTCGCCGAATCCAGCGGATCGCCGATGCGCCGCTCGCTCAGCATCCCCGTGAGCATCCGCAGCACGATCTCGGCCGTGGAGTCCTGCAGGCACAGGATGCGCAGCGACGACGCGAGTTGCCCGGCATGCTTGAAAGCCGACACCATCGCGTCGGAGATGACCTGTTCGGGCAACGCCGAGCTGTCCACGACCAGCGCGTTCACGCTGCCGACGATCGTGACGAGCTTCGCGGCGCTCGACGCCTGTGCGAGCTGCAACGCGATCGCCTTTTCCACACGCGACGTGCCCGTGAAAAGAACGGCCGCAACGCGACGGTCGGCGACGAGCGCGCGTCCGACTTCCTGTCCCGAGCCCAGCAGAAGCTGGACGACGCCGTCGGGCATACCGGCCTCGAGGAACAGGCGGACTGCCGCATGGGCGACCAGCGAACCGCCCGATGACGACGGCTTGGCGATCACGGTATTGCCGGCCGCGAGCGCGGCGGCGATCTGACCGACCGCGGTTGCCAGCGGCGAAGCCGACGGCGTGATGCTCACGACCGTACCGAGCGGTTCCGCCGCTTCGAGACGGCTGTCCGTTCTCAGCTGATAGGCGTACAGACGGCAAAGGTTCACGGACTTGCGAATCTCGTCGGCCGCTTCCGCCAGGGTTGCACCACTTTCCAGCACCAGCAGCGCACCGAGCCGGCACGCGCTCTGCTCGATTCGTTCGGCTACCGAATCAAGGCACGCGGCGCGATCGGCCACGGACTGCTGACGCCACGCGGCCGCCGCATGCACGCCGGCAGCGAGTGCCACTATGACTGCGTCCGGCCGGCATGCGGTCACGCTGCCGATGACTTCCGACGAATCGCTCGCACCGAACACCAGCGCGGTCGCATCGGAATGGATGTCCGATACGCCGGCGACGATGGACTGTGCGCTCAGCCGATTCGCGCGCAGTTCCGCAATGGCCGCATCGAACTCCGCCGACTGGCTGAAACTCAGCGCGGCGGCGTTGACGCGCCCCGGCAGCACGCCCGTCGGCGCGACGATGCCGGCATGCGGGCGGCCACCGGTGCGCGCCGCGCGCGCGACCGGATCCTCGACGATGTCGTCGATGCTGACCGCCTCGTCGACGATCTGGTTCACGAACGACGAGTTCGCACCGTTCTCGAGCAGGCGCCGGACCAGATAGGCCAGCAGCGTCGCGTGCGGCCCGACCGGCGCGTAGATGCGGCATGCACGGCCGAGTTTCGACTTGCCGACGACCTGGTCGTAGACGGTTTCGCCCATCCCGTGCAGGCACTGGAACTCGAATTCCTGGTTCCCGCCCAGCGTGAACGCCGCGGCGAGCGAGAACGCGTTGTGCGTCGCGAACTGCGGGAAGATCGCATCGGGCGCGGCCAGCAGCGCCTTCGCGCAGGCAATATAGCTGACGTCGGAATGCACCTTGCGCGTGAACACCGGGTACCCGGCCGCCCCCGCATCCTGCGCGAGCTTGATCTCGGTATCCCAGTACGCGCCCTTCACGAGGCGGATGTTGATGCGCCGGCCGGTCGCGCGAGCGAGCGCGATGATCCAGTCGGCCACGGCGCGCCCGCGCTTCTGGTACGCCTGGAGCGAAATGCCGATGCCGTTCCACCCGCGCAGGCTCGGTTCGCGGCAAAGCCGCTCGAGCATCTCGAGCGTCAGGTCGAAGCGCGCCGACTCTTCCTGGTCGAGGTGGAAGCCGATCTGGTAACGCTTGGCGAGTTCCGCCAGTTGCAGCAGCCGCGGATACAGCTCCGCGATGACCCGCTCGCGCTGCGGCAGTTCATAGCGTGCGTGCAGGCCCGAGATCTTCACCGAGACACCCGGGCCTTCGATCGGCCCCTGCCCGCCGGCGTCCTTGCCGATCGCTTCGATCGCATGCTTGTACGAATTGAAATACGCGAGCGCATCCTCGTCGGTCAGCGCGGCTTCGCCGAGCATGTCGTACGTATAGCGATACCCGCCGGCTTCGTGGCTTTTCGCGACCCCGATGGCCTCCTCGATCGTCTGCCCGGTGACGAACTGCTTGCCGAGCATCCGCATCGCGTAGGCCACCCCCGCGCGCACCACGGTCTCGCCGCCCTTTCTGAGCACGCTCATCAGCGCCTCGGTCAACGCGGCATCGTCCGGCTTCTTCAGCAGCTTGCCGGTAATCAGCAGGCCCCACGCGGTCGCATTGACAAAGAACGACGGCGATTTGCCGAGATGCGCGCGCCAGTCCGCATCGACGATCTTGTCGCGAATCAGCTGGTTGCGTGTTTCCGTATCCGGAATACGCAGCATCGCTTCGGCGAGACACATCAGCGCGATCCCCTCGCGGCTGTCCAGCGAGAATTCCTGCGTGAGCAGATCGACGCCGCCCGCGTCGATGCGCGCATCGCGAACGCCCTGCGCCAGCTTGCCCGCGAGCGCCTGCGCCTTCGCGAGCGTCGGGCCATCCATTCTGGCTTCCTGCATCAGCGCCTGCACGACGACCTGCTCGTCCAGCGAGGAAGCGTCGACGATTCTCCGGCGCAGCGCGCTCAAATCCGTCGATACCGTTTGCATTGGTTTGAATTCCGTCAGCATTTTGATAGACCCACTGATTGCTTCGACTATGTGTCGTGTTTCGCTTGCGTCGAAACACGCGATACTCAACCGGCCTGCCCGCGCAGCCGTTCGGTGCGGCGCCGCAGCCACTCGAGCGTGACGAGCAGCAGGGTCGATACGACCACGAGCACGGTTGCAACGGCGAGGATGGTCGGGCTCAGCTGCTCGCGGATGCCGGCCCACATCTGCCGCGGGATGGTCCGCTGGTCCGGGCCCGTCAGGAACAGCGCGACGACGATCTCGTCGAACGACGTCGCGAACGCGAACAGCGCGCCCGACACGACGCCCGGTGCGATGATCGGCAGCTTGACCTGCCAGAACACGCGCATCGGCGATGCGCCCAGGCTGCGTCCGGCGCGCGTCAGGGTCTCGTTGAAGCCCGCCAGCGTGGCGGTCACCGTCACGACGACGAACGGCACGCCGAGCGCCGCGTGCGCGAACGTCAGGCCCAGCAGGCTGCTGGTCAGTCCGAGCGGGCTGAACGCGAAGTACACGCCGACCGCGGTGATGATGACCGGCACGATCATCGGCGAGACCAGCACGCCGGTGATGAACGACTTGCCCTTCAGTCGCGGATGCATGAGGCCGAGCGACGCCAGCACGCCCAGCAGGCTCGCGAGCAGCGTCGAGCCGACGCCGACGATCAGCGTGTTGCGAAGCGCGAACATCCATTCGGCACTGTCGAAGAACTCCGCGTACCAGCGGAAGCTGAAGCCGGGCATCGGATACGTGAAGTACGGCTGCGAATTGAACGACAGCGGCATCACGACCAGCACCGGGAGCACCAGGAACAGCAGCACGAGCAGCGAGATCGCGACGTGCGCGTAGCGTCCCGCGCGGCCCCAGATCGTCACGTAGGCAGGAAAATTGAACATGGCTTCACCCCAGCTTCACGCCGGCACCGCCGGTCAGTCGAACGAACATCCCGTACACGATCAGCACGCCTGCCAGCAGAATCGTGGCCAACGCACTGGCGAGCCCCCAGTTCAACGTCGAATTCACATGGTTCGCGATGTAGTAGCTCGCGAGCTGGTCTTCGGGGCCGCCGACGATCGCGGGCGTGATGTAGTAGCCGACCGCGAGGATGAAGGTCAGCATGCCGGCCGCGCCGACGCCGGGCAGCGTCTGCGGGAAATACACCTGGAAGAACGAGCGGATCGGGCCGGCGCCGAGCGAGCGCGCCGCCTTCATGTACAGGTTCGGCACGCCCTTCATCACGCTGTAGAGCGACAGGATCGCGTATGGCAGCAGGATGTGCGTCATCGCGACCAGCACGCCGAAGCGGTTGTAGATCAGCGGCAGCGCCGAATCGGTGAGGCCGAGCCGGATCAACCAGTCGTTGAGGACACCGTTGGTCTGCAGCACGACGACCCATGCGGTCGTGCGCACGAGGATCGACGTCCAGAACGGCAACAGCACCATGATCATGAGGACGTTGCTGTATCGCGCCGGAATGTTGGCCAGGAAGTAGGCGACCGGATAGCCGAACAGCAAACACAGCAGGCTCACCGCGATACTGACCCAGGCCGTGCGCAGAAAGACGCCGATATACAGCCGCTCGCCCGGCGACTGACGGACGATCTCGCCCGTTTCGTCGCGCTTGAAGTCGAGGGCCTTCAGGTAATAGCCGAAGGTCCAGGGCGACGCCGCGTACTTGATGGTCGACCACGTGCGAAGCTCATCCCAGCGAGGGTCGATCGCCGCCATCCGCGCGCGCCATGCGCCACCCGTCTCGCCCGCCTCACCCGTACCGTCGGCCAGATGCCGGGCGGTTTTCATCAGCAGGCCGCGCATCCCGGTCTCGTCGTAGTTCAGGCGGGACGCGATGCGGCTGAGCCCTTCGCCGGCCCGGCTCGCGACCAGTTCCTTCCCGAACGTCGCATACAGCTGCTCGTCCGGCAGCTTGCCGGCCTTCGGTTCCCATTCGCGCAGCATGGCCGCGGTATGCGGCAGTTCCTGCGACACCGTCGGGTCGCGCAGGCTTTTCAGCAGCAGGCTGCCGATGGGGACGAGGAACGTCACCAGCAGGAAGGCGAGCAGCGGAAACATCAGCAGCATCGCCTTGATCTGACCCGCACGTTCGGTCCTGCGCAATCTGGCTTTGAGCGCCTTCGAATCGGGAACGGCAACGTTCTCGATCCCGTGTGTCATGACCGTCATATCACTCGGAAGAATCATCATGTTCGGCGGTTGCAACCGCGCCTCCTGGTATGGACAGTGGTCGGTCCGGTTACTGCCGGGCCGGCCGGACCGCAAACTTCTGGTTCAGGTCGCCGGCTCGGTCCGCGCAGAGCATGACGATAAGGAATCCAGATAATTAACTCCGGTTCGCTCCGTGGTCTCCACGCTGAATTGCCCCGGCGTTCCGGCGAGACGCCGGCCCTGCTACATCGACGTTACAGTGCTCGACACGCGTCGGCCATCCAGCCGATATCGACGGCGTCGCCGATCCGCAGGTTGCGCGCGGCGCCGTCGTTGGGCAGCTTCACGATGAAATCGCCACGGCCGCACACCTGCATGACGATGCGCAGGTGGTCGCCGTAATAGATCAGGTCCTTCACGCCGGCGTTGAACACGTTGTCGCATCCGCGCGCCTGCTCGCCCACCGCGATGCGCTCGGGACGCAACGACACGCTGGTGTTGCCCGACAGCTGGATCCCGCCGTTCGCGCTGGCATGGATCGCCTGACCGCCGTCGAGGCGAACGACGCAGCGCGGATGGTCGAGCGAGGACACGACGCCGTTGAGCTCGTTGCTCTCGCCGATGAAGCGCGCGACGAACGCGTTTGCGGGCTTCTCGTAGAGCTCCGACGGCGACGCGAGCTGCTGGATGATGCCGTTGTTGAACACGGCGATCCGGTCCGACATCGTCATCGCTTCGCCCTGGTCGTGCGTGACGTAGACGACGGTCAGTCCGCTCTGCTCGTGAATCTGCTTGATTTCGTACTGCATCTGCTCGCGCAGCTGTTTGTCGAGCGCGCCGAGCGGCTCGTCCATCAGCACCAGCGCCGGCTCGAACACGAGTGCGCGTGCCACGGCAATGCGCTGCTGCTGGCCGCCGGACAACTGCGCCGGCATGCGGTTCGCGAACTTCTCCATGTTGACCATCCGCAGCGCCCGCATCACTTTCGTGTCGATCTCGCTTTTGGAGACCTTCCGGACCTTCAACGGAAACGCGAGGTTCTCCGCGACCGACTTGTGCGGAAACAGCGCATAGCTCTGGAACACCATGCCGATGTTGCGGCGCTCCGGCGGGATCCGGTTGATCGGTTTGCCCTGGAGGAGAATCTCGCCGTGCGTGGCGGTTTCGAAGCCCGCGAGCATCATCAGGCAGGTCGTCTTGCCCGACCCGGACGGCCCCAGCATCGTGAGAAATTCGCCCTGCTCGATCTCGAGGTTGAGATTTTTCACGACCAGCGTTTCGCCGTCGTAAGTCTTCTGGACGTTCTTGAATGAGACGATCGTCGACATCGTATTCTCCTGTGGGTCAGAGTTGGCGCTTCAGCGCTTTATGTCGGCCGGAGTCAGTGCTTCAGCACTTACTCCGGCCCCATGCTTCGCATCCGATCCCATGCTTCACGATTGATCAGAGTCGGCGCACGTGCGCCTGCGTCGACCGGAGCCTTGCTTCAGCATCGGCTCCGGTCCCATGCTTCGCACCCTGACCTCATGCAAAGCTTCGCGGAAAACCTGCCCGGGCTTACTCGCCGAATCGCCACTCACGCGGCGGCAGGTACGTTTCCTTGACCACGCGCGGCGACGCCCAGCGCAGCAGGTTCAGGTACGAGCCCGCCTTGTCGTTCGTGCCGCTCGCCCGACCGCCGCCGAACGGTTGCTGGCCGATCATCGCGCCGGTCGGCTTGTCGTTCAGGTACAGGTTGCCCGCGGCGTTGATCAGCGCGGCTTCGGCCTGGTGCAGCGCGAAGCGGTCGGTGCTGAAGATCGAGCCGGTCAGCGCGTACGGGCTCGTCGCATCGATGAGCTCGAGCGTGTCCGCCCACGCGTTGTCGTCGTAGACGAACACCGACAGGACCGGGCCGAACAGCTCTTCGGTCATCAGCGCGTGCTTCGGATCCGAGACTTGCAGCACGGTCGGCTCGACGAAGTAGCCGGGATCCGACCAGGTCTTGCCGCCCGACACGACGGTCACCGCGCTGTCTTCCTTGGCGGCACCGATCACGCGTGCGAGCTTCTGGTACGACGCCTGCGAAATCACCGCACCCATGAAGGTGCTCGCGTCGGCGACGTCGCCGACCTTCAGTTCCGCCAGGCGCTCGCGCAGTTCCTTGCTCACCGCCGGCCACAGGCTGCTCGGAACATAGGCGCGCGATGCGGCGCTGCACTTCTGGCCCTGGTACTCGAATGCGCCGCGAATCAGCGCGATCGCCACTTCGGACGGGTTCGCCGACGCATGCGCCAGCACGAAATCCTTGCCGCCCGTTTCGCCGACGAGACGCGGAATCGTGCGGAACGCGTCGACCTTCGACGCCACGCCCTTCCACAGCGACTGGAACACCGCCGACGAACCCGTGAAATGGATACCGGCCAGATCGCGCGAAGCGAGCGCGACGCGCGTGGTCATCTCGGCGTCGCCGGGCACGAAGTTGATGACGCCCGGCGGCAGGCCCGCCTCCTCCAGCGCTTCGTAGAAAATGTAATTCGCGAGCGCCGACTTTTCGGACGGCTTCCAGAGCACCGTATTGCCCATGATCGCCGGCGCGGTCGTCAGGTTGCCGCCGATGGCCGTGAAGTTGAACGGCGAGACCGCATACACGAAGCCTTCGAGCGGACGCCAGTCGGCGCGGTTGACCGCGCTCGGCACCGACAGCGGCTGTTCGGCGTACACGCGCTGCGCATTGAACGCGTTGAAGCGCAGGAAGTCGATGAGCTCGCACGCGCTGTCCGGCTCGGCCTGGTCGATCGTCTTGCTCTGGCCGAGCATCGTCGCCGCGTTGATCTTCACGCGCAGGCGCGTCGCGATGATTTCGGCGGCCCGATGCAGAATCGTCGCGCGGCTGGCGTGCGTGAGGCTCGCCCAGTCGCGCGCCACCGCTTTCGAGCTCGCGATGGCTTCCGACACCTGCGCTTCGGTCGGGCGGTGGATGCGGGCCAGCACGCGTTGATGATCGTGCGGCGCGCGCACCTCGACCGTATCGTTCGAGAAATATTTCTTCCCGCCGATGACGGTCGGGATGTCGACGACTTCGCGTTGCCCGAGGGCCTTGCTCAGTGCGTCTGCGGCTTCGGTTCCCGGGCGGAACGACACTTCCGGTTCGTTGGCCGGCAGCGGAAATTGTGCACCTGAACTCACGCTAACTCCTTGTCAAATCGTTTCGATAAAACCGATCGGGGATGGCGCATCGGCGCGGTTTTCGGCAGCGTTTCCCGAATCGGTCACTTCAGTTTCGAGAGTAGTGGCTGCCAAAAAAGCCCCGTGCTTCTTCATGTCGACTTATGCAAAGAATCGGACATCGTTATGGAACGCCGACGCCCGGGCCCGTTACTGGCGTGAACAGGCCTTACTCCGCCCCGATCGTCGTGACCGGAACCCAGCGGCCGCCCTTCACCTGATAGAGCGTCGAGGTCGGGTTCTTGAGGTCGCCGTTCGCGTCGAACGCGATCTTTCCGGTGATGCCTTCGTAGTGCGTGTTGCGCAGCGCGGGCAGGAAGTCGGCGGGTTTCGCGGAATTGGCCTGCTTCATCGCGTTGATCGCCACCCACGCGCAGTCGTACGCAAACGGCGCATAGGTCAGCATGTCGGAACCGAACCGGTTCTTGTATTTCTGGACGAACGCCTTGCCTTGCGGCAGCGAGTCGATCGGCCGCCCGTATTCCCACGCCATCGCACCCTCCGCGGCCGGCCCCGCGTCGTTGATGAAGATGCGATCGGCAATGCCGCCGCTGCCGACGAACTGGGTGCGCATCCCGAGTTGCCGCATCCGTTTCGTGATGAGGCCGCCCTGGACGTCGAGACCGCCGAAGTACAGCAGATCGGCCTGTGCGGCCTTCACGTTCGTGAGCTGCGCGTTGAATTCGACGGCCTTGTCGTTCGTGTATTCCGCCAGCTCGATCTTGCCGCCGGCCGCGGCGACGGCCTTCTTGAACTCCTCCACCGCGCCCTGGCCGAACGCGGTGCGGTCGTCCATCACCGCGATGCGCCGCGCCTTCGTGACGGTCACCGCGTACTTGCCGGCATTGCCGGAGTTCTGCGCGTCGGTCGCAATGATGCGGAAGACGGTCTTCAACCCCTGGCGCGTAATGGCCGGATTGGTCGCCGCCGGATCGATCAGCGGAATGCCGGCTTTCGCGAAAATCGGCGCGGACGGCAGCGCCACGCCGGAGTTGTAGTAGCCGACCACCGCGGCCACACCATCGTCGACGAGTTTTTGCGCGACCTGCACGCCGATGCGCGGGTCGCCCTGGTCGTCGACCGCATCGAGCTCGAAACGGACTTCCTGGCCGCCCAGCTTGATGTGCTGCGCATTCGCCTCCTCGATCGCGAGGCGCACGCCGTTCTCGATGTCCTTGCCGCTTGCCGCGCTCTGCCCGGTGAGCGGACTCGAGACACCGATCTTGACGACCTGTTGCCCGTAGGCCGCACCGCAGGCGACGGACAACGCAATGGCGCTCAGGCCGGTGGCGAGCGCCTTGTGCGAAAAATTGAGCATGGGTTCAGTCCCGCAGAGAAAGGAAAGGAGAGATCAATCGCCGTGACGGCTTGGCTCGACATCCGGCCCCGATTATCAGGGTCACATATCGACCAATGAATCTGAACGTTTGTTCAGTACATGCACGGCTCGCTGTACTATATAACCGGCCTGCCTGATATCAAAAATAAAAACGCACGGTCTGCATGCACGTTAACACTAATAATTTGTCGTTTTCTGCCATGCGCCCGCCGATTCGACTCGACTATGCATGAACATCTGTTCAATCACACTGAAAAATGCAAGCATCGATCCCCACCGGATCGGCATGAACGTTTGTTCAGTCACGCGCATTCGGCGCTATCATCGTGCGAACCCCTCACTGCTCCGCACGGAATGACGGCAAGCAGCGTTCAATCTGGAAGGCACGGAGCACGATCATGGAAGATGGCAGCCGCCGCGGAACCGTTTCCGACGGCCGCAAGGACGAATCCGCACAATACGAGGGCATGCGCCTCAAGCTGATCGATTCGACGCTCGAAGTCGTCGGGCAAGTCGGGCTGGAGAACCTGACGATCCGCAAAGTCAGCGAATACGCCCGTGTGTCGGTCGGCCTGGTGCACCACCATTTCGATAACAAGAACAACCTGGTCTACAAGACGTTCGTGTATCTGATCAGGCGCGTGCGCGAACAGCTCACCGCCGGCCGGCGAGGCATCGCCGACCCGGTCGAGCGCATGAAATTCACGGCGGACATGTGCTTCAGCGATGAAGTCCTGAGCCCCGGCGCGGCCAACGTCTGGCCGCACATGTGGAGTTCGTCCGCCCACGACGACGAAGTGCGGCGGCTATGCACCGCCTTTTCCAGGCGCCTGCGATCGAACTTCATTCACGACCTGCGAAACGCCGGGTGCGACAGGACCATGGCCACGATCTGGGCCATTCAGGCGATGGCGCTGGTGCACGGGCTGTGGATCGAGCACCGTGTGGCCAGCACCATCACGATCGATGAAGTGATCGGGATATTCCACGGCATGATCGACGATGCGACCGGGCAGATCTGGCGGCTGAACATGCGCGGCACATCCCGGCGACAGACGCCGGACGGCGCCGGCGCGCACGGGAATCAATCGGCTTCGGGCAGGTAGACGTCTTCCGGCTTCAGCGACAGCGTCCTCGCGATATCGCGCGACACCTGGCGTTCGTAAGCACGGCGAAGCAGGTCGTAGAGATCCGCGGGCAGATGGCCCAGCTCGTTCTCGCGGTACGACAGGTAAAACGAACGGCTGAGGCCGGCATACGGCCGGCCGTGCCGCGAGAACGCCGTGAGCGGCACGACGGTGATGTCCGGAACATAGTGACGCGATTGCCACACGCACAGCGGTGTGGTGATCGCGAAGCCGAGCCCGGCGGCCACGAGGCTCAGCGCCGGATCCGTCGCATCGAATTCGCACGATCGCTCGATGTGCTCGGCATGCGCGGCGAGGTACGCATCCACATGCTGGCCGATGACCGATCGCGCACTGTAGCGAATGAACTGAAGATGCTTGCCCAACTCGGTCAGTGTCGTCAAACGATCGATTTCGAAGCCTTTGGGCAACACGACGAAGTACGGCTCGGAAAACAGCTTCTGCTTGCGAATGCCCATGGCCGGCGTGGTGCCGCTCGTCGTCACGGCAACGTCAAGCTGACGGGCTTCCAGTTGCGCGTCGAGCGTCGGTGTGATGCCGGACCAGAGCCGGATCTGGTGCGATGCGCCCGACAGCGCCTTGATGATGATCGGGCCGATCGTCGCGGCAAACGAATCCACGCATCCGAGCCGCACGACGACGCGCTTGGCCCGCGACACGTTGCGCACGCTCTCCACCATCTGGTCCGCGCTCTGCAGCAGCGACGCGGCGTGCTCGAACAGACGCTGGCCGGCTGCGGTCGGCCTGGCAGGCCGGGTCGCACGGTCGAGCAGCGTGGTGTCGAGCAGCGTCTCCAGCGCCTTGATGCGCTGCGACACACCCGCTTGCGAGATGTTCAGTCGATCGGCGGCATCGGAGATGGACCCCGCTTCCACGACCGCCAGCCAGCTGGCAAGGAGATCCCAGTCGGGATACCGTTCAGGTCCGCTATCTTTCATGATGGCCATCAAAGTGACAGATGACTGTAGCACGGGATGGTGTCGCCCTGAAGCCCTCGACGGGAATCGATCTCGCGATGCATTGCTCACGCACCCTCGGCGTTCGCCAGCGTCGACAGCGCGTCCAGCAGATGGCCGAGCAGCCCGTCGAACTCGTTGGCGGTCGACTTGGCGACAGGTGCGGCCTCGCACGCCTCCCGCCACTTGCCGGCGACCTCCAGTTCGACGACGTGCACGCCGGCCGCAGGCATTCCGTAGTGCTGTGCCGCAAAGGCGTCGGCCAGTTTGCCGTTGACGACCCACGAGCGCCCGCTGCGCTTGACCGACTTCGTCAGGGTGCTGACGAGGAGCTTGTCGCACGATGCCCCGCGGTTCGTTCCCACGTTGCAATCGGACGCGCCGGACGGGTGTTGAAACGGCGACAGCCGCGAGCTTGCGTGCGGCACGACGAGCAGCACGTCGCCATGGATCTGGCGCAGCCGTTTCAACTCCGTGGCGAGTGCGTCGTGATAGGGCTGCCAGTACTGTCGTACGCGCCGCATCACTTCGACTTCCGACAGCTCGGCCATCCCGCCGTAAAGGCGCTCCCCCGATGGGGAATGGGGCCGGCACAGCGCGCTGCGGCCGAGTTCGGACGCAAGCGACTGAGGGTCGGCGGCCATGTTGACGTCGATTACGCACGGATGCATGCGCGCGGCGATGCAGGACATCCCGCGCGCCGCGGCGGCTTCCCGGAGTCTTGCGCCGCCCGGATCCACCGGCATCTCCTGCACGGCGCGCCACGCGCGCAGCGCCTGCAACGCCTCCGGAATCGCCGTCCCGACATGCGGCGCCGCAACCAGTATCGGCCCGTCGCCGCGATAGATCTGACCGCCGGCCTCATCGTACATAGCGTCGCCCTCGATTTGGTGTCCGCACGCGCGTCACGCGGCACGAACCGGTGACACGCGTGTTCATGTTCGCGCGTCGGTCAACACTACGCGTCGCGCGCGGTCGGCGCGATATCGTAAGCGCGCCTTTATCTATGCATAAGCGTCCGTTGCGAAGCGTCGGTGCAATTTCGTCCACCCCAAGATCGATTCGCGACCGGAACGCGGGCTTGCGGATCGCGGCATCATCGAAGGCAGCTCGCAAGCACGACGTATGAGTACCCGCCGCCAGCCCGATCACGCGAAAGGGCGCGCGGCGGAGATTCAGATGGATGTGCCGACCGCGGCAGACGCGCCATTTCCGGCTTCGACCGAAGGCCGCCTGCCGCTCGAAAACTATCGCGGAGACTTCTGCACATTTCTTGGTGAGGCTTTAAATGAATCACTCTTTGAAGGCGTTGGCACTCGTCGTGATCGGCATGGCGGCGCTGCCGGCCACGGCCGCCGAACTCGTTTTCTCGTCATGGGGCGGCTCGTATCAGGACGCGCAAAACGCGACCGCCGTGCGTCCGTTCGCGTCGCAATCGGGAACGAACGTCAAGACCGATACGTACAACGGCGGGATTGCCCAGATCCGCAGCCAGGTCGAGACGAAGAACGTCACGTGGGACGTGGTCGACATGCAGCTCGCCGACGCAACGCGCGCGTGCGACGAAGGTCTGCTCGAGAAGATCAATCCCGCGTCCCTGCCGGCAGCCTCGACGGGTGCCGCGGCCAAGTCCGACTTCATGCCGGGCGGCCTGTCGGACTGCCTGGTCGGCAACGTCGCATGGTCCACGGTGATCACGTACAACAAGAATGCGTTCAAGGGCGGCGAGCCGACGAAGATCGCGGACTTCTTCGACCTGAAGCGGTTCCCCGGCAAGCGCGGGCTGCGCAAGTCGCCGGAAGCCGCGCTCGAATGGGCGCTGCTCGCCGACGGCGTCCCCGCCGCGGACGTCTACAAGACGCTCGCGACGCCCGACGGCCTGAAGCGCGCATTCCGGAAGCTGGATACGATCAAGTCGTCGATCGTCTGGTGGGAAACCGGCGCGCAGCCGCCGCAGCTGCTGGCCGACGGCGAAGTGACGATGACGAGCGCCTACAACAACCGGATCTACGTCGCCGCCACGCAGGACAAGAAACCGTTCGGATTCCTGTGGGATGGTGAAGTCAAGAACATCGAAGGCTATGCGATCGTGAAGGGGGCGAAGAACCAGAAGGCCGCACAGGACTTCATTCGCCACGCGACCTCGACCGAGGCCCTCGCGAAGCTGGCCACGGCCACGGCGCTCGGGCCGCTGCGCCAGTCGTCGGTCAAGCTGGTCGATCCCAAGGTCGCGCCGTACCTGCCGACCGCGCCGCAGAACCAGAAGAACGCGATCGACACCAACATCGCATTCTGGGCCGATCATTCCGACGACCTGAACCAGAAGTTCGCGGTCTGGCTCGGCCAGAAGTAAGCGAGCGACGCAACCATGAAGCGGGCGGGCCGTGCGCCGGATGGCGAATGGCCCGCCCCGCCCTGTCGTCCGGACGATCGTGCCGATTCGATCTCGATGGCCATCTATGCCTGACGCGGAATGCGACGCTCGGCAATCGGCGCATGGCCGAATTCCCGTCGATACGCCTTGCTGAAACTGCACGCCGACGGAAATCCGCAACGGCTCGATACGTGCGCGACGAAATCGTTGCCGGTGCGCAATAGCCCTTGCGCGTGCTTCAGGCGAACGCTCAGGTAATACTCGCGCGGAGACGCGTTCAGATACTGCTTGAACATGCGTTGCATCTGGCGCTCCGACAGTCCGACGAGCCGCGCGATTTCGTCGAACGAAAGCGGCTCTTCGACATTGGCCTCCATCAGGGTCACCGCCTCCACGAGCTCCGCACGCGCCGACTCGAGACGTGCGCCGACCGGTATCGGCTGGTGCTCGCTCGCGCTTCGCAGCCTCGTCAGCAGCAGGTGTTGCGACACGCGTACGACCAGATGCGGGCCGAGATGCGTCGATATCAGATTGAGCATCATGTCCAGCGGGGCGGTGCCGCCGGTACAGGTCATGCGGTCGCGATCGACGACGAACAGTTCGCGCGCAATCCGGACGTCCGGAAACTCGGCGCGCAGCCTGAACAGATCCGCCCAGTGCACCGCACAACGGTAGTGGTCGAGCAAGCCCGCCGACATCAGCGCATACGCACCGCTGCACAGCGAGCCCAGTGCGATCCCGCGGCTCGCGAGCGCGACGAGTGCCTGCCGCAGCCGCGCGTCCACGGTCTCCCGGATGTGCGTGCCGCCGCATACGATCATCACGTCCGGCAGATCGCCGGATGACTCCAGCGCCTGCACGGGCCGGATCGAGATGCCGTTGCTGGCTTCGACGGGGACGCCGTCGACGGAGAAGACCGTCCAGCGATAGTGCTCGATACGGTCCACGTAATTGGCGATGCGCAGCGCTTCCAGCGCATTCGTGAATGCAATCATCGAATACGACGGAAGCATGAGAAACCCGAAATGGCGCGGTTTCGAATCCGGGACAGGCGAGACGTCGTGCACGATTGCAACGCAAGGAAAGTGAACGGACCTGGATGAAGGCGCCCCGGGACAGCTTCGTGGAGAAGCGGCCCGGGACGCCGTCCGACTGAAGGTGGGGAAACCGGAACCCGAAGGTTCGGCGCGGACTACAGATCCAGCACGAGATCCGACGTCGGCCGGCTGCAGCACATCAGGCGCAGGCCCTTGTCGATTTCGCGCTGACGAATGCCGCCGTTGTGATGCATGTCGACGGTGCCTTCGAGCACCGCGGTCTTGCACGTGCCGCAAATGCCCTGGCTGCACGAGGACGGCAACGCGACGCCGTTCTTGCGCGCGGCAGTGAGCACCGTCTCCGACGCATTCATCGCGAACGTCTTGCCCGACTTGGCCAGCCGGACCGTATAGGTGCCGTCCGCCACTTGCTCCGCGTGACCGGATGCATCGGCAACGTCCGCAAGCGGCTCCACCGTTTCGGCAAAGTTGAAGCTTTCCTGATGGTAGCGGGCCGGGTCGTGGCCGCCCTGGACGAGGAGATCCCTGACGGCGTTCATATAGCCCGACGGGCCGCATGTGAACACCTCGCGGTCGCGATAGTCCGGGACGCGCTCGCGCAGGAGTTCGACGCTCAGCCTGCCGATCGGGCCGCGCCAGCCTGCCTCGGCCCCCGGCGCTTCGCACACGTGGATCACCTGGAGATGGTCCGCGTCCTCCCGCAGCCGGTTCAACTCGTTGCGAAAGATGATGTCCTCGGGCGTTCTCGCACTGTGAACGAACACGATATCGAGATTCAGGCCGAGGTCGATCGCCGCGCGCGTCATCGACATCAGCGGCGTCACGCCCGAGCCGGCCGACAGGTACAGCATCTTCACGGCCGGCGCGGCGGCCGGCGTGAAGATGCCGGACGGGCCGAACGCATCCAGCTCGACACCGGGCCGCATGTTGTCGTGCAACCAGGTCGACATGATCCCGCCGGGCGTGCGCTTGACCGTGATCGTCAACGTGTACGGCCGCGTCGGCGGCGACGAGATCGTGTAGCAGCGGCTGACCGGCACGCCGTCGATGTCGGCCGATACGGTGATGAACTGACCGGGCTCGAAACCGAAGGCCTGGCCGTCTTTCGCGCGGAACACGAAGGTGCGGACGTCGTGCGTTTCGGCCCGCACCCTGCAGCACACCAGCGTCTTGCGCTCGCCGCTGGACCATTGCGGCTCCGCGCGCTCCCATGTGTCGGGGTCCGAGAAGCGATCCCGTGCTTCCGCAGCCGGACCGGCCACGCAAGAATTCTCTCTGACAGTCATGGCGAAACTCAGATTCCGTGAGCCTTCAGGCGTGCGTCGTACCAGCGTGCGAACTGATCGAGCGCGGCTTCCGTGTAGGTCGAGTACGGGCCGGGCACATAGGCGGGGTCCTGCGTTCCGCTATGCGTGATCGCAACCAGATCCGCATCCTGCCGCGTCGTGGCTTCCCACACTTCGGTCAGCGTCTTCAGGTCGTAGTCGACGCCTTCGACCGCATCCGCATGCACCAGCCACACGGTACGCACCACCGTCTTGTCCGGCGCGAGCGGCAGGATGTACGCGACCACCGCATGATCGCTCATCACGTGCGTCCACGAGTGATGGCCCCACATGTGCACGTCGCCGAGATCGCGGCGCTCCAGGCCGCCGAGCAGCTTCGTGCATGCCACCTTCGTATCCATCGTCTGCGATTCGCAGGCACCGGCAATGACGAGCCGCTGCGAACGGAAATTCGTGTCGACGCTCTCGTCGAGCGACTCGAACGCTTCGCAGATATAGCCTGCTCCCTCCCACTCTTCCTTGCGGGCCGCATTGTGCGCAAGGTACGCGTCGTACTCGCGCAGCGATTCGTCGCTCTGCCCGTCCGGACAGAAGCCGAAGTCGTGCGCAAGGAACGATTGCGTGAGTTCCGGATGCGTACCGCCGCAGTGGTAGCACTCGCGGTTGTTCTCCATCACGAGTTTCCAGTTGCCGTTCTCGACGATCGTCATCTCGTGCGCGATCTTCGTGCGCTGCATGTCGTGCGGCGCGAAGCGCGGCGCCATCACCGTCTCGAGCGTCGAGAAATCGTCCGGTGCCTCGTCGGCAAGGCAAACGAACACATGCGCGCCGACCACCTTGACGTGCACCGGGATCAGGCTCCGGCATGTCGTGTCGAATTCCTTGCCCATGTGAGTCGCATGTTTCAGGCTGCCGTCCAGGTCGTACGTCCACTGGTGATACGGACACACCACCATGCCGACGGTCGCCTTGGCGCCGCCCTTCATCAGGCGTGCGCCGCGATGCCGGCAGACGTTCCGGTAAGCGCGGATGTTCTCGTCGTCGTCACGCACGATCATGATCGACGACTTGCCGATGTCCACCGCGTAGACGTCGCCCGGTTCCGGCACGTCGGCCGTCACGGCCACGAAGATCCACAGCCTCTCGAAGAAGACTTCGACGTCCGTCTCGAACACGTCCTGGCGGCCAAAAAGCTCGGCCGGCATCCCGTGTCCGGGCTTGCGGCTGTCGAGCAACTCGCGGTGGGTCTTGAGCGGGATCGCAGACATGTACTCCTCCAATGGGTTGACTTTCGCAATGCCTCCATTGCGCTTTGCCCGAAGTATTGGAGTGCCGATTCGTAGCGTCAACGCGCCTTATTTTCTGCTTCGCATTACTTTAAGTTATGCGATCTTTGCCCCGCCCTGATTTACCCTGACTCGACTGGCCCGCAAGGAATCCGGCGCCATCCGACCGCCGCGGCGCACCGACTTGACCCCTACAATTTGTAGGCTCAGGATGTCGCGCCGGCGCGCCGAACGATGGGGCGCCGCCATGGCGTTTCCGATGGCCGGACGCCATCCGGCCTCGAGCCTGCACCTCGCATGACACCAACCTGATGAACATGACGAAACGAACCAAAGGGTATCGACGCATCGTCCCGTCGTTGACGGCGCTGGTCGAGTTCGAAGCGGTCGCGCGCCTGGCAAGCTTCACGCTTGCCGCGACCGAACTGGGTGTGACGCAGGCGGCCGTGAGCCGGCAGGTACGGTTCCTCGAGGAAACGCTGAATGTCCGTCTCTTTCATCGCCTGCATCGCTCGATCTCGCTGACGACCGAGGGGGAAATGCTGTACCTGACGGTGGCCGAATCCATGCAGAAGATCGCCGGCGTATTCGATCGCCTGTCGACCGGCGCCGAGCAGCAGGAACTCGTCCTCGCGTCGACCGCGCCGTTCGCGCAATTTCGGCTGCTGCCGCGGCTTCCCAAGCTCAAGCAACTGAATCCGCCGTTGCAGTTGCGGCTAACCACCCAGATGTTCACGGCCGACCTCCGGCACGTCGAGGTCGATGTCGCGGTGCGCTATGGCGATGGCCGGTGGGCGGACGGCACGTCGATCCTGTTGTTCGACGAGGAAGTATTTCCCGTCTGCTCGCCGCGATTCCTCGAGGAGAACGGCATGCCGGAATCGCTCCAGGCGCTCGCCGCGCTGCCGCTCGTCGAATCCGATTCGACCTACGAGGGCTGGATGGGCTGGGACGCATGGTTCCACTCGGCCGGCCATCGCCCGAGCCGGTTGAACTACGTGCTGCGCTGCAGCCTCTACACCGACGCCGTTCAGGCGGCGCGATACGGGCAAGGCGTCGCGCTCGGCTGGAGCCGAATGGTCCACGATCTGCTGGCGACCGGCGAGCTGGTCCGTCTGCCGGTCGCGTCCTGCAAGATGACCGATGCCTATTTCGTCGTCGTGCCTCACGGCCGCTCGATCACGCCGGCAGTGAACCAGTTGATCGACTGGCTGCGCGAGGATCTCCCGGTTCGCTGAACCGCGCCGTTCGACTTTCCGCACTCGTCGTTGATCGGCCGGCATCACGTCCGCGACGCAGGTCGGCTTCGCGCCGCCGGTGCCCATTCGCTGCGTCGCGTTGCCGTCGTTGCCTGCGCGTCGTTGCCTACGGTTTCGCTCGCATAACCTAATGTAATGCGACCAGGAAAAAATAGTCCGTTGACCCACCGTTTCATCCTTTCGATACTTGCCTGAAACGTACGCTGGCGCCGGGCCCGTGCCGGCGCAACCGGCCGGCTGCGCCGCGCTCGACAACACCCCGCTTCAGACAGTCGGAAAGGAGATACCCATGCCGGTCGTTCGCGTCAGTTGGCTCGCGGGCAAGGAGGCGTCCGCCAAGAAGGCCGTCGCGGCCGAGATCACGGAGAGCCTGTTTCGCCATGCCGGGATCGAACCCAGGCATACCTTCGTCATCTTCGAGGACGTTCCCGCCAGCGATTGGGCCATTGCGGGCGAGCTGTGCGCCGAACCATCGCGTCCCGCCTGACGAAGCGCGCCCGCACCGATCGCCAACCCGCCAAACCGGATCCATCTTGATACGAACCTATTGTGCCTTCGTCCTCCTCGGCGTGTTCTGGGGATCCAATTTCATCTACATGAAATGGGCGGGAGCTTATATCAGCCCGGGTCAGATATCGCTGCTGCGCGTCCTGTTCGGTTTCGCGCCGCTAGCCGCGCTCGCCTGGCATCAACGCGCGATCCGGCTCGGCCAGCTACGCCACCTGCATCATTTCGCCGTGATGGCCGCGCTGGCCGCGGCCTTCCCCTACTTCGCCATGGCACAGGGGACGACGCTGCTCCCGTCCGGTATTGCCGGCGTGCTGGGCGGATCGTCGACGATCTTCACATCGTTGGCATCGGGCCTGTTCCTGCGCAACGAGAAGATGAACCGCCCGACGCAATACGGTGTCGCGCTGGGCATGGCGGGCATCATGCTGATCGCGCGGCCGTGGGCCGGCCTGGGTAATGGCGACGCCATCAGCCTGGCGGGCGTCGCATGGATGATGTCGGGGTCGGCACTCTTCGGCTTCTCGTACATCTACGCCCGGCGCTTCCTGTCGCCGACCGGCCTCGCGCCGCTGGCCATCGTGACCTGGCAGATGGGTATTGCATTGCTGATGCTTGCCGCACTGACCGACGTCCACGGCATCGGGCGGATTTTCGAGGACAGCCGTGCGATGGCCGGGATCGCGATCGGGCTCGGGCTGCTCGGCACCGGCTCGGCGTTTATTCTGTATTACTACCTGTTGCAGAAACTCGGCGCCGTGGCGGCTGCGGGCGCCGTGTACATCACGCCCGTGGTCGCGTTGCTCATCGGGTGGGGCAGCGGTGAAGCAATAGGACTGACGGAGATTCTAGCTGCCGTTCTCATTCTCGGCAGCATCGCCATGCTCGAAGCGGGCCGGCAATACCGCACGCGGCAGCAGTCACGATTCATCCAGGGCGCGGCACCCGCCGAGTGACGTCGCTGCGGAGTTGCAGCGCGACCGGATCGACTACAGACTACGACCGCCCGCGCGTTCTGCCACCCCGCCGGCCGGGCGGCCTCAGGTTCAACCGGCCGTTCCGAACGCACGAACCCGGTTCATCACGTCGTCCGGCACGTCGATCTCGCGCACCTTGATGTGACTGCCCGGAATCCGCACGCCGGCTTGCGCCAGCCTGGCGATCTGCGCGGCCAGGCGCGCTTCGAAATCGCTGGCGAACACATCGGCCTTCACGGCCATGACGAACAGCCCGACGCCCGGCGTCTCGCTCCCTCGTGCATAAGGCGGCGCGTCCATCGACCAGTTGGCGCCGGTCACGCCCGCGGCCAGGATCTCCATCATCATCGCGATGTTGGCGCCGCGCGCGCCGCCGAACGGCAACAGCAGGCCGTCGATCGCCGCACGCGCGTCCGTGGTCGGCATGCCTTGCCCGTCCACCGCCCACCCGTCGGGAATCGCCTCGCCAGTTTGCGCAGCCTTGCGTACGTTGACGAAGGCGGTTGCGCTGGATGCCTGGTCGATCACGAACGGCCGCGCGTTCGCGACCGGCGCGGCGAACGACACCGGATTGGTGCCGAATACGGCCTTGCCGCTCTCCAGCGTGGTCATCTGCGCGGTCGCATTGCAGGTGCCGAGCGCGACCAGGCCCGACTCCGCCAGCCTGCGCGTGTAGTAGCCGAGCTCGCCGACGGTGAAGCTGTTCGACACCGCCAGCGTGACGACGCCGTAAGTCTTCGCCCGCTCGACGAGTTCGTCGAACACGCGGTCATAGGCCAGTTGCGCGATTCCGCCGCGTGCGTCGACCCGTATGGCGGCCGGGGCCGGAAAGTTCACTTCCGGCTCGGCACCCGCGGCAATCCTGCCCTTCGCGAAACCGTCCAGGTAATCCGGAAGGTGCGCAAAACCCACCGCCTTGCTTCCGGCCAGTTCAGCCGATATCACTGCCTCGGCGAGCGAATGTGCGATCGCGTCGTTCGCCCCCACCGCCTTGATTGCGTCGAACGCCACTTGCCGCGCCGCTTCACGCTCGTATTTCATCGTCTCGTCCCTTGAATGCAATGGACGACCCGAGCCGCCTCGATGTGCCCGGGTCGCCCGCATGCGTGCCTGTGCTGCCGACCGACGGCCTGCCAGGCCGCCCCGTGTCATGCCCAGATGTCGCCCATCGTAAAGCCGTTGGCGAACGGGTCGTCGGGATCGAGCACATAGGTGTTGTAGCCGTAGATCCACGAACGGCCGGAGATCGTCGGCACGACCGCCTGGATGTCGCCGATGCTGGCACGCTCGACGAGGTTGCCCGTGAACACGGTTCCCAGCACGCCTTCGTGTCGAAACGGCTGGTTCAGGTCCAGTTGGCCCTTCGCATGAAGGGTGGCCATCTTCGCGGACGTGCCCGTGCCGCACGGGCATCGGTCGACGGCGCCGGTCCACGTCGCCGGCTTGTCGAAGTCGATTGCGCCGCTGGCCACCGTGACGACGTTCTTCCAGTCCGCGTTCGGGTTCTCCGTCGGACCGGACAGCTGCGCGATCGTGATCCCGTAGCCCGGATAATGCGGGTGCGCGACGGGCAACTGCTCCTGGGCAGCCTTCAGGATCAGCGCGGAGACGCGGGTGATTTCCCGGGCGTGCTCGGGCTTCAGTTCGAGTCCCTTGAACTGGCGGACGTCGGCGATCACGTAAAACATGCCGCCCCAGCCCACGTCCACCGTGACCTTGCCGAGATGCGGCACGTCGATGACCTTCTCGATGTGGGCGGCAAACGCCGGCACGTTCTTGAAGGTGACCGACGTGACCTTGCCGTTGCTGCACTCGGCGCGGATGCCGATCAGCCCCGCCGGCGCTTCGAGCTGGAACTCCGTCACGGGCTCCTGCATCGGGATCATTCCGGTTTCCAGCAGCACGGTTGCAACCGAAATGGTGTTGCCGCCGCTCATCACCGGATACTCGACCTGCTCCATGATGATGTAGCCCGCCGCCGCATCCGGATGCTTTGCCGGCACCACCAGGTTGCAGCAGAGCGGCGGATAGCCGCGCGGCTCGCGAAGCATCAGCATGCGGATCTGGTCGTCGTTCTGCTCGAGCCACTTCATCTGCTCGTAGACCGTGTTGCCCGGGATATGGGGAACGCCACCGGTGATCACGCGCATCGGCTCACCCGAGTGAGTCTCGACGGCATGGAAAGTGCGCTTGAAGGTCATGATCGTCCTGTTTGCCTACGTCTTTACCGAAAATGATCGTGCTCGGCGTGGCGCGAACGTCTCCCTGTACCGCGCAACGTCGTCCCCGCGACCAAACGGCTCTAACGCGTCCTGGTCATGGTCATCGATCCGATGAGGCAACATACTCCGGTCGAATGACCGGCCGATCTGATTTAGCCGAGGTTGTGCTGATCATAAGCCGCGCTTAGGCAACCGGCAGTGAGCACGATCGGCAGCTTCGCGGAGGTCCGCGATCCGCCGCGGCGCAATCGGAAAGAGGAGATCAAATGTCCTTCCCGGCTCGATTCGAGCGGTGGGGACCGTGCAGACAGCGTCCGCACCATCCGGTCGGACGGCCAGTCCGTCCTCACGCATTCTTCAAGCCGCCAGCCCCGCCGACGAAGCCCCCGGGACATCCGGATTGAACCGCGTCATGCAGTTCAGATCGAGCGCACGAATCTGCTCGGTCATGAAGTCGACGAAGATTCGAATGCGCGTCGGCAGATGTTGCCGGCTCAGATAGCAGATGTAGTGGCCGCGATCCTCCGGCACGTGCTTCGCCAGCGCGACGACGAGTTCGTTCGACGCGAGATGGTCGCGGATCTGGTAGCCGGCCATCTGCGCGATGCCCGACCCGTTCAGCACGGCGCGCAACACCAGATCCGTGTCGTTGAACGTGAGGCGCGACGTCGGCAGGTACTTTTGCACGCGGCCGTCGACATTGAACTCCCATTCGAGTACGCGACCGCTGGCAAAACGGAAATTGATGCACTTGTGCCGGCCGAGGTCCTCCAGACTCTGCGGGAGCCCGTGCCTGGCCACATACGAAGGTGCCGCGCAGAGCGCCACCTGCATCGGAATCAATTGCCGGGCAATGATGCTCGAGTCCTCGATGCGTCCATTGCGGAACGACACGTCGATCCGCTCCGACACCAGGTCGATCGGCCGGTCGTCGAGCAACAGGTCGATGACGATGTCGGGATAGGCCTCCGCGAACGTTTCCAGCAGCGGCGCGACGATTTTCCTGCCGAATCCCACCGCCGAGCTGATACGAATGAGGCCGCGTGGCGGCCCCTGTCGCAACTCGAGCATGTCGTTCATGGCTTCCACGATCTGCGCCACGCCCTGATGACAGTTCTCGAAGAATCGCTGGCCTTCGCAAGTCAGTTCGGTCATGCGCGTGGTCCGCTGGAACAGCCGCGTACTCAACTGCGCCTCCAGCTTCTGGACGTTCCGGCTCACGGCCGGCCGGCCGACGCCAAGAAGTTCGGCAGCCTTGGTAAAACTCCCCTCGCTCGCCACTGCGACGAATGCAAGAATGCCCGCATAGCTCGCACCGAAGCTCGCGGAGAGTGCATCGGCGCGACCAGCCAGGTCGCGACGAGCGCCTTGCTCCGATGTATCCGATTGATTCATTTCCGCTGCCCCCAACGCATGCCGCTCCTCCTGACTGTCCATCGCCGGCTTGCGCCGGCGAGCCGCCAAACGTGCGAACGCGAATCAGATTTCCGCGAGCCACTGGTCGAGACCGATGCGGCCGAGCCGCGCCTCCCCAAGCGGTACCAGTGATTTTTCCTCGACGCGACCACCGTAGTAACGTGCATCGCGATCGGTCACGACCGTGCGCGCGTCGCCGACCGACTTCAGATAGCGCGCGACGATCTCCGCGAACGGTGCGCGATCCGGGCCCGCGATCTCGACCGTGCCGTTCAGCGGCCCGGCGAGCGCGATCTGCGCGACGAGCGCCGACACGTCTTCCGCGGCGATCGGCTGAAACAATCCGTCACCGATCCGGACCGTGCCGTCTTGCGTGGCGAAATCCGCGATACCGCCGATGAATTCCATGAATTGCGTCGCGCGCACGATCGTGTACGGCACGCCCGCCGCTTCGATCGCCTGTTCCTGCGCGACCTTGGCCGCGAAATAGCCGTTCTCCGGCATGCGGTCGCAGCCGACGATCGACAGCGCGACGTGATGGCGCACGCCCGCGGCCACTTCGGCCTTGCCGAGATTACGCGCCGACGTGCGGAAAAAGTCCAGCACCGCCTGCGGTTCCCACGACGGCGCATTCGCCACGTCCACGACGACGTCCGCGTCCGTCAATGCGTCGGCCAGGCCTTCGCCGGTGATGGTATTGACGCCGGTGCGCGGCGATGCGGCCAGCGCCTGATGGCCCGCTGCGCCGAGCAACGTAACGACACGCGAGCCGATCAGGCCCGAACCGCCGATGACAACGATCTTCATCGCAAAATCTCCTGACGAATGGATTGCATTGGAATGCGAAGCGGATGCGACGGGTGCCCGATCCGATGAAGCCGGTCATGACCGTCGCATCACGTGGCGCAATTGTGGAAGAATCATGTCCTATCCATAAGTGCCAAGAATCGTCGACAGGACTAGTCCATGCCCTATCCGTTCGCGTTACCCGGGAGACCGCGATGTCCACGCAAACGCCCCCGCTGACCATCGAAATCGACCGGCATCACCAGTTGCCGGTCTATCTGCAGATTTGCGAGCGTTTCAGGGCCGCGATCGCCGCCGGTCACCTGCGCCCCGGCGATCGCGTGCCCGCGCTGCGCGGCCTGGCGACGCAACTGAACACGGCGCGCGGCACCGTCGAACAGGCTTACACGATCCTGGTCGACGAGGGATACCTGCAAATGCGCGGCGCGGCGGGTACGTTCGTGTCGCGGTCCCTGCCGGTCGCGCTGACACGCGCGGCGCCCGCGCGAGGCGGCGCACCGGCACCGCGCGCCGAATCCGCCGGCCCGCGCGATGAGGCGGGCATGTCGCACGACAATCCGCCGCCACGGCGCCCGCAGCCGATCGCCGTCGCGATGAGCGGCGAGCCGCGTCCGCTGCAACCGGGGCTCCCGGCGCTCGATGCATTTCCGCGCAAGGTCTGGCACCGGCTGGTGTCGCTGCGTGCGCGCAGCAGCGACCGCGCGCTGCTGGGCTACCCGAATCCGGCCGGTTACCGGCCGCTGCGCGAACACATCGCGACCTATCTGACCCTGTCGCGCGGCGTCACCTGCGTGCCGGAACAGGTGTTCGTCACCGGCGGCTACCGCGCGACGCTCGAACTCGTGCTGCGCAGCCTCGCCCGCGCGAACGACCGCGTGTGGTTCGAGGATCCCGGCTATCTGCTCGCCCGCGGCTTCCTGTCGGAAACCGGCGTGCAACTCGTTCCCGTGCCGGTGGATGCCGAAGGGATCGACGTCGGGCGCGGCATGCAGCTGGACCCCCAAGCGCGCTTCGCGCTCGTGACGCCGTCGCATCAGAGCCCGCTTGGGCATACGCTGTCGCTTTCCCGTCGCATCGCTTTGCTGGACTGGGCCGAAAAGACGTCGGGGTGGATCGTCGAGGACGACTACGACAGCGAGTTTCGCTATCTCGGCCGCCCGCTGCCCGCGTTGAAGAGCCTGGACCGCCGGGATCACGTGATCTATTGCAGCACCTTCAGCAAGGCGATGTACCCCGGCTTGCGGCTCGCGTACGCGGTCGTCCCGGAGCGCGCCGTGGAGCGCGTCGAACGCGTGGCATGCAGCATGAATGCCGGTTCGCCGACGCTCCTGCAGGCGGCCCTCGCCGATTTCATCGAGCAGGGTCACTTTGCCCGGCACCTGAAACGCATGCGCACGCTGTACGGCGAGCGCCGCACGCTGATCGTGCACGCATTGCGGCAGGCGTTCGGCGAGCGGCTGATCGTCGAATTGCCGGCGGGCGGCATCCAGTTTGCCGTGCGATTCACTGACGGGCCGGAAGGACCGGTCGACGACGTCGCGGTCGCCGCACGCGCGCGCGACGCCGGGCTCGCGGTCCTGCCGCTGTCGATCTGGTATACGAACAGCCACACGCAGCAAACGCCGCGCGGCCTCATCATCGGGTTCGCGAACATCGCCGATGCTGACGAAGCGCGACGTCATGCCAAAACGCTACGCGCTTGCCTGGATCGCTGATGCGCGGCACCCGGCAACTGCGCGTATTGCATCAGTGCGCCCGGCAGCGTCCGGATTGGTGTCCAACGGGAAACATACATTCGCCTTCGATGGCTATACCGGCATCATTCGCGCTCCTCTAGCATGGAGTCGTCTTTCCCCCGTAGACAAACCACAAATCGGGCCGCACCGGAAGATTGCCGCATTCCTCATACGATAGTTCGCTCCGCATCGTTTCTTGAAGACGCCATCTGCCCGGGCAGTGCTCCGGTTGCAAGACGCTTCGACGAATGACCAACGGTCGGAGCGCGTCGTCGAACTCGAGCATGCATCATGGATGACAAGAAGCTGCAGGCCCCTCCGCTTTCCCTCCTCGACAGGTATCGGGGCCGGGATTTTCAGCCTCTCTATACAACGAGCGTCACCGTCACCGGCGGCGAGACAGGACACGGCCGTGCATCCGGCGTGGCCCGCTCGGACGATGGAAATCTCGCTGTCGATCTGCGCCTGCCCACCGAGTTCGGCGGACCCGGCAACGGGACCAATCCGGAACAGCTGTTCGCGGCGGGCTTCGCCGCGTGCTTCCATGGTGCGCTGAACCTGCTCGAAAAACGCGCCGACATGGAGATCGCCGATACGGTCGTGGAGGTGCAGGTTTCGTTCGGCCGCGACCCCATGGACGGCGGCTATGCATTGCTTGTCGATGTCCGGGTCCGGATGCCCGGTATCGATCGCGACATCGCGGAAGAGATGGTTCGAACCGCGGAGCGCTTGTGTCCGTATGCAAAGATGGCCAAGCAAGGCACCGTCAATATCGTGACCGTCGTCGACTGACTCAACGCCTTTCGCGCGGCGGCGGCGTCTTGTCCAACGATCACGTGTGCCGTCACTGCGACGTGCCGGACCGCCCCCACCGTGCATCGCGCGACACGTGCGGGGGCGGCGGCAGATCAGCCGAAGGAAGCCTGCGGATTACCTGCTGCCAGCGCCTCGGCGCGATTCGGCGCCGGCGGATAGATCCACTGCGTGTTGATCATCTGCTTGCGCGCCTTTCCTTCGGCATGCGTCAGTTTGATCTGCCGGTCCCAGCCTTCCGAGTAAACAGCACCCCATTCGCCAAGGTCGAGGCAGGTTGCATAGAACGGCTGCGTGTATTCCAGCGTCGGCGCGCCAATCAAGTCCGCGGCGACGTTGTGCCCGCCGAATTGCCCCATCACGATCGCGTGCTGGCACGACATCAATGCATAGTGCCCGTCATGGTCGCTGCGCGCTCGCGCCACATCGCCCGCCACGAACACATGCGGTGCTTCGGCGACACGAAGATCAGGCGTGACCTCGACACGTCCGAGCGGGTCGAGATGCGAGGAGACTTGCGCCGTCAGCGGGCTGGCCTGCATACCGCCGGCCCAGATCACGGTCATGGCTTCGATATGCTGGCCCGACGCGGTACGAACGCCGTCCGTCCCCACCGATACGACGCGCGATCCAAGCACGACCTCGACGCCCAGCGAGTCGAAGGCTTCAGCGACGTAAGGCCGAGGATTGGGGCCGAGATCGGGGCCGATTTCGGCCTGCGCACCGATCACGACGACACGAATCGCCGCGTCCGGGCCGAACCGCTCGCGCAATCGCCTGGGCAATTCGGTGGCGACCTCGATACCCGTAAAGCCGCAGCCGACGACCGCGACGGTATTGCGTGCCTGCGAATCCGGAAGTTTGGCCAGCGCCGCGAAGTGCGCATCGAGCGCTACCGCGTCCTCGATACGATCGACCGAGAACGCATGATCAGCCAGCCCCGGCACCGGCGGCCTGCTCAACTTGCTGCCACTGGTCAACAACAGCCTGTCGTACGCGAGCAAACGCTTTTGGCCGCTGGCGCACGCCACACTGACCGTCTTCTCGTCGACTGCAATCTCTTCGACGCTACCCTCGAGAAATTTCACGCCGACGGCGTCGAGCAGCGGCAGCAGCGGCGCGGCCATTTGCTGCGGTTCGCTTTCGTACAGCCGCGGCCGGATCTGCAATTCCGGTTTCGGCGAGATCAACGTGATTTCAACGTCGCCGCTCGTCACACCGGCACCATCCAGCACACGAGCCGCGCCGAGTGCGCCCCATACGCCGGCGAAACCGGCACCCACTATCAGGATTTTCTGCGACATGATGATTGTCCTCGGTTGGAAATTGGCGATGTCGACGGACGCCGGCTGCAAGCCAAACAGGCAAAACGAAAACGTCGTCGCGCGAGGTCATCCTAGGTCGACACAGCATTGCGCAGTAGATCCTCAAGCGTTCTCACGATGTTGCCTCTTGGGCACCAATCGACCCCATCCCGGCCGAATCGATCGCAGGCATGATGCGTGACGGAAGATCGCGCGTGCCCAAGGCGCCCTGTTCATCACCCACCTGAGTTATCGACGAGGCAAATAAAATGCATCTCGGCAAATCGTACAAGCTATCGGAATTTCTGATCTGGACTCGCTGGAAGATTTACGAGCTTCTCATTTTCGGTTCCGTACCGGTTGTTCTGTATAAATTCTTTTCAGTCACATGGCTGTCGATACCCCTGACGATCGTGGCCCTCCTCGGAACCGCGACATCCTTTATCGTTGGTTTCAAGAATGTCCAGACGTACAACCGGTCAATGGATGCGCTCGACATATGGACCGACATCCAGAGCAAAAGCCGTCGCTGGGGGCAATTCACGCGCGACTTCGTGACGGACGAAGAGGTGGCCCGAAAGCTGATCTATCGACACCTCGCCTGGCTGACCGCGCTGCGATACGACCTGCGCCGTCCTCGTGTCTGGGAAAGCACGGACAAGCGCCACAACGCGGAGTATCGTCGCTTCTATCGCGTGCCGGAATGGGAAAAAGACATCAAGGAAATACTGCCGACATACTTGTCTCCTTCTGAAGCGGAACAGGCGCTCTCCTCTGCTTCCATCACGACATGCGTGCTGGGACTGCAAGGTACCTCGCTGAAAATGCTTCACATGGCCGGCCATCTGAATTCGAATTTCTATATGGAACTTCAGAAAACCATTGGAGACTTCATTGATCTCCAGTCGCGATCCGAACGTTTCAAGAATTTCCCCTATCCGCGTCAGTACGCGACTGTCAGCTCCCTGTTCGTCCGATTTTTTTGCCTGTCGCTTCCATTCGGTCTTCTGAACGAATTCAACCGGCTGAACGATAGCGTGAGCGGCTTCATGCACGGCAACATGGTCTGGCTGGTGGTGCCATGCAGCGTCGCGGTGTCGTGGATGTACACGTCGCTCGATCAAGTTGGCGAAAGCACGGAGAATCCGTTCGAAGGCGGCGCGAACGATGTTCCCATTTCGACGCTGTGCGGCACGATCGAGCGGGATCTGAAAGCGATGCTCGGAGAACATGCAGCCGGTTCGTCGAGCCACGCCATCATTGCGCTATAGCGAATCCGGCGTTTTCCGGTCGGTACCGGATTGCCGACCCTCGATCATTGCTTCCCACACCTCCCGTCGTCGATTGTTGTCGTCAAGACAACATGGTGAGGTCGTTTGCGACGCTACTGCCGCAAGGCCGCATCGCCTACGCTTGGCGATGACGGTGGCCGTAGATGCTGCCTGATGCATCCGGGAAACCAACACGGCACCGCAAGAGCAACGTGCGAGCGCGCGCGGCAAGTCCGCATCGCGCTGCGTCCTCGCACGTCATTGGCCATGCCAGCCGAGGCTGGCGCGATGGGTGTGACACAGCCCTCTACAACCGAGGAACGATCCGTGACAGAAGAAGACATCCGCGACAACGCGTTTGCAATGCCCGTGCATAACCCGGCGTATCCGCGTCCACCCTTCCGTTTCATCAATCGGGAGTACTTTATTATTTCGTACGAGACGGACATGGACGCCCTTCGGGCCGTCGTTCCGGAACCGCTGACGGTCGACCAGCCCGTCGTTCATTACGAATTCATTCGCATGCCCGATTCGTCCGGATTCGGCGACTACACGGAGAGCGGCCAGGTGATTTCCGTCCTCGATGAGGACGGAAATCGAGCCAATTTCACGCACGCGATGTACCTCGACGACGAAGGCCCGATCGCAGCCGGACGCGAAATCTGGGGATTCCCCAAGAAACTGGCGTCGCCGAAGCTCTGCGTCGACGGCAAGGACACGCTGCTCGGCACGCTCGACTATGGCACGCAACGCGTCGCCACCGGAACGATGGGCTACAAGTATCGCGCCCTCGACACGACGGCCGAGCGCCGCAAGCTCGCCGACACGCCCAACTACCTGCTCAAGATCATTCCGCACGTCGACGGTTCGGCCCGCATTTGCGAACTGGTGCGCTTCTTCCTGCGCGATGTCGACGTGATCGGCGCATGGGAGGGACCTGCCGCGCTCGAGCTGCATCCCCATGCACTCGCATCGGTTGCCGATCTGCCGGTTCGCCGCGTGATCGGCGCACGCCACGTCATTGCACATCTCACGCTCGATATCGGCGAAGTGGCCTATGACTATCTCGCCCCTGCCGAGCCGCTGAAAATCGCAGTCAACCAATAAGCTCCCGGAGGACCTATGGCACTGAACGACAAGATCGCGCTCGTGACGGGCGCGGCAAGCGGTATCGGCGAGGTGTGCGCGCGCAAGCTCGCGACGGACGGCGCGACGGTCGTGATCGCGGACCTGAATCTCGAGGCGGCGCGAAAGGTTGCCGACGACATCGTCGGCAACGGCGGGAAGGCGTTGGCGATCGCCATGGACGTCACCAGCGAGGAAGCCGTCGACGCGGGGCTGGCCGAAACGGTGAATCGGTTGGGCGGAATCGACGTGCTCGTGTCCAACGCAGGCATCCAGATCGTCAACCGGATCGAGGATTACGCATTTTCGGACTGGAAGAAGATGCTGGCCATTCACCTCGACGGTGCGTTTCTGACGACCCGAGCCGCCATCAGGCATATGTATGCGTCGAACAAGGGTGGCACGGTGATCTACATGGGCTCGGTACATTCGCACGAGGCGTCGCCGCTCAAATCCGCCTATGTGACCGCGAAACACGGATTGCTCGGTCTCGCGCGGGTTGTCGCGAAAGAAGGTGGACCGCGTGGCGTGCGTGCCAATGTCGTGTGCCCCGGTTTCGTCAGAACGCCGCTGGTCGACAAGCAGATCCCCGAGCAAGCGAAGGTCCTCGGCATCTCAGAACAACAGGTCATCAAGGACGTCATGTTGAAAGAGACGGTCGACGGCGAATTCACGTCGCTGGCCGATGTCGCGAACACGGTTGCCTTCCTGGCCGGCTTCGAGTCGAACGCGCTCACCGGGCAATCGATCGTCGTCAGCCACGGCTGGTTCATGCAGTAAGGAGAACACCATGTATTCGAGCCAGCGTAACAAACTGAAGCAGCCCCATCGCATCAAGCTTCCCGCCTATGACGAAATCGGGCTCGTGCTGCAGGGCGGCGGCGCACTCGGCTCGTACCAGGCCGGCGTGTACGAGGGTATGGCCGAGGTCGGCGTGGAACCGACGCGCATCGCCGGGGTATCGATCGGTGCGCTGAACACGGCGATCATCGCAGGCAATGCGCCCGCGGATCGAACGGAAGCACTGCGCGGCTTCTGGAGCACCATCAGTCAGCCGACCGACCCGCTCTCGCACTTCGGCAATTACATGTCGGCGTGGTCCGGGCTGGAAGAAATGGGACGCAGGTGGTCGAGCGCATGGGCCGCAACGCGCACGTTGATGGAAGGCCAGGACGGTTTCTTCTCCCCGCGCTCGCATATGTCCTTCTCCGGGTTCGGCAGGAAGCGCCCCGATCAGGTCAGCTATTACGACACGTCGGCGTTGCGTGAAACGCTGTTGCGATACGCAGACTTCGATCGCATCAATGACGGAAACATTCGCGTATCCGTCGGCGCAGTCAATGTTCGAACGGGCAATCTCGTCTATTTCGACAATGCGAAAATGCGTCTCGCGCCGGAACATTTCATCGCCTCCGGCGCGCTGCCGCCGGGCTTTCCGGCCGTCGAGATCGACGGCGAGTTCTACTGGGACGGCGGACTGGTGTCCAACACGCCGCTGACCGAAATCATCAGGGAAAGCCAGCACAAGGACACGCTCGTTTTCCAGATCGATCTATGGAGCTCGCGCGGCAAGTTGCCGAGCGATTTCCTCGATGTCAGCGAGCGCACCAAGGACATTCAGTATTCAAGCCGCACGCGCGCCATCACCGCGTTCATGTCGCAGAACCAGAAACATGCGCAGATGATCAAGGCGCTGCTCGAACACATTCCCGAACACGTGCGGCTTGCGCACCCGTTGTTGCGGGAAGCGCAGAAGACGGCCGATGGCAGTGCAGTGAACGTCGTGCACCTGATCTACAAGAACAAGTCGTTCGAGGGGCACTACAAGGACTATGAATTCAGCGAGGGCACCATGCGCGAGCATTGGGCGAGCGGTCTCGAAGATATTCGGCGATCGTTCGGCCATCCCGACTGGTTCGATATCCCGAGCCGCGAAATCGGCTTCGTCACGCGGGACGTGCACCGCTATCGGCAGGACGTCAACGAAGCGGAGGGCCGGGGCACGGACGCTTTGCCGGAAGCGAAACACGCGCCGGAGAAGGAGTTGTCTGCCACCAAGTGACGCGTGGCGACGCCTTCCGTGAGTATGAAAGTGCGAGCCTCGAGGAGAGCACCATGATGTCGCATGAAATGATTGCACGGTACGGCACGTTGGTCGTATTCCTGAATGTGCTCGGGTCTTCGCTCGGCCTGCCTCTGCCTGCCATCCCGACGTTGATCACGGTCGGGGCAGGCGTTGCGCTCGTCACACATGTCGCGTCGTCGACGTTGCTGCATTTCTCGACGATACTGGGCGCCGCCGTGATCGGCGGCTTTCTCGGCGACCTGGTCTGGTTTCAGGGCGGCAAACGGTACGGCAAGCGCACGATTCATACCGTCTGCAAGCTGTCGCAGTCGCGTAAAGCGTGCGTCAGGACGACAGAGCGGTTTTTCGGGCGCTGGGGTGTTCGTGTGCTCATCGTTGCGAGGTTCGTTCCCGGCCTGTCGCTCGTTGCCGTTCCGCTATGCGGTGCGATGGCCGTCAGGTTGCGCTCGTTTGTGTTGCACGATTGTGCGGGCATCGCACTGTGGGCATCGATCGGACTGGCGATCGGCACGCTATTCGCTTCGCAGATCGACGTGATTTTCGTGTTTGTCGCCCGTCTTGGCTGGCGTGCGCTCATCTTCGTCGGCATCGTTCCGGTGCTGTATGTCCTGTACCGCTACTGCCGCAGACTCATGTTGGCAAACGCGCTCGGCAAGGCGCGGATCAGCGCCGGCGAATTGCATGCATTGCTCGCGAACAATCCGCGGCCGGTCGTGATCGATATTCGCTCCGCCGAGCGGAGGACGCTCGATCCATTCGTCATTCCGGGCGCGGTGATTGCCGATGAACGAAAGACCCGGCAAATCATGGAGCGCCATGGAACGAACCGGACACTCGTCATCTATTGTGCGTGTCCGAACGAAGTGTCCGCGGTGTCGGTGGCCAGGCAGTTGCGGCTGTCAGGCATCAAGCTGGCGTTGCCGCTTGCAGGCGGCATCGATGCATGGCGCGCCGCGGGCTTCGACGTCGAGCCGATGATCGCGATGCACGACGCGGTAATCGGCTGATATGTGGGATGTCTGGGCCTGATCTGTCGGTCAGTATCAGATCGGGGCTGAGATTGCTTGGATGTTGCCTTATCAAGGGGCGTGATCGACCCGAAGGGGACGGTCGCTCCTGCAAGCCGCGTCGAACGCGAGGCTCGCGTTGTCGTTGACCGCACCGGTCGAGCAGGGAGAGCTCAAAAAATCCCATCGGCCGGATGTCTCGAATTCGCGTTGATCTAGCCGCAATGTTTTGCAGCGGAAATTCATAATTGAGTCTTGAGCGATCACCTCCTTTCCCGTCCGGATGGCGCTTTTCGGGGTAGCAAAAGCGTCTACGGGCGAGCACCAGGGAGCTCGCTTCGATAGCGGGCATACGCTCCATCCCCACATTGCTGGTATTTCGAGACGAAATCCTGATCTATCGCGAAGTCGGCGCCCTGTCTGCAAGCCAGTTGGACCACCTACTCAAAACCGTGAAGGCGCTCGACATGGATGCCGTGCGGGCCGATATCGCCACGTCGCGCCGCGGGATGACCTAGTCGTCAGATCAGTCCATCGATCCCCCGCCTCCACCGTGGCGGGGGTCGGGTCATGCAACGAGACATTTAGGAAGCGGCCCCCAGCGCCGAGCGAACGCTTTCGAGGATCGTGGGGCTGCCGGACCGGAATCGCTGCCGGTACTCGAGCGGCGTCACGCTGAGCCGACGCATAAATGCGCGGCGCAGACTGTTCTGGTCGCTGAAGCCGCAAACGTACGCGACCTTTTTCAACGGCGTGTCGCTTTCTTCGAGAATGCGTTGCGCCGCCTGCACGCGGGCGATCTCGACGAAATCTCCCGGCGTAGCCTGCGTTTCCCGTTTGAACATCCGCGAGAAATTGCGCGCGCTCATCCCTAAACGATTGGCGAGCACCTCGACCGAGAGATCTCGCGCGAGATCGCTGAGTATCCATTCCTGAATGTCGCGCATCGGGCTACGCTCCGACACCTGCGCGGCCAGATGCAGACTGAACTGCGACTGCCCGCCCGGGCGCTTGACGAACATGACGAGTTCCCGTGCAACTCGAAGCGCCGCGCCGCGTCCGTGATCCTCCTCGACCAGGGCAAGCGCAAGGTCCATTCCGGCGGTGACGCCCGCAGACGTGTAGATCGGTCCGTCCTTGACAAAAATATGATCGGGCTCGACGCGCACGTTCGGGTATGTCTGCGCTAGACGGGTCGCCGAATTCCAGTGAGTCGTGGCCCGCCTGCCCGTCAGCAAGCCGGCTCGGGCCAGCAGAAACGCGCCTGAGCACACCGAGCCGAGCCGTCGCACGTAGCGCGACTGCCTGACGAGCCAGGCGATCAATTCGGCATTCTCTTCATATTCGCTGATGCGCGGGCTCCCGGCGACGAGCAGCGTGTCGATTTCAGCGCCAGTGTCGTGAATGGAGGCGTCAGGCAAGAACCTCATACCGCTCGACGCGGTCATGGTCTCGACGGTGGGCGCGACGATCTGCAACGAATATGCGTGCGGATCGCCCAACTGGCAATTCGCCTCGCTGAAGACGTCCATCGGCCCGACCACGTCGAGCATCTGCACACCGGGAAACACCAATAAAGCGATTCGCATCATGACTCCGGGCGCACGTCGTTTGCGCCTTGCCTTGCATTCTAAGGCGCGATGGTTTGGCCCTTCGCGGTATGGCAGAAAACCATCGCAGTGTGGCCGTTTTTGATGCTTCACAAGTGGCGAGGCAAGCGGCGCGGCGGCTATCCGTGTCTCGACCTCGTTGCAAATTGGCCGATTCTGCACGCACGCGCGCCTATCGACGGAACCCCAGTATTGGCAAAATTTTGCCTCTACGACTCGCCTTTTCCGTTCTCTTCTCACAAGCATAGGTGCTGGTAGTGGCTTGGTTCTTTGTAATTCTGGCTGGCGTTTTTGAAATCCTCTTTGCGACAAGTCTGAAGTATTCCGCGGGATTCACGCGCTTGTGGCCCACGGTCGGCACGGCTCTTTCGCTGCTGTTCAGCATGATCCTGCTTTCCGCCTCGGTAAGAAGCTTGCCTATCGGCAGCGCATACGCCGTCTGGACCGGAATTGGCGCAGCCGGCACCGCCGTGTTCGGCATTTATCTGTTCGGCGACTCCGCGTCACCCGCCCGGCTGTTCTTTCTCGGATGCATCGTCGTCGGCGTGATCGGCCTCAAGATCGCGCAATAGATGGTCTATTCCATTGTTGCGATCGATCGGTCGTACGCCAAGCACTTCAGTGTCTTTTCATCAAGGTTCAAAACATGTTCGACAAGGTAATCAGTACAAAGCTGGACACATGGATCAATCGCATTCGAACTGAGATGAATCTTCCGGTTCGGGTAACGCTGCGCACGGGCAACAGCTACGACCTGGGGCAGTTCGACACGCCGAAGGTGCAGTTGCGCGTCAACGACATGAAGGCCATTGCGGCATTCCTCAACCCGAGCCTGGACTCGCTCGGCGAGGCCTATGTGCAGCAGAGCGTCGACATCGACGGAAAGATAGCGGACATCGTCGACATGGCGTACAAACTGTCTTCGCTCTCCGGTGGCGAACCGGGATTCGCCGCGAAAGTCTTCAAGCGGTTTTCACATACGCGAAAGGAAGACAAGGAATCGATCCAGTACCACTACGACGTATCGAACGACTTCTACCAGCTCTGGCTCGACAAGCGGATGGTCTATTCGTGCGGCTACTTCGAAGACGGATCCGAAACGCTCGACGCGGCTCAGGAAAAGAAGATCGACCATATCCTCTCGAAGATCCGGCTTCAGCGCGGCCAGACGCTACTCGACATAGGCTGCGGGTGGGGCGCGCTCGTCATTCGCGCAGCTCAGCGATTTCAAGCGCGCTGCATGGGCGTCACGCTGTCGGAAAAGCAGTACGAAATGGCACGGCAGCGTGTGATTGATGCCGGGCTGTCCGATCTCGTCGAGATCCGGCTGCAGGACTATCGTGACGTACGCGGAACGTTCAACCGCATTACGAGCGTCGGCATGTTCGAGCATGTGGGGCGCGACAATCTCCAGCAATACTTCGAGGTCATCCACACGTTGCTGGCCGATGACGGTGTCGCCATGAACCACGGCATCACATCGACGGCTCCCGATAGCGGCGACTCGCCGATGGGCGGTGGATCGTTCATCGACAAGTATGTGTTCCCGGCAGGAGAGTTGCCGCACTTGTCGTTGGCTCTGAGAGCGATGCAGTCCGGCGGCCTGGAAGCACTTGACGTGGAGAATCTGCGACGGCACTACGTGAAGACGCTCGAGAACTGGACCGAGCGGTTCGAGGCGCATTCCGAGCGTATCCGGAAGATGGTCGGAGAGTCGCGCTACCGAATCTGGCGGGTGTACCTGGCGGGCAGCGCGCAGGCATTTTCGCTCGATAACGTGTCGATCTATCAGATCGTCTGCCAGAAATCGCAGCGCCCGGCGGGCACGATCCCATGGTCGCGGCGCTATATGTATCGATGACGCACAAGCAAAAACGGCCGCCTCATGGCCGCCGTTCAATTCAATGTCATTGCACTCGCACCATATCGTATTGATCGTCTTTGAACAGACATCTTCCAAACTCATCGCCCGCTTGAGCCTGATGGAAGATGTGAGCGAAGACGCGTTCTTCTGGGCAACTCTCGAACTGCTCGTCGAAAGCTTCGACGGCGAGCTCGTATGGAGCGGGAAGGCAGCACGCATGGCCAAGTGCGTCGTTCCACTTGAATTGGGAACGCCCTTCATCCATGCATTGCAGGCGTGCATTGCCTTTTCCTCGTCAACGCTGGTGACTTCATCGATGCGACGCGAGTAAGCAGGAAGTTGAGCGCAGAACCTGTCCTTAGTTGTTATCAAGATGTCCTAACCCTCGCGACATGACCCGGTACAGTACTCGGGTCGGTCGATGTGCGTGGGCGGTTACCGGTCGTTTCGGCTGGCGTCGACTCCGATGGCTGCCCACGTCCCCCACCCCCTCAGACATCGACCGGCACCTCCTTTTGCATGGCTGGAGGAGACTCGATCAGCGGGTGCAGCATGCACCGCGCCAGCCGGCGTCGATCGATGAATCAAAAAAGGCCGCCGCGTGTTTTACGCGGCGGCCAATCCTATTCTTGGAGCGCTTCAGCCTGCGAGAAGCTTGCCGTTGAAGAGGATGTGCAGGGTTCTGACAAAGAGCACAACGATCGCAATGGTCAGGATTGCGAGCAGGATGATGGCGATCGCCGTCACAGGCCAGGACTGCACAAACATCGAGTACTTCAACGACGCGTTCGCGAGCGCGGCCATCGGAAAGCTGATGGCCCACCAGCCGGCAGCAAACGGGATGCCCATGCGGAACACCTTGATAGCGAGCGTCACGAACACGAACAAGCCGAAATAGAACAGCAGGCCCGCGAACATGTCGACGTGCTGGGTGAAGTTCGTGTAGGCGAGAAAGCCGACTTCGAATGGTGCGATAAGGATGATCATGGAAGGCATCATTCCGGTCGGCAGAGGCTCATGATGGATGAGCCGCGACATGATCATCGTGAAGAACAACAAAGCGACCATCGCACCGACGGCGAGCGCGAACAGATTGACTTCATGAGCCCACGACATCGGCATCGTGCCTCCGGCAACGGCGATATCGAGCGTCGCCACGCCTGGAATCAGCCACGCGGGCACCGCATGCCCGGCGTCGACTTTACCTTTGAGCAGCCGACTTGCGACGATGAACGCAAGCAGTACGGTGGATAACATACCTATCGTCCATACGACCTCGGCGAGCGTCTGGCTCAACGGAGCGAGAACCGAAGAAAGCAACAGGATGGCGATCGTGATCGTGCCGAAGAAATTCCCGGCAATCGGATGGTTGAACTCCCCCGCGACCGCACCGGGATGCTTGACTCCCTTCACCAGATAACCGACGCCCAACGCGAGAAAAACAATCACGGCGATGGTGCCGACGACTTCCGAAATGATCGGGCTCGCGCCGAATTCATGGCTCGCTAGGCGCCAGGCGAGCGATAGCCCGGCGATACCCATCACGGAGCCGAACAGGTTGACTGGCAGATTTTTGATCGACGCGCGATTTCGGACAGACTGCGAATTGGGGCTTGAAAGAGTAGACACGACAATTCTCCAGAACTTGGCGGGGCTCGGGCGGGAATGCTCGAGGACTTGCCTGAATTTTGGTGCAGGAATGGGTTGGCCGAAAGTTGCATACACGTTAATTTACGGACATGGTCAGGGCAAAAACGGTCAGGCGTCGGTGGCCGTTTTAGCTACCGTCGTTCGCGGATCGACCTCGCCTTGAGCGTTCGCGGCGTCACGCCGAGACGCGCGGTGACACTTCGTCTCAGCGCCGCCGTTTCGGCAAAACCGCATAGCTGCGCAACTTGCACCATTGAATAGGCAGGCTGCGAAAGCAGCTGGATTGCCATGGCAACGCGCTCGTTCCGGACGAACTGTGAAGGTGTCACCCCGGTTTCACGCAAAAAGACCCGCGCGAAATTGCGATCACTCATGCCCGCGCGGGCGGCGAGCGCGCCAACGCCGAGATCGGCAGTCAGATTCGTCTGCACATAGGCCTGGATCTCTCGAATGCACCAGCGCATGCCGACACGCAGACAGGCCGGCAGCCGCCACGGCCCGCAGCGGTGCCGGCAGGTCTGCAACTGCTCGGCCAATTGCTTTGCGGCGGGCACGCCGAAATCGTCGGCCACGAGCTCGAGCGCGAGATCGAGACCCGCTTGCCCGCCGACGGCAGTCAGTATGTTCCCGTCGCGGACCAGCGCGTGCATGGTGTTCGCATTGACACTCGGCCAGAGCTGCGAGAACCCCGGCCCAGCAGCCGGATGAACGGCCACGATGCGGCCGTCGAGCAGCCCCGCGTGGGCGAGCAGGTGAACGGACGAGCCCATCGCGCCGATTCGGCGAGCGCTCCTTGCCGCCGTTGCGATCCATTCGATGAGCCCGGGATGGGTCTGCGGTTCAGCACTGTCGTCCGTGCCGGCGACGAGCAGCGTGTCGAAGCTGGGCGGACTGCCCGTGGTGGTCGAATCCGGGATGAGCGCCACTCCGCTCGTGCCGCGGATCGCACCGGCGGTCGTGCCGACCAGTTCGAACGAGTACGGATCACTCGCCGAGTCGCCGCGAAAGACGCTGAGCGCGTCCATGGGCGCGGCAACGTCGGAGCTTCTGTGGTGCGGAAGAACAAGGATTCCGATGTGCATTGTTGGTCTTGCTTCTCTGATCCAAACCCAGTCTATGCGCGATTGGAGCGAACGATTTGGGTCGTGTCGCTTGCATGACGCTTTTTGTCCCGAATTGCAAATCAAGGAACGCCGCTCGAACGCGGCGAGCCTGACCTGCCCTGGAATTTTCGGACCATCAGACCGATGAGCGTCAGGTACCAGCCCGCCGAATAAATCGAAAACACGGAAAACTCACGGAATATCGCGGCCCAGAACGGCCAACTGATTCACGTAGACGTTCGTTGTACGACTGGTCCTGCTCGATGACCATGCCGATCACGCTCGAAATGCCGATCACCACAACGAGGCGACTGCAAATCGCATCGACGCAATGAGTTTCAGAGCGGACGCGCCAAGCGTTCGCATTGAGGCGGATTGTCGACCGTGTGCCCTCTCTCGTTCCGGTCGGCACGTATGGCCGACGCAACGAGCGTGTATTGCCGCGACTGTCCACGCGAACGGCATATGGCAGGAAAGACGCCTGGTTTGGCTGTTTTGCACACCGTTCAGTGCTGGATGAGACGGGGGCGGCCTCCCATAATCGTCGGAGCGATAGTCGGCTTGCCTTTCAAGCCAATCATCAACGTGAGGACCTACATCGATGGAATCAGTCTCCAATGCCGATGCGGAACGAATCGGACCGGCCTTTTCGATTCTCGGAATGCTGCAGACACGCGCAAAGACGCGTACGGCGATTCGCGCGATCGCGAGTTATGTTCAGCCGGGGATGGTCGAGGAAGAAGCTGTCGTGCTGGCAAAACAGGTGCTGGCCGACGCCGGTCTTGCGCGGACCTGGCATCCAAGCCGAGTGCGCTTTGGCATCAACACGACGCGAGCTATGAAGCAGGCATCGGCACCTGGCGTGACTCTCAAGGAAAACGACATCTTCTTTATCGACATCGCGCCGCAATACGGGATGTGGGAAGGCGACGGGGGCGAGACCTTCGTCGTCGGAGATGACGCGGAACACCTTCGGTGCGCTGACGATGCCCAAACATTGTTCCATGACGTGCGCCGCGTCTGGGCCGCCGAGAACCTGACGGGGCAGGACCTCTACCGCTACGCGGCCCGCAAGGCGCAAGAGGCGGGATGGGTGCTGAACTTCGACCTGCCGGGACATCGGATCTCGGACTTCCCGCACGCGGCGATTTACACGGGCTCGCTAGCGGACTTCGATCAGTCGCCTTCCGCGATGCGTTGGATTCTGGAGATTCACCTTCGCCATCCGAGCGGCGAATTTGGGGCGTTCTTCGAGGATATGCTGCTCCCCGACGAATACTACGTGCCGCGTTGATGACGAGCGAGGCCCAACTTGGGCTTCGTTCGTTGTGCCGGATGTCTCTAATTTACCTGGATCTGGTCGACGTAAGATAAGAAGGTTATCTCGCTGGGTGTTCATCCCGACGTGAGGATCTGCACGCGACAGCGAAGGGCGGTTCTGGGGCGACTCAATCGACTCTGAACGACCCGCTTCGGTCGATCATGCCCCCCGAAACCACGCAGGACCGCTATCGGCCACGACCGCCGGTCGGACTCACGACTGCCCTGGCGACCCATTCCCCGCGATCGGTAGTGACCAGCAATCCTCAAAGACGCACCACGTGGCCGCCCGCGACGTGATGACGTGTTCAAGGCCGGCTGCCCCGACCGGCGCTTCGGACAGCAGCCACATGTGAGGCCGGGTCGGTGGTAGAAAGGATCACGTCGTGTCCGCGGCCCGCCAGCGCGACTGCGATCGCGGCCGCTATTGGCACAACCCAGCTCGACGGCATTCGAGCGCCCCTCCGCACGCTTCGACGCGGCCCCGTTCAATGCGCGCCGCCGGCCATGCCGCCACCGCCCTTGCCGGGTTTGGTGAGCCAGACGAGCGGCACGATCACGATGAAGATGATCGACGACAGCCAGAAAATATCGTTCAGCGCGAGCATCGCGGCCTGCGCGTTGAGCGTCCGTTCGAAAAATGCGGTGGCCTGCTCCACCCCGCCGCCGAGCGTCGCGTGGAGCTGCGCAATAGCGCTCGTATAGGCCGGGTTATTCACGCTCGATTGCTCGGCGAGCCGGGCATGATGAAGGATCGTCCGGTCGTTCCACCCCGTCGCGATCAACGACGTGCCGACACCGCCCGCGAATACGCGCACGAAATTGGACAGGCCGGCGGCCGCCGGAATCCGTTCGGGCGGCAACCCCGACAGAATGATCGCGGTCAGCGGCGTAAAGAACAGCGCCATCGGAATACCTTGCAACAGGGTCGGCAGCACCAGCGTATAGGGGTCGACGCCCGTCGTGTAATGCGAGCGCATGAAGAACACGCCCGCAAAACCGAGGAAGGCCAGCGTCGCGAGCACCCGTGCATCGGACTTCGGCATGATCTTCGCCATCAGCGGTGCCAACAGCACGGCGAAGATCCCGAGCGGCGCCGTGACGAGTCCGGCGTCCACCGATCGATAGCCGAGATAGCCCTGAATCCACTGCGGCAGGATCACGAGGTTCGAGAAGAACACCGCGTACGCGACCGAGATCGCAATCGTGCCGCCGCGGAAATTGCGCACCGCGAAAAGCCGGATGTCGACGATCGGGTTCCGCTCCGTGAACTCCCAGATCAGGAAGAACAGGAAGCTGATCGCTGCGATGACCGCAAGCGCGCAGATCACGGGCGAACTGAACCAGTCGAGATCCTTGCCCTTGTCGAGCATGATCTGCAGCGTCGCGACCCACACGATGAGCGACATCAGGCCGACCTTGTCGATCGGGAGCTTGCGCACTTGCGTCTCTCGGTCGCGATAGATCATCCACGTGACGCCGGCCGCGAACAGGCCGACGGGAATGTTGATGTAGAAGATCCACGACCAGCTATAGCTGTCGGTGATCCAGCCGCCCAGCGCGGGGCCGGCGATCGGGCCGACCGTCGCGGTCATCGACCATAGCGCGAGCGCGGTCGAGCTTTTCTCCTTCGAGTACGAACCCAGCAGGATCGCTTGCGACAGCGGAATCAGCGGCCCCGCGACGACACCCTGCAACACGCGCGCGGCGAGCAGCACGAGCAGGTTCGGCGCGATACCGCACAACCACGACGAGAACACGAACAGCACGATCGCGGCCACGAACAGCCGGATCTGCCCGACGCGCTGCGTGAGCCAGCCTGTCAGCGGAATCGCGACGGCATTGGCCGCCGAGAACAGCGTGATGACCCACGTGCCTTCGTCGACGGAGACGCCGAGGTTGCCCGAGATGGTTGGAATCGCGACGTTGGCGATCGACGAATCGAGCACGTTCATGAACGTCGCGAGCGCGACGGCGAGGGTCGCCAAGACCAGCTTTCCACCCGTCAGCGGCGGCGGTACAGGTTGCGTTGAAGAGTTCATCTCGCTTCCACTCTGAAGTATCGACCGCGCCGGCGTATCGGTCCGGCCGGTCAGGCGATGGGATCGACCGGAGCGCGACAGTCACGCGCACCGTGTCGACAGGTCAGCTTGCGCGCGGCGTCGTGTCGCGCGTGTCTCTCGTGTCGCGCCTGGTGGAAGCCGTCGGCGATCCAGCGGGCTCCGTCGACCCCGCATGCTCGATGACGACGTTTCGCGCGATGATCTTCTCGATCTCGGCATCCGCCTGTGCGCCGTATTCGGCAAACACGTCCGTGCGATACGACGTATTCGTCGCCGCGCCGAGCTGCGGTCCCGTGCCGTCGCGCGTATCCACGTCGACATCCATCGACAGTCCGATACGCAGCGGATGCGCGTCGAGCTCCTTCCGGTCGAGCTGGATGCGCGCAGGCAGACGCTGAACGATCTTGATCCAGTTGCCCGTCGCGTTCTGCGCGGGCAAGCTCGCGAATGCGCTGCCCGTGCCTGCCGAGAAGCCGACGACGCGGCCGTGGTACCTGACCTTTCCGCCGTATACGTCCGCCGTCAGCGTGACGGGTTGACCGATGCGCATGTTGCGCAGCTGGCCTTCCTTGAAGTTCGCATCGACCCACACGCCGTCGAGCGGCACGATCGCCATCAACGGCGTGCCGGGCGACACGCGCTGGCCGACCTGAACCGAACGCTTCGCGACATAGCCCGTGACGGGCGCGGGCAGCACGTTGCGCGCGTAGGCCAGATACGCATCGCGCACTTTCGATGCGGCTGCTTGCACATTCGGGTGCTGGTCGACCGTCGTGCGCGCGGTCAATGCGCGGTTGGCTTGCGCCTGCTGACGCGCGGCGTCGAGCGCGGCCCGCGCGGCCGCCACGGTGTCGCGCGCGTGTGCGATGTCTTCGGCCGACACGGCGCCCGTATCGGCAACGGCCTGGCGGCGTCGCAGATCGTCCTGCGCGCGGGCGAGATCGGACTGCTTCTGCGCGACGTTCGCGGCATACAGATCGTTGTTCACGTACAGGCTGCTCACCTGCCGCACGGTCTGCCCCAGCGCCGCTTCGGCGTTGCCGAGCGCGACTTTCGCATCGGCGTCGTCGAGCGTGACGACCGGGTCTCCGGCCTTCACGATCTGCGTATCGTCGGCATTCACAGCCACGACGGTGCCGGCCACCTGCGGCGTCAGTTGCACGAGATTGCCGCTGACGTAAGCGTCGTCGGTGGATTCGTGGTAGCGCGCATACGTCAGGTAGTACACGCCATACGCGACCGATGACGCGACGACCGCCGCGCCGAGCAGCGCCAGCAACAGCCTGCGCCGTCGCGTAGCGGCTTCGCTTGCGACATCGTCGCCTCCCGGCGGCGACGAATCACGCTTCACGCGTGCGGCTTCGACCGGCTTGCGAACCGGCGGGTTGATTTCGCTCATTTTGATTCTCCTGGCAGATTCGATGGATCGCCGCTCAACGCGCGGCGACAGCAGGCGCGGCCGACACGGGCACATCGGCACGTGCCGTGGCCCCCGAGTCTGCGAACGACGTGTCGACGAAGCCGCCACCCAGCGCGGACGCCAGCGCAATCTGACGATCGCGGCGGTCCATGCGCAGATTCGCGACGCCCTGATCGGCGGAAAGCGCATTGACGTCGGCGTTCAACACGGTCAGTTGATTCGTGAGACCGGCCTTGTACTGAGCCAACGCCAGCGCGGCCGCCTTCAGCGCGGCTTGCTGCGCGGTCTGCGCATCGTCGAGTTGCGCGTCCGTCGAACGCACGTCGGCGATTTGCGTCGCGACTTCGCTCAACGCAGTCACGAGCGTCCGGTTATAGGTCGCAACGGCGTCGTCGAAGTCCGCGTAACGTCCCTTCAGTTGCGCGCGGAGTGCGCCGGCATCGAAGATCGGCAGGTGGATCGCCGGGCCGATCGACGCGGTGCGGCTCGCGGCCGTCAGGAAGCGCCCGAAGCCGAACGCATCGAGCCCGATCGCGGCGCTCAGGTTGATGTCGGGATAGAACTCGGCCTTCGCTTCCTTCACGTCGTGCGCGAGCGCATCGACGCGCCAGCGGGCGGCCACGATGTCGGGGCGCCGGCTCACGAGATCGGCGGGCAGGTTGTCGGGCAGTCGAACCTCGTTGCCGATGCCAAGCATCGGGCGCGCGATCTGCAGGCCGCGATCGGGGCCGGCGCCGAGCAGCGCGGCGATCTGATAGCGCGTCGCGAACATCCGGCCGTCGAGCGATTTCAGCGACGCGCGGCTCGTCGCGAGATTCGCGCGAGCGGTCTCGCGCTCGACCTGCGTGTCGAGCCCCGTCGCGATACGGCCTGCCGCGATGCGATCGATCTGCTCGCGCCGATCGACCTCCTGTTGCGCGATGTCATGCAGCAGGTACAGGCGAGCCAGCTCGTTGTAGGTGCGTGCAATCGATGTCGTGAGCGTCAGCCTGACCGCTTCGGCGTCGGCGCGGCTCGCCTGAAGCGTCGACACCGACGCCTTCAGCGCCTCGCGTTTCTTGCCCCAGAGGTCGAGCTCGTACGAAGCGCCGAGGATGCCGCGATTCTCCGTCTGCCACGACCCGCCATACGGCGGCGGTACCAGCGCCGTTCCGGAAAATTGCTGGCGTGTGAGCGCGTAGCTGGCGTCGATGCGCGGCATCGTCCCCGCTCGCGCGGATTCGCTGTAGGCCTGCGCGGCCGCCACGCGCGCACGCGCCTGGGCGAGCGTCGGGCTGCCTTTGAGCGCCTCGTCGATCAATGACTTCAGTTGGCCGTCGCCGAACTGATCGGCCCAATCGGCGTCGGGCCAATGCCCTTGCTCGAACGGCAGGCTCTGTTGCGTCGCGTACTGCCGCGGCTCGGTCATCGCGGCATCGCCGTGAATGCCGGCGTAGTTCACACATGCCGACAACCCGGTCGCGACGATCGCCGGCAGCCCCGCCTTGAACACGCGCGACGTGTGTCGCCCGGCGATTGAAAAAATGTTCATTGCTCGTCTCGTCACGTAGTAGGCCAGGAAAGTCATTTGCAGAAAAATCGCCATTCGGGTTCGCTCCGGTATCCACACAGGCGCGACGAGCCGCGGGTGCATTTCATCGCGGCAACGCGACCTCATGCGTGCGCGAGAAGCCAGTACCTCGTTCGCGAGCGCGAACAATGTCCTCACGCCCATCCATGGATTCCTCAAGCTGCGGCGTACCTGTTCGCTGCGCCCGACACCCCGCACGCACCAGGTGCAGAAGTGCTCGCAGTTGTTCGTCAGAAGCTGGTATCGGTCTTCACCAAGACGCGACCTGGCCCGCTCGACGACGGTCATTCCGGTATAGACGGCACCCGGTTCCGGCTGAACGCGGATTCCCTTGTTCGCCGCGAAGCGACACAACGGGACGCATTCCACCGGGCACCGCCTTGCGGAGCGATGAAAGCCGCCATAGTGGATAACCAGCCCGTTTCCCGCGTAGATTCCGTGGTGCGCATACCCATCGCGTTCACTGACGAGATGCGCGCCCGCTTCGATGCGCGGATCATTCCGGATCGGCGCCGGCGAAGTCGACCGCCACTCGATATCCAACGTTTCCATCGCAGGCCTCCGATTTCGAATGTGCGTCGCATGTCGCGTCGCCGCCCGAAACACCAGGAACGGTTTCCGTTGCATTCGCAACGTTTCATTGGCGATGGAGCATCGCGATCCAGGACGCGTGTATCGGGCACTATCGAAATCGATGGCGCGTCAGCGACGCCGATCGCCTCCATTGCCGTACCGTCATGCTAGGAGCCGGAGCCATCTGCAGGTAGACCTGTATCGGGACACTTTCCCGTTCCTCGTTGGCACCAATCCTCTCCCGTCACAGTGATGCCCCCGATCGTCAGCCGGTCTCGCCTCATTGGTGCAGAGTGGGCAACACCATGCATCCCGAAGCGATCTGGTGCGGCGACTCGTCTTTGCCTAGCATGCAAGAGCGTCTGGCCCATCTTTCGGATGGAGGTCATGGGGATCGACTTGCCGGCAAGAGCCACACCATTGCGCGGATTCGCTTCGAAAAACGATGCATCGCACCGATACGCAAGGGTCGAGACGCTCGCGTTGACCAGTACAAACAAACGGGAGGCATATGGAGAACGAGAGGTTGCAACCTCCATCGCTGGCGCTGCTCGACAAATACCGCGGGCGGGAATTCGCCGTGCTCTATACGACAACCGTCAGGGTCTCTGGCGGTGAATCCGGGCACGGCCGTGCATCGGGTGTTGCGCGATCCGACGACGGTTGTCTCGTCCTTGATTTGCGATTGCCCACCGAACTCGGCGGCCCGGGTGGCGGGACCAATCCCGAACAGTTGCTTGCCGCCGGCTACGCCGCGTGCTTTCACGGCGCGCTGAGCCTGCTCGCGCAACGCGAGCGGATCGACATTCGGGAGGCAACCGTGGCTGTCCGGATCTCGTTCGGCCGTGATCCGACAGACGGCGGATATGCGTTGACCGCCGATGTCTCAGTCCGCATGCCGGGTGTCGAACGGGAGGTCGCGGAACGTCTCGTCCGCGACACGGAGCGCCTGTGTCCCTATACGAAGATGGCGCGGCAGGGAATCTGCAATGTCGTCGCCGTGTCGCCATGACCGAACGTCGGCGACGCACGTCGCGCGCGATTGGTGCCGAAGCGGCAACAGAGTGCGCACGTCCCCGGCACTACTGGCCCGCGAGACTCGCGATTACGATGGTTGTCAGGCCGGTCGTGCGATGCATCGCCATGTGCAGCACCGGCAGTACCGATTCCACACATCAGGAGAACGGATCATGACGCAACGTATCAACTACTTTCAGCAATCGCCGGAACTGACCAAGAAACTCGTCGAGCTCGACGGGCTGCTTCAAAAGACGACGATCGAAGCGCCGGTTCGCGAGCTCGTCGAGATTCGCGCATCGCAACTCAACGGCTGCGCGTTCTGCGTCGACATGCATATCAAGACGGCCAAGATCCACGGCGAGCGCGAACTGCGCCTGCATCACGTCGCGATCTGGCGCGAGTCGACGCTGTTTTCGCCGCGCGAGCGCGCCGCGCTGGCATGGACCGAAGCACTGACGCAGATTCCGTCGCATGGCGTGCCGGACGATCTCTACGAACGCGTGCGGGCCCACTATTCGGAGAAGGAGTTGTCGGATCTCACCTTCCTCGTCGGTGCGATCAACAACTGGAACCGGCTGAACGTCGCGTTCCGCACCGTGCCTGGCTCGTTCGACAAGATGTTCGGGCTCGACAAGGCCAATCTGGAGTAACGACATGAAACGCATCATGCTCGCTCTCGCACCGCTTGCAGTGTCACTGCTCATGCCCGTTCAGCCGGCGGCCGCCGCGCCGCAGGCCAAGGTGACGCAACTGACCACGGAACCGTTGCCCGAATATCCGGGCAAGGAAGTCGAAATGATCGTCGTGGACTATCCGCCCGGCAGCGTCGATCCCGTTCATCGTCACGACGCGCACGCATTCGTCTACGTGCTCGACGGCAGCATCGTGATGGGCCTGAACGGTGGGAAAACGGTCACGCTCCATGCCGGCGACACGTACCACGAAGGCCCCGAGGACGTGCACACGGTCGGACGAAACGCCAGCAGCACGAAACCTGCGAAGTTCGTGGTGTTCATGATCAAGAACAAGGGTGCGCCGGTCCTCACACCCGTGAAATAGCCGGATCGTCACGAGGCCCGGCGATGTCGGGCCCGGTCCTGCAGTTCAACATAGCCTCGGCGCGATCCGATCCGCCGAGGTCTTTCCTCAGACTACCCCGCTCTCCCGGCACACCTTCGGCGTGCCCCCGGCCCGATGATCATGGAATCGGGAAATCGCCGGGTATACTCCCCTCCAGTATCCGTCATATACTCCCCCCCAGTTTCAATCGACGAACGAGAGGCGACATAAAAGGCGCAGAATTGACGCGGGTGGTTGCGCGCGGACGTCGCGCAAAAGGACGGATCGATACGCTCGCGCGCGCCGGAAGACGGCGCCGGGCGCGGATCGGTTTTCCGGCAAGGACCGCTCGCCAGTGCCAGACATGGTCGAGGACGCAATGAACGGCAAGATCCGGCTTGCGCCGTTCGTGACACTCGCGAAATCGCACTCCGAAATCAATGCAGCATCCGATCCGATACGCAAAGGGAAGTCGATCCGAACCGTCGTTCACTACTGAAGCACCGAAAAAGGAGCATGAACATGTCCGTCGCCATTCATCCCGCCGTCGATCGCGGCATTCAAAAGGGCGCCGCCCAGTTCGCGGGCGGTACGCTGCGCTGCCTGTGCGCGCAGGATCCGGTCGAGGTTCGGGTCGATTCCCAGGTCGCCTTCAATCACGCGTGCGGCTGCACGAAATGCTGGAAGCCGGCCGGCGCGCTGTTTTCCGTCGTGGGCGTCGTGCCGCGCGACAAGGTCACCGTGACCGCGCATGGCGAGAAACTGCGCGTCGTTGACGACAAGGCGTTGATCCAGCGCCATGCGTGCTCCGCCTGCGGCACGCATCTGTTCGGACGAATCGAAAATGCCGACCATGCGTTTTACGGTCTGGATTTCATCCACACCGAACTGTCGCCGGATGCCGGCTGGGACGGCCCCGGTTTCGCCGCGTTCGTGTCGTCGATCATCGAGAGCGGCACGCCGCCGTCGTTGATGGCGGACGTGCGCGACACGCTGCGCAGCAAGGGGCTGGAGCCCTACGATTGCCTGAGCCCGGCGCTGATGGATGCGCTGGCGACGCATACGGCGAAAGCCAAAGGGACGTATCGCGAGGCCTGAGTTCCACCATGGCCGGCGCGCGGGGGCAAGCTGCCGCGCGTCTCCGCGACGGTCGCGAATCGTGTATCGAACCCGTCGCCGCGCGTGACGTTCGCCGTCATCTCGCGGCTTTTTCACGGGCTTCATCGAGGACGTCTCGTGCGGGGATGAGTCGGCGCCGGCCTGCGGCACACGTTCCCGGCGTTGGCAACCGGGGCGCGCAACACGCGCCCGACGGTATTGCGAGCCTGCCCGGTTCTAGCCGAGCAGGCTCGATGCCGTCCGGACGATCTCCTCGACGAATACGTTGATCGCAGGATGATTGCGCTCGCCGCGACGATAGGCGACGTAGATCTTGCGGCGCACTTCCGGTTTCAGCTTGACCCATGCGACGCCGGCCAGCGGCCGCGCTCGCCTGAGACCGGGCACGATCGACACCGAGCATCCGGCAGCCACCATCGCGCCGACCATCTCGAAGCCGCGGCACTTGGCGTTGATCAGCGGCTCGTACCCGGCACGACGGCACAAGCCGGCGATGAAGTCGCCGAATACGCTCGACGTCGAATCGATTGCCCAGGCTTCATGCCTCAGGTCGGCTACGCTCAGCGACGGCCGTCTGCTCAACGCATGATCGACCGCGAGCGCCACGTACAGCACGTCCTCGGTCAACTGCACGACACCGACGTTCTCCTGCTTGTCGCCCCCGACAATGGAGAGATCGTCGATCAGCGCGATATCCGCGCGCCAGGACCGCAGCGCCGCGAGCCCGTCGATCGGCTCCATCTCTTCCAGGATGATCTCGAGGCGCGGAAAGACCCGCTGCAAGGCCTTGACCGTGTCGGGCAGCACCGCCGATGCGATCGACGGAAAGGCGGCAACGCGCAACTCGCCGGCGATCTCTCGTCGCAGCACCGCCAGCTCCGAGCGAGCCTCGTCCAGGACGACCATGACCCGCTCCGCGTATCCCACCAGCGCGTGGCCTGCCGGAGTGAGCCGCACGCCCCTGCCGATGCGTTCCGTGAGCTTGACGCCGGCCTCCTCCTCGAGCTGCGTGATTTGCTGCGAGACAGCCGATGGCGTCAGGAAGAGCGCTTCCGCGGCGGCGGCCATCGTGCCGCACCGCGCCAGCTCCAGCAGCGCCCGAAGACGTCCGATTTCCATGGCATTCATCCCAGGGGAAAAACCAGACCATTCACCAGAATGGCTAATGTATTACGTCAAAAATGATAAATATACGTGAGCATATTCGCCGCCTACGATGATTTCCGAAAGACACCGGATCAACCCCGAGGACCGCTCTCCCGCGCTCGCGCGGCCCCCAGTGATAAGGAAATCGTCATGTTGGAAGCCCGCCCATGGGTCCCCAGGGATCCCGAAAACTACATCCAGTCGCTGGTCAGACGCTTTGCCAGCCAGGCCCCGGATCAGAACGAGCGCGATCTGCTCGCCTTCGTCGAAGAAAATCGCGTGATACACGAGCGCGACTGCTTCAACCTCAACCCGGCCACCAATGCCATCAACCCGAAGGCCGAAGCGCTGCTGGCTGCCGGCGTCGGTTCGCGGCCGTCCCTCGGCTACCCTGGCGACAAGTACGAAATGGGACTGGAAGGCGTCGAGAAAATCGAGGTCCTGTGTGCCGAGCTGGTGGCGCAGGTCTTCGGCGCGCGCTATGCGGAGATTCGAGTCGCCTCCGGTGCACTGGCGAACCTTTACGCATACATGACCGTGGCCAGGCCGGGCGACACCGTGTTCGTGCCGTCCGCGACGGTTGGCGGCCACTTCAGCCACCACGCCAACGGCGCCGCCGGAATGTATGGCGTCAAGCCCTACCTGATGGCATTCGACGCCGATCGCTACACGGTCGATCTGAACGCACTGCGCGAGGACGCGCTGCGCCTGCGCCCCCGCGTCATCACCCTCGGCCAGAGCCTCAACCTGTTCCCGCACCCGATCAAGGAGGTGCGCGCCATCGCGGACGAGGTCGATGCAGTGGTGCTCTATGATGCCGCGCACCTGTGCGGCGTGATCGCCGGCCATGCCTGGCAACAGCCGCTTGCCGTAGGCGCGCATCTGATGACGATGAGCACGTACAAGAGCCTGGCCGGCGCGGCCGGCGGGTTGATCGTGACCAACGACGCTGCGCTGGCGGAGAAGCTCGACGCCATTGCCTATCCGGGCATGACGGCCAACTTCGATGCGGCCAAGTCGGCGTCGATCGCGATGACGATGCTCGATTGGCAGGCATGCGGCCGGCCTTACGCGGCAGAGATGGTCGACACGGCCAGGGCACTGGCCGACGCGCTTGTCGAACTGGGCTTGCCGGTGTTCGCACGGAACCGCGGCATCACGACGTCGCACCAGTTCGCGATCGAAGCGCATCGATTCGATGGCGGCCAGGCGATGGCCAGGCGACTCAGGCGGGCCAACATTCTCGCGTGCGGCATCGGGCTGCCGCTCCCCGAGATCCAGGGCGATGTCAACGGCCTGCGGATGGGGACGCCTGAGCTCGTTCGCTGGGGCATGACCGCTCGCGACATGCCGCAACTCGCAGCGTTCATCGCCGACGTCCTGCTGGGCCGCAAGGCGCCCGAGGACGTGGCGCCCGCCGTCAGCGAGTATCGCCGGCAATTTTCTGCCCTGCACTATTTGCGTTGACGATCGCGAGGCGATACATGGCCCAGGGTCGGCGCGATGCGCCGCCCGATTCGGTCCGGCATTCGCGGCATGCACCCCATTCGATTTGGATACCGAAACACAAGGCAGCTTGACGACACATATCGTGATTGGAGAACGGAAATGAAACGCTTGAAATCGGTCATCGCGATCGGCAGTGCCTCCATCGCGCTCGCTTCGGGCGCCGCCAATGCGCAGGAAGATGTTGTAAAACTGGGTTTTGCCGGACCATTGACGGGCCAGAATGCGAATCTGGGCAAGGACGTCGAGCGCGGCGCACGGATGGCCGCCGACGACCTGAATGCGAATCCGCCAGTTATTGGCGGCAGGACGGTCCGGATCGAATTGCAGGTCGAGGACGACGCGGGTGATCCAAGACAGGCAACCCAGGTCGCCCAGCGCCTGGTCGACGCGGGGGTCAAGGGCGTCGTCGGTCATTTCAACTCGGGGGCGACGATCCCGGCCTCGAAGATCTACTACGACGCCCGCATCCCGGAGATATCGCAATCATCCACCAACCCGAAGTACACGCAGCAAGGCTTCGACACCGCCTTTCGTCTCGTCGCCAACGACGGCCAACTCGGCTCGGTGCTCGGCAAATATGCGGTGCGGAAATGGAATGCCCGATCCGTGGCGGTCATCGACGATCGAACCGCGTATGGACAAGGTATCGCCGACGAATTCCTGAAGTCGGCAACGTCCGCCGGTGCGAAACTCGTATCTCGCCAGTACACCACCGACAAGGCAACCGACTTTCGTGGCGTGCTGACCGCCATGAAAGGCGAAAATCCCGATGTTGTCTTCTACGGCGGAATGGATGCCCAGGGCGGCCCGATGATCAAGCAGATGCAGCAGCTCGGGATGGCCTCGAAGTTCATGGGCGGCGATGGCATCTGTACCGGTGAACTGCCCGATCTCGCGGGTGCGGCGCTCAACGGCAGACAGGTCATTTGCGCAGAAGCCGGCGGCATCACGCCTGAATACGCGCCGGGGATGGAGAACTTCAGGAAGCGCTTCAAGCAGAAATATGGTCAGGACGTGGTGATCTACGCGCCGTATGCGTATGACGCGATCATGATTCTCGTCGACGCGATGAAGCGAGCCGGCTCGTCCGACCCGGCGAAGTACCTTCCGTATCTGAAGAAGACCGACTACAAGGGCGTCATCGGTGAAACACGCTTTGACGCGAAGGGCGATCTGCAAAACGCCACGCTGACGCTCTATACGTTCAAGGACGGGAAACGCGAAAGCCTGGGCGTCCAGCATTGAGATCGGGACACCGCGTGCATGGCGCTCGCGGTGTCCGCCATCTCAGCTCCGTGCGGCAGGCGCCGTGTCCTGCGCGCCCGACGTCAATGCCAGCACCGCGAGCGCGCCGGCCGGCGCGAGCAGCGCCCAGAATCCGACGTAGCGGAAGCCGATCGCGCCGGCCATTGCGCCGAGCGCGAACGCGACGATCGCCGGCAGCATCTTGCCGAACCGCGCGCGCGCGGCCACGCGCGCGCTGTCGGCCGTACCGGCGGACAACAGGTCGACGGCATCGAGAATCGCCTGCGTGACGTTGCCCGTCATCACCGTGTTCGGCACGCCGGCACGTGCGATGACGCGCGGATGCGCGTTCTGCACGCCCATCGCGAACGTGCCGACGATGCCGGCCACCAGCACCGGCAGGCTGTCGGACTGCGTGATGGGCGTCGCCCACACGCCGGCCGCACAGAAGCCGAGCAGCAGCACGGCCTGCACCGTATGCAGCGCACGCGTGCCCTGCCATGCCGGCCGCGCGGACAGCGACCGCGCGATCAGGCTCGCCGCGACCACGCCGCACACGAATGCGGGAAACACGCTCAGCTTCAGCAGGATGCCCTGCCCGAATCCGGCAACGCCCGCGCCGATCAGCACGAAGTTGCCGGTCACGTGGGCGGTGAACAAGCCGAACAGCGAGACGAAGCTCAGCGTATCGACGAATCCGGCGACCGCGGAAAGAATGGTGTCTTCAGATTTCAATTCGTCACGTGTGTGTAGAGGTTGGGCGATGCGGCGCCCGGGAACTGCACGCGTGCCGCATCGCGTTCGCGGCAAGTCGACGGCGGCGCGACCACGGTCGCGCCGGCTGCCAGGGGCCGCGACTTGCTGCCGCGGACGTCGCAACGAAACCGCCCGCCATCGTCTCGACACGCGCTGCCGCGCGGCCTTCCCTCAGGCTGCATTCCGTTGGTTTCGACGCCCGATCCGGCGCTCAGGTACTGCCGTCGCCCTCCCCGCGTTGAGTATCGCCGACGATGGTGACAAGGACGAGCGCCGCAATCAAGCCCAGGTGTTCGAAAAAGCCGTTGAGCGCCATGAAACGGGCAACGCCCGTCTGGTTCCAGAAGTCGTTCGCCACCACCATCGCGACGAGCGTCAGCATGCCGAGGCTGCCGGCGCCGAGCCACGTGAAGCGGCGAAACACCACGCACAGCGAGCCGCCGATCTCGACCACAACCGCCAGCGCCGCCCACAGCGCGGCCGGTTGCAGGCCGAAATGCGCCTGCTCCGCGACCGCATCGCCGAAGTGCATCGCCTTGTTGACGCCGCCGATGAGGAAAGCGGAAACGAGCGCGAGTCGTACCAGCGATCCGACCCATGCCGGAGAAAGAAGCGCGCGGATCCACCCGGGGCTGCGCCGGCCAGTTGCGATCGTCATGTCAGACCGCCCAGCACGAACAACCGAACGCGCCCCAGAAGCCCTTCGCGTCCGACGTCGGCAACGTGCGGCTCCATGCGCTGGCATGCGCATGGCCGTGCATCCCGCACGCACTCGCGCAGCCGCACATCGCCGCAGCCGCCGCCCGTTGCAGCGGCGCGCCGTCGCGCTGCGTCGCCCCCCAGCCGCCATAGCCGCCGTACGCGCGCACCGGCGACCAGTCCGGCATCGCGGGCGGAATCGGCGCGTCGTGCGACGCGAACGGCCCGGCGCCCCACACGATCCGGCCGCCCACCACCGTCAGCAACGCCGTCGTATCGGCGATATCGTCCTCCGCGCACGTGAAGAAATCGCGATCCGGGACCATCAGGTCGGCCAACTGCCCGACCGCGATGCGCCCTTTCTTGCCCTCTTCGTTCGAGAACCACGTCACGTACTCGGTCCACATCCGC
>NZ_LKPJ01000015.1 GCF_001443045.1 Burkholderia ambifaria | reverse complement strand
GGGCAGGGCGGGGGGACGTTGCGGGCGGATTCGTCGGTGTACCGGTAGCGGCCTGCGCGTCGCGCGTGCGCGGGGCGACGGCCGGCGCGGGAGCGGGCGTGGACATCGACGATGGCGTGGCGGTGCTCGCGGCGACGGGCTGCATGGAGGGCCGCGGCGGCATCGTGGCCTGCGATGACGTGGCGGTGACCGGCGGCGCCGACGGCGCCAGCGCGGCGCTGCCCGTCGCGGCGGCACCGGCCTTCGCGCCGGCGAGCTGGCCGCGCAGCACATCGAGCTCGCGCGTGAGCGCGTCGACCGTCGCTTCGAGGCGCGCGACGCGATCGGCGAGCGGAACGGGCGGCGAATGCGGCGTCGCGGGGGGCGCGGATATCGCGAATTCGCCGGGTGTCGTGCCGCCGTTCTTGCGCTTGCGTTGCTGCAGTGCATGGCCGATGCAGAACCCGACCGCCGCACCGAGCAGCGTGCCGTTGGCGGCGGAGAAATCCCCGAACAATGCGGCGATACCGCCCACGATGAAACCGATTGCGGCAAAAGCCCAATTCATCGCCTAGCTCCCTCTCTCGTTTCGTTATCGTCCTTCGATCGTCGCGTGGTCCGATCGAGGCTGTTTGGGCATGGCCGGCAGGCGAACCGGCATGCGCGCACCGTTGGCTCGATGCCGTGCGCAAGGCGCGTTGCGGCTTCACAATCGGTGTGGTTGCCGGCAATGTATCACAGCGGCCATGCGGGATTTTCTGGGTTGCGCGCGGGCCTCGAAACGTGGCTGTCGCGCGTTCGCGAAGCGGGTTTTCGTACGACCATTCTTTTTGCTCGAGCGGGGGCAGGCGACACGGTCCGGTCGGACGTGAAATTGTCGCAAAGCGACGCGCGCCCGTTGCGGATCGATGCGGAAAATCACCGCTCGCATGTCCCGCTGCTGCGCACAACTTCCGGACGCGAGGCCCGTCGTTGCTGGCCCTGCGCGTATTGCATTGCCGCAATGGGGTGCCGCCGCGCCCCGCGCCCCGCATGGCGGGGCCGGCGGGCGTGTCGTATTTGCGCAAGCGTTTGTCGTAATTCGTCGGCAGGTCGGGGTTTTTTCTGGCAACTATGTAGGCACGCTATGAGACGCGTGAGTCCCCGCTACACGAGGAGAAGGTTTCAATGGATGCCCCCAAGGTCGTGGTCGAAGGTCTGTGCAAGGTGTTTGGAAGCAACCCGCAGCAGGCGCTCGACATGCTCGCTGCCGGTGCGACGAAAGATGATGTGCTCAAGCGTACCGGTCAGGTCGTCGGCGTGCACAACGTATCGTTCGATGTGCAGGAAGGCGAAATATTCGTGCTGATGGGCCTGTCCGGCTCCGGCAAATCCACGCTGATCCGCCTCGTGAATCGGCTGGTCGATCCGAGCGCCGGCAAGGTGCTGATCGACGGGCTCGACGTCGCGTCGGCACGCCGCTCGGCGCTGACCGCGCTGCGTCGCAAGGACATGAGCATGGTGTTTCAGTCGTTCGCGCTGATGCCGCATCGCTCCGTGGTGTCGAATGCCGCGTTCGGCCTCGAGGTCGCGGGCGTCGGCAAGAAGGAACGCGAGCGCAGGGCGATGGAAGTGCTCGAGCAGGTCGGTCTGGCACCGTTCTCGCACAAGCTGCCGTCCGAGCTGTCGGGCGGCATGCAGCAGCGCGTCGGCCTCGCCCGCGCGCTGGCCGTGAACCCGTCGCTGATGATCATGGACGAGGCGTTCTCCGCGCTCGATCCGCTCAAGCGCCGCGAAATGCAGGACGTGCTGCTGCAACTGCAGAAGGAACAACGCCGCACGATCATGTTCGTGTCGCACGATCTGGAGGAGGCGCTGCGCATCGGCAACCGCATCGCGATCATGGAAGGCGGCCGGCTCGTGCAGGTCGGCACGCCGCAGGACATCATCGCGAACCCGGCCGACGACTACGTGCGCGCATTCTTCGACGGCATCGACACCAGCCGCTATCTCACTGCCGGCGACCTGATGCAGACGGGCGCCGTGCCAATCATGTCGAAGTTCGATGCCGCGAACGTCGCGGCGACGCTGAACGGCAGTGCCGAATACGCGTTCGTGCTCGACGCCCAACGCAAGATTCGTGGCTTCGTCACGCGCGATGCGATCGGTCAGGCCACGCCGTCGGTGCGGCCGATCGAAAGCATCCGGCGCGATGCGTCGCTCGAACATGTCGTCGCGCGCGTGGTCGCGAGCCCGAATGCACTGCCCGTCGTCGACGACGACGGCTGCTACTGCGGCTCTGTCGACCGCGCACTTATCCTGAAGGCAATCACGCGTTCGCGAGGCTCCCATGTCTGAAATGATTCCGCTCGGTACCTGGGTCGACCAGTCCGTTCACTACCTGCTCGACCATGACGCATCGACGTTCGATGCGATCGGCCGCGCGATCGAGGGCCTCGCCGCACTCGTCGAACACAGCCTGCAGGCGATCCCGATGTGGCTGATGATGGCGATCTTCATCGGCGTGGGCTTGTGGCGCGTGGGCTGGCGCTTCGCGCTGTTCACCACCGCATCGCTGCTGCTGATCTTCGCGACGGGCTTCTGGGACCAGACCGTCATCACGCTCGGCCTCACGCTGTCGTCGACGATCATCAGCCTCGTGCTCGGCGTTCCGCTCGGCATCTGGGCCGCGAAGAGCAAGTGGGTCGCCACGATCGTGCGTCCGATCCTCGACCTGATGCAGACGATGCCTGCGTTCGTCTACCTGATTCCGGCCGCGATGCTGTTCGGTCTCGGCCGCGTGCCGGGGATCCTGTCGACGGTGATCTTCGCGATGCCGCCGGCCGTGCGCCTGACGAGCCTCGGCATCCGTCACGTGAACCGCGAGATCGTCGAAGCCGGCCAGGCATTCGGTTGCACGCCGTGGCAGTTGCTGTACAAGGTGCAGTTCCCGAACGCACTGCCGTCGATCATGCAGGGCGTGAACCAGACGATCATGATGGCGCTGTCGATGGTGATCATCGCGTCGATGGTCGGCGCGGGCGGCCTCGGCAACGACGTGCTCGCAAGTATCCAGCGTCTCGACATTGGCCTCGGCTTCGAAAGCGGTCTGTCGGTCGTGCTGCTCGCGATCATTCTCGACCGCATCACCGAGAGCTTCGGCCGCGCGCCGGGCACCGCGAAAGCACCGCTGTTCTCGGGCCTGAAGCAGCTGTTCCGCGCGAAGGCGGCACCCGCTCGAGCCTGATCCACCGGCGGCCGGTTCTTCTTCCGGCCGCCTTCCCCGATTCGACACCGGTTTCCGTGGCATGTGCCGCGGGACTGGCGTCCCGTAACCTGCTCAACCGTTTGCCAGGAGCCCGATGTGACGTCCGCCGCCGCTGCCGCGCCCGCCGCTTGCGTTTCACCGGTTTCGTCCCTCGCCCATTTCGGCTTCCTGACGCTGCCGAATTTCTCGATGATCGCGTTCTCGAGCGCAGTCGAAGTGCTTCGGATGGCGAACTACGTCGGGCGCGACGACCATTACCGATGGTCGATCTATTCGCTCGACGGCGCTCCCGTGCATGCCAGCAACGGCATCGCGGTGCGGCCGACCCAGGCGCTCGACTACACGAACCTGCCCGACGTGATGATCGTGTGCGGCGGGATTCGCATCCGTGACGTGGTCGACGACGGCGCGCGCGACACGCTCACGGCGCTTGCCGAACGCGGGCTGCCGCTGGGCGGCATCTGCACCGGCGCATATGCGCTGATGGCCGGCGGGCTGCTCGACGGCTATCGCTGCACCGTGCACTGGGAGAACCTGTCCGCGCTGCATGCGGAGTTTCCTCAGGTGGGGTTTGCCGACGAGCTGTTCGTCGTCGATCGCGACCGGCTCACCTGCACCGGCGGCACCGCGCCGCTCGACCTGATGCTGAACCTCGTTGGCATGCGCTTCGGCCAGCAGCTCGCCGCGCAGGTGTCCGAACAGTTCATTCTCGAGCGCATCCGCAGCTCGACCGACACGCAGCCGATTCCGGTCGATGCGCGCGTCGGCTTCTCGCGCGCGGAGCTGATCGAGGTCGTGCGGCTGATGGAGGCGAACATCGAGGAGCCGCTGTCGCTCGAGGAACTCGCGCGGCTCGTGCGGCTGTCGCAGCGGCATCTGCAGCGGATGTTCAAGGTGTACCTGAACGTATCGCCGACTCACTATTACCTGACGCTGCGGCTGAAACGCGCGCGCGACCTGCTGCGCACGACCGACGCGTCGATCGCGCGCGTGACGGCGACGTGCGGATTCCATTCGCCGTGTCACTTCAGCAAGGCCTACCGTGCCCAGTTCGGTCACGCGCCGAGCTACGAGCGCCGGCTGCCCGGGCGCTGACACGGCCGGCGCGAACCGTTCGGTCCGCGACGCCGCCGGGATCGCGGCGAGCGGCTTCAACCATCGATCCCGCATCCATGAAAAACGACGTCAATTTGAGGAGAAGACAGATGAAGCGCCTATTGATCGCAGCGGTATGCGGGATCGGGATCGCCACACCGATGTCGGCGGTTTATGCGGCCGACCCGCCCGTGTGCAAGAACGTGCGCTTCGCGGACGTCGGCTGGTCCGACATCGCGGCGACCACCGGCCTCGCATCGACGATGCTGCAGGGGCTCGGCTACTCCCCGACCAAGACGATCGCATCGGTGCCGATCACGTTCGCCGGCATCAAGAGCAAGCAGATCGACGTGTTCCTCGGCTACTGGTCGCCGACGATGGACCCGATCATCCAGCCGTTCACGAAGGCCGGCACGATCAAGGTGCTCGCCACGCCTAACCTGACCGGCGCGAAATACACGCTCGCGGTGCCCGACTATGTGTACCAGGGCGGCCTGAAGTCGTTCGCCGACATCCAGAAGTACGCGGACAAGCTCAACGGCAAGATCTACGGGATCGAACCGGGCAACGACGGCAACCTGCTGATCAAGAAGATGATCGACGGCAACCAGTTCGGCCTCGGGAAGTTCAAGATGGTCGAGTCGAGCGAGGCGGGGATGTTGGTCGAGGTGAATCGCGCGATCCGCGACAAGCAGTGGATTGTGTTCCTCGGCTGGGAACCGCATCCGATGAACGTGCAGATGAAGATCGATTACCTGACCGGCGGCGACGACGTGTTCGGGCCGAACTACGGCGAGGCGAAGGTGCTGACGGCCACGCCGCCCGACTACGCGCAGCGCTGCCCGAACGTCGCGAAGTTCGTGTCGAACCTGCAGTTCACGACGTCGATCGAGAACCACGTGATGGTGCCGATCATGAACAAGCAAGACCCGAACAAGGCCGCCGCCGAGTGGCTGAAGGCGAACCCGCAATCGCTCGACAAGTGGCTGGCCGGCGTGACGACGATCGACGGCAAGCCGGGTCTGCCGGCAGTGAAGGCGTATCTCGGCGTGCATTGAGCGACACCGCGCGGGCTTTCCGGTTGCGGCCGGAAGCCCGATGCCGATCTCGAGCCGCCGGAGGCAGGGCTGACGCCCCGCTTCCGGCGGCTTCGTCGTTTTTACAGGGCGGCAGGGCGCTTCGCTGCCGGCGCGACGCTTCCCGGCACTCGAACCATGCGTTGAAGATCATGTTCCACAGCATCGCGATCGCGGACATCGTCACCGACAGCGCGCCCGAATAGCCCCGGTCCTGCTTGCCTTTCGCGGCGGTGCGCGCGGATCGTTCGTTACCCGAAACGCACGCAATACACCGGCGGCAAATGCGCGGAGATTTGCCGCCAGTGCTCGCCGCCGTCACCGGACGTCCATAGCCCGCCCGTCGTCGATGCCATCGCGAGACGCGTGCCGGAGTCGTCCACCGCGAGCCCGTGCCGATACACGAGGTCGTAGGCCGGCGCGGGCGGCAACCCGTTCGACAGGCTCTCGAAGCTGCGGCCGCCGTCGCGCGTGCGCGTAACGACGAACCGGCCGTTGACCGGAATCCGGCACGCATCCTTCACGGCCGGTACGAACCACGCGGTGTCGGGATCCGCCGGATGCACGGCGACCGCGAAGCCGAAGCTCGACGGCTGCGCTTCGATGCGCTGCCAGTGTGCGGCGCCATCGGTCGAGCGGAAGATCGCGCAGTGATGCTGGGTCCACAGTACATCGGGATTGGCCGCGCACTGGACGACGCGATGCGGGTCCTGCACGTTGGGCTCGCCGCGCCGCTCGGGCGGCATGTAATCGGCTTCCATGCCGTCGGCGCTGACGCGCCAGGTCGCGCCGCCGTCGAAGGTCTGCCAGACGCCGCCGCACGAGATGCCGATCGTCACGTGGCGGCTGTCGCGCGGATCGACCATCACCGAATGGATGCCCGGCGCGTCGTAGCCGCCGCCGAACCACTCGGGGCGCTCCGGGCGATCCCACAGTGCGCGGTTGAGCACCCACGAGTCGCCGCCATCGTCGGAGCGGAACAATCCGCCCGGTATCGTGCCGGCCCACAGTACGCCCGGCTCGTCGGCGCCGCCGGTTTCGAGCGACCAGATCTGCTGAAGCGTCCACGGCGGGCGCGGCGGGGCGGGTGCTTCGTCGTCGGCATCGCCGGCGTGGGTGTCGGCAGCGGCGCGCGGCGCGTCGGCGGGTTGCGGCGGATACACGGGAACCGCGCATTCTTCCCATTCGGCCGCGCCGGCGCGGCGGCGATGCAGCTTGACGCCGAAATGGCCGAGATTGAGCGCCGCATACAGCGTGCCGTCGCGCGGGTCGGCGAGCGCCATGCTGACCGGTTCGCCGATGAAGTGCGGCTCGCCGAGCGACCAGCCGCCGTTGCCGTCGGCGTGCAGCACGAACAGGCCCTTGCGGGTCGCGACGAGCAGTCGATCGTTCATGTCGGGTGTCTCCTGTGGGCGCGGTCGGGCGCTTGCTTCGCTGAAGATGCGTCCCTTTATCCGCCGGACAACGCCTGCACGACATAGACGCGGCTGGCGTCGCCGAGCGCGTCGGACAGGTGCTGCCGGTCGCGCACCGGCTGGCCGTCGATGAACACCGACAGGTGCTTTCTCAGCGCGCCTTGGTCGTCGACGATGTAGCCGCGCAGCCGCGGTTGTTCGCCGAAGACGGTTTCGAGCGCTTCGCCGAGCGTCCGGGCGTCGATGTCGCGCTCGGGCGTGTCGATATGCCGCTGGATCGACGCCGCGAAAAAGAGGTGGGCCATGACAGTGGCTGGCAGGAGCCGCGCGGGGGGAACGGTCTGTAGTTTAGGCGATCGATCGGGCCAGCAGCGACATTGCCGTACGGCGCGGCGTCACGGCGATCTTGCTGCGCCGCGCAATGGCCGGTGCGCCCGCTCGCCCGGCTACGCGTACTTGTCGCCGACCGTACTGCGGACCGGATGCGTGTCGTAGACGATGATCATGCGCTCGATGCGTGCATCCTCGTCGAATTCGAATACGTCCACGCACTCGAACTGCACCGCGGAGCCGTCCTTCAGTCCCCAGTCGTAGGTGAAATAGCCGGTGGCACGACGTGCGCCCGTCGCGCTGACGCAGATGTCGATCGGCGTGATCCGGCTTTGTCCGGATGCCGCGGCGACCTTTTCGAAGAACGGCTGCGGCGCCATCCAGCCGAGAAACGGCGAGAATATCCGCGCGTCCGGCGTGAACAGTGCACAGATCGCGGCGACGTCGCCGCGTTCGAGCGCTTTCAGGTAGGTATCGACCTGCCGCGTGTATAGTGCGTCGGACGACGAGACCATGGTATTTCTCCGCTGATTGTTGACGAGCCATCCGCGACAGCCGTCGCGATCCGGTTCAACCACGATAGCGATGCAGCAATGACCGAACAAACGAAAAATCCGCAACCCGGGTATGCCGCCCGCGCATATCCGCTGGCGGATCTGACCCGCGCGCTGCCGCCGCTGACGGCATTCCAGGCGTTTGTCGCCGCCGCCGAACTGGGCAGCTTCAACCGGGCCGCCGAGCATCTGTGCCGGACCCAGGGCGCGGTGAGCCGTCAGGTGCAGCAACTGGAAGCGCACTACCGATGTGCGTTGTTCGTCCGTCATCCGTCGGGACTGACGTTGACCGCGGAAGGCAGCGCGTTGCTGACGGTGGCCGTCGACGTACTCGCGCAACTGGTGCGGCACGCGCATACCCACGCGCATGCTGCGTCGACCCTGACGGTGCGCTTGCCTTCCACGTTCGCGATTCGCTGGCTGCTGCCGCGGCTGGCGGCGCTCAATCACGCATTGCCGCGGACCGAATTGCGCATTCATACGTCGGCGGACGACACGCCGGATTTCACCGACGCCGATTTCGATGCCATTGTCGTGCGCGGCACCGGAAGCTGGGCGGGCATGGCGGCGGTTCCGCTGTTCGACGAATGCCTGACGCCGATGTGTACGCGCGAGACCGCTGCATCGTTGAAGTCGATCGCCGATCTCGCGCATGCGACGCTGCTGCATCCTGCGAGCAGTCGCGACGAATGGCGATGCTGGCTCGATGCCGTCGGCGCCACGCAGGTCGATCCGGGCACCGGGCTCGTATTCGATACGCTCGAATTGACACTGACCGCCGCGGCTCAGGCGCACGGCGTCGCGATCGGCGACCCGCGCATGGCGGCGGAACGGCTGGAAGCCGGAACGCTGGTCGCCCCGTTTTCGCAGGTGGCGCGCAACGGTCTCGGCTATTACCTCGTCTACCCGGTGCAACGCGCCGCGCAGCCCTCGATTCAGACGCTCGCGGCGGCTCTGGCGCGTCTCGCGCACGAGGATTGAGATCGCAACAGGCGTGCGCCGGACGGTTGGCTAAACCGGAATCGACCGTCCTCGCATGCGGATCCCGAGCCGCACGATGCCGATTACCGCATTCGACAGCCACGTCAGCAAGCGGGGCATGCCGGGCCGGCGGATATCGAGCAGCAGCACGATTCGCACTTCGCCGCTGTCGTTCCACACCTCGTGCACGAACGTGTCGTCCCATAGCAGGAAGCGGCCCTCTTCGAGCCGGTATTCGCTGCCGTCGATTTTCAGCACCGCAGCCGGCGTGCCGTCCGCGCGCTTCGGCATCGACAACACCAGATAGCCGCGCAGGATGCCGCGAAACGGCCCGCGATGCGGCGGGATGTGCTTGCCCGGCGCGAGGAACGACAGCGACGCGGACAGCACGTCCGGCGACGCCGCAACGATCGACGCGACGGTCGGACAGCGTGACAGGTTGCGCGGGAACGGCTGGCCGTAAGCCTGCATGATGAACATCCGCCAGTCGCGCGCATCGTTGGCGGAGATGTCGTACTGCTCGCGCATGATCTCGTGAAAGCGCGGGATGCGCGGCATGTCGCGTGCAACGGCGAACGCATCCGCCTGGATGTCGCGCCACGCATGGACGAACCGCTCGGCGCCGGGAAACGCGGCCGTGTCGAGCACCGCGCCGCCGTCGATATGGCGGTCGTACAGCGTGCGAAGCAGGCCGGCTGCATAGTCGTAAGCGACGGACATGATCGAGAGGCGATTCACAGGGTGTCGTCAGTCTGCCCCACGTGTGGTGGGGGCTGCGTTACGTCAGGTTACGCCGGCTGACGATCGAATGACAGCGGGATCAACCGACGGCGGAGGCGCCGCCGGAAAACGGACAGGCCCTGTGGGCGGCCGCGCCACGCGATTGGAAATGCAGCCGGGAATAAATGGACACCGGGCGTCGTCATACGGGGTGTAGCACGTCGTCTCATTGACTTCCGAAGGAGCGAAACATGAACACGCATTGGCTGGTGGCCGCCACGGTGGCGGCGATTTCCGTCGCGAGCGTCGCGACGCCCGCGTCGGCCCAGGCGCTGACGCGCGCGCAGGTCAGGCAGCAACTGATCGACGCCGAAAACAACGGGCTGCGCTTCGTGACCGACACGTCGTATCCGGCGATGAGCCCGCTCTTCCAGCGGCAAGCCGAACAGATGCCGCAGCATCAGGCCGAGACCGCGGTCGGCAGCGATCCCGCGGCGGCTTCCGATGCGGGCAGGCCGGCGGCACTGCCGGCCCGTCCGCGCTCGAACGCGTGCGTGGGCCCCGAGAGCTTCTGCACGCCGTATTTCGGCAGCTGACCTGAAGGCCTGCGTCGCCGGGTTCGACATTCACCACGCTTGATCGGTATGCAACATTGAAGGAGTTCATGATGAAAACTTGTATCGCACTACTGATGATGATCGGTGCAATCTCCGGTCAGTCTGCATTCGCGCAATCGAATGCCCCGCTTACGCGTGCACAGGTTCGCGAGGAGCTGATTCGTCTGGAGGCGGCCGGGTACGACCCGTCGAAGGGCGACGACGGCGAATATCCGGCGGACATCCAGGCCGCGCAGGCGAAGCTCGTCGAGCAGGATCGGGCGAGGGTGGCCGCTTCGGCTGCCGCGCGGGCACCGGCTGCCGGCATGCCGGCGCAGATCGACAACTAGGCGCCGATATGTACGTATGCCTCTTCAGGCCGTCGTGTTCGCGGTACGGCAATCCGCATGCCGTTCGCGGCACGCGGCCCGATCGAACTGCACGGACGGCCATGCCGTCGATTGCGCGCCGCTTCGCGCGGCGCCGCGATCAACTCGTCGTCCGGTTCCGCTGGGCGCGCAGGTCGATCGCAGGATGAGCAGGGATGCGGACGATATCGCGATCCGCACATGGCGTGCCGGGATGCGAGCGGCGCGCTTACCAGGGCATCATCCGTTGCATGACCTGGTCGCGCAGAACGAAACGATGCGCGAGCGCCGCTGCAACGTGAAGGCAAATGCCGCCGAACAGCACCCACGCGAGGATGCCGTGCACGTCGCCCATCGCGTGCCCGAAACCCGATCCGGCTGCCGACAGCGCCGGCAGCGGGACGACGCCGAACAGCGTCACGGCCCATGCGCGCGACGACGCATTGATCCAGCCGAGCAACGGCACCGCGATCAGCAGTGCGTAGAGCGCGAAATGTGTTGCGCCCGACGCCGTGCGCATCGCGGGCGACAGTGCGTCGGCGGGCGGACGATGCGTCGCGCGCCAGAGCACGCGACAGGCCATCGCGGCGATGAGCGCGGTGCCCACGATCAGGTGCGCGGCGATCAGCCCGACCGGGCGGGTATCGCGATGCACGTCGGGCATCGTCCAGCCGATCACATACTGCGCGACGACAAGCGCCACGATCAGCCAGTGGAGAAGGCGTGCGACTGAGTCGTATCGGGCGGGTGTGGACATGAAAGCTCCTGGCAAGCGGTGGGGACCGTATCTTCCCGCGGATTCTACGGACCAATCCTTAACGCTTCGTTAAGCGCGTGACCGCGCATCCGTTTCGACCGGCAACGCGTGCGCGCCATCGATCCGAACGGCATCGGCTGACGGCAACGCGATCACGATGCCGAGGCCGAGGCCGTCGATGCCGGGCCCGAACTGCACGGTGCCGCCGAAGTATTGCGCAATGCGCTGGACGATCGACAGCCCGAGCCCGCTGCCGGGCGACTGCGTGCCGATACCGCGATAGAAGCGGTCGCCGAGCCGCTCGTGTTCGCCGGCGGCGACGCCCGGCCCGTCGTCGCGCACGACAATGCGTTGCCCGGCGCCGTCGTCGTGTACGTCGATCTCGATGCGGCCGCCTTGCCGGCCGTACTTGATCGCATTGTCGAGAAGATTGTCGAGCAGGATGCCAAGGAGGATCGGATCGGCCTGGATCGCGCGTGTCGCGCCGCCACCGGCGATGATGTCGATGGCCTTGTCCGATGCCCGCGCGCGGTGGCGGTCGATGGCGGTATCGACCAGTTCCCGGACGACGACGGCACGGGCCGGAATGCGTTCGTATTCGTCGAGCCGGGCAAGCAGCAGCAACTGCTCGGCGAGACGCGCGCTGCGGTCGACGCCTTGCACCACGCGCTGCATGGCGAGCTGCTTGCCCGCCGCATCGTCGGTTGCGAGCGCGACCTGCGCCTGAACCTTGATCGCGGCCAGCGGCGTCTTGAGTTCGTGCGCCGCGTCGGACGTGAAGGCCCGCTCGCGCACGATGGATTGCCGCAGCCTGGCGAGCAGGCGGTCGATCGCATCGACCAGTGTGCGGACCTCTTCCGGGACGGTGGCGATGCCGAGCGGTTCGAGCGAGCGCGCGTCGCGCGCACCGATCAGCGTCGACAGCGTCTTCAGCGGCGCGAGGCTGCGCCCGATCAGATACCAGAGGAGCAACGCCAGCACCGGGAGCGCGACGATCAGCGGCCAGACGATGCCGCGCGCGATGCCCGTCGCGAGATCGCTGCGCGTGTTGGCCGGTTCCATCACCCGTATCCATCGCCCCGACGCGTTGTCGCGCAGCGTGTGCGTGCGCCATTGCATGCCGCGAACGACGATCGTGGCGGGGGCGTCGCTCCGGTCCGCTGCATCGGGCACGCCGGGGGCGTTGGCCGGAAGGCTCGATGCGACGACATTGCCTCGCGCGTCACGGACTTCGAACAGCACGTCGCGCGGCAGACGATCGCCGTCGTTTTCACGGGCGGCGGGCGATGTGACGCGATCCAGTTCGATGCGCGCATCGGGCGGGATGCGGGCGAGGCGGTCGAGATCGGCCGGTGCGAGATCGACCAGCAACGACGCATATTCGACGAGACGGGCGTCTTCCCATTCGCCGATCTCGCGCGTCGCATGCCGGAAGCTGCCGAACACGGCGACGATCCACACGACGACGACGCAGCCAAGCGCCATCGACGAAACGCGGCGCCGTATCGAGCGCGAGTTCATGATCTGTCGACGACGTAACCGATCCCGCGTACGGTGCGGATCAGCTCTGCGCCGAGCTTTTTGCGCAGATTCGAAATATGAACCTCGATCGCGTTGCTTTCGAGGCCGTCCTGCCATCCGTACAGGCCGTCTTCGAGACGCGCCCGCGATTGCGGCATGCCCTGATGGCTGACGAGCTGAACCAGGATCGCCCACTCCCGCGCCGTCAGCGCGATGCGCGAGGCATCGCGCGTGACCGTATGGGTCGTCAGGTCGATCGTGATGTCGCGCCAGACGATTTCGTCGCCGGCGCGCCCCTGGGAGCGGCGCACGAGCGCGCGACAGCGGGCGAGCACCTCGGACAGCTCGAACGGCTTCGCGAGATAGTCGTCCGCGCCGTCGTCGAGCCCGCGGACGCGATCGGCCACGGTGCCGCGCGCGGTCAGTACCAGCACCGGTGTCGTATCGCCCGCATCCCGCAGCGCGCGCAGCAGCTCCGTTCCCGATTTTCCGGGCAGACCGAGGTCGAGCACGACGAGCGCGAAACGTGTCGTCGCAAGCGCCGTGGCGGCGGCCTCGCCATCGCGCAGCCAGTCGACGTGATAGCCGGCCTGGCCCAGGCTGAATTCAAGGCCGCTGCCGATCAGATCGTCGTCTTCAACAAGGAGGAGTCGCATGGTCGATTCGTGTGCAGGCGTCTGCGATCGCGTGCGCCCGACTGTGCGCGCAATGCAACGGATTGTAATTGAGCCGTCTCAAACGTCGCCGATTCTGAAGAACGCTTAAGGTTTGCCGTCGGCATTCCCGCTACCATCGGCCACGATATTTCAGCGGCGTCCGTCGTTTCCCTTCAATTCGGTTTCAGATCGATCCGCGCTGCGCGAACGGGAGTTTCTTCACCGTGACATCCTCGACGATCGGGCGCTGGCGAGCCCACCTGCTGATCGCTGCACTGGCCGCCATGTTCATTCAATGTTTCGTGCTGATGTCGCTGCTCGTCTTGCGCGTGCCCGAAGCATTCTTCACCACGACGATATTTCGCGCATGGGTCTTCGTTGCCGTCGGGACCGCCATCCTTTCGGCCCGCAAGCTGTCCGACGCGGCGTTCAGGGCAGCGGTCGTCTGCGGACACGTGCGCGTGACCGGAATCGATCGACGCACGGTAGTCGTGTCATCTGATTGCGCATACCGTTTGCTTGTCGTCCTTCATATCAGGCTCAACGGGAACCGGTTCGCCCGGGTGTACGCGTAAGCGCACCTTCGCGCCTGCCGGCTCCGGTGCCGGGATGGCATGGGCAACCACGGGGGGAAGCATGGTTTTGCTGCATCTGTTGCACCGGCTGGGCCCGGCAATGTCGATCGCCTGCGGGATCAGCGCGATGCTGGGCATTGCATACGTCGTCGTGGCGAGCGTGTTGATCGGCCGGTTCTTTGCCCGGCCCGGGGCAGCGCCGCGCGACTATCCGGGCGTGACCGTCGCGAAGCCGCTGCACGGCGACGAATGGCATCTCGTTCAGCATCTCGAAAGCTTCTTCGTGCAGGATTATCCGGGGCCGGTTCAGTACCTGTTCGGCGTGCACGATGCGAGCGACGCCGCGCTCGCGGCCGTCGACGCGCTGCGCGCGCGCTATCCCGGCGCGAACATCAAGGCAGTCGCGGATGCGCGGCTTTACGGACCGAACCGCAAGATCGCCAATCTCGTCAACATGCTCGAACACGCGGAGTATTCGGTGCTCTGTCTTGCCGACAGCGACGTGCTGGTCGAGCCCGATTATTTGCGCGCCGTCGTCGGTGCGCTACAGCAGACGAATGTCGGGATCGTGACGAGCGTGTATCGCGGCGTCGCATCGCCCGGCTTCTGGCCCGATGTTGCCGCCGCGATGACGAATTTCCACTTCCTGCCCGGCGTTGTCACCGGTCTCTTCATCGGGCGCGCGCGGCCGTGCTTCGGCCAGACGATTGCGATCACGCGCGCGACGCTCGAACGCATCGGCGGGCTGACGCGCTTCGCGCATCATCTGGCCGAGGATCACGCGCTCGGCGAGGCGGTTCGGCAGATGGGCGCCCATGTCGCGATTCCGCCGTTCGTCGTCGGGCATGCGTGCGTCGAAGAAACGTTCGCGACCCTGTTTGCGCATGAATTGCGGTGGAGCCGCACGATCCGCGCGGCCGATCGGCTCGGTCATGCCGGCTCGGTACTGATGCACCCGCTGCCGCTTGCGCTGCTGGCGGTGCTGCTGTCCGGCGGCGCGGCGGCCGCCTGCTGGTTGACGGCCGCGGCGCTCGCCGCGCGGGCATTACTGGTGCTCAGGACGATCCGTGCGGCCGGCGCCGGCATGCGCGGTGCAATCTGGCTGCCGTTCGTGGATATCCTGCAGTTTGCGATTTTCGTATCGAGCTTCTTTTCGTCGCAGGTCGTCTGGCGCGGCACGCGCTTTCGCGTCGACCGCGAAGGGATGCTGTCACCGGTGAGCGAGTCATGACGCAACGGGAAACGAGCCCCGGCGACACCCGCGCGGAGCAGCCGCCCGCGCGCGGCGACGCGCGGCTCCGGCATGCGGGGCGCGCGGCCGCGCTCGCCGGCCTGGCGATCGCGGTATGGCTGATCTGGCGCGAGCATCCGCTGGAAATCCTGCATCGCCTGCAGACCGCAGGCGCCGGGCTGGTGGTCGCGGCGCTGGCCCATATTCTGCCGATGCTCGCGAATGCGTGGGACTGGCGGATGCTGATCGCCGGCCGGAGGCGGCCATCCTTCGCGACGATGCTGAAACTCGTCTGGATTCGCGAATCGATCAACGGACTGTTGCCGGTCGCGCGGATCGGCGGCGAAATCGTCTCGTTCGGTTTGCTGCGGCAGGCGGGCGTGCGGCCGGCGACCATCGTGGCGAGCCTCGTCGCCGACATGCAGCTGACGCTGATCAGCCAATTGGTGTTCGCGCTGGCCGCGATCGGCTACGTGCTGGGGCATGTGTCGTCCGATGCCGCGCGCGTGGCCGCGAACCTTGCCATCGGCATGGCAGCGCTGGTGCCGGTGCTGCTGCTGTTCGCGCTGGTGCAGCATGCGCGGCCGTTCGAACGCGCGATGCGGGTGGTCAATCATGTGACGAGCGGCAAGGTGGTTGCGCTCGTCGGCGAGTCGGCGCGCACCGATCAGTCGATCCGGATGATCTGGCGCAGGACCGGTATCGTCGTCCGCTATCTGGCGATCTGGCAGACGCTGCAATTCATCGGTTACTCGCTGGAAATCTGGCTCGCGCTCCACTTTCTCGGTGCCGATCCGACCTTCGCGCAGGCGCTTGCGATCGAGGCGCTGATCCAGTTGCTGAGCAGTGTCGCGTTCGCGATGCCGGGCGGACTGGGCGTGCAAGAGGGCGGGTTCGTGCTGATCGGCGGACTGCTCGGGTTCGACGCGCCGACCTGCCTGGCGCTGGCCGGTGCCCGCCGCGTGCGCGATCTGCTGTTCTATCTGCCGGGCTTGCTGGCGTGGCAGCATGCGGCCGGCGCGGCGCGCGCGCCGGGTGGAACGAAACGCGCATCGATACGCATCGGGGAATCCGCCGGGCCGCGCTGATGCGGCCCGGTGCGGCCTTGCCTGCCGGGCGGACCGCGGCGATGCCGCCGCACGCCGGGCGGCGCGGCCATCACCGCCGTTCGTCGGCGATGTAGCTGCGGATCACGTCGGCGAACGACGTGTCGCCCTTCAGCCCGAGCGCTTCCGCGCGCGTCGTGTCCCAGCGGCCCGGCCAGCTGCCGACGATCTTCTCGACACGTTCGTCCGGCGCATGGCGGATCAGCTTCACGACGTCGTCGCCCGCGACTTCGCGCAGCGCCGCGATCATTTCGTCGACCGACACCGACAGGCCGGGCAGGTTGATCACGCGCTTGTTGCCGAGTTTCTCGCCGTCGATCTCGCAGCCCGCGACGAGCGCTTCGATCGCGCCGCGCGGCGACAGCAGCCACAACCGCGTCGAACCTGGCACCGGGCACACGCTTTCCTCGCCGTTCAGCGGCTCGCGGATGATGCCGCTCGCGAACGACGACGCGGCCGCGTTCGGGCGGCCCGGCCGCACGCTGATGGTCGGCAGCCGCAGCACGCGGCCGTCGACGAAGCCGCGCCGCGCGTAGTCGCACAGCAGCAGCTCGGCGATCGCCTTCTCCGCGCCGTACGACGATTGCGGATTCAGCGCGGTGTCGTCCTGCACGACGTCGGGCAGCACGCCGCCGTAGACCGCCACCGAGCTCGTGAACACGACGCGGGGACGATGGCCGCGCGCGCGGCACACCTCGAGCAGCGTGCGCGACGCGTCGAGATTGATCCGCATGCCGAGATCGAAATCGGCCTCGGCCTGCCCGCTGACGATCGCCGCGAGATGGAAGATCGCGCCCGTCTGCGTGTCGATCGCGCTTTCGAGCACCGCGCGATCGGCGATGTCGCCGACGATCGAGCGCACGCGCGCATCGCCGAAATCGCTGCCCTGGACGACGTCGAGCAGCACCAGCTCGTCGATCCTGCCGGTCCGGCCGTCGGGGCCGGTCAGCTCGCCGCGTTCGAGCAGCTTGCGCGCGAGACGCTGACCGAGAAAGCCGGCGCCGCCGGTGATCATTACTTTCATGTTGTAAGCCCTCTTGGAATTGCTTGAATTACAGGTACGGCTTGAGCCAGCCAAGGCCTTCCGACGTGCCGGCCTTCGGGCGATATTCGCAGCCGATCCAGCCGTCATAGCCGAGTGCATCGATCAGCTCGAACAGGTACGGATAGTTGAGCTCGCCGACATCCGGCTCGTGGCGCTCGGGCACGCCGGCGATCTGGATATGGCCGATGCCCGCGAAATCGCGCTTGAGCTTCATCGCGAGGTCGCCCTCGACGATCTGGCAGTGATAGCAGTCGAACTGCACCTTCAGGTTTGGCGCGCCGACTTCGGCGCAGATCTCGTGCGCATCGTCCTGGCGGCTCAGGAAATAGCCGGGCATGTCGCGCTGGTTGATCGGCTCGATCAGGACCGTGATGCCGTGCGCGAAGGCGGCCTGCGCCGCATGCCGCAGATTCGCCACGTAGGTATCGCGATGGCGCGCGCGGTCGGCGCCCGGCGCGACCATCCCGGCCATCACGTGCAGCTTCCTGTTGCCGAGCACGCGCGCATAGTCGAGTGCCTGGTCGATGCCGCGCCGGAATTCGTCTTCGCGGCCCGGCAGCGACGCGATGCCGCGTTCGCCGGCGGCCCAGTCGCCGGGCGGCGCGTTGAACAGCGCCTGCTCGAGGTTGTGCGCGTCGAGGCGCGCGCGGATGTCCTCGGCGGCGAAGTCGTACGGGAACAGGTACTCGACGGCCTTGAAGCCGTCGTACGAGGCGGCGGCGAAGCGTTCGAGGAACGCGTGCTCGGTGTACATCATCGAGAGGTTGGCGGCGAAGCGGGGCATGGCAGCGGGTCCTGTGAGTGAATGGGGCGGGGCGCACGGCGCCCCGCGACGCATGATGGATCGGCGGGCAGCGGATCAGCGGATCAGCGGTTCACGAGTTTCGCGGGCGTGAGCCACACGGCGATCGCACCGATCACGAGCATCGCAGCGAGCACGTACATGCCGGACGACGTGCTGTGCGTGACGTCCTTCAGGTAGCCGATCACGTACGGGCTCGCGAACCCGGCGAGGTTGCCGACCGAGTTGATGATCGCGATCCCGGCGGCCGCGGCGGAGCCGGCGAGGAACGCGGTCGGCAGCGACCAGAACAGCGGTGCGCAGGTCAGCACGCCGCCGGCCGCGAGCGACAGGAACACGATCGATACCGCCGTATTGTGCGAGTACGACGCGGCGACTGCAAACCCGACCGCGCCCATCAGCGCCGGCACGATCAGGTGCCAGCGGCGTTCGCGGCGCTTGTCCGCGCTGTGGCCGAACAGGTTCATCACGACGATCGCGACGGCGAACGGAATCGCCGACAGCAGGCCGATCTGGAACGTATCGGTGATGCCGGTCGACTTGACGAGCGTCGGCATCCAGAACGTGAGGCCGTACTGGCCGGTGACGAACGCGAAGTAGATCAGCGACATCCACCACATGCGCGGGTCGGAGAACACGGCCTTCAGCGAATGGCCGTGCTTCTGTTGTTCCTGCGGCTGTGCGGCGATTTCATTCTCGAGCAGCTGCTTCTCGCGCTCGTCGAGCCACTTCGCACTGCGGATGCTGTTGTCGAGATACAGGATCGTCGCGATGCCGACGAGCACGGCCGGCACGGCCTCGATCATGAACATCCACTGCCAGCCGTGAAAGCCCGAACCGCCATGAAAGCGTTCCATGATCCAGCCCGACAGCGGGTTGCCGAAGATGCCCGACACCGGAATCGCCGACATGAACACCGCGATGATCTTCGCGCGGCGATGCGACGGGAACCAGTACGTGAGGTACAGGATCACGCCCGGATAGAAGCCGGCTTCCGCGAGACCGAGCAGGAAGCGCAGCACGTAGAACTGCGTCGGCGTCTTCACGAACGCGAACACCGCCGACAGCAGGCCCCACGTGATCATGATCCGCGCGATCCAGATGCGCGCGCCGATGCGGTGCATCAGCAGGTTGCTCGGCAGCTCGAACAGGAAGTAGCCGAGGAAGAAGATGCCGGCGCCGAGGCCGAACACGGTTTCGCTGAACGCGAGGTCCTGCGACATCTGCAGCTTCGCGAAGCCGACGTTCACGCGGTCGAGATAGGCGACCACGTAGCAGAGCATCAGGAACGGCACGATGCGCCAGAACACTTTCTTGTAGGTGCGGTCGAGCTCGCCCGATTGGGCGGGCGCGGCGGGCGAGCGGCTTGCGGCCGCGTCGAGAGCAGTCATCGTCGTCTCCAGGATATTGTGTGCCGGCGGCGCGTACGCCGCCGGATCGTGTGTGTGCTGACGGAAAGACCCGCGCACACGGCGGGTATGGGAATCGGTTTGCAGTCCTGCTTGATTCGTGCGCGACGCGTTGCGTTACCAGCGTGCGCCGAAGGCCTGGCGCAGCGCGTCGAGCGCCGCGTCGGACAGCGGTTCGGGCTTCGGGTTCGTCATCAGCCACAGTCGCGCGGTTTCCTCGAGCTCCTCGAGCGCATACGACGCGTGCGACACCGACGGGCCCCACATCACCGGGCCGAGGCGGTCGAGCAGCACGCCGCGCACCTGGTCGGCGAGCGCCGCGACTTCGGCCGCGACGGCCGGGTCGCCGGGGCGGCGATAGCGGATCAACGGAATGTGGCCGACCTTCATCACGTAGTACGGCGTGATCGGCGGCAGCACGTCGGTGTCGCGCCACACGCCTGCGAGCGTCAGCGCGACGAGGTGCGTCGAATGCGTATGGACGATTCCGTTGGTCTCGGTGTTGCGCGCGTAGATCCCGCGATGCAGCGCGAGCGTCTTCGACGGCTTGCCGCCCGATACCGGCTGGCCGTCGAGCCCGACCTTCGCGATGTCGTTCGGGTCGAGGCGGCCGAGGCACGCATCGGTCGGCGTGATCAGCCAGCCGTCGGCAAGCCGCGCGCTGATGTTGCCGGCGCTGCCGACTGCGTGGCCGCGCGCATACAGGCTCGCGCCGACGACGCAGATCTCTTCGCGCAGTTTCGCTTCGTCGCTCATCATGCGGCTCCGTCGAGTGCGCGCAGCGCCTTGTCGAAAAAGTCCACCGTGCCGAAGTTGCCGGATTTCAGCGCGAGGCCGAGCGGCGGCGCGTCGATGGTGGCGGTGGCCGGCACGCCCGGATCGATCTGTGCGCCGATCTGCAGCGACTTCACGTCGAGCGCCTGCACGACCGCGCCGGACGTCTCGCCGCCGGCGACGACGAACTTGCGCACGCCGAACTCGCGCAGGCCGCGGGCGATCGCCGCGAGCGTGCTTTCGACGAGATGGCCGGCCGCTTCCACGCCGAGCGCCTGCTGGACGGCCTTCACTTCGTCGGGCGTCGCGGTTGCATAGATCAGCACCGGTTGCGGCAGGTGCGAGCGTGCGAACGCGAGCGCTGCGTCGACGACAGGTTCGCCGCGCGCTGCCGCGAGCGGATCGATCCGGAAGCTCGGACGGCTTGCGCACCACGCGGCGACCTGTGCGTTGGTCGCTTTCGACGCGCTGCCGGCGAGCACCGCCGACAACCCGTCGATGCGCGGCAGCGATGCCGCGTTGTCGCGCGCGGACAGCAGCCCCGCGCGGCGGAAATTCTCCGGCAGGCCGAGCGCGACGCCCGAGCCGCCCGTGACGAGCGGCAGGTTCGCGCACGCTTCGCCCAGTACGTGCAGGTCGTGATCGGACAATGCGTCGGCGATCGCGAAGCGCGCGCCGTTCGCGCGCAGCGCGTCGATGCGCGCACGCACGGCGGCCGCGCCCTGCGCGATCGTGTCGTAGCGGATCAGGCCGACCTGCGACGTCGTCTGCCGCTGCAGCACGCGCACGAGGTTCGCGTCCTTCATCGGCGTGAGCGGATGGTTCTCCATCCCCGATTCGTTCAGCAGCACGTCGCCGACGAACAGGTGGCCGCGGAAGATCGTGCGGCCGTTCTCGGGGAAGGCCGGGCACGCGATCGCGAAGCCGCCGCCAGCCGCATCGAGCAGCGCGTCGGCGACGGGCCCGATGTTGCCCGCGTCGGTCGAGTCGAACGTCGAGCAATACTTGAAGAAGAATTGCCGGCAGCCCTGCGCGCGCAGCCATTCGTAAGCGGCGAGCGATTGCGCAACGGCGTCGGCGGCGGGAATCGTGCGCGACTTCAGCGCGACGACGATCGCGTCGGCGTCGACCATGGTGTCTGCGGTGCCGCCGGCAGGCACGCCGATCGTCTGCACGGTGCGCATGCCGCTCTTGACGAGCATGTTCGCGAGGTCGGTCGCGCCGGTGAAATCGTCGGCGATGCAGCCGAGCAGGGGACGGGAAGCGGAAGCGGTCATGGCGGGAACGTCGTTCGAATCAGCGGGCGGGCGGCAGCGTGATGCCGGGGAAAGTCTTGATCACGGCGGAATCGTCCTCGCCGCCGTGGCCGGCGCTCGATGCGCTCATGAACATCTGGTGCGCGGTGGCCGACAGCGGCAGCGGGAACTTGCTGCGGCGCGCGGTATCGAGCACGAGGCCGAGATCCTTCACGAAGATGTCGACAGCCGACAGCGGCGTGTAATCGCCGTTCAGGATGTGCGGCACGCGGTTCTCGAACATCCATGAGTTGCCGGCACTGTGCGTGATCACGTCGTACAGCGCGTCGGCATCGACGCCTTCGCGCAGGCCGAGCGCCATCGCCTCGGCGGCCGCCGCGATATGCACGCCGGCCAGCAGCTGGTTGATGATCTTCACTTTCGAGCCGATGCCGTGCGTATCGCCGAGGCGATAGACCTTGCCGGCGATCGCGGCGAGCACGTCGTCGCAGCCGGCATACGCGGCGGCGGGGCCCGACGTCATCATCGTCATCTCGCCCGACGCCGCGCGTGCGGCGCCGCCGGACACCGGCGCGTCGAGCATCTGCAGGCCCGCGGCCTCGATGCGCGCGCCGAGTGCGACCGCGAAGTCGGGCGCGACGGTCGCGCTCGCGATCACGACGCCGCCCGGCTTCATCGACGCAACCGCGCCGTGCTCGCCGAACAGCACCGTTTCAGTCTGTGCGGCATTGACGACGAGCGTGACGACGACGTCGCACTGCGCGCCTAGTTCGGCCGGGCTCGCGCAGGCCACGCCGCCTTCGGCCGCGAACGCCTGCAGCACGGTGTCGCGCACGTCGCATGCGTGCACGCGGAACCCCGCGCGCAGCAGCGAGCGGGCGACGCCGAGGCCCATCGCGCCGAGGCCGATGACTCCAACATTTCGTGACATGGTCAACCTTGATCGATTCGGGAGAGGTTCGGGATAACGACGGCGCCGGATCAGCCCGCGCCGCCGCATTCAGCAATCAGCAGATGCCGGCTTCCGCGAGACGGCGGGCGGCGTTGTACATGTGGGTGCGCGCGGCATTGCGTGCCGCCATCGGGTCGCGCGCGCGGATCGCGTCGGTGATCGCCGCGTGTTCCTCGCGCACCTGCCGCGAGAAATCCTCGCGCGTCGCTTCGTTGCGTCGCGTGACCTTCACGCCGGCCTCGAGGTACTGGTTCAGGAACTGCAGCGTCTTCAGGAAATACGGGTTGCCGGTGACGGCCGCGATCGTGCGGTGGAACGCGACGTCTTCAGCGACGCCGTCGCGCCCTTCAGCCACGGCATCGTCGATCCTGCGCAGCGCGTCGTCGATGTCGGCCATGTCGTCGTCCGTGTGATGCAGCGCGGCTTCGGCCGCGACTTCAGCCTCGATCGCGCGGCGCACCGCGAGCAGGTGCGGCAGCGAGCTCGCCTCGACGGCTTCCGCGTAGTCGATCCGCAGCGGCCGGATCGCGCCGTGCTGGTTCACGTACACGCCGCTGCCCTGGCGCGGCTCGACCACGCCTTCGTTCTTCAAGCGCGAGATCGCCTCGCGGATCACGGTGCGGCTCACGCCGAATTCCTGCGCAAGCACGGCTTCCGTCGGCAGCTTGCCGGTGGCCGAGAAACTGCCGACTTCGATCTGCTTGAGCAACTGCTGCGCGACGTGGTCGCTCATCGCACGGGCGGGAATTTTCTCGAACATGGCGCTCTAGTTTGTAAGGTGATGTGGTCATCATACAAATTTGAGCGGACGTCAGCATCCGGGATAACCCTCGATTAACGGGGCGCAACGTCGGTCAAGTTGATTGGAACCGGTTCCAAATGGGGCGAACAGGCGGCGATCGTGTGCGATTCGATGCGCGGTCCAAGGGGGAGATGCGCGCCGGCGGCGGCGCGCGATTGTCAGTCGGCGATGTCTTCGACGGGATCCGGATCGGGATCGGCCGCGGCCGGCACGTCGGCTTCCGCGACCTCCCCACCGCGCTCGCGATAGGTCGCCGGCGGCACGCCGAACTGCTTGCGGAATTCGCGGCCGAGGTGCGACGCGTCGGCGAACCCGCAGCTCGACGCGATATCGGCGACGGTGCGGTCGGAACTCGCGCGCTTGACCTTCGGGTGCGTGGCCGGCTCGAGACCGGGCGGATGCGGCTGCGGCGCATTGCCTTTCTGCATCTCGCCGACGAGCAGGATGCGCAACGCCTTCTGGACGGTCGCATGGTCGAAATGGCGCAGCAGGATCGCGGCGGCGACATCGATCGATGCGCGGCCGCCCGAGCAGGTGATGCGGCGCCGGTCGATCACGAACAGGCGGTCGGCGATCAGCAGGTCCGGATCGGCGCGCGGGAAGCGTTCGATGAAATCCCAGTAGTGGAACCAGCTCACGCAGGTGCGGTAGCCGTCGAGCACGTTCGCGCGCATCAGCGTAAACACGCCCGTGCAGATCCCGACGACCGTCGCGCCGCCCGCCCCCGCGCGGCGAATGAACTCGAGCGTTTCGGGGCCGGCTTGCGGCCCCGAATGCAGCAGCCCGCCAACCACGACGACGTAGTCGAACGGCTCGGCGTTCTCGAAGGTTTCCCACGGCGTGATCTGGATCCCGCAGCTCGCGCGCACCGGCGCCAGCGTCTCGCCGATCACGCTCCACGCGCAGCGCACCGGCTTGCTGTAGTCGCCGTCGTCGGCCGACAGCCGCAGCATGTCGACGAACCCCGAGAAGGCCGTGAGCGTGAAGTTCGGCAGCAGCACGATGCCGAAGCGGATGCGCTGCGGCGCCGGTTCGGCGAGGGGGGAAGCGGGTACGTCGGGTGTCATCGCGGTCAATCTCGTCACGCCGGGAAGGCGGGTCTCACTCATTTCACACTGTTTGCGGGGAGGTCTGCCGGGCGGCACAGGCGCCGGCCGACTTGTGCTTTTGCGTCGCCAACCATCGCCAAAGCGCACTTTCGGACCGTCCTGCGCGGGGCTTGGCGCCGGTATCCCACGCCGATGCCGTTTTTGTTCTATCGGCCAATTTTACGCTTTGATGTACTGATGCCAACGACATTTCACGTACGTCCACCCAGAGGAAGCCAGATGAACGTCAGCGCGTTCGACCTGTTCAAGATCGGCATCGGCCCGTCCAGTTCGCACACGGTCGGCCCGATGATTGCCGCTTGCCGCTTCGCGTCGCATATCGAGGACGCGAACCTGCTCGGCTTCGTGCGCCGTGTGCGGGTCGAACTATACGGCTCGCTCGGTGCAACGGGCAAGGGCCACGGCACCGACAAGGCGGTGCTGCTCGGCCTCGAAGGCCACCTGCCGGATACGATCGATCCGGACCTGATTGAGCCGCGGCTCGCCGAGATCCGCGCGGAGAAGTCGCTGTCGCTGCTCGGCAAGCAGACGATCCGCTTCGACGAGAAGGAGAACATCGGCTTCTATCGCAAGCTGATGAGCGGCACGAGCATCGTGCACCCGAACGGGATGCGCTTCCAGGCGTTCGACGAGCACGGCCAGTTGCTCGTCGAGAAAGAGTATTACTCGATCGGCGGCGGCTTCGTCGTGAATCGCGATGGCGATCGCGTGAACGGCGTGCGCGCCGCGGCCGAAGTGCCGTATCCGTTCCGTACCGGCGACGACCTGATGCGCCAGTGCCGCGAACACGGGCTGTCGATCGCCGAGCTGATGCTGCGCAACGAATGCACGCTGCGCCCCGAGGACGAAGTGCGCGCCGGGCTGCTCGCAATTTGGCGCACGATGGCCGCGTGCGTCGAGCGCGGCTGCAAGGTCGAGGGCGACCTGCCGGGCCCGATGCGCGTGAAGCGCCGCGCGGCCGAACTGAACGGGCGCCTGCGTGAGCGTTCGGAGGAGTCGCTGCGCGATCCGCTGTCGATGCTCGACTGGGTCAACCTGTATGCAATGGCCGTCAACGAGGAAAACGCGGCGGGCGGCCGGGTCGTCACCGCGCCCACCAACGGCGCGGCCGGTGTGATTCCCGCGGTGCTGCACTACTACGTGAAATTCGTGCCGGGCTCGAACGAAGCCGGCATCGTCGAATTCCTGCTGACGGCCGCGGCGATCGGGATCATCTACAAGGAAACCGCATCGATTTCCGGTGCGGAAGTCGGTTGCCAGGGCGAAGTGGGCGTCGCGTGCTCGATGGCCGCGGCCGCACTCGCCGCGGTGATGGGCGGCACGCCCGACCAGGTCGAGAACGCGGCAGAAATCGGCATGGAGCACAACCTCGGCATGACCTGCGACCCGGTCGGCGGGCTCGTGCAGATCCCGTGCATCGAACGCAACGCGATGGGCGCGATCAAGGCGCTGAACGCGTCGCGGATGGCGCTCAAGGGTAACGGCCAGCACTACGTCTCGCTTGATTCGGTGATCAAGACGATGCGCGAGACGGGTGCCGACATGAAGACGAAATACAAGGAAACGTCGCGCGGCGGTCTCGCCGTGAACGTCATCGAATGCTAACGAAGGATCACTAACATGAGCCGCTACTCGATATTCAGCCTGTTCCGCAACGGCCTCTCGTATCACGAGAACTGGGAAAAGCAGTGGAAGAGCCCGGAACCGAAGAAGGAATACGACGTCGTGATCGTCGGCGGCGGCGGCCACGGCCTCGCGACCGCCTACTATCTCGCGAAGGAACACGGGATCACGAACGTCGCGATCCTCGAGAAGGGCTGGATCGGCGGCGGCAACACCGCGCGCAACACGACGATCGTGCGCTCGAACTACCTGTGGGACGAATCGGCCGCGCTGTACGAGAAGGCGATGAAGCTGTGGGAAGGGCTGTCGCAGGATCTCAACTACAACGTGATGTTCAGCCAGCGCGGCGTGATGAACCTCGCGCACACGCTGCAGGACGTGCGTGACACCGAGCGTCGCGTGAACGCGAACCGGCTGAACGGCGTCGACGCCGAATTCCTGACGCCCGCGCAGATCAAGGAAATCGAGCCGACGATCAACCTGAACAGCCGCTACCCGGTGCTCGGCGCATCGATCCAGCGCCGTGCGGGTGTCGCGCGTCACGACGCGGTGGCCTGGGGCTTCGCGCGCGGCGCGGACCGCGCCGGTGTCGACATCATCCAGAACTGCCAGGTGACGGGCATTCGCCGCGAAGGCGGTGCGGTGGTCGGCGTCGATACGGTGAAGGGCTTCATCAAGGCGAAGAAGGTCGCGGTGGTGGCGGCAGGCAACACGACGACGCTCGCCGACATGGCCGGCGTGCGCCTGCCGATCGAAAGCCACCCGCTGCAGGCGCTGGTGTCCGAGCCGATCAAGCCGGTGGTCAACTCGGTGATCATGTCGAACGCGGTGCACGCGTACATCAGCCAGTCCGACAAGGGCGACCTCGTGATCGGCGCGGGTATCGACCAGTACACGGGTTTCGGCCAGCGCGGCAGCTTCCACGTCATCGAAAGCACGCTGCAGGCAATCGTCGAGATGTTCCCGGTGTTCTCGCGCGTGCGGATGAACCGCCAGTGGGGCGGCATCGTCGACGTGTCGCCGGACGCGTGCCCGATCATCACGAAGACGGACGTGAAGGGCCTCTATTTCAACTGCGGCTGGGGTACCGGCGGCTTCAAGGCGACGCCGGGCTCGGGCTGGGTGTTCGCGCACACGATCGCCCGCGACGAACCGCATCCGCTGAACGCGCCGTTTGCGCTCGACCGCTTCTACACGGGTCACCTGATCGACGAGCACGGCGCAGCCGCCGTGGCGCACTAACCCGACGACCATTGGAGAAAGAAACATGTTGCTGATCGAATGTCCGTGGTGCGGGCCGCGCGCCGAATCCGAATTCTCGTGCGGCGGTGAAGCCGACATCGTGCGTCCGGTTGCAAACGAGAACATGACCGACCGCGAATGGGGCGAATACGTGTTCATGCGTGAGAACAAGCGCGGTATCCATCGCGAGCAGTGGCTGCACACGCAGGGCTGCCGCCGCTGGTTCAAGGTGACGCGCGACACGGTCACCTACGATATCAAGGGCTACGAAAAGTTCGGTGGCGCAGCTGCCGGCAACGCACACGAAGAGGGCACGAGCAAATGAGCCAGAAAGACCGCCTCGGCACCGGTGGCCGCATCAATCGCGCGATTCCGTTGACGTTCACGTTCAACGGCCGCACGTATCAGGGCTTCCAGGGCGACACGCTCGCGTCCGCGCTGCTCGCGAACGGCGTGCACTTCGTCGCGCGCAGCTTCAAGTACCACCGTCCGCGCGGGATCGTGACGGCGGACGTCGCGGAACCGAATGCCGTCGTGCAGCTCGAAACCGGCCCGTACACGGTGCCGAACGCGCGCGCGACCGAGATCGAGCTGTACCAGGGCCTCGTCGCGACGAGCGTGAACGCCGAACCGTCGCTCGAGAACGACAAGTATGCGATCAACCAGAAGCTCTCGCGTTTCATGCCGGCCGGGTTCTACTACAAGACCTTCATGTGGCCGCGCAACATGTGGCCGAAGTACGAAGAGAAGATCCGCGAGGCAGCCGGCCTCGGCAAGGCGCCTGAGGTGCTCGACGCCGATCGCTACGACAAATGCTACGCGCACTGCGACGTGCTCGTGGTCGGCGGTGGCCCGTCGGGCCTCGCCGCCGCGCATGCGGCCGCGACGGCCGGCGCGCGCGTGATCCTCGTCGACGACCAGCGCGAACTCGGCGGCAGCCTGCTGTCGTGCCGCGCGGAGATCGACGCGAAGCCGGCGCAGCAGTGGGTCGAGAAGATCGAGGCCGAACTGCGCAAGCTGCCCGACGTGACGATCCTGTCGCGCAGCACCGCGTTCGGCTACCAGGACCACAACCTCGTGACGGTCACGCAGCGCCTGACCGATCACCAGCCGGTATCGATGCGCAAGGGCACGCGAGAGCTGCTGTGGAAGGTCCGCGCGAAGCGCGTGATCCTCGCGACCGGCGCGCACGAGCGTCCGATCGTGTTCGGCAACAACGACCTGCCGGGCGTGATGCTCGCCGGCGCGGTGTCCACTTACATCCATCGCTACGGCGTGCTGCCGGGCCGCGACGTGGTCGTGTTCACGAACAACGATCGTGCGTACCAGACCGCGCTCGACCTGAAGGCATGCGGTGCGAAGGTGACGGTCGTCGATTCGCGCGCATCGTCGAACGGTGCGTTGCCGGCGGCGGCAAAGCGGCAGGGCGTGACGGTGATGAGCGGTGCGGTCGTCACGGCTGCTTCGGGCAAGTGGCGCGTATCGTCGGTCGACATCGCGTCCTACTCGAACGGCAAGACGGGCAGCAAGATGCAGTCGCTGTCGTGCGATCTCGTCGCGATGTCGGGCGGCTTCAGCCCGGTGCTGCACCTGTTCGCGCAGTCGGGCGGCAAGGCGTGCTGGAACGACGAGAAGGCGTGCTTCCTGCCGGGCAAGCCCGTGCAGGCCGAAGCGAGCGTCGGTGCGGCCGCGGGCGAGTTCGGTCTCGCACGTGCGCTGCGGCTCGCGCTCGACGCGGGCGCCGAAGCGGCGAAGGCCGCGGGTTACGCGGCCGCGAAGCGCCCCGTCGCGCCGCAGGTCGCCGAAACCGTCGAAGGCGCGCTGCAGCCGTTGTGGCTGGTCGGCAGCCGCGAGGCCGCCCCGCGCGGACCGAAGCAGTTCGTCGACTTCCAGAACGACGTGGCAGCCGCCGACATCCTGCTGGCCGCGCGCGAAGGCTTCGAGTCGGTCGAACACGTGAAGCGCTACACCGCGATGGGCTTCGGCACCGACCAGGGCAAGCTCGGCAACATCAACGGGATGGCGATCCTCGCGCAGGCGCTCGGCAAGACGATTCCGGAAACGGGTACGACGACGTTCCGCCCGAACTACACGCCCGTATCGTTCGGTACGTTCGCGGGCCGCGAGACGGGCGACTTCCTCGACCCGATCCGCAAGACGGCCGTGCATGAATGGCACGTCGAGCACGGCGCGATGTTCGAGGACGTCGGCAACTGGAAGCGGCCGTGGTACTTCCCGAAGAAGGGCGAGGACCTGCATGCGGCCGTGAAGCGCGAATGCCTCGCGGTGCGCAACAGCGTCGGCATCCTCGACGCGTCGACGCTCGGCAAGATCGACATCCAGGGTCCGGACGCGGTGAAGCTGCTGAACTGGATGTACACGAACCCGTGGAACAAGCTCGAGATCGGCAAGTGCCGCTACGGGCTGATGCTCGACGAAAACGGGATGGTGTTCGACGACGGCGTGACGGTGCGCCTCGCCGACCAGCATTTCATGATGACGACGACGACCGGCGGCGCGGCGCGCGTGCTCACGTGGCTCGAGCGCTGGCTGCAAACCGAATGGCCCGACATGAAGGTGCGGCTCGCGTCCGTCACCGATCACTGGGCGACGTTCGCGGTGGTTGGCCCGAAGAGCCGCAAGGTCTTGCAGAAGGTGTGCCAGGACATCGACTTCGGCAACGACGCGTTCCCGTTCATGAGCTACCGGAACGGCACCGTCGCGGGCGCGAAGGCGCGCGTGATGCGGATCAGCTTCTCGGGCGAACTGGCCTATGAAGTGAACGTGCCGGCCAACGCGGGTCGCGCGGTATGGGAAGCGCTGATGGCGGCCGGTGCCGAGTTCGACATCACGCCGTACGGCACCGAGACGATGCACGTGCTGCGCGCGGAGAAGGGCTACATCATCGTCGGCCAGGACACCGACGGCTCGATCACGCCGTACGACCTCGGGATGGGCGGGGTCGTCGCGAAATCGAAGGACTTCCTCGGCAAGCGTTCGCTGTCGCGCTCGGATACGTCGAAGGAAGGCCGCAAGCAGTTCGTCGGCCTCCTGACCGAAGACGAACAGTTCGTGCTGCCGGAAGGCGCGCAGATCATCGCGAAGGACACGCAGGTGTCGGCGACCGATCCGACGCCGATGCTCGGCCACGTGACGTCGAGTTATTACAGCCCGATCCTGAAGCGCTCGATCGCGCTGGCGGTGGTGAAGGGCGGCCTGAACAAGATGGGCGAGAGCGTCGTGATTCCGCTGGCCAACGGCAAGCGCATCACCGCGAAGATCTCGAGCCCGGTTTTCTACGATACCGAAGGGGTGCGCCAGAATGTGGAATGAAACGAGAAACCAGGCACCGGTGGCGGGCGCGGGCGTGACGCTTGAATCGCCGTTCGTCGGCGCGGCCGATGTGCTGAAGCCGCACCAGGCACGCGCATCCAAGAAGTTCATGCTGCGCGAGCGGCCGTTCCTCGACCTCGTGAACGTGCGCGGCGAGCTGAGCGACCCGGCATTCGTCAGCGCGTTCGAGCGCGTGGTCGGCTGCCGGCCGCCGTCGACGCCGAACACGGTCGCACGCGGCGCCGAGTACGACGTGCTGTGGCTCGGTCCCGACGAGTGGTTCGTACGCTCGAACGGCCCCGTGCCGGCGGGCGTGCTCGAGGCGCAGCTCGCCGAGGCCGTGCAGGGCCTGTACGCAGCAGCCGTCGACGTCGGCAGCGGCTACACGGTTGTCGAGATCAGCGGCGAACGCGTACGCGACGTGATCGCGCGCGGCTGCCCGCTCGATCTGCATCCGCGTGTGCTGAAGCCAGGCCAGTGCGCGCAGTCGCACTACTTCAAGTCGCCGATCACGCTGATCCCGACCGGTGACGATACGTTCGAGATCGTCCTGCGTCGCAGCTTCGCCGACTATTTCGTGCGCATCATGCTCGACGCCGCGGCGCCGCTCGCATCATGAAGCCGTTCGACGAACCGTTCGTGGCGATCGACGCGCCGCGCCTGCGCGGGCGTGGCTGGAGCGTGTTCGTCGACGAACTGAAGGTGCCTGCGCGAATCGGCATCCACGCACACGAGCACGAGGCGCCGCAGCCGATCGTGATCGATGCGCGGCTCGGGTATCGCTGCGAGCCGAGCGAGCAGGGCGAGTGGATCGATTACGACGGCTACTGCGCGCGCGTCGCGTCGTTCCTGTCGCACAAGCCGCATACGCGGCTGCTCGAAACGCTCGTCGCCGATCTCGCGGTGCTGTCGTTCCGCGAATGGCCCGCGCTGGAGTTGCTGACGCTGTCGATGTACAAGCCGAAGATCCGGCCGGGGACGAAGCGCGTCGGCGTGTCGCTCGACTGGACGCGCGGGGATTACCTGCGGTGGACGGGGGCGGCGGGGCAGCTGTGAGCGGGTGGTGCCGGGTCGGGGCGATCCGGTCAACAAGGGCGGCGGCGCGAAAGCGTCGCCGCCCTTGTTTTTAATTCCTGGAATATCAGAATAAGGACGGGCGGGTTGCCAGTGCCAGCATTGTTCCTGGAATAACGGAACAATTGGCTATTCGACCCACGGTTAACTATGAATCGGGATTGGCGAGCACCATCTGGCTGACGGGCGGTGCATGCCGTCGTGCGTTCTGCTGCGTCGAGATACGCAGGCGCGCATCGCGCTTACTTCGCGTTGCGGCTTGCGGCGGGCGCCGCAGTCGGCGGATCGCTGACCGGCACCATGTGCGCTTTCCCGTCGCTCACGGCATTCGCGCCGTCCTCGGGTTCGAGCACGAAGCGGAACGTGTCGACCCGCTGCATCACCTTCGCCGCATACGCATTCGATCCGCCGTAGTTCTTCAGCCCGGCCTGCACGTTGCCGCCGGCCGCCCGCACGTAGCCCGACAGGATCCTGGAGCCGGCGTCGACGTTCACATTCGGCTCGGTCAGGTCCTTCACGTCGCGCAGCATGCCGCGGTGTGCGGCCGGCACGACCTGCATCAGCCCGGTCGCGCCATGCTGGCCGCGCGCCTTTTCCTGGAAGCGCGATTCGATCGAAATAATCGCGTAAACGAGTGCCGGAGGCAGCGAATATTTCGTCGCAGTGATGCTCACGATATCGGCGAGCTTTGCGGCGCGCTCCTTGGCGACACCGAACTTCTTCGTCAGGTAGGACGTGATGCGACGGTTTGCTTCGTTTGGCTGATCGTTCGCGAGCAGCGCGGATGCGGCCGCTTCGGGCGCGGACGCAGGCAGCGCGGGTGCCTGCTGCGCCGAGGCCTGCTGCGCAATGCCGAGCGAGAGCACGATCAGCCAAAAAAACCGTCGTCGCATGGTGGGGTGCGGGGAAATGGGAGGCGCATAGTATATCGGCCAATTGTCGCGTGCGTTCGAGCGCAGGCTCGAATGAAAGCGCGATGTAGGCTTGTGTCGATGCACGCCGAGCGCAGGCTGGATTGTTGTGCGAGCACGAATCGGAGTCCGGACGAAGCATTGCCGGATTTTTTCTCGCGTCCCCTTTTTCGCTTGCGCCCTCGCCGCTGCAGATGCGTGCTACGGCCGCCGCGCGCTCGCCACCCGCGCAAGCGCGCCGATCGCGTCGCTGACCAGCACCGCGAGCAGCCCGACGATCACGCCGCCCTGCAGCACGAACGCGGTGTTCGAGGTTTGCAGGCCCGCGATGATCACGTCGCCGAGCCCGCGTGCGGCGACCGTCGACCCGATCGTCGCGGTGCCGAGATTGATCACGACCGCGAGCCGGATGCCGTTCACGATCACCGGAAACGCGAGCGGCAGCTCGACCGACACGAGCTGCTGCCAGCCGCTCATCCCCATTCCGCGCGCGGCTTCGACGACGTCGCGCGGCACGTCCTCGAGCCCCGCGATCGTGCTCTCGAAAATCGGCAGGAGACCGTACAGAACGAGCGCGATCAGCACGGGCTTCAACCCGAAGCCGACGGCCGGCACCGCGAGCGCGAGCACCGCGACGGGCGGAAAGGTCTGGCCGATGTCGACGACGCTGCGCGCAACCGGCAGGAAATCCGCGCCGGACGGCCGTGTGACAGCAATGCCGGCTGCGATCGCGACCAGCGTGCCGATCACGCTCGACAGCGCGACGGTGCCGAGATGCGCGAGCGTGAGGTCGAGCAGGCTCGCACGATCGTAGATGACCGGCGCGCCGTTGTCCGCGAACGGCGTGAACACGCCCTGCAGCCACGCGGGGCGCAACAGCAGTACGAGCAACAGCGCGAGCGCGGCCGCGCGTGCGGCATACGCAGGCAGCCGCCGCGGCAGGGGCGAACGCGCGTGCCGCGTCGTCATGCGGGCTTCCTTGCGTGCGTGCGGATCGCGTCGAGCGTGATGCGGCGCGCCGCATGCCCGTTGCCGTCGTCGACCGGCAATGCATCGACACCGCGCCACAGCAGCTCGGACACCGCATCGCGCAGCGTGCGCGTCGCGGCGATCGGTTTGCCGTCGACATGACCGGGTTCGGCCACCGCGTCGATCGGCGTCAGCGCGAGCAGGCGCAGCGGCCGGTCGACGCCCGCGACGAGTTGTTCGACCACACCTGCCGCCGGCCTGCCGAGAATCTCGGCCGGCGACGCGACCTGCAGCAGCCGTCCGCCATCCATCACCGCGATCGTGTCGCCGAGCTTCAGCGCTTCCTCGATATCGTGCGTGACGATCACGACCGTGATGCCGAGGCGGCGCTGCAGCGCGTACAGGTCGTCCTGCGCCTTGTTGCGGATGATCGGATCGAGCGCGCCGAACGGTTCGTCCATCAGCAACATCGCGGGCTCGGCCGCGAGCGCGCGCGCTACGCCGACGCGCTGCTGTTGACCACCCGACAGTTCATGCGGCAGCTTGTCGGCGAACTCGGAAGGCGGGAGGTGAAACAGTTCGAGCAGTTCGCGCACGCGCGCGTCGATGCGCGCGGCTGGCCAGCCGAGCAGGCGCGGCACGGTCGCGATATTGCGCGCGACGCTCCAGTGCGGGAACAGGCCATGCCCCTGGATCACGTAACCGATGCGCCGCCGCAGCTGCTCGGGCGGCACGCTCGCGGTGTCGACGCCGTCGATGCGGATCGTGCCGCTGGACGGCGCGATCAGCCGGTTGATCATCCGCAGCAGCGTCGACTTGCCGCTGCCCGACGCGCCGACGAGTGCGGTGATCGTGCCTTGCTTCATCGTCAGCGACACGTCGTCGACGGCGACGACGTCGCCGAAGCGTTTGCCGATGCGTTCGATCTCGATCATGCGGTACGTCCCTTCGCGAGCGCGGTCGCGGCTTCGAACACGACGGCGGCCGCCAGCGCGAGCGCGATCGTCGGGATCGCGCCGAGCAGCACGAGATCGGCGGCCGACTGGCCGATTCCCTGGAAGATAAAGGTGCCGAACCCGCCGCCGCCGATCAGCGCGGCGACCGCGGTCAGGCCGATGTTCTGCACGAGCACGATGCGCACGCCGCTCAGGATGACCGGCAGCGCGAGCACGAGATCGACGCGCAGCAGCCGCTGCGTGCGCGTCATGCCCATCGCGCGTGCCGCTTCGGTCACGTGCGGCGGCACCTGCTCGAGCCCGACCACGACACTCGACGCGATCGGCAGCAGCGAATAGAGAAACAGCGCGAGCACGGCCGGCGCGACGCCGATCCCGCGAATGCCGAGCGCGGCCGCGAGCGGCACGTGCGTGGCGAGCAGGCCGAGCGGCGCCATCATCAGCCCGTACATCGCGATGCTCGGGATCGTCTGCACGATATTGAGCACCGGCATCACGACGGTGCGCACCGGTGCAATCCGCGCGCACGCGATGCCGAGCGGCAGGCCCGCGACGAGCGCGGCCGCGACCGAGCCGCCTGCGAGCGATACGTGCCGGATTGCCTCGCGCCAGAAGTCGTCGCTGCGCACCGCGTATTCGCGCATGACGGAGAGTCCGTCCCACCAGCCGCTTGCGAGCGGCACCGAGATCGCCGCCATCGCGACGACAAGCGCGACGAGGCGCCGCCACGGGCCGAATGCGAGCCGCGCGAGCGCGTCCGCGACGAGCACGGCCCACGCGAACAGCAGCAGCCAGACGCCTGCCGCGGGCGATACGCGCGCGAGCATGTCGTCGGGCGCGACGACGTGCGCCGCGGCCGCGCCGAGCGCATAGGCGAGCGTCGCGAGCCACGCGCAGCCGGCCGCGAGCCGCCAGGCGGGACGGCTCGCCGTCATCGCCCATAGCGCGCCGACGATCCACAGCGCGGCGAGCGCGGCACCCTGCACGGGCGGCAGCGCGGCGAATACCGACAGCCCCGTGCCGGCTGCGATGCGGTTCGGCCGCAGCACCATGAACGGCATGCCGGCCACCGCGACGATCGTCAGGACACCGATCAGGATGCCGACCTTGTCGAGCGTGATGCGCCGCGCGGACGCCACCGCGCGACCCGTCACTTAACGAAGCCCTTCGACTTCAGGTAGCTCCTCGCCACGCCGGCCGCCGGTTCGCCGTTGATCTGGATGCGCGCGTTCAGCGTCTGCAGCGTCTTCAGGTCGAGGCTCGCGAACACGGGCTTCAGGTAGTCGGCGATTTGCGGATGCGCCTTCAGCACGGCTTCGCGAATCACCGGCGTCGGCGCATAGACGGGCTGCACGTGCTTGTCGTCGTCGAGCACGACGAGGCCGCTCGATGCGATGCCGCCGTCGGTGCCGTACACCATCGCAGCGTTCACGCCGTCGGTCTGGTTCGCGGCGGCCTTGATCGTCGCGGCCGTGTCGCCGCCCGACAGCACGACGAGTTGCTCGGGTTTCAGCTTGAAGCCGTATGCCTTCTCGAACGACGGCAGCGCGGATGCGCTGTTCACGAATTCGGCGGACGCCGCGAGCTTCACCTTGCCGCCGCCCGCGATCCACTTGCCGAAATCGGAGAAGGTCTTCAGGCGTTGCGATTGCGCGACCGGTGCGAGCACGGCGACGCCCCACGTGTTGTTCGCGGGCGCCGGTGCGAGCCAGACGAGATGGTTCGCCGCGTAATCGAGTTTCTTCGCAGTGTCGTAGCCCTGGCTTGCATTCTTCCACAGGGGATCGTCGGCCTTGTTGAAGAAGAACGCGGCGTTGCCCGTGTACTCGGGGTAGATGTCGATCTCGCCGCTCGTGAGCGCCTTGCGCACGAGCGGCGTCGCGCCGAGCGCGATCTTTTCGGTGACGGGGATGCCGTGGGCCTTCAGCACCTGGGCGATGACGTTGCCGAGCAGGTTGCCTTCGGTGTCGATCTTCGACGACACCACGACAGGCGTGTCGGCGTGCGCGCCGGGTGCGACGACAGCGGCGGCGAACGCGAGGCCCAGAATCCGGGCGGGCAGGGCGAGCTTCATACGGGCCATTCTCCAGGATGGGGGCGTACGCCGAAAGTTACTTGACTGAGTCCGCTTTGGCAAACCACGTGCGGCGGCACGTCCACAGCGCGCGTGGGGGTAACCCGCACGCGTCGCGCGCCGTTGCTACACTGGAACGCATTCCCGCCTGCGGACATTTGCTGACATGAAGCCCGAGCTGCTGGTCCTTATCGCGCTGCGCGGCGACGCGCACCGCCAGATCGCCATGTTGTACGACGTCCACTACGCACCGACGGCCGAAGAACGTGAGCGCGCGATCGCCGAACACGGCGGCACGATTCGCGCGGTGCTGACCAACGGCAGCACGGGCCTCGCTGCCGTCGACATCGATCGTCTGCCGCAGCTCACCTTCGTCAGTGCGCTCGGCGCCGGCTATGAGCACATCGATGTCGCGCATGCGAAGGCGCGCGGCATCACCGTGGTGACGGGCGCGGGCACCAATGACGATTGCGTCGCCGATCACGCATTCGCGCTGCTGCTCGCCGTGGTGCGCAACGTTGTGCAGCTCGATGCGAAAACCCGCGCGGGCATATGGCGTGAGGGGCTGCCGATGCCGCCGAACGTATCGGGCAAGCGGCTCGGCATCGTCGGGCTCGGCAAGATCGGCGAGAAATGCGCGCGCCGCGCGGCCGGCTTCGACATCGAGACCGGTTATCACAACCGTTCCGCGAAGGATGTTCCGTATCGCTATTTCGAGCGTGTCGATGCGCTTGCGCACTGGGCCGATTTCCTGATCGTTGCGACGCCGGGCGGCGCGGACACGCATCACCTGATCGATCGCGCGGTGCTCGATGCGCTTGGCCCCGAAGGGTTTCTCGTCAACGTGTCGCGCGGCAGTGTTGTCGATACCGCTGCTCTGGCGGATGCGCTACGCGAACGGCGCATCGCGGGCGCGGGGCTCGACGTGTACGAAGGCGAGCCCGAGTCGCCGCGTGCGCTGACGGACCTCGACAATATCGTGCTGACGCCGCACATGGGCGGCTGGTCGCCGGAGGCGCTCGGTCGTTCGGTGCAGCAGTTTCTCGACAATGCCGCGCGGCATTTCGCGGGGGAGCCGGTGCTGACGCCGGTGTGAGCGACGCGGGGTGGCACGTGCGCAACGCATGAAAGGGCGCGCCGGCGAGAAGAAGCACCAGCACGCGTTTATCGCAATCGGCGCGCGAAGATGAGAAAAAATTGCGTCTCCGCCGCCAATTGAGAGCCGAAATATCGATCCGGCTGAAATAAAATTTCACTCCATCACGTCCGGCAACGGGCCGGGCGCGTGCCGCTCATGGAGACGATCGATGAATACCCCCGCCGCATCGCTGCCGGCGCTCGAGCTGGATGGAGCGCTTCTTCTCGACCAACTGCGACGACTCGGCGAGATCGGTGCCGATCCCGAGGCCGGCGGCCGGACCCGCATCGCGCTGACGGACGACGAGCGGGCCGGGCGCGACCTCGTCGTCGAATGGATGCGCGAGCTCGACCTCGATGTTCAGGTCGACCGGATCGGCAACGTGTTTGGCACGTTGCGTTCCGCATCCGACGATGGCAGCGAGCGGCCGCTGATGATGGGCTCGCACATCGACACCGTGACGAATGCGGGCGCGCTCGATGGCTGTTACGGCGTACTCGCCGGTCTCGCCGTCGTGCGCGCATTTCGCCGGGCCGGCATCCGCCCGCAACGTTCGATCACGGTCGGCGTATTCACGAATGAAGAAGGCATCCGCTATCAGCCGGACATGATGGGTTCGCTCGTTTACGCCGGCGGCATGCCGGTGGAGGCCGCGCTGGATACGGTCGGCATCGACGGCACGCGCCTGGGCGACGAACTCGCGCGGATCGGCTATGCCGGCGAACTGGAACCCGGCGCGATCGTGCCGCACGCGTATCTCGAACTGCACATCGAGCAAGGGCCGATTCTCGAGGCCGAGCAGATCCGCATCGGCGTGGTCGAAAACCTGCAGGGCATTTCCTGGCAGCAGGTCACCGTGCAGGGGAACGCGAACCATGCCGGCACGACGCCGACGCATCTGCGCCATGACGCGGGCTGGGCAGCGGCGGCGGTCGCGACCTTCCTGCGCGATCTCGCGGTGGCGAGCGGCACGACCCTCGCGACGATCGGCATGCTGCGCATCGAGCCGAACGTGATCAACGTGATTCCGCGCAAGGCCGTATTCACGGTGGACCTGCGCGATCCGGACGAAGCGCGCCTGCAGGAGGCGGAGAAGCGCCTCGCCGGTTTCCTCGACAAGGTGGCGGCGCAAGAGGGCGTCCGGATCACGACCGAGCGGCTCGCGCGTTTCGAGCCGGTCGTGTTCGATGCGGGGCTTACCGACGAAATCGAGGCGTCGGCAAAGCGGATGGGCTTTTCGCATCGCCGGATGACGTCGGGCGCCGGCCACGACGCGCAAATGATCGCGCGCATCGCGCCGGCCGCGATGATCTTCGTGCCGAGCCGCGGCGGGATCAGCCACAACCCGCGCGAACATACCGACGACGATCAGCTCGTCGACGGCGCGAACGTGTTGCTGGATGTCGTGCTCAGGCGTCTCGTGGCGGATTGAGCGGGGTTGCCGATGAGGGCCGGCGCCGCGCGACGGTGAAATCGTTGCGCGGCGCGTGCGATCGTTCGCGATCGCACGCGCTGGCCGTCATGCGTCACGGCCGGCCTCGCCCGTTCAGGACGACACCAGCGGCACCGTTACCGACGTACCCTCCGGATCGAGCGCGAGCCCCGTACCCGGTGTGGGCCGCAGCGTCGCCTCGTTGTCGCTCGACAGCACGACGAGGCCGAGCTTGTGACCCGCTTCGAGCGTGTAGTCGCGCGGCATGAACGTCAGCTTCAGGTCATACGGCATTCCCGGCAGCACGGGCTCCGAGAACCACGCCGACACGCGATTGCGCGGATCGGTCCATGCCCGCGTGACGATCGTCGCCGTGCCGTCCGGCGCGCGGTCGACCAGCAGCGCCGTTACGTTCGCGACGCCGGTGAAGGTCAGCCGCACGCGTGCGGTCGCGGTGCCGGACAGGCGCGTCGCGGCCGCGAACGGGGCCGTCTCGAAGCGGCTGCGATGCTCGCCGGTCGGTGCGTTCGCCAGCGTGAGCGCGGGAATCGTCGCATCGTCGGTGAAGCGCGCGAGCGGGCCGCCGCTCGGCATCCGCAACAGCGTGCCGGTACCGGTGCCGTCGCCGCCCGCGAAATACGCGACCGGCGTCGCGCGCCGCGCGGCCCAGTCCGCTTCCCTCAGCAGCGTGCCGTCCGCCTGCTCGACCACCGCGCGCGGATCGCGTTCGACACCGTTGTCGGCGCCGATCAGATAGCGCGTGAACCAGCGGTTTACCTCCGAGGGCCATGCATCGGCCATCGCCGGCACGCGGGTCGGGTCGGTGTGCTTCAGGCGATGCAGCCACAGCTGCGTCGGCACGCGTTGCCGGCGCATCGCGAGATACCACGACGTCGACTGGTCGACGCGCACGTTGTCGTCGGTCAGCCCTTGCGCAACGAGTGCCGGCGCGACGGCGTGCGCGGTCGGGATGTCGCGCGCGGCCCAGAACGGCGAATAGTCGCCCGTCTTGCGGTCCTCCTTCTGCAGCGCTTCGTCGATCAGGTGCGTGCAGCGCTCCGGATGCGCATTCGTCAGCAGCGCCTTGATATAGACGTCGACGTCCTCGCCCTGATACCCCTCCGGCGCGCGCACGAGCCCGCCCGAGCGGTAGTAGCCGTACATGTTCGACAGCCCGGCGATCGGCACGATCGCGTCGAGCCCGCGCGTGCGCAGGCTCGCGACCATCTTCGGCAGCGTGCCGTCGTACGACACGCCGTACATGCCGACGTGGCCCGTCGACCAGTTCGCGACGACGGGCTTGCCGTTCGCATCCTTCGCGCTCGCATCGCGGCCGAGCCAGCGGATCACCGACGCCATCGCGACGGATTCGTCGCGCGTGAGGATCGTCGGGCAGCCGTCGGAGCCGGCGGTGCCGAGCGAATCGGCATAGACGATCGTGAAGCCGCGCGGCACGAAATAGCTTTCGATCCACGAGCGACCGGCCGCGGCGGCTTCGAGCTGCTGCAGCATCCTGACTTGCGGCGCGGCGGCCATGATTCGCGCGGACGTGCCGACGGCGGCGGCCGTTGCCGCGGGATGCGGTGTGCCGTCGAGTTCGACGTCGACGTCGTGATCGGGGCTGTCGGCGAGCCCGGCGTAATACGGGCTCGCGAGCACGATGACCGGTGTGCGTGCGCCGTTGGCGGTTTCGGTCGGCCGCACGATGCGCACGTGAATGCGGTCGCGCGTACCGTCGCCGTCGGAATCGACCGGCGTGTCGACCCACGCGTTTTCCTCGATCGTGCCGCCCGACAGTGACGGCTGCACCTGGCCGTTGCTGATCACCGGTTTATAGCGTCCGCCGCTGGCCGGATTCGCGTACGGAACGCCCGACGGCGACATGCGCGACGCGAGCCCTTGCGCGTCGGCCGCCGCTGCCGCGCCGTCGTCCTGCTGACCTTGACCTTGCGCGAGTGCGGACACGCCCGCCACGCTGCCGCCGTCGTCACCGCCGCACGCGGCGAGCGTTGCCGCTGCAACGAGCGCGGGTAGCCATGCGCGACGCGATCCTCTGACATGAAATTGCATTGCCGACCTCGTTCTTCTGATTGTGTGTAGACGACCGGTCCGCGATACGCCCCCTGCGGGCCGGGCCGATGACTGCATTTGACGAAGAGGAAACTGCACCATCAGGAAAACGGCAGCGCCGCGAACCATGCAGGACTGCGAATCGAACGTGCGCATGCCATGCGTTCTTCCAGATGGAACGGAACGACACCATTCGATGAGACGGGGATGTTGCGAGCTGCGGTGCTGCGCTGCGGAAACACACGACGTGACGCGCGTGCGGCGACGGAATGAAACGGATCGGCGGTTTCGGCCGCGCCGCGCATCGTGATGGCTTGCCGGTTCGCGTTTGCTTTCCGGAAGCTTGCGCAAAACTTATCTCAGTGAAAACGCCGTGTCAAACTTTTTTAGCTGAGGGTAAATAAAGTTTCGGCGCATTGCCGGTGCGGGCGTGTGGCGTGATTGCGCCGGGCGCGAGTTCGGCGATGCGCTTGCCGTTGCTTCGTGTCGCATCGCCCGATGCAAAACGGGCGATGACGAATCGCATTCGCCACCGCCCGCTCACTGAATGAACTCAGCCTTCATTTCGTTCATGAACGCCCGCGCGCCGTCATCCATCGTCGGCCTTCGCCTGCAGATCCTTCAATCCCTGAATCACGACCAGCAGCGCGCGCCCGTGCTCGTCGGAGCCGTCCCAGGCGTCGACGATCGCTTCGCGCAGCAGGTCGTTGTAGCGGCGGCGCGCCGGGCTGGTATCGACGCCATAGAAACTGCATAGCTTGTTGAATGGCGCGCTGCGCCGCAGCCGATGCCCGTTCGACAGCCGCAGGCGCGACACGGTCGGCTGGCTGACGCCGGAAAGTCGTGCGATTTCGCTGGACGAGCGCGTGTCCGCCATCAGGCGGCGTAACAGGTCTTGTACAGGAAAATCGTGATCCGGGGCTTCCATGCGATGCATTATACCTATACAGTTACGGTTGTTGAATGGGCTTGCTGTCACCAGCGAGGCTGTATCCCGAGAAAGTTGATGACACTGAAACATCTCCCTCCCACGTTCTGCTGGACGAAGATCGGTACCGAGTCCGGCGAGGAACTGCCGACCGTCGTGCTCCGCAAGGAATGGGAGCGTCGGCTCGGGGGCGGGCGTTTTCTGTGGGGCATCAACCAGCCGCTCGGCAGCAGCGCGCAAGTCGCCGCGCATCGCACGGGCTCGCTGCTCGCGCTGTTCTCGCCAGTCGCGTCGCGCACGCGGCCGGGTGAGCGCAAGCGCGAGGACGCGCTGCTGTGGAATGCCTGGGTCGACGCCAGCGGCCAGGTGCGGCCGCTTCCGCCGCACACGTTCATCGCGAGCCGCTCGACGCTGCCGTCGGGCCGGCGTCGCGAACAGCACTACGCGCTCGTCTGTGCATCGTCCACCGCGCTGACGGTCGGCACGCAACTGCGCGTGTTCCCCGATCACCTGCGCAGCGTGAGCACGGGCAAGCCGCTCGGCGTCGGGCAGGGCGCGGCCGTGGTCGACTGCATCGGGCGCGCGAAGGAGCAAACCGGCAAGAGCTATCCGCTCGCGCTGTCGGTCGAACTCGAAGCACCGTATTTCGTGCGGCTCGCGCAACCGAGCGTGCTGAAGGCGCGCGATCTCGCCGACGTCAACAAGGCGACGCGTGCTGGCGATTTCGATCGCTTCGTCGAGCTGGTCGCGCGCTTGCGCGGTCGTTCGCCGACGGATGCCGAGCGCGGCGTCACGCGCGACCTGTTCGACGTGCCGCCGATCGAAACGGCGGCCGCCTACGTCGCGCCCACGCATGTCGCGCGGCTGCGCAGCCGGCCCGCAGCCGAGCATCCGCACGAGCTCACCGGCGATCTGTTCGATCTGTCGCCTGGTGAAGCGGCCGCGTTCGGCAGTCTCGCGCTTCCACGCATCGGGCGCGCATGACGTTCGCGTCGCTCATGCGCGGCGCGTAACGGAAGCAGGGAAGCAGGGAAGCAGGGAAGCAGGGAAGCAGAGAGGTTGATGCGCGTGCAAGGACACGCGCCGGTGTGGCCGCCATCTCGGTGCGCAAGAATTTGTTGCAATCTCGCCATAGCGGATCGGCGAGGCTCGCGCGACAATCGCCACGAAGCGCGCCGCGCGATGGCCGGGCGTCGACAGGCTGCCTGCCGTCGTTCATGCCGCCGACATGCGGACCACGCACACTGGGCGTCGGCTTGCTTCACACTGCAACCCTCAGGGAGAAGTGTCGATGTCGACCCACATCTGTTCGCGAGAAGCCCGGGCCGCGCAACGCTTCGTCGAAGCGACGCGCAACGTCGATCAGGCGTTTCGTGCCGTACGCGGCGAAAGCGACGACGACATCTCGTCGGCCGAATATGCGCGCGCGATGTCGCGCCTCGATCACGCGCTGGACGAACTGGCGCGTGCGCAGGAATTCTTCGATCGCGTGGTGAGCGCCGACGCCGCGCACGGCAGTTGAACTCGCGGCTTCTGCTTGCGCTTGCGCCGCTGCCGTCTTCCGTTTTTCGTTTTCGTTGTTTCACCGCGTCGAGGACACCGGGCGTGACGACGTGCCATGTGCGAGCTTGCCGGCCGGTATCGTCCGGCGCGTCAGTCACTCATCCTCCACCTGCCCGCCATCGCACGCATCGCATCATGCCGTCGGGCAGCGCGCCTGCGGTTTCAGCAGACGAACCTCACACCTTCCGCCCTTCGACCGGATAGCCGGGATCCGTATAACCGTGCGTCGACGCATGTCCCGGCGGCACCAGCGAATCGACGAAGCTTTCGTCGTCGGGGCCGAGCTCGAGCGTCAGCGCATCGATGTAGCTGTCCCAGTGCGCTTCGGTGCGCGGCCCGGCGATCGTCGAGCTGACGATCCGGTTCTTCATCACCCACGCGAGTGCGAACGCGACCGACGTCGTGCCGCGCGCGGTCGCATGTGCGGCGACCTGCTGTGCGATGTGCAGCGACTCGGGCCGCCATTCCGTCTGCTGGATGCGCCGGTCGCCGCGGCCCGCACGCGAATCGGCGGGCGGTTGCGTGCCCGGTGCGTATTTGCCGGTCAGCACGCCGCGCGCGAGCGGGCTGTACGGCACGACGCCGATGCCGTAATGCGCTGCCGCCGGCAGCTGTTCCACTTCGGCCGTACGATCGACGAGGTTGTACAGCGGTTCGCTCGCAACCGGACGATCGATGCCGAGCTGGTCGGCCAGGCGCACGATTTCGGCGATGCGCCAGCCCTTGAAGTTCGACAGCCCGACATAGCGCACCTTGCCTTGCCGGATCAGGTCGGCCACCGCGCGCATCCCTTCTTCGAGCGGTGCATCGGTCAGCGTGCGATGGAAATACAGGATGTCGATGTAATCGGTGCCGAGCCGCTTCAGGCTCGCGTCGACCGATTCGTAAATCCATTTGCGCGACTGGCCCTGACGGTTCGGCCCCGCGGCCGGTCCGGCCGGATAGCCGAACTTCGTCGCGACGACCCAGCTGTCGCGATGCCGCGCGATCGCGCGGCCGACGATTTCTTCCGAGCGACCGGCGTGATAGACGTCGGCCGTGTCGATGAAGTTGACGCCCTGGTCGAATGCCTTGTCGATGATGCGCGCCGACGTCGCTTCGTCGGTTTCGCCGCCGAACATCATCGCGCCGACACACAGCGGCGACACTTTCAGCGCGCTGCGCCCGAGATAGCGGTAATCCATGCAAGAGGCTCCATGCGGGCGAGCGCCCGCGTCGGTTCAGGTCAGTTGAATCGGCGCGCAGCCCGCGCTCACGCGCCCGCTTCGTCGAACACGCGCTTCGCGATCGGCAACGCCGAGCTGGCCGTCGGCCAGCCCGAATAGAACGCGAGATGCGTGATCGCTTCGATCAGCTCGTCGCGCGTGATGCCGTTGTCGAGCGCCTTCTTCAGATGGAACGGCAGTTCGTTGACGCGATACAGCGCGACGAGGCTCGCGACCGTGATCAGGCTGCGATCGCGCGGCGACAGGCCGGGGCGCTGCCATACGTCGCCGAACAGTACGTGGTCGGTGTAGTCGGCGAGGGCCGGCGCGATGGCGCCGAAGGCCTGGCGCGCGGCAGAAGTCGGTTTGGACATCGATGGCTACGGAGGACGTTGAAGACATCGACGATGGTAGCCACCGATGCGCCTATCGATAATCCCCGGGAATGCGCATGCACTTATCGAACCGGTTCATGAATGGCCGGGGTAGCGCAGCGCGTCGACGATCAGCGCGAATGCGCGCGACGATTGCCGCCGGCTCGCGTAGTACAGGTGATGGCCCGGAAAGGTCGGGCACCAGTCGCCGAGCACACTGACGAGCGTGCCGGCGGCGACGTGCGGTGCGGCGAGTTCGGCCGGCACGTACGCAAGGCCGTAACCGGCGAGCGCCGCGTCGAGCATTTCATAGGTGCCGTTGAACGTGACCTGGCCGTCGACGCGCACCTGCAGCGTGTCGTCGCCGCGCGCGAGTTCCCATGCGTACAGCGCGCCGTGCGTCGGCAGGCGCAGGTTGATGCAGTCGTGCGCGACGAGATCCTGCGGCGTCTCGGGCTGCTCGCGTTCCGCGAAATAGGCGGGCGCGCCGACGATCGCCATCTTCAGGTCGGGCGAGATGCGTACCGCGATCATGTCTTTCGCGATCTGGTCGCCGAGCCGTACGCCGATGTCGAAGCGTTCCGCGACAATGTCGGACAGCCCGTAGTCGGTCACGAATTCGACCTTCAGGTCGCGGTAGTCGTGCAGGATCGGCGACAGCTTCGGCCACAGCAGCGTGCGGATCACGTAGTCGGTCGCGTTGATGCGCACGGTGCCGGCCGGCTTGTCGCGCAACTCGGCGAGCGCCGTCAGTTCGGCCTCGATTTCGTCGAAGCGCGGCGCGAGATTCTGCAGCAGGCGCTCGCCGGCTTCGGTCGGCGCCACGCTGCGTGTCGTGCGCGTGAGCAGCCGCACGCCGAGACGCGTCTCGAGCGAGCGGATCGTATGGCTGAGTGCGGATTGCGACACGCCGAGCCGGGCGGCCGCGCGCGTGAAGCTGCGCTCGCGCGCGACGGCGATGAAGGCGAGCAGGTCCGCAAAGTTGTCGCGCGGCATGGGGGAAGTCGGGTGGTCGATGCCTGCGCATCCTACCATCGGGCTCGCTGCGCGATGCGCCGGCACGAGGACGCGGCGCACGGACGCGGCGGCACGGCGCGGGTCGGGCTGCCCGCGTCACGCCGGCCGCATGGCGCACGCAGCAGGCGGGTCCTACGCGTAGCCGCCGTGCTGGAACGACGTCGCGAAGAACTGCATCTGGTAGCGGATCGCATGCGCCCAGTAGTCCCACGTGTGGCCGCCCGGACGCTCCGCATAGTCGTGCGGCACGCCGAGCGCGACGAGCCGTTGATGCAGCGTGCGGTTCGAGCCGACGAACGAGTCGTCGCGGCCGCAGTCGATCGTCAGGTCGAGATGCGCGCGGACGAACGCGCGCGCGCTTTCGACGATCGCGTTGCGGTTCCAGAACGACGGATGGCGGCCGGGATCGCCGAACACGTGGTCGATGCCTGGCTCGTCCTCGCAGCAGCGCGGATCGACCGCGCCGCTGATGCTGCCGACCGCGCCGAACGTGTCGGGCCGGTCGAGCGCGATGCGCAGCGCACCGAAGCCGCCCATGCTGAGCCCGGTGATCGCGCGCGCACCCTTGGCAGCGATCGTTCTGAAATGGGTGTCGACATAGGACACGACTTCGTCGCCGACGAAGGTTTCGTAGCGGCTGCCGGAGTCGAACGGGCTGTCGATGTACCAGCTTTCGTGACCGCCGTCGGGCATCACCAGGATCACGTGATAGCGATCGGCCAGCGCGGCGATCCGCGTGTTCGCGGTCCAGTCGGTGTGGTCGCCGCCCGAGCCGTGCAGCAAGTAGACGACCGGGAAGCGTTCGACGCTGCGTTCAGGGCCGTGGCGCAGGCGCGCGTAGTCGTCGGGCAGCACGACGGTCGCCTTTAGCGTTTCGTTCATCGCCGCGCTCGGAATCGCGACGACCCGCGCCTGAAAGGCGAGGGCCGGGCCCGCGACGGCGAGCAGCAGCAGGAGCCAGAACGCGCGTACCAGGTTCAAGGAGCCTCGCATGTGTCGTTTCCATTCGGCAGTCGGGCATCGGGAAAACCCTGTCAGGCGACTCTAGCAACCGCGCCTTTCAGCCAAATTTCGGCGAATCCTACGCGTTGTCAGGTGGCCGGCGCGCGACCGGGCCGGCTCCGCGCTCAGCCGAGACAGCGCGCGAGCGCCTCCCGGAACGCCGCCGGCCGCTCGGCCGGTATCAGGTGCCCGCAGCCGTCGATCGTTTCGAAGCCGGCACAGCGCGCGAGCGCCCAGTCCGGCACATGCCAGCCCGCGCGCGAGCGTTCGCCCGCGACGAGCCATACCGGATGGCGCGCGAATACGTCGGCGAGCGCCTGCAGATAACCGGGTTCGCCGGTCGTCGCGACGACCGAGCGTCCCATTGCGCGCAGCGTCGATGCCGGTTGATGCGCGAGCCAGCGGCGCGCGTCGTCGAGCTGGCGCGGCGACGGATCGTCGATCGCGCCGCGCAGCCAGCCGGGCGGATCGCTGCGCAGGCCGTCAAGCATCGTGTCGGCTTGTGCGGGCGACAGGCGGCCGACCGACGCCGACCAGAACGCATCGTCGAGCGTGAAGTTGCCTTCGACATTGACGATCCGGCGCACGCGCGCCGGATGCGCATGCGCGAACAGCATCGCGATCGCGCCGCCGACCGAGTGACCGACGATGTCGACCGGCTGCGCGCCGCAATGCGTGTCGACGACCTGCCGGACATGCTCGACCTGCGCGGCGAGCGTGATCGCGTCGAACGGCGTGCCGCGATGGGTGCCGTAGCCGAGCAGGTCGGGCGCGAGATGCGGACCGGGCCATTCGGGCACGTCGAACGTGCCGATGAAACCGTGGACGAAGACGACGGGCGGGTTGGGTGCGTTCATTCGGCGGCCGAGGAAGCAATGGGGGGCAATTCGAGTTCGGCGAGCAGTTCGTCGAGTTCGAGCACGTGCGTGCGGTCGTGGTCGAGCAGTTCGCGCACGAGTTCGTCGAGCGACATCCGGCGGATGCCGTCGCGCAGCCCGCAGCGTGCGAGTTCCGACGGGTGCAGCGCGGCCGCCGTCGCGCACAGCGCGGCGCGTCCGGTGCGGAACGCGGCGAGGGCGCCGTCGAGCGGCTGGGCGAGGTAGTCGCGCTGCGCGGCGAGCGCGGTGCCGTCGACGGACGCGATCACCGGCAGCGCGTGTGTGAGCACGACATCGATGCGTTCGGCGAACACGGCATCGAGGTCGCGCAGATGGCATGCATGTTCGACGAGCGAGAAGCCCGTGCCGGCCGGGCGGCGCGTGACGAGCGCGGCAGGAACCTGCGCGGCATACGCAGCGATCCGGGCCGGCATCGCGGCCAGCGCGGCGACGACATCGGCGAACGGCAGCACCTGCGGATACGCGCTGAATACCGCACCGTAGCTGAACAGCGCACCGCCGATCCGGCCGCGCGCCTGCACGACGTCGTGCCCGTGACGGCGCATCACGTCGGCGACCATCGCGCCGCAGAACTGCCTGGCGGTCGTATCGGCTTCGATCTCGGGGAACTTGCGTGCGATCTCGTGCTGGATCGCGCCGATCGCGGCGACGCCGACACGCGACAGCGCCGCGAATTCGACATAGCGCTCGGGCTGCGCGATCAGCGCTTCAAGTTGCGCGCCAAGTGGCGTCGCGCGAAAACGGTCGAAACGGGAATGCATGACGACAGCACCTCGGCCAGTAACGTGTCAAAACGACACGTTACTGGCCGAGGTGCCGTCAATCCCCGTCGATCGAATTGTCCGGAGGATTCATGGCCGCGACGCCCGCATCGATCCAGCGGCGGCGCCCCGGCCCCGGCCGGCTCATGCGTTGTGCTTGCGGTCCATCTCCGTGCGCAGCCGCGCTTCCTGCTCCTGCAGCTCCGGCGTGAATGCGTCGCCGAAATCCTCGGGCGAGAAGATCTGGCGAATCTCGATGTCCGACTCGGTCGGCATCGGATTCGGGCAGCGCTTGACCCATTCGACGGCTTCTTCCATCGAATTCACCTGCCACAGCCAGTAGCCGGCGATCAGTTCCTTGGTCTCGGCGAACGGGCCGTCGATGACGGTCCGGTCCTTGCCGGAAAAATGCACGCGCTTGCCGCGCGAACTCGGATGGAGCCCTTCGCCGGCGAGCATCACGCCGGCTTTCACGAGTTCCTCGTTGTACTGGCCCATCGCGGCCAGCAGTTCGGTATCGGGCATCGCACCCGATTCGGAAGAGGCCGTTGCCTTGACGATCACCATGACGCGCATAGTTGCTGCTCCTTGAACGGGAAAGGGGACGTCCGCCGTCGCCGGCCGTGCGGCCGGCAAGACAAAACGGTCGGTTACGACACTACGACGCGCGGCGATCGCGCGAATCGACATCGCGCGCAAAAAAATCCGATGACCGGTGACGGGGCAGGCGGCGGTCGTAGCGCGCAGCGCTGCACGTTCGACGTCGTCCGTGCGGCAGAACGCCCGGAAAGACTCCGGCTGGACGGCTGGCGTCGTAGCCGGCATCGGCCGCGCGTCGGCCAGGATGCCAGCCGCTCACGCCGCCTTGGCATGCGCGTCGAGCACGCTGCGGATCCGGGTCGCGAGTTCGTCGCGGCGATACGGCTTGCCGAGCAGCATGACGCCGGGATCGAGCCGCCCGGAGTGGAAGATCTCGTCGCGCGTGTAGCCGGACGTGAACAGCACGGGCAACGGCGGCGTGCGTTGCGCGGCGCGGCGCGCGAGTTCGCCGCCCTTGATGCGGCCGGGCATGATCACGTCGGTAAACAGCAGGTCGATCGGCGTGTCGCTGTCGAGCATCCGCAGCGCGGCTTCGCCGTCGGACGCGGCGAGGACCTTGTAGCCGAGCTGCGCGAGCATGTCGACCACGGTCAGCCGGACGTCCGCGTCGTCTTCGACGACCAGGATGGTTTCGCGGCCCCGCACGGGATCGGGCTGCTGCGCGCGCGCCGTCTCATCGGCGTACGCATCATGACAGCGCGGGAACGTGAGCCGCACGATGGTGCCCTGGCCCGGCGCGCTGTCGACCGACGTATGGCCGCCGCTTTGCTTGACGAAGCCGAACACCATGCTGAGCCCGAGCCCCGTGCCTTCGCCGTCCGGCTTGGTCGTGAAGAACGGTTCGAACACGCGCTCGAGCACGTCGGGCGTCATGCCGGCGCCCGTGTCGGTCATCTCGAACGTCACGTATTCGCCGGGCGGCAATGGTGAGCGGCGAGCACCGGCGGCCGGCTCGGGATGTGCGTCGTTGTACGCGGCAATCGTCAGCGTGCCGCCGCCACGCATTGCGTCGCGCGCATTGATCGCGAGATTGAGCAGCGCATTTTCGAGCTGGTGCCGGTCCGCAAGCACGTTGCCGACGTCGGGCGCCAGCGCAGGAACGATTCGCACGGTTTCGCCGAGCGCGCGGCGCAGCATCTCGCTCATCCCGTCGATCAGCTGGCGCGGATTGAGCACCGTCGGCGACAACGGCTGGCGTCGCGCGAAGGCCAGCAGGTGCGACGCCAGTTGCGCGCCGCGCCGCACCGCGTTGTTCGCGCTTTCGATCCGCGGCTGCGCGCTCGCGCGCTCGCCGAGTTCGACGGCCAGAATCTGCAGGTTGCCGCTGATCACCTGCAGCACGTTGTTGAAGTCGTGCGCGATGCCGCCGGTCAGGCTGCCGATCGCTTCCATCTTCTGCGCGTGGCGCAACTGTTCCTCGATCGCCGCGCGCTCGGCGACCGCATCGGCCACGCGCTGCTCGAGCGTTTCGGTCAGGCGGCGCAGCGCATCGTTGGACGACTGCAGCGCCACTTCCGCCTGTTCGCGCTGGCGCCTGGCGAGCACGCGTTCGGTCGTCTCGATCACGACGGCGAGCACCCCGCCCGGTGCGCCGTCATCGTCGGGTATCGGGCTGTAGTGCAGGTCCATCCACACGTCTTCGGGGCGGCCGCTGCGCAGCAGCACGAGTTCCTTGTCGCGATACGACAGCGTGCCGCCCGCGAGGCAGGTGTTCATCACGTTGCGGTTGAACTCGGCGACCTCGGGCCAGCCGAGCTCGATCGGCTGGCCGAGCAGGTAGGGGTGGCGTCCGCCGGCGAACCCGGCATACGTGTCGTTGTAGATCATGTAGCCGGGCTCGCCCCACAGCATCACCAGCGGCAGCGGCGACGCGAGCACGGTGCGCACGGCAGCGACGAGGCTCGCCGACCAGCCGTCGAGCGGGCCGAGCCCGGTTGCCGACCAGTCGAAGGCGGCGACCCGCCGGGCCATTTCACCTTCCCAGCCAGGGCAATCGTGGTGCTGCGCGAACAGCTCGACATGCATGGAAGCGCTCCGTCAAGGACATGCGGCCGCGGCCTGACGCGGCGAGCGCGTCAGCCGATCCATTCTAGTGCAGATCAATCGCGCGGCGGCGCGCCGGAACCGCAGGTCAAAACTGGTATGCTGACCAGCACCACGTTCATGCGGAGGGCGCCATGGCAACGAAGGAAGTCTCGAAGAAAAAGTACCTGAAGATCCTGAACAAACGCCTGCGGGCCGAGCCCGATGCGCCGGCCGGCGCATCGTTCGTGTTCTTTCCGCTGGGCGCGAAGGCCAAGCATGCGACGGGCGTCGTGTCCGGCGAGCCGCGCAGCAAGCGCGAGCTGGCGGTGATGGCCGCGATCCAGAACAAGGCGGCCGCCGAATTCGTCGTAACCGGCGCCTGACCGGCGCCGCCGGCCGTACGCGGGCGCGCGAGCGCTACGCTGCTGCGGCAGTCTCGCAATGTGCGATCACACCGGCAATCACGCGTGGAATGTCGTGCGTGATTGCCGGGCCGTGCATCGGCAGGATGATGTCGATATCGAGCGCCTGGATGCGGCGCAGCGCGCTCGCCAGGTGCGCGAGCGACGGCAGGTAGTCCGAGCGCGTGATTGCATCGAGGATCGCGGGCAGCGGGTCGTCGGTGTCCTCCCTGCCGAAGCGCATCAGGATGTCCGACGACAGCAGCGCCTTGTACGCCGGCAGATACACGACGAGCGCATCCCACTGATGCACGTGCTTCGTGAAGACCGGCACGACGTCGATGCCCGATAGCGTCGTCGGCTCACCATCCTTCAGCGGAATCGCGCGCACGCCGAATACGTCGGCAAGCCCCCATGTACACATCGGATGTCCGTACGCGACGAGCGCCGGGTTGGCCGCGAGGAAGTCGGGGAGCGCGCCCATTTCATCGGCCTCGAAGTGCGGGACGATCACGCTGCTGACCATCGACGGCGCGATGCCGACGGCGTCGAGCGCCGCGCTCAGTTGCGTGAAATTGGAACGGGTGCCCGTTTCGACGCACAGCACGTCGCCGTGCCGCGATCGTACGAAGAACTGGCTGAAGCACAGGTTCAGCGTGTCGACGTAAGTCGTGGCGCGAAACAGGCCGTCGCGGACGGCGTCGATTCGAGGGGCGCTCATCGGGGATCCTCGCGCAGGGAAGGGGGCCGGAGCCGCGCCGCCCGCGCACCGCGGGTTGCGATGCGACAGGCGGCGGCGGTCGATCTTCCGATCCAGTCTAGCAGCGTCGCTCCGGATGCGCGAACCGCGAAGTTGCAGCGGCGTGCCGGGTATGTGGCGCGTGCCGCGTCAGTTCTTCAGCTTGTAGCCGGTGCGGAACATCCACGCGACGATCGCGAGCAGGATCGCGAGGAACAGCGAGGTCGCCGCGAGGCTGATCCACACGTGCACGTCGGCCAGCCCGTAGAACGACCAGCGGAAGCCGCTGATCAGGTAGACGATCGGGTTGAACAGCGTGACGATGCGCCACGCGGGCGGCAGCATGTCGACCGAATAGAAGCTGCCGCCGAGGAACGTGAGCGGCGTGATGATCAGGAGCGGCACGAGCTGCAGTTTCTCGAAGCTGTCGGCCCAGATGCCGATCACGAAGCCGAACAGGCTGAAGGTGATCGACGTCAGCACGAGGAACAGCACCATCCAGAACGGATGCAGGATGTGCAGCGGCACGAACAGGCCGGCCGTGGCGAGGATGATCAGCCCGAGCAGCAGCGACTTCGACGCGGCCGCACCCACATACGCGATCACGATCTCCCAGTACGACACGGGCGCGGACAGGATCTCGTAGATGGTGCCCGTGAAGCGCGGGAAGTAGATGCCGAACGACGCGTTCGAGATGCTCTGCGACAGCAGCGACAACATCACGAGGCCGGGCACGATGAACGATCCGTAGCCGATCCCGTTCACGTCGCTGATACGCGAGCCGATCGCCGAGCCGAACACGACGAAGTACAGCGACGTCGAGATCACCGGCGCGATGATGCTCTGCATCAGCGTGCGGCGCGTGCGGGCCATTTCGGCGCGGTAGATCGCGCGGATGCCGTGGAAATTCCAGTTCGCCATGTGCGTTACGCCCCTTGTGCGCCGTTGCGGCGGTTGTCGATCAGGCTGACGAAAATATCCTCGAGCGAGCTCTGCGTCGTATGCAGGTCGCGAAAGCCGATGCCGGCCGTGCCGAGCGCGTTGATCAGCTTCGCGATGCTCGCGTCGTCGCGCTGCGAGTCGTAGGTGTAGACGAGCGCGGCGCCGTCGTCCGCGCGTTCGAGCCCGAACGCGGCGAGGTCGGCTGGCACGGTCGTGAGCGGATGCTCGAGCTGCACGGTCAGCTGCTTCTTGCCGAGCTTGCGCATCAGCTCGCGCTTTTCTTCGACGAGCACGAGTTCGCCGCCGAGGATGATGCCGATCCGGTCGGCCATTTCCTCCGCTTCCTCGATGTAGTGCGTGGTCAGCAGGATCGTCACGCCGCTTTCGCGCAGCGAGTCGACCAGCTTCCACATATCGCGACGCAGCTCGACGTCGACGCCGGCCGTCGGTTCGTCGAGGAACAGGATGCGCGGCTCGTGCGACAGCGCCTTCGCGATCATCACGCGGCGCTTCATGCCGCCCGACAGCGTCATCAGCTTGTTGTCGCGCTTGTCCCATAGCGACAGCGCTTTCAGCGTCTTCTCGATGTACGCGGGATCGGGCGCCTTGCCGAACAGGCCGCGGCTGAACGACACGGTCGCCCAGACGGTTTCGAACGCGTCGGTCGTCAGTTCCTGCGGCACGAGGCCGATCATTTCGCGCGCCGCGCGGTATTGATCGCGGATGTCGTGGCCGCCGACCGTCACGCGGCCTTGGGTCGGCGTGACGATCCCGCAGATCGAGCCGATCAGCGTGGTCTTGCCCGCGCCGTTCGGCCCGAGCAGCGCGAAGATCTCGCCCGGGCGGATGTCGAGGGTTACGTGCTTCAGCGCCTGGAAGCCGGACGCGTAAGTCTTGGAGAGGTCGGAGACGGAAAGGATCGGTTGCATGCTCACGGATGGCACGGCCGGTCGGTCCGACGCTGTGCGCCGCGCATGCCCGGTGCAGCCGCTGCGCAGCGGCCGGTGTCGGGTGCGGCATGGCGAACGGGCGTCATGTCGAACGGCGTTGTGGTGCGGGATCGCAGGATCGCCATATTAGCAATCGGAAGATGGAAATGCATTTCGGTGGCAACGGCATGCGATGTCCGTGCGAGATTTGCGGGAAATGCACGTGCGTCATTCAACAATACGATGCTTTATTTGAATCAAGCGAACAATGCGCGTCGTTTTCGCTCGGTCGGACGGCGATCGCCCGTGCAGGCGGCAGCGGAACGGGCGGGGCGGGGCCGACTGTGCTGCCCGAACGCCGCCGCGCCGTATCGGGACGGCGCGCGCCGCGCTCGCGATAATGCGTTCCTCTCCTGTTCCCGGAGCGGTGCACATGTCTTTGGTCGATTTCAAGTCCGTCGCGGCGGCCCAGGCCGTCGCGTGGAAATCCACGATCGTCGGCGAGGTCGGGCCGGCCCGGATCAAGGTGCTGCGCATGGACGCGCAGCCGTACGAAGCGGAAGTGCACGAGTACAACGAGGGGCTGCTGGTGCTCGACGGCCGGCTGATGCTCGAGGTCGAAGCGCAGACGGTCGTGGTCGAGGCCGGGCAGATGTATCTCGCGGTCGCCGGCACGCGCCATGCGGTGCTGCCCGGCAGCCACGGCACGCTCGCGATCATCGACGTATAAGGATGCGCCGCAGCATGCATGCATGCGGGCGGCCGAAGGCCCGCACGCCGGGCATCGCGCGGGATGAGCGCCGCCTTCAAGCGCGCGTTGCACAGCCCGTGTATTTGTCTGAGCAGGTAAGTTGAAGGGTGTTTGAAAAACTGTCAAACACCCTGCATGCACGAGGATCGCGCGGTTCGGCGCGTTTGGAACTCTGCATCCATTTACTTGTGCGTATCGTCCGATCATAGTTTCGACAAACGACGCATCACGATAACGAATCAAGCGTACGTACGGAGACCAATTACATGAGACGCCTATCCGAGGGCCCGGCCGGACCGCCGCTTTCCTGCCTTTCGCCGGATGCGGGCGCGACGCGAGTCGCGTGCCTGCGCCATCGCATCGCGTTGCCGCTGTAGCGACGCACCCCATTCCGTTTCGACTTCCCCGCAGGCGTCGTGCTGCACGAACTCGCGCCGTGGATTGCAACGGATGGCGGCGGTTGCGCGTGCGATGCGAGCGATCCGCTCCGCGCATGCGTGCACGTGCCCGATGCGCAGCAGCTTGCCTACGTCGAACGTGCGCGCGAAACGCTTGAGGCCGAGGGGAGCGGCCTTCACGCGGTTCAGTACGGGCGGCGGGAGTGTCCAATGAAAAACGGCTCGCGGCGAGAACGCCGCGAGCCGTGCGTGTTGCTGCTGTGCCTGGAGAAGGGCGCTTGCGCGGTTACACCGTCTCCGGCCGCCGCACCGCCTTCGCGATATTCCGCGCCATCGCCCCGTTCGCGACGAAGTAAGGCACGTCCACGCGCGCAAGCGGCTTGCGGCCACGGATCTTGTCCGCGATCTTCTCCGCGATCATGATCGTCGGCGCGTTCAGGTTGCCGGTCGTGATGATCGGCATGATCGACGCATCGACGACGCGCAGCCCTTCCAGCCCGTGCACCCGACCTTCTTCGTCGACCACGGCCATGTCGTCATAGCCCATCTTGCACGAGCACGACGGATGGAACGCGGTTTCCGCACGGGCTCGCACGAATGCGTCGAGCTCCTTGTCGCTCTTGCAGTCGGCGCCCGGGTTCAGCTCGCGGCCGCGATAGCGGTCGAGCGCGGGCTGCCGCATGATCTCGCGCGTCGCGCGGATCGCGTCGCGGAACTCGCGCCAGTCGAGCGCTTCGGCCATGTAGTTGAACAGGATGCTCGGATGATCGTTCGGATCGCGCGAGCGCAGCTTCACGCGGCCGCGGCTCGGTGAACGCATCGACCCGACGTGCGCCTGGAAGCCATGCATCTCGATCGCGTTCGAGCCGTTGTAGTTGATCGCAACGGGCAGGAAGTGATACTGGATGTTCGGCCACAGATCGTCGTCGCGCGTGCGGATGAAGCCGCCCGCCTCGAAGTGGTTGGTCGCGCCGAGGCCGGTGCCGTTCAGCATCCATTCGAGGCCGATTTTCGGCTGGTTCCACCACTTGAGCGCGGGATACAGCGACACCGGCTCCTTGCACTCGTACTGGATGTACATCTCCAGGTGATCCTGCAGGTTCTGGCCGACGCCGGGCAGGTCGAGCACGACCGGGATGTCGAGCGCCTTCAGCCACGCACCGGGGCCGACGCCCGAGCGCTGCAGCAGTTGCGGCGATGCGATCGCGCCGCTGCACACGAGCACTTCGCGGCGCGCATGCGCGCTCGCGCGCTCGCTGCCGCGCAGGTACGTGACGCCCGATGCGCGCTTGCCGTCGAACAGGATGCGGTCGGCCAGCGCGTGCGTGACGATCTCGAGGTTCGGCCGCACCTTCGCCTGGTCGAGGTAGCCGCGCGCGGTGCTGGCTCGGCGGCCCTTCGGCGTGACGGTGCGGTCCATCGGGCCGAAGCCTTCCTGCTGATAGCCGTTCAGGTCGTCGGTGCGCGGATAGCCGGCCTGCACGCCTGCGTCGACCATCGCCTCGAACAGCGGATTCACGCCCGGCTTGCTGGTCGTGACCGACACGGGGCCGTCGCCGCCGTGATAGTCGTTCGGGCCGACGTCGCGCGTCTCGGCCTTCTTGAAGTACGGCAGGCAGTCGAGATACGTCCAGTTCTCGAGGCCCTTGTGCGTCGACCAGTTATCGTAGTCGAGCGCATTGCCGCGGATGTAGCACATCCCGTTGATCAGCGACGAGCCGCCGAGCCCCTTGCCGCGGCCGCATTCCATCCGGCGGTTGTCCATGTGCGGTTCGGGGTCGGTCTCGTAGGCCCAGTTGTAGCGACGGCCCTGCAGCGGATAGGCGAGTGCCGCCGGCATCTGCGTACGGAAGTCGAAGCGGTAGTCGGGGCCGCCGGCTTCGAGCAGCAGCACCGTGACATTCGGATCTTCCGTCAGGCGCGTCGCGAGCACGTTGCCCGCGGAACCGGCGCCGCAGATGATGTAGTCGTATTCGCGTGTCGTCATGACAGGGTATCTCCTATCGTTCTCAAAACACCGGGTTGTAGCGGCCGAGCTCGACCTGTACCGACTTGATTCGAGTGTAGTGTTCGAGCGTCGTGATGCCGTTCTCGCGCCCGACGCCGGATTGCTTGTATCCGCCAACCGGCATTTCGGCCGGCGATTCGCCCCACGTGTTGATCCAGCAGATGCCGGCTTCGAGGCGGTGGATCGTGCGGTGCGCGCGCGACAGGTTCTCGGTCACGACGCCGGCCGCGAGGCCGTAGTGCGTATCGTTTGCGCGAGCAATCACTTCGTCGTCCGATTCGAAATCGAGGATGCTCATCACCGGCCCGAAAATCTCTTCGCGCACGATCTTCATGTCGTCGCGGCAGTCGCCGAACACGGTCGGCGTGACGTACTGGCCGCTGCCGAAGTGGCCGTCGGTCAGGCGCGTGCCGCCCGCGAGCAGCTTCGCGCCTTCGGCCTTGCCGCTCTCGATGAAGCCGAGCACCTTGTCGAGCTGCGCGGCCGACACGAGCGGGCCGAAGTTGGTGTCGGCATCGGTCGGCTTGCCCACGCGAATCCGCTTCACGCGTTCGAGCACCTTCTGCGTGAACGCGTCCTTGACCGAGCGGTGCACGAACACGCGCGTGCCGTTCGTGCAGACCTGGCCCGAGCTGAAGAAGTTGGCGGTCACCGCGATGTCGGCCGCGCGGTCGAGATCGGCATCCTCGAACACGATCAGCGGCGACTTGCCGCCGAGCTCCATCGTCACTTCCTTCAGCGACGATGCGCCGGCGAGCGACATCACCTTCTTGCCGGTCTCGACGCCGCCGGTGAACGACACCTTCGCGATGTCCGGGTGACCGGTGAGCAGCGCGCCGACTGAGCCGTCGCCCTGCACGACGTTGAACACGCCGGCCGGTACACCGGCTTCCGTATAGATTTCCGCGAGCTTCAGCGCGGTGAGCGGCGTGACTTCGCTCGGCTTGAACACCATTGCGTTGCCGGCCGCGAGCGCGGGCGCCGTCTTCCAGCATGCGATCTGGATCGGGTAGTTCCATGCGCCGATGCCCGCGCACACGCCGAGCGGTTCGCGGCGCGTGTAGACGAACGACTCGGCGCGCAGCGGCACCTGCAGCCCCTCGATCGCGGTCGCCAGGCCCGCGTAGTACTCGATCACGTCCGCGCCGGTGACGATGTCGACCGCGAGCGTTTCGCCGATCGGCTTGCCGGTGTCGCGCGTCTCGATGGCCGCGAGTTCGTCGTTGCGTTCGCGCAGCAGGTCGACCGCGCGGCGCAGGATCCGCGAGCGCTGCATCGCGGTCATCGCGGCCCATTCGCGCTGACCTTCCCGTGCCGACGCGACCGCGCGGTCGACGTCGGCCGCGCTCGCCTGCTGCACCTGCGCGAGCAGTTCGCCGGTGGCGGGATCGAAGGTGTCGAAAGTCTTGCCGCTGGTGGCGTCGACGTAACCGCCGCCGATGTAGAGGCGCTGCAAACCGTATACGGACATGAGGATCTCCTGGTTGGCGACTGCGTGACGCGTCAGTCGGACGCGAGCAGCAGGTCGATGTAATCGTGGGCGAGCTTCGATGCAGCCCGGGTGTCGATCGGGCCGCCGGCGAGCGCGCCGCGCAGCCACAGGCCGTCGATCAGCGCGGCGAGGCCGCTGGCCGCTGTGCGTGCCTTCGCGCGCGGCAAGCGCTTCGCGAATTCCGCGCACAGGTTCGAGTGAAGGCGCCGCGTGTTGACGTGCTGCAGGCGCTTGAGCATCGGGTCGTGCATGCTCTGCGACCAGAACGCGAGCCAGGTCTTCATCACGGGCGCGCTGACCTGCGTGTCGTCGAAGTTCGCGGCGACGATCGCGCGCAGCCTCGAACGCGGGTCCTTGCGTGCGGCGACGCGGCGTTGCGTGGTGGCCGCCCACAGATCGCGCAGCACGTGCCGCATCGTGGCTTCGAGCAGGCCGTCCTTGTCGCCGAAGTAGTGGCTGACGATGCCCGTCGAGATGTTCGCGCGCTGCGCGACCGATGCGAGCGTCGTGCCGGGCAGGCCGGCTTCGTCGATCGAGCGCAGCGTGGCGTCGATCAACTGTGCGCGGCGAATCTCCCGCATTCCGACTTTCGGCATCGCGAACTCCTTCGCCCGGACGGGCCGTTCATGGAAGTCGAGAGCTTAGCGGTTTTTTATTGATCGTTCAATCAACAAAAAATCGGGGTCCGACGGTGAATGAGGTGCCGGCAGACGGTAACGATGGGGCCGCCGCGATTGTGCGGATGCGGAAAAACGAATTGAAAGGATGTTAAATAATTTGAAGTTTGTTTAAAACGGTTTCGGAAAATGCGATCCAATGGTTGAGAAAGTTTTCGGATTGGATTTATTACGCGTCGAAAGAATGTCGAGCTATGTGAGAATTTCGGAGATCCTGAAATTTGAATGCCGGTCATCGAGATCGGCGAATTCCGGGAATTCGTTTCAATCGGGCGATTGAAACTTGTTATCTATATGAATTAAAACTGAATTGTGTGCGTATTAGCGTGTTTTGTGGCTTGCTCGCAAACGATTGCAATCACCTTGCATCCGATTCCGCCTACCACAAAAAATGCAGAAAAAATTTGAATCCAGTGTATTTCCAGGTGGAGTAGAGGGGATCGTTGGAATGGCTTGAGTAAGTAATATTGCCCGTATTAGTATGGCGCCGCATTACGAGGAATGAATCGGCGCCGCGGGAATTTGCCGCGGTGCGTCGGCAATGGGCGCGGCCAACGACCGCGGCATGGCCGGCGCACGCCATTGCGCACCTGCAGCATGCCGCGACGCCGAGACGCCGCATCCACCGGAGAACGACGATGCCGACCGAAAAACACGTGGTCCCGCTACCGAATGGTCTGAAGGTCTACGTCGAACGGAACGTGTTCGATCCGTCGTTCGACACGGCGATGCTCGTCAACGGCGCGCTCGCGACGACCGCCTCGTTCGGGCAGACCGTCCAGTATCTCGGCGAGCGGATGAACACGATCTGCTTCGACCTGCCGTATGCCGGGCAGTCGCGCCAGCACAACCCCGGCTGCTTCATCCTGACCAAGGACGACGAGGCCGCGATCCTCCAGCATCTGGTCGAGCGCTTCGCGCCGGCGTTCCTCGTGTCGGTGTCGTGGGGCGGCGTCGCGTCGCTGTTCGCGCTCGCACGCGGCTGCCCGAGCGTGCGGCGCGCGGCGATCTGCTCGTTCTCGCCGTTCCTGAACGACGCGATGGTCGACTACGTGACGCGCGCCCGCGACCACATCGCGGCCGGCGAGAACCTGAAGGCCGCGCAACTGCTGAACGACACGGTCGGCCGCTACCTGCCGCGCATCATGAAGCTGTACAACTATCGCTACCTGACGCGCCTGCCGCGCGACGAGCAGGACCAGGTCGCGTTCCACGTCGACCAGATCCTGTCGCTGCAGCCGGCGCGCTACCTGAGCGAGTTCTCGAACATCGGCTGCGAGCTGCTGTTCCTGAACGGCGAGCGCGATGAATACACGACGCCGGCCGACGTTCGCCAGCTCGCCGCGCACGTGCCGCGCGCGCGCTTCGCGACGATTCCCGATGCCGGCCATTTCCTCGACATCGAAGGCCGCGCGCAGCGCGAGACCACGCGTGCGGCGCTGCTCGACTTCTTCTGCGACGCGCCGCCCGTTGCCGCGGGCATCGCGCTCGGCGCCGCGCACGCATGCGTGTCCGCGCCGATGCCGGCCATGTCGTCGTGACGCAGCACGTCGCGCACCGGGCACACCGGGCGCATCCGAATTCTCATCCATACGAGGCAGGCCAGCCGTGAATATCGTTCAGACCATCGCCATCGTCGTTCCGTGGGCCGCGTGGCTCGCCTACTGGATCGTGACGTCGCAGGCCGTGAAGACGACCGTGCGCAAGGAGGCGTCGCGCTCGCGCACGCTGCAGTCGATTCCGCTGATCGTCGGCGGCGCACTGATCATCCTGCCCGACCTGACGCTGCGCGCGCTCGTGCCCGACTGGCAGCGCTTCGACCTGCAGGCGCAATGCGGGCTCGCGGTGCTCGTCGCGGGGCTGCTGTTTTCGGCGTGGGCGCGCCTGCATCTCGGCACGAACTGGAGCGTGTCGGTCACGCTGAAGGAAAACCACGAGCTCGTTCGCACCGGGCCGTATGGCCTCGTGCGTCATCCGATCTATACCGGCTGCCTGATCGCGCTGGTCGGCGCCGCGCTGATCGGCGGCGAGTGGCGCGGCGCGCTCGGCGTCGCGCTCGTGTTCGCGTCGCTCGCGTACAAGGTGCGCGTCGAGGAAAGCTGGTTGACCGGCTATTTCGGGCCGGCGTACGCGCAGTACCGCCGCGAGGTCGCGGCGCTGATCCCCGGCTTCTACTGATCCCGGCGAGGCGCGCGATGGCGAAGGTGATCGTGACCGCAATCGGCTCGGCGGGCGATGTGCATCCGCTGCTCGGCGTCGCGCGCGCGCTCGCGATGCGCGGCCACAACGTCGTGTTCTGCACGCATCCGCCGTTCGAGGCGGCCGCGCGCCGCTGCGGTTTCACGTTCGTCCCGGTCGGTACCGCGGCCGAGTACGAGGCCGCGATGGCGAACCCGGCACTGTGGGATTCGCGCACGTCGTTCCGCACGCTGTGGCAGGTGATCGCGCCCGTGCTGCGCCCGCATTACGACGCGCTGCGCGCGCTGACCGAGCGCGACACCGTGCTGGTCGGCACGCTGTGGGCGTTTTCCGCGCGCTTCATGCAGGAGCTGCACGGCACGCCGTACGTGTCGGTGCAGGTGTCGCCGTCGACGCTGCTGTCCGCGCACGTGCCGCCGACGCATCCGCGCCTGACGATTCCCGCGCGCTGGCCGCTGCCGGTGAAGACGGCACTGATGACGCTGATCGAGCGGCAGGTGCTCGACCGCGTGTGCGGACCGGCGCTCAATGCGGTGCGCCGCGACCTCGGGCTCGCACCCGCGCAGCGCGTGCTGGGCCGCTGGCTGCATTCGACCGACGGTGTGCTGTGCCTGTTTCCCGACTGGTTCGCGCCGGCGCAGCGCGACTGGCCGGCCCGTCTTCTGCAAAGCGGTTTTCCGCTGTTCAACGACGTCGCGACGCCCGACGACGATCCCGCGCTCGACGCGTTTCTCGCGGCCGGCGAGCCGCCCGTGGTGTTCACGGCCGGGTCGACGCGCGTCGATCACGCTGCGTATGCGCGCGCGGTCGAGGACGCGCTGCGTGCCACCGGCGCGCGCGGCATCCTGCTGAGCCAGCACGATACGGCACCGGCCGGCGACCGCTTGCTTGTGCGCCGCTTCGTGCCGATGCGCACGCTGCTGCCGCGTTGCCGCGCGCTCGTGCATCACGGCGGGATCGGCACCGCGGCGCTCGCGTTCGAGGCCGGCATTCCGCAGGTGGTGACGCCGTTCGCGCACGATCAGTTCGACAATGCGCAGCGTGTCGCGGCGAACGGTGCCGGCGTACGCGTCGACGGTCCGGTCGACGGCGCGCGTCTCGGCGCGGCGCTCATGCGCGTGCTGAGCGAGCCCGAATTCGCCGTTTATGCGGAGCGCGCGCGTGCGCTGATCAACGCCGCACCGGACGGTTGCGAGACGGCTGCCGATTTCATCGAGCGCTTTGTACCGAAACACGGACGCGCGATCGCGCCGGCCGCCGTTGCGATGGCGGGCGCATGAGCACGGCATCGTCGCTTCAGGACACGCCCGCCGCCTTCGATGCGCGCGAACCCGCCCCTGCTGCACCACCGGTGCGCGGCGCGCGGCTCGCGCTCCTGACGTTCGCGCTGTCGCTCGCGACCTTCATCGAAGTGCTCGACTCGACCGTGACGAACGTCGCGGTGCCGGCGATTTCCGGCAGTCTCGGCGTCTCGAACAGCCAGGGCACATGGGTGATCAGCTCGTATTCGGTCGCGGCCGCGATCGCGGTGCCGCTGACCGGCTGGCTCGCGCGGCGCGTCGGCGAGCTGCGGCTGTTCGTCGGCGCGGTGCTGCTGTTTACGCTGACGTCGCTGCTGTGCGGGCTCGCACGCGACCTGCACGTGCTGGTGGTCTGCCGCGCGCTGCAGGGGCTGTGCTCGGGGCCGATGGTGCCGCTGTCGCAGACGATCCTGCTGCGCACGTTCCCGTCGGACAAGCGCACCGTCGCGCTCGCGCTGTGGGCGATGACGGTGCTGCTCGCGCCGATCTTCGGGCCGGTGGTCGGTGGCTGGATCGTCGACAGCTTCTCGTGGCCGTGGATCTTCCTGATCAACCTGCCGATCGGGCTGTTCTCGTTCGCGGTGTGCACCATGATGCTGCGGCCCGACGCGCAGCGCGGCGCGGCCGGCCCGATCGACGTGCCCGGCATCGTGCTGCTCGTGATCGGCGTCGGCTCGCTGCAGGCGATGCTCGACCTTGGCCACGACAAGGGCTGGTTCGATTCGCCGCTGATCGTCACGCTCGCGGTGGTCGCGGGGCTCGCGATCGTGTCGCTGCTGATCTGGGAGGCGGGCGAGGCGCATCCCGTCGTCGACCTGAGCCTGTTTCGCGACCGCACGTTCTCGTTCTGCGTGCTGATCATCTCGCTCGGGATGATGAGCTTCTCGGTGGTGGGTGTCGTGTTCCCGCTGTGGATGCAGGCGGTGATGGGCTACAACGCGTTTCACGCGGGCCTCGCCACCGCATCGCTCGGCGTGCTCGCGCTCGTGTTCTCGATTCTCGTCGGCCTGCACGCGCATCGCTTCGACGCGCGCGTGCTCGCGACGTTCGGCTTCCTCGTGTTCGCGGCCGTGCTCGCGTGGGACGCGCATTTCACGCTGAAGATGACGTTCGCGCAGATCGCCACGCCAGGGCTGATCCAGGGGATCGGGCTGCCGTGCTTCTTCATTCCTCTGACGGCCGCGACGCTGTCGCGCATTCCGGACGACCGGCTCGCGGCCGCGTCGAGCCTGTCGAACTTCCTGCGCACGTTGTCCGCCGCATTCGGCACCGCGATGAGCGTGACGCTGTGGGACAACCGGGCGACCTATCACTACGACGTCGTGTCGCAATCGGTCACGCACGCATCGGCGAACACGCAGCGCTTCGTGCACACGCTGAACGCGATGGGCGTGGACGGCGTGCGCGAGCTATCCACGCTGCACCAGGTCGTGATGCAGCAGGCGTACATGATGGCGACGGGCGACATGTTCTGGATGGCGAGCATGACCTGCCTCGTGCTCGCCGCGATGATGTGGCTGACGCGGCCGAAGCGCGGTGCGGCTTCGTTCGGACATTGAGGAGAGGGGCATGGCGACACTCGGCGCACTCGTGATCCTGTATCACCCGACCGACGCGCAGCTCGCGGCGCTCGGCGCGTGGCGGCATGCATGCGACGCGCTGCTCGTCGTCGACAACACGCCGCAGCCCGATGCGCGCGCCCGCGAGCGCTGCGCGCGCGACGGCATTGCACTGCTGCATCACGGCAACCGCGGCGGGATCGCAGGTGCTTACAACGCGGGGCTTGCGACGCTGTTTCGGGAGAACGTCGATGCCGTTGCGTTGTTCGACCAGGATTCGTCGGTGCCGGCCGGTTACTTCGCGACGATGCGCGACGCGTGCGCGGGTGTCGCGGGGCGCGCGTTTCTCGCCGGCCCGCGCATCTTCGACGAGAACGCGCGCAGCTTCCTGCCCGAGCTCGCGACGAACGGGATCGCGTTGCGCCGGTTGCGCGTCGATCCCGACGCGCCGCTGCAGCGCTGCGCGTTCCTGATCTCGTCGGGCTGCGTCGTGTCGCGCGCCGCGTTCGACGTGCTCGGCCGCTTCGACGAGACGCTGTTCATCGATCACGTCGATACCGAGTACAGCTTTCGCGCGCTCGCGCTCAACGTGCCGCTCTATGTCGTGCCGTCGCTGGTGCTGCCGCACCGGATCGGCGCGAAGCAGCGTCACGCGTTCGGCCCTTTCGAAATGACGTCGATGAATCACTCGTGGCAGCGGCGCTACTACAGCGCGCGCAATGCGGTGCAGCTCGGGATGCAGTACGGGTTGCGCTTTCCGGTGGCGATCGTGCCGAACCTGCTGACCGTGTGGCAGGTCGTGCAGATCGCGCTCGTCGAGAGCAACAAGCGCGACAAGCTCGCCGGCATCCTGTTCGGTATCGCGGACGGCTTGTTCGGCCGGCTCGGTCCACTCGAGCGCGCGCGGCCGCGACTGGCCGCGCGCGCGCAGCGCGTCCGGCAGGGATGAGGGAAGCGATGGAACGCATCATGAAAGCGGCGCGGCCGGCGCGGCCGGCGCGGCCGGTGCGGCCGGCGCGCGGCGGGCCGCGCGGCTGGACGATCGTCGCGGCGGCCGCGCTGCTGGCGCTGGGCGGCTGCGTGCCGTCGGGGTTCCTGCCGTCGCTGTCGCTGCGCGCACCGGCCGGCGACGCGCTCGTACAAACCGCGGGGCCGGGTGCGGACGGCGCGTGGCCCGCGCCCGACTGGGTCAGGCAGTTGCAGGATCCGCAGCTCGACGCACTGGTGGCGGAGGCGTCGCGGAACAATCCCGATCTGCAGGTCGCGCAGGCGCGGCTGCGGATCGCGCAGGCGCAGCTTCGGCAATTCGATTCGCTGACGGGGCTGACCGGCACGGCCGGCGCGACGGTCAGCCGCGCGCGGATGCCGAAGCCGGGCGACATCGCCGACGTGTCCGCCGGCGGCTATCGCGTGCCGGTCGAGATCTTCGGCGATCCGGTCGTATCGCCGTCGTCGGTGTTCGTCGGGCTGAACTACCAGCTGGATCTGTGGGGCAAGAACCGTGCGGCGACCAGGAGCCTGATGTCGCTGCGCGACGCGGCGGGTGTCGAGGCCGAACAAGTTCGGCTCACGCTCGCGGTCGCGATCGTCACCGTGTATTGCCAGCTCGACCAGGCGTACGCGGTACGCGACCTGCTGCAGCAGAAGCTGAAGATCAGCCAGCGCGTGACGGCCGTGCTGCGCGAGCGCACCGCGCGCGGCCTCGACAACGCGTACGACGCGAGCGACGCGTCGATCAAGCGCAGCCGCCTGCTCGAACAGATCGCGCTGAACGACGAGCAGATCAAGCTCGCGCAATTGCAGCTCGGCGTGCTGTCCGGCCGTGGCCCCGAGCGTGGCCTCGCGCTGCAGCGGCCGCGCGTTGGCGTATTCCCCGGCGGCGCGCTGCCCGCGCGGTTGCCGGCCGATCTGCTCGGCCGCCGGCCCGACATCGTTGCCGCGCGGCTGCGGGTCGAAGCCGCGTTCGCGAATGCCGATGCGACGCGCGCGCAGTTCTATCCGGACGTGAACCTCGTCGCGCTCGGCGGCGTGTTCGCGCTGACGCCCGCGTCGCTGTTCTCGCGCGACGCGCTCGCTGGCTCCGTCGGTCCGGCGATCTCGCTACCGGTGTTCGATCGCGGCCGCCTGAAGGCGAAGCTCGGCGCGGACGTCGCGCAGGCCGACGTCGCGATCGGGCTGTACAACAAGACCGTCGACGACGCGCTCGGCCAGGTCGCGCAGATCGTCACGTCGCTGCAGACCGCGCAGACGCTCGTCGCGCAGCAGCAGGACGCCGTCGCCGCCGCGCAGAAGATCGTGCAGATCGCGGCCGACCGCCATCGGCGTGGCGTGCTGATGCAGAAGGACGTCGATGTCGCGGATCTCACGCTGATCGACGAGCGCGCGCAGCTAATTGCATTGCTCGGGCGGCAGCGGACGCTGCGTGTCGGGCTGGTCGGCGCGCTCGGCGGCGGATTCGATGCGAGCGCAACGATGGCATCGGCATCGGCGCCGACGGTTGCGACGCGTACCGCGCAAGGCACGCGGCCGAAGCGCGGCGCGCTGGCGAACGCCGCTGCCCGCAACGAGACGAACGCCGGCACGCAGGCGCGTCGCGTGGCCGCGTCCGGTAGTGGTGGCGCGCCGCAGGTAGCGCGGATCGACCCGCCGGCTGTGATCGCGACGCCGCGCAGCCCGACGATCGATACCGCGAGCGTGAGCGCCGGCACGCGCGGCACGGCACCCGCTGTCGCCGCCGACACGCGCGTGCCGGCGATTCCCCTGTTCCAGCATGACCGTCTGATCGTTACGCAAAGCGACTGATGCACCACGACAACCTTCATACCGCCGCGCAGCCGGCCGCACTGAACGATCCGGCACTCGACGCGCGCCGGGCGACCCGCCGCAAGCGTTTCACGCTGTTCTTCGCGGTCGTGCTGCTGGCCGCGCTCGTCTGGATCGCGTTCTGGCTGTTGCGCGACCGCTATGACGAGGACACCGACGACGCGTACGTCGCGGGCAGCATCGTGCAGGTCGCCGCGCAGATTCCGGGCGCCGTGACCGACGTGCTCGTTGCCGATACGCAGGCCGTGCGCGCCGGGCAGACGCTCGTGCGGCTCGACGACACCGAAGCGTCCGTCGCTTTCGCACAGGCGAAGGCACAGCTCGTGCAGGCCGTGCGCCAGGTCGCGAACGCGAAGATCTCGAACACGATGTACGTGGAAGCCGTGAACGCGCGCCAGGCCGACCTGTCGCTCGCGCAGCGCGCGCTTGCCGCGCGCTCGGGCGCATCGGTCGAGATCGTGGCGCCGGAGGAACTGGCGCGTGCCCGCGCGGCGGTCGCCGGCGCGCAGGCGAACCTTGCCGCCGCGCAGGCGCAGCTCGAAGCGGCGCGTGCGCTCGGCAGCAAGCTGCCGGTTGACGAGAGCCCTGCCGTCGTGCAGGCGGCCGCCCAGTTCAAGCTCGCGTACCGGAACCTGAAGCGCACGACGATTGTCGCGCCAGTCGACGGCACGGTCGGCCAGCGTTCAGTGCAGGTCGGCCAGCAGGTCGGGCCCGGCGTGCCGCTGATGTCAATCGTGCAGCTGAACCGGCTGTGGATCGACGCGAATTTCAAGGAGGGGCAGATCCGCCACATGCGCATCGGCCAGCCGGTCGACGTGGTGTCGGACCTGTACGGGGCGCGCGTCGTCTATCGCGGCCGCGTGCAGGGCTTCTCGGCCGGTACCGGCAGCGCGTTCTCGATGCTGCCGTCGCAGAACGCGGCCGGCAACTGGATCAAGGTCGTGCAGCGCGTGCCGGTCGTGATCGCGATCGATCTCCGCGACCTGGCCGCGCATCCGCTCAGGGTCGGGTTGTCGATGCGTGCGACGGTCGATACGCGCAACCGCGACGGCCATGCGCTCGACAGCGAGCCGCCGACGCCGGCCGTCAGCACGCGCATGCACGACGGCGTCGCGAGCGACGCGGAAGCGGCCGCCGCCGCGATCATCCGCGAGAACCAGGGCGGGTAACGCGCACCCGACCCCGGGGCGGGCCGATCGCCGCGACCGGCCGGACCCCGCGTTACGGCCTTCCACGCGACGGTCTCCCAGTGCGCCACCTTCCCGTTTTCCGGTGGTTTTCCGGCCCGACTTTCGTGTTTCCGCCATCGATGTCGGCACCGATCAAACACATGTCGCGTTTGAGAAATCGGCGCCCCCGCCTCCGGGACTACTCTCGAACAGCACGTTGCATGTGCGCCGCATCCGCCCGGCGCGCAGCAGCGCCATCCAACGAGACATGGAGACAATACGATGAGCAGCAATCGAGGTGTCGTCTATCTTGGGCCGGGCAAGGTCGAAGTACAGAAGATCGATTATCCGAAAATGGTCGATCCGACCGGCCGAGCGATCGGCCACGGCGTCATTCTGAAAGTGGTGAGCACGAACATCTGCGGTTCCGACCAGCACATGGTGCGCGGCCGCACGACCGCCCCGGTCGGCCTCGTGCTCGGTCACGAGATCACGGGTGAAGTGGTCGAGGTGGGCCCCGATGTCGAGACGCTGAGGATCGGCGATCTCGTGTCGGTGCCGTTCAACGTCGCGTGCGGTCGCTGCGCGATGTGCAAGGACACGCATACGGGCGTGTGCCTGAACGTGAACCCGTCGCGTGCCGGCGGTGCATACGGCTACGTCGACATGGGCGGCTGGATTGGCGGCCAGGCCGAGTACGTGCTCGTGCCGTACGCCGACTTCAACCTGCTGAAATTCCCGGACCGCGACCAGGCGATGGCGAAGATTCGCGATCTGACCTGTCTGTCCGACATTCTGCCGACCGGTTACCACGGCGCGGTGAGCGCGGGCGTGAAGCCGGGTTCGACGGTCTACATCGCGGGCGCGGGCCCGGTCGGGATGGCGGCGGCCGCCTCGGCGCGCCTGCTCGGCGCGGCAGTGACGATCGTCGGCGACATGAACGAGGAACGCCTCGCACATGCGCGGGCAATGGGCTTCGAGACGGTCGACCTGTCGAAGGACGCGTCGCTCGGCGAGCAGATCGAGCAGATCCTCGGCGTGCCGGAGATCGACTGCGCGGTCGACTGCGTCGGCTTCGAGGCGCACGGCCACGGTTCGTCGGGCCACTCCGAGGAAGCGCCCGCAACGGTGCTGAACTCGCTGATGGAAATCACGCGTCCGGCCGGCGCGATCGGCATCCCGGGCCTGTACGTGACGGACGATCCGGGCGCGAAGGACAAGGCCGCGCAGCACGGCAGCCTGAGCATCCGCTTCGGCCTCGGCTGGGCGAAGTCGCACTCGTTCTTCACGGGCCAGACGCCGGTGCTGAAGTACAACCGCAACCTGATGCAGGCGATCCTGTTCGACCGTCTGCCGATCGCGAAGATCGTCAACGTCGAGGTGATCTCGCTCGACCAGGCGCCGGAAGGCTACAAGAAGTTCGACGGCGGCGCGCCGCGCAAATTCGTGATCGATCCGCACGGTTTGCTGGCAGCCTGACGCACGAACGACAGGCATGAAGCGGGCGGCACCGGAAACGGTGCCGCCCGTTTTTTCTGTGCGCGCGCCGCGCTCAGTGTCCGCGATAGAGCCCGGCCATTGCGGCCTCGGTCGCCGCCGCGCGCCGCCCGTGGCGCATGTGCACGCTCACGCGGCGGATCGCATGCGCGCGCCGGGCCGGGACGCCGCCTTTCCAGTCGGCGACGCGGATGCCGCCGCGCGCGCTTTCCGGCTCGCGAAGCGGCGGCGCGTGCCGCGCGAGCGTCGTGGTCGCGCGTCCGGTCCCGTGTCGGGTCGTACCGGCGTTGCCTGGCTGGTCGGTTGCACTCGGCCGGTCGGCGTCGGCGAGCCGATTCGTGTCGGCCGGCGCGCGGTCGGCCGGATGAAATGCATGGACGGGGGCGGGCACGACCGGCAACGTCGGCGTGTCGGCCGCTTGCGCACTGGCGTCGGCCGCCACCCGTCCCGGCGCACCCTGGCCGCGACAGACGAGGTCGGCCCGGCAGGTCCGGTCGAGCGTCACGTAACCGCCGACCAGCAGCACGAGGGTCAGGATGCTCAGCAGCGGCGCGCTCGATGCGCGCGGCCGCTGGATCGCCGCGTTGCGCACCGCGGCCGCGACGCGCGACGACCACGTCGGAGCAGGCTGCTGCGTACCGTGCGGGGGCACGGCCTGCGCGGCATGCGCATCGCCGTGCCGCTCGCGCAGCGGCGCGAACGGCCAGCCCCCCAGTCCGCAGACGGGGCACTGCTCGCTGGCGCGAAACGCCATGAAGCCGCATTGCCGGCAGCGCTGGCTGACGGCACCGCGCGGCTCGGCACGCAGGTTCAGTGCGCCGCGCAGCGTATCGCGCGTGCGGACTTTCCGGTTGGGCAGGATTCGCATGGCGTTGCTACCTTGTCTGTCGTTGCCGCTCGGCGAGCGTGCCGATGGTGCGCATGGCATCCTCGACGGCAGGGGTCCACGGCCGGCCATAGTTCAGCCGGACATAACGGTGAAATGCGCCCGTCACGGAAAAGATCGGCCCGGGCGCGAGGCTCACGCCGTTCTCCATCGCGTCGTCGAACAACCGCATCGCGTCCACGTGCGGCGGCAGTTCGATCCACAGGAAATACCCGCCGCGCGGTGCAAACACTTCCGTGTCGGGCGGAAAGTACGCGCGAACGGCGGCCAGCATCTGCGCCTGGTGCGCGGCCAGGTTGCGCCGGAGCCGGCGCAGGAAGCGGTCGTACGCGCCGTTGCGCAGGTAGGTGGATACGGCCATTTGAGCGGGCACGTCTGCCGCCGGCGCGCTTGCATTCTTCACGTGCCTGATCTGCTGCACATAGCGTCCGGCCGCGACCCAGCCGATCCGGAAGCCGGGGGCGAGGCACTTCGAGAACGACCCGCAATGCAGCACGAGCCCGCTGTCGTCGTACAGCTTCGCGGGGCGTATGGGCGTCGGGCCGAAATGCAGTTCGCCGAACACGTCGTCCTCGATCAGCGGCACCTGGTGTGACGTGAGCAGTTCGATCAGCGCGCGCTTGCGCTCGTCGGACAGCGTCGCGCCGGTCGGGTTGTGGAGCGAGGTCATGAACCAGCACGCGCGCACCGGATGGGCGTCAAGCGCGTCGGCGAGCGCATCGAGATCAAGGCCGGTGCGCGGGTCGACCGGGATTTCGATGGTCTTCAGATGCAGCCGCTGCACGGCCTGCAGTACCGCGGGGAAGGCCGGGCGCTCGATCGCGACGATGTCGCCGGGGCGCGTGAGCGCCTGCAGGCTCAGCGTCAGCGCTTCGGCCGCGCCGGTCGTGATGACGATCTCTTCCATCGGCAATGACGCACCCGCGTTCAGGTAGCGCAATGCGATCTGGCGGCGCAGCGCTTCGTGGCCGGGCGGCAGTCCGGCCAGCAGTTTCGCGCGGTCCATGTTGCGGGCCGCCGTCGCCGCGTACCGCCACAGGCTGCTCATCGGAAACAGCGAATAGCTGGCGAACGCGGAACCCAGCGGCACGATGTCGTCGCGCTTGAGCGAGTCGATCAGCCGGAACAGCGCGTCGTCCTCGCCGGCTTGCGACGCGCCCGCCTTGCGTGGCGTGTCGTGGCCGGTCCGCACGCGCTTGTCATCGAGGTTCGCAACGAAATAGCCGGAACGCGCGCGCGCGACGATCAGGCCCTCGCTTTCGAGCGTGTAGTACGCACGAAATACGGTGGAAGGACTTACACGATAGGCGCGGCACGCCGAGCGCACGGTCGGGATGCGCGTGCCGACCGCGAGGTCGCCACGCCGGATCGCGTCCGCAATCGTCTGCGCGAGCGCCGCATATCGCTTCATGCCTGCCCTCCGGCCGAGCGCGGCCGTCGCTGAAAAAAAAGAGTAGCACGGCATCCGCCGCGTTCAATCCCGCCCCCAATCGCTGATCGGCATGTCGCTGATACGCATGTTTTCGAGTGACTCTGATTCTTTTCTTCAGACCAGTGAACCGGCATGCTGCGCAAGCTGTATTCCCAGTGCCTGATCGAGACGGAGTTCACGCTGCCCCGATGGCGTATCCGTGACCCCGCGCACCGTGAGCGGGACCTTGTCTACGGCGTCCTTACCCTTATCCGGAAGCAACCAGCGTGAAATCGAAGTTCCTCGTCGCGGGCCTCGTGGCCGGCATCGCCCTCGACCTGTTCAGCGGCGCCGCCGCAGCGGCCTGCATCAGCAATCCCCCGACTCAATCCAACACGTCGTTTCCTGCCGCACTCACCGGCAAGCTCGTCTATCACAGCTATGTCAAGTACGGCGACGGCACGAGTCAGTTGTTCCTGTACGACTTTTCCGCCCACACGCTCACGCAACTGAGCAAGAGCAACTGGGGTATCACCGATCCGATGAACGGCGTGTTCAGCCCCGATGGCAAGTGGCTCGCGTTCATGGGTATCAGCAACGGCGCATGGAACGTGTTCATGCTGCAGCTCGGCGCCGGCACGCCGCCCGTCAACCTGACGAACAGCACGGGCGCGACGCGCAACGAGGATCCGAAGTTCAGCGCGGACGGCAAGACGCTCGTGTTCAAGCAGAACGGCGACGTGAAGCAGGGCACGCTGTCGTACACCAGCGCGGGCCCGGTGTTCACGTCGGTCGTGAGCCTGACGAATGCGCCGGCCGGCGCCGAATACTCGATGCCGTTCCTCGCGCCGGACGCGAGCGCCGTCTACTACGCGACGGGCACCGGTTCGAACATGGGGCTGATGAAGCGCACGATCGCGACCGGCGCGACCGCGGTGTTCGATCATCCGGCCGGGCTGCAGACCTACTATCCGATCGTGCGCGGCGACGGCATGGTGTTCTATGCGCGCTGGAAGGACACAGGTGGCGCGGACCAGATCTATGCGAAAACCGCGGACCCGGCGTCGACGCCGAACGCGCTGCCGATCAGCGACTGCATGAGCAACAACTCTGACCCGGCGCCGGTGAGCGGCACGAACTACGTGTTCTTCTCGTCGACGACGGCGGGCGGCTACCAGCTTTACGTGGGCGACGCGACGACCGGCCAGCGCTGGAGCCTGTCGCAGTTCGGCGTGAACGCGGACGCGACCAAGGCGAAGCTCGGCTCGAGCTACTACGGCGGCCCGGCCGCCGCGCAGCCGACGCTGTTGTCGCAGGGGCATCCGGCCGCTGCATCGGCGAGCTACAGTGCGTCTTTGTCGCCGGACAAGGCGTTCGACGGCAACACGACGAGCACGCGCTGGGATTCGCCGGAAGGCGCGGGCGTCGGTACGGAATGGATCTCCGTCGATCTCGGCGCGGTGAAGCAGATCAGCAGCGTCGATCTCTACTGGGACGCGGGCGCGCTCGTCTACCAGATCCAGACGTCGAACGACAACGCGAACTGGACGACGGTCTATTCGACGAACAACGGCGTGTCGTACGGCCACGTCACGCTGCCGAGCCTGAACGCGCAGGGGCGCTACGTGCGGATGCTCGGCACGAAGCGCGCGACGCAGTGGGGTTACTCGCTCGACGAAATGCAGGTGTGGGGATCGTAAGCGCGAGCTGAAAGCAGTCTTATGCCGGCCCCATTGCTGCAGCGATCGCTCACACGTAGCAGATTCCGGTATCTCGATTTTCGGGGAAACCGGTGGATGTGCGTTCCCTGGATCGCGGGCCATGGACTGACCGGACGAAGGAAGACACAGACAAAGGCGCTGCAAGCGCGCAAAGAAGACGCCCCGCTTTGCGCGGGCTGGTAAATGCGGCGTGTAACGTCAGTGCGTCTTAGGTATCGAATCGGTATCGAAAACAATGCCGATGTAATGGGCAGGCATGTTCGAGGGACGGCCACATGCGAATGCTACACGTGCGCGGCTCAGCGTGAGCGCGATGGCGGTGAGGAGTTTAGTCACCATTGACGACGTACCCTGGAATGCTGTCGGCGCGGGGATATGAATGTTCGCATACGCGGACGTACCATTCTATTGTCGTCAATTGATGGCCTTGCTTCGCGGCACCACAAGCGGGTCGTCACACATCCATGCGCAGCTGCCTTTACAGATCGGCGTCAATTCAACGATCATCTGATGAACGTTGACGGTGCCGTCGGGCTGCTTTACCACCATTTCATCGGTAAAGGTTTTTTTGTCGATCAAGATGTGATCGGCGCTTATGCCAAGCTGCTGCAAATACAATTTCGCATTTTCGGCGCGAGCGTCTTTCAATTCCTCAACATTCTTTTCTTTGATGTAGGCGCCAGAAATTACGGTCGCTTGAATTTCCACGTCGGGCCATTTTTTTGCTTCAATAACGCTATTCGCTATTGCTATTCTGTCTGCATTGGAAAATGTGGTTGTGTTGAATGGGAATTGCACCTGCGCTTCCTCGCCTATCGTACATGCAGTCGCGGTGCCGGATAGAACCGGCGACAGCGTGAAAAGGCAGGCCGCAACGTAGGATTTGAACGAATTTCTGTTCATGGTCTAATTATTTTGTCGAAGGTTGAAATGTATCCAGTGATGCTGTCAGCGTTGGTGATGGCGTTCTCCGGATTCTGCATCGCAAATACTTTCATTCCGATTTCCGTGTCTCCGTATATGATGTCTTCGGAGTTGAATGTGTCGGTGTAATGTGTGCATTCGTGAATCAGCACCTTTATTTTCGATGCGTGATACAGTTCACCGAATGAATCACTGCAAAATTTCGAATAGATGGCAATGACTCGTTTATGAGAGTCGGGTTTACACACGGCGGCGTGATTTCGGCCGTTGTCCGGCACGATTGCGCAAGTTGGACTTTTGCTAACTTTACTATCCCATCGGACAATTTTTTCCGGAACCAGCTCTTGCATTGCGGCAAGCAATCGTGGTAGCCCGGAAGATAACGTGCTGCGAATCTGTGCGTCGGCACGTCCAAAATAGGTTGTGGCGCGCGCTTGTTCATTCGCATCCCATCGAGCTACCGCAGCAATGCGATCCTTGATGAGGACGATTGCCGCATCGCATGCGTGCATAGCAATCTCGGCGAACTGCTCATTGCTCATGTTCGGGCATATTGGCGTTGTGTTGATATCGACCTGCACTTTGGAGCCAGGCGTCGTGTTCGTCGTGGCGGTATCGTGTACCAACACGTAATCGTCATCAGAATTTGGCATTTCTGTTCCTTGCAATCTCGAACTTGAGCGATTCCGCATGCGCGGACGTAACCCGCTGCGTGTGTCCTGTTGCGTCTGTCACGCCGGAAAATACCTTTCCGGATGATAGGAGAATCCGATATCGGACATTCGCGAGCGGTCGCCCGCTATCTGCATCGCGCAATACGTATTGTTCGTCATGGATGTCCGATGCGGGCGCGTGTCGGGTCGTCTCAAATGCTGAGCGCGCGGCGAACGGGCTCGCTGCATTACGGTAACTGCCACCTCCGTAAAAAATTGTGCTGTCGCTACCCGCGATCAGTCGGTTTTTCCCGCATGGACAGAGTACGGCGTCACCCTCCAGCGCAACACATCGCCCGTGGTGAGTCATGCGCTGTGCACCGCCCACTATCAGGAACGCCCCTTCGCAATTTCCGCATGTCGCCTTGTCGCCATCCAGCGCGACCTGTTTGCCGTGGTTGAACATCGTTGACGTAACGGCGATGACGACACCACCCGTTGTCGTCGGGTCGCCATTCCTGACTGCTCGTCGCCTCATGGTCGTTTCCTCAATCGAAGTTGGTAAAGACCCAGTCGGCTGACTCGGGGTCATAGATTGCGTATTGATCGATCGCTACGCCTTCAACCACGACGGTCGGCGGCATATGTGCTAACGCTTCGGCCTCTGCATCGGTTATCTGACCGGCGGTCCACGTATCCATCATGTCGAGCGTCTTGTTGAACCCGGATAGTCCGGCCCGCGCATAGGCGGTTTCAACTCGTTCGACCACGCTGTCGGGGAAACGGATGGTGAAGTGGTCGCGATTTTCGGCTGGCACGTTGAAGGATGCAAAGGCGTAGGTCATCAACGGATGACCCGTATCGGAAACCGCCAGCCGGCCTCCGATCGCCCCATAGGCGTAGTTCACGGCGACCAATAGTCGGCCGTGCTGTTCCATGAAATGACGGGTATCGACTTGCCGGAAATCGATTGGCCAGAAGGGGGCGTCGTCGCGCGCAAGGGTTCGGGAACCCATGACCGCATCAAGGAGCGAAAGGTAGGTGCAAATGAACGGATCGTTCGTGCAGATCATTTGCATGTTGCTGCTATACATCGGATCGACTGCGTCGGGTGTACAGATGTGCGTGTGGTGTAGCTGCTTCACCATCGCGTAAAGCTGGATCGAAGAGTGAAGAAAATACGGACAATCGGCCCGTTTTTTTTCTGTCATAAGCTCGGATATTTTTTATGGATGGACGAGCTATGAACGGTCGCCGGTAACGATCGGCTTATCTATTGGACGAGTATGATTTTTGGTTTGGATTTCGAACAAAGGACTGAAATTCGAGATGGCGTGACGTAGGAAATCGTGAGGTGGCCGATGAGTGCTCAATCACGGATCAAGCTGCATGCTGCGCACGAGATGAGGCGACGCTAAGCCCGCGGCGAAGGCATGATGGGATGATGGCGCCCATCGGCGTGCCGGGTGACAGCGGAAGAGACCGCGTGAGGGACGCGGATTTTTTGCTCCTGGAGATTGCCACGCGTCGACGGACGGCACTGTTCGGCGCGATGTCCCCAGAACCACGGCGATCGCCTTCTTTTACCGGGGGGCATCAGGAAACGGGAAATAGGCCGCTACAGCCGTACTACCGTCAGGAGAAGTGGCGCGAAAGCATCGCGCCGAGAAGTCAAATCCTCTGCGTAGCGTTCGCTGCCACGCTTTCGCAACTTCTCCGCCTCAGTTTTCAAGACTGAATGTTCTTTATCGTGCCGTGCGCATCACGCGTGGATCACGCGGGCCGGAAAGGCCGGCCCGCCGGCCGCGGCACCCTGTGCGAGCGGCGCGATCTGCTTGCGGCGCTCGCGCGTCGGCGCAACGCCGAACGCATCGCGATAGCTCTTGCTGAAGTGGCACGCCGACTGGAAGCCGCACGCCATCGTGATGTGCATGATCGACATGTCGGTCTGCAACAGCAGCTCGCGCGCGCGGCGCAGCCGCAACGTCAGGTAATAGTGCGTGGGCGTCATCCCGAGATGCTCGCGGAACAGGCGCTGCAGCTGGCGCTGCGACATGTTCGCAAGCCGCGCGAGTTCCTCGCGCGACAGCGGCTCCTCGATGTTGTTCTCCATCAGCGAGATCACTTCGAACAGCGACTTGTTCGCCGAGCCGAGCCGCGCGACGAGCGGCATCCGCTGTTGCGCGCTCGTGTCGCGCACGTGTTCGACGATGAACTGCTCGGCGATCTGCGTGACGCGCGGGGTGCCCACGCGCGCGGCGATCAGGTTCAGCATCATGTCGAGCGGCGCGACGCCGCCCGTGCACGTGATGCGGTCGCGGTCGACCACGAACAGTTCCTTCAGGAAGCGCGTATCCGGAAACTCTTCCTTCAGCGCCGACATGTTTTCCCAGTGGATCGCGCACGCGTAGCCCGCGAGCAGCCCCGACTTCGCGAGTGCATAGGTGCCAGTGCACAGGCTGCCGAGCGGAATCCCGGAGCGCGCGAAGCGACGCAGCGTCGACAGATGGGCGGGCGTCGTCGCGCGCTGCACGTCAACGCCGCCGCATACGAAAACGATGTCCGGCTGCCCCACGCATTCGGCCGGGCCCGTGTCGACCGTGAGTCCGTTGCTCGCCGTGACCGGACCGCCGTCCGGGCTGATCAGCGACCAGCGGTAGAGCGGCTGCCCGCTCAGGTAGTTCGCCATCCGAAGCACCTCGATCGCATTCGTGAACGCGATCATCGTGAAGTTCGGCAGGGGCATGAACGCGAAGTGGGACAGCGACGCTGTGCGGTCGGGCGACATGGGGGGCGTTCCTTGAATCTCTAATAGCTTTTGGCCCGAGAGGCACGCATCGGGCTACCGTATTGTGTGAGCGAGCGCAACAAGCGTGCCATACGGCTAAACCCTAGCCCCATACGTCATATGGGCGTCCGGCCGATGCTGCGCTGCACCGTAACCGGGCTGCGCTGCACCCCGGACGCGCAACACCGGCACCGGCAAAGTGCCTGTCCATAGGTGAACGGCAACCGGCGGTTTGGTCGGTCATCCGAAAAAGCACGACCGGTCACTTGTACAAAACGGACGTGCATGGCGGAAAAGGCAAAGAACGCGTCTAAATTCATCAATCCGTCGAAAATCCGAACGACAAGAATAGAGCCGTCGGCAGCCTTGCACTGGACGCGCTGGAAACCCAGGTACGGCGGGCCTCGAGCTTCGGTTTCATGCCCTTTATTCTTCGTCACGGACGCACTATGTCGAACACCCAGCCTTTCTTCTCGCAGCCCCTTGCCGAGCGCGACGCGCCGGTGCGCAGCGCCATCCTGAAGGAACTCGAGCGCCAGCAGTCGCAGGTCGAGCTGATCGCGTCGGAAAACATCGTGTCGCGCGCGGTGCTGGAGGCGCAGGGTTCGGTGCTGACCAACAAGTATGCGGAAGGCTATCCGGGCAAGCGTTACTACGGCGGCTGCGAATTCGCGGACGAGGTCGAGGCGCTGGCGATCGAGCGCGTGAAGCAGATCTTCAACGCGGGCTACGCGAACGTGCAGCCGCATTCGGGCGCGCAGGCGAACGGCTCGGTGATGCTCGCGCTGGCGAAGCCGGGCGATACGGTGCTCGGCATGTCGCTGGACGCAGGCGGCCACCTGACGCACGGCGCGAAGCCGGCGCTGTCGGGCAAGTGGTTCAATGCGGTGCAGTACGGCGTGAACCGCGACACGATGCGGATCGACTACGACCAGGTTGAAGAGCTCGCGCACCAGCACAAGCCGAGCCTGATCATCGCCGGCTTCTCCGCCTACCCGCGCGCGCTGGACTTCGCACGCTTCCGTGCGATCGCCGACAGCGTCGGCGCGAAGCTGATGGTCGACATGGCGCACATCGCGGGCGTGATCGCCGCCGGCCGCCATGCGAACCCGGTCGAGCACGCGCACGTCGTCACGTCGACCACGCACAAGACGCTGCGCGGCCCGCGCGGCGGCTTCGTGCTGACCAACGACGAAGAGATCGCGAAGAAGATCAACTCGGCCGTGTTCCCCGGCCTGCAGGGCGGCCCGCTGATGCACGTGATCGCCGGCAAGGCCGTCGCGTTCGGCGAAGTACTGCACGCGGACTTCAAGACCTACATCGACAACGTGCTCGCGAACGCGCAGGCGCTCGGCGAAGTGCTGAAGGCGGGCGGCGTGGACCTCGTCACCGGCGGCACCGACAACCACCTGCTGCTGGTCGACCTGCGCCCGAAGGGCCTGAAGGGCGCGCCGGTCGAACAGGCGCTTGAGCGTGCGGGCATCACCTGCAACAAGAACGGCATTCCGTTCGACACCGAGAAGCCGACCGTCACGTCGGGCATCCGCCTCGGCACGCCGGCCGGCACGACGCGCGGCTTCGGCGTCGCGGAGTTCCGCGAGATCGGCCGCCTGATTCTCGAAGTGTTCGACGCGCTGCGCGCGAACCCGGAAGGCGACCACGCGACCGAACAGCGCGTGCGCCGCGAGATTTTCGCGCTTTGCGAGCGCTTCCCGATTTACTGATCGACGACCCCCACAAAAGCAGAGACTGGAGCGAGAGGCAGATATGAGCACGCTGCATCAGGACAGCATCATCATCGACGGACTGAACATCTCGAAGTTCGAGAAGCCGGTATTCGAGGACATGCGCAAGGGCGGCATCACGGCCGCAAACTGCACGGTATCGGTGTGGGAGAACTTCACCAAGACCGTCGACAACATCGGCGCGATGAAGAAGAAGATCCGCGACAACGGCGAGCTGCTGACGCTGGTGCGCACGACGGACGACATCTTCCGCGCGAAGAAGGAAGGCAAGACGGGGATCATCCTCGGCTTCCAGAACGCGCACGCGTTCGAGGACAACCTCGGCTACATCGAGGCGTTCGCCGACATGGGCGTGCGCGTCGTGCAGCTTTGCTACAACACGCAGAACCTGGTCGGCACCGGTTGCTACGAACGCGACGGCGGGCTGTCGGACTTCGGCCGCGAAGTGATCACCGAGATGAACCGTGTCGGCATCATGGTCGACCTGTCGCATGTGGGTGGCAACACGTCGTCGGAAGCGATTGCGTTCTCGAAGAAGCCGGTGTGCTACTCGCACTGCCTGCCGTCGGGCCTGAAGGAACATCCGCGCAACAAGAGCGATGTGCAGCTGAAGGAAATCGCCGACGCCGGCGGCTTCGTCGGCGTGACGATGTTCGCGCCGTTCCTGAAGCGCGGGATCGAGGCGAACATCGATGACTACATCGAGGCGATCGACTACGTCGTGAACCTGATCGGCGAAGACGCGGTCGGCATCGGCACGGACTTCACGCAGGATTTCGCGAAGGAATTCTTCGACATGCTGACGCATGACAAGGGCCGCTATCGCCAGCTGACGAACTTCGGCAAGGTGATCAACCCGGACGGCATCCGCACGATCGGCGACTTCCCGAACCTGACCGCGGCGATGGAACGTCACGGCTGGAAGGAGTCGCGCATCCGCAAGATCATGGGCGAGAACTGGGTGCGCGTGTTCAAGGACGTGTGGGGCGCGTAAGCGTCCGCCCGCCCGAACCGCTACCCGCGATTCAACATTAGAAAAATCGGGACGTGCCTGCACAAGCCGCGCGGGCACGCGGACGATGTCGCGCCTGAACCGCGCGGCCAATTTTCCTCACGGAGTCACCACGATGCAACCGCAACTGCCGATCAACGTCGATCCCGATACCGGCGTCTGGACCACCGACGCGCTGCCGATGCTGTACGTGCCGCGCCACTTCTTCACGAACAACCACGTCGCCGTCGAAGAAGCGCTCGGCGTCGAAGCGTATGCCGAGATCCTCTACAAGGCCGGCTACAAATCGGCGTACCACTGGTGCGACAAGGAAGCGAAGCTGCACGGGTTGACCGGCATGGCCGTGTTCGAGCACTACCTGAAGCGCCTGTCGCAACGCGGCTGGGGCCTGTTCTCGATCATCGAGGCCGATCCGGCCAGCGCCCGCGCGAAGATCGAGCTGCGCCACTCGTCGTTCGTGCTCCAGCAGCCGGGCAAGGAAGGCAAGCTCTGCTACATGTTCGCGGGCTGGTTCGCCGGCGCGATGGACTGGGTCAACGACACGACGCCGGAAGGCAAGGACGCGCCGCGCGCGCAATCGAAGGAAGTGCAGTGTGCCGCCGAGCATCACGACCACTGCATCTTCGAAGTGTCGCCGATCGCGCACTGATGCGCTGACGTAACGACACAGCAACACAACAACACCCGCAACACGAGACATTCGAACGCCAGAGGTCGCCTGCGATGCGTTATCCCCATCTGTTCAAACCCATGCAGCTGAACCAGCTGACGCTGCGCAACCGGATCGTCAGCACCGCGCACGCGGAGGTGTATGCCGAGCCGGGCGGCCTGCCGGGCGACCGCTACATTCGCTACTACGAAGAGAAGGCGAAGGGTGGCGTCGGCCTCGCGATCTGCGGCGGGTCGAGCCCCGTGTCGATCGACAGCCCGCAGGGCTGGTGGAAGTCGGTGAACCTGTCGACCGACAAGATCATCGACCCGCTCACGCGTCTCGCCGACACGATGCACAAGCACGGCGCGAAGATCATGATCCAGGCGACGCACATGGGCCGCCGCTCGTCGTTCCACGGCGAGCACTGGCCGCACCTGATGTCGCCGTCGGGCGTGCGCGAGCCGGTGCACCGCGGTAACGCGAAGATCATCGAGATCGAGGAAATCCGCCGCATCATCGGCGACTTCGCGGCCGCCGCGAAGCGCGTGAAGGCAGCCGGCATGGATGGCATCGAAATCTCCGCCGCGCACCAGCACCTGATCGACCAGTTCTGGAGCCAGCGTTCGAACCACCGCACCGACGAATGGGGCGGCAGCCTCGAGAACCGTCTGCGCTTCGGCATCGAAGTGCTGACGGCCGTGCGCGAAGCGGTCGGCAAGGACTTCTGCGTCGGCCTGCGGATGTGCGGCGACGAATTCCACGAAGACGGCCTCGATCACGAAGCGCTGAAGGAAATCGCGCAGGCGATGTCGGAGACGGGCCTGATCGACTACCTGAGCGTGGTCGGCTCGGGCGGCGATACGCACAACACGATCGCCAACTGCATGCCGCCGATGGCGCTGCCGCCGGAGCCGTTCGTGCACCTCGCGGCCGGCATCAAGTCAGTCGTGAAGATCCCCGTGATGCACGCGCAGAGCATCCGCGATGCGGGCCAGGCCGAACGCCTGCTCGCGAACGGCATGATCGACCTGGTCGGCATGACGCGCGCGCAGATCGCCGATCCGCACATGGTGATCAAGATTCGCGACGGCCGCGAAGACGAAATCAAGCAGTGCGTCGGCGCGAACTACTGCATCGACCGCCAGTACAACGGCCTCGACGTGCTGTGCATCCAGAACGCGGCGACGTCGCGTGAATCGACGATGCCGCACATCATCGAGAAGTCGCGCGGCCCGAAGCGCAAGGTGGTGGTGGTCGGCGCGGGCCCCGCGGGGCTCGAGGCCGCGCGTGTCGCGAAGCTGCGCGGCCACGACGTGGTGCTGTTCGAGAAGAACGCCGAAGTGGGCGGCCAGGTGATGATCGCCGCGAAGGCGCCGCAGCGCGAGCAGATGTCGGGGATCATCCGCTGGTTCGACATGGAAACCAAGCGCCTCGGCGTCGATCGCCGCCTCGGCGTCGCCGCCGACGAGAAGATGATCATGGCCGAGAAGCCGGACATCGTCGTGCTCGCCACGGGCGGGTCGAGCTTCACGTGGCAGGTGCCTGCCTGGGGCGTGGCCGAAGGGCTCGCCGTCAGCTCGTGGGACATCCTGACCGGCAAGGTCGAGCCGAAGCAGAACGTGCTGCTGTTCGACGGCGTGAGCACCCATGCGGGCGCGGGCGTCGCCGACTTCATGGCGAGCCGCGGCTCGAAGGTCGAGGTCGTCACGCCCGACGTGAAGGTGGCCGACGATTGCGGCGGCACGACGTTCCCGATCTTCTATCGCCGCCTGTATGCGCTCGGCGTGATCCCGACGCCCAACACCATGCTCGATCGCGTGTATGAGGAGGATGGCAAGAAGATCGCCGTGCTGCGCAACGAATACACCGAAGAACTGGAAGAGCGTGCGGTCGACCAGGTGGTGATCGAGAACGGTTCGTCGCCGAACGACGAGCTGTACTGGAAGCTCAAGCCGGAGTCGGTGAACCACGGCCAGATCGATCCGCACACGCTGTTCGCGGCCGAGCCGCAGCCGTGCCTGTCGGAAGAACTGGGCAACGGCCGCTTCCTGCTGTTCCGTGTCGGCGACTGCATCTCGATGCACAACGTCCACGGTGCGATCTACGACTCGCTGCGTCTCGTCAAGGATTTCTAAAGATGAATCCGGCTTTCCTCATTACCGCACTGCTGTGGCTGTCGGTGGCGGGGCTCGCGTTCGCGGTCGCGAAGCGCTCGTCCTACTGGCGTCTCGGGCGCGCGACGGCGCCCGGCTCGTTCGGTGTCGCGAACCTGTTCGCGATCCCGAAGCGCTACTTCGTCGACCTGCACCACGTGGTCGCCCGCGATCCGTACATCGCGAAGACCCACGTCGCGACCGCCGGCGGCGCGATCGCCGCACTGGCACTGGTGTTCGTCAACTACGGCCTCGCGATCTACTCGCCGTGGCTCGACAAGCTGATCTTCCTCGCGGCGCTCGCGATGCTCGTCGGCGTGGTGTTCGTGTGGCGTCGTCGCGCGGCGAAGGACGTGCCCGCCCGCCTGTCGCGCGGCCCGTGGAATACGCTGCCATGGATGCTCGGTTCGTTCGCGGTCGGCCTCGTGCTGTTCATGGTGGTGCCGACCGGCGCGATGTCGGGTGCGTTCGCGGTGCTCTGCGCGCTGCTGATCGGCGCCGGCGCATTCACGATGACGGTCGGTGCCGCGAAGGGCGGCCCGATGAAGCATGCGATCGCCGGCCTGCTGCACCTCGCGTTCCACCCGCGCCAGGAGCGTTTCGCGGCCACCCGTGATTCGTTCACGGGCAACGGCACGGCAACGCCGCCGACCGCGCTGAAGCTGCCGGATATCGAGCACGAGGAGTATGGCGTCGCGAAGCCGGTCGAATTCCGCTGGAACCAGCTGCTGAGCTTCGACGCCTGCGTGCAGTGCGGCAAGTGCGAAGCCGCGTGCCCCGCATTCGCATCGGGCCAGCCGCTGAACCCGAAGAAGCTGATTCAGGATCTCGTCGTCGGGATGGCGGGCGGCACCGATGCCGCGTACGCCGGCAGCCCGACGCCGGGCCTCGCGGTCGGCCAGCATCGCGGCGAGCCGAACGGCCCGATCGTGTCCGGCCTGATCGAGGAGCAGACGCTGTGGTCGTGCACCACCTGCCGCGCCTGCGTGCAGGAGTGCCCGATGCTGATCGAGCACGTCGATGCGATCGTCGACATGCGCCGCAACCGCACGCTGGTGCACGGCACGGTGCCGGGCAAGGGCCAGGAAGTGCTCGCGAACCTGCGCGAGACCGGCACGATGGGCGGCTACGACACGGCTGCACGCTACGACTGGTCGGTCGACCTGAGCGCACCGGTCGCACAGCCGGGCAAGCCGGTCGACGTGCTGATCGTCGCGGGTGAAGGCGCGTTCGACATGCGTTACCAGCGCACGCTGCGTGCGTTCGTCAAGGTGCTGAACAAGGCCGGCGTCGACTACGCGGTGCTCGGCGGAACCGAGACCGACACCGGCGACGTCGCACGCCGCCTCGGCGACGAAGCGACGTTCCAGCAGATGGCGAAGCGCCTGATCGGCACGCTCGGCTCGCTGTCGTACAAGCAGATCGTGACGGCCGACCCACACGTGATGCACAGCCTGCGCAACGAATATCGCGCGCTCGGTTTGCGCGTGACGGTCAAGCACCACACGACCTACCTCGCGGAGCTGGCCGACAGCGGCAAGATCGCGCCGAAGGCCGTCGAAGCGCTGCGCGAGAAGCGCACCACGTATCACGATCCGTGCTACCTCGGCCGCTACAACGGCGAGACGGAATCGCCGCGCAAGCTGCTGAAGACGATCGGCATCCAGGTCGTCGAGATGGAGCGCAACGGCATGCGCGGCCGGTGCTGCGGCGGTGGCGGCGGTGCGCCGCTGACCGACATCCCGGGCAAGCAGCGTATTCCCGACATCCGCATCGCCGACGCGCGCGCCATCGGCGCGGACGTGGTCGCGGTCGGTTGCCCGAACTGCACGGCGATGCTCGAAGGCGTCGTGGGCCCGCGCCCCGACGTGCTCGACGTGGCCGAACTCGTTGCCGCCTCGCTGGAGTGAATCGATGAACACGATCAAACGAATCGATCCGCGCCGGCCGTTCATCATCACGGCCGCGGGCCTGAAGCGCATCACGCTCGGCGAGGAAGGCAGCGCCGACGCGAACGCCGCGCAGTGGTCCGCGCACGGTCATGGCGCCGCGGCCGCGAAGCCGCGCCGCGCGGTGCAGGACCCGAAGCACGTGATGCTGGTGGTGGCGCATACCGAGCGCGGCGCGCTCGACGACCATTCGCGCCAGGCAATCGCCGCTGCCGCGGTGCTGGCCGACGCGCAGACGGAAGTCGCGCTGCTGGCGTTCGGCGAAGTGAAGGATGACGCCGCCGAACTCGGCGTCGACAAGCTGATCGAGCTGGCCGACTTCGACCGTCGCGCGTTTGCGCCCGAAAGCGAATTGCAAGCATTGCAGGCATGTGCCGCGGCGCTCGCGCCGAAGCACGTGTTCGTGCCCGACAACGCGACCGGCGACGGCGATCTCGGCCGGCGTTACGCGGCGGCCGCCGGCGCGAGCGTCGCGACCCACGTGGTCGAGATCGACGCGAAGCATGTCGGCACGTATGCGCACGCCGGCCGTGCGTTCGCGACGCGCGGCTTGCCCGACGTGATCCTGCTCGCGCAGAACGCGGTAGAGGCGAAACTGCCGTTCGTCGGCGCAGGAGATCGCCTCGCAGCCGACTTCATCCGCCCGGCTGTCGACGCGGCGCAGCCGTACCGCGACCTCGGTCTCGAGGAAATCGACGCGGCTCAGGTTGCGCTGGAGGAAGCCGACTTCATCGTGTCGGCCGGCAACGGGGTATCCGACATCGGCGCGTTCGAACAGCTCGCCGGCGCATTCGGCGCGGCGATCGGCGCGAGCCGCGTCGCGGTCGACAACGGCCACTTCACGCGCGACAAGCAGGTGGGCGCGACCGGCAAGACGGTCGAGGCGAGCGTGTATATCGCGTTCGGCATCTCGGGCGCAGTGCAGCATCTGCAGGGGATCAAGGACTGCCGCCACGTGATCGCGGTCAACCTCGACGGCAGCGCGCCGATCGCGAAGCGCGCGAACCTGACGGTGGTGGGCGACGCGCAGGCGACGATCGCCGCGCTGATCGAACAGGTGCAGGCCGCACGCGCGTCGCGCGGACAATCGTCGACCGCGGTCGGCACCCGTGAAACCGAAGGAGTCGCAGTATGAACGCCCCCCGCCAGTTGCAACGCATCGCGGTGCTCGTGTCCGTGGGCCGGCACCCGGTCAGCGGCACGGCGCGCTACAGCCGCAACGACGCGGCCGCGCTCGAAGCCGGCCGCCAGCTTGCGGAGAAGCATCGCGCGCAGCTCGACGTCATCCATGCGGGCGACCCCGCCAATGAAGCACTTGCTGAATACCTCGCGCTCGGTGCACGGCAGGTCGAGGTGCTGGCCTGCCGCGCCGGCGACGATGCCGTACACGCACTCGCCGCCCGCGTCCAAGGGTACGACCTCGTGCTGACCGGCACCCGTGCCGAAGGCGCGTATGACACCGGGATGCTGCCGTATCGCGTCGCCGCGGCGCTTGGCTATCCGCTCGTCGGCTCGGCAGTCGACGTGACGGTCGACGGCGGCCGCGCGGCGGTCCGGCAATTCTTGCCGAAAGGGCTGCGGCGCCGCGTCGACGCGGCGCTGCCGGCGGTCGTCGCGGTGCATCCGCTCGCCAACGTGGAGCCGCGCTACGCGTATGCACGGCTGCGGGCCGGCGCGATCCGCCCGACGCTCACGTCGAGCGGCGCGGATGCCGATGCGGCCGCATGGAAGGTCGGCGCGATCGAGCGTAAACCCGTAAAGCTGGTCGCTGCGGAGAAGCGTTCCGGGCATGCACGGATGCTGTCCGCGACGACGACCGAAAGCCGCGGTGGCAACGTCGTAAATGAAGGGAGTTCAGTCGAAAAAGCACAAGTGATCCTCGCGTATTTGCGCGAGCATCAGCTCATCGACTACTGATTTTGATGCCTGTCGGCAACCACACTGGGACGCAAGGAATCCGGAGCAAACGATGAAAGTATCGGCAGACATTCGTGCATTGATCGAGCGCCGCAAGGAAGGCCATAGCCTCGAGGCGCCGTTCTATACGAGCGAGGAAATCTTCGCCCTCGACATGGAGGCGATTTTCCACCAGCACTGGATCCAGGTCGCGGTCGAACCGGACATTCCCGAGCCGGGCGACTACATGACCGTGGAACTGGGCAGCGACTCGATCCTGATCGTGCGCGACGATGACATGGAAATCCGCGCGTTCCACAACGTGTGCCGCCACCGCGGCGCGCGTCTGTGCAACGAAGACAAGGGCTCGGTCGGCAACATCGTGTGCCCGTACCACAGCTGGACCTACAACCTGACGGGTCAGCTGATGTTCGCCGAGCACATGGGCGAGAAGTTCGACCGCTGCAAGCACAGCCTGAAGTCGGTCCACGTGCAGAACCTCGCAGGCTTGATCTTCATCTGCCTCGCCGAGGAGCCGCCGGTCGATTTCGCGCAGCTGCGCGCCGAGATGGAGCCGTACCTGCTGCCGCACGATCTGCCGAACACGAAGATCGCCGCGCAGATCGACATCATCGAGGAAGGCAACTGGAAGCTCACGATGGAGAACAACCGCGAGTGCTATCACTGCGTCGCGAACCATCCGGAGCTGACGATCTCTCTGTACGAATACGGCTTCGGCTACCAGCGCTCCGACGCGAACGCCGAAGGCATGGATGCGTTCGCTGAAACCTGCGTGCGCCGCGGCAAGGAGTGGGCCGAGATGGGCCTGCCGTCCGCCGAAATCGAGAAGCTGAGCGACGTGACGGGCTTCCGCACGCAGCGCCTGCCGCTCGACCGCCACGGCGAATCGCAGACGCTCGACGCGAAGGTCGCATCGAAGAAACTGCTCGGCCAGTTCGGCCAGGCCGACCTCGGTGGCCTGTCGTTCTGGACGCAGCCGAACTCGTGGCACCACTTCATGAGCGATCACATCGTGACGTTCTCGGTGATTCCGCTGTCGGCCGGCAAGACGCTCGTGCGCACCAAGTGGCTCGTGCACAAGGATGCGAAGGAAGGCGTCGACTACGACGTGAAGAACCTGACGGCCGTGTGGAACGCGACCAACGATCAGGATCGCGCGCTCGTCGAGTTCTCGCAGCGCGGCGCGACCAGCAGCGCGTACGAGCCGGGTCCGTATTCGCCGTACACGGAAGGTCTCGTCGAAAAATTCTCGGCCTGGTACATCGGCCGGCTCGCCGAAAAAACCGGCGCGTAGTCGTCAGTAGATAGCAAGCGGAGTTACACATGATGCGAGATGCGGCCCAATTCGAGCCGGCGGACAGCCGGGTTACACACCCGGCGTTCTGGAGCGCGCTGCCGGAGCGCTGGACGAGCGACGTCGAGGAAACGCTGGTGTGCTGCCACGTTCGGCAGGAAACCCACGACGTGAAGAGTTTCTTCTTCCGTTCGCCGCAAGGCCGTGCGTTCTCGTTCGAACCCGGGCAGTTCATCACGCTCGAGCTCGACATCGAAGGCGAGACGATCAACCGGTGCTACACGATCTCGTCGTCGCCGGCGCGGCCGCACACGATCTCGATCACGGTCAAGCGCGTGCCGGGCGGCAAGGTGTCGAACTGGCTGCACGACAACCTGCAGCCGGGCGCGTCGGTTCGCGTGCTCGGCCCGGCCGGCGAATTCACGTGCGCGCGTCATCCGGCGCGCAAGTACCTGTTCCTGTCGGCCGGCTCGGGCGTCACGCCGCTGATGTCGATGAGCCGCGCGCATCACGATCTCGCCGAGGATCGCGACATCCTGTTCGTGCACAGCGCACGCACGCCGGACGACATCATCTTCGCGCGCGAGCTCGACCTGATCGCGTCGAACCATACGAACTTCCGCACGTCGTTCGTCGTCGAGCGCGTCGGGGCACGCACCAACTGGCCGGGCGTCACGGGCTTCCTGACGCTGCCGCTCTTGAAGCTGATCGCACCGGACTTCATGGAGCGCGAGATCTTCACGTGCGGCCCCGCGCCGTACATGAAGGCCGTGCGCGACCTGCTCGACGAAGCCGGTTTCGATCGCAAGCAGTATCACGAGGAGAGCTTCTCGTTCGAAACGCTCGCGCAGACTGCGAGCGACGAACTGGCGGCCGACCTTGCACCCGCCACGAACGGCGACGGCGGCGCGGAGACGACGCAGTTCACCGTCAACTTCGCGAAGAGCAACCGCGAAATCTCGTGCGGCTCCGAGCAGCATGTGCTCGACGCGGCACGCCAGTCGGGCGTGCGGCTTCCGGCGTCGTGTACGCAGGGCATGTGCGGCACCTGCAAGGTGAAGCTCGTGTCGGGGCAGGTCGAGATGAAGCACAACGGTGGCATCCGCCAGCGCGAAATCGATCAGGGGATGGTGCTGCTGTGCTGCAGCAAGCCGCTCTCGGATCTCGTGATCGACAAATAATAGAAGCCAGCCATCGGCTGTCCGGGCGCTGCGCGTCGCGTCGCGTCTGGACAAGCATCCGTCGGAAAAGAACGATACCGCGGATTTGTGGTTGAAGAACCTAGAGAGGCAACGCGCACGGTGCGCATATCAAGGAGATCGACCATGAAGCTGTTCGGAAAACTGTTTTGGACCGGCGCACTGTCGGCGATGGTGGCACTGAGCGCCTCGGCGCTCGCCGATACGAAGCCGACACTGAAGATCGGCTACGTCGAAGGCTGGGACGACAGTGTCGCGACGTCGAACGTCGCGGCCCGCGTGATCGAGAAGAAGCTCGGTTACCAGGTTCAGCTCGTGCCGGTCGCGGCCGGGATCATGTGGCAGGGCGTGGCGCGCGGCGATCTCGACGCGACGCTGTCGGCCTGGCTGCCGGTCACGCACGGTTCGTACTGGGACGAGTACAAGGCGAAGGTCGTCGACCTCGGCGCCAATTTCCCCGATGCGAAGATCGGCCTGATCGTGCCGGCCTACGTGAAGGCGAAGAGCATCGAGGATCTGAATGCCGAGAAGAGCAGCTTCGGCGGCCGGATCGTCGGCATCGACGCGGGCGCGGGCGTGATGCGCAAGACCGACGAGGCCATCAAGAACTACGGCCTGAACTACACGCTGATGCCGAGCTCAGGCAGTGCGATGACGGTCGAGCTGGCGCGCTCCGTCGGGGCGAGCAAGCCGGTGATCGTGACGGGCTGGGCGCCGCACTGGATGTTCGCGAAGTGGAAGCTGCGCTTCCTCGAGGATCCGAAGAAGGTCTTCGGCGGTGCTGAGCACGTCGACAACGTCGTGAATCCGCAGCTCGAAACGAAGGCCAAGCCGGTCGTCGCGTTCCTGAAGAAATTCCAGTGGAAACCGGGTGAAATCGACAGCGTGATGCTCGCGATCCAGAACGGCTCGAAGCCGGAAGCGGCTGCCGATGCATGGATTGCGGCGCATGCGGACCGCGTGAATTCGTGGACTGAAGGCATTCAATAAAACCGGCGGCGATTCGCCGCTCGCATCATCATAAAAAACAAGCCGGGAATGGCACGCAGGAATCCGAAGCAATCGTGATTTCCTGCGGTCATATCCCGGTTTTCTTTTACTGATTCTGCACGAAATCCCGTAGGTTGTTACACTACGGCGCTTGTGCGGAGTCATCACAGGAGGCATTGGATGAGTCAGGCAGGACTGCGTGCGAACCGCACCAGTGATGTTGGGGCAACCATCTCACATGATTCGACAGGCCATACGCTGCATCGTGGCCTGACTTGGAAAGACGCATTCTGGGTTACGAGCGGCGTGCCGGCAGGCGTGCTGTTCACGATCGGCGGCGTATGCGCGACGATCGGCCAGCCCGCGTGGGCGATCTGGATCGCCGCGATCACGATGGGGCTGATTCAAAGCGCGACTTATGCGGAAATATCGGGGCTGTTTCCTCATAAATCGGGCGGCGCGTCCGTGTATGGCGCGATCGGCTGGGTCCGTTACACTAAGCTGATTGCCCCGGTTTCCGTGTGGTGCAACTGGCTCGCGTGGTCGCCGATGCTCGCGCTCGGCTGCGGCCTCGCGGCGAGCTATGCGCTCACGAGTCTCTTTCCCGCCGATGCGGCGGTGCTGCACTGGCAGCTCAAGATCGCGGATCTCGGGTTCATCAAGCCCGGTCTGTCTCTGCGAATCAATGCGACGTTCATCATCGCGACGATTCTGCTTCTCATCACGTTCAAGCTTCAGCACAGCGGCGCGTCGAAGGCTGCGCGCACGCAGCGCATTCTCGGCATCGCATCGCTCACGCCGCTCCTGATCGTCGGCATCGTGCCGTTCATCACCGGCGACGTGCCGATGTCGAACCTGCTCCCGCTGCTGCCGCTCGGTCACGACGCGCACGGCAACCTCACGGCCACGATGTTCGGTTCGTGGAACGGGCAGGGCGTCACGATGGCGCTCGGCGCGATGTTCATGGCCGGCTGGGCGTCGTACGGCTTCGAGACGGCCGTCTGCTACACGCGCGAATTCCGCGATCCGCGCCGCGACACCGCGAAGGCGATCTTCTGGTCGGGCGCGCTGTGTCTCGTCGTGATGACGCTGGTGCCGATGGCGTTCCAGGGCGCGCTTGGCACGCAGGCGATGCTCGATCCGTCGATCGGCGACGGCACCGGCGTCGCGGCCGCGATGGCGAAGATCGTCGGCGGCGGCGCGTGGGTCGCGAATGCGGTCATCGTGATGCTGATGCTGTCGATCCTGCTGATCGTGATGACGTCGATGATGGGCTCGTCGCGCACGCTGTATCAGGCATCGGTCGACGGCTGGCTGCCGAAGTACCTGTCGCACGTGAACGAGCACGGTTCGCCCACGCGCGCGATGTGGACCGATCTCGGCTTCAACCTCGTGTTGCTGATGATGTCGGACTACATGACGGTGCTGTCGATCTCGAACGTCTGCTACATGCTGTTCGTATTCCTGAACCTTCAGTCGGGCTGGATCCACCGGATGGATCGCGGCAACTGGGATCGGCCGTTCCGCTGCCCGACCTGGCTGCTCGTCGCCGGTTCGATCTGCGGCTACGCGAACCTCGTCTATGTCGGCGCGGGCGCGAACCTGCAGGGCGAAGGCACGCTGCGCAACGGGCTGATCGCGATGCTGCTGATCGTGCCGGTGTTCCTGTTCCGCCACTACTGGCAGGATCGCGGCCGTTTCCCGGCGCAGATGCAGCGCGACATGGAACTCGAAGTGCCGAAGCGCGCGATGTGGCTGAACCTGATGCCGTATGCGGCGCTGATCGGCGCCGGACTCACGATCTGGCTGTCGTACTACTTCGCGTGGGTGAAGTAAGCGCCTGACCGCGGCACGCGCCGCGCGCCGCGCGCGATGAAACCGGACACCGCACCCGGGGCCGTCGCGCACCGCGTCGAACGGCAAGCGATAAAAAACCGACCGGCAGGTGCCGGTCGGTTTTTTTGTTTGTTTCTCGCGGAACGAACGCGATGAAAGCGCGCGATGCGCTTACGGAAATACCACCGTGCGATCGCCGTTCAGGAACACCCGCCGCTCGATGAACGCCTTTACCGCGCGCGCGAGCGTGATGCATTCCACGTCGCGGCCCACCGCGAGCAGTTGCTCGGGACGCAGCGCGTGATCGACACGCTCGACCACCTGCTCGATGATCGGGCCTTCGTCGAGATCGTCGGTCACGAAGTGCGCGGTCGCGCCGATCAGCTTCACACCGCGCGCATGCGCCTGGTGATACGGCTTCGCGCCCTTGAAGCCGGGCAGGAACGAGTGATGGATGTTGATCGCACGGTTCGCGAGCTTCGCGCTCGTTTCCTGCGACAGCACCTGCATGTAGCGCGCGAGGATCACGAGTTCGGCGCCGCTCGACTCGAAGAAGTCGAGCCACTGTGCTTCCTGCTGCGCCTTGGTGTCGGCCGTGATCGGGAAATGGCGGAACGGCAGCCCGTGCTGCGCGGCGAGCGGCTCGAAATCGGGATGGTTCGACACGATGCCGACGATGTCCATCTTGAGCTCGCCCATCCGCCAGCGGAACAGCAGGTCCGCGAGGCAGTGCTCGAGCTTCGACACCATGATCAGCACCTTCGGGCGCGCGTTCACGTCGTGGATCGCCCACTGCGTGTCGCCTTCACCGCCGCCGCCGAGCGCGGCCGCGATCGGCCCGAATTCCTGGCGCAGCGCGTCGATCTGCAGCGTTTCATCCGTCGGATGAAATACGCAGCGCACGAAGAAGTGGTTGCTGAGATCGTCGTCGAACACGTTCAGCGCATCGACGTAGCAGCGATGGCGCTCGAGAAAGCCGACGACAGCGGCGACCTGGCCGGCCGCGCTCGGGCACGACAGCGTCAGGACGAATTGATCGGGGCGTGAGTCGGCGGTCATGAGATTCCTCGGATGTCATGGAGCGCAAACCCGCACGACGGCGCGCCGGGGCGCCGCGCCAACGCGGGTAGCGGGAGACTCAAGTAAATCAGGACGATTCGGGCGCGGATAGAACCAACCCGCCGTGTGGCTGGTATCGGTGCGCCAGCGTAGCCGGGCGGCGCTGGCGTCGGGCGGCTGGCTGGCGGACGTCGGGCGGGCGCCTGCGGACCGGCAGGACGGCCGTTCAGGCCGGCGCGCATGCGTCGAGCAGCCAGCGCCGGAACACGTGGGTCGCGTCCGGCTCGGGCCGCTGCGGCGGCCGCACGAGGAAATAGCCGCGCGACGTGACGACGGGCGCGTCGACGAGCTTCACGAGCTGCCCGGATGCGACGAGCTCGTCGACGAGTGGCGACCAGCCGAGCGCGACGCCCTCGCCCAGCAGCGCGGCATGGATCACCAGCGCGTAACTGTTGAAGGTCACGCCGCGCGCGGCGGCCGGCGCGTCGAGGCCGTGCGCGTCGAACCAGCCGGCCCACGACAGCCAGCGCTCGGGGCGCGTCGGCTGCACGTGCAGCAGCGGCAGCGCATGCAGGTGCTCGGGCCGCGCGACGTGCGGGTGCGCGGCGCGGAACGCGGGCGAGCACACGGGCGTGACGGATTCCGGAAAGAGCCGCGCGGCCGTGCACGACGGCCAGTGGCCGTCGCCGAACAGGATCGCGATGTCGGCGTGATCGCGCTGCGCGTCGTAATCCTGTGACGTGACGACCCGCACGTCGACGTCCGGCATCACGCGCTTCAGCCCCGCGAGGCGCGGCATCAGCCAGTAGGTCGCGAAACCGAAATCCGTGACGATCGTGAGCGCGCCGTGCTCGCGGCGCGCGCGCAGCGTCGCGGTGGCGCCACGCAGCGTGTCGAGGCTCACCCGCACGGCTTCGTACAGGCACTGGCCGTCGCTCGTCAGCGTGACGCCGCGCGGGCTGCGCTCGAACAGCGGCACGCCGAGTTCCGCCTCGAGCTGGAACACCTGCTGGCTCACGGCCGGCTGCGTCGAGCCGAGCTCGCGCGCGGCGGCCGTGAAGCTCTGGAGGCGGGCGGCCGATTCGAACGCGCGCAGCGCCTGCATCGACGGTAACGGTTCGGATTTCGACATAAGTCTCTCTAATGGCCTCATAAGAGCCGGACGCCTTCCCGCGCGAATTCGGGCGGGGGATAGTGCTTCGGACGGCACGGCGCCGCGCCAGGCCTTCCGCGATTCTAGCCAGTCGCGGCCGGTGCGCGCGGTACTTTCTTCAGGCTGCGTCCGTCATGTCGGCTGCTGCGCTGCACGAGCGTTGCGCCGTTTCGTTCGAACACCGATTTCCCCACGACCGCGATGACGAATCCGACTCCCAACATCCTGATCCTGATGGCCGACCAGCTGACGCCGTTCGCGTTGCCGGCATACGGCAACCGCGTCGCGCGTACGCCGACGCTCGACCGCCTCGCCGCGCAAGGCGTCGTGTTCGATGCCGCGTATTGCGCGAGCCCGCTGTGCGCGCCGTCGCGTTTCTCGCTGCTGACCGGCAAGCTGCCATCGGGTATCGATGCCTACGATAACGCCGCCGAATTGCCGGCGCAAACGCTGACCTTCGCGCACTACCTGCGTGCCGGCGGGTACCGCACGATGCTGTCCGGCAAGATGCATTTCTGCGGCCCCGACCAGCTGCACGGCTTCGAGGAGCGGCTTACCACCGACATCTATCCGGCCGACTTCGGCTGGGTGCCCGACTGGGACCACCCGACCGAGCGGCCGAGCTGGTATCACAACATGAGCTCGGTGCTCGAGGCCGGCCCGTGCGTGCGCACGAACCAGCTCGACTTCGACGACGAGGTCACGTTCGCGGCGAAGCAGAAGCTGTACGACGTCGCGCGCGAGCGGGCGGCCGGGCACGACGCGCGGCCGTTCTGCATGGTCGTGTCGCTGACGCATCCGCACGATCCGTATGCGATCACGCGCGAGTACTGGGATCTGTATAGCGACGACGAGATCGACATGCCGGCCGTGCGGCTCGACGCCGAACAGAGCGATCCGCATTCGCAGCGGCTGCGCTTCGTCTGCGAAAACGACCGTACGCCGCCGACCGATGCGCAGATTCGTGCCGCACGCCGCGCGTACTACGGCGCGACGTCCTACGTCGACGCGCAGTTCGGCAGCGTGCTGGCCGCGCTCGAGCAATGCGGGTTCGCCGACGACACGATCGTGATCGTCACGTCCGATCACGGCGACATGCTCGGCGAGCGCGGGCTCTGGTACAAGATGACGTTCTTCGAAGGTGGCTGCCGCGTGCCGCTGATCGTCCACGCGCCGGGCCGTTTCGACGCCGCGCGCGTGCGCGGGCCCGTGTCGCACGTCGACCTGCTGCCGACGCTCGTCGACCTGGCCGGCGCGGCGCCCGCCGGCGGCTGGCCGGACCCGGTCGACGGCGCGAGCCTCGTGCCGCATCTGCAAGGCGCGCCCGCGCACGACGTCGCGCTGGGCGAATACCTCGCGGAAGGGGCGGTTGCGCCGGTCGTGATGATCCGCCGCGGCGACTGGAAGTACGTGCATTGCCCGGCCGATCCCGACCAGCTCTACAACCTCGCCGACGATCCGCGCGAGCGCACGAACCTGGCCGGCCTGCCCGAAGCGGCCGACGTGCTCGCCGCGTTCCGCGCGGAGGCCGCACGACGCTGGAACCTGCCGGAACTCGACGCGCAGGTGCGTGCGAGCCAGCGGCGGCGCCGCTTCCATTACGCGGCGACGACGCAGGGCCGCATTCAGGCGTGGGACTGGCAACCGTTCACCGACGCGAGCCAGCGCTACATGCGCAATCACATCGAACTCGACACGCTCGAAGCGATGGCGCGCTTTCCGCGCGTCGGGCGCTGAACGGTCCGCATCGCGGTCATTGACGAACGACGGAGGAAACGAACCATGAAACGGCAATCCCAAGCAGCAATCCGAAGGATCGGCGCGGCGCTCGCCGCGACCGCATGTGTGATGGCGACACAGCCCGCGCACGCCGCCGACCCGCAGACGTGTCGCGACGTGAAGATGGCGGCGCCCGGCTGGACCGACATCGACGCGACGAACGCGATGGCCGGCGTCGTGCTGAAGGCGCTCGGCTACCGGCAGGACGTTGCGAACCTGTCCGTGCCGATCACATACCAGGGCTTGAAGAAAGGGCAGGTCGACGTGTTCCTCGGTAACTGGATGCCCGCGCAGGCGCCGCTCGTGAAGCCGTTCGTCGACGAGAAGTCGATCGACGTGCTCCACGCGAACCTGAGCGGCGCGAAGTTCACGCTGGCCGTGCCCGATTACGTCGCGGCCGCGGGCGTGCATACGTTCGCCGATCTCGCACGCTACGCGGACCGCTTCGGCGACAAGATCTACGGGATCGAGCCCGGCGCGCCCGCAAACCAGAACATCAAGCGGATGCTGTCCGACCATGCGCTCGGCCCGGCGAACTGGTCGCTCGTCGAATCGAGCGAGACGGGGATGCTCACGCAGGTCGAGCGTGCGGTGCGCGACAAGCGCTGGATCGTGTTTCTCGCGTGGGAGCCGCACCTGATGAATACCAAGTTCCACCTGACCTACCTGTCGGGCGGCGACGCGTATTTCGGTCCGAACTACGGCGGTGCGACCGTCAACACCGTGACGCGTTCCGGCTTTGCCGGCCAGTGTGCGAACCTCGCGCGGCTGTTCCGGCAGATGACCTTCTCCGTCGACGTCGAGAACAGGATGATCGCCGACATGCTCGACAACAAGACGTCGCCCGCGCTTGCGGCGCAGCACGTGCTGAAGGCGGACCCGGCACTCGTCGAGGGCTGGCTGAATGGCGTGACGACCGCATCCGGCACACCGGCCCTGCCGGCCGTGCGCGCGGCGCTCGACGCCCGCTGATCCATGTTCGGGCGGCCGTTTTTTGCATGGCTGCCCGTCTCGGTGTTTTCCCGAGCAGTCGCATCGAGACCATTTGGTGTCGCCTTCAGACTGGTGACCATAAATATGGGTTTGTATTTTTCGCCAATGGCTACGTTATTGCGGAAAACGAAATACCGAAGCTAGTAGACGTACCGAATTCGAATCGGCCGGCGTATTGCGGCGCGCGCCAGGCCACGGTTCTTTCCACAGAACGGTTCAGGGAGGGTGGTCGACAATGAAGCAGAAGAAAGTTGCCGTAGCGGTCGCGCTGGTATGCGCGGCCTGTATTCCCGCCATCGGCCATGCGCAGAGCAGCGTGACGCTGTACGGGATCATCGACGCGGGCGTTACGTACGTGAACAACACGGGCGGCTCGCACGTGGTCAAGTTCGACGACGGCATCGCGTACGGCAACCGCTTCGGCCTGAAGGGCACTGAAGATCTCGGTGGCGGCCTGAAAGCGGTATTCACGCTCGAGAGCGGTTTCCACCTCGGCAACGGGCAGCTCGGCTTCGGCGGGGCGGAGTTCGGACGCCAGGCTTATGTCGGCCTGCAGAACGACTGGGGCACGCTGTCGTTCGGCAACCAGCTGGACATCACCAACGAGCTGGTGTCGATCTACAACATCTCGGCATGGGGGAGCGGCTATGCGATTCACCAGGGCGACTTCGACCGCTTCAACGGCGACCGCCTGCCGAACTCGGTGAAGTTCCTGTCGAACGACCTGAACGGCTTCAAGTTTGGCGCGATGTATTCGTTCGGCAACGTCGCCGGCAACTTCCATCGCAACAGCGCATGGAGCGCGGGCGCGAGCTTCACGAAGGGCGACTTCTCGATCGGTGCGGCGTACACGCGCCTGAACAACCCGAACGGCATCTATGCGTTCGACCCGTACGCAATGATCGGCACGCATACGTTCCTCGGCCAGCAGACCGTCACCGTCGATCCGGCGACCGGCGCGCGCACCGACCTGTTCTCGAACACCGCGATGGACGTCGACAGCCAGGGAACGTTCGGCATCGGCACGAGCTACACGATCGGCAAGCTGTCGCTCGACGCGAACTTCTCGTACACGACGATCAAGGGCTTCGGCCAGTCGTCGCACATGCAGGTGTATGAAGGCGGCGGCCTGTACCAGTTCACGCCGGCGCTCAGCTTCATCGCGGGCTATCAGCACACGCGCTTCGAAGGCCACCACTGGAACCAGGGGACGGCCGGCCTGCACTACCTGCTGTCGAAGCGCACCGACGTGTACATCTCCGGCGACTACCTGCGCGCGTCGCAGGGTGTCGATGCGGTCATCGGCTACAGCTTCACGCCGTCGACCACGCAGACGCAGGCCGACGTGCGGATCGGGATGCGGCATTCTTTCTGAGTGGGGTGGGGTAGATCTTCCGGTGTCCTCAGCGAGGTCTCTCTTTGGCGCGAACTGCGGTTCGCGCTTTTTTTTGCGCGGCGGGAGGGTAGTGCCGTGTGCGCCGGTGCTACCGGCGCGGGGTGCGCGTCCGGCAGGATCGGCACGGTTGGCGATATCATCGCGGTTCGGCCGCAGCGCGCATCGCCGGCCGCCCGCTCTCCTCCGATGACACCTCCTCGATGACCACCCCGTTACCCGAATCCGGTTCGCCGTCCCAGCTACCCGCCAACCTGTTCCGACACGCACCGTTCCAGCGCTTCTGGGGCACGCGCGTGATGTCGTCGCTGGCGTTCCAGATCCTGTCGGTCGCGATCGGCTGGTACGTCTATGCGCTCACGCACAGCGCGTTCGCGCTCGGTCTCGTCGGGCTCGCGCAGTTCGTGCCGATGTTCGTGCTGACGCTCGTCGTCGGACAGGTGGCCGACCGCTACGACCGCCGACGCATCGCGACGATCTGCCAGGGCGTCGAGGCGCTGGCCGCCGGCGCGTTCCTGTTCGGTGCGGCGAACGGCGGGCTCACCGCACCGGGCGTGTATGCGCTCGCGGCGATCGTCGGCACCGCGCGCGCGTTCGAATCGCCGTCGGTGTCGTCGCTGCTGCCGGCCGTCGTGCCGCGCAGCGACCTGCCGCGCGCGACCGCGCTGTCGACGTCCGCGAACCAGGCCGCGCAGATTCTCGGGCCCGCGTTCGGCGGGCTGCTGTATGGCATCGGTGCGCCCGTCGCGTTCGGCACGAGCGTGGTCGCGTTCGCGATCGCGGCGGTGCTGAGCGGCACGATACCGCTGCGCAGCGCACCGCCGGCACGCGAGCCGGTCACGCTGCGTTCGGTGTTCTCGGGCATCGCGTTCATCCGGCGCGAACCGGCGATCCTCGGTGCGCTGTCGCTCGACCTGTTCGCCGTGCTGTTCGGCGGCGCGACCGCGCTGCTGCCGATCTACGCACGCGACATCCTGCAGGTCGGACCGTGGGGGCTCGGCGCGTTGCGCGCGGCGCCCGCGGTCGGTGCGCTCGCGGGCACGCTGTGGCTCACGCGTTTTCCGTTGAAGGGGCGGCCGGGCCGCGCGATGTTCGGCGGCGTGATCGCATTCGGTATCGCGACGATCGTGTTCGGGTTGTCGCGGCATTTCGCGCTGTCGCTCGTCGCGCTGGCGGCGCTGGGTGCATCGGACGTGGTGAGCGTCGTCGTGCGCCTGTCGCTCGTGCAGCTGCGCACGCCCGACGACATGCTCGGGCGCGTGAGCGCGGTCAACTCGTTGTTCATCGGCACGTCGAACCAGCTCGGCGAATTCGAATCGGGCGTGACGGCCGCATGGTGGGGCGCGCCGGCGGCGATCGTGGTCGGCGGCGCGGCGACGATCGCCGTTGCGCTCACGTGGATGCGCCTGTTTCCGACCTTGCGGAACATGACGTCGCTGGAGCGCGATCATTGAGTCGATGTCATGGCCCGATGCGTCGAACCGAAGCCGATTCATTTGCGGCTATTTATTTCAAATAGCTTTCAATTTTGAATCAAATGCCAAACGGCATTCGGCCTGGATAATCATCAGACTAATTCGTCGTTTTGGCTGAGACGACGCGTCGGCGTCGTAAACCATATGGATCGGCCGGATTCGGCGAGGCGCGAAAACCAGAAGAGGCTATGCCTTCGATGCCTTGACGTACAAGGCTTCGAGCGCACATTCATATGACAAAATGGCCGATTAAAATTACAATATTCATTCGATAAATTACATAAAACTTTCAGTAATTTCCGGAAACGTGGCGTTTTCGCATGACGATGCGGTTATCAATTGAAACAAAAAGAAATACATGGAATGATACCGATTCTCATTTCCGTGGCCGGTGCGGCGTCTGCCGCCGGTTACTCGTCAACCTAGCCAGCTAGTGCTGTCGGCCTGATCGCCGGCGGTCAGCAAGCCAACGCTTCCGTGCCTCGTGCGCGCGCATTGCGTGCGTCCACGCGGGGCGGTTTCATTCCGACTGGATTTCCATGCCGAACAGGACCCCGTTCGCGAGCGCGCTCGCGCTGGCCTTTGCTTTGCCTATCGCTGCGCCCGCATTCGCACAGAGCGCGAGCACCGAATCGTCGCCGGCCGCCGCCGCGAAACCGGGCGATGCGTCGCCGGCTGCCGCTGCGGCCACGCGCGACACGCTGCCGACGATCAGCGTGTCGGGGCAGGCCGTGCAACAGGACTTCCAGGCCGAGCGCTCGACCGTCGGCGCGAAAACCCCGACCGCGTTGCGCGACATTCCGCAGTCGGTCACGGTGATCAACAAGGCGTTGATGGAGTCGCAGGGGCTCACGTCGTTCCAGGACGCGCTGCGCAATGCGCCGGGCATCACCATCGGCGGCGCGGAAGGCGGACAGATCGGCAACAACATCAACCTGCGCGGCTTCACCGCGCAGAACGACATCTATCTCGACGGCTTCCGCGACCGCAACCAGTACTACCGCGACACGTTCGATCTCGATTCGGTCGAAGTACTGTACGGCCCGTCGTCGATGCTGTTCGGGCGCGGCTCGACGGGCGGCGTGATCAACCAGGTGTCGAAGAAGGCGAACCTGAAGCCGTCCGCCGAGGTGTCGACGACGATCGGCACCGACGACCGCTACCGCACGAGCGTCGACCTGAACCGGCCGCTCGGCGCGACGTCGGCGTTTCGCATCAACGCGTTCGGCCAGTCGCTCGGTTCGACGCGCGACGTGATGAAGAACAAGGACTACGGGATCGCACCGGAGCTGCGCTTCGGCATCGGCACGCCGACCGAGGTGACGCTGTCCGCGCTGATCCAGCACAACTACGACATGCCGGATTACGGTGTGCTCGCGGTCAACGGCCATCCGGCGCCGGTGCCGAAGAACACGTTCTACGGCCTCACCGACGACCGCACGATCCAGGACGTCCAGACCGTGTCCGCGCGCATCGATCATCGCATCAACGATGCGCTGACGATCAGCAACCGCACGTCGTTCTCGCACTCGATGACCGACGCGCGCGAGACGGCCGCGAACGCGGTGCTGACCGGGCCGCTGTCGTCGAGCCCCGCGCTGACGAACGGCAACTACACGTCGTTGCCGATGTCCGCGCTGTACGTGAAGCTCGCGAGCCACGACCGCGTGATCGAGAACCATTCGGTCGACAACGACACGATGGCGCATTTCAAGTTCGACACGGGCTTCGTGAAGCACGACCTGATCGCCGGGGTCGAGGTCGGCCACGACAGCTACACGAACCAGACGTACACGCGCAGCGGCCTGCCGATCCTGTCGCTGATCGATCCGGCCTACCTGTCGTCGACGGCGTCCAATGCGACGCAGACACCGACCAACCATGCCGAATCGGGCGCGACCACGCTCGCCGCGTACATGAACGACACGGTGTCGATCGGCCGCGACTGGAAATTCGTCGGCGGGCTGCGCTGGGATCGCTTCCAGGCGCATCTGGCGAACACCGTGAACGCACCGGGCTACACGTCGCAGACGAACTATTTCACGAGCGTGCGTGCCGGCGTGATCTACCAGCCGACGGAATCGCAGTCGTACTATTTCTCGTACGGCACGTCGTTCAACCCGTCGCTCGAGACGCTGACGGTCACGAACAACACGCAGAACCTGTCGCCCGAGCACACGAAGTCGTACGAGGTCGGCGGCAAGTGGGACCTGCTGAACGACAACCTGTCGGTCACGTCGGCGCTGTTCCAGCAGGAGAAGAGCAACGCGCGCACGCAGACGTCGACGGGCGAATACCTGCTCGAAGGCGACATTCGCGTGCGCGGCTTCCAGGCGAGCGTGACGGGTCACATCACGCCGAAATGGCAGGTGTTCGGCAGCTACACGTACATGAACGGCGTGATCCTGAGCGCGCGCGACGGCACGCAGGGCAAGACGCTCGCGAATACGCCGCGCAACACGTTCACGCTGTGGACGACGTATGCGTTCACGCCGCACTGGGAGATCGGCGGCGGCCCGACCTACATGTCGGGACGCTACGCGGCGAACACGGACTACGTGCAGGTGGGCGGCTATACGCGTTGGGATGCAACGGCCGCGTATCACGCGAAGCAGTGGGACCTGCGCCTGAACCTGCTGAACCTGACCAACAAGTTCTATTACGATGCGCTGATCCAGTCGGACGGCGGCCGCGCGGTGCCGGGTGTCGGGCGTACGTTCCTCGCGACGCTCGACTACCGTTTCTGAGCCCACGCCGGCTGCCGCGCCATTCGATCAAACAGGTGGAACGATGCTTGTACACATTCCGAACGTGCTGACGCCCGAGCAGGTGCGCACGGTGCGCGACCGGCTCGACCGCGCGGGCGACGCGTGGGTCGACGGCCGTGCGACGGCCGGCTATACGGGCGCGCCGGTCAAGCGCAACCAGCAGATCGCCGAGCATTCGCCGGTCGCGCGCGAGCTGGGCGAAGTGATCCTGGCCGCGGTCGAGCGCAATCCGTTGTTCATCAGCGCGGCGCTGCCGAACCAGGTCTATCCGCCGCTGTTCAACCGCTACGAAGGCGGGATGACGTTCGGCAGCCACGTCGACGGCGCGGTGCGCGTGCTGCCGAACGGCGTGAAGCTGCGCACCGACGTGTCCGTCACGCTGTTCCTGTCCGCACCCGACGAATACGACGGCGGCGAACTCGTGATCGAGGATGCGTATGGCGTGCAGCAGGTCAAGCTGCCGGCCGGCGACATGATCGTCTATCCGGCGACGAGCCTGCACCAGGTCACGCCGGTTACGCGCGGTGTGCGCGTCGCGAGCTTCTTCTGGGTGCAGAGCCTCGTGCGCAGCGATGCGCAGCGCGCGCTGCTGTTCGACATGGACACGGCGATCCAGCGGCTCAACGCAAGCGGCGCCGATGCGCAGGCATGCCGCAGTCTCGTCGGCTGTTATCACAACCTGTTGAGAATCTGGAGCGAGACGTGAGCGTTGCCGATCCCATCGAAATCGACGCGGCGCCCGCGTCGCCGGTGTCGCGTGCCGCGCCGGGCGCGCGTCCGGCGGGCTCCGGCGGCACGCGATCGCGCCGCGGTACGTTCATCAAGTGGTTGCGCAAGGTGCACGGCTGGGTCGGCCTGTGGGGCGCCGCGCTCGGCCTGCTGTTCGGCACGACGGGGTTCCTGCTGAATCATCGTGCGCCGCCGCTGCGGATCCAGACCGGCGCGCCGCATGTCGAGACGTTGCGGCTCGACGTGCCCGACCCGGAACCCGATTCGCCGCGCGAGCTTGCGCAATGGTTGCGCGGGCAACCGGATTTGCATGTGCCGGAACGGATGGGCCGCGTGCAGAAGGAACCCGAGCATCCGGTCGCATGGGGCGACCGCGAGACCGTGCAGCCCGAGCACTGGCAGCTCGTGTTCGCGTCGCCGCGTGAAAGCGTCGCGGTCGACTACTGGGTCGGCAGCGGCACGATGACGCTCAAGCGCACCGACAACACCACGCTCGCGTGGCTGACGAACCTGCACAAGGGCGTCGGGATGAGCATCGGCTGGGTGCTGCTCGTCGATACGCTCGCCGGCGCGCTGATCCTGCTGTCGCTGACGGGCGTGCTGTTGTGGACCGAGCTGAACAAGCGCAAGACGATCGGCATGGTGCTCGTGATCGGCTCGATCGTCGCGATCGTGTGTGCGGCCGGCGCGTAACGGTTGACGGTCAGGCGCCGGCGTCGCGCGTGACCTGCACGGCCGTGCCGTAGCAGATGACTTCCGTGATGCCCGACCCGATCTCGGTCGAGTCGTAGTGCATCGCGACGATCGCATTCGCGCCGAGCTTGCGCGCATCGGCGAGCATCTTGTCGAACGCCTGCTGGCGCGCCTTCTCGCACAGCGACGTATAGAGCGTGATGTTGCCGCCGAAGAGGGTCTGCAGCGCCGCGCCGAACGAGCCGACGATCGAGCGCGAGCGCACGATGATGCCCTGTGCGACGCCGAGCGAGCGGACGGTCTTGTGGCCGGGAAGATCGAACGCGGTCGTCACGCGATCGGGCGAGAGGTCGCTGACTGAGCGGGAGAAATCGGTCATGGCGCTGCACCGTGGTGCGGAAGTGATCGAACGACGATTCTAGCCGGAACCGGAAAGGCGCTCGAACCGTATCGGGTGCGCATGACGCGCGCGTTCGGTGCGGCTCGAGCCGAGTGAGGCCCCGTCAGTGCTTGACGGTCGCGCCGCCGGGATCGACCGCATACGCGAGCGCCAGCTTGCCGAACTTCAGCGCGTCGCTCGCCGGTCGCTGCGCGGGCTCACGCCGAAACGCGAGCGATACGTGCGCGAGAAATGCGACGGCGATTCGAAGCCGCACGCAACGCAGACCGACGTGATGCTCATGTCGGTCTGCTGCAGCAGTTCGCGTGCACGATCGAGGCGCAGGTTCAGGTAGAAGCGCGTCGGCGTGTCGTTCAGCATCGCGCTGAACAGCCGTTCGAGCTGGCGCCGCGTGATCGATACTTCCTGCGCGAGTGCGTCGGAGCCGAGCGGGGTTTCCATGTGCTGCTGCATCGTGCCGATCACCTGGATCAGCTTGCGGTTGTGCACACCGTAGCGCGCCGCGATCTCGAGTCGCTGGCTGTCCGAACGCTGCCGGATGCGGCTGACGACGAACTGCTCGGAGATCGCGGCCGCGAGATCGGCGCCATGCCGCCGGCCGATCAGGTCGAGCATCATGTCGATCGACGCGGTGCCGCCCGCGCAGGTGATGCGCCGGTCGTCGATCTCGAACAGCTCCTGCGTCGCGTTCAGGCCCGGGTAGCGTTCGCGGAACGCGGCGAGCGCCTCCCAGTGCAGCGTGAGCATTTGCGTTGCGTCGAACAGCCCGGCTTCCGCGAGCACGAAGCTGCCGGTGTCGATGCCGCCGAGCGTCGCGCCGTGCCGGTTCTGGCGGCGCAACCAGTCGCCGAGCGCGCGGTCGTAGCACACGAGCGGATCGAAGCCCGCGACCACGAACACCGTCTCGACCTGGGCGACGTCCGCATACGCGGCTTCGGCCGCGACCGGGATGCCGTTGCTCGCGGCGACGGGCGCGCCGTCCGCGCTGATCACGTGCCAGCGGTACAGCTCGGTGCGAAAGCGGTTCGCGACGCGCAACGGTTCGACCGCGGACATGAAGCCGAGCGCGGAGAAGCCGGGCAGCAACAGGAAGTGGAAATCCTCTGGCATCGGAGCGTGGGGTGGAATCGGGTGGTCGTCGCGCACGGCGCGACGCGGCGCGGCGAACGGGGAGACTGGCGCGCATCGCGCCCGGCTCGCGGGCGCCGAACGTTCAACCCGGGATTATCGCGGGTTTTGCGGGCGGTCAGCGCGTTTTTGCGCGGTGCACCGTCCGGCGCGTCGTCGTCGAAGGTAGTTCGCCGAACTGGGCCTTGTATGCGTTCGCGAAATGCCCGAGGTGGATGAAGCCCCAGCGCGCGGCCGCTTCGCTGATCGGCAGGTCGGACTGCCGTGTGTCGAGCAGCAGGCGCCGCACCTGCGCGAGGCGCAGCGAGCGTGTGTAGTTCAGCGGACCGGTCTGCACGACCGACTGGAAGCTGTTCTGCATCGTGCGCCGACTCACGCGCAGCTGCGTGCACAGGCTCAGGATGTCGACGGGCGCTTCCGGGTGCGCGATCACGTAGTCGTGCACGCGGCGCACGATGTCGGCGTGGCATGCATGCGTGAGCCGGTTCGACGGCTCGGGCATCCGGTACGTGAGGAGATCGACGAGCACGTTGCCGACTTCGCCGCGCAATTCGGTCTGCGCACGCGGTGCGTCGAACGTATCCGGGGCGTACAGCACGCGTTCGAGCAGCGTGGCGAGCTGGACGCTCGCGCGTTCGCGCGCGGCGATCGGTACATCGACGACGCCGCGCCGCAGCGCGCGCTCGTCGAGCCGGACGTCGGCGGCATCCTCGATCTGCTGCTTCAATTCGGGATCGACGACCACGCCGATCAGCGACATGTCGTCGGGCGAATGGAGTTCGAAAGGCGAGCCGCCGCGAGCCATCACGATCGTGCCGCGCTCGATGCGCGCATCGCCGAATGCGAAGGTGCCCGAGCCGGTGAGCGGCATTCCGAACACCGTATGGCCGGGCGGCAGGCGTCCGCGCTGGATGATGCGCACGTTCGCCGCTTCCTGGAACAGCTGCACGCCGTCGAGCACCGCATGCTTGACCGTGCTGCGATACGAGCCGGAGCCGATCTGGTCGTAACGCTGATCCCAGCCGCGCAGCGCCTCGGCATGCCGGTCTGCGTCGTCGAACATCTGGTGAAACACGAGCACGGCGCCTCCGGCGGTCGTTCGGACGGCGCAAGAATAAACTGACCGCACGGTCGGCGCAATACGGATGAGCGCTATTGCACCGGGGGTTTTTGAGGGGTCGGAAGGGGGCCGTGGCGGATGCCTTTCAGGCGGTTTTCCAATATCCCGAAACGGCACGCACGCGTTGCCGGTCCTGGTGCTGAACGGATTTATTGTCGAACTACAGTCGCCCCACATAACGTGAATCCCAACTGGAGGCGACATGAGGACAAGGCGACGCACCGCGGCTTTCGCGGCGACGCTGGCGTTTGCGGCGGCGTGGGCCGGCAACGCAGACGCGACGGAAAAGCCCGAGGAACTGGTCGTGCAGAAGATGCCGGCGTGGCATCCGCACGAGGTGTACGTCGTCGATATCGCGATGCCGACGATGACCGATGGGCGCATCTACGTGTACGACGCCGACGCGAAGAAGCTGCTCGGCCAGATCGACGGCGGCTTCGCGCCCGGTCTCGCGATCTCGCCCGACCACAAGGCGAGCTTCATCGCGACGACCTATTTCTCGCGCGGCTCGCACGGCACGCGTACCGACGTCGTCGAGATGGCCGACAACACGACGCTCGACCACACCGGCGAAATCGTGATTCCGGCGAAGCACGGGCAGCACGTGCCGTCGCCGTACAACACCGCGTTCAGCGCGGACGGCAAGCGGTTGTACGTCGCGAACATCACGCCGGCCGCGTCGGTGACGGTGATCGACGCCGTGTCGAAGAAGGTGCTGTCGGAGATCGACACTGCGGCATGCGTGCTCGCGTATCCGTCGGGGAACGACCGCTTCACCGCGCTGTGCGAAAGCGGCAAGGCGCTCACCGTCACGCTCGACGCGAACGGCAAGGAGGTGAAGCGCACGATGTCCGACGCGTTCATCGACGTCGACAATGATCCTGCCTTCATCAATGCGTCACGCTACAACGGCGGCTATCTGTTCACGACGTATCACGGCAATGTGCGCAGCGCCGATTTCAACGGCGACAAGCCGGTGTTCGGCAAGCCGTGGTCGTTGCTGACCGGCGCCGAGCGCACCGAAGGCTGGCGCCCGGGCGGCATGCAGCAGACGGCCGTGCAGGCGAAGCAGCACCGCTACTACGTGCTGATGCACAAGGGCGGCGACGGTACGCACAAGGATCCCGGCACGCAGGTGTGGGTCTACGACCTGAAGACGAAGCAGCGCATCGCGCGCTGGGATCTCGCGCAGCAGAAGGTCGATCCGCTCGTGTCGATCCAGGTCAGCGAGGATGACAAGCCGTTGTTCTACGGACTGACGGGCACATCCGATCTCGTCGTGATGGACGCGCGCACCGGCAAGCTGCAGCACGTCGAGAAGCAGATCGGCAGTACGCCGTCGCTGCTCGTGAACCCGTGAGGCCGCGATGACGCTCGATCCGGTACTCGCTACCAGCGCGCAGGCAGGCGCGGCCGTCGTCGTGCTGCTCGGCGCCTTCGCGAAGCTGCGCCGGCCCGCGGCGTTCCGGCAAGCGCTTGCCGGCTATCGCCTGCTGCCCGATGCGCTCGCCGCGCCAGCCGCGTTCGCGATTCCGCTCGCGGAAGTCGTGTGCGCCGCGGCGCTGCTGTTTCCCGATACGCGCATGACCGGCGCGCTCGGCCTGATCGCGTTGCTGCTCGTCTTCGCAGCCGGCATGACGATCAACATCCTGCGCGGCCACACCGACATCGACTGCGGCTGTTCCGGCTTTGCCGCCGCGCGCGCGGATGCGCCGCGCGGCATCGGCTGGCTGCATGTCGCGCGCGTGCTGCTGCTCGCCGTGCTGGTCGCGACCGCGCTCGTCGAGCCGGGCGGCCGCGCAGTCGTGTGGTTCGACTACCTGACGCTGCTTTCTTCCGTTCTGCTGATCGTCTGCGCGCTGCTCACCGTCGACGTGCTGCTCGCCAACGTACCGCGCCTTTCCCACCTGAGGAATTCATGATGCAAACCGCTCTCACCGTTTCCACCGCCTTGCTGTGGGTCGCCGTTCTCGCGCTCGGCGCGATCTGCCTCGCGCTCGTGCGCCAGATCGGCATCCTGTACGAGCGCATCATGCCGGCCGGCGCCTTGATGATCGACAAGGGGCCGGCAGTCGGCGCGATCGCACCGACGTTCGAGCTGACCGACATTCGCGGCTCGCAGGTCAAGGTCGGCGGCATCGATGCGTCGGGCAAGGCGACGCTGCTGTTCTTCCTGTCGCCGACGTGCCCGGTCTGCAAGAAGCTGCTGCCGCTGTTGCCGTCGCTGCAGGCGAGCGAATCGACGCCGGTGAACATCGTGCTCGCGAGCGATGGCGATCTCGACGAACACACGCGCTTCGCGCGGAAGCACGATCTCGCGCGTTTCCCGTACGTGCTGTCGCAGGAGCTCGGCCTCGCGTACCAGATCGGCAAGCTGCCGTACGCGGTGCTGCTCGACGACACCGGCACCGTGCGTGCAAAGGGGCTCGTCAACACGCGCGAGCATCTCGAGAGCCTGTTCGAAGCGAAGGAGCGTGGCGTTGCATCGCTGCAGCAGTTCGTGCACGGCGATCACGACCACGGCGATCACGAACATCACGCGCAGCACGCGTGATCGGCCGCCCCTCTTTCAACGTCAACGGAGAACAACGACATGGGCCTGTTTGATTCATGGTTCGAGCGGTCGGCGCGCGGCGTCGCGCAGCATAGCTCGCGGCGCAGCGCGATGGCGAAGCTCGGCAAGGTGCTGGTGGGCTCGGCGATGCTGCCGCTGCTGCCGGTCGACCGCACCGCGTATGCGGCCGATGCGGCGTCGGGCGCATCGGCGGCTTCCGGCGCCGCCGCGTCGGGTGCGAGCGACGATCCGATGAGCTGCGATTACTGGAAATACTGCGCGATCGACGGCTGGCTGTGCAGCTGCTGCGGCGGCACGTCGAGCAGCTGCCCGCCGGGCACGACGCCGTCGCCGATCACGTGGATCGGTACCTGCCGCAACCCGCACGACGGTTCGGACTACATCGTGTCGTACAACGACTGCTGCGGCAAGACGTCGTGCGGCAAGTGCTTCTGCAACCGCAACGAGCGCGAGAAGCCGCTGTACAAGCTGTCGCTGAACAACGACATCAACTGGTGCATGGCGAACGGCAATTCGAATTACCACTGTTCGGTTTCGGTCTTGTTGGGAGCGGCCAAGCAATGAAAGTGAAGCAAGCTGGAAAGATCGTCGTCGCGTGCGTGGCCGTTGCAGGTGCATGCCTCGCGTTGCCGGGTGTCGCCGGTGCTCAGCAGGCCGTCCATTACCCCGCGGGCAAGAGCCTGTTCGACGCGCAGTGCGCGGTGTGCCACCAGGCGGGCGGCAAGGGGCAGGACGGCCTCGCGCCGCCGCTGACCGAGTATCCGGGCAGGTACGCGACGGCCGACGCGGGCCGCGCGCAGCTCGTCGCGACGCTGTTGCACGGGATGTTCGGCGAGATCGAGGTGCACGACAAGCACTACAACTTCAAGATGCCGTCGTTCGCGAGTGCGAGCGACGACGATATCGCGAACGTGCTGAACTACGTCGTGTTCGATCTCAACGACAAGCACGGCGACGCGAAGCCATTCACGGCGGCCGACATTCGCGCGGCGCGTGCGAAGGAGATGGACGGCACGGCCGTTCACGCGCAACGTGCGGTCGTGACGAAGGGGCTGGGGCTGTGACTGCCGTGTGGATGTGGCGCCGTGGCCGGGGTGTGCGTGAGGGCCGGCGTGCGGTGGCGGCGCGGATCGAAGGGTTCATGTCGCGCCGTCTGTCCGCGTGGCTGGTCGCTGCCGCCGCGTGTGCGATGGCCGTTCCCGCACATGCCGACGGCGTGAGCGACGCCGCGCTCGCGCGGCAGCACTGGGTGCTCAACTGCATGGGCTGCCACACGGCGACGGGCGGTGGCATTCCGGGCAAGGTGCCGCCGCTCGCGAATTCGCTCGGCTATTTCACGCATCTGCCGGCCGGGCGCGAGTACGTGATGCGCGTGCCCGGCGCGTCGAACTCCGCGCTGTCGGACAAGGATCTCGCCGACGTGCTCAACTGGGTGCTCGCGACGATGAACCGCGATGCGCTGCCGCGGGATTTCAAGCCTTATACGGCTGCCGAAGTCGCCGCGCATCGCCGGCCGGCGTTTTCAGATGTCGCGACGGTGCGTGCCGGGCTGGTCCGCGCGTTGCATGAGCGCGGGATCGAGGGTGTGTCGGATCGGTACTGACTCCGGCCGCCGCGGGTCGCGGCGACCGAAGACGTCGATGCTGAATCTCGTCGCGGCAGGCAGAGGGATTGCGATCGTGCCGGAGCGGCGCGCCCCGGCGCGACGTTCAGATCTGCTGCTGGCCGCCGTCGACGAACAGCTCGATGCCGTTCACGAAGCTCGCGTCGTCCGACGCGAGGAACAGTGCCGCACCCGCAATCTCGTCGGGCTCGCCCAAGCGCCCCATCGGAATCTGCGCGGCCAGGTAATCGGCGAGACCTTGCCGCTGGGCGGCGTCCTGACCGGCGAGGTCGAGCAGCCCCGGCGTGCGGGTCGCGCCCGGGCTGATCGTGTTCACGCGGATGCGGCGTTCCTTCAGATCGAGAATCCAGTTGCGGGCAAACGCGCGCACCGCGGCCTTCGACGCCGAATACACGCTGAATGCAGCGGTGCCCGCGCTGCCGGCCGTCGAGCCGGTGAGGATCACCGATGCGCCGTCGGCGAGCAGCGGCAGCGCCTTTTGCACCGTGAACAGCACACCCTTCACGTTGCGATTGAAGGTGTCGTCGAAGTGTTCCTCCGTGATGCTGCCGAATGGCAGCATCGAACCGCCGCCGGCATTCGCGAACAGCACGTCGAGGCGCCCGTGTTCTTCGTTGATTTGCGCATACAGTGCGTCGAGTTCGTCGAGCTTCGTGGAGTCGACGCGTACGCCCGTCGCGCTGCCGCCGTCTTCGCGGATCGCGTTGACCGCGGCATCGAGTTCGGCCTGACGGCGGCCGGTGACATATACGTGCGCGCCTTCGGCGGCGAAGCGCTGCGCGGTGGCGAGGCCGATGCCGCTGGTGGCGCCGGTAACCAGTGCGATCTTGTTGTCGAGCTTGCGTGCCATGGTGTTTCTCCTTTCGTTCGATACGTGGATGACTGCGTTCGGTGTTGCGTGCTGCGATGTGAGGAGAATATCGACGCACCCATCTTTTCGAAATAGAATTGATTGCAAGCTAACGTTGCATAAATGAAAAGATGAGGGGATATGGCCAAGCTGCCTGACTTCGAAGGGCTCGCGATGTTCGCGAAGGTTGCCGAGGAGGGATCGTTCGCGGCTGCGGCACGCTCGATGGGGGTATCCGTGGCGACGGTTTCGCGCGGCGTCGCCCGCCTGGAGGATCGCCTGGGCGGACGGCTTTTCAACCGCACCTCCCGTCAACTGGCGCTCACCGAGTTCGGCAGGACGATCTGCGAGAAGGCGGGCGAGGTCTACCGCCATGCCGAAGAGGCGGAAAGCGCCGCGCGCGAAATGGCCGTGCAGCCGCGCGGGCTGGTGCGCCTCGCCGTGCCGATGTCATTCGGGTTGCGCTGGGTCGCGCCACTGTTGCCGGGCTTCTTTCGTGCCTATCCGGACGTGTCGATCGACCTGCATCTGTCGGATGCGTCGGTCGACCTGATCGCCGACGGTTTCGATGCTGCATTGCGGATCGCCGCGCTGCCGGATTCATCCCTGGTGGCCCGGCGGTTGTGCGCGGTGACGCAATACGTGGTGGCGTCGCCGGCGTATCTGGAGCGCGAAGGACGGCCGGCGCATCCGCGCGAACTGGAGGAACGGCCGTGTCTCTCGTACGCGTATCGTGCGCATAGCGACGTGTGGCGCTTCACGAACGATGCGGGTGACGAGGAGCCGATCACGCCGAACGGTCCGCTGCGCGTGACGAACGCCGACGCGCTGCTGCCTGCGCTGCTCGATGGCCTGGCGATCGCCGAACTGCCCGAGTTCATCGCCGGTGAATATCTGGCCGATGGCCGCCTCGAAGCCATCCTGACCGACTGGTCGCTGACGAAGGGCGGCCTGTACTTCGTCACGCCGTCTGCACGTGCACGTCCGGCGAAGGTTGCCGCGCTGTCCGACTACTTCGCCGAACACCTGGCCGATCCGGCCTGGCGATGGCCGAAGTAATCGATTGCCGCGGTATGCCGGGCGGCACACCAAAATCCCCGGCCGCAGTTGGCTTTCGTTAGAATCGTTCGTCATCTGAGCAAAACGCAGATCTGCATGGGCGCAGCGGTATCGATTCGCGAATACCGCTCGCTCTTGTCCCATGTCCTTTACCGGAGGCGAACGTGCCAGGATTACTTCCCGATGTCGACCGCGACGGGCTCCTCGAATATTCGGTGGTGTACACCGACCGGTCGATCAATCACATGTCGCAGCGCTTTCAGGGCGTCATGCGCGACATTTCCGCAGCGCTGAAAAGGGTCTACAACGCGAAGGCGGTTGCGATCGTCCCGGGCAGCGGGACGTTCGGCATGGAAGCCGTGGCCCGGCAGTTCGCGACGAACAAGAAGTGCGTGGTCATCCGCAACGGCTGGTTCAGCTTCCGCTGGTCGCAGATTTTCGACATGGGCAGCATTCCGTCCGAGTCGATCGTATTGAAGGCGCGTTCGGTCGAATCGGGAAGGCAGGCGGCGTTTGCACCGGCGCCGATCGAGGAAGTCGTCGCTGCGATTCAGGCGCACAAGCCGGATCTGGTCTTTGCCCCTCACGTCGAAACCGCATCCGGGATGATGCTGCCCGATGCGTATCTGCGCGCGGTGGCCGACGCCGTGCATGCGGTCGGCGGGATGTTCGTGCTGGATTGCATCGCGTCCGGCACGATCTGGGTCGACATGGAGAAGAGCGGTGTCGATGTGCTGATCAGCGCGCCGCAAAAGGGCTGGAGTGCATCGCCGGGTTGTGCGCTGGTGATGCTCAGCCCGCTCGCGCGCGAGCGCATCGATGCGACGACCAGCACCAGTTTTGCCTGCGATCTGCGCAAGTGGCTGCAGATCATGGAGGCCTACGAGAACGGCGGCTTCGCTTACCACGCGACGATGCCCACGGACAGCCTCGCTACGCTGCGCGACGTCATCAAGGAAACGGAAGCGTACGGCTTCGACAAGGTGAGGGCGGAACAGCTCGAACTCGGCACGCGAATTCGTGCGTTGCTGGCCGAGAAGGGGTTCAGGAGCGTGGCGGCACAAGGCTTTGAGGCGCCGGGTGTAGTCGTGAGCTACACGGACGATGACGACATCCGCTCCGGCAAGAAATTCGCCGACGTCGGCATGCAGATCGCGGCCGGCGTGCCGCTGCAATGCGACGAGCCGGCGGATTTCAAGACCTTCCGCATCGGCTTGTTCGGTCTCGACAAGCTGCATGACGTCGATGCCGCGGTTGGGCGGTTTGCGAGCGCGTTGGAACGGGTTCTGTAGAGCATCGATTCGGTGCAGCATTGCATGGCGGCGCATGACGAGGTGAGATCGACTCCTTCGAGACGATCGAATGCGCCGCCGGAACCGCCGACCGCGTGCCGGGCACGTCGGTCGTCGTTTTTTTGCGCAAAGCCTCAGCGCGATTGCAGGCGCTCGACAACGTACTGGCTGACGATGAGGTCCAGGTACGCACCTCCTGCATTTTTATAAACCGTCCGGTCCTCGGTCGAACGATGAAACGCCGACATCCGGCACAGATCGAACAGGTCTCCTTCGATCTGGTCTGCCTGTATGACCTGCGCCTGCATCGGAATCTGGATGTCGCCTGATTGCGCGGCGTTCTCGCGGTCATCCACGAAGATGCGCGCCCCTCTCAGCACGTCGCAATCAGCCTCCTGCATATCCGACCGGTATCCGCCTACCAGATCGACATGGGTGCCGGGACGCACGAACTCGCGTCGAATCATCGGTGTGGACGTGCTGGTGGCTGCGGTAACGATATCTGCGCGGGCCACGGCAGCATCCAGGTCGTCGACGATGAATACCTGGATGTTTCTTGCCTCGAGGTCCGAGCGCGCGGCGTCCAGCCTGGACGGCGTGCGATTCCACAACAACACTTGGCGGATGGACGGACGGATGTGGAGATAGGCCTCCGTCAATGACCTTGCGACCGGCCCGGCACCCAGGACGAGCAGTACCTCGCTGTTCTCGCGACTCAGTTTCCTTGCCGCCAGCGCGGAATCGGCCGCTGTCTTCCATCGCGTGATTTCCGGGCCGTCGAGCATGGCGACGATTCCTTTGGTTTGCTCGTCGAGAACCAGAAACGCGGCCTGCTCCGTCGGCAAGGGCGGGCTGGCCCGGCTATTGGCGGGAAAGATCGACGCAATTTTGAACCCCGCGCCCTTTCCCGGCAGAATGACGCCGCGGCTGAACAAGCCAAAGCCGGCATCTCCGATGAAATAACTGTCGCCGATGGGCCGGGAACCGGAATGCCCGTTGTGCAGCGCGTCGAGAACCCCGTCCCAATCCAGTACCGACCTGATCTGCTCCGCCGAAATGGTCTGCACGGTCAACGCTCCTGCTGTTGCGGCCAGATATCACCCAGGGTGTAGCCCTCGGGGAATGGGTCGTCGTGATCGAGCACGATGGTGTTGATCCCATGGATCCAGCTGGTGCCGGCGAGGGTAGGAACCACCGCAGCCTTGTCGCCGATGCGGGCTTCCTCCTCCAGGCGGCCGGTGAAGACGGTGCCCAGGATGCCCTGGTGCCGGAAATCCTGGTGCAGCGGCAATTCGCCCTTGGCGTGCAGCACGGCCATCTTTGCACAGGTGCCGGTGCCGCAGGGGCAGCGGTCGATCGCGCCGGTCCAGGTTGACGGGTCATCCCAGGAGAGCGGCCCGGTCGGCATGGTGACCACGTTCTTCCAGTCTGCCCTGGGGTCGTCTGCCGGGCCGGACAGTTGGGAGATGGTGATGCCCACGCCCGGATAGTCCGGGTGCGCAACCGGCAGTTGCTCGATGGCAGCCTGCCGGATCAGCGCGGAAACCCGCGTGATCTCCTTCCCGTGTTCGGGCTTGAGCTCGAGCCCCGGAAACTGGCGCACGTCGGCAATCGCGTAGAACATGCCGCCCCAGCCCACATCCACCCGCACCTTGCCCAGATGCGGCACGTCGATGACGGCATCCAGGTGCGCAGCAAAGGCCGGTACGTTCCTGAACTTCACGCGCTTGACCTTGCCGTCCTGGCACTCCGCGGTGATGCGGATCAGCCCGGCCGGCGCTTCCAGCGTCAGTTCCGTCACGGGCTCCCGCATGGGCAGCATGCCCATTTCCAGCAGCACGGTAGCCACGGAAATGGTGTTGCCGCCCGACATCATCGGGTACTCGACCTGCTCCAGGATGATGTAGCCCGCGTCCGCATCCGGATGACATGGCGGCACGATGATGTTGCAGCAGTGCGCCGGGTAGCCGCGCGGTTCGCGCAGCAGCAGCTTTCTCAAGCCGTCGTCATTGGCCTCCAGCCATTTCATCCTGGCGTGGACGGTGTCGCCGGGAATGTGCGGAATGCCGCCGGTGACCACGCGCATCGGAATCCCCGAATGCGTCTCCACCGCGTGAATCGTTCTCTTGAATCCCATGTGCCGGTTTCCTCTTCGTCGCCGCCGACCGAGTGCGGCGTGAAGGGAAATTTATGCCCGTTTCGCGGATAACTTAAACGACATTTCCTCCGGCGTTCCTTCAACTTTTGGTTGAAGATGCCGCCATCTTTGCCGGGCAGGGCGGTTCGGTGCGGGCGCTCAGCGTTCCGGTGTTACGGGGGCGGAACTGGCCTGATCTGTAGCCGGATGCAGCGCGAGTTGCTGCCTGATCCACTGGCAGAACTTCCTGCACACGGCGGCGTCCGCCTTGTCTTTCCGGATCGACAGGTAGTGGCCGCGATTCTTCATTACCGTCTTGTGCGGCAGCGGGCGCACGAAGTGGCCGCTTTGCATCAGGTCGCCTACGAGGTGATGCCAGCCCAGGACGACACCCTGGTGAGCCAGGGCCAGCTGCACGATGCCCGGGTAGTCGTTGCTGGTGAAGAGCTGACGCGGAATATCGGCGCGCCAGCTGGTGTCGACGTCATGCAGTGCCAGCCACACTTTCCAGTCGATATGCTCGGAAATCTGCGAACGGCCATAGGCGCTGATATCCAGCAACGACATGTCCAGCAGCCTTTCCGGCGTCTCGATCGGGCCATGATTGCGCAGATACTGCGGTGTGCAGACTGGATAGACCTCGTCGTCGAACAGGTGCTCGCTGTCGTATCCATCGCGCATGCTGGCCAGCTTGGCGATGTAGACGTCCGGTTGCACGCCTGCTTCCATCGAGATGAAATTTTGCGTGGCCAGGACCGTGAGCTCGATATCCGGATTGTCCTGAATGAATTCGGGCAGCCGTTTGTGCAGCCAGAGTGCGGAAAACGCAGGCGAGCAGCAGACGATGAGCGTCTGCCTGGCAGGAATCTTCTTCCGCAGGCGCTCGGCGGCCTGATGGATATTGATCAATGACAGCTGGGCTGCGTCCTTGAACATCTCGCCGTCGGCAGTCAGGGTAACGGCCCTGCCCGAACGCACGAAAAGCTCCGTACCCAGGTAGTCCTCCAGTTCCCGCACCTGCTTGCTCACTGCTGCGGGCGTCACGCTCAATGCATTGGCTGCCCCGGTGAAGCTGTTGAATTTCGCGGCCGCAAGAAATGATTTGATGGCGCGCAGAGACAGCGCGCCGACCAATGTTTCGCTCATTTCAAACCGAGGCGTCATGGCGATTTCTACAGACGTTAGGGGATGGGACACGGTCCGGAGCACGGACTCGCGTTAGATTATAAGGAGACGGGAGCGCGACAGGAGAGGCGCGTGGCGGGCGCCGATGAGTCGGCCCTGATGCACGCCAAAGTTGGATCGAAGCCTTCCGGGCTTGAACGGCGTGACGTGGTATTCGCGTTTGAACCCATGTATCGGATGCGAACTGTCCGTGAAACCGTACTTGTATGCAATCCGGGGAACGGACCGATCGCATGTTGATGCCCGCCTATTTTTCGGCTTCCATGCGCATGCGTCGCCGGTACTGCAGCGACGCGGCGCGCGGACGAAGCGCCGCTATCGTCCGCCCGAAAGACTCGGGCGGACGACCGGGCGATCGCTTGCAGCGACTGGACACGTTCCCGGATTCAGCGACCCGGCGCTTCGCGACCAAGTCGCCATCGCGCTATCTGGAATCGATCACGCCGCTGCATTGCGGTTGGCTTCAATCACCGTCAATGCCGTCATGTTCACGATCCGCCGCACCGTCGCGCTCGAAGTGAGAATGTTCACCGGCCCATTGACGCCCAGCAGGAACGGCCCCACGGCAACGTTGCTGCCGGCTTCGGTCTTGAGCAGGTTATAGGCGATATTCCCCGCATCGACGTTCGGACACACGAGCAGGTTCGCCGCGCCCTTCAGCGGCGACATCGGCAGCAGCCGCGACCGCAGCGCTTCATCGAGCGCGCAGTCGCCGTGCATTTCGCCATCCGCCTCGATATCCGGCGCCTGCGCGCGAATGATCTCCAGCGCCCGGCGCATCTTCACGCCCGAAGCCGCGCTCCCCGACCCGAAATTCGACCGCGACAGCAGCGCAGCCTTCGGCGTGAGATTCAGCCACTCCATCTGCCGCGCCGCAGCGATCGTGAATTCCGCGATCTGCTCCGCATCGGGGTTGTCGTTGACGTGCGTATCCACCAGCGCGACCGTCCGCTGGTTGAGCAGCAGGATATTCATCGCCGCGTAGGTCGACGCATCGGGCTTCTTGCCGATCACTTCATCCACGAACCGCAGGTGATTGTGAAACTCGCCGACCGTTCCGCAGATCATCCCGTCCGCATCGCCGAGCCGCACCATCATCGCGCCGATCAGCGTCAGGCGACGTCGCATCTCGACGCGCGCCATTTCCTTCGAGATGCCGTCGCGGCAGCGCAGTTCCCAATACGTCGTCCAGTACTGCGGGAAGCGTTCGTCATATTCCGGGTTCGTCACTTCGACATCCTGACCGAGACGCAGGCGCAGGCCGAAGCGCTCGATACGCGCCAGCAGCACCTCCGGGCGGCCGACCAGGATCGGACGCGCGAGCTTCTCGTCGACGATGACCTGCACCGCGCGCAGCACGCGCTCGTCTTCGCCTTCGGTGAACACGATGCGGGCCTTGCCGCCGTCACGCACGAGCTGACGCGCCGTTGCGAACAGCGGTTTCATGAACGCGCCCGAGTGGTAGACGAACTGCTGCAGCTGCTCGACATACGCGTCGAGATCCTCGAGCGGGCGCGTCGCCACGCCGCCTTCGATCGCCGCCTTGGCCACGGCCGGCGCAATACGCACGATCAGGCGCGGATCGAACGGCTTCGGAATCAGGTATTGCGGGCCGAAGGACACTTCGTCGCCGCCATAGGCCGCCGCGACGATGTCGTTCTGCTCTTCTTGCGCGAGGCCGGCGATCGCGTGAACCGCGGCAATTTCCATTTCGCGGGTGATCGTCGTTGCGCCCACATCCAGTGCGCCGCGGAAAATATACGGGAAGCACAGGACGTTGTTGACCTGGTTCGGGAAGTCCGAGCGGCCCGTCGCGATCACGACGTCGTCGCGCGTCGCATGCGCCAGTTCCGGGAAGATTTCCGGCGTCGGATTGGCGAGCGCGAGAATCAGCGGACGCGCGGCCATCGCCTTCAGCATGTCCGGCTTCAGAATGCCGCCGACCGACAGCCCGAGGAACACATCGGCGCCGCCGATTACTTCGGACAGCGTGCGCGCGTCGGTTTCCTGCGCGAAGCGCTCCTTGGCAGGATCCATCAGCGTGGTACGGCCGCGATAGACGACACCTTCGATGTCCGTCGCCCAGATGTTCGCGACCGGCAGCCCGAGGTCGACCAGCAGGTCCACGCAGGCCAGCGCCGCGGCACCGGCGCCCGACGTTACGACCTTCACCTCGGAAATCGACTTCCCGACCACCTTCAGCCCGTTGATGAACGCGGCCGCGACGGTGATGGCGGTGCCATGCTGGTCGTCGTGGAAGACGGGGATCTTCATGCGCTCGCGCAGCTTGCGCTCGACCGTGAAGCACTCGGGCGCCTTGATGTCCTCGAGGTTGATCCCGCCGAAGGTGGGTTCGAGGCCGGCGATGATGTCGACGAGCTTGTCCGGATCGGTCTCGTTGATCTCGATGTCGAACACGTCGATGCCCGCGAACTTCTTGAACAGCACGGCCTTGCCTTCCATGACCGGCTTCGATGCGAGCGCGCCGATGTTGCCCAGACCCAGCACGGCGGTGCCGTTGGTGATCACGCCCACCAGATTCCCGCGGCTCGTGAAGCGGCGCGCCTGCAGCGGATCGGCGGCGATCGCCTCGCACACGCTGGCGACGCCGGGCGTGTAGGCCAGTGCCAGATCGCGCTGCGTCACGAGCGGCTTGCTGGCGACGACCGAGATCTTCCCCGGGGTCGGAAACTCGTGATAGTCGAACGCGGCCTGCTGCTGGGTCTCTGTCTGTTTCATGTTGTTGGGTCCGGGCGTGCGCGTCAGGCCAGTCCCGACGCGATCCATGGAGGATTCTAGGGGGCAGCCATAAGAAGATGATTCTGTTTTAATATCGGTCCATCACTTTTTCATGATGGGTGCGTGGTCAGACGATGACATTCGACGCGAACGACGTGGTCAGGCGCCTTGGCGCGCGCCTGAAGATGCGGCACCTGATGCTGTTGCTGCAGATCCAGCAGCACGGGTCGCTGACGCGCGTCGCGGAGCACATGGCCAGCAGCCAGCCCGCCGTGACGAACGCGCTGTCCGAGCTGGAAAGCATGTTCGGCACGCCGCTGTTCGAGCGCTCGTCGCGCGGGATGCGGCCGACCGCGCTTGGTTCGGTCGTGCTCGAGCGGGCCAAGGCGATGCTGAAGGACCTCGACCATCTCGCCCGCGAGATGGAGGCGGTCGCGGCCGGCCATGCGGCGCATCTGCATATCGGCGTGATTCCGTTTATTTCGGGTCAGATGCTGTCGGCGGCGCTCAAGCGCCTGCAGTCCCGGATGGAGCGGCGTTTGACCGTGACGATCCACGAAGGCACCAGCGACCAGTTGCTGCTGCAGCTCAAGGATCACACCGTCGACCTCGTGATCGGGCGCGCATCGTCGGCGGTCGATCTCGGGCAGGTCTCCTTTGAAGTGCTGTACCAGCAGCAGCCGCGGATGATCGCGAGCCGGCGCCTCGCCGCGAAACTGGCCCGCACGCAGCTCGACTGGCACAAGCTGCACGCGCTGGACTGGATTCTCGGCGCGCCCCATACGCCGATGCGCGAGCAGGTGGCCGACCTGTTCCTGTCGGCGGGCATCGCGCCGCCGGTGCCGATCGTCGAAAGCTACTCGTCGAAGGTGATCGGCGAGATGATCGCGTCGAGCGACGACGCGGTATCGATCGTGCCGGCCGATATCGCGGAAGAAATGGTGCGCATCGCCGGGGTGGCGATCGTGCCTTACTCGCTGGTATGGACGCTGCCGCCCATCGCGCTGTTTACTCGCGCCGACGAATCGCATGCGCCGACGCGGGATCTGCTGGTTCAGGCACTGCGCGAGATTTGCAGGGAAACCTACGTCGAGGTGCCGCGGTAGCGCTTCCGGGAGCCGGTCGAGGCCGGCAGGGCGGAGCCGCATCGCGCGCGCTCGGGCGCCGCCGCCCAAGCCCGTCCGGCCTGCTTGCCCGACGCCGCATCCGGACAAACCCCTGTCCGCCGAAATTCGTCCCAAACCCCCGCCACACAAGCCACAGCTAACGCATAGTGGTTTCCACTCATAGTCGCAAACAGTCAAGAACAGGTCGCCGCCGGTCGTCTTGCGACCAATATGGCTCGTTACTTTTACACCCACGATGCAGGCCGGGACGCACTCCGCGAACCCGTCGGATATCGGTCCACTCGGGAGAAACCATGAAGTCGACAAAGATCGCCGCGTTCGTCGCGGCCGTGCTGGCGACCGGCGCATTCGCGACCGCGGCGCAGGCCGAAACGGATGCCGCGACCTGCCGCAACGTGCGCTTCGCGGATATCGGCTGGACCGACATCACGTCCACCACCGCGCTCGCGTCGACGGTGTTCGAAGGGCTCGGCTACAAACCGACGACGACGATCGCGTCGGTGCCGATCTCGTTCGCCGGCCTGAAGAGCAAGCAGCTGGACGTGTCGCTCGGCTACTGGTGGCCGGTGCAGCAGAAGCAGCTTCAACCGTTCCTCGACAGCAAGTCGATCAACGTGGTCGAACCGCCGAACCTGTCGGGCGCGAAGGCGACGCTCGCGGTGCCGAGCTACGAATATCAGGCCGGCCTGAAGACTTTCGAGGACATCGCGAAACACCGCGCCGAGCTCGACGGCAAGATCTACGGGATCGAGCCGGGCAGCAGCGCGAACGCGACGATCCAGAAGATGATCGATACGAACCAGTACGGCCTCGGCGGCTTCAAGCTGGTCGAGTCGAGCGAAGCGGGAATGCTCGTCACGGTCGAGCGCGCGATCCGCGAGAAAAAGTGGGTCGTGTTCCTCGGCTGGGAGCCGCATCCGATGAACATCCAGATCAGCATGAACTACCTGTCCGGCGGCGACGCGGCGTTCGGTCCGAACTACGGCGAAGCGCGCGTGTACACGCTGACGGCGCCCGACTTCATCGCGCGCTGCCCGAACGCGGGCAAGCTCGTCGAGAACCTGCGCTTCACGACGCAGCTCGAGAACCAGCTGATGCAGTCGGTAATGAACAAGACGAAGCCGGCCGACGCCGCGAAGGCGTACCTGAAGAAGAATCCGCAGGTGCTCGATGCGTGGCTCGCCGGTGTCAAGACGTTCGACGGCAAGGACGGCCTGCCCGCCGTGAAGGCCTATCTCGGCCTGTAACGGCCTGCGCGCGCCGCCTGCGTGCGGCGCGCAGCGAAAAATCATCTGCAGTACGACAGAAATCAGCGAAACGAACCGAATCAAGCGAGGGTAACCAGCATGAACCACGAAGTCATCATCACCTGCGCGGTCACCGGCGCGGGCGATACGGTCGGCAAGCATCCGGCGATCCCGGTCACGCCGAAGGAAATCGCGGCCGCCGCGATCGAAGCCGCGAAGGCCGGCGCGACGGTGGCGCACTGCCATGTCCGCGATCCGCAGACGGGCCGCGGCAGCCGCGATCCGAACCTGTACCGCGAAGTGGTCGACCGGATCCGCTCGGCGGACGTCGACGTGATCATCAACCTCACGGCCGGCATGGGTGGCGATCTGGAAATCGGCCCGGGCGAGGACCCGATGCGCTTCGGCAAGGGCACCGATCTCGTCGGCGGCCTCACGCGTCTCGCGCACGTCGAGGAACTGCTGCCGGAAATCTGCACGCTCGACTGCGGCACGCTGAATTTCGGCGACGGCGACTACATCTACGTGTCGACGCCCGCGCAGTTGCGTGCAGGCGCGAAGCGCATCCAGGAACTCGGCGTGAAGCCGGAGCTGGAAATCTTCGATACGGGCCATCTGTGGTTCGCGAAGCAATTGCTGAAGGAAGGACTGCTCGACGATCCGCCGCTGTTCCAGCTGTGCCTCGGCATTCCGTGGGGCGCGCCGGCCGACACCGGCACGATGAAGGCGATGGTCGACAACCTGCCGCCGGGCGCGCACTGGGCCGGCTTCGGGATCGGCCGCATGCAGATGCCGATGGTCGCGCAGGCAATGCTGCTCGGCGGCCACGTGCGGGTCGGCCTCGAAGACAACATCTGGCTCGATCGCGGCGTGCATGCGACCAACGGCACGCTCGTCGAGCGTGCGCGGGAAATCATCGAACGCCTCGGCGCCCGCGTGCTGACGCCGGCCGAAGGGCGTCGCAAGCTCGGCCTGCCGGCGCGCGGCGAGCGTCTGCTCGAGCGCCGCGCGGTGGCCGAATTCGCGTGAGTCTCGACGGCTGATCCAGTGATTCATTGCGGCGGCGCGCATGGGCGCGGCCGCCGTCCGATTCCCCTCGATTTGAAGGATGCGTTGACATGGCTGTGAAGACCGACATCAGGACGTTCGCCGCGATCGGCACCGGCGTGATCGGCAGCGGATGGATTTGCCGTGCGCTCGCGCATGGTCTCGACGTGGTCGTCTGGGACCCGGCACCGGGCGCCGAAGAGCGGCTGCGCGCGAGCGTCGCGAATGCATGGCCGGCGCTCGAACGCGTTGGCCTCGCGCCGGGCGCCGATCCCGCGCGGCTGCGCTTCGCGTCGACGATCGAGGCCTGCGTCGCCGACGCGGACTTCATCCAGGAAAGCGCGCCCGAGCGCGAAGCGCTGAAGCTCGAACTGCACGAACAGATCAGCCGCGCGGCGAAGCCCGATGCGATCATCGCATCGTCGACGTCCGGGCTGCTGCCGACCGACTTCTACGCGCGAGCGACGCATCCGGAGCGCTGCGTGGTCGGCCATCCGTTCAATCCGGTCTACTTGCTGCCGCTCGTCGAGGTGCTCGGCGGCGAGCGCACGTCGCCGGAGGCGGTCGACGCGGCGATGGAGATCTATCGCACGCTCGGCATGCGGCCGCTGCGCGTGCGCAAGGAGGTGCCGGGCTTCATCGCGGACCGGCTGCTCGAAGCGTTGTGGCGTGAGGCGCTGCATCTCGTCAACGAAGGCGTCGCGACGACCGGCGAGATCGACGATGCGATCCGCTTCGGCGCGGGCATCCGCTGGTCGTTCATGGGCACGTTCCTGACCTATACGCTGGCCGGCGGCGACGCGGGCATGCGACACTTCATGCAGCAGTTCGGCCCCGCGCTCGAACTGCCGTGGACGAAGCTGGTCGCGCCGAAGCTGACCGACGAACTGATCGACAGCGTCGTCGAAGGCACGAGCGAGCAGCAGGGCACGCGCAGCATCAAGGCGCTCGAACGCTATCGCGACGAGTGCATTACCGAGGTGCTGAACGCGATCGCCGCTGTGAAGGCGCGGCACGGAATGCGATTCGAGGACTGAACGAACATGACCGGCGATACCCCGCTGACGATTTACCGCGACGTCGTGCGGCCCGAGTGGGTCGACTACAACGGCCATCTGCGCGACGCGTTCTACCTGCTGATCTTCAGCTTCGCGACCGATGCGCTGCTGGACCGCATCGGTCTCGACGACGCCACGCGTCGCGAGCGGGGCCGCTCGGTCTACACGCTCGAAGCGCACGTGAACTATCTGCAGGAGATCAAGGAAGGCACGCGTGTGCGCGTCGATGCGCGGGTGTTCGCGCACGACGCAAAGCGCGTGCACCTGTATCTCGAGCTGTTCGCGGACGGGCACGACGGCGCGGTATCGGCAAGCGAGCAGATGCTGCTGCACGTCGACACGCGCGACGGTGCGAAATCTGCGCCGTTCGACGACGACGTCGCTGCGCGCGTGGCCGAACTGCATGCGTTGCAGCGCGATTGTGCGGCGCCCGCGTATGCGGGCCGCGTGATCGGATTGCCGCCGCGCCGCTAGCGCCGGCGACAACGGGGCGCATACGATGCTCGAACCGGAAATCGCCGCGTTCGTCGCGGCCGTCGACGCGGCGTATCCGGCCGACACGGCGGCGCGCTCACCCGACGAGCAACGCCGCGTCTACGATCGCTTCGCGTCCGCATGGACGCCCGCCGCACTGCCGCCCGGTATCGTGCGGCACGATGTGGTGTGGCACGCACCGCACGGACACCCGATCGCGCTGCGGCGCTATGCGCCCGCTCGGGGCGAACCGCGCGGCACCGTACTGTTCTTTCATGGCGGCGGCTTCGTCGTCGGCTCGCTCGACAGTCACGCGCTGATCACCGCGCAACTGGCGGCCGACACGGGGCTTGCCGTGATCGCGGCCGATTACCGGCTCGCGCCCGAGCATCGCGCACCGGCCGCACTCGAGGATTGCCTGGCCGTCATGCGTGCCGCGCGCGACGCACACTGGCCATTCGGCTCGTGCGCGCGCCCGTTGACGCTCGCGGGCGACAGTGCGGGCGGCAATCTCGCTGCCGCCGTCGCAACCGCGCTGCGCGATGCGGGCGAGGGTGGCCTCGACGGCATCGCACTCGTGTATCCGATGCTCGGCATCGAACCGCAATCTCCCGCACGCGAAACGGAAGCGCACGCGCCGATGCTCACGCTCGACGACGTCCATCGCTATCGTGCGCTGTACTGGGGTGGTGGAGGGCGCGTTGCGCCGAGCGATGACGATCCGTTGCTGCGTGCATCGGTGCCGCTCGCGGCGTCGCGTTTCGACAATCTGCCGCCCGTGCTCGCGATCGGCGCGGAACATGATCCGCTGCGCGACGATGCGCGTGTCTATGTGGAACGCATTCTCGCGGCCGGCGGCGCTGCGCGTTACTGGATGGGGAAGGGGCTGGTGCACGGCTGCTGGCGCGCGCTCGGAACGAGCCCGCAGGCGGCGCGGATGCACCGGATGGTCGGTGAGTTTCTGCTCGCACCACGTGCGTAGCGGGCATTTCCGGGAGCAAACGATGCAGGCAGCGCAAGAGCGTATCGAGGACTGGCGGACGTTTTCCAGCGAGGCGGCGATCGCGGCGGCGGCGATCGGCGATGGCACCGTGGAGGTCGAATGGACCGACGCGCGACGATCGCCGTTTCACTTCGACTGGCTGCGCGACAACTGCGCGTGCCCGTCGTGCGTACATGCTGTCACGCGCGAACAGACGTTCGAGATCGTCGATGCACGCGACGATCTCGAGGCGCACGCGGTGCGCGTCGAAGCGGACGGCGCGCTGCACGTCGAGTGGAACGACGGGCACCGCAGCGCATGGTCGTCCGGCTGGCTGCGCGCCCACGCGTACGACGACGCGTCGCGCGCGGAGCGTCTGGCCGCACACGGGCGTCACATGTGGACGGGCGGCGATGCGGCGGCGATCGGCGTGTTCGCATGGCGTGACGTGATGCACGACGACGATGCGTTGCAGGCATGGCTCGCCGCGTTGCAGCGCACGGGGCTCACGCTCGTGGAAGGCGTGCCGGCCGAACGCGGGCGCGTGGACGAGATTGCGCGCCGGGTCGGGCTGGTCCGGGAGACCAATTTCGGCGTGCTGTTCGACGTCGAATCGAAGCCGCGCCCGGACAGCAATGCCTATACTTCGCTGAACTTGCCGCCGCATACGGACCTGCCGACGCGTGAATTGCAGCCGGGCGTGCAGTTCCTGCATTGCCTTGCGAACGACGCAACGGGCGGCGACAGCGTGTTCCTCGACGGCTTCGCGCTCGCCGACGCGCTGCGGCGCGAGCATCCGGTCGATTTCGCGCAACTGACGTCAACGCCGTTCGAGTTCTGGAACAAGAGTGCGAGCAGCGACTACCGCTGTTCCGCGCCGGTGATCGGGCTGGATGCGCGCGGCGAGGTCACGGAAGTGCGCGTCGCGAACTTCCTGCGCGGGCCGCTCGATGCGCCGGCCGATGTGGTGGCGGCCGTCTATCGTGCATACCGGCGTTTTCTCGCGCTGGCGCGCGAGCCGCGCTTTCGCGTGCAGCGCCGGCTGCGGGCCGGCGACATGTGGGCGTTCGACAATCGCCGCGTGATGCATGCGCGCACGGAGTTCGATCCGTCGACGGGTCGCAGGCATTTGCAGGGCTGCTACGTCGATCGTGATGAACTGCTGTCGAGGTGGCGCGTGCTGTCGCGCACGGCGTCTGCCGCGCACGGCGGGTGACACCGCACACCGCTTCCGGAATCATTCGAAAAAGCGCCCGGACGCATGGCGCCCGGGCGAAGCCACCCGCTGCCGGGCGGCGGAGGTATGCGTTTCACAAAAAGGACGAGCCCGCATGGCGGGCTCGTCCGGATACAACATCGTCGCGCGATGCGCGGTGCGCCCGCTGGGGGCGCGTCGGCTTACTGGCCGAAGAAGACCGAGTCGCGAGCGTTCGACTTCGCTGCGGCAGCCGGGGCGCCCGAGTGGACGACCGGAGCCGGTTGCGCGCCGTAGCCGCTGGCGTCGGCACCATGAACACGCGCTTCCGCCGACTGGATGTCGTTCGGGTAGTACGGGCTCGACAGGCCCGGCTTGTAGCCGGCTTGTTCGAGCTGGACCAGTTCGTTGCGCACTTGTGCGCGGGTCACGGTGCTTTGTGCGAAAGCGCCGAACGAAGCGGACAGGGCGACAGCGGCAACAACTGCGGAAACGAGCGATTTCATGATGACCTCCGGTGTTTTATTGGGTTCGCTTTCGACACCATGTCTGCAGCGATTGACTAAATCTTAGTCACCGGCCGGTTCAGGGTAAACGCTGATTTTGACGATAGATTGTTTCCTGGGCGGTAACAGTGGCGCGTCGAATCAGGCTTTCATCGAGCTTTCGTTTCGTTGGGTGCAATAAGTATGAAGAATGGCGGGGCGACTGCGCACGGTTCAGCGCAGCTCGGCCGCCGTGTCGAACGGCTTGGCCGGCGGCCGGCCGGCGGGCACGCCCGAGCTCAGGAAACGCACGCCCGTCGCGGCCTCCGACGCTTCCCACAGCAGCGCCGCCACGGCCACGTCGCGGGCCGCGCGCGGCACGCTCGCCGGTGCCGGCAGGCCGCGCGACTCGAACCAGCCGGACGGTCCGATGTACGCGCCGCCTGTCAGGTCGGGCGACGTCGCCGCATGAATGGCTGGCAGCGCACCCTGGTCGGCCGGTTGCGCGAGATAACGGTTCGCCGCGCGCATCAGCGCGGCGCGGGTGGGCGAACGCTCCATCGCGGGGCCCGCGAGCTGCAGATTGGTCGCCGCGTAGCCGGGATGCGCGGCGACGCTGATTCCCGCAAACGCCGCGCGCTGAAAGCGGCGCTGCAGTTCGATCGCGAACATGAGGTTCGCGAGCTTGCTGTCGCAGTACGCGAGATAACGGTTGTAGCGGTGCTCGGCGCGCAGGTCGTCGACGTGGATCCGGCCGCCGCGGTTGAAGCCGCTCGACATCGTCACGACACGCGCCCGATGCGCGGCGCACAGCGCGGGCAGCAGATGGCCGGTCAGCGCGAAATGGCCGAGGTGGTTGGTGCCGAACTGCATCTCGAAGCCGTCGCGCGTATGCCGCAGCGGCAGGAACATCACGCCGGCGTTGTTGCAGAGGATGTCGACGCGGCCGTGGCGCGCCGAGACGTCGGCGGCGAAGCGCTGGATCGATGCAAGATCGGCGAGGTCGAGCGGATCGACTTCGACCCGTGCGGCGGGATGGAGACGGCGGATCGCATCGGCGGCTTGCGCGGCGCGCGCGGCATCGCGGCAGCCCATCACGACGGTCGCGCCCTTGGCGGCCAGCGTTTCCGCGATTTGCCAGCCGAGGCCGCTGTTGGCGCCGGTCACGACCGCGACCTTGCCGCCTTGCGCCGGGACGTGGCGCGCGCTCCATGCATGCATGTCTGCCTCCATCGGCGTGGGCGATGCACCACGACGCGTAATCGTTACATTGAATGATGTAACGATAGTCCGCGCAGGCGGGACAGACAAGCGGGGGAATTAGACCGGCGGTTCCAGGGCGGGCATGCGAATCTCGCAGCCGGCCCGCGGCCCGCGGCCGGCGGGCGTTATCGGCTGCCGGCCAACGCGAGCACTTCGGCGGCGGAGATCATCGCGGCCGCATTCGCCGGGGCCGGGCGCTCGGCCGGGCGGAATACTTCGTCGCCGCGCTGGATCACCTGGCGCGACAGCGCGCAGGTGCCGGTGCGCTGCGCGAAGCGGCGGCGCCAGCGCTGTTCGCCGTAATGACAGCGGCCGGGTTCGACCCAGCGGACGACGAGCAGCGTATCGGAACGTTCGAGGATTTCGACGTGGACGTCGGCGGGATCGAGCGCAGGCAGGGATTTGGAGGCCTTCATTTTGCCGTTTCCTAAAGCTCGTGCGGTTCGGCCGTGGCAGTGGATGTCACTACCCAAAGACGAATCCGTAGCGGTTTCCATGAGTGGTGCGCTAAATGTAAGCGTCTGTGACCGGAAAAAACATCCTGTCTGGCTCAAATTACCTTTTGCCGATTTAGAAACAATCGGCGCGCATTTTCTTGAGAAACCAGCGACAAAAGCGCCCCGGACGCGGACGCCCGGGGCGGAAAATCGGGCCGCGCCACCGTGTCTGCTCGCTCAGTCACGTGGACACCGCGGGGGACGGAGGGGCCCGTCAGAGATCGGCGACGGGCGGGGTGCGGTGTACCGGGAAGCGCGGTCCGGCAACGCCATGATCGCGCGCGCCCCCCGTTGACACCCTGACGGGAACATGACTTTTTTGTCAGTTTCGCCCGGCCATCCCGCGGCCCGGGGCATCGAAAACCTCCGCAAACCCCCGTCGATATTGGCTTTGCGCGACGTACGGTCAATCGACGGCGTCCGAAAAAACGGCATTGCCATCGCCGAAGACACCGCCTTCGGCCCGATTCTGCCGCTCGGGAAAATACTGAATCCCACGTTCGTGACAAATCCGGGATCTGCACCTATGATTGGTTGGACCTTTAGTCCTTTGTGCCAATGAGCCGGCGTGTCCGGCTTTTACAGGAGAGGTGCTCATGAGATTGCAGGGCAAGCGCGCGCTGGTGACGGCGGCCGGGCAGGGTATCGGCCGCGCGACGGCGCTGCGGTTCGCAAGCGAGGGGGCCGACGTGCTGGCGACCGACATCAACGAAGCCGCGCTCGCGCAACTCGCGGCCGACGCCGAGCGCGCGGGCGGCCGGCTGGCCACGCGGCGGCTCGACGTGACCGATGCGGGCGACGTCGCGGCGCTCGCCGCGCAGGAGCGCGCATTCGACGTGCTGTTCAACTGCGCGGGCTTCGTCCACCACGGCTCGATCCTCGCCTGCGACGACACCGCCTGGGCGTTCTCGCTGAACCTCAACGTCACGTCGATGTACCGGCTGATCCGCGCGCTGCTGCCGGCGATGCTGGAAGCGGGCGGCGCGTCGATCATCAACATGGCGTCCGCCGCGTCGAGCGTGAAGGGCGTGCCGAACCGCTTCGTCTACGGCACGACCAAGGCGGCCGTGATCGGCCTGACCAAGGCGGTTGCCGCCGATTTCGTCGAACAGCGCATTCGCTGCAACGCGATTTGCCCGGGCACGATCGAGTCGCCGTCGCTCGAGCAGCGGATTGCCGAGCAGGCGCACACGCGCCAGGTGTCGATCGACGCCGTGCGCCAGGCGTTCGTCTCGCGTCAGCCGATGGGCCGCATCGGCACCGCGGACGAAGTGGCCGCGCTCGCGCTGTATCTCGCGTCCGACGAAGCGTCGTTTACCACCGGCGCGATTCACCTGATCGATGGCGGCTGGTCCAACTGACCCTCTCCCATTGACTACGCATCCCTATTCACTTTCCGTTTCCGCTTAAACGATATGAAACTGCTGAGATTTGGCGACAAACATCATGAGAAACCGGGCCTGCTCGATGCGCAGGGAAAGATCCGCGACCTGTCGGGCGTGATCGAGGACATCGCCGGCAATGCGCTGACGCCTGCGTCGCTCGCGCGGCTGCGCGACATCGAGCCGTCGTCGCTGCCGTTGGTCGAGGGCACGCCGCGGCTCGGCGCGTGCGTCGGCCGCGTCGGCAAGTTCATCTGCATCGGGCTCAACTATTCCGACCATGCGGCCGAATCGGGGATGGAAGTCCCGAAGGAGCCGGTCGTGTTCGGCAAATGGACAAGCGCGATCTCGGGGCCGAACGACGACGTCGAGATTCCGCGCGGCTCGGAGAAAACCGACTGGGAAGTCGAGCTCGGCGTCGTGATCGGCCAGGGCGGCCGCTATATCGACGAAGCCGATGCGCTGTCGCACGTCGCCGGCTACTGCGTGGTGAACGACGTGTCGGAGCGCGAATACCAGCTCGAACGCGGCGGCACGTGGGACAAGGGCAAGGGCAACGACACGTTCGGCCCGCTCGGCCCGTGGCTCGTGACGGCCGACGAAGTGCCCGATCCGCACGCGCTGCGGCTGTGGCTCGAAGTGGACGGCCACCGCTACCAGAACGGCACGACCGCCACCATGGTGTTCCGCGTGCCGCACCTGATCAGCTACCTGAGCCGCTTCATGAGCCTGCAGCCGGGCGACGTGATCTCGACCGGCACGCCGCCGGGCGTCGGGCTCGGCCAGAAGCCGCCCGTCTATCTGCGCGCCGGGCAGGTGATCACGCTCGGCATCGACGGGCTCGGCGAGCAGCGTCAGCGCACCGTGCAGGCCTGATTCCCTTTAACGGACCGTTCGTCATGCCTATCATTCGATCGATGCGCGTCCTCGACGTGCGCTTCCCGACCTCGCGCCAGCTCGACGGCTCCGATGCGATGAATCCGGACCCCGATTATTCGGCTGCGTACGTCGTGCTCGAAACCGACCACGACGGGCTCGAAGGCCACGGACTCACGTTCACCATCGGGCGCGGCAACGAAATTTGCTGCGCGGCGATCGACGCGATGCGTCACCTCGTCGTCGGCCTCGACCTCGACTGGATCCGCGAAGACATGGGCCGCTTCTGGCGGCACGTGACGTCGGACAGCCAGTTGCGCTGGATCGGCCCCGACAAGGGCGCGATCCACCTGGCGACGGGCGCCGTCGTCAACGCGGTGTGGGACCTGTGGGCGAAGGCGGTTGGCAAACCGCTGTGGCGGCTCGTCGCCGACATGAGCCCCGAGGAAATCGTGCGCGCGATCGATTTCCGCTACCTGACCGACTGCCTGACGCAGGACGAGGCGCTCGACTTGCTGCACCGACAGGTGCCGGGCAAGGCCGCGCGGATCGCGACACTCGAGCGCGAAGGCTACCCGTGCTACACGACGTCGGCGGGCTGGCTCGGCTACAGCGACGACAAGCTGCGCCGGCTGTGCCGCGAGGCGGTGGACGCCGGGTTCGACTACGTGAAGCTGAAGGTCGGCGCGAACCTGGAGGACGACATTCGCCGCGTGACGATCGCGCGCGAAGCGATCGGCCCGGATCGCAAGCTGATGATCGACGCGAACCAGGTGTGGGAAGTCGACGAGGCGATCGACTGGGTGCGCGAGCTCGCGTTTGCGAAACCGTGGTTCATCGAGGAGCCGACGAGCCCCGACGACGTCGAAGGGCATCGCAAGATTCGCGAGGCGATCGCGCCGGTGCAGGTCGCGACCGGCGAGATGTGCCAGAACCGCGTGCTGTTCAAGCAGTTCATCGAGCGCGGTGCGATCGACGTCGTGCAGATCGACGCGTGCCGGCTCGGCGGCGTGAACGAGATTCTCGCGGTGATGCTGCTGGCCGCGAAGTACGGGCTGCCGGTGTGTCCGCACGCGGGCGGCGTCGGGCTGTGCGAGTACGTGCAGCATTTGTCGATGATCGACTACGTGTGCATTTCCGGCACGAAGGAAGGGCGCGTGACCGAGTACGTCGATCACCTGCACGAGCATTTCGTCGAGCCGTGCGTCGTGCGCGGCGCGGCGTATATGCCGCCGACGGCGCCCGGCTTCTCGATCGAGATGAAGCCGGAATCGCTGGAGCGGTATCGGTTCCGCGGCTGACGCACACGGCAAGATGGCCGCGCATGGCCCGCGCGGCGACAACATGAACGACGGAGACGTGAAGTGGATTTGAATCTGCAAGACAAGGTCGTGATCGTGACCGGCGGCGCATCGGGCATCGGCGCCGCGATCTCGATGCGGCTCGCCGGCGAAGGCGCGATTCCGGTGGTGTTCGCGCGTCACACGCCGGACGATGGCTTCTGGCGCGCGCTCACGCAGAAGCAGCCGCGCGCCGCGTGCATGTCCGTCGAGCTGCAGGACGACGCGCAGTGCCGCGACGCGGTTGCGCAGGCCATCACGCGTTTCGGTCGCATCGACGGCCTCGTCAACAACGCGGGCATCAATGACAGCATCGGTCTCGATGCCGGGCGCGATGCGTTCGTCGCATCGCTCGAGCGCAACCTGATCCACTACTACGTGATGGCGCACTACTGCGTGCCGCATCTGAAGGCAACGCGCGGCGCGATCGTCAACATTTCGTCGAAGACGGCCGTCACCGGGCAGGGCAACACGAGCGGCTATTGCGCATCGAAGGGCGCGCAGCTCGCACTGACACGCGAATGGGCGATCGCATTGCGCAACGACGGCGTGCGCGTGAACGCGGTGATCCCGGCCGAGGTGATGACGCCGCTCTACCAGAACTGGATCGCCGGCTTCGACGATCCGGACGCGAAGCTTGCGGAAATCGCCGACAAGGTGCCGCTCGGCAAGCGCTTCACGACGGCCGACGAGATTGCCGACACGGCCGTGTTCCTGCTGTCGGAGCGCGCATCGCACACGACGGGCCAATGGCTGTTCGTCGATGGCGGCTATACGCACCTCGATCGCGCGATCGGCTGAGGACGGCGATCCATGCAACCCGACCCGAACCTGAACACCGCGCCGCCGCTGATTGCCTTGAGCGGCGTCAGCAAGCGCTTTCCGGGCGTGCAGGCGCTCGACGATTGCCGGTTCGACCTGCGCGCCGGCGAAGTACACGCGCTGATGGGCGAGAACGGCGCCGGCAAGTCGACGCTGATGAAGATCCTCGCCGGCGTGTACCAGAAGGACGGCGGCGAGATCCGGATGGACGGCCGCGCGGTGGAGATCGACGATCCGCGCGCCGCGCAGGCGCTCGGGATCGGCATCATCCATCAGGAACTGAACCTGATGAATCACCTGAGCGTCGCACAGAACATCTTCATCGGACGCGAGCCGCGCGGCCGCTTCGGCGTGTTCGTCGATGAAGACAAGCTGAACCGCGACGCGGCCGCGATCTTCGTGCGGATGCGGCTCGATCTCGATCCGCGCACGCCGGTTGGCCGGCTGACCGTTGCAAAGCAGCAGATGGTCGAGATCGCGAAGGCGCTGTCGTTCGATTCGCGCGTGCTGATCATGGACGAGCCGACCGCCGCGCTGAACAGCGCGGAGATCGCCGAGCTGTTCCGCATCATCGGCGACCTGCGCGCGCACGGCGTCGGCATCGTCTACATCTCGCACAAGATGGACGAGCTGCGCCAGATCGCCGATCGCGTGACGGTGATGCGCGACGGCAAGTACGTCGCGACCGTGCCGATGGCGGACACGTCGATGGACGCGATCATCGCGATGATGGTCGGCCGTCAGCTCGATACGGCGTTTCGCGCGCCGCCCGATACGTCGGCCAACGACGTCGCACTCGAAGTGCGCGGGTTGTCGCGCGGCCGCGCGATCCGCGACGTGGGCTTCACGCTGCGTCGCGGCGAGATCCTCGGCTTCGCGGGGCTGATGGGCGCGGGGCGCACCGAGGTCGCGCGCGCGGTGTTCGGCGCGGATCCGGTCGACGCGGGCGAGATCCGCGTGCACGGCAAGACCGTGACGATCCGCACGCCGGCCGATGCGGTCGCGCACGGGATCGGCTATCTGTCCGAGGACCGCAAGCACTTCGGGCTCGCGGTCGGGATGGACGTGCAGAACAACATCGCACTGTCGAGCATGCGGCGCTTCGTGCGCCGCGGCCTGTTCCTCGATGCACGCAAGATGCGCGACACCGCGCAGTCATACGTGCGCCAGCTCGCGATCCGCACGCCGTCGGTCGCGCAGCCGGCGCGCCTGCTGTCGGGCGGCAACCAGCAGAAGATCGTGATCGCGAAGTGGCTGCTGCGCGACTGCGACATCCTGTTCTTCGACGAGCCGACGCGCGGCATCGACGTCGGCGCGAAAAGCGAGATCTACAAGCTGCTCGACGCGCTTGCCGCCGACGGCAAGGCGATCGTGATGATCTCGTCGGAGTTGCCCGAGGTGCTGCGCATGAGCCACCGGATTCTCGTGATGTGCGAAGGGCGCGTGACCGGCGAGTTGCGCGCGGCCGACGCCACGCAGGAAAAGATCATGCAGCTCGCGACGCAGCGCGAGTCGACCGTATTGTCCTGATTCAGACGCTTACCCGATCATGTCCAACGATACGCATTCCGTTCCGCCCCTTGCTTCCGGCGACACGCCGGCCGCCGCATCGAGCCTGAAGTCGCGCTTCTTCAACCCCGCCGCGAGGCAGAAGCTGCTCGCGCTCGCGAGCCTCGTGCTGCTGATCGTCTTCTTCAGCTTCGCGTCGTCGAACTTCCTCGAAGTCGACAACCTGGTATCGATCCTGCAGGCCACCGCCGTGAACGGCGTGCTGGCCGTCGCCTGTACTTACGTGATCATCACGTCGGGCATCGATCTGTCGGTCGGCACGCTGATGACGTTCTGTGCGGTCATGGCCGGCGTCGTGCTGACGAACTGGGGCATGCCGCTGCCGCTCGGGATCCTGGCCGCGCTGTTGTTCGGCGCGCTGTCGGGCAGCGTGTCGGGCTTCGTGATCGCGAAGATGAAGGTGCCGCCGTTCATCGCGACGCTCGGCATGATGATGCTGCTCAAGGGGTTGTCGCTCGTGATCTCGGGCACGCGGCCGATCTACTTCAACGACACGCCGGGCTTCACGTCGATCGCGCAGGATTCGCTGATCGGCAACCTGATTCCCGCGCTGCCGATTCCGAACGCGGTGCTGATCCTGTTCCTCGTCGCGATCGGCGCGTCGATCGTGCTGAACCGCACCCTCTTCGGCCGCTACACGTTCGCGCTCGGCAGCAACGAGGAAGCGCTGCGGCTGTCCGGCGTGAACGTCGACGCATGGAAGATCGCCGTCTACACGTTCAGCGGCGCGGTGTGCGGGATCGCCGGGCTGCTGATCGCGTCGCGGCTGAATTCCGCGCAGCCGGCGCTCGGCCAGGGCTACGAGCTCGATGCGATCGCGGCCGTCGTGATCGGCGGCACGTCGCTGTCGGGCGGCGCGGGCAGCATCGTCGGCACCATCATCGGCGCGTTCATCATGAGCGTGCTGACCAACGGCCTGCGCATCATGTCGGTCGCGCAGGAATGGCAGACGGTCGTGACCGGCGTGATCATCATCCTCGCCGTCTATGTGGATATCCTGCGCCGGCGCCGCCGCTGACGCACGAACATACATACGCATCCGCTTCACCGCCGGCCGGGCCGGCATTTCATTCGATACATTCGATACCAACCAAGGAGACGCGAAGTGATCAGGAGCAAGGTGTTGAACGCGATCGTCGGGCTGACGTTCGCCGTCGGCATGACGGCCGGCGCGCAGGCGCAGGAAACCTACATCCCGCTGATCTCGAAGGGCTTCCAGCATCAGTTCTGGCAGGCCGTGAAAGCGGGCGCGATGCAGGCCGCGAAGGACTACAAGGTGAAGGTGACGTTCGAAGGCCCTGAAACGGAGGCGATGGTCGACAAGCAGATCGACATGCTGTCCGCCGCGATCGCGAAGAAGCCGGCCGCGCTCGGCTTCGCGGCGCTCGACAGCAAGGCCGCGCTGCCGCTCCTGAAGAAGGCGCAGGCCGAGAAGATCCCGGTGATCGCATTCGACTCGGGCGTCGACAGCGACATCCCGGTCACGACGGCCGCGACCAACAACAAGGCTGCCGCCGCGCTCGCCGCCGACAAGCTCGCCGCGCTGATCGGCGACGAAGGCGAGGTGGCCGTGGTCGCGCACGACCAGACGAGCCGCACCGGCATCGATCGCCGCGACGGCTTTCTCGAACGGATGAAGTCGGCGCACCCGAAGGTGCGGATCGTCACCGTGCAGTACGGCGAAGGCGATCAGCTGAAGTCGACCGAGGTGACGAAGTCGATCCTGCAGGCGTATCCGAAGCTCAAGGGCCTGTTCGGCACCAACGAAGGCTCGGCGATCGGCGTGGTGAACGGCGTGCGCGAGATGAAGCGCAAGGTCGTGATCGTCGGCTACGATTCGGGCAAGCAGCAGAAGGACGCGATCCGCAGCGGGCTGATGGCCGGCGCGATCACGCAGAACCCGATCGGAATCGGCTACAAGACCGTCGAGGCGGCCGTGAAGGCGATCAAGGGCGAGAAGCTGCCGAAGGTCATCGATACCGGTTTCTACTGGTATGACAAGACCAATATCGACGACCCGAAGATCGCGGCGGTGTTGTACGACTGAGCGTGACGTGATGTGATGCTGCGGGCGAGAGCGAACCACGAGGACACCATGGGCGCAGTGCGTATCGATTCCCATCAGCACTTCTGGCGTTACCGCGCGGCCGACTATCCGTGGATCGGCCCCGGAATGGGCGTGCTTGCCCGCGACTACCTGCCCGACGCGCTGTGGCCGCTGATGCATGCGCAGGCGCTCGGCGCGTCGATCGCGGTGCAGGCGCGCGCCGGGCGTGACGAGACGGCGTTCCTGCTCGATCTTGCCCGCGACGACGCGCGCATCGCGGCGGTGGTCGGCTGGGAGGACCTCGGTGCGCCGGCGCTCGCCGATCGCATCGCCGAATGGCGCAGCCCGAAACTGCGCGGCTTTCGTCACCAGGTGCAGGACGAAGCCGATGTCGGCGCGTTCGTCGCGGATCCCGCGTTCAATCGCGGCGTCGCGTGGCTGCAGGCGAACGGCTATGTGTACGACGTGCTCGTGTTCGAGCGCCAGTTGCCCGACGTGCACGCGTTCTGCGCGCGGCACGACGCGCACTGGCTCGTGCTCGATCATGCGGGCAAGCCCGCGCTCGCCGAGTTCGACCGGGACGCTACGGCGCTCGCACGCTGGCGTGCCGGGCTGCGCGAGCTGGGCGCGCTGCCGCACGTCGTCTGCAAGCTGTCGGGTCTCGTGACCGAGACCGACTGGCGGCGCGGCCTGCGCGGCCGGGACATCCGGCACATCGAGCAATGCCTCGATGCGGCGCTCGATGCGTTCGGCCCGCAGCGGCTGATGTTCGGGTCGGACTGGCCCGTGTGCCTGCTCGCGGCGTCGTATGACGAAGTGGCGTCGCTGATCGAGCGCTGGGCCGAGGCGCGGTTGTCCGCAGCCGAGCGCAACGCGTTGTGGGGCGGCACGGCCGCGCGTTGCTATGCGGTGCCGCGCGATACGAAGCCCGGCATATAGAATAGGCGCGAACGGCCTGATGCTTCATTCGTCAGACCGTCCGCAACGCAACCGCTTACCTGTATCAACGTATGTCCATCCAGCCGATTCAGAACCGCCGCCTGTACCAGCAGATCGCCGACAAGCTCAGCGCGATGATCGAGTCCGGCGATTTCCCGCCGGGCAGTTATCTGCCGCCCGAGCGCGAACTGGCCGAACGATTCGGCGTGTCCCGCACGTCGGTGCGCGAGGCGCTGATCGCGCTCGAGGTGAACGGGCTCGTCAGCGTGCGTGTCGGCGACGGCGTGAAGGTGCGCCAGCCCGAAGCGGCTGCCGTACCCGAACCGCAGCCGGATACGACCGTCGCGCCGTTTTCGATCGTCGAGATCGATCCCGAACTCGGCATCGCGCTCGACCTCGATACCGAAATCCCGCCGTTCGCGCTGCTGCAGGCGCGCAGGCTGATCGAGCCGGAAGCCGCATCGCTTGCGGCGAAACACGGCTCGGACACGCAGATCGAAGGGATTTACGAGGCGTTCCTGCGCAACCAGGAAGACAACCGCAGCGGCTCGCTCACGCATCCGGGCGACCGGCTGTTCCATATCCGCATCGCGGAAGCGAGCGACAACCCGGCTTATGCGCTGATGATCAAGCAGTTGCTCGCGCACAAGTACGACCTGATGTTCCAGCGGCTGCAGTCGCTGTACATGCCGAACGACATGCCGCATCGCTCGGAGCTCGAACACCGCGCGATCCTCGACGCGATCCGCGCGCGCGACCCCGAGGCCGCGCGCCGCGCGATGGCCGAGCATCTCGACGAAGTGATCCGGATCTTCGGCCGCGCGCTCGACTGAGCGCGCGTGGTCAGAAGCGGTCGGCGCGGTAGGGCGTCGGATCGGTGAAGGGCGTCTCGCCCGTCATCATCTCGGCCAGCAGGCGGCCGGAGACGGGCCCGAGCGTGAGCCCGTGATGGTTATGCCCGAACGAGAACCACAGCCCGCGATGTGCGGGCGCGGGGCCGATTACCGGCCGCATGTCGGGCGTGCACGGCCGGAAGCCGAGCCACGGCTGCGGATCGAGCCGCTCGCCGAAGCCGAACACCGGGCGCGCGACGCGTTCCGCGCGATCGAGCTGCACGCCCGTCGGCGGCAAGCCGCGCCGCGCGATCTCGACGCCGGTGGTCAGGCGCAAACCGCGCCGCATCGGCGCGATCACGTAGCCGTATTCGCGATCGACGATCGGTGCTGACGGCGCGCCGCGTTCGGAGGGCGCGTAATGCATGTGATAGCCGCGTTTCTCGCGCAGCGGAATCCTGTAGCCGAACTTGCCGAACACCGTGTCGGACCACGGGCCGAGCGCGACGACCACGGCCGGCGCCGCGATCCTGCCTTCTTCCGTCGTGACCTGCCAGCCTGGCGAGAGCGCGTCGAGGCTCGCGGCATCGCCGGTGAGCAGCGTGCCGCCGCCTTGCACGAAGAGTTGCGCGTAGGTTTTGACCAGCGCGGACGGGTCGACGACGCTTTTCGGATCGAGCCAGTGCAGCGCGCCGCAGAAGCCGGCCGCGAGGCTCGGTTCCTGCGCCCGAAGTGCCGCGGCATCGAGCGGCGTGATGCCGAGCCCGTGACGACGCGCGGTGAGCCCCGCATCGGCAGCCGCGCGTTCGAACGCGGCCGGCGTGCGAAACGCTTCCATCCAGCCGCTGGCACGCACCAGCTCTCCTGCGCCGGCGCGCGCGATCAGCGCGTCGTGCTCGACGATGCAGCGCTCGATCAGCGGCAGCATGTCGCGTGAGGCGGCTGCGTGACGCATCGGTGCCGACTCCCACCAGAAGCGCGCGAGCCACGGCGCGAACGCGGGCAGCGACGTGCTGTGCCAGTAGAGATCGGTGGAGCGGTTCAGCGCGTAGCGCATCAGCGTGAACGGGCTGCGCGGAAACGGATACGGTTCGATCGACGAGCGCTCGATCAGCCCGGCGTTGCCGAAGCTCGTGCCTTCGCCGGGCGCGCCGCGGTCGACGAGGGCCACCTTGCGGCCGCGATCCTGCAGGTGCAATGCGGCGGACACGCCGACGATGCCTGCGCCCAGAACGATTACGTCGAAGTCCATCGTGTAAGTGGCCGTTGGCGGGGCGCCTGGCCGCGGTGCGGAATGTGCGCCCTGGTTGGATATCGTTCGAACCGCAAGCATACTCGTGGCGGCGCGGTGCACCAAGAGGGCACGCGTGGCCGACACAGTGTGGATGGCCCGCGCGCGACGATTCGCGATCGTCGCGATCAGGCGGGGCAGTAGCGTGCATGGGTTCCGGCATTGTGGAGTGACGCGCGATGCTCGAGTCGACCGCACACGCGTACGCAGCGGCGTTGCAGCGCTTCCGGGCAACCGGCAGCGTGTGGCTCGCGGCGGACGAGATTCCGGCCGGCGCCGAGGTGCCGGCGGCGTGGGGCGCGTTGCTGACTGCTTCGGATGATCGGGTTGCCGACGCGCTCGCGCAGATGTGGACCGATGTCATCGATCGTCTGCCGGCGGTTGCGCAATTCTTTCGCGACAAGCTCGCGCGGCCAGCCGTGTTCTGCAGCGACGATGGCGACGTCATGCTGCTGTATCCGTACACGGTCGAGCACGGATCTCGTGTGGACGGCATTTCACAACGGCAGCGGCGACTATCGGTGCCTCGATCTGCGCGACAGTGCCGGCGATGGCAGCGCGACAGGACGGCTCTGGCGGCACGAGAATCCGACCGGACTCGATCCCGTGGATTTCCGGGCCGTCGTGAACGCATGGTTCGAAATCTTCGTCGAGGAAGCCGACAAGTGGTAACTCGACACCCGCGCGTGGCGGATATGCCGCGCGTGCGTTTGCGTACATCGTCGCGCCTCGTTTCTGCGTACTGTATGACGTAAATCGCGGGTGTATCCCACTGGTTTGGGATACGAATTTTTACCTAAGATGGAAGCAATCGTGCGTGTGATACGGTGCCGGCACGCGCATGGCAAGCAGGGCAGCGCCGGGAACGACTGCAACAGATGTTTCCATCATGGATGCGAGAATGTGCGCGGCGGTCGCGAATCATGCGACCGTATCGACGCCAGCTGGCGCGGCGGCAATCGTCGCGCGGACGGCGTCCGGCCGGTCGGGCCGAGTCGCCTCGTTGCGCCATGCGTTCATCGCAATCGTTTGCGTTCTGAGCGTTGCGCCGACGGTCCTCGCCGGGGTTCCCGCCGAAGCGGATGTTCCGTTCGATACGGTGCAGATCGCCGCCGCCGCGAGTCCCGCCAATCCGGCCAGTCCCGCGATTTCTTCACACGACTCCTCCGTGCGTCAGGTCGTGCTCGGCATCGTCAGTTTTACGCGCTGGCCGACGACACCCGTTCGCCTGCATCTGTGCGTGACCGGCCGGCCCGACTACGCGGCCGGCCTGACCGACACGTTGCAGGCCGGCTCGACCGTGCTCGACGTGCAGCGCGTGCGCTTCGACGATCCCGGGCTCGGCATTGCATGCGACGTCGTCTATCTCGGCGCCCTCGGCAACGATGAACGAACCCGGGTGAGGGCTGCGCTGGCCGGCCATCCGGTGCTGACGATCGCCGAACACGACGAGTCCTGCACCGCTGGCGCGATGTTCTGCCTCACGGTCGATGGCGCACACGTCACGTTCGACATCAATCTCGACGCCGTCGCACGCAGTGGCGTGCGCGTGCATCCCAATGTCCTCAATCTCGCGCGACGGCCGCTGACGCCATGACACGTTCCGCGCCGTCCATTTCGTCTTCACGCATGCCGCGCCCGACGCTGCAAAGCGTGCTGCGCCGCGCGCATTTGCGCCTGGCCTTCGTCGCGGTTGCGATGGCCGCCGTGTCGCTGATCGTCGTCGCCGTGATCGCGTTGCGTGCGTATGCCGGCAACAACCTGAACCTGCTGGCCCGCTCGCTCGGTTATACGGTCGAGGCGGCGCTCGTGTTCGGCGACCGCGTCGCGGCGAACGAGGCAATCGCGACGATCGCGAACGACGAGGACGTTGCACAGGTGGTGGTCACCGACGGCAAAGGCCAGTTGTTCGCGACCTGGAAGCTGCCCGCCGAAGGCCGGATTGCCTGGCTCGAGCGTGGCGTCGCCGATCTCGCGCTGCCCGGGCCCGTGACCATCCCGGTGACGCACGACGGCATCGTCGTCGGTCAGGTCATCGTGCGTGGCCGCGGGCATCAATTTTTCGGATTCCTGCTCGGCGGTATCGGCGGTATTCTCGGTTGCCTGGCCGTCAGCGTGCTCGGCGCGTATGTCAGCTCGAAGCGTCTGCTGCGCAACATCGTTGCGCCGCTGCGTGCGCTCGCCGGCGTCGCGCATGCCGTGCGGCGCGAGCGTGCGTTCGCGCGGCGCGTCGAGCCCGCGATGATCGCCGAGCTGAACCAGCTCGGCGACGACTTCAACGCGCTGCTCGACGAATTCGAAGACTGGCAGAATACGCTGCGCGACGAGAACGCGTCGCTCGAACACAAGGCGACGCACGATGCGCTCACGGGGCTGCCCAATCGCGCGCAGTTCGAGTCACGTCTGTCGCTTGCCCTGTGCGACGCCGTGGTGACGGGGCAGCGAGTCGCGATCCTGTATCTGGATTGCGACCGCTTCAAGGAGATCAACGACTGCCTTGGCCACGATGCCGGCGACGCGGTGCTGGTCGGTGTCGCGGCGCGGCTGCGCACGCAGGTGCGCGAGACCGACCTGGTCGCGCGCCTGGGCGGCGACGAGTTTGCGGTGATGCTGGGCGCTGTGCGCGAAACGGACAGCGTGTGCCGGATTGCCGATGAGATCTTGTCCGGCATGGTGCCGTCGATCGAGCTGTCCGACGGACGCATGGTGGCCACCATGATGAGTGCCGGTGTAGCGCTGTATCCCGATCATGCGTCGGACGCGAGCGGCTTGCTGCGCGCGGCGGATGCCGCGATGTACCGCGCCAAGCGTGCGCGGCCGGGGTCGTGGCAGTTGGCGGAGGGCGTTGCCGGGCCGGTTTGATGTCCATCGTTTCGCGCTGCGGGCGAGGCCGCGGCGGCGGGATAAGAAGCGCACGCGACGCGGGCGCATACGAAGGGGTCGATGATGAAAAACTCGTTGCCTGTGAGCATTGGGCGGATGTGCGTCGGGAGCGCGGTGCTGCTGTGCTTGCTGCTTGCCGGATGCAATACGCCGCCGCCGCTTCATCGGGGGCTCACGCAGACGCAGGTCACGGCGCTGAAGTCGGCCGGGTTCCAGGAAACCGAGCAGGGGTTCGAGTTCGGGTCGACCGGGCCAATTTTGTTCGACTTCGATCGGTATAACCTCCGGCCGGATGTCAGGCGGATTGTCGAGCGGATCGGAAGAACATTGAGGTCGGCGGGGATCAATGGCGTGCGGGTTTACGGGTACTCGGACGAGGAGGGGGAGGCTGCCTACGATCTCGAGTTGTCGAGGCGGCGGGCGGAAGTGGTGGCGATCGAGCTCGTGGACGTGGGGTTGGATCGGAAGCAGATTGCGGTTGTCGGGAAGGGGAAGAGCGATCCTGTCGGGGACAACCGGACCGTAGCCGGGCGGGCGCAGAATCGGCGAGCGGCGATCGTGGTTTCGCCGAGGTGAGGGGGCGCATCGGGCATTCGCGCGCAGCAATTGCGAGTCATCACCTGCCGATACGCAATCCGCCCGGTCTGCCGCTGAATGCATGGACATTGGAATGTCTTGATGCGTTCGGCTGTAACGGGTTGCCACCATTGCCACGCAGATGCCGGAGCGTCTGATCACACGTAGCGGACCTTGATGTTTATGGCGTCCGGGACGGACAGGCGTGGTGAAACCGTCATGCGTGACCGGAAGCTGCCCGGTAAATTCGAAACGCGATTTTCAATTGCCTGAATAGAATCGTTCCGCATTTTTTTAACGCTGCATGGCCAATCGGCGAGCGCAGCGGCCACCGGAACGTGTATGGCCCTCGAACCCAACGATCTGCTTCCGCACTTCGAACGCGAGATCGCGCTGCTGCGCCGTTCGATGCAGACCTTCGCGCAGCGTTACCCCAAGATCGCGGCACGCCTGGCGATTACCGGCGAGCGTTCGGAAGACCCGCATGTCGAGCGTCTGCTGCAGTCGTTCGCGTTGATGGCGGCGGCTCACGACATCCGCCTCGACGATGATGTGCCGGCGTTTACGCACGCTCTGCTCGAATCGCTGCACGGCGCGTTCCTGCGCCCGTTTCCCTCCTGCGCGATCGCGCAATTTCATGGTGACTGGACCGACAAGCAGACCGCACCTCGCGTCATCTGTCGCGGTGATCGATTGATCGCGCCCGCCGGCCTGGAAGTATTTCGTACGTCGGATGACGTCACGATCGTGCCGCTGACTGTTGCGGCGGTGCGTTACGCGACGTCGGCGATCGCGCCGCGAGACGCGGCGTTGCCCCCGGAAACGACCGGGTTGCTGACCGTCACGTTCGAGCTGACATCGACGGAAGCGACCTTCGCGATCGTGCCGGACACGTTGCGTCTGCACTTCTCCGGCGCGCGCGAGGTCGTCGCGGCGCTCACGGACGCCGCGCTCCTGCTTGCCGTACGAAGTTTCGCCGAAGCCGGCGATTCCGGTCGCTGGAAGCGTCTTCCGGGCGCGGCATTGACGGCCGTCGGCCTCGAGCCGACCGATGCGCTGCTCGACATGCCGCCTGATGACGCCCTCGGGCCGTTTCACCTGCTGATGGAGTACTGCGCTGTTCCGGAGCGTTTCGACTTTGTCGACGTCGACATGCGACCGCTCAAGCGGGCCGCCGGCGACAGCCGTCGCGTCGCGCTGCATCTCGCGATCGCCGGTGTGCATCCCGACTCGCATCGCGCCCGGCGCCTGGCCGCCGCGACGGCTGACCATGTGCGCTTGTTCTGTACGCCGGTGATCAACCTGTTTCCGGACGATGCCGCGCCGATCGAGACGCACGCCGGTTGCGCGTATTACCCGGTGAAGGCGCTTGCACAAGCAGGTACGTCGCAGACGGACATCTGGTCGATCGACGCCGTTCGTCAGGTTTCCGACGCGGGACCATCCACCCTCGCACCATTCCATTCGCTACGGCACGGCATGGACGGCCGTCCGGGGTTGTTCTGGACGGTATTGCGCGACGAGGCCAGGCGGGCACCGAAGCAGAAGCCTGTCGATTCCGACGCCAAACAGGCGGACAAGGCACCGACGCCGGCCCCAGCCTCGGACGACACGCCAGAACCGCTCCACGGCGTCGAACTCCAATTGACCGATCGGGACGGCCGACCTGCCGATCCGGGCAAGCGCAAACTGGCGATCCGGCTTTCGTGTACGCAGGGTGACCTGTCCGGGATGCAGGCGCGCGAGCTGGCGCTGGCGAAAGGCGACCCGGTGGGAACGATCATGCTGCTGAACCGGCCGACCCGGAGCCGGGCGCCGGCTTTCCGCTACGGGGCGCTGTGGGATCTGCTGTCACTTCTCGTGCCGCAGGCGATCCGGTTGGACAAGGGCGGCCTGACCCAGCTCAGGCGGCTGTGCGCGCGCTGGGCGGAGGACTCCGTCGACGCCGGGCGGCGCTTCGATGCGCTCGTCTCGTTGTCGACCGCCCGCGTGCGGTGCTGGCTGCCGGGCAAGCCGGCGTCGGCGTTCGTGCAGGGGCTGGAAGTGCGATTGGTCGTGGACGAGCAGCGTTTCGCCGGGTTCAGCCTGTGCGGGTTCGCGCACGTGATGGACCGGTTTTTCGCGCCGTACGTGCCGGTCACCAGCTTCGTGCAGGTCGTGCTGTTTTCGGCTCAGACCGGTGCGCTGCTTCGGCGCGGACAACCGCGTCCCGGCGTCCAGCCGCTGGTCTAGATTTCGATTATCGGGGTGCGAACGAAAACGTTTGCGCGATGTCTTTCGCACCGAGGGGTTTTGACCTACATTATCGAGGCCTCGGGCCGGGAAACCGGCCGATAGAACCTGAGAACATAAGCAAGGAACAAGAATGAGTTTCGCTCCGAACGGGGGTATTCCCAACGGTTTGGGCGGCAGTGCGCTCGGCTCCCTGAGCGCGCTTGGCGGCCTTGCCGCGCCGATCGCGTCGAGTGTGGCCGGAAGCCTCGGGCCGCTTGCCGGCCTGGCCGGGCACGTCGACACCGTCCAGCGCGCGATGCAACTCGCGCAAACCGGCTTTTCGCTGATGGACAAGACGCCCGGCGCGATTGCCGAGGCGATCAACGGCGCCGCCAACCCCGCGCGCCTGACCCAGCTCAATCGTTACGTGACGCTCGATACGCCGCTAGGCCCGGACGTGCTGCTGGTCAGCGCGGCCGTCGTCGACGAGTACGTGAACCGGTTGCCGGAAATCCATCTCGACCTACTGTCGCACCGTCACGACCTGCGCCCGGACGACCTGATCGGCCAGCAGGTCAAGATCCGGTTCGACCAGCAGGCCCGCTTGTCGACGCTCGAGCGCGTCGTCGCATCCGGCACCGGCGATAACGATCGTTACTTCGACGGCTACGTTGCGTCGTTCGACCGGGCCGGCAACCCCGGGAACGTCACCCAGTATCACCTGACGGCCGTGCCGTGGTTCTGGTTCCTGACGCGCTCGACCGACTGCCGGATCTTCCAGAACAAGACCGCGCAGGACATTCTCACCGAGATTTTCCAGGAGCACGAGTTTTCCGATTTCGTGTTCGATATCCGGACGAGCCAGAAGCCGCTCGAGTACGTCGTGATGTATCAGGAGACCTACTACAACTTCTGCGCGCGGTTGATGGAGCAGGAGGGGCTGGTCTGGACGCATCGCTACGAGAAGGACAAGCACTTTCTCGTGATCGGCGACACGAACCTGCTGTTCCGTCCGATCAACGGGCTGGCCACCGTGCCGTTCGCCGCGACCGAGGCGAGTGAGGACAGCGGTATTGATCAGTTACACGAAGGACGGCGTTTCGGTGTCGGCAAGGTCACGTTTCGCGACTTCAACTACCAGAACCCGTCGTCGCCGCTGATGCTGGTGGAGGCCGAGCCGCAGAACCTCAAGCACGCGCGGCTCGACGCGACCGAACGGTTCGAGCACCAGTCGCTGTACGACCATGGCGACGACGGCAACCGCTACGCGCGTTTCGCGATGGAAGCCGAAGAGGCGCAGGCCCATCGCTATACCGGCGGCGGCTACGCATGGCGCATGACGACGGCCGGCGCGGTGACCGTGGCCAATCACCCGGTGCTCGAAAACAACCAGGAATACGTGATCCTGCACGTGCGTCACGAGGCCGTGAACGACTACACGCAGCACAGCGCAAAGCTGCCGTACCGCAACAGCTTCGCGTTGTTGCCGAAGAAGATTCCGTACCGTGCGCCGCGTGCGACGCCGAAGCCGGTGATCCATGGCACGCAGTCGGCGATCGTCGTCGGTCCGAAGGGCGAGGAGATCTATACGAACGGGAGCGCCGTGAAGGTGCATTTTCCGTGGGACCGGCGCGGCAAGAAGGATGGGTCCGACTCGATGTGGGTGCGCGTGTCGCAACCGTGGGCGGGCGATGGCTGGGGTGCGGCCGCGATTCCGCGGATCAAGCAGGAAGTGCTCGTGGCGTTCAATCAGGGCGATCCGGACAACCCGGTGATCGTCGGCCGCGTGTTCAACGGCGAGCAAGGCAACCCGTATCACGGTGCGGCCGGGCAGACGATGGGGATCAAGAGCCAGACGCACAAGGGGCAGGGGTCGAACGAAATCCGCATGACCGACACGAACGGCATGCAGGAATTCTTCATGCATGCGCAGAAGGACATGAACACTGTCGTCGAGAACAGCGAGACGCACAAGGTGCTGGGGCCGATGCGTACCGTCCTCGTGGCGACCGGCAGCGAAGAAAAGCAGATTCCGCAGGGCAACCTGACCGAGACGATCGCCGAGAAGCGCGCCACGACCGCGACCACCGTCGAGGTGACGACGCCGGCCAAGGATGGCGGCGGCGGGACGCAAGTCTACGTGGCCGAGCGCGGCATCCTGCTGAAGGTGCAGGACAGCTCGATTTCGCTCGCGCCGGAAGGCATCCGCCTGGAGCACAAGGGCTCCGTGATCCTGATGACCGACGACGGCGTGATGGTCAACGGCAAGCGCATCGATCTCAACAAATAATTCGAACGACACCAGCCATGCACTACGCAATCCACGAAGGCACCTTCGAACTGCCGGACGCGGCGCTCGACCGCACCGTCAACATCCTGATGATGAACGTCGGCCCAGGCGGCCTCAACCTCGTGATCGCCCGCGGGCGGTTTCGCGACGGGGAGAATCTCGACGCGTTCGTCGCGCGCGAATGGGAAGTGGCGTCGCGCGATGCCCGGATGCTGACCGAGAAGGCGCGCCGGCCGGTGACGGTCGGCGGCCGTGCGGGCATCCAGATCGATTCGACGCACGAGCGCGACGGCCGGCTGTGGCATCAAATGCAGACCATGTTCCCGTCGGATGATGCCGGACGCGTGCTCGTGATGACGCTGACCAGCGCGGCACCGCTGACCGAGGAACAGCAGGCGATCGCCGACCGGATGCTCGCCAGTTTCCAGCCGCGCGGCGCCAGACCGACCCTGCTCGGGCCGGGTGACGCGTCGTGAGCGCGGAACACTTCGCGGCCGCGCGCTTCGAAGACCCGATCCAGCACACGTCGTTCTGGGGTGAGCTGGTCGGCACGGTCGGGTCGGTGATCGGCGGTGCAGTCGTCGGCGCATTGGTGGCGGAGGCGATGGAGGGGCTGGTGTTCGTCGGCCTCGCCGCGCTCGAAATCGGCACGGCCGGTTTGGCGACGCCGCTCGTGATCGCGATCGGTGTCGGCGTGGCGGTCGGCTCGGGCGCGCTGATGGAAGCGAGCGGCATGAACGAAGCCATCGACGACGGGGCGAAGGCGCTCGCCGACGCGATCGCGCCGCCCGAGATCAAAGGCAAGATCGCGAGCGGCTCGGGGGACGTTTACGTCAACGACAAGCCGGCCGCGCGGGCGGCGCAGCCGGGGGACCTCGATACCGTCGCGTGCACGGACCATCCCGGGCCGCAGATGATCGCCGATGGTTCGGGGAGCGTTTACATCAACGATCAGCCGGCGGCGCGGGTTGGTGACAAGACGACTTGCGACGGGACGATCGCCGAAGGCTCCGACAACGTTTTCATCGGCGGCGGCACGCAGCGGGTGCGGGATGTGAAGTCGGCCACGCGGCTCGGGTGGCTGGGAGCTGCGCTCGGGATTGCGCTGGCGGTCTGCGGCCGCGGCAAGATGAGCTGGGGGCAGTTCCTCAAGAGCAAGGTGCCGTGTCTTGCGATTAATTTTGCGGCCGGTGCGTTTGGGACCTGGCTCGGCAGTCTGGCGAGGCCTTCAGCCGGTCACCCGGTCAACGTCATTACCGGCGGCAAGATTCTCGACGGCACGGACGACACCGACTTCGCATTGCCCGGGCCACTGCCGATCGTGTGGCGGCGTTTCTACAGTAGCCACGATGATCGCGCGGACAGCCTGTTCGGGGCGGGATGGAGCGTGCCGATCAGCGTTGAGCTTCGGCTCGCGCGTGAGCGTGGCGAGGTCACGTCGATCACGTATTGGGATGAGCAGGGGCGCGATATCGTGTTCCCGGCCGTGCCACCGGGTGAAAGTCATTTCAGCGTGCCGGAAGGGATTTACCTGATTTGCACCGAAGGCGGCCACTACGTGGTTGAAACGGTCGATGGGGTGTATCGCGATTTTGGCCGCGCGCGTAGCAATGCGGACAGCGAGACGCTCAAGCTGTGGCGGCTCGAGGATCGCAACGGTAACTGGATCGAGGTCGAGCAGGAAGCGGCCGATGAGGTTGTGCGGCCTGTGCGGCTGCGTGACAGCGCTGGTCGCGTGCTGACGCTGGGCTATGAGATATCTCATCCTCGACGCATTGCCACGATCGAACTGACGCGTGGGGTGGACGGTGAACAACCCGACACGCTGGTGCGTTATGCGTACAACGATGCTGGCGAGTTGGTGGCCGTTACCGATCGCAGCGGCCACACCGGGCGACGGTTCGCATACGAGCGTGGACTGATGGTCCAGCACACGTTGCGCGGTGGCTTGAAGTGCTTTTATGCGTGGCAGGGCGTTGGCCGCGACGCGCGCGTCGTGCGCCACTGGACCGACGACGGTGAAGCGTACACGTTCGATGCGGACCTCGCGCAGCGTACGGTGACGATCACCGACCAGATCGGTCGCGTTACGCAGTGGACGTGGAACGAGGACCAGCAGCCGACGAGTCACACGGATGCCGAAGGCCATGTGTGGCGACTCGAGTGGAATGCGATGCGGCAGTTGGTCAGCACGACCGACCCGGCCGGCAACACGACCCGTTTCGAATACGACGAGCGCGGGCGGCAGACGCAGCGTATCGATGCGCTTGGCCAAGTGGAGCGCACGGAGTGGAACTGGCACTACGATCTGCCCGTTGCTGAAACCGATTCGGCCAATGCGCGCTGGATCTACCGATACGACGATCGCGGCAACCTGACGATGACGCGCGATCCGGCGGGCTGCGCGACCGAGTATTACCGCGACGATCGTGGGCTCGTGCATACGATTCGCGATGCGCGTGGCGGGTACAAGTTCCTTGAGTGGAATGGTCGGGCGCAGTTGACCTCGTATACCGATTGTTCCGGCAAGGTCACGCGGTTTGCGTATGACGCACGTGGGGCGCTTGCGCGGGTGACGGATGCCGCCGGCCACGCCACCGTGTACGAAACGGATGCGATGGGGCGGGTCACGGGGATCGGGACGGCTGATGGTGCGCGTCAGACGTTTCGTTACGACGCGGCAGGGCGTCTCGTTGAAGTTGTTGATGCGAATCAGCGCAGCACGCGTTACGAACTCGATGCGCGTGGATTGTTGTTGTCGCGTACGGATGCGGCTGATCGTGTCGTGCGGTTCGGCTATGACGATGCGTTCAGGCTCGAGAGTTTGACCAACGAAAATCGTGAGACGTATCGCTTTCAATATGACCGTCGCGATCTGGTTTCCACGCAGATTGGCCTCGATGGCCACAAGCGTACATACGAGTACGACGTGTGCGGTCAAGGCACGATCGTACGCGATGGGCAGATCGAGACGCGATACGAACGCGACGCGATCGGGCAACTGACGGCGAAGCAAGCCTCGCATGAGCGTTGCGAATACCTGTATGACAAGGCAGGCCGCATCACATCGGCCGAGTTGTACGCGCTTGCCGCGCGTGGGCCATCGCTGAAGAATCGGGTCAGCTTGAAATACGACGCGCGTGGTGAGGTCGTCGAGGAGTACACGCCGACTGGCTGGCTCGCACATACCTACGACGAGCTTGGGAATCGCGTCAGCACGACGATTTCCGGCGAGCGCACGATCGATTGGCTGCATTACGGTTCGGGGCACGTGCACCAGATTCGTTTCGATGGGGCTGCAGTCGCGGACATCGAACGGGATGATCTGCATCGCGAGGTGCTACGGACGCAGGGCAAGCTGACGAGCCATTTCGGGTATGACGCGGTGGGGCGTCGTGCGCGGCACGCTGCACAGCGAGGCAAGGCGGGCGGCGAGTTGCTTGCGAAGCAGTGGCAATACGATGCAGCAGGCGACGTGATCCAGAAGCGTGATCAGCGTTATGGCACGACGAGCTATCGGTATGACCCGACGGGGCGTATCGAACAGGCGGCGGGGCCGGGATTGCCGTCGGAAGTGTTTCGCTGGGATGCGGCGGCTAACCTGGTGTCGAGCGATCACCCCGGTGGCTATGTCGAGCACAACCGGCTCAAGATGTTCGAGGACAAGCGTTTTGAGTACGACGCGTATGGGCGGCTGGTTCGCAAGCTGAGTGGGCACGGGCCTGCTAAAGAGCTGGTTCTTGAGTATGACGATTGGAACCAGTTGAAGTCGGTCGTGACGAAGGACCGGCTCGGCATCGGGACGACGCATTTCGAATACGACGCGTTTGGGCGGCGGATTCGGAAGCTCAATGGGAGTTATGCGAGTACGGATTTTCTGTGGGACGGCATGCGGTTGGTGCAGGAGACGTATCACGACCGCCGGGGGGAGGAAGCGCTGACGTATTTGTACGAGTCCAATAGTTATGTGCCGCTTGCTCGGATTGATCAAGGGAAGTCGGCGGCGAACGATGCGGATGTACGGGATGCGGTCTACTACTTTCACAACGACGTTTCAGGGCTCCCGGAGGAACTGACTGACGCCGATGGTGAACTGGTCTGGCAGGCTCGCTACAAGGTGTGGGGAAACTCAGTGCAGGAGGAATGGATCGCGCGGGCTCCGCAGAGATCGACAGCCTCCTGGGGTGAAGTTTCGGTGGCCGCGCCGACGTTGATACACGCACCACGACCACAGAACCTGCGCTTCCAGGGGCAGTATCTGGACCGTGAGACCGGGTTGCACTACAACACTTTCCGGTTCTACGATCCGGACATCGGGCGATTCATCAATCCCGATCCGATCGGATTGATGGGAGGGGTGAACTTCTATGTGTATGCACCCAACTCGCTTGGATGGGTTGATCCACTGGGACTCTCCTGTGGAGAAACGCCTCGAGCCAAACCCTCAAACTCGAGTTTGGCTAGTCGTGTCCGCGGTATGCTCAATTTGTATCCGGAGGTAGCGGATCCGAGAACCGGACGCAGTATCCCTTTCCCCAGCGGAATAGGTGGAAAAGTTCCTGTTGCAGATAGGGTTTCGTGGGGCGCAACCGAGCGAGGGAATTTCATTAAGGAATGGTACGACCGAGGATATGCAACACCCCGAGGGGGATGGGCTGAGTACGATATACATCATATTCAACCCAGGGAATTTGGCGGTAGCAATGATTTCTGGAATTTGGTGCCAGTTCAGCGGAAAAGCCATCAGGAATTGTTTAATGCATTCTGGAGGGATTTTGGCGGATTATGAATAAATTGAATGTTCTCGTTGAGAAAGTGAAATCGGATTGGTCTGTTGCGAGAAGGGCTGTTCATTTTGGTCAGGAATGTCCTTTTTTATTGAGATCCGGCTTTGCTGATGGAGTTGTCAGTGGTGCGACGGTCGAGGGTATTCCTGATTCCGCGTGTGAGCTCACGCAGTTTTGGGAAATATCCGAGCGAGCGGATTTATTCAAGGATGATGAGTACGGACAATGGGGGGTTGAGGTACTGTCACCTCAAGAGGCGATTGAAGAAACTGCGAGGCAAAGAGGGGTAAGGAGTCGCGAGTTTCGGGATGATGACGTTGTGTTCGCTCGATTTTATGGGGATTCCGATTTGCTGCTAATGGATTCTGTCGGTTCTGTTTACGTCGCTTTACCTTTGGATAATAGGTGTGATTGGCCGCGAGTGGCAGATTCGTTTGAGGATTTTTTGGAAAAATTGACGAATTCTCAAGGTGCCAAATATTGGGAGCCGCCAAAGGAAAGTCGCTAATCAGGGCGAGACGATACTGCATGCGATGTAAGCTCGTGATCAGATCGGCTGCGTTACGCAAAGAGTGTGTAACGAGGATCGGCGGCCGACAAACCATACGGATGCTGAAGGCCACGTTGGACTGCTTGTTCGCAAGCTGCGTGGGCATGGGCCTGCCCAAGAGTTGGTTCTTTAGTGCGACGATTGGAGCCAGTTGAAGTCAGTCGTGACGAGGGACCGTCTTGGTGTAAGGACGATGCATGTCGAATGCGACGCGGGCGGTCGTCGTGCTAGCGCGTTGTAAGGCGATGCCGAGCAGGGGGCGAATTGCTTGAGAAGCGGCGGCAGTATGATGCGGTTGGCAATGTGATCCAGGAGCGAGATCAGCGCTACTGCAAAACTGAATGCTAAGAAAACTAGATCTGGATGTAATGCGTAAAAGGGCGATATTGGAAAATAGAGACGACCTCGTCAAGGGGACGTTTTGCAATGAGTTATTTGAATCGAGAATGTTCAACGAGAAGCTTTTCTTTGAACTGATTGATGGTATCGATACCTATCTAGCTGAGATGCGAGATGGTGGAGAAAGATTGGACCCGGAAATGTCGAAATTCTTGCCGTGGTTCGTGATGGGCGTGATGCATTGCGTTATATGTCATAACGATAAAAATGATCGTTATGTGATCGAGAATTTCGACATGGATTCGTGGTATGGGGACTATGAGGGGGGGTTAAGTTCGTTGCTAACCAAGTGCTTTGCTTTAATGAAATAATTTTTATGGGTAGTTGATTGCCAGAGGGAGTGTATGGCCTATCAGCTACCCATCAAATGGCAGTGGATCTCACTCGATGGCCGCAAGCATGGGCGTGAATATGATACATGTGGCCATGATCTAGTATATTGAGATTCGATCTAAGGGCGATTGGATCGAGCGTATGCCGGTAAAGCAATGATGGCGGGCAAAACGTATATTAAGATCAAGGATAAATCGTGCGCTGGTGCACAGCTGTTCGGTTCGTGTAGATGGGGTAACGTCTCCTCACAGCTCCAGTCATCCAAAATGCAAAAAGACAATCTTGTTAAGCTGTTGAATGAAAGTGATCGAGCTTATTCGAGATTTTTACGGCATGCGAAAAAGAACGCCAAATCGGAAATGTGGGGAACAGGTATTGGTTCGCCGTTTTCTCTAGAGCCATATCGCACTGAAATACTTGGGGTAAAACCGGGGCGCATGTTGAAAAGCAAATCGAAGCCTGGACCTCGTCGATATTGTTACTCATATGATGATAGTGGGCGAGTAATACATATGGTCGCCTATGGAAAGCTAGGTGGGCCAGCGGGGAATCAGGACTGGATGCGTTCGGATGATTTTTACCAGTACTCAGAGAATTTCGCGACTCGATATGTTTTTGGGAATACCTTTAGAGCGAGTCCTGATTCTCAGGTAACTCGCGTCGTTCGGTTGAGTTATGAGAATGGCAGGGTTTCTAAGGTATTTCAGATTGAAAGAAGAAATCTTGAGTATACGGAAACAAATTATTTGTACGATGATTCAGGCCGGGTTTTCGAAATAAGAGTCAAGTGGCCAGAGGGGCGGTTTCCAGAGCGATTGCTGTTGGTGGAGGGAGAGGGGAGCAACGTCAAAATATTTGAAGTCCGCGATCAAAGAAAGATTCCGGTTTACCCTGAGGTTTGACCTATCAATCGGTAGAATGGGGTTTGATTTTGCCTAATGTAGTCGGCGGGCTGGTTTCTCCGGCTCGCTGTCTATCAGGAAATATTTTTCGGGCGGCCCCCATCGTAGGGCAAGGCTGTCTCACTCTCAAATGCAGAGGTCGTGCAGCGAAGATAATTATGTTGAAGAGAAACGAAAAAATTGAATTGTCAGGGGCTGAAGCACTTTCGATTCTTTGTGAGCTTGAGTATTTGTTGATTTCTTTAAGAAATATCGGGGCGTATTATCGCGAGCCTTGCAGGGTCTTCGGCAATGGAGATTTGGAGTACTGTGCGGAAACAACGCGGTTTATTGATGAGAATAAAGTAACCCAAAAACTCGCCAAATTGAGAGAAGTAATATCGGAAAAATTTGACTCATCGTTGGGCGATGACGATATGGATGATATTGAGAGAGTGGTGGAAAATATTAAGTTTTGGGAAAGGCCTGGAGATTAGTGTTGGTGTAATTTGAATGGGGGTCTTGTATTTGTTCAGATTGGGTGATTCGTGATGCTCGATAAGCCTGGGGTTTATGTGGTTGATTCGATTGAAGCGAAGCGCATTGCGAAAGAGTGTCGTCGCGGCGGTTGGCTGGTTATTTTTTTGCCAGAAGGAATCGCATCTAAGGATCAGTTTTACGATGCGATTCGCCGCAATTGTCCGCTAGTTCCGCCGTTGCATAGTAATCGAAGCTGGGACGCGTTGGCTGACTCGCTTTGGTCGGGATTGGATGAGGCGCAGGAAGAGAAAATCGCAATCTTCTGGCGAAATTCGGACCACATGAAGGCAGCGGTGCCAGACGCTTTTTCTATCGCGACGGATATATTCGCTGATTTGACCGTTTCATTGGCGGATCCGAGTGCAGTGGTATCCAGAGTGAAGATGCTCCTGATCTTTCAAATAGAAAATTAATTATTAACACGAGGTGTGCTCTAGGATTGTTGTAATGGCTAGTTGCGGTCGGGTAGTCAGATACAAGATATGGGAAATGTCATGTCCGCCGTCGGTATGTTCCAACGGCGCTTTGGCCTTCCGGAGGACCTGGCCGACCTCAGTGATGGATTGACCAGGTAGGCCGGCTTCAATGTATTGGGCATCTATTGATCGAGACGGGAATGAAGATCTATGTTGATGAACGTGGTTTTATACGTGCCGAGATAGCTGCAGGGCTAGAAATTGTTGGCGATTTTTTGTCTAGCGATGTCCAGGGAAGTGTTTATGCTGTCGACGAATACATAAATGCCTGCCTATCCGTTGAAAGCCGAGAGGTTGAGAGATGGGAGGGTACTGGAAATGCTCATACGGTGATTATCGAAAATGACGATGTGGAGATATTAAATGAATATACTGCGAGATCGTTGAGGGTAAACGGTGTCAGTGCCTTCCGGGCCTATCTGGAGGAATGGAAAAAATATCTTCTATGGAAGCGACTGGAAAATGATGCGACATTGCCACCACTCGAAGCACGGTGGCGAAGGCGCGCCGGCGGCTAACGACGCTAATGAAATAGACGCGGTTTACTATTTCCACAACGACGTCTCGGGGTTGTCGAAGGAACTGACCGATGCCGACGGCGAGCTTACCCGGTGGGGCTGCTAGAAGATGTGGGGTAATGCCGTACGGATGAAAATGATCGGGTAAGGGCGGCACCTATTCTGCGTTCCTTGCGTTCGACCAGAGCGGCAACATCGCGCAAACCGATCCTAACGACTGCCGGATCGCGGCCGGCACGCTGTTTCTGCAGACGAATGCGGCGCCCGACGAGGTCGGGCTCGGGTACTTCCCTGGCGCAAAGTGCACGCTCGACTATTTCAGTGCGCCGGGCTCGAGCGTGATCTTCACGAGCACGCCGGACGCCGACGGACGCGTCAGTGCGCTGAAGTCGCTCGCCGGCAGGGCGATCGGATCGACGCCGCTCTACGATGCGGTTCGCCAGGCCATGCAGTTGACGCAGCAAAGCGCGAAGCAGACGAACAAGGTCGTCGTGGTGTTTTCGGACGGCAAGGATACGGCGACGATCGACGATGCCGTCGCGAGCGCGAAGCAGGCGGGCATTCCGCTCCACACTCGCGCTTGACAGCACCGATCAGGATCTGGGCGCGTTGCAACGGCTGGAGACGCAGACCAACGATGCGATGCTGTATGCGTCGTCGGCGCGGTAGTCGCATTTGGCCGTTGTCGGCCAATTTCAGACGTTAGACGCGACCACTTAATTGGTCGACAATTGGATCTACCTCCTACTTGCGCAACATGCTCGGGTACCGACATGAAATCGCTGTCCCCTTCCGATTGTTCGACGTGGCTGAAAAACGAAGAATGTATTGAAGCGCCGTACGGGAAGGCCGGACTAGGCCACACATCGTATTTGCAATTCGCAGTGCCGGAAAACGATGGGGCAGCTTCCGTGATTGTCGACGGCATTCGCAGCTATCTTGAACCGCCGAGAACCTGTTTGCTCCAGGTCACGGATTGGTCGAGGTATGGGGAGCTTGAGAATTCACTATTGGAGGAAATGGAATCGACATGCTGGCCGGACTAGGCCACACATCGTATTTGCAATTCGCAGTGCCGGAAAACGATGGGGCAGCTTCCGTGATTGTCGACGGCATTCGCAGCTATCTTGAACCGCCGAGAACCTGTTTGCTCCAGGTCACGGATTGGTCGAGGTATGGGGAGCTTGAGAATTCACTATTGGAGGAAATGGAATCGACATGCTCCGGCAAGCTAAACCCGTGGGACGGCTTTGGCCAACTCTTCGAGGCCAGCGAAGCAGATGACGTGCTTGGGTGTTGCGCCACAGTGCTTCGTTGCGGCATGAGCGCATACATCTACATACCGCTAAGAGCCACATTTCTTCTTTGGGAGGGGGATCTTGTCGATCTTTGGACTAGCGCATCTGCGGCACGGAATCGGTTTCTGCAGCGCTTAAGAAGCCAAGGGGTACGCATTACAAGCAGCTAAATGGTGACTGCACAGATGTTTAGAAGTGAATGAACGACGGCTATCGGTCGATACCACTGACCGCAGTGGGTCGGGCGCTGCCCCTCACATCGGGCGGGACTCGGCCACAAAGGGACAGTCGTCGGATCTGTCGCTCAGACATCTGGACAGCAGAGTTGCCGTCGGAAGCAGTCATTGGCTCTTCGAGAGCTGCTCGTGTAGCGGCGCGGGGCAGCGGCGGTACGGCGGCCCGATCTTTGGCCTAACGCACCCACATCACGTCCACGGTCCCGTAGAATCTCTCGTTCCCCATCGTCAAAAGAGAAGCGGTATGGCTATCCGGCTTCTGGTTGATACGTGCGTCTGGCTCGACCTCGCCAAGGACTATCGCGAGCAGCCCGTCATCAGTGCGCTCGAAGACCTTGTCGAGAACGGCGATATCGAACTGATCGTGCCGCAGCAGGTGCTGGATGAATTCGACCGGAACAAGGCCCGGATCATCGGAGAGGCCCGGCGCGGCCTGCAGTCGCATTTCCGGCTGGTCAGGCAGGCCGTGAATCAGTTTGGTGACGACGGCCGCAAAGCCGACCTGCTGGCAGGACTGAACGAGGTCGACCACCGGATCGGCGTTGACGGCGATGCGGTAGGCGGTTCGATCGAACGTATCGACAGGCTTCTACGCCGCGCTCCTGCACTCCCGCTTAGCGACGCGGTCAAGCAGCGCGTCACCGAGCGTGCGCTCGCGAAGCAGGCTCCCTATCACCGTGCGAAGAACAGTGTGGGAGACGCCATCCTCGTCGAGATGTACGTCGATGTGGTTTCGGGCGCGACCGAGGACGCGCCATGCGCGTTCATCACTCACAACACGAAAGACTTCAGCGATGCAAACGGCGACTTTCGGAGAGTGCACGCCGACCTCATGCACCTGTTCGATGAACCGAAGTCATCCTACTGGATATCGATGGTTGAATTCCTGAAGGACTACTGTCCCGATCTGCTTGGCGAACACGACTTCGAGTTCAACTACTCGCAGGAAGCGCGGCGGCTACCGGAGATCCTCGAAGCCGAACACCTGTTGTTCCGGCAGGTCTGGTACAACCGCCACTGGAACCTTCGCCACGAGATTGAGACTGGCAAACATCATGTGGTCGCGGAGAAGGACTACAGCCGGAACCCGTATCGGGCAGACCAGACGCTCGATACCGTATGGGAAGGCGCACTTGCTGCCGCGAAGAGGACCGAAGACGAGGTCGGCATCGAGAACCTCGGCCCGTGGGACGACTTCGAGTGGGGAATGATCAACGGCAAGCTCTCGGCGTTGCGATGGATTCTCGGGGACGAATGGGACATGCTGGACACGTAGGTGTCTCAATCAAGCATCGAAGAAGCGCACCAGCTTCGCGCGTTCGAGTTCGTCGCTCGTGAAAGTCGTGCGTAGCGATCGTGTCGACCCGCCAATGTAGCGAACGTCCTCGATCGCTCGACGCGGTTGCGGGACCTGGCCGGTGTCATTGCGTGGTCGGAGTGCCTTGCGTCCGCTCGGATTGACGACGAACATGCCGAAGGTCTCGTCGGCCTCAGCAGCGTCGACGATCGCCTGATTGACATGCTCGTCGCCAAAGCCGTAGCCGATGGTCATCAGACGCGAGCCGCATTCGCGCAAGCGCGCGCGGAACTCGTCGGCGTATCGCGTGAGAAGCGCCGAGCCTGCAATCGCCTCGACCTTGCGTGCACCCATCACGAGCAGGTCGTTGCCGTCCTCGCTTCGCCAGTTGACCGAGCCATGCAGCTTGAAGACCGGCTGGCCTTGACGTTCCACGCGGTACTCGGCGTTCGGTCGCGGTCGCCAGTCCGCCGCGAGCTTTTCCTCCGGGCGAAGATTCCAGAAGTTCGGCGGCAGCGCCATGCCGGGGTATTGCACGCTTATGCGTGGATCGTGGGGCACATAAAACAACTCGAGGAGCAGATCCTGATTGAGCGTGAAGATGGCGTCGAAGCGGGCCAGAAAGCTGGTGATGCTGCGCTGGACGAAGTTCGGGCCGTTGCCCTGAAACTCCAGCCCGGGTCGATCCGCGAGCATCGCGTTCATATCGTCGAAGGATGCCCTGACCGCGCGCTCCATCAGGGTCAGCCGCTCGCGGTGCACGGGTTGCTGGTGATGGAGCCACTCGCGTTGCAGGTCGCCAAGTACCTCTTCGAAGTTCGGATTGTCGGTGAGTCGTTTGCAGAGATCCCGGTTGTCTGCAAGGCGGCTAATCAGGTCGTCGGCTAGTTCGCCGGCAAGCCAGCCATCCCAATTGCGGGTGAATCCCGCTCCGAGCAAAAGTAGATGTGCCACCTGCTTTCCCCTCACGATTCAGATCGCTCATTCTACCCATGCGGCTGGACGCAGTTCCAACGCGAACGCAATCGCCAATGATTCACGCAGTGAAGGGCGGACGAAAGAAGGACTGGCTCGTCGCGGATTTGCTTCGGCGGCCTTCGGCTGAGGATTCAACATCACCGACATTCGGTCGTTCAAACGACTGCTTCACTCAAACGGCTGGACCTCACGACCGTTTATAAATGAAACTAATATGGGAAACTAGAGCGCCTAGAAAAACGACAAGACACCATGTTTTATACATTCACCCGTCGTCAATAAGAGTGTCGCGACGAAGCTTAAACGCATTAAACACATCAATGCGCTTAAGATGATTTCTCCACATAGCACGCATATCAGAACGCTTAGTCGAACCGTAACCGACTCCGTTGCGAACAGACACATTAACTCTACCAAAGGAATTTGTCGCGTATGGTCGTGAACTGCATGTCTCTTCAGAGGCGAAGATTTTTGGGTTTTTGACATTTCGTGACCTCATAGAACTGATCTTGTCGCCAGTGTCTGTCTACGAGTCGCGTTGTGGAAGTCCAATGCATGCAGGATGCGCATGTTGCTCGCTCGGTGCGCAGCCTGCATGCAGGGTGCTATCCCGCCTTCTTTTTTCTCCAGTCCCGCACCCAGCGAGCAATAACGACCTCGCTATGGAGCAAGTCAGGCCATTTGTCGCACATATCGCGAGCGAAGGCCGCCGCACTTGGATACTTCGATGGAGACCGCTCCCACATCTGCCAAAGTTCGTACACCTCATGCTTCACTATCTGGATCGGAGATTTCGTATGCCTTGCTCTTGCAGCGCGCGCCATGCGCTCACGGCTAGACTCCATCTCGAAGTACAAGGCCATTTCCATATGGTTACTCCAACGCGCAATCGACGCGAACTGCCATGCCAGTCCTAGCTCGTACAGCGCACGTTCCTTGTTTTTCGACTTGAAGTGCACGATCAACTGATCTAAAACCGCCAAACCAGTAGCCGCACAGAGGTTCCCTATCGTCGCGAATGGTTCTTCCGAAAATTCGAGAAATGAATACCTCGTCAGCGAGAGGTAAGGACCATCGTCCGACTCACTACATTCGTGCCAACCTTCAAACATGATCAGGAGAGATTCAAGAGGCGTACCTCCGTCTCGAAGCACGATATTCGCAAGACACTCTTTCGTGGAAATCTTGCGGGACCGATGGGTAGAACGCCAAATCTGATTCCATATCTCGACAGACCAATCGACGAATCTCTGCGTATCTTCGAGTTTGTGTTCGAACATCCTCACGTGGATTCGACCGTCTTGCGTTGTTTCAGTGAAGTCGTAACCTCGGACCTGTTCACTCAACTCCAGTGCCACTGAGGCGAAATAGTCCGGAAACCGCGCCGAAGCTTCATGCGAGAGATACGCAGTAAGAAACGCGCTTTCGAATTTGTATCCCATGTGTCGGTCCATTGTTCGGTGCGTCGTCGAGAATACCAGAATGGGATTTGGTACCGCCGTTCGCCCAGCAACTGCTCCTAGCGGCCCGCAGGCGTGCAGTGCGCACGACCGTTGTACCTTAGAACCGGCCATCGCCTCGCCTCAAGTGCGTAGGTCTGCTTCGGGTCGATTTCGGCCATCAGAAGATATGGAAAGCGAAAGATTCCCGCGAATAGCTTCCTTGTGCCCGAGCGTCCGAAGGGAAGTAACAGGCGTTTTTGTATCGAAACGTGCTCTTGCGCTGAGTGAAGCCAATTCATTCGAACTGTTTCGAATCGTTGCGTTCCGAGGCCGATCGACGTCCGCTTCGGTTCACTTTTTCCGTTCGCATCAGCGCATGCAATAGGCCGCTGGGCGCCGACGAAATTGCGTGCCTATGCCCGATGGCTAACGTTTGCGCAAGCCGCAAATATTTGACGTTATCGATGGTCTAATAAGAGTGTCCAATGATGATCGCGTGTGCATCGCGCGCGCGAATGGACGCTCGGCAGCCGGTAAACCTCGTCGAAGGATTGTTTCCTCGAGGCAGTTGAAAGGGAGGAGTCCGAGCAAAAATACACCGCAGTAAACGAGCGCGGGCCGCAAGTGCTACCAACACTCACGACCCGCTAACCACAGCCAACTAAGCAGGAGTTGCCCATGGCTAAGGCGAATGATAAAGCACGTTCCCCGATCACGGAACGCTACGTGACGGTCCAGCAACTGTGGGGTGTTCCAAAAAGCTTCGGCACCAAACCGAAGACGTTCTTTCCGTATATGAAGATCGGCGGAATGTGGCTGATCAATGACGTGGGTTTTGATCCCGGCAAAAAGGTGCGGATAACGGTCGAGCCGGGAAGGCTGGTCATCACGGCGATGTGAGATGCGGCAGCCGCGCTGTTCATCGACTCGATTCGTCTGGAGGCTGGTAAGCCGATCGGCTAGTGTGGCGCGAACACCCACATCCGACCCGTGATCGCCGTTGAGCCGGTGATAGAAATGGTCGCGCAGACAGCACCGCGCGGCCTAATCGAATTTCAATTCGCGCAAATGCGAGCCTCAGCACTGCGTTCGACTGTGCCACGCATAGCCGGACCGCAAGCCGAGTAGGGCGGCCTCCACCGGCCACGACGAAACATCACCAAGCGATATTGCAAGACGACCGCGCCGTCCCGGCACCACCGGTAGCCGTGCAATGCGATCCTGCTCCACCAGTTGAAGTCGGTAGTGACGAAGGACCGGCTTGGCATCGGGACGACGCACTTTGAATACGACGCGTTTGGGCGGCGGGTTCGGAAGCTCAATGGGAGTTATGCGAGTACGGATTTCCTGTGGGACGGCATGCGGTTGGTGCAGGAGACGTATCACGATCGTCAGGGTGAGGAAGCGCTGACGTATTTGTATGAGTCCAATAGCTACGTGCCGCTTGCGCGGATTGATCAAGGCAAGCCGGTGGCTAACGATGCGGATGCACGGGACGCGGTCTACTACTTTCATAACGATGTTTCGGGGCTCCCGGAGGAACTGACCGACGCCGACGGCGAGCTGGTCTGGCAGGCCCGCTACAAGGTGTGGGGCAATGCGGTTCAGGAGGAGTGGATCGCGTGGGCGCCAATCCGGATCGACTCACGTCTGCATAACCAGCGACGTCAACTGCGCCGCCCGCGCTACTTCCGTCTTCGCATAGATCGACTTGATCTGCGATCGGATCGTGCCGATCGAGACACCGCGCAGTTCGGCGCATTCCTGCGGTGAATGCCCGTCGCAGCACAGCAGCACCGCGAGATCGGCTTCGGCCGACGACAGTCCATAGAACACCCGCAGTCGCTGCGCGCGCGCCGATGGCGAATGCAGGTCGGCCGCAGTCATCAGTGCCGCGACGCCAGGTCGTTCGCGCACAAGGCGCGACTGTTCCGGCACCGGCATCAGCGCAAGCGGCAGCGGTTCGCCTGTCGTCCGGCGCAGCAACAGTCCGCCGCGCGCAAACGCGTGTCGCCATTGCGCATCATCGACACAGCCTTCCGGCGCGAAGCGCCCGTTCACGATCCGCAGCGCCGGTTCCGCCGCGACCAGTTGATCGGCTGCGCGATTCGTATAGCGGAGTTCGCGTTGCGCGCCGAGCAAGAACACCGGCACCGGAATCGCATCGAGCGCCGATTCCGCGGCGGCCACGCGTGCTTCGAGTTCGCCGATGCGTGCCTGGATCCGTAGTGCGCGGCTGATGTGCGCGCCCATGCTTTCGATCGCGTCCCGCTGCAAGTCCGACAGGCCCTGCGATTCGGGGCCGCTCTGTACGCTGAGGAATGCGCCGGTGCGCTCGCCGCGATGGATGTACAGGCCGGAGATGCTGCCGATCCCGTAGGGCCTCAGGAATTCCTGGTAGAACACGCTGTGCGCGCGCTGCGGGCTGGACAGTTGCTTGATGTCCTCGAACCAGCGCCCTGCAGGCCAGTTGCCGGCGACCGGTACGACCGGGTCGTACAAATAGAACTCGGTGTTGTATGTGCGGTGGCATTCGGCAACCCACGGCTCGTCGTCGCCGGCAGCCCGCTCGATGGCCGGCACTCTCGCCACATCGTCGAACGACAGCAGCGTGGCCATGCGCACGCCGACCGACGATCTCAATCCGTCGAGCACGGTTTCCCATCTCTGATCGCCCAGTGCTGCAGCGTAGATGTCATCGATCAATGTCGATGGAATCAATTCGTTCCGTTGCATCTGGCTACCCCGCGTTACGCGTTCTTGTCGACCGCCTTTCACGCATCTTACTCATTCCCGCTCGAGGTTCAACATGCGTGCGAGTTTTCGGCCCGGAACGTGTGGCTTTTGGGGTGTTTCTCATCAGACGTAATGGCAATTCTCAACATTCTTGCGGCGTTTTCCGCATATCGGACAAAGACGGCGGCATCGCGGGCCGGCAAGGATACGGAGAGTACGTTGACGATCGACGATGTCGTCGCGAGTGCGGAGCGGGCCGATAGCCGACTACAAGCCGGGACTGTTGATGGTCGCTTGCGACCTGTACTTGAAGCTTGCTCGGCGTGTCGTCGGCCACGATCTGGTTGCCATCGTGCTCGCCAGATCGCATGAACGCAGCCCAGAAAGGGCCTGGTTATCCGGCAGCTTCCACTGTACAAAGTTGGCGCCGTTCGGTACCCGGCCTGTAACGAGAGGGCGACGCGACACGCAGGGTGGCTGGCTGGATTGCAGAGGCGAGCTCTAATTATTTCATGAAAATTACAATAAGCCTTCTATGCGACTAAGTTAGTCAGAAAACAGAAGGATTAACCGCACCAACCCGACGCCCCGCATCGGTGCGCGCCAACGTAATCATCAGTTTATTGATTTAAATAGATCGAACCCTATAAAACAAGAACACCGCACGCCGCCCACCCGAAAATCGCCGTAGGCCTTATACGTCAGCAACCATCCCGCCAATCCACCAAAAATAGCAACCTGATTGCACCCACCGCAAACGTCACCACCCCCGACAAGTTGCTCCCTAAGCGCCACCGAGCCACTGGTAAGTTTCTCCGTGTTTTCCCTCATACCCCCGCCATTTTTGACAGACGTTTTAAAAACCCCCATATAATTTCGGCTGCCTTGCCAACAGCTGTCGGACCATCCCTCCGACCAAGCGGTTGGCAAGCGGGGCAGGCGAAACGCTTGCGCAATGCAAGACGCATCACGATGTCTTTCCGAACCAGACGTCCCCTTTGGGGGACTGCAAGAGCCGGGCCCCGCTACGCAACATCTATCCGCAGGTCCGTCTTCATGTGTCTCGGGCGTGTCCTATGTCCTCGCCCCGGGTGCTGTTCGATTGCGCAAGTCATGCCGCCTTTGCCCGTATGACTAAACAACATCGAGGAGCTCCCAGATGACGCTGTCCCGTCTTACGTCCATTTCCGTCGCCGCCGTGCTGTTCGCCGCCGGCGCCGCCGCCGCGCAAGCGGACACCGTGAAGATCGCCATCGCCGGTCCGATGAGCGGCTCGGTCGCCCAATACGGCGACATGGTGAAGGCCGGCGCGCTGACCGCGATCGAACAGATCAACGCGGCAGGCGGTGCGGGCGGCAACAAGTTTGAAGTCGTGATGATGGACGACGCTTGCGAGCCGAAGCAGGCCGTCGCCGTCGCCAACAAGATCGTCAGCCAGAAGATCAAGTACGTGATCGGCCATGTGTGCTCGGGTTCGACGATCCCCGCCTCCGACATCTACGAGAACGAAGGCATCGTGATGGTCACGCCGTCGGCCACCGCGCCGCAGCTGACGGAAGGCAAGAAGCGCCACTTCATCTTCCGCACGATCGGTCGTGACGACCAGCAAGGCCCGGCCGCCGCGCACTACATCATCAACAACGTGAAGCCGAAGAAGGTCGCGATCCTGCACGACAAGCAGTCGTACGGCCAGGGCATCGCGTCGTCGGTGAAGAAGGACCTCGAAGCCGCGAAGATCCCGGTCGTGCTGTTCGAAGGCATCAACGCCGGCGATTCGGACTACTCGGCGATCATCACGAAGCTGAAGTCGCAAGGCGTCGATTTCGTGTACTTCGGCGGCTACCACCCGGAAATGGGCCTGCTGATGCGCCAGGCGCGCGAGCAGGGCGTGAAGGCCACGTTCATGGGGCCTGAAGGCGTGGGCAACAAGGACGTGACGGCGATCGCCGGCCCGGCTTCGGAAGGCATGCTGGTCACGCTGCCGGCCGACTTCTCGGCGGACCCGGCCAACGCAGGCCTCGTGAAGGCCTTCGCGGACAAGAAGCGCGACCCGAACGGCCCGTTCCAGATGCCGTCGTACGCAGCGGTGAAGATCATCGCCGACGCGATCTCGGGCGCGAAGACGACCGACCCGACGAAGGTCGCCGCGTACATGCACAAGACGACGTTCGACACGCCGATCGGCAAGGTCGCGTACGACGCACAGGGTGACCTGAAGGCGTTCAAGTTCGTCGTCTACACGTGGCACAAGGACGCGACGAAGACCGCCGCCCGGTAATACGGAGTACCCGCCCCGCGCACCCGCTCTGCCCGTCACCCGGGCAGGGCGCGTGCGCATTTGGCCGTTGCGCGGCCAAGGGGCGGCCCGAGACGACACCGTGCGTTGCGCGCGGCCGAACGCCGTGATCCGGCGACGGCATGCGACCCAGCGCCAACGGGAGCTTCCCGCACATGACAGACTTCTTTCCCCAATTCGCCCAGCAGCTGGTCAACGGCCTGACGCTGGGTGCGATCTATGCGCTGATCGCCATCGGCTATTCGATGGTCTACGGCATCATCGGCATGATCAACTTCGCCCACGGCGAGATCTACATGATCGGCGCCTACGTGGGCCTCGTGACCCTCACTGCCATCGGCATCTCCGCCGGCTATCCGCTGCCGCTCGTGCTCGGCGCCGCGCTGATCGTGTCGGTGATCGTCACCGGCCTGTACGGTTTCGCGGTCGAGCGCGTCGCGTATCGTCCGCTGCGCGGCGGCCCGCGCCTCGTGCCGCTGATCTCCGCGATCGGCATGTCGATCTTCCTGCAGAACTACGTGCAGATCGGCCAGGGCGCGCGCGACGTGTCCGTGCCCGTGCTGATCTCCGGCGCGTTCGACATCCATCTCGGCGGCGACTTCGACGTGACCATCCCGTATTCGCGCCTGATGATCGTCTGCGTGACGCTCGTGCTGATGATCGCGCTCACGCTGTTCATCTCGCATTCGCGGATGGGCCGTGCGTGCCGCGCATGCGCCGAGGACATGAAGATGGCGAACCTGCTCGGCATCGACACGAACCGCGTGATCTCGTTCACGTTCGTGCTCGGCGCGATGCTGGCCGCCGTCGGCGGCGTGCTGATCGGGCTGACGATCGGCAAGCTGAACCCGTATATCGGCTTCGTCGCGGGCATCAAGGCGTTTACCGCCGCGGTGCTCGGCGGGATCGGCAGCATCCCGGGCGCGATGCTCGGCGGCGTGCTGCTCGGCCTCGCGGAAACCTTCGCCGCAGGCTACATGCCGGCCGAGTACAAGGACGTCGTTGCGTTCGGCCTGCTCGTGCTGATCCTGCTCTTCCGCCCGACCGGCCTGCTCGGCAAGTCGGACATCGAAAAGGTTTGAGGGAGACGCAGATGAGTCAAGTCATTTCCGTTCGCCGTCCGGTCGCCGACGCCTCGGTCGGCCAGGCGCTGAAGAATGCCGCGGCCGCCGCGATCCTGACGGCGATTCTCACGATTCCGGTGCTCGGCCTGCAGCTGAAGCTCGACGGCTATCAGGTCGTGCTCACGCCGCACTGGCGTCCCGTGTGGATCGCGGTCGCGGCCGTGTTCCTGTTCCAGCTGTTCAAGCCGTGGCTCGTGCGCGCGAAATCGGCGGTGAAGCTGCCGGCGATGCCCGCGATGGGCGCGCAGCAGCAGCGCGTGATCATCTGGGTGATGCTCGCGGTCGGGCTGGTGTGGCCGTTCTTCGGCTCGCGCGGCGCGGTGGACGTCGCGACGCTCGCGCTGATCTACGTGATCCTCGGCCTCGGGCTGAACATCGTGGTCGGTTTCGCGGGGCTGCTGGATCTCGGCTATGTCGGGTTCTACGCGGTCGGCGGCTATACGTACGCGATGCTGAACCAGTATTTCGGGCTGTCGTTCTGGGAGTGCCTGCCGATCGCGGCGATCGCGGCGGCGACGTTCGGCTTCCTGCTCGGCTTCCCGGTGCTGCGCCTGCGCGGCGACTATCTCGCGATCGTGACGCTCGGCTTCGGCGAAATCATCCGCCTGCTCGCGAACAACCTGACGAGCCTCACGGGCGGCCCGGACGGCATCTCGAGCATTCCGAAACCGACGGTGTTCGGCTTCGAGATGGCGCGCTCGGCGAGCGTCGAAGGCGCGAAGACCTTCCATGAGCTGATCGGGCTGGAATACAGCGGCGAGCACATGGTGATCTTCCTGTACCTGATCGCGCTGGTGCTGGTCGGCTTCACGCTGTTCGTGACGAGCCGCCTGATCCGCATGCCGATGGGCCGCGCGTGGGAAGCGCTGCGCGACGACGAGATCGCGTGCCGTTCGCTGGGCCTGAACCCGACGCGCATCAAGCTGTCGGCGTTCACGCTCGGCGCGGCGTTCGCCGGCATCGGCGGCGCGTTCTTCGCGGCGCGCCAGGGCCTCGTGAATCCTGAATCGTTCACCTTCATCGAATCGGCGCTGATCCTCGCGATCGTCGTGCTCGGCGGGATGGGCTCGCAGCTCGGCGTGATCCTCGCGGCGATCCTGCTGACCGTGCTGCCGGAAGTCGCGCGCGGCTTCGCCGAGTACCGGATGCTGATCTTCGGTCTCGTGATGGTGTTGATGATGATGTGGCGTCCGCAGGGCCTGCTGCCCGCGAGCCGTCCCCACGTGGAGCTGCCCCAATGAGTGCGAATGCAGAACTGTTGAAGGTCGCCGGGCTGCAGATGCGCTTCGGCGGGTTGCTCGCGGTGGGCGGCATCGATTTCGACGTGCGTCGCGACGAAGTGTTCGCGATCATCGGGCCGAACGGCGCGGGCAAGACCACGGTGTTCAACTGCGTCGGCGGCTTCTACAAGCCGACCGGCGGCGACGTCGTGCTCGACGGCCATGCGATCGCGGGGCTGCCGAGCCACAAGATCGCGTTGAAGGGCCTGGTGCGCACGTTCCAGAACATCCGCCTGTTCAAGTCGCTGACCGTCGTCGAGAACCTGCTCGTCGCGCAGCATCGCAAGGTGAAGGCGGGGTTGCTGCCGGGCCTGTTCTCGACGCCCGCGTATCGCCGTGCCGAGAAGGAAGCGCTCGAACGCGCGGCCGTGTGGCTCGACCGGATGGGGCTGACGTCGGTGGCCAACCGCCAGGCCGGCACGCTGTCGTACGGGCACCAGCGGCGTCTGGAGATCGCGCGCTGCATGATCACCGAGCCGCGCCTCTTGATGCTCGACGAGCCGGCGGCCGGCCTCAACCCGCAGGAGAAGATCGAGCTGCAGCACCTGATCGACAAGCTGCGCCGCGAGTTCGGCGTATCGGTGTTGCTGATCGAACACGACATGAGCCTCGTGATGGGCGTGTCGGACCGCATCCTCGTGATGGAGCACGGCCGGCCGATCGTGATCGGCACGCCGGAAGCGGTGCGCAACGACCCGCGCGTGATCAAGGCGTATCTGGGGGAAGAGTGATGCTGAAGCTGGAACAGGTCCATACGCACTACGGCGCGGTCGAGGCGCTCGCGGGCGTGTCGATCGAGGTGAACAAGGGCGAGATCGTCACGCTGATCGGCAGCAACGGCGCCGGCAAGACGACGCTGATGATGACCGTGTGCGGCACGCCGCGCGCGTCGTCGGGCCGCGTGCTGTTCGAGGGCAAGGACATCACCGCGATGTCGACGCACCAGATCATGCGGCAGGGGATGGCGATTTCGCCGGAAGGGCGGCGCGTGTTTCCGAGTCTGACGGTGCTCGAGAACCTGAAGATGGGCGGCTTCTTCGCGAGCCGTCACGAGATCGACGACGGCATCGAGCACGTGTTCAAGCTGTTTCCGCGCCTGAAGGAGCGCGCGGCGCAACGGGCCGGCACGATGTCGGGCGGCGAGCAGCAGATGCTGGCGATCGGCCGCGCGCTGATGAGCAAGCCGCGTCTGTTGCTGCTCGACGAACCGACGCTCGGTCTCGCGCCGCTCGTGATCGCGCAGATCTTCGACATCATCCGGACGATTCGCGACGAAGGCGTCACGGTGTTCCTGGTCGAGCAGAACGCGAACAAGGCGCTGGGCGTGGCCGATCGCGGCTACGTGCTCGAAACGGGGCGCGTGGTGCTCGCCGATACGGGCGCGAACCTGCTCGCGAACGACCGGATCAAGCAGGCGTATCTCGGCGGTTGACCGTTGCTCGCGCCGCCGGTGCGTATCCGTCGGCGGCGCGACGCTCCTCCTTCATGACCGAGCCTCGATCGCGGCCAGGTCGCCTCGGCCACGCATGCCGAGTCGTTCTGCGTGGATCCAGGCGAACCTCGCTCCGCCGCATCTTCTCCGAACTTTCGTCGGCAGGCGGTCGAGCGTCTGGTCTGTCGTGCCCGATACGCATTTCGGCCGGCGCCGATGCCGAAGCGTGAGCGGCCGAAGCGGGCTGAGGCTCGTCGATATGGGGGCGAGCCTGCTTGCCTACGATCGAATCAAGCAGGTTTGTTTGCGTGAGCGGTGCAGGATGCCGCCGGCCTGCAACGGGCAGGCGGCACTATTGCAGGCACGCACGTTGACGGGCACCACGGACTGATGCGGCATGAGCGTTTCAGTATGTCGCGCTCGGCACGGAAAAACGCCGGGTGGGCTGCTGCTCGACGTCTTCCCGTCGGCCGTGCATGGTCGCACCATCACGACCCCCACCCGATACACGGGCGACCATGCCGAGCCGGACCCCCACTGCTACTGGCCGCCGCCGTACAGCTCGTTGATACGCTGGAGTTCCCCAGACTTCTGCATACGCAGGAGTTCCTCCTTGACTTGCGCGCGCGTGATTCCGATCCGCGCCCCCGCCTGCGAACCCGCGCTGGGCATGCTGCCCATCGATGTCGCGCTGATCGCCGAGTCGGACGGCTTGTTCGACGCCGCCGCGGCGCCTTCGTCCTGTGCTTGGGCGAGACTCGACGCACCCAGCACACAGATGACGGCCAGTGCCGCCTTGTACATGCTCTTCATCGTGGCACCTCACATGAAAAAGCGCTGCAACAACAGCGCGACCGACGCGGATTCCGCATCGTCCGCATATTTCGACACTCCGCATGCGTGAGGCTGCTTCCGGCGTGCTCATCTGCATCGTGATGCGCGACGTGCCAGCATCCACGGTCGACAGACCTGCGTCTGTCCACGCCCACATTCGTAACGTCGATTCCCCCCGGCGATTCCCCAAGGTTTTCCCGTGACTGGCGCATCGGCATGCGCGGCTTCGCGCCGCGGCCTGGTCGTGCGTGTCGAGTCGTCTTGCTCGGGCGTTATGTCGTATCGCGAATCGGATACTTCAGCCGCAATTGCATTGCGTCGGACAAATTCCGGATGCCGAACGCGGCAATGGGTTCGTCACGCACCTGCAACCGGAATGGCGGAATGATAGAACCCGCGTGCCGGATTGACGCCCTCTTGAAAGGGGGTAATTGCCGTAGTTGTCATGTGGAATGTCTAAGCTGGATGGATATCGCGGAACGTGTGAATGAATCCGGCGTACGCTCGAGGAGCGCATTCATGTCTGACAAGCACGTCGCGCTGACCAGTCATATTCGTCGGCTCTGTTCGCTCACCGTCGAGCCGCATCTCGTCATTCCTCATGTGATTGAGGCGGCCCGGCACATCGTCGGTGCCGATTGGGGCATGTTCTTCTATGCCGACGAGCACTACGCAGTGTCGGACGTGTGCAGCGAAAACGACACGGTCTACACGTTATTGCCGACGTATTTCGCGAATATCCACAACACCTCCCGGCAGGAGGTGCTGGGCGTCACGTTTTCCGATGCCATGCGCCGTGGGCGCGGTTTCGACAACAGCGCGCACTACGACGATAAACTGCTGTCGAGCGAGATGTATGCGGATCTGTGGCGGCCGGTTTCGATGCGTCATTGTCTCGAGCTGACCGCGACAGACGGCACACGCGGCTGGGGCAGCCTGCTGCTGTCTCGCGCATCAGGCTGTCGTCCGTTCTCGGAACAGAATCACCGCGACATCGAACCCGTGGCGCGGCATCTCGCTCACGCGCTATCGCGGCCCGTGCAGCCGTCGCTGCACGAATCGGAATGCAGCCTGTCCGCGATCGTGGTGGTCGACGACGATGGCCGGCTCCTGCTGTACAACGCAGACAGCATCCGGATGCTGTCGCTCGCGGCCGGCGAGCCGCTCGCGTTCTACCGTCACGAACGCTTGCCGGACTGGCTCACGCCGCTTCGGTCGAACATCAACCGGATCTGGCGCGGCTATCCGGCGCAGCCCCCGACGTTCGAGCGTCGCAACAATGCGGGCCGCTTCCGGTTCATGGCCTATCGATGTACCGACACGGCCGCGTTGCAACACGATTTCGCGATCGTGATCTATATCGAGCACTTTCCGCCGCTCAAGCTGACGATCGAACGGCTCGGCTTCGCGTTCGGCCTGACCGAACGGCAGCGCGAACTCTGCGAGCAACTCGTGCTGGGCCGATCGCACAGCGAGATTGCGCGTGGCTTCGCGCTGCGCGACAGCACGGTCGTCGATCATGTTCGCAAGATCTATCGCAGGCTCAACGTACACAATCACGACGAGTTGCGCAGCGTGTTTCGGATCGGAAGGCATGGCTAGGTTACGAGGCGTGCGGCGCGGCACGCCTCGTCCTGCTCGAATCTTCCCGCCCGCTGTTTGCGTGCGGCGTTGCGCTTGTCGTTCTGTTACAGCGCGCGTGTGATCGCCTGTTCCAGCAGCGACAGCCCGAGATCGATTTCCGCTTCGCTGACGGTCAGCGGCGGCGCGATCCGGAACACGCCGCCCATGCCGGGCAACTGCACGATGTTCATGCTGAGCCCGAGGTTCATGCATTCGCGCGTGATCTTCGCGCCGAGGCCGTCCGCCGGTTCCTTCGTCCGGCGATCCTTGACGATCTCGACGCCGAGCAACAGTCCGCGCCCGCGCACGTCGCCGATGCAGTCGAAGCGCTCCATCAGGTCGAGCAGCCCGCGCCGCAGCCGGTCGCCCATCACGTTCGCGCGCTGGACGAGGCCGTCGCGCTGCACCACGTCGAGCACGCGCAGGCCGACCGCGGCCGGCAGCGGGTCCGACACGTGCGTCGTATAGAACAGGTAGCCGAGTTCGTGCGCGCGCTCCTCGATCTGCGCCGACGTGACGACGGCCGCAAGCGGCAGCCCGGCGCCGAGCGTCTTCGACAGCGTGAGGATGTCGGGCGTCACGCCGTCGTGCTGGCACGCGAACATCGTGCCCGTGCGTCCGACGCCGGTTTGCGCTTCGTCGAGGATCAGCAGCATCCCGCGTTCCTCGCACTTGCGCTTGAGCGCCGCCATGTAGCCGTCCGGCAGTTCGATGATGCCGCCCGAGCTGAGGATCGGCTCCGCGATGAACGCCGCGAGGTTGCCGCTCGACTGGCGATCGATCAGGTCGAATGCGTAGTCGAGTTCGGCGAGGGTGTCGTAGGTGCCGTTGCGCTCGAAGCGCGGCCGGTACGTGAACGGCGCCGGAATCGCGAACGAGCCGACGGCGGCCGGGCCGACGCCCTTGCGGCCGGCGCTATACGTGGCGGACGCCGCCGCGCCCGTCATGCCATGCCACGACTGCGCGAAGCCGACGATCTCGTACTTGCCGGTGACGAGCTTCGCCATCCGGATCGCCGCTTCGTTCGATTCCGCGCCGGTGCTCAGCAGCAGCGCGCGATCGAGCCCCGGCGGCGTGATGTCGGCGAGGCGCGTCGCGAGATCGACGACCGGGCGCGACAGCATTCCGCTGAACAGGTGATCGAGCCTGCCCGCGTATTCGGTGATGACGGAGACGATTTCCGGGTGGCTGTGTCCGAGCACCGCGCTCATCTGCCCCGACGTGAAGTCGAGGATCGCGCGGCCGTTGGCGTCGTAGACGAAGCTGCCTTGCGCGCGCTCGATGATCATCGGCTCGAACGTGCCGCCGTAGCGGATCAGGTGCTGCCTGGCGTTGTGCCAGAAGGTTGCGTCGTCGTTCAGGGACATCGGGCTTCTCCGGACAAGGGCAGGGATCGCTTGCAGTCTAGGCGGCGGTCTGGTTTTATGGAAACGAATAGTTCTTATGCAAGGTAGAAAAGGAGCTAATACCTTGGGACGCTCGCTTGAAATCGACCTGTTGCGCTCGTTCGTCGTCATCGCCGAAGTGCGTTCGTTGAGCCGTGCGGCGGCGCGGGTCGGCCGCACGCAGTCCGCGCTCAGCCAGCAGATGCGGCGGCTCGAGGAGAGCGTCGACCAGCCGCTGTTCCAGCGCACCGGCCGCGGCGTGCTGCTGACGCATCCCGGTGAGCGGTTGCTCCTGCATGCGCAGCGCATCCTGCGGCAGCACGACGAGGCGATGGCCGATCTGTGCGGCACCGGGTTGTCGGGCACCATCCGGTTCGGCTGCCCGGACGATTACGCGGCGGTGTTCCTGCCGTCGCTGCTGCGGCAGTTCTCGAGCCAGCATCCGCAGGCGATCGTCGAGGTCGTGTGCGGGCCGACGCCGCGGTTGCTTGAGCAACTCGACAAGCGGGCGGTCGATCTCGCGATGATTTCATTGCCGGACGATGGGGCGACCGACGATTTCATCCGCCGCGAGCAACTGGTCTGGATCGGCTATCCGGGGCTGGACGCCGCGCAGTTCGATCCGTTGCCGCTCGCGCTGTCCGATCCCGATACGCTCGATCACATCGCGGCCTGCGGTGCGTTGCAGCGTGCGGGCCGCGATTATCGCGTTGCGTATGCGAGCAGCAGCCTGGCGGGGCTGACCGCGCTGGTGCGTTCAGGGCAGGCGTTCGCGGTGATGACGCAGACGGCGGTGCCTGCGGATCTGGCGATTCTCGCCGGCGATCGCGGGCTGCCGCCGCTGCCGGCGGTGGGTATTACGCTGAGGTTCGACCGGAAGCGGCCGTCGCATCTGACGGCGGCGTTTGCGGAGCATATTCGGGCGGTGTTGCCGGTGCTGTGAAGACGGGGGAGGGCTATTGCGTGATCGCTGGAGAAGCCGGCAACTCGGCAGTCCAACCTGATCAGCGGACAGTCTCTCGTGTCGAGATACCCTGTGTATTCCCGAATTCGAATGACATCGCGGTGAACACTGCACAAACAAAAAACCGCGAAGCGTTGCGCTGTCGCGGTTTTTTGCACTTGCACGAAACACGAAGAAACCGTGTCTGGTGCCGACGGCGAGACTCGAACTCGCACAGCTTTCGCCACTACCCCCTCAAGATAGCGTGTCTACCAATTTCACCACGTCGGCACTGCAGGGCCGCAATTCTAGCGTCACCTTGCGCGTTTGTGAAGGGGGCGTGACACGGTGGTGAGGGAGGCGGAAGCGATCCCGGTAAAATTCGTCGGATCGATCCGACGATCATCGCAACCGCAACCCGTTTTCTCCCCGTGACGACGACCCTCGAACAACTGCAGTCCGGCCAGCTGTCGGGCGCCCGGCAACTCAAGCTCGCGTGCGGGCTGACCGAATTTCCGCGCGAGATCTTCGATCTGGCGGACACGCTCGAAGTACTCGACCTGTCCGGCAATGCGCTGTCCGCGCTGCCGGACGACCTGTCGCGGCTGCAGCGCCTGCGCATCCTGTTCGCGTCCGGCAATCGCTTTACCGAATTCCCGGAAGTCCTCGGCACGTGTGAGCAGCTCGACATGATCGGCTTCAAGGCGAACCGGATTCGTACCGTGCCACGCCATTCGCTGCCGCGCGCGCTGCGCTGGCTGATCCTCACCGACAACGACATCGACGCACTGCCGGCCGAGATCGGCGACTGTTCGCGCTTGCAGAAGCTGATGCTCGCGGGCAACCGGCTGCGTGCGCTGCCCGCCGAAATGGCAGCCTGCGGTGCACTCGAACTGGTCCGGCTGTCGGCGAACCGGCTCGACGCGCTGCCGGAGTGGCTGCTGCGCCTGCCGCGCCTCGCGTGGCTCGCGTCCGCCGGCAATCCGTTCGGCGCCGCGCCGGAGGCAGCGGCTTCGGCCGAGCCGGGCGTTGCCGACATCGACTGGACGTCGCTCACCTGCGACCAGAAGCTCGGCGAAGGCGCATCGGGCGTCATCTACCGCGCGCAGTGGCGCACGGACGGCCCCGCGCCGCGAGCGGTCGCGGTCAAGTTGTTCAAGGGCGCGGTCACGAGCGACGGCCTGCCCGATTGCGAAATGGCCGCTTGCCTGCACGCCGGGCGCCACCCGAACATGATTCCGGTGATCGGCAAGGTGCGTGGTCATCCGGACGGCACGCACGGCCTCGTGATGGAACTGGTCGATCCGGCGCTGACGAACCTCGCCGGGCCGCCGAGCTTCGCGTCCTGTACGCGCGACGTGTATGCGGCCGACGCGCGATTCGAGCCGGCCGCGGCATCGCGAATCGCGCTCGGCATCGCGTCGGTCGCGGCGCATCTGCACGCGCGCGGCATCATGCATGGCGACCTGTACGCGCACAACATCCTGCACGACGGCGAGGGCGGTGCGCTGCTCGGCGATTTCGGCGCGGCGTCGGTCTACGACGTGAACGACCACGTGCGCGCAGCGCGGCTCGAACGGCTCGAAGTCAGGGCGTTCGGTTATCTGCTCGGCGAATTGCTGGCGCGATGCGAGCCGCGTGCGCGGGAAGGTTCGCACGCACTCGATGCGCTGGCGGCTGCGTGTCTGAACGAGGATGTCGACGCGCGGCCGTCGTTCGGCGAGGTATCGGCCGTATTGGCGGCGTCGAAGGCGTGACGGCGTTCCGTCGCGGCGCGGGCGCTCGCCGTGCGGACCGTTACGCCTGCCGCGCGGTCAGCAGCCTGATCCCGAGCCCGACGAACAGCAGCCCGCTGGCGCGCTTGGCCGCACGAACCCACGGGCTGACGCCGAAGCCGCGATGAAGCCGGCGCACGCCGAACGAATAGACGCTGTGCACGACGATGACGGTGCATGCGATCGTCGCGTACATCACGACGAACTGCATCGCGAGCGGGCGATCGTGCGCGATGAACTGCGGCATGAACGCCGACAGAAAGATCATCGTCTTCGGATTGCTGCCCGACACGAACAGCGCTTCGCGGAACAGCTTCCTGCGATCGGGCACGGCGATCTGCGCTGCGCCGGTCGACGTAGCGGCTTTCCGGTCGCCGCGCAGTTGCCGGATGCCCAGAAAGATCAGATACGCGGCGCCGACGATCTTCATCGCGATGAACAGCGGCGGCATCGCGGCGAGCACCGCGCCGACGCCGAGCGCGACGAGCATCACGACCACGGCCTGCGCGACGAGATTGCCCGCGATCGTCGCGGCGGTGCCGTGCGTGCCGTAGCGCACGGTGTTGCGAATCACGAGCAATACGTTGGGCCCGGGCGACAGCGTCGTCGCGAGATAGGCTGCGGCAAACAGCATCCAGGTCTGAATGGCCATGCGTCGCTCCGAGAGGCGGTTCCGGCGGTCGGGATGAAGTGATGATGCCACGCCAAAACGGCGCAGGCATCCGCCGGAACCGTGGCGGCGCGTCAGTTCGCGTCGCGCATGCAGTAGGCCGCGATCGACGACGGCGTATCGATCGCGGCCGGCCGCGTCATCCAGGCGATCCACGCCGCCCATAACCCGCAGACGATCAACGCGGCGACATTCAGCGGCGTCCGGTAGCGGACGATCAGATCGGCCAGCGGCAGGCGTTCCTTGTTCATGTTCGTCTCCATCGGTCGGTGCGGTTGCGGCATTACAGGCCGGTATGGGAAGGCGCCTTCGCGTCGCAGCTCACGGACACCGTCGAGCCGTCGGCGAAATGCAGCCGGAACGGCACCTTCGCGCCGGGCGCGACCGGCTGGCGCGGCTCCTCCAGCATCACGTGATAGCGCTTCGGCTTGAACGTCAACGTGCCGTGCGCAGGCACGGTGACCGCATCGACGTGAACCATCTTCGCAGTGCTGCCGGCCGTCTGCGTTTCGTGGATCATCGCCATCCCGAACGCGGGCGTATCGATGCCCGTGAGCGTGGCAGGCTTGTCGCCGTCGTTCTTCAGCGTGAAGTAGCCGGACGACGGCACCGTCGCCGGCATCGCGCGGATCCAGCACGCATTGGCCTGTACGGTCGGCGCGGCGAACGTGACCGGTGCCTGCAGCGCGAGCAGGGCAAACAGCAGGCTGGTTGGAATCGAGCGTTTCATCGAGTGTGTTCCTGGTCGGAAGGAAGATTGCCGCGTGGGTATCGTGCGGGTTACTTCAGCGTGAACGTATAGCGGCCTTGCGTGCGATGGCCGTCGCTCGCCACTGCAACCCATGTGACCGTGTACGCACCGGGTGCCAGGTTCGCCAGCGCGACGTGCATCCGTTTCCGGTTGCCGGCGTCGACGACGGATTTCCCGTCGACGACCGACTGGCCGTTGCTGTCGGTGACGGCAATGGAACTGAATGCAGGTTCGAGCGTTTCGCTGAAGTCGATCGTGACCGCGTGCGGTGCGCTCGACAACGTGGCGTTGGCGGCGGGTTCGAGGGTTTTCGGATGCGCGTGTGCGTGAGCGGCCTGTGCGACGACGAAGCCGAGTGCGACGAGTGCGCCGCGGAGGAAAGCGGTGGTTTTCATGACGGGATGATCCGGTTGGGAATGACAAGGAGAACGATGCATTCGACACGCGGCCATGCATTCGCGTGCGCGCGATTGCCTGAAGCGGGCGAGCACACGCACGGCATGGAGCCGCGAGCAATACGGTCGAACATGATCGTCCTTCGAAACGTGACACGGCATGCACGCGCAGCGCGCATGCGGACGGCGCGATGCGCTACGGCATCACGCACAGTGACGACGAATCAGGACGCGAACGGCGGGGCGCGCGGTTGCGCGGCCGTGAGCGACAGCGTGCGGCGCAGGCTTTCGAAACGGGTTGCTTCGCGATGCTGGAGGGGATGAATGTTGGCCGCGAACGTGAGTTCGGGCGCGGGCAGGGCAGGTGTATGGGCAAGCAGGCTGCAATAACCGCAAGCCTGCAGATGGGCCTGCAGGCTCTTCGACGACGAATCGCCGGCATGGTCGCTGCCAGCCGGCGCAGCCGTGCAGTAACCGGCAAGCAGCGCGTCGACGCGGTCTTGCGTCGTCAGCGCCTGCGAGATCGTCGGCGCGAGCGCCGTCATCAGGATGGCAAGCATCCCGATCAGACTGACGATCTTCCGGAGGCGGCGACTCAGCATGCGATACGCGGCGGCGTGTGGACGGCAATGGGGCGGATTATGCCATGCGCGTCAATGCGCATGTCGGCTGGGGCGTGCGGCGTTGCAGCGCGCTATGCGTGCTTCGCCAGATATTTCGTGATCAACATCATCTGCGCGGCCCAGCCCTGATCGTTCATCTCGCGCGCCTTCGCACGGCGTGCTTCGATCAACTGGTCGAAACCCGTCTCGGTGACCGTCAGCAGCGTGCCGCCGTTGGTTTCCGCAAGCGTGAAGGTGACGAGCGTCATCGGCTCGGACGCGTAATCGAAGTTCGGATCGATCGCGAACGGGTGCCAGCGAAAGGAGAACAGTTGCTTCGGCTCGACGCGATCGACGACGATTTCGAACACAGTGCCCGCATACGGCTCCTGTGCTTTGGCGACGTCGTCGTCGACGCGCGTCGGCGTGATGCGACCGAACAGCGGCTGGTCGGCCACGAACGGCCCGTCGAACGTCACGCCGAACCAGGTGCCGAATTCCCCGGCATTGCTGACGGCTTCCCAGACGCGCGCGAGCGGCGCGGCGAGCAAGGCTTGTTTCTCGATGGGATCGGTTGGCTGGGTCATGACGTTCTCCAGGCAGGCATCATCGTTGCAGGACGGCGCGCGGTCGCACGCCGCGATCAGTCTTCAGTCGATCATCTCCGCGTCGGGCACGTCGAGCACGATATCCGAGGTCGCGACGGCCACGCACGGCAGCGTGTAGCCGTCGGCCTTTTCCTCGCGGCTCAGCCCCGGCCATTCGATCGTGTAGCGTACGCTTCCGCTGACGATCCTGCACAGACAGCTTCGGCACGTGCCGTTGCGGCACGAGCGCGGCAGCCTGACGTGCGCGAACGCGGCGGCCTCGAGCAGTGTCAGCGAATCGGGGGCGTCGAACGTCGCGCCGAGCGGCTCGATGCGCACGAGGGGCGGGTGGTCGGAATCGGTCATGGGTCGAAACGGGCGGCGAAACGGGCGGCGAAACGGGCGGCGAAGCGGCGGCAAGGCGAGCGCCAAGCATACCCGAAGCCGCCTGCGGCCGGCGCCCGCCGGGCGGCCGGCCCGGTGGTCAGTGTCGCCGCAGGTAGCGGTACACGGTGTTGCGCGCGAGCCCGAGCTCACGCGCGGCGGCCGATACGTTGCCGCCGTGCCGCGCGAGCACCGCATCGATCACCGCGGCCTGGTGACTCTGCAGCGTCGTCGCTTCGCGCGTGTCGGCCGGTGCGGCTTGCGCTGAAGTCGCGTCGTCGCAGTCGAGCCAGAAATCGTCGGGCAGGTGCGCGAGCGTGATCTCGGCTTCGTCTTCGGCGAGCATGCCGGCCGTACGCAGCACGTTGGTCATTTGCCGCAGGTTGCCGGGCCAGCGGTGTCGCATGAACGCGTCGAGCACGTCGGCCGCGAGGCGGGTCGGCATCGGTTCGCTGCGCGCGAGCCGCGCGAGGATCCGCTCGACGAGCGCGGGCAGGTCGGTACGCGCGGCGAGCGCCGGCAGCGTGACCGCGAGTCCGTTGATCCGGTAGAACAGGTCTTCGCGGAACGTGCCTTCGGCGATCATCGCGCGCAGGTCGCGATGGGTCGCGCAGACCACGCGCACGTCGACCGGCACCGCGCGCGCGCCGCCGAGCGGCATCACCGCGCGCTCCTGCAGCACGCGCATCAGTCGGACCTGCTGCGCGAGCGGCATGTCGCCGATTTCGTCGAGAAACAGCGTACCGCCGTCGGCCTGCGCGATCTTGCCGGGGCTGCCGCGCTTGCGTGCGCCGGTGAAGGCGCCGTCTTCATAGCCGAACAGTTCGGCTTCGATCAGCGAATCCGGCAGCGCCGCGCAGTTGACCGCGACGAACGGGCCGTCCGCGCGCGGCGAAGCCTGGTGGAGCGCACGCGCGAGCCATTCCTTGCCGGTGCCGGTCTGGCCGAGGATCAGCAGCGGCAGGTCGCGTCCACGGATCTTCGCGACGCGTTCGAGCACGGCGGCCATTCGCGCATCGCCGGTATCGAGCGTTGCGAACGTGATCGTGTCGGGGTCCGGCGCCCGCGTGTGCACGGCAGGGGCAGGCGGCGTGACGGCGACGGCCGTCTTGTGCGTTTCCGCGAATTCGCAGCGCGCGAGCACGCGCACGCCGGTCGACAGCGTGAGGCGCAACGGTGCGCCGGGCGCGCGGGCCGCCTGCTGTGCGAGTTGGCCGAAGTGCATCCCGAACAGCGCATCGCAGCCTTGATGCTGCAATGCATCGAACGTCGCGCCGAGCTGGAATTGCGCGCTGCGGTTCGCGGCGATCAGCCCGCCGTCGGGGCCGAACGCGACGAGCCCCGCGAACAGCGAGTCGACGCAATCCTCGTGTGCGTGAAAGCGCAGTCGCAGCGCTTCCGCGCACTGGTTCGCGAACAGATGATTCTCGATCAGCTGCGCGGACATCCGCACGAGCGCGAGCGTATGGGGGCTGAAGCCGCGCGGGTCGCCGCTCACGTCGAGCGTGCCGAGCGTGCGGCCGAACGGGTCGATGATCGGCGCGCACGAGCAGGTGAGGATATGGTTCGCGCGCAGGAAATGTTCGGACCCGTGCACGGCGACCGCCTGGCCCGATGCGAGGGCGGTGCCGATCGCGTTCGTGCCGCGTGCGCCTTCGGCCCACGATACGCCGGTGCACAGTGCGACGCGGTTGGCTTTCTCGATGAAGTCCGCGTCGCCGATGCTGTGCAGGATCACGCCATCGGCATCGGTGAGCAGCACGAGGCTTTGCGTGTCGGCGATCTGCGCGTGGAGGTTCTCCATCACGGGGCGTGCGTGCGCGAACAGTGCGTGGTTCGTGTCGAGCAGTTCGCGCAGCGCGAGTCGCGATAGCGGCGAGAAATCGGGGCGCTCGTTTGCGCGCAGGCCGACCGCGGTCGAACGGGCATGCGCCTGCGCGAGCAGGTCGTTGCGGCCCGCGGTGGCGGGCAGCACGAAAGATTGAGGCATGTCTTGTCTCCTGTCGGCCCCAGTTAGCGCTTTAGCGCTTACTGGGGCCCCATGCTTCGCGGTCGGCCCCAGTTAGCGCTTTAGCGCTTACTGGGGCCCCATGCTTCGCGGTCGGCCCGAGTTGGCGCTTTAGCGCTTACTGGGACCCCATGCTTCGCGGCCGGTTCAATTAGCGCTTTAGCACTAGGTTGGACCCCATGCACCGCGGTCGCCCCACCTAAACGCCTTGCACCGCACCATCCGCCACCCGAGCCGCCACGATCGATATCGCCTCATCATACAAGCGCGGCGCGCGTTGTGCGACCGCGTACAAAAACCCCTTGCTTTTAAGCGCCCGCCTGCAATGATGGAAATGGAGCACGCACGCGCCGTGTTCCGCATCGCAACATGCATGCGACGTGACATGCATCCGTTCGGGAGAAGCATCATGGTTCGGACGGAACTGAGAGTCGTGCTGGCGGCCATCGCCACCTTCATCATGCTGGGCGGCATTGCCGTGGCGATCCACGGTCTGCTGTTCGACCTGACCGACGCGGTGCAATACGGGGCAGCCGCGATTGCGGTGGGCGCCACGACCGCCGCGATCTCGCTGAATATCTGGCCCACCGATCCTCATTGACGCCATTCGCCAAACGGTGCCGGATGTCGTTCTGGTCAGAGGAAATGCGCGTCGGAACGACGCACATCGCAAATTTTGCCTCCTGCGCGAAACCGTCTAAAGTGGAATGCAACCGGCATGCATTGTCCGCGCCATACCCCCGTGGATCGTGCCTCTGCCGGCGAGCCCGCGTACACATTCGTTCGGCCGGTAGCGGACGACGAACGCGGTCATTTGCTTTCTACCGGACGATAGGCGGCTCCCATGCAGATCCATTTCACGAACGAGAAGCCTGAATATTCGGGGCGCGACTTGATGCTTGGATTCACGGCGCTGGTCAATGGCGAGCGCGTCCAATGTCAGATTACCGCCGAGGCGCTGGAGGACCATTTCGGTGCGGCGTCGCCGCGCTTCGAGGACATGGTCGGTGCGTACGATCAGCACCGCGAGCGCATCGAGGCGGCCGCGCGGCGGCTGTTGTCCGAGACTCGCGCGCAATGCGTGACGCTGCGCAGCGGCTACGTGCGCTTCTACGAGGCGAACTGGCGCTGAGCCGGACGACCGGGCAGCGACGGAGCGGGCGCCGAATACCGGCGCCCGTGTCGTGTCGGCGCATGCTCGTCCGGTGCTCCGCTCGCGCGGGGGATGATGCGCGGCACGATTCGAGCATCGTGCGGCGCGATGGCGTGCCGGTGTTCCGTTTCCCTTAATCTGCCCCGATGAGTGCATAGGCGCCGCCGGTTACGCCGTTCGCGCGCGCGATGCGGGCGAAACCCGTGTCGGCGAGGTGCATGCCCGCAATCAACACGTTGTCCGAAGCGACTTCGGCGAGCGTGGCCGTGCGTGTCGCACACGCTTGCGACGGATCGTGGTCGAACGCGATCGACACGTCGGGGCGGGCGACCTGGATCGGCGCGAAATGCACGAGATCGCCCCAGATCAGCAGGCGCTCGCCCTGCGATTCGACGCGATAGCCGGTGTGTCCTGGCGTGTGCCCCGGCAGCGGCACCGCGACGATGCCGGGCAGCACGTTGCCTGCCTCAATGGTTCGCAGTTGTGCCTGATAAACGTCGAAGGTGCGCCGTGCGATCCTGAAATTGGCACGGGCTCGTTCGGTCGCTCGTGCGTACGCGTCGTCGTCCAGCCAGAACGCGCGTTCCCGTTCATGAATGAGCACCTGTGCTTGCGGAAAGACCGGCTGCCCGTCCGTGTCGAGCAGGCCGCCGATGTGGTCGGGATGCGCGTGAGTCAGCAGGATCGTGTCGATGTCGCGCGCATCGATGCCGGCGTGCGCCAGCGACGGACGCAGCCGGCCGCCCCAGTTCCGGATGCCGCCGGCCCCGGTGTCGACGAGCACGATGCGGCCGTTCCCGCGAATCACGTAGCAGTTGATGTTGACGTCCGACGGTGCATGTACGCCGGCGCGGCGCATGATGCCGGTCGCGTCGTCGATCTCGATGTTCGACAGGAGGTCGAGGCCGGCCGTCAGCGTGCCGTCGCTGACCGCGGTCACCAAGAAATCGCCGATCTGACGGTGTGGAAACGAAAGGCTGGGAATGGGGGCGTTCATGGGTCAATGTCGAGCGTGAAGGTGTGCGGTGTCGTAGCCGAAGCAGCGGATGCGTGCGACGCATCCGGTGTGGCGGAGAATCTCTCGATCCAGCGCGGCCATGAACCGATCCATCAATTCAGTCATGCGAAATGATGCGATGCGAAAGCGGATTTCCGCGCTGACCGGATGTCCGCAGCCGTGCCGGACCGGAACGTAAATGACGTGAACCGTGCCGGGTGCGGCTCTCAGCACATCGGTGCAGAGCGTCTCGCAGGCCGACGACAGCGCATCGAGCGCCGCGTTCGCCGGCATGCTCGCCTCGGGGATGAAAATCGTGACGCTGGGCATGACCGGGCTCCTGTCAGCGTGCGGCCGCCGCTGCCGGCGTGCTGACGAGTTGGGCGCCCATCGGCGCGTAGAGCCGGATGGCGGCGCCGGACGCGAGCCGCGCCTGAGCCCGATCCAGGACGGCCAGCCAGCGAGCCGCGGGCAGGCAATCCAGCGCGATCGCATGCATGGCCGTGGCAGCGATTCCCGCTCGCGCGAACGGGGCAGCGTCGTCGCAAACGGCCAACCATTGATCGCCGGAGACAGCCGGCGCCGGGGCGGCGCTGTCGTACACGTTGCGGCGCCACTCGACGATATGCGGCTGCCAGCGCGCGAAATTGCCGCCGCCCTTGTCGCGGTACTCGGCCGACGTCAGCACGTCGGGACTGTCGATCGTATGCAGCGCAAGGTAGACGGGGCCGTCGCCACCGACGGCGCGAAAGCGTTGCGACGTGCGGAAGCCGGACACGGAGATCAGCGCCGGCAGTTTGACGCGGCTGTAGAAGTCGTTCCACTCGGCTTCGGCGGCGGGCTCGGCGATGCTGCATTCAACGGCATAGATCATCACATCTCCACGGGATGGCAAGCGGCCTTCGGGATTGATCGCCGCTCGACGGGTTGAGTTTTTGTCATGATAATTAGCCGTTGAATGCGTGAAAAACGACGATTCGTCACCGTTCATTGATGTTTGATCAAGCTATGACCGACGCCGGTCGAACCGGGAGCAATCGTGACGCGACGCAGGATTCCGAGCAATTCGGCCTTGATGGCATTCGAGGCCGCGGCGCGCCATGGGAGTTTCGCGCGCGCCGCCGACGAACTGGCGTTGACCGAAGGCGCGATCAGCCGGCAGATCGGCCGGCTGGAGGTGTTCCTGGGCGTATCGTTGTTCGAGCGGGTCGGCAACCGCGTTCGGGTTGCGCCGAACGGCGCGCGCTATGCCGCGCAGGTTCGCGAAGTGCTGGACCGGCTCGAGCGCGACAGCCAGTACATGATGGGGCAGCCCGGCGACGGCGGCAGCGTCGATATCGCCGTGACGCCGACCTTTGCGACGCGCTGGCTGATTCCACGGCTCAAGGGTTTCCAGGCGCAGCATCCGAACATCACCGTGCATTTCGCCGATCGCGCCGAGCCGTTCGTGCTGGCCGGCAGCGGATTCGATGCGGCGATTCACTTCGAGCATCCGGCCTGGGCCGGCATGCATACGTACCGGTTGTGCGAGGAGGTGCTGGTGCCGGTCTGCCATCCGTCGCTGCTCGCGGGCGGGCATCCGGACGCGCTGCTGGGCACGCTGCCGCGCCTGCACAAGCGCCAGACGCCCGATGCGTGGTCGGCGTACGTGCAGGAAACGGGGTTGCCGGTGAGCAATCCGGCCGCCGGCGCGCGCTACGATCTTTACTCGATGCTGATCGCGGCGGCCCTGACCGGGCTGGGCGTCGCGCTGGTGCCGCGGCTCTACGTCGACGCCGAGATCGCGCAAGGGTTGCTCGCCGCGCCCTGGCCCGACGGTCGAGGCGTGGTCAAGCGCTTCTGCCTGGTGTTGCCCGAAGTGCTGGAACTAGGCGACGGCCCGCTGCAGACCTTCGCACGCTGGGTGCTTCGGCAGGCGCAGACGTGACCGAACGCTGCCCGCACCACGCGCCTGCATCAACAAAAACGCCACCCGAAGGTGGCGTTTCATCATCGTGCATCGCACCGGGGCGCGTGCGTCACTCGCTGCCGAGATAGAAGAAGCGGAACAGGAACACGGCCGCGATGACCCACACGATCGGCTTGACCGTGCGGCCCTGGCCCGTCAGCAGCTTCAGGCCGCCGTATGCGATGAAGCCGAACGCGACGCCGTTCGCGATCGAGTACGTGAACGGCATCAGCAGCGCGGTCAGCGCGGCCGGCACGGCTTCGGTCGCATCGTCCCACGGCACGTCGACCATCTCGCGCAGCATCAGGCACGACACGTACAGCAGCGCGGGGGCGGTCGCGTAGGCCGGCACGACGCCGGCGAGCGGCGCGATGAACAGGCACGCGAGGAACAGCACCGCGACGGTGATCGCCGTCACGCCCGTGCGGCCGCCGGCCTGCACGCCCGACGCGCTTTCGATATACGCGGTGGTCGACGACGTGCCGAGCACCGAGCCCGCGACGATCGCGGTGCTGTCGGCGAGCAGCGCCTTGTTCAGGCGGTTCATCTTGCCTTCGACGAGCAGGCCCGCGCGGTTCGCGACGCCCATCAGCGTGCCGGTTGCATCGAACAGCTCGACGAGGAAGAACACGAGGATCACGTTGATGATGCCGGTCGACAGCGCGGCGCCGATGTCGAGCTTGAACAGCGTCGCATCGATCGACGGCGGCGCGGAGAACACGCCGTGGAACTGGTTGTCGCCGAAGAAGAACGACAGGATCGTGACGCCGATGATGCCGATCAGGATCGCGCCGCGCACGCGCAGGTGGTCGAGCGTGACGATCGTGAAGAAGCCGATGATCGCGAGGATCGTGTCGTGCTTGTGCAGGTCGCCGAGCGTGACGAGCGTGGCCGGGTTGCCGACGATCACGCCCGACGTCTTCAGCGAGATGATGCCGAGGAACAGGCCGATGCCTGCGGTGATCGAGATGCGCAGCGATTTCGGAATGCCGTTGACGATCGCCTCGCGCACGCGGAACAGCGTGACGATCAGGAACAGGCAGCCGGAAATGAACACGGCGCCGAGCGCGGCCTGCCACGTGAAGCCCATCCCCTTGACGACCGTATAGGCGAAATACGCGTTCAGGCCCATGCCGGGCGCGCAGGCGATCGGGTAGTTCGCGTACAGCCCCATGATGATCGACGCGAGCGCCGCGACGAGGCAGGTCGCGACGAACACGGATTCCTTCGGCATGCCGGCGTCGCCGAGGATCGCGGGGTTGACGAAGATGATGTAGGCCATCGTCAGGAAGGTGGTGACGCCCGCGAGTATTTCGGTGCGGAAGTCGGTGCCGGCTTCAGCGAAGCCGAAATACCGCTTGATGGATTCCATGTAGGCGTTTCTCCGGTCGGGTTGTCGTGTTGCTTGTTGTTTGGGCCGAATTGTTGTAAAGGCAGCGCGCGGCCGGCCTACTGTAACCAGCCACTATTGCCACGCTATCGGCGGATTGTAATAGCGCGGATAGCGCCGACGATATAGTTGCGGGGCACGATCGGCTGCGTTCGCGCGAACGGTCGGACAGGCCGGCCGCGCGAGGAAGGCGCGCATTTTACCGGTTCGGACGAAGCGGGCAGGTAGAAACGATGGAAACGATTCGACGACGGGCGGGCCGTGCCGGCCGATGCGGGCGCAACGGCATGCCGGACGCGCAGTGCGCGGGCGCCACGCACGATGACATATGAATGCCGTGACGCACCCGCATGCTGGACGGGCGCCGGGCGGTTGCAGCGCGTGCGCGCATGACCGACGCCGGTGCGCAGCGGCGTGCAGCGGCCATTCGTCAGTCCAGCCGGTTGCGGATAACGGGCTATCCTGCGCCGAAGCCGTCCCGTCCGCAACTGTCATATCGCGATGCGGGCCCGACTGTGGTTTCTGTGTAAAAGATTGCAAGACGTCATCGCGTAAACCGGCAAGTCTTTCTAGGATAGATACACCGCGCGCACACGCCGGCCGGTTGTTGCCGACGCGGGGGAGTCGCAGTCCGTGCAGGGCAGGCGGTGAAGTGCGGTGACGGTCGTTGCGCATTCGGGCAGGCGCGACCGATTGCGATTGCCCGATGCGGGTTCGTCCGTAATCACGGAGGTCAGCATGTTGAACTGGATCAGCCGTTGGGCGATGCGGCACGCCCCCACGCCGGAAAAAACCGCTGCGTCGATGCTCGTGACGGCGCGCATGGAACTGTTCGCAGCCGAACAGCGCGTCATCGATGCGAAATTACAGGCGGACTACTGGCGCACACGGGTGTCATTTCTCGAGGAGGTGCAGAAGCAAGGCATCGACCCTTGGGTGACCTCGCAGGCGGCGCAACGCCCCGACCTTGATTCCATTCCCCGCAGCACGGGCCCACGTCTCGCCGCCAGCACCTGATGCATGCGATGCATGTGACGGTTGCGCACGGCGCGCGATCGCTCGCGGCACGCATATGCGTGCCGCGTCATTCGATGCGCACCTGCGACGCATTGCGCCGTGGGTGCGTCCGTTTCCGGACGCGGTGATTGCGCGCGTTCCGGTATCCCGTTGCGCGCGTCGCCGCGCATCGTCAATCCCTTCTTCGCCATCGTCCGACGAGCAAACGTTGCATGCGCGCGAGCGTGCGTCTCAGCCGTTCGCCGCGCCGCACGTAAGCCGTCGTGATCGATGCTTCGGCCGGCCGGTCGTCATCGGTGCCGAGCCAGATGCGATCGCCGCGCGCGATGCGCAGCACGTCGCCCGGTTGCACCCAGTAATCGTCGATGCTCGGTGGACGCGTGATCCACAGCGGTGCGCCGTGCGCACGAATTTCCGCATCGCTCGGCGCGCGCCAGGTCAATGTCGTGCGCGGCGCAACCGCGAAACGGATCACGACGGTCGGTAACGTGATCGCGCCGACGCGGCGCGATTCGGGACAGTCGAACAACGGGCTTGCCTGGTCCATCGTCTGCTCCATTCGTTGAGCCGGACGGATGACGCGCACCAGAACAAAAAGGCCTCATCCGTTTCCGGTGAGGCCTTGTGGGACATGCGGTACTGCTCGGATGCTAACGCACAAGCGCCTCCCGTGATCCATTCTTTCGAATGTTCACCGGGCAATGATTCGCGATGGCGATGAGCTTGAACGTAGGCATGCGAACGAGTTTGTCGATGTCGTGCGGCGTTGTCAACGACTATTTTCGAGATACGTGGCGAGTCACGCGTCGCGCTGCGCGAGGCCGTTCACGAGCAGTTCGGACAGCAGGCCCGTCATCCCGTTCGGATGCGTGGCGGAGCGTGCCTTCAGCTGTTCGACGAGTTCGGCGTTCAGCTTGCATGCGAACGGCACGAGGCCCTGTTCCTGGTCGAGCTTGCGCTGCGCGCGGCGGTCGAGCTTCGCCGCTTCCTCGGCGCCCTTGCCGAAGCGCGCGGAGCTCGACTGCTTCAGCGCGTGCGTCAGCTTCAGCGCCTTGTTCTTTTCTAGATCGGTTTTCTTCATGGCCATCGCGGCACCTCCGGGAAATGAAGCCGCGATTGTACGCATTTCGGCGGGCGCCGCCCGCCGAATCCGTCTCGAACCCGTTTGCGAACCCGCTTGTGAACCCCGTCACGCGCCCTTCGTCGTGCCCCAGTTGCCGCCGTGCGCGGCCGCCTGCGCGGCCGGCGAGCGCGCCAGATACGCGAGCGCCTGCTCGGTCGAGCCTTCGTGGTGCGGCGTATAGCCCGGCTTGAAATAGCGCAGCGCCGCGCCGATCACTTTCCAGAACGACGGCAGGTGGCCGCGCCGCGAACCCTTCCACCACGCGCGCACGAAACCCGGATAGCGGCCGGCGGCCGGGTCGCGCCGGTACATGAACCGCGCACCGCTCGTGATGAAGTAGAGCAGCAGCACGATCACGAACGCCATGTGCACGCAGCGCTCCAGATAGTTGCCGCCCATGTGGTTGTAGATGTCGAACGCGACGGTCCGGTGCTCGACTTCCTCCGCGCCGTGCCAGCGCAGCAGGTCGACCATCGTCGGGTCGGCGCGGCCTTCGTCGAGCCCGTGCGCGTTGAGCACCCAGTTGCCGAGATAGCCGAAGAAATGCTCGAGCGATGCGATCACCGCGAGTTGCTGCCGCAGCCAGAAGCGCGTGTGGCCGATCTTCAGGCCGAACGGCGCCTCGCCGAGCACGCGCGTGAACAGCCAGTTCAGCTTCTGCGTGAAGGGCTTCGTGTCGATCCCGTGCCGGTCGTAGTAATGCTTGAGCACGCCGCCGTGCGAGCGCGAATGCACGGCTTCCTGGCGCAGGAAGCCTTCGGCCTCGTCGCGCAGGCGCGCGTCGGTGATGTGCGGCAGCGCCTTGTTGTACACGCGGCAGAACCACAGCTCGCCTTCCGGGAACAGCAGGTTCAGCGTGTTGATGATGTGCGTGCTGCCCGGGTCGTTCGGCACCCAGGTGATCGGCGTGTCGCTGAAGTCGAACTTCACGTGCCGGGCCTTGATCTTGTGATAGGCGGCGGTATCGGTCATCTGTGTCTCCGTTCCTGTGCGGCGGCCTGTGCCGTCAATGCGATGCCATGCTGACGCGGGCGAGCATCCGGCCGAGCCACGGCATGAAGCGGGCGACGAAGCGCAGCGCATGCGCCTCGGTGCCGACCGCCACGATCGGCCGGTTGCGCAGCACGCCGTCGATCATCGCCTGTGCGACGGTCTCGGGCTTCAGGCCGCGCATCTGGTACAGCTTCGTCGCGCGCTTGCGCAGCCGCGCCTCGTCCTGCGCGTTGGCGCCCGCGTATTGCGTCGACGCCATGATTCCGGTTTCCGCGAAGCCCGGGCACACGGCCGTCACGCCGATGCCTTTCTCCGCGAGCTCCGCACGCATGCATTCGCTGAGCATCAGCACGGCAGCCTTCGTCGTCGCGTACGCGGGCAGGTCGCGCGACGGCCCGAACGCGGCAGCCGACGCGGTGTTGACGATATGGCCACCGGTGCCGCGCGCGGCCATCTGCTGCGCGAACAGCCGCGAGCCGTGGATCACGCCCCACAGGTTCACGTGCAGGATGCGCTCCCAGTGCCGCTCGCTCGTGTCGAGCATGCCGCCGGCCATGCCGATGCCCGCGTTGTTGATCACGACATCCGCGCCACCGAGTTCGCTGCCGACCCACGCCGCGAGCGCTTCCATCTCGTCGGCGGAGCCGACGTCCACGCGTTTCGCGTGTGCCTGCGCACCGGTGAGCCCGAGCAGCAGCGCGGTGCGCTCGGCGCTTGCGAGATCGATGTCGCACGCGACGACGGTCGCGCCTTCGCGGGCGAACGCGAGCGCCGCGCAGCGCCCGATGCCGCTGCCCGCGCCGGTGACGACCGCGACCTTGCCGCTGAAGCGGCCGCTGGTCGCGCGGCGGCGTGCGTTCGCGAGCGCGGGCGGCTCTTCGCCCGATTCGACCGCGTCGATCAGCTGCTCGGCGAGGCCCGCGAAGCGCGCGGGATCGGCGAGCGGCAGCCAGTGGCCGGCCGCGACTTCGCGGCGGTAGTACTGCGGCACCCAGCGCGACAGGTTCTCCGAGAGCGCCGGGCTCACGTACTTGTCGCCGAGCGGCACGATCGTCTGCACCGGTGCGTGCGCGTAGCGCTCGCGCGGCGCGAACAGGCAGCGGATGAAGTTCGCGCGATAGAGGCGCACACCGCGTGCGCCATCGTCGGCCTGCGTCGGGCGCGGCGCGGCGGGCGTCTTCTCGACCCGGCGCAGCAGGCCCGGCCATGCGCGGCCGAGCCACAGCCGCCAGCTCAGCTCGGGGATGAACGGCAAATGGAACAGGTACACGTACCACGAGCGCACGAGCTGGCCGCCGAGCCTGGCCAGCGACGCGGGCGTCGGATGCAGCACGCGCTCGCGCAGCCAGAAGCCGACGTGGTCGAGGCACGGCCCCGAGCACGACGTGTACGACGCGATGCGACCGGCGAGCCGCGGGTCCGTGACGAATTCCCAGCCCTGGATCGAGCCCCAGTCGTGCGCGATCAGGTGCACCGCGCGGCCGGGGCAGAGCGCGTCGATCACCGCGATGAAATCGTCGGTCAGCTTCGCGAGGTGGTAGTCGGCCGTGCGTTTCGGCACGCCGGACAGGCCCGCGCCGCGCACGTCGTAGGCAATCACGTAGTGCTTGCGCGCGAGCAGCGGCGCGACCTGCTGCCAGACGCTGCTGTCGTCGGGGTAGCCGTGCACGAGCACGACCGGCGAGCGGGCCGGGTCGCCCCAGGTCCTGACCGCGAGCGTCAGGTCGCCGGAGGCCACGGCCGTCTCGCTGTGAACCGATTCGAACAGGGCCAGCGGCGCTTCGTCGGAAAGAGGCTGCATCGTGAGTCCGTCGTTCAGGGGATTCGGGGGCGGGGAGTCGGGAGGAAGGACCGACGCGTGCGCGTCAGGCCGCAGCCGGCACGTCCGCGACGGCCTGCGCGCGTTCGGCCTGGCGGCGCTGCCAGCGGCGCACGTGCGGCAGGTCGTCGTCGAGCCAGTACGCATCGTCGTCGGTGATCACCAGCAGTTCCTCGAATTTCGCACCGACGCCGGCGAAGCCGAGATGCGGCTCGACGGCCCACAGGCCCGGCACCGGCGCATGTTCGGAGCGGCGGTCGATCGACCACAGCGGCGACCAGCCCTGCTGCTTCGCCGCGCGGCCCTGGTCGAGCAGCAGGTTGCGCGTCGCGTTCAGCCCGAAGCGCGCGACGAAGCGCGGCTTCGACAGCTTGTGGATCTTCGCGACGCGATGCGCGAGCACCTTGAACGGATAGGCCTTGTGGCGCGGCTCGACGCCCTGGCGGCGGCACAGCGCGTCGACCGCCTGCGCGACCTCGGCCATCGGGCGGCGCTCCTTCACGAGCCGCACGATCATGGCGCGATGGTCCATCAGGTCGTCCTGCAGCTGTTCGAGGATCGGGTTGTGGCCGAGGCAGTGCGCGTAGCCGACGTCCGCGACGATTCCGTCGAGCACGGGCGCGACGTCGAGGATCACGGGCATGTCGGTCTCGAGCTGGCGGTTGCTCGGGAAGAACGCGAGGTTGAAACCGCCCATGTGCTTCACGCCGGAGAAGCCTTCGAACGCGGTGCGCTCGCCGAACCACGCGAACGGCTTGTGCAGCCAGTCGTGCACGCCGTTGTCCTGCAGCCATTCGGTCAGGAGGCGCGCGGCTTCCTTTTCGGTAATGCCGGGGTAGAGCATCGCGCCGACGGTCTCGACGCAGCGGTAGGCAAGCTGCTGGACCGCGCGGAATTGCGGCAGTTCGTCGAGGTGGACTTCCGGCAGCGGGTGGTCGGTCATGATGCGTCTCCAATGTCGGCCGGAGTTAGCGCTTTAGCGCTTACTCCGGCCCCATGCTTCGCGGTCGGCCGGAGTTAGCGCTTTAGCGCTTACTCCGGCCCCATGCTTCGCGGGGGCGCTGATCCGGAACGTGCCCGCCGACGTCGCCGTCACGGGTTATTCAGTCAGCATTTAATGTGTCATTGATCAATGTAACGATCATAGACGGTTCCGCGTACCGGGAGGTGAGGACTTGTCCTAATAGAAGCGGGAAATGGAGGAGGAGCTCTAGAGCGGGGGATGTGGCGACCAATGCGCCAATCCCCAGGGTATGGGCCAGGATATCCGCGGCTGGCGGGGGCGCCGGATTTCCGAACCGGTGATTCGGAAATTTCGCACGACGGCGATCGGCGCGACCGTCACTGTCCGGGTTTGGCCCCCAGCCGCTCCAGCAACGCCCCCAGCAGATCGATCGGCAGTGGAAACACGATCGTCGAATTCTTGTCCGCCGCGATCGTCGTCAGCGTCTGCAGGTAGCGCAGCTGCATCGCCTGCGGCTGCTGCGCGAGCCGCTGCGCGGCCTGCAGCAGCTTCTCCGACGCTTGCAGTTCGCCTTCCGCGTGAATCACCTTCGCGCGTCGCTCGCGCTCGGCTTCGGCCTGCCGCGCGATCGCGCGGATCATCGTTTCGTTCAGGTCGACGTGCTTGATCTCGACCGTCGACACCTTGATCCCCCACGCATCGGTCTGCGCGTCGAGCGTCTTCTGGATGTCGGCGTTCAACTGTTCGCGCTCGGCGAGCAGCGCATCGAGCTCGTGCTTTCCCAGCACCGAGCGCAGCGTCGTCTGCGAGAGCTGGCTCGTCGCGTCGAAGAAGCGTGCGACCTGGATCACGGCCTTCTCCGGATCGACGACGCGGAAATACACGACGGCATTCACCTTCACTGACACGTTGTCGCGCGTGATCACGTCCTGCGGCGGCACGTCGAACACGACGGTGCGCAGGTCGATCCGCACGACCTGCTGGACGATCGGGATGATCAGCACAAGCCCCGGCCCCTTCACTTTCCAGAACCGGCCGAGCATGAACACCACGCCGCGCTCGTACTCGCGGAAGATGCGGATCGACGATGCGACGAGCACCACGACGAAGACGATCAGGACGCTGCTGAAGCCGAACGTGTAACCCATCATGTTGGTTCTCCCTGCTGTTGTTGTTCCTGCGTCGGCACGTCGTAGAGCGGCGCGACGGTGAGCAGCAGTCCGTGGCGACCGGTGACACGCACGCGGCAGCCGGCGGCGAGCGGCTCGCTGCTCGCCACGCGCCAGCGCTCGCCGTGCACGAGCGCCCAGCCGGCGGCCGACGGCGCGGCGCTGGCGGCGCCATGCGGCTGGTCCGGATGCAGGCCGTCGTCGAGCACTTCGCCGATGCTGCCGAGCATCGCCTCGGCGCCCGTCACGACCGGCCGCCGCCGCGCGCGCAGCGCGACACTCGACACGCCGCCGACGAGCAGCGCGCCACCGAACGCGAGGCCCGCGATCACCGGCCACGGAATCCCGTAGCCGGGCACGTCGGTGTCGATCAGCATCAGCGCGCCGATCGTGAACGAGACGATCCCGCCGAAACCGAGCACGCCGAAGGTCGGCAGGAACGCCTCGGCGACGAGGCAGCCGAGACCGAGCAGCACGAGCCCGAGGCCCGCATAGCTGATCGGCAGCAACTGCATCGCGAACAGCCCGACCAGCAGGCAGATGGTGCCGGCGACACCCGGCAGCACGAAGCCGGGATTCGCGAATTCGAAGAACAGCCCGTAGATGCCGATGGTCAGCAGGATCAGCGCGACGTTCGGATCGGCGATGATCGCCAGGAAGCGGCTGCGCCAGTCGGGCGTGAGCACGACGAGCGGCGCATGCGCGGTCGCGAGGTGCAGCGTGCCGGCGCTCGTCGTCACGGTGCGGCCGTCGAGCTGGCGCGCGAGGTCGGCCGGGTCCTGCGCGATCAGGTCGACGACATGCTGCGCGCGCGCCTCGTTCGCCGACAGGCTCACGGCTTCGCGCACCGCGCGCTCGGCCCATTCGGCATTGCGTCCGCGCAGCTGCGCGAGGCCGCGGATGTACGCGGCGGCGTCCTGGGTCGCCTTGCGGATCTCGGTCGACTGCGTGTCGTTGGGCAGTTCGGCGGGCGTCGCGGATGCGCCGGCCGCCCCCGATGCCCCGGCCGGCGACGGCTTCGTCGCGCCCGGCATACCCGGCGCGCCGCCGCCGATACCGAACTGCACCGGCGACGCCGCGCCGAGATTGGTGCCCGGCGCCATCGCGGCGATGTGGCTCGCGTAGACGATATAGGTGCCCGCGCTCGCGGCCCGTGCGCCGCCGGGCGCGACGAACGCGGCGACCGGCACCGGCGAACCGAGGATCGCCTTGATGATCTGCCGCATCGACGTGTCGAGCCCGCCGGGCGTATCGAGCTGCAGGATCGCGAGCGGCGCGTGCTCGCGCGCCGCGCGGTCGAGCGAACGGACGATGAAGTCGGCGCTGGCCGGCCCGATCGCGCCATTGACCGGAATCACGACGACCGGCGGCACGGCGGCCGGCGCAGCGGCGGGAGGCGGGGCGGCAACCGCCGCGCATACGACGAGCAGCGCCGCGAACAGCGCGGCGCGCGCGACCCGCGCGGACAGCGGGTGACGGGGGCGGCCGTCGAGCGATGCAGATGCCGACGTCGGCCCATGACGGTGAATACGCATCGAGGCGTCCGGGCGGCGCGCGGCCGCACGCCGCCCGGCTCGCGGAAAGGGCGTTGGCCCGATGCTTGAAGATTAGGCGGTTTCGGCGGAAAGCGCGAAGGCGGGGCCGCCGGCCGCGCGTTCAGCCGGCGCCGCCGCCCCGCGCGAGCGCTTCTTCCCGGTACTCGGCCGGGCTGCGCCCGCTCCATTTGCGAAACGCGCGATAGAACGCGCTGGGTTCCGCGAAACCGGTGGCGGCCGCGACGTCGGCGATCGTGCGCGACGGATCGGCCAGCGCCTCGAACGCGAGGTCGCGCCGCAGCGTGTCCTTGATCGACTGGTATGCGTGGCCTTCCTGGTGCAGCTTGCGGCGCAGCGTCGCCTCGGCCACGTGCAGTCGAGCGGCCATCCCGCCCGCGCCCGGCCACGTGGCGGGCGGCATCCCGCGCAGCACCGTGCGCACGCGCTGCGCGAGCGCGTTCGGGTTGCGGTACTTGACGATGAAGCTGGCCGGCGCGTTGCGCAGGAACGTCTTCAGCGTCTTCGCGTTCTGTACGACCGGCAGCGTCGCGAATTCGGGATCGAAATCGACATACGAATCGGGCTGGTTGAACCGCATGTCGTCGCACAGCATTGACGGATATTCGTGATCGGTCGGCGGCGTGTCGCAGCGGAAGCTCGCGTGCAGCACCGGGATGCGCCGCCCGATCAGCCAGCAGGTGAGCCCGTACACGATGATGAAATAGGTCGCGTACGTGAACATCGCGGGCGCGGCGGCGCTGTTGCGGTGCACGAAGCGCAGCCGCACGCGCTGCGGATTGGCGTCGAGCTCCGCGTGCAGGTCGTCGAGCACGCAGTGCATGAAATTCACCGCGCGCGCCATCGCGTGCAGTCCGTCCTGTGCGGACAGCGCGGCCTGGCTCATCGCGATGAAGCTGCCGCTGCGCATCGGATGGCGATCCTGCCCGAAAAACTCGTCGTCGAGCGCGCGCGCGATCGCGTTCCACAACGCGCCGTATTGCTGTGCGGAAACCCGCGCTCGCGGCTGCGCGAGCAGCGCGGGCGCGATGCCGGCCTGCGCGAGCAGCGGCTCGGCCGCCACGCCGCGCCGGGTGGCGAGCGCAACGCTGTAAGCGACGAGGCTGATCGCGACGGTGCCCTTGTCTTCCTGCTTCATCGAAGCCGCCGGTATGGCAAAAACGCTCAGTGTAAATGAGCGGCGCGAGCATCGAACAGTCGCGCGCGCTTGCCTACACTTGTTGCATCGAAACAGAAGGTCGGTCGCGGCACGCGGCCGCGGGAGACAGCAGCGCCATGGACGAGCTTTACACCGAAGACCAGCGGATGATCCGCGACGCCGCGCGCGCTTTTGCCACCGAAGTGCTGGCACCGAACGCCGCGCAGTGGGACCACGACGCGCACCTGCCCGACGCCGTCGTCGCGCAGCTCGGCGAACTCGGCCTGCTCGGGATGATCGTGCCGCAGGAGCTGGGCGGCGCGTATACGGATTACGTCGCCTATGCGCTGGCGATGGAGGAGATCGCCGCCGGCGACGCCGCGTGCGCGACGATGATGAGCGTGCACAACTCCGTCGGCTGCGGGCCGATCCTCGGTTTCGGCACGCCCGCGCAGAAGGATCGCTGGCTGGCCGAGATGGCGGCGGGCCGCATCATCGGCGCGTTCTGCCTGACCGAGCCGCAGGCGGGCTCCGAGGCGAACAACCTGCGCACGCGGGCGGAACTGCGCGACGGCAAGTGGGTGCTGAACGGCGCGAAGCAGTTCGTGACCAACGGCCAGCGTGCCGGGGTCGCGATCGTTTTTGCCATGACCGACCCGGAAGCCGGCAAGCGCGGCATTTCCGCGTTCCTGGTGCCGACCGATACGCCGGGCTTCATCGTCGGCAAGCCCGAGAAGAAGATGGGCATCCGCGCATCCGACACGTGCGCGATCACGTTCGAGAACTGTGCGATTCCGGAAGAGAACCTGCTCGGCAATCGCGGCGAAGGGCTGAAGATCGCGTTGTCGAACCTCGAAGGCGGGCGCATTGGCATCGCCGCGCAGGCGCTCGGCATCGCGCGCGCCGCATTCGACAAGGCGCGCCGCTACGCGAGCGAGCGCGTGCAGTTCGGCAAGCCGATCGCCGAGCATCAGGCGATCCAGCAAAAGCTCGCCGACATGGCCACGCAGATCAACGCGGCGCGCCTGCTCGTGCATCACGCGGCGAAGCTGCGCACGGCCGGGCTGCCGTGCCTGTCGGAGGCGTCGCAGGCGAAGCTGTTCGCGTCCGAGATGGCCGAGCGCGTGTGTTCGGACGCGATCCAGATTCATGGAGGCTACGGCTACCTCGCCGATTACGAGGTCGAGCGTCATTATCGCGATGCGCGCATCACGCAGATCTACGAGGGCACCAGCGAAGTGCAGCGGATGGTGATCGCGCGGCAGCTTTGAGTCGTCGCGCTCGCTCCATCGGAAATCACGCAAACAGACCAGCAGGTAAGCAAGCATGGCACGAGGGCAGCGCGGCGAACGCGGCACGCAAGACGTGACCGTGCGCCGTGCAACAGGGAACCGGGCATGCGCTGCAGCACATGCGCCGGTCGACCGCAGGGCATGGAGACTGGAGACGGAGACGACACGATGACGGTACAGGCATTCCTGGACGCACGCGACTTCCTGCTGCGCCATCGCACCGACTACGAAACCGCTTACCGCGATTTCGAATGGCCGGTGCTCGAGGCATTCAACTGGGCGCTCGACTACTTCGACCCGATGGCGCGCGGCAACGACAAGCCCGCGCTGTGGATCGTCGACGCGGCAACCGGTACGGGCGACCCGTATTCGTTCGCGCAGATGTCCGAGCGCTCGTCGCGGATCGCGAACTGGCTGCGCGGCATTGGCGTCGTGCGCGGCGACCGGATCCTGCTGATGCTGCCGAACCGTGTCGAGCTGTGGGACGCGATGCTCGCCGCGATGAAACTCGGCGCGATCGTGCTGCCCGCGACCACGCAGCTATCGGCCGACGACGTGCGCGATCGCGTGCAGATCGGCGGCGCGAAATATGCGATCGTCGATGAGAACGAAACCGCGAAGTTCGAACAGGCCGATCTCGGTCTCAAGCAGAAAATCGTCGCCGGTGCGCCGCGCGACGGCTGGCTCGCGATGAACGACGGCTACGCGGCGAGTGCCGAATTCAATCCCGACGCCGTCACGCAGTCGAACGAATCGATGCTGCTGTACTTCACGTCGGGCACGACGTCGAAGCCGAAGCTCGTCGAGCATACGCACCGCACCTATCCGGTCGGGCACCTGTCGACGATGTACTGGGTCGGCCTGCAGCCGGGCGATATCCACTGGAACATCAGCTCGCCGGGCTGGGCGAAGCATGCGTGGAGCTGCTTCTTCGCGCCATGGAATGCGCAGGCGTGCGTGTTCGTATTCAACTACGCGCGCTTCGAGCCGAAGGCGGTGCTCGACGCGCTCGTCAAATACCAGGTGACCACGCTGTGCGCGCCGCCGACCGTGTGGCGCATGCTCGTGCAGCAGCCGCTCGCGTCGTTCGACGTGAAGCTGCGCGAGATCGTCGGCGCGGGCGAGCCGCTGAATCCCGAGATCATCGAGCGCGTGAAGAAGGCGTGGGGCATCACGATTCGTGACGGCTACGGCCAGACCGAGACGACCTGCCTGATCGGCAACACGCCGGGTCAGCCGGTCGTCACGGGCTCGATGGGGCGGCCGTTGCCCGGCTACCGGATCGCGCTGCTCGACCCGGACGGCATGCCCGTCGGCGAAGGCGAAGTCGCGCTGCCGATCGGCGCCGCCGTGACGCGCCCGGTCGGGCTGATGACCGGCTATGCGAACAATCCCGACGCGACGGCCCACGCGATGCGCGACGGCCATTACCGCACGTCGGACATCGCAATGCGCGGCGACGATGGCTACTACGTGTACATCGGCCGCGCGGACGACGTGTTCAAGTCGTCCGACTACCGGCTGAGCCCGTTCGAACTGGAAAGCGTGCTGATCGAGCATCCGGCGATCGCGGAAGCGGCCGTCGTGCCGAGCCCGGACCCGGTGCGCCTGTCGGTGCCGAAGACCTTCATCACGCTGCGCCAGGGCTACGAGGAAAGCCCCGCGCTCGCGCTGGAGATTTTCCGCTTCTCGCGCGAGAGGCTCGCGCCGTACAAGCGCATCCGCCGCCTGCAGTTCGCGGAGCTGCCGAAGACCATCTCGGGGAAGATTCGCCGCGTCGAGCTGCGGCGCCGCGAGATCGAGCGCGGCGACGATGCGACGACGCGGATGCCCGGCGAATACTGGGAAGAAGATTTCGCCGCCGAACTGAAATGACCTGCCGCGGGCCGCGCGCGCCGCATGCCGCGGCCGTTGTCCGCAACTGAACTGAACCGGCCGCGCGTCGCATGACGCTACACGGCCCACTGCAAGGAGAGAGCATCGATGAACGCGAATCCGACGCCCCGCACGGGGCAAGACGTGCCGACGGTCAAGCTGCTGATCGACGGCGCCTTCGTCGAGTCCGCCACGAGCGAGTGGCGCGACATCGTCAACCCGGCGACGCAGCAGGTCCTCGCGCGCGTGCCGTTCGCAACCGTCGCCGAAGTCGACGCGGCCGTGCAGGCCGCGCACGCCGCGTATGCGACGTGGAAGAACACGCCGATCGCCGCGCGCATGCGCATCATGCTGAAGTTCCAGGATCTCGTGCGCGCGAACCAGCAGCGCATCGCGAAGACGCTGACGGCCGAGCAGGGCAAGACGCTGCCCGACGCCGAAGGCGACATCTTCCGCGGCCTCGAAGTGGTCGAGCACGCGTGCTCGATCGGTTCGCTGCAGCTCGGCGAGTTCGCGGAGAACGTCGCGGGCGGCGTCGACACCTACACGCTGCGCCAGCCGCTCGGCGTGTGCGCGGGCATCACGCCGTTCAACTTCCCCGCGATGATCCCGCTGTGGATGTTCCCGATGGCGATCGTGTGCGGCAATACGTTCGTGCTGAAGCCGTCCGAGCAGGACCCGATGTCGACGATGGAACTCGTCGAGCTCGCGATCGAGGCCGGCGTGCCGAAGGGCGTGCTGAACGTCGTGCACGGCGGCAAGGAAGTCGTCGACGCGATCTGCACGCATCCGCTCGTGAAGGCGATCTCGTTCGTCGGCTCGACGGCCGTCGGCACGCACGTGTACAACCTCGGCAGCCAGCACGGCAAGCGCGTGCAGGCGATGATGGGCGCGAAGAATCACGCGCTTCTGCTGCCCGACGCGAACCGCGAGCAGGCGATCAACGCACTCGTCGGCGCGGGCTTCGGCGCGGCCGGCCAGCGCTGCATGGCGACCTCGGTCGCGGTGCTGGTCGGCCGCGCACGCGACTGGCTGCCGGACATCGTCGCGAAGGCGAGGACGCTGAAGGTCAACGCGGGCTCCGAAGCCGGCACCGACGTCGGGCCGGTCGTGTCGCGCGGCGCGAAGGCGCGCATCCTGTCGCTGATCGACGCGGGCATCAAGGAAGGCGCGAAGCTCGAACTCGACGGGCGCGACGTGAAGGTCGCCAGCTTCGAGCAGGGCAACTTCATCGGCCCGACGATCTTCTCGGGCGTGACGCCCGACATGACGGTCTACACACATGAAATCTTCGGGCCGGTGCTGGTCGTGATGGAAGTCGACACGCTCGACGANGCNATCGCGCTCGTCAACNNNAACCCGATGGGCAACGGCGTGGGCNTCTTCACGCAGAGCGGNGCGGCCGCGCGCAAGTTCCAGAGCGAGATCGACGTCGGCCAGGTCGGCATCAACATNCCGATNCCGGTGCCGGTNCCNTNCTTCAGCTTCACNGGNTCGCGCGGCTCGAAGCTTGGCGATCTCGGCCCGTACGGCAAGCAGGTCGTGCAGTTCTACACGCAGACCAAGACGGTCACCGCGCGCTGGTTCGACGACGACACGACGGCCGGCCCGGTGAACACGACGATCCGGCTGCATTGACGACGACACATGCGATCGGCGCGGCGTGCCGATCGTGAGCGAAGCATGAGATGGGAGACACGCAATGAAGATCGGTTTTATCGGACTCGGCCACATGGGTGCGCCGATGGCGCTGAACCTCTTGAAGGCCGGCCATGAAGTGCATGCGTTCGACCTGAGCGCCGATGCATTGCGCGCGCTGCAGGACGCCGGCGCGCAGGCGGCCGGCTCGCCGCGCGACGCGGCGTCGGGCGCGACGTTCGTGATCACGATGCTGCCGGCCGCGCCGCACGTGCGCTCGGTGCTCGCCGGCGAGAACGGCGTGCTGGCCGGCCTCGGCGCCGGCGCGACCGTGATCGATTCGAGCACGATCGATCCGGCGAGCGCGCAGGCGTTCGGCGCGCTCGTGCGCGAGCACGGCGGCGCGTTCGTCGATGCGCCCGTGTCGGGCGGCACCGGCGGCGCGGCAGCCGGCACGCTGACCTTCATGGTCGGTGGCAGCGATGCCGATTTCGAGCGCGTGAAGCCCGTGCTCGCCGGCATGGGCAAGAACATCGTCCACTGCGGCGCGACGGGGATGGGCCAGGTCGCGAAGGTGTGCAACAACCTCGTGCTCGGCATCTCGATGGCGGCGGTGTCGGAGGCGATGTCGCTCGGCGTCGCGCTCGGCATCGACCCGAAGGTGCTGGCCGGCATCGTCAACACGTCGACGGGCCGCTGCTGGAGTTCGGACACCTACAACCCGTATCCGGGCGTGATCGACACCGCGCCGTCGTCGCGCGGCTACAGCGGCGGCTTCGGCACCGACCTGATGCTGAAGGATCTCGGCCTCGCGAACGACGCCGCGAAGCAGGCGCGCCAGCCCGTCTATCTCGGCGCGCTCGCGCAGCAGCTGTACCAGACGATGAGCAGCCGCGGCGACGGGCAACTCGATTTCTCGGCGGTGATCCGCCTGTACCAACCGGCCACGAAGAAGGACGCCTCATGATCGAACTGGACTACGTCGACGATGGCGCGATCGCGTGCGCGACGCTCAAGCGTCCGCCCGCGAACGCCTTTACCGCCGACGGGCTGCAGCAGCTGCAGGAAACCGTCGCCGCCTTGAATGCGAACCCGCGCGTGCGCGCGCTCGTGATCACCGGCGACGGCCCGAAGTTCTTCAGCGCGGGCGCCGACCTGAACACGTTCGCCGACGGCGACCGCGCGGTTGCGCGTGCGATGGCCGCGCGTTTCGGCGCGGCGTTCGAGGCGCTGCACGACGCGCGCGTCGTGACGATCGCGGCGATCAACGGCTACGCGATGGGCGGCGGCCTCGAATGCGCGCTCGCATGTGACCTGCGGATCGCCGAGACGCACGCGCAGATGGCGCTGCCCGAACCGTCGGTCGGGCTGCTGCCGTGCGGGCTCGGCACGCAGACGCTGCCCTGGCTCGTTGGCGAAGGCTGGGCGAAGAAGATCATCCTGGCCGGCACGCGCGTCGACGCGGCGACGGCGCTCAGGATCGGCCTTGTCGAGGACGTGGTCGAACGCGGCGCGGCGCGCGATGCGGCGCTGGCGCTCGCGCGCAACGTCGCGCGGCAGAGCCCGCATGCGGTGGCATACAGCAAGGAGCTGATCGGCCTCGCGCGCCGCGGTGTGCCGCGCAGCGCGGCGCTCGCGGTCGAGCGCGAGCGCTTCGTCGACCTGTTCGACACGAACGATCCGCGCGAAGGCGTGGCCGCGTTTCTCGGCAAGCGTGCGCCGCAATGGCACACCGATGGGGAGCCGCAACGATGAGCACGCCGGTGACGACTCATGACAGCTTCACGCAACCCGCGCCGGAGGTGCTGTTCCGCGTGGTGAACCGCGTGGCGCTCATTACACTGAATCGGCCGGCAGCGCTCAATGCGTTGTCCTATTCGATGATCGGCGAGCTGGCCACGCTCCTCGAGCGTTGCCGCACCGACGACCAGATCGTCGCGGTCGTGCTGCGCGGCGCGGGCGAGAAGGGTTTCTGCGCGGGCGGCGACGTGCGCGCGCTGCACCGGATGGTCGCGCAGCGCGAGACCTGGCTGCCGTTCTTCGTCGACGAATACCGGCTCGACTACGCGATCCATACGTTCCCGAAGCCGGTGGTCGCGCTGATGGACGGCGTGACGATGGGCGGCGGGATGGGGCTCGCGCAAGGCGCGGCGCTGCGCGTCGCGACCGAGCGCAGCAAGATCGCGATGCCCGAGACGCGCATCGGCCTCGTGCCCGACGTCGGCGCGACGCATTTCCTGTCGTGCATGCCGGTCGAGCTCGAGCTGTACGTGGGGCTGACGGGCGCGATGCTGTCGGGCGCCGATGCGCTGAGCGCGAAGCTCGCGGACCTGTGCGTGCCGTCGTCGTGGCTCGATACGTTCGAGACGCGCATCGAGAGCGCCAAGTGGGACGGCGACGTGCTGCCGGCGCTGCGCAAGGTGTTCGAGCCGCCGTGCAACGTCGTGCCGCATGCGGCGCTCGATACGCAGATGGCGTGGATCGTCCGTCACTTCGACAGGCGCTCGACCGTCGAGCGGATCGTCGCGACGCTCAAGCAGGATCTCGCGCGCGACGAGCTCGCGCGCGAACATCGTCAATGGCTGCAGGCGACGCTCGATGCGCTCGGCGGCCATTCGCCGACGATGCTGTGCGTGACGCGCGAAGCGCTGCTGCGCGGCCGGCAGATGACGCTGGCCGAGTCGTTCCGGATGGAACTCGGCATCGTGGCGCGCGCGATCGAGGAGGGCGACTTCCGCGAAGGCGTGCGCGCGCATCTCGTCGACAAGGATCGCAAGCCGCGCTGGGCACCGGCGTCGCTCGTCGAGCTGCGTGCCGAGCGCGTGCGGCATTTCCTCACGTCGCCGTGGAAGCTGTTCGCGCATCCGCTTGCGGATCTCGGCACGGCGTGATCGCGTCGTGACGACCCGACGCGCCCGTGCGGCGCGTCGGTTTCAACCCACCTTCTTTATGCTCGGGTGCTCTTGGCGGTCGATCATCGGCGGCACCGCCTGCACGAGCGCGTCGATCACGCAGCGCGTCTTGCGCGGCAGGTAGCGCGTTTTCGGCCAGATCGCGTGGATGTCGCCTTCGCAGACGAAGCAGCGATCGAGCACGACGACCATCTCGCCGCGCTTCACGTAATGATCGAGCAGCCAGCTCGGCAGCCACGCGATCCCGAACCCCGATGCGCCGGCCGCCGCGATGGCCTGCACGTCGTCGAAGCTGAGCTGGTGCTGCATGTCGACGCGCACCGTCGAGCCGTCCGGCGCGCGCAGGTCCCAGGGCTGCGCGACGCCCGAGCGCGAATACGCGATCGTCCGGTGGTTCCTCAGGTCGTCGAGCGATTGCGGCATCCCGTAGCGCGCGAGATACGACGGCGCCGCGCCGAGGCTCCCGTATTGCGTGCCGAGCCGCCGCACCGCGAGGCTCGTGCTGTCCGCGAGCGGGCCGATCCGCACCGCGAGATCGATCCCTTCCTCGACCAGGTCGACGAATCGGTCGGTGATCGACACGTCGATCCGCAGATGCGGATAGTTGCGCGCGAGATCGAGCACGATCGGCGTCACGCAGTGGTGTCCGAACGCGAGCGGCACGCTCAGCCGCAGCTTGCCGCGCGCTTCGTTGCGGCCGCAATCGAGATCGGCTTCCGCCGCTTCGAGTTCCGACAGCGCGCGCACGCAGCGATCGTAGTACGCCTGGCCGTCGTCGGTCAGGCTCTGGCTGCGGGTCGTGCGCTGCAGCAGCCGCGCACCGAGCCGCTTCTCGAGCCGCGCGATCGCCTTGCCGACCGCCGAGCGCGTCATGTCGAGCCGTTCCGCGGCGAGCGCGAAGCTGCCGGATTCCACTACCTGCACGAAGGTCGTCACGCCGTCGAGTCTGTCGGTCATAGCGGGTTGCGCCGATTGCGTCCTGTGATTCCCCAGTTCGGAGAAATGGATGCGTCAATGGGGAGAGGGATTCTCACTATAGTACCGACTCCCGCCCAGCGTGCGTCGCCGGCCGCACGCGGCGAATCCTTCTCACCTGGAGGCGCGCGGCCCGATGCGGCCCGTCGCGCAATACGCATGACGCTATCCGACCCCCGCAGGAATGCGGTCGCGCTCGCGGCCGTCTGTCTCACATCGCTGATGTTCGGCCTCGAGATCTCGAGCGTGCCGGTGATCCTGCCGACGCTCGAACACGTGCTGCACGGCGACTTCAACGGCATGCAGTGGATCATGAACGCGTACACGATCGCATGCACGACCGTACTGATGGCGGCCGGCACGCTCGCCGACCGGTTCGGCCGCAAGCGCGTGTACGTGATCGGCACCGTGCTGTTCGGCGCGACGTCGCTGCTGTGCGGGCTCGCGCCGAACGTGCCGGTGCAGGTCGCGGGCCGGCTGCTGCAGGGGGCGAGCGGTGGCGCGATGCTGATCTGCCAGATCGCGGTGCTGTCGCACCAGTTCCGCGAAGGGCGCGAGCGCGGTCGCGCGTTCGGGATCTGGGGGATCGTGTTCGGGATCGGTCTCGGCTTCGGGCCGATCGTCGGCGGCGCGATCGTCGCGCTGGCGAGCTGGCCGTGGGTGTTCCTCGTCCACGCGCCGCTCGCGGCCGTCGCGCTCGTGCTGATCGGCGGCGCGGTGCAGGAGTCGCGCGATCCGCATGCGGGCACGCTCGACGTCGCGGGCATCGTCACGCTGTCGCTCGCCGTACTCGGGCTCGCGTTCTACATCACGCAAAGCGCGGAGTTGGGGCTCGCGAGCACGGCCGGCCTTGGCGTGCTCGGCGCGACCGTGCTCGCGGCGGCCGGCTTCGTCGTCGCGGAGCGCGTGAGCGCGCGGCCGATGTTCGACTTCTCCGTGTTCCGGATTCGCGCGTTCACCGGTGCGATCTTCGGCTCGATGGGGATGAACTTCAGCTTCTGGCCGTTCATGATCTATCTGCCGATCTGGTTCCAGGTCGCGCTTGGTTACGACAGCGTGACGGCCGGCCTCGCACTGCTCGCGTACACCCTGCCGACGCTCGTCGCGCCGCCGTTCGGCGAACGGCTCGCGCTGCGCTACGGGCCGGGCGTCGTGATTCCGGGCGGGCTGTTCACGATCGCGGCCGGTTTTGCGCTGATGCGGATCGGCAGTGGCCTCGACGACGCGAGCTGGCTCACGATGCTGCCCGGCTGCGTGATCGCCGGCATCGGGCTCGGGCTCACCAACACGCCGGTCACGAACACGACGACGGGCGCGGTGCCGAACTCGCGGGCCGGGATGGCGTCGGGCATCGACATGAGCGCGCGAATGATCTCGCTCGCGCTGAACATCGCGACGATGGGCTTCGTGCTCGTTGCGGGGATCGTCGCGAGTCTGAAGGCCGGGGTCGCGGGGGCGGTTGATGCGGAGGCGCTGCGCATGCTGGCGCAGGAGATCGCATCCGGCCGCACCGACGCTCCGCAGGCGATCGCACCGGGGCTCGCCAAGGCAGACCCGAGCGGTACGGCGCTGCACGCGGCGCTGGTGCACGGGTTTGGTTGGGTGATGGTGTATGGCGCGGTTGGTGTGGCCGTGCTCGCGACCGCGAGCGCGGTGGCGTTCGCGCCGGCGTGGCGCAGGGCGACGGTGTGTGAATGATGCGTGCGCCGTGCGATGCGTCGTTGCCGCTGCGCGGCAACGATCGCCATCATCGACCGGTCGCGTTCCTCGTCGAGTGCGGGCATCGCGTCGATCCCGATTTGTTTATGGGTGTGAGCGTGTCCTGTGCGATCGGCGCGCGCGGTGCCGCGCGGTCGGTTTCGCGAGCTTACGCGCCGTCGCCGCGCGCATCGATTCTGCGTTGCGTGTCCGCGTCGACGATCGCGCGGATCGCGCCGAACAGCGGCACCGAGTCCGTGTAGCGCCGGCCGTAGCCGAGATTGAACGCGTAGTCGAAGTCTGGCGGATTGCTGCCCTGGTTGTGCTGCAGGATCGTCTCGAGCTTGTCGAGCGCCTTCGCGGCGCGTGCTTCCGGCGATGCCGCCGCTTCGTATTCGTTCCACAGTGCAACGATCTCGTCGCGCAGCGCGCGATCGAGCCCGGCCGTCAGCGTCAGCAAGTCGTCGCGTTCGTGCGTGCTCTTGTCCGGATGCGCGGCCTGCTCGATCGCGGGGATATCGCCGTGCAGCGCTTCGCCGAGATCGTGGACGACGCACAGTTTCAGCAGCTTCGTCGTGTCGACGCCGGGCAGCGCATCGGCGAACACGAGCGCCATCAGGCACAGCCGCCAGCTGTGTTCGGCCGTGCTTTCGGCGCGGCCCGTCGACGTGTGGCCGCTGCGCAGCACGTCTTTCAGGCGTTCGGCTTCGCGCAGGAAATCGAGCCTTGCGTGAATCGTGTCGAGGTTCATGGTCAACGGGATTGCTTGAATCGAGCCGTCAAGCGTACGCCGTGCGCACGCGCTGCGTCCACGCATGAAATATGCGTGCCGCGTCCGGGCCCGGCGACGGTCGCGCGTGCTACAGCGTTTCGACGAGCCGCGCGGCGGAGCCGTCCGACAGCGTCATCCGCGTCCACCGGCAAGTGCTGCCGCGGATCGGCACGACGCGCGACGCATTGGCGCCAGTCGCGAATTCGACGCTCGGCGGGCCGGCGCGATCGTGCCAGCCGAGCGGGTCGAGCGCGGCTTCCATGCGGACGATCTCCGGCGACGCATAGCGCCACAGCGACGTGCCGAGCAACGCCGGCAGCGGTCGCGAGAACTCGGCCGCGCGCGACGGCGAGCACGCGAGCAGGCGATGCGTGAGGTCGCACACGAGATGCATGCGCGCCGTGCTGCTCGCGATCAGCCGCGCGAGCGCATGGTCGCCGGCCGAATCGAGGCGCGCGGCAAGCAGCCGTTCGGCGGTCGTGCGCTCGTCGGGCGACATCTGCTGGATGCCGGTTTCCCAGCGCGAGATCGTCGATTGCGCGACGCCGAACAGTTCGGCCGCATGGCTCTGCTTCACGCGATGCAACGTGCGCCAGCGCTTCAGCTGCGGGCCGAGCGGCGGGGTGTGAAGCGGCGAGGGCGTCATGTCGATGCTCCGGTTTGCGTTCGTGATGCGAATGCGGGCATGGCGGGCGACCGTCACCGTCGGCAGCGGCCGTTACATGATCCGCAGGCCGCCGTTCGCCTTGATCCCGGCGACCGCGATCGGCACGAGCACGATGCCGCCCAGCACGAGCACGCCGTCGGCGGCGACCGTGACCGGCGTCGCGAGGAGCCGCAAGCCCATGCCGACCGTGGACGGCGATTCTCGCGTATCCGGCACGCGTTGTCGAACGGGAAATCTGCCGCGGCAGTGGCGTGCTTGCGTACCGGATCCGGTGGCAGGCCCGGGCGCCGGCGGCCGTCGGCGCCGTGCGCGAGTGGTTTTCGCGAGGCTTTCAACTGGCTTCGTCATATCTTATTATTCGGCCAGAGCGGCGCGCGCCGGCTGCCATCAGTCATGTCGACGCATGACGCGCCGGTCAGCATTACCGCCTTCCGACTGCCGCATCGCACGATGCGCGGTCGGCACGATATAAGGAGACGCGTGACTCGCGCGTATCCCGAAAAAACGATGCGAGGGCGCAATGGTACGACTGGTCTTGCTGCTGCTGGGTATCGAATATCTGCGAACGCGCTGGCGCGGGCTGACCGTGCTGGGCTGGCTATGGGTCGCCGCGGGCGTCGGCATCTTCATCGATGCGCTCGACGGCGCGCTGCATTTTCCGATCGAAGTATTCGCGTGGCTGTTCCTGGTCGAGGGGCTCGCGACGCTCGCGGTGGCCGGCAGCGGCGTCGGCGGTCAGCGTATCCTGCGCTACGTGAAGGGCATCGCGGTCGTGGTGGCCGCCGGGCTCGTGTTCGCAGGCCATCATCACGGCCACTTCCTGCTGTCGATGATCTTCGGCACGCTGTTCCTCGTCGACGGGCTGCTGCAGTGCACGTCCGCATGGATGGTGCGTTACCGGCGCTGGAACGTCGCGTTCGCGTGGGGCGTCGTCGAGATCCTGCTCGCGGTCTTCTTCTATCAGCCGTACCCGACCCACTATGCGGGCACCGTGCCGTACTGCCTCGGCCTGCTGCTGATGTTCGGCGGGATGCACATGCTGAGCCTCGCCGCGCGTGTGCGGCGGTTGACGCGCAACCCCGCATTCGTCACGTCGCCGGCGCCGGCGATCGTGCCCGACGTCGACGCGGCGCCCGACATCCCACGCTTCACGCAATCCGAATGGGACGGCCCGCCAGCCGACCACGAGCATGCGCTCACCGTGCACGTGTGGACGCCGACCGGCACGTCGAAGGCCGAAGCGCAGCGCTATCCGGTGATCGACCGCTACATCGCCGCGGTGGACGTCAACGGTGTGATCTCGACCGGCCATGCGGCGCTGGAGTCGCCCGAGGGTATCTATATCAGCCTGTATCCGGCCGTCGAGATCGATCGTTCTCCGGACGAATTCACGCGGATCCTGCGTGCGACGCGCGAGAACGACGTGCCGGGCCTGTTCCAGCCCGACTATGCGACCGAGTCGAAAGCGTGGTGTCCGTCGACCGTGCGCGTGCGGATCCGCAACTACGATCCGGCGAAGCTGGAGGCATTCTGGTCGTCGTATCGGCAGACGGTCACGTACAACCTCACGCACCGCAACTGCTCGAGCACCGTGTCGAACGCCCTCGAAGCGACACTCGACGGCGCGGTGTGGCGGCTCAAGGGCACGCGGGCCGGGTGGGGCGCATTCGTCCGGCTGTTGCTCACGCCCGAGCTGTGGGTAGCCGCGCAGATTCGCAAGCGCGCGGTGACGATGGCGTGGACGCCCGGGCTCACGCTCGACTATGCACGCGCGCTCAGCATGCTCGCCGATCCACGGCCGTTCGCGTGGTGGAAGGTCGCGCGCTCGGCCGTGAGGGCGATCATGGCGTCGCGGCGGGCGTGGCGCGAGCAGGACAGCGCGGCGCTGTCGCCGGGGGGATCGGAAGCCGCATCGGTGAAATAGTCGCGTGGTGCCTGACGCCGTGTCGGCGTTCCGCAACGACGGGCTGCGGAACGACGGTCATATTTCGTTAGCCTTCATAGTTATGCCACGTTGCGCCGGCAACAATCGCGGGCAGACATTCGACAATCTTGCGGCGCGCCCCGCGACCGCAAGCCTTTTCCGAGGAAACGCCATGCTCAAGACGCTCGCTCGCGCCGCGGCCGCACTCGCCGTCGCATCCGCCTCGCTGCACGCCGTCGCACAGACCAGCTACGACTACCTGTTGCTCGCGGCTTCGTGGGAGCCCGGCTTCTGCGCGTCGCACGACACGCCGGAGTGCACGAACCTCGCCGGCACGTATGCGGCGACGAGCCTGTCGCTGCACGGCCTGTGGCCGAACCGGTACGACGGCAACCAGCCGTTCTACTGCGGCGTGCCGCGGAGCGACGTCGATCTCGACAACGCGCACCAGTGGTGCAGCATGGATGCGTATCCGGTCAGCACCGCGACCCGCAATACGCTGTCGACGTACATGCCGGGCGTGGCGTCGTGCCTCGACAAGCACGAATGGTTCAAGCACGGCACCTGCTCGAATTCGGCATCGCCCGACACGTACTGGAACCAGGCGACCGGCATGATCAACCGCCTCGGCAATACGTCGTTCAACGCATTCCTGCAGGCGAACACGGGCAAGACGGTGACGCGCAACCAGCTGCTGTCCGCGTTCGAAGGCGCGTTCGGCAGCAATACGCGCAGCGCGGTGTCGCTGAAGTGCGCGAAGACCAACGGCGTCAGCTATTTCACGGAAGCGTGGATCGCGGTGAAGACGAATGCGACGTCGCAGTTTCCGAGTGCGGCGTCGCTCGTGACGGACGGCAATACGCAGGGGACGTGCCCGACGTCGGGCGTGTATATCGCGAAGTAACGCGCGAAGTCGTGCAGGAGATCGCGCAAGAGATCGCGCAGGATGCGCGGGCCGGGAGTGTTCCGGCTCGCGCGGCGTGCACGTTGCGCGTCTATGTGAGCAAGCGCAGCGCGTCCGCGAGCGACAGCACCGTTGTGCGTGTCTCGAACGCCGTCGCGAACAGATGCTCGTGCACGACCTGATCCGGGTCGTAGCAGCAGTCCTTCACCGTATACAGCCGGAAATCCGCGTCGCTGGCGTGCGCAACCGATGACAGCACGACGCCAGTTGAGGCAATTCCGACCAGGATCAACGTATCGATACCCTGCGCGACGAGCCGCGCCTCCAGGCCGGTGCCGAAGAACACGCTCGCGCGATGCGCGGCGATCAGCGGTTCGGTGTCCAGCCGCCCGAGCTCGGGGCACGGGCCGTCGTCGACGAACAGGCCAAGCTGCTTGATCCCTTGTCCGTTCTTGTTGCGCGGACTGACTTCCGGATAGCCGGGGCTGAAATGGAGATTGGCGAAGCAGACGTGAATGCCGCCGGCACGCGCCGCGTCGCACAGCCTGCGCGTGTTGGCGAGCAGGGCGGGGGCGACCGACGGAAAGAGCCCGAGGATGTCGGTCTGATAGTGCATCACGACCAGCGCGGTTTGCGCCGGCACGATTGGTGGAATCGGCGCGTGCGGGCGGGTGTCCGCGCCTGTGTGGTGAGTCGTTGCGAGATTTGAAGCGTGTTCCGGTTGCATGACTGATGCGCTCCCATGAGTCACTTCGGCGTGTTCAGAAAATCGACCGCTCCGTATACGTCGCCAACCACTCGAATGCCAACGTGCTGGTACTCCGTCAATATAAACTGACATGTAATCCCTCCGGCACTGACCGCGCGGGAAAGTGCCACGCCGCCTTCGGCGGCTGGGTTCGGCTGCGGATTCAACCGGTCAACGCAACAGCGTGATGGAATGCGGTCGAACGTCGATCAATTCCCCCGGTGTCGCCCGTGGCATTGCCATAACCGTATCCCAGTGTCAGGTTGCGTCACTCAGATCGTCCGGCGCGCGAGCATGGTGCGAATCTCCCCGATTGCCTTGGCCGGATTCAGGCCTTTGGGGCAGACGTCCGTACAGTTCAGTATCGTCCGACACCGGAAGAGGCGATACGGATCGTCAAGATTGTCCAGCCGCTCACCCGTACCCTCGTCGCGGGAATCGACCAGAAAGCGATAGGCCTGCAGGAGCCCGGCAGGACCGACATATTTATCGGGATTCCACCAGTACGAGGGACATGCGCCGGAACAGCACGCGCACAAGATGCACTCGTACAGACCGTCCAGCTGATCGCGCTCCTCGGGCGTCTGGCGCCTTTCCCGCTCAGGCGGGGGCGTGTCGTTGATCAGGTAGGGCTTGATCGAGTGGTATTGCTTGAAGAACGCGGTCATGTCCACGATCAGGTCGCGAACGACCGGCAACCCGGGCAGCGGACGCAGGACCGTGTGGCGGGGAAGGTCGTTGAGGTTGGCGATGCAGGCGAGCCCGTTCTTGCGGTTAATGTTCATTGCATCCGAGCCGCACACGCCTTCACGGCACGAACGCCGAAAGCTGAGCGTCTCGTCCCGTGCCTTGAGCCGGACAAGGACATCCAGCAACATCCTGTCAGTAGAGGGCACCTCGATCTCGTACGTTTGCATGTACGGCTTGGGATCCCGGTCTGGATCGTAGCGGAATATTTCAAACGTCCTTGTTTCACTCACGATGTTCCTCCTTTGTGGAACGGATCGCGTA
>NZ_LKPJ01000014.1 GCF_001443045.1 Burkholderia ambifaria | reverse complement strand
TTGCCAGACCGTCCTGAATACGACCTTGTCCTTGCCCTTGAAGCTGCGTGTCATAACCGAGAATGGTGAAAGCCGCATGCACACTTTTCTCGAACGCACGAGAAATACTGGTACCAGCGGCCTTTGCCAGAGCTTCTAATGACGGGTCATTGTTGGCTAGCAGGGGAATGATGCTGATAATCGGAGGGACATAGCTGTCGGGTAGCTGCAACGGCGAAGCTATTCCATCAACGACGAGTTTCGATTCGGGTTCTTGTTTCGTGACACCCGTGATCGTTGCGGCAGCGACCGACACCACAGCGGGCTTCTTCGCGTACCACCACACATGTTCCACGTCGTAGAGCGTGACAGGTTGCCCAAGTTGCTGCCGAAACAGGTCGCGAATTTCAGCGTCAAGATGAACGTAACCTATATAGGCGTCGGCCAGGTCTTCCGTCGGTTGGTAAAGGTTCAGGTCGGATAGTATTTGTACGCTGTTCGTGTAATACACAGGCCACTGGTCAGGGGCTTGAATCTGCCAAAAGTAGCTAAGAAAGAAGGGGATACTTGAGGGCTTTGGCCGCGAATGCTTGCCGCCTCCGTTTGCAACGTGTTCTTCGCCAGACCGCCGAACGTAGCTCGCGAAATTTCGAATTCGACTCCTTGCTACAACTTCGTCAGAAGGTAACTCTATAGCCGATTTAAGTTCCGCAGTTATTTCATCGACATCAGCACATGTATTGTAAAGCAGATTGAAAAACATCTGCCCTTTTATGCCCTTAAAGCCCCACAATTCGTGGCGCTTGTTGATACGATCGACTTCTGTCTTAAAAGTGCCAAGATCCGTAGATCCGCTGAGAAATTGACCGAGCACTGGTAACAATAGCTGGTCGATGACCTGCTTTCGATTTTGATCCAATATAAGACATTCTTGAACAGGCGTCTTGCCTGTCTCCGGGTTGGCGGCGGCCGATCGAAAACTTTCAAGCTCTCGAAGTGCGCGCGATTTTTTGCTTTCGTCCAGGATGGTCATGGCTAATTGTCCCGGTGATATGCGGATTGGTCGCTGTAAAGTATCACTTTCACGGTGCGTAGTCACGTTTTTGGGGCGGCACGTGGTCAAGCCAAATCCCACCATACCGACCTTTGGGCTTTACAGTGTTTTTCGACGATTGAAAGCGGGCATTCATCGTCAATACCCTGCAGTTACGGCCGTCCGCAAAGGCTGATCGACGCGCCAAGGGACTCGCAGGAACGAATGACCGTTGTACGGTGGAACCTGCTGATTCGACGGAGGTAACTCCGTCGTCCGCTTCGGCGGCAGCGGCCAGTTGCGCTCATTCGACATCGGCGCTTTGATGGTCGACAATCGTTGTCACATGCGTTGTCCCAACCACCAAGACCATGTCCACGCCTACGCTACGCCTCATCGACCGTCATCTTTCGAACGACATAGACCGGCTGCAAACCGTGCTGGAGGGGCGCCAGGTTATAGCCTGGCCGTCGAGGGAAAGTGAGCGTCGATTTAGAACGTCTGCTTCTGCTTCTGCTTCTGCTTCTGCTTGCACGCGCGTCCATTGCACGAACGCGCAGACTATCGAGCGGCCCGCAATTTCTGTTCCTGATCAGCGCAACGGGAAGCAGTCTGACTCGCGCTTCCAGCTCGCGCAACGACCGGAAGCCAGGGCAAGATCTGCGCGAGCACGGTGAGGCACATACCCCAGAAGGAAATAGCGCTTACGTAGTGTTTCCGATCGGACTGCTTTGCGTTGGTCTGGGCGCGTAGCTCGGCGCCGGTCGCCAGGGAGTTCCGACGCCGAAATATCTGCTTCGCAGTGCTTCCCTCGTGCTCGGCGTTTTTTCGGTGACGGTCGCTCTGTCGGCCTTGCGTTGAATGACGGAAAAGATGAGAGTGTCGATCCGAGTCGAAAGAATGGGCCCGCAGAAATTGCACTCAAGTGCTTTGAGGCTACGTGGACGGTGCCCGAGGGGAAAGCTGACCAACGTCTGCCATAGCATTTTTGCTTTGGTCCATGAATACGCCCTTTTTTGGAAGCAAGTGCAATGAACTCATCGAAAAGCGATTCGAGCCGACCCGACGTGCTGATTATCGGCGGCGGGCCCGCTGGTGCGACTGCGGCGGCCTTCCTGGCGATGAATGGACGCGACGTAGTGCTCGTGGAGAAGGAAGCGCATCCGCGCTTCCATATCGGCGAAAGCCTGCTGCCACGTAACCTCGACATTTTCGAGCGGCTCGGCGTTCTGGATCAGGTACGAGAGATCGGTGTCCATAAGCCACGTGATACGTTTCTCGCGTCTCGGATGAAGGTCAAGACCTCGAACAAGTACAACAACACGGCGGCCGTTTATGCGCATTTCACTGGCGTAACGCGTCGGGAAGGTGAACTGGCGGGCTACATCAGCATTCATCTTGCGGAGGATGGCTGGTTTTGGCTGATCCCGCTGCCCGATGACACAATGAGCATTGGCTTTGTCGGCAATCAATCGGCGTGGAAGGAGCGCAAGGGAACGGCGACCGATTTGCTGTCCGAGCGCATCGCTTCGAGCCCGACCGTCGCGGCTCGCGCTCAAGGCGCACAGCGCGTATCGGACGTCTACAGCACGGCCAATTACAGCTACCGCGCGCGCGAAGGCAACGGGAACGGTTTTCTGATGATCGGCGACGCCTACGGATTTGTTGATCCGATGTTCTCGACAGGCGTACTGATGGCGATGACTGGCGGAGAACTCGGCGCCGAGGCCGCCCACGTTTGGCTCGACGATCCGGCACGAGGAAAGAAGCTTGCGCAAGCAGCCAACAAGGAACTGTCAGAGGCAATGGATCGGATCAGTTGGCTGATCTATCGAGTGAACGATCCTGTCATGCGTACGCTCTTCATGGCACCGTCCAATCGCTTGTGGATGCGAGACGGCGTCGTCAATCTGCTGGCAGGAAATCTCCGGGGGAGCTGGCGCGCTGCACTCCCCGTGATGTGCTTTAAGGGCGTGTATCACGTGCTCTCGACACTGCACCGCCGCGGAATCGAGATTTCGCTGCCGGAGATGCCCGCACCTCGAACCTGATCGGACTGGATTCCTGGAACCGCTCAGCAGCGGCCGTTTGCCGATTGCGCATCGGACATTGCCGAAAGCATCAGCGACGAACCGCAATGGGTAGGATAGCGCCCGTCGGAAAAGGCGCCCACTCAATCTCCCTTCGCTTGAAAGGAGCTTGTCATTGAATCCAGGAATGTCGTCGTTGACGCCCGCGTGCCATGGAACAAGGGCAAGCTCACCGGGCAGAAGCCGCCGCTAAAGCTACGAGAAATCTGGTCGATCCGGACGCGACTTCAGATGGCATCGAACCTTCGTGAGCTCGCGCTGTTCAATCTCGCGATTGATAGCAAGCTCCGAGCGTGTGATCTTACGCGGTTGCTGGTCCAAGACGTTCGCCAGGGAAGCCGCGTGGCGTCCAGAGCGACCATCATGCAGCAGAAGACCCAGCGGCCGGTGCAATTCGAGATGCGCGGTGCAGTTGCTGCTCGGACATACGAAGCTGGAAAGCACGGTTCGCTATCTCGGCATCGAAGTCGACGATGCGCTTGAGATGGCAGAGCAGACGGAGGTTTGATTGCATCGCGGCCGGCGAGCGGTTGCTTGCCGGCCACATGCGGCCGTTCGCTCCGCAGCATTCAGGACACGCGATCGGCTGCGCCAGCCAAGAACCGGACGTTCGACTGAGCGACGGTAGGCGTAATCGTTCACCTCGACGCTCTACGGAGAGGCGGCCTGTAACCAGAGCACACGGGCTCTGATGCCCGCACTGCAGGATCCGATCGGGCGTGCCGTAACAAACAGCGGTTTTCCTGCGCGAGTAACGAAATTACTGAAAGATCGCAAAATCGACATCGGGCTCGCAGCCCGGTGCCTGCTTTCGTTTCGCCGTCGGCAGGCCGGCGGCTGACTACGCTGGTCGTCACACCCAAAACGAAGGCCGCCGACTCCGACGACGTGCGAGCCGGGCAGCGTCCGATTGAATGTCCGCACGGGCAGCGCGATTTGATCGTCAGTGTCCTTCTTTTTTCGTCTTCGGTTCTTGGGGTTGGTGCTGCGCGTCAGGCCCGCGTTGCGCCGGCGCCCGCGTACATGCGTCCGGAGGCGTTACATAGGGCACGTCCTTGCAGCAGCACGCATAAACCGGAAATCCGTACGCGTTCGTCCCGATGATGGTCGTTGGCCCGTGCAGCGGGCAAATCGCTTTCATGGCATCTCCTGAAACTCCTTCGGCGATTGCTTATGTCGTACATGCGACTCGTCAGTTCGCACAGCTGAAACCCGTCCGGGCCGCGACCCTGCGAGACCCCCTCTGGATCCCGGCGGCGGGGCTGCCGATCTGAGATCCCGTCGGTTTCAGTTAATTCGAGCAGGTGCGCGTCGTCAAGGAAGTCCATGATTTGGCGGAGATAAGGCTCGACAAAATCCCACGAGCGTCACGGGCCTTAGGTAACGACGCCCCCTGGATCGGGTCAAGGAAAACCCGGAGCAAGTCAGGGATGCACTATGTAAATACGACGCGAGATAGCGTCTGGCATTGTGGCAGCCCGGTCGTCGTATTCACGTCGGCTACAGCGTGTCTGACCGACAACCGGCGACTGCGCAAATCTTCCTTCCCCCGTCATCGGTGAAAGTATTGGACACGTAGCATCCGAGTGCGGCAATTTCCATGCAAGGGCAGTCTTTATTGCATCGCTTGCACCTGCCCGATGGACGACCGCTTCACTTTCGAAAGTTGCCATTGCTTCCGCCGCGCTCGGAATGACGGCAATGGGTCGGGTAGCGACCACTGCTTCCACTGTGAGACGGCACACTGGATGCATGCGTCGCCGCATCTGTCGACACGACAATATGCCCGAGTGGTCCATCGGTGGATCGCATCGATCGGACTCGACGATACGGCGTACGGCACCCATACCATGCGCCGCACCAAGGCTTCGCTGATCTACCGGAGAACGAAGAACCTTCGGACGGTGCAACTACTGCTCGGACATACCAAGCTGGAAAATACAGTGCGCTACCTCGGCATTGAAGTCGACGATGCCCTCGAGATGGCGGGGCAGACCGAGGTCTGACGGCAACAGGGCCGGCGCGCGGACGCTTGCCGGCGCATGAAGCGCCGTTAGCCTGCATGCTCATTCGGACACTCGAGCGACCGCTCCAGTCGGCAAACGGCCGTTCCGATGAGAATGATTCAGATTTCGTCATTTGCCAAAGCGCCCCTGACCTGCACTCAGGGTGTTCAGAACGTGGTGAATTCTCAACCCGACGGATTGGCGCGGCGGCGACATGCTACGATCAACGCGATCCGACTTTCATCCCGACGCACAATGACGACAATGTATGAATTGCTCGGTGTGTGCGAGAACGCCACCAACGAGGAAATCAAGCGCAGCTACCGAAAGGCGGCGATGAAAGCGCATCCCGACCGCAACGTCGGGGGCGAAGCGGACGCGCATGCGCGATTGAATCCTGACCTGCACTCAGGGTGTTCAGAACGTGGTGAATTCTCAACCCGACGGATTGGCGCGGCGGCGACATGCTACGATCAACGCGATCCGACTTTCATCCCGACGCACAATGACGACAATGTATGAATTGCTCGGTGTGTGCGAGAACGCCACCAACGAGGAAATCAAGCGCAGCTACCGAAAGGCGGCGATGAAAGCGCATCCCGACCGCAACGTCGGGGGCGAAGCGGACGCGCATGCGCGATTTCAGGAGATCAAGGAGGCATACGCGATTCTCTCGGACCCGGAGCTGCGCCGCGTCTATGACACCGTTTTCGCAGAGGAAATGCTCCGTCACGCACGGCTTCGCGAAGAAGAGGAGCGCTTGAAGGCGGAGCGCGAAGCGGAATATGCGCGGTTCGTGGCATGGGCGATGCGCTTCGCCGAACAAGGGCACAACCGCGACGTCGTGTTCGGTGTTCTGCTCGGCCGTGATTGCGATGTTCAACTCGCCGAGCGCATTGCCGGCAGCGTGGTCGAGCTGCATGCGTCGCGCCAGCCGAGCGCATCGCGGGACGGGCAGCGTGATGAGCAGATGCCGCAATGCGAGAAGAGGGCGACACCGGCGCCAAAGAGCGACGCGCGAAGGAGTGACGAACACGTGCATGTTCGTGGCATGGGCGATGCGCTTCGCCGAACAAGGGCACAACCGCGACGTCGTGTTCGGTGTTCTGCTCGGCCGTGATTGCGATGTTCAACTCGCCGAGCGCATTGCCGGCAGCGTGGTCGAGCTGCATGCGTCGCGCCAGCCGAGCGCATCGCGGGACGGGCAGCGTGATGAGCAGATGCCGCAATGCGAGAAGAGGGCGACACCGGCGCCAAAGAGCGACGCGCGAAGGAGTGACGAACACGTGCACGTGGACTTTTTCAGCGCTCTGTGGCACGGCGTGTTCGGGCTGCGCCCGTGAGTCCTGGTGGGTGACCGGTTTTGCGAGCGCGGAACTCGACCGCGATCGGTGCCCTCTTCGGGGGAGGTTCTTCGATCGACTGCTTCATGAATTGACGGCTAATTGGGCAGTATTCGCCATGAAGGGTCACTCATCCGTCGCGTCAGTTGGACGTTCAGACAGCGGCTTCGCAACAACAAGCGGCCATTCGATTCGCGACGACGAACGTTGCTTGAGGGGGGGACTATGCGCTGCAGAAAGCGGGCTCCAATCCTTTCACTTCACTTGAACGCGGCTAGCGATCGCCTATATTGAATCGATCCCTTGCGACGGACATAGTAGGTCATCAAACCCCGTCAGGGCTGTGGTGACGATCGGCCACCTCCAGTAACTCCCGCGAGCGTGGTGATCGGGACATGCTGGAACCATGGACGCCAGTTGGCAAAAACGAGGAACAACGTCATGTGCGACACTTTCGAGTATCCGAGGCAATACAGAGGCTCAGGTCGCCGGAATTTTCTCAAGCTTGCTGGCACTGCCACTGTGGTTGGGCTCGCCGCTGGACCACTCTTTACGAAGCCCGCACGCGCCGATGCATTGACCAAGGCACAGCGCGACAGCATGACACCGGAACAGATAATCAAGGTCATGAACCAGGGGAACGCGCGCTTTCAGAGGGGCGAGAGGAAAGCTCGCAATTATTTGCGAGAGCAGAGGGCGAGCTCAGCCGGGCAGTATCCCGCCGCAGTGCTGCTTAGTTGTATCGACTCGCGCGCGCCAGCAGAAGTGATCATGGATCTGGGCATCGGCGATGTCTTCAATTGCCGTGTCGCCGGGAATATCGAAAACAAAGACATCCTTGGCAGCATGGAGTTCGCATGCAAACTGTCTGGCGCAAAGGTAGTCGTCGTGATGGGACACACGGCCTGTGGCGCGATCAAGGGAGCCATTGCCAACGCCGAGCTAGGCAATCTCACCGGATTGTTAGCCAAGATCAAACCCGCCGTGCAGGCAACGATCTACGATGGTGATCGCTCTGCAATGAACTATGCTTTCGTGGACGCCGTGTCGCGCAAGAACGTCGAGTTGACCATCGCCAGCATTCGTCAGCATAGCCCCGTGCTCGCCGAACTCGAGACCACGGGAAAGATTAAGATCGTTGGCGCGATGTACAACCTTCGGACTGGCGCAGTCGAATTCTTCGGCTGAGCACGTCGACGTCCCTCTTCAACAAAATCGCGGAGTACGAGGCGGCCACCTGACAACACGGACGGTCGCTTTCCCTCACAGCGGTCGTTGTGCTAACGCAGCCGCGTACGGCGGGAGAGGGTTGCGGATTCAACCCGTCGATGCAACACCCCTCGCGGCTATGCCGCCTCACGTATGTTGCATCGACGGGTTGAATCCGCATGCGATAAGCGACAATCAACGACCCGGTGTGCATTCATGCAACGTATTCTCGCGATAGGCGGTGGCGGTTTCATGATGGAAGAGACGTCGTCGCCGATCGACAAACATCTCGTTACGCTCACGGGCAAGGCGCGACCGCGTATCTGTTTTCTGGCCACGCCCAGCGGGGATTTGCCAGACCATCTGGAGAAGTTCCACATGGTCTACGGCAATTTGGGCTGCGAAACGTCCCATCTTGCGTTTTTTCGGCAACCCGACTCAAGGTCGATGCTTGTTTCCGACTTTCCAATCAGGCTGCTCGAGCAGGACGTGATTTACGTTGGCGGCGGCAATACCAAGTCCGCACTTGCCGTATGGCGGGAGTGGGGACTCGATTCGGTTTTGCGAACGGCATGGGAGCGTGGCGTGTTGCTCGCCGGTATGAGTGCCGGCGCAATGTGCTGGTTTGACGCGGGGCTGACAGATTCATTCTGGGGCGCAGCCCATCGTCCGCTCGACTGCCTGGGATTGCTGCCCGGCGGCTGTGCCGTTCACTACGGCAGCGATCCTAAGAGGCGTCGGACGTTACATGCCGCACAACAGGCCGGCAGCATCCCGCCGACGATTGCAATCGATGATTTTGCGGCTGTGCTGTACATGCACACTTCTGTCGAAAGCGTGTTTTCCTGGCGAGCGGGATCAGCCGCGTATCGAGTCCATCGCGAACGCGAGACGGTGTTCGAGACCGCGTTGCCGGTCAACCGGATCGGCTGACAGTACCCACGATCCGACGACTGCTGTGGAAATAGAGGTTGCCGCTCGGAAGCGACTTGGTCGACCTTGCAGTGTGCCCACCGTTTCAACGTGGATTACCGGTTTCGATTGCGCGATGCCGCTAACGACATAGTCACAAGTTACCGATCCGAAGCCATGCGACCGCGGGGTGTTCGCCGGGAACGGTGGCCGGCAGGACGGCATGTATCAGTCTCAGGCCTCGGGCCGAATTGGCAAACCAGACGACTGCATCCCGCGTCGCCCGATTGGCGAGAACAAGCGCCCGGAATCCCGCGTTGTTTCCCCAGTGAAAGAAGCAACCCTGCAGCAGTTCGAGCCCCCAGCCCAATCCCCACGCAACGTTTGGATCGGGCGGGTTTCGACCGATGAGATCTTCGGCATCGTCGCCTTGCCGAGTATTGACGCGAGGTGCAAACCACTGATCGTAGCTCGCTGCCGTCAAGCCTCGGCGCGCCAGTACATGCTGAACAAAGCCGACGTAATCGGATGCCGTCGTCAGCAGCGACCACGAGGCCTGCGCTGTCTGCACGCGACGCTTCGGCACCGGCTGACCTTCCCATTCGTGGCCTTGCGCATGATTGACCGCGAAGCGCTCTTGCCACGCCAGGCTCGAATGACGCATGCCCAACGGCCCGAATACGCGCGCTCGCGCCAGCATCTCGAGCGGGCGCGCGCTGACGGTTTCCATCGCGCGTTGAAGCCATGCAAACGCACTGCTGCCATAGCTGAACCGCTCGCCGGGCATGAAGTATGTGCGAAGCGGAGCGTTGTCGCGGACGATATTCGGAAGACCGCTGGTGTGTGTCAGGACATGAAAGGCCGCTATCCGGCGAGAGTTCGAATCGCCGGGTACGTAATCGCCGCAGATTTCGAATAGGGGTTGTTGCAGATCCAGAAGCCCTTCTTCGACAAGCTGAAGCGCGATATACGCAACGAGCGGTTTGGTGAGAGACGCAGCCTCGAAGACGGTCGCCGCATCGACAGCCGCGTGGTCGTGTACACCGCGGACCCCTGAGTAGAGTTCGACGCTTCTCGTCCCTGCGCGAAGAGCGGCAAGCGATACGCCAGGTATCTTGCCGCTGGCGGTTGTTTCAGCGAGGAATCGTTCGAGGTCGGTCATCTGTTCAGGTATCGACAGCATGCTCGCGGAATTGTACCGACTGCAACGCCCGCAACGTACCAGGCGCGACTTGAAACGCCCGCAGCCGTGGCTGGCAGCCACATGCGCGACCGCTTTCGGTCATGCCGAGCGTCCGCGCCGTGTGGTCCTCCGCGACGAAAACCGCTCAACGATTACCAAGATCCCCCGCCACCGGCGCCTGCGCCCAGTCGAGTGCGAAGTCGGCGACCGCCTCCCAGCCTTGCTCGCCACAGGTGTAATGACTGCGGCCGGGGAACAGCCGATATGCGGAAATCGCCCGAGAACGTTTCGCGTTCTTCTCGTAGTTCTCGCGCTGGACGGTCGGCGGCAGGATGTGGTCGTTGCCGCCGGCGATGAAGAGCAGCGGTGCGCGCGTGTCGTTCGCGAAGTTGTAGCTTGTCGCGGCATTCGGCGTGACGTTCGCGAATCCGCCCTGAAACAGGATGCGCCCCGACACGGGCACCGCATAGCGGTCATAGACCGGCTTCGATTCCGCGAGGCTCAGGTTGTTCGTGAACGCGTAGTGGAATTCCGTCTCGGTGATGGGCACGGCGCGGTGCAGGTTGGCCGGATTGCGCAGGACCGGGAAGGTCGCCTTGATCTCGCTGAACGGCAGCGCCCACACGCCCTTCACGGCCGCACCGTCGATGGACACGCCGGCCGTGCCGAAGCCCGCGTCGAGCAGGAGTTGCACGAACGCGCCGCCGAACGAATGCCCCATGATGATCGGCTTCGTGTCGAGCGCCGCGATGGTCGCGGCCAGATGCTCGAAGATCTCGCGCGCGCCGAGGTTCACGAGCGGCGACGGATCGCGGCGCAGGGCCGCGACCCCGGCCGTGCCAGGCTCGATTCCCGGATAGCCGGGCGTGATGACTCGCATGCCGCGCTGCGTGTAGCGGGTGACCCAATGCTCCCACGACAGCGGCGTCATCCACAGGCCGTGAATGAGTACAACCGTATCGGTGCGCGTTTCCGGATTCATGTGCCTGCTCCTGTGGTCGCTGGATGACGCCCGTCACGCCCGCGAGTGTGCCGCGTGCCCTCGTCGAATCCCTTTGACATCGGCACCGCCCGGCGTGAATGATGTGTCCATCTTAAAGACCATCCGAGTACGCGACATGGCTGAAAAACCGGAATTCTTTGCTGAAACGCCGAACCGGCTGGACGATGAAGCAGATCCGTTCGCGTTCAGGCGGGACGCGTTTTCCGACGTGCTGGAGCTGATCCGCATCCGGGGCAACACGGTGTTCACCTGCGCGGCCTCGGCGCCTTTCGGGTTGCGCTTTCCTGCCGGGAAATACCGGCTGCACATCATCCGGAGCGGCAGCGTGACGATCGAGGTGGAGGGGCTCGACGCGTGCTATCAGGCGTCGCAGGGCGACCTGGTCATGCTGATGCATGGCCACGGCCATGTCATCGCCGACCGGCCGGGCCGTTCCGCCCGTCTCGTCACGGATCTCGCGCCACAGTACTACGACCGCGAACGTCTGACGATAGGTAGCGGCGACACCACCTGGCTGTGCGGCGATTTCGGCTTCGACGGTGTGCTGTCGCAGCGCCTGCTGTCCGTGCTGCCGCCGGTGCTGGTGCTGAAGGGCTTGCGGGAACGGCCGTTCGAGTGGCTGGAGCTGAGCTGCCATTTCATACTCGACGAGGCATTGAGCCCGCGCGCGGGCGCCGCCGCGATGATCTCCCGCTTGCTGGACGTCATCTTCGTCCAGTTGCTGCGCACCTGGGCGACGGAGGGGGCGACGGGCCACGGCTGGTTGTCCGGCGCGATCGACAGCCGGATCAACCCGGCGATGTCCGCCATTCACGCGGACCCCGGTCGCGCGTGGACCGTCAACGATCTCGCCGAGCTGTCGAACCTGTCCCGCTCCGCGTTCGCGGATCGATTCCAGCGTGTCGTGGGCCAGGCGCCGCTGAGCTATCTGACGACCTGGCGTCTGGATCGAGCGGCGGAGCTGTTGCGCTACAGCCGCGCGCCGGTATCGGATATTGCGAACCGCGTCGGCTATACGTCCGAGGCGGCGTTCAGCCGCGCGTTTCGCGGACGGTACGAGATGTCGCCGATGCAATGGCGGCGCGCCAATGCCGAGTAGTGCCCGTGCCGCGCGATGCTTGCGGTGCGCGGCGCCGATGCCGGGCGAGACAGCGGCGCCGTCGTTGCGTCAGCGGGTGTCCGATCCTGTCCTGATCACGCCAGCGGTGCGACCGACGCGCCCGTGATCCCATGGCGTTTCAGCGCATCCGCGACGAAGCCCGACGCCTTCATCTCTTCGACGAATGCACCGAGCAACGCGGCGGCCGCCGCGCCGCGGCTCTTCGGTACACCCATCGCCTGGCGGATCACCATGAAGCGCGCGTCGAGCAGGCGCAGGCCGGGTGTTTTCGCCGCATCGGCTTCGAGTTGCTGCTTCACGCCCGCCGCGACTTCGAGCTGCTGTTCGACGAACGTCGGCACGACGGCCGGCGACGTCGGCGCGCGCACGATCTGCGCGGCCTTCAGCTCGCGCGTGAGGAACAGGTCGTACGCGCTGCCCTTGCCGACGGCGACACGGTTGTGTGGCTGATCGACGTCCGCATTGCCGCGGATCGGCGAATCGTCGCGCACGAGATAGAAGCCTTCGATCAGCACGTACGGTTCGGTGAACGCGACCGTTTCGCCGCGCAGCGGATCGACCGCGAAGAAGCCGAAGTCGGCACGCTCTTCGGTGAGCGCCTGCACCGACTTGCCGGCCGCATCGAACACGACGAGCTCCAGCTCGGCCGACAGCCGCTCGGCGAACGCGCGCGCGAGGTCGATCGACACGCCGAACGGCTCGCCCGTGGCCGGGTCGCGGTTCGCGAGGATCGGGTTGCCGAGATTGATCGACGCGCGCAGCTTGCCGGTCGGGGTGAACGCGGAGAGGACGGAAGGGTCGATGGTCATGGAAGGGCTCGTGGGGAATCGGATGCGCTGGTGGCGCGGGGGCTCAGGGTTTGAGAATGGCACTGATGCGCGACAGCGCATCGAGCGTATGCAACAGATGTTGACGCAGCGCTTCCGACGCTTCTTCGTTGCGCTCGCGCTCGAGCAGCTCAAGCACGTGAAGATGCTGCTTCGCATGTTCGACGTAGCGCTCGCGATCCTGCATCGAGCGATACGACAGCAGGCGGCGCACGCGATTCACGCGCCGGATCGTGTCGATGAAGAAGCTGTTGCCCGATGCTTCGACGAGCGATTCGTGGAACCGCACGCCGCGATCGTGCAGTTGATCGGCGGTATCGGTCTCGATGCCGCCGGCGAGCAGGTGCTTCTCGACTTCACGGCACCGTTCGAGCACCTTCGGTTCGAGCCGGTAGCCGGGCTCGAGCAGCGCGGCCGGCTCGAGCGCGAGGCGCAGCCGGTACGATTTCAGCAGGCTGTCGGGCGTCGTCAGCATCGGCGAGAACTGCCACCCGTAGCCCGGCTTGCGTTCGGCCCAGCCTTCCTGCGCGATACGCCCGAGCACGGCGGTGAGCTGCGCGTTCGTCAGCCCGTAGCGGGTGCGGATCAGCTGTTCCGAAAATTCGTCGGGCAGCTCGCCCTTCAGGCGATCGTCCGCGATCCGGAAATACACGCTCGTGATCACGTCGGCTTCGCCGAGACCGAGTTCGTCGACGACGTCCGACAGCGGCTCGATCACGGGCTTCGCGACGAAGAAGCCGCGATTGCGCTCGCGTGTCAGGATGCCTTTCTCGTGCAGCAGCGCGAGGGCCTCGTTGACGGGTGAACGGGACACGCGCAGGCGGTCGGCGAGCATCTGCGCGGGCAGGTGCGCGCCGACGTCCAGTCCTTCCGTCTTGATCAGTTCGACAATCTGGGTCGCGATGGAGCGGTCGATCATGTGAGTGAGCATTCGGAGCGCCGCGGGCGGCTTCGGTCTCAAGCCTCCTGCGTCGCCAGGTTCTTCTGCAATATCAGCGGGATGACGCCGCCCGAGCGCAGCAGCTCGCATTCGAGACGGGTCTCGACCGCGGCCGTCGCGTCGACGGGCTCGACGCGGCCGTCGGCGCGCACGATGCGCACGGGCACCGTGCAGCGCGGCGACAGCGCATCGGCCGGCGCGTCGACCTCGAGCTTATCACCTGGCCGGAGCTCCAGCGTGTCGGGGTGGGTGCCCGCGGCGAAGCGCAGCGGCAGGATGCCCATCCCGATCAGGTTCGAGCGGTGAATGCGCTCGAAGCTCGCCGCCAGCACCGCGCGGATGCCGAGCAGCCGCTGGCCTTTCGCGGCCCAGTCGCGCGACGACCCGGTGCCGTAGCGCTCGCCGGCGACGAGTACGACCGGATTGCCTTCCTCCCGGTAACGCGCGGCCGCCTCGAAGATCGGCAACACGTCGCCGCTCGGCACGTGCAGCGTATGCGCGACCGGCATGCCGTCGCGCAGCCGGTTGACGAGGGTCCGGTTGTAGAACGCGGCCCGCATCATCACTTCCCAGTTGCCGCGCCGCGATGCGAACACGTTCAGGTCGTCGCGATCGTCGCCGCGCGATACGAGGAAATCGGCGACGAAGCTGTCCTTCGGGATCGCGCTGGCGGGCGAGATGTGATCGGTCGTCACGTCGTCGCCGAGCACCAGCAGCGGGTACGCGCTGTACGTGCCGAGCTGGCTGCCCTGCGACGCCGACGCGAACGGCGGCCGGCGCAGCGCGGTCGAGGCCGGATCCCACGGGAATTGCGCGCTGTCGGGCGCGTCGAGGTCGTGCCAGGCCGGGTTCGCACTGGCGTGCGCGAATGCGCGCGGGTAGTCGTGCGGATCGGCGGCGGCCGCCGTCAGTTCGGCGATGGCTTCGCGTGTCGGCCACAGGTCGCGCAGGTACACGGGCTGGCCGTCAGCCGCGTGCTGGAGCGGATCGCGGCTCATGTCGATTTCGGCGTCGCCGGCCAGCGCGAACGCGATCACGAGCGGCGGCGACATGATGAAGCCGAGGTCGAGATCCGGGTGGATACGCCCCGGGAAATTGCGGTTGCCCGACAGCATCGCGACCGGCCGGATCGACGCGTCGGCGAGCGCCGCCCGGATCGGCTCGGTCAGTTGCCCTGAGTTGCCGATGCAGGTCGTGCAGCCATACCCGACGATATCGAAGCCGACCGCCGACAGGTCGTCGATCAGCCCGGCCCGTTCGAGATAGGCCGCCGCCGCGGGCGAACCGGGACCGAGCGACGTCTTGACCCATGCCGGCACCTTCAGCCCGAGCGCACGCGCGTTGCGCGCGACGAGGCCGGCTGCGATCAGCAGCGCGGGATCGGACGTGTTCGTGCAGCTCGTGATCGCGGCGATCGCGACCGGATGCTTCGGCATCGACGGATGCGGATGCGCGGGATGGAACGCGAGCGGCGCGAGCGCGGCGGCCGTCTGCGAATGATCGAGCAGGTCCTGCGGGCGGCGCGGCCCGGCGACGTGCATGCCGATCGACGCGAGGTCGATGTCGATCGTGCGCGTGTAGCGCGGCTCGGCATCCGGATCGAACCACAGGCCGGCTTGCCGCGTGAACGCTTCGACGAGCCGGATCGCCGATTCGGATCGGTGGGTCGCGCGCAGATAGTCGAGCGTGTTGCCGTCGACCGGGAAGAAGCCGGTCGTCGCGCCGTATTCAGGCGCCATGTTCGCGACGACCGCGCGCTCGCCGGCACCGAGCGTGGCGACGCCCGGGCCGAAGAACTCGACGAACTCGCCCGATACGCCGATTGCACGCAGCCGTTGCGTGACGGTCAGCGCGAGATCGGTCGCGAGCACGCCCGCGCGCAACGCGCCGGTCAGCCGCACGCCGATCACGTCGGGAATGCGCTGCATCACCGGCATCCCGAACATCACCGTCTGCGCTTCCAGCCCGCCGACACCCCAGCCGAGCACGCCGATGCCGTTGATCATCGGCGTGTGGCTGTCGGTGCCGATCAGCGTGTCGGGCACGGCCCAGCGCTCGCCGTCGCGCTCGAGCGTCGTGACCACCGTCGCCAGTTGCTCCAGGTTGATCGTATGCATGATCCCGGTGCCCGGCGGATGAATGCGTACGCCCGTCAGCGACTTCGATGCCCAGCGCAGGAACCGGTAGCGCTCCGCGTTGCGGCGCAGTTCGAGCTGCAGGTTCAGCGGCGCGGCGTCCGGCCGCGCGAAATATTCGACGGCCAGCGAGTGGTCGACCGACGAATCGACCGGCAGCACCGGGTTCAGCGACGCCGGATCCGCGCCGGCTTCGGCGAGCGCGTCGCGCATCCCGGCGATATCGACGAGCGCCGGCGTGCTGGTGGTGTCGTGCATCAGCACGCGGTTCGGCTGGAACGCGATCTCGGCCTCGCTGGTCGCGCGGCGCGTCCATTCGACGATCGCGCCGACCGCTTGCCGCCGCTCGTCGCCATCGGTATTGCGGATCACGTTTTCGAGCAGCAGGCGCAGCACGACGGGCAGTTCGCGCAACGTGGCGCCGAACTGGCCGGGAAGATCGACGAAGCGAAACGTCGCGCCATCGACCGTCAACCGGGCTTCCGAGGGGGAGTTGGTGTTTTCCATGACTGTATTTTTGCACTTTAACAAGTAAAAATGCAATCTAGTGCTAACCCGACATACCAAAATCAGGAGACGACCGTGACGAAAACAGGCAACGACTCGGACGAAAACGGTCCGGATCAGATGCGTCGCCGCGTGATAGGGCACACGGCGGCGCTCGGCGCGCTCGCGCTCCTCGGCGCGGCCGCCGGGCCGGTTTCTGCAGACGAATCACACAAGGCTTTGAAAGGAAAAACACCCATGTTTGCTTATGTCGGATCGCGCACCACGCGCGAACGAAACGCCCGCGGCGACGGGATTAGCGTCTACCGCGTCGACGCCGGGACGGGCGCGCTCGAACTCGTGCAGCTCGTCAAGGATCTGGTGAATCCGTCGTTCCTCGCGCTGAGCGCCAACGGCGAACACCTGTATACGGTCCACGGCGACCTGAGCGACATCAGCGCATTCAAGGTCGACCAGGCCAGCGGCAAGCTCACGTTCCTGAATCGCCAGAGCACGCAAGGCAAGAATCCCGTGCATCTCGCGATCGATCCGACCGGCCGCTACGTCGTCGTGTCCAACCATATCGGCGCGAGTATCGCGGTGCTGCCGATCGCGGCCGACGGGACGCTGCAGGAGGTCGCGCAGCTCGTTCCGCTCGAAGGCCCGATCGGTCCGCATCGCATCGAGCAGAAGCAGGCGAAGCCGCACTTCAACCCGTTCGACCCGACCGGGCAATTCGTGATCGTGCCGGACAAGGGGCTCGACCGCGTGTTCTCGTTCCGGTTCAAGGACGGGCGGCTCGCGCCGGCCGATCCGGCGTTCGTCGTCACGCGCGAGACGGCCGGCCCGCGTCACGTCGCGTTTCATCCGAACGGCGCGCTCGCGTATGTCGTCAACGAACTCGACTCGACCGTCACGACCTATCGGTACACGTCGTCGAACGGTGCGCTGACGCCCGTGCAGATCGTGTCGTCGCTGCCGGACACGTACACCGGCAACAGCCGCGCGTCGGAGATCGAGGTCGATCCGGCCGGGCGCTTCGTCTATGCATCGAACCGCGGCGACGACAGCATCGCCGTGTTCCGCATCGACCCGGCCAGCGGCCATCTCGCGTTCGTCGCGGCCGAACCGGCCGGCGGCCGCACGCCGCGCTTCATGACCGGCACGCCGGACGGCCGCTTCATGTACGCGCTGAACGAAGACAGCGACAGCATCGTCGCGTTCGCGATCGATGCCGCGACGGGCCGCCTCAAGCCGACCGGCTTCTCGGTCGCGTCGGGCAGCCCCGTCTGCATGGTGTTTTCCGGACACCGCGCGTAATCCTTCCCGCCCCATCAGGAGACAGCCGGCGGCAGGTCCGCCGGCGCACAACCATGAATCAAGCAACCCCTATCGACGAACGCGCGCTGGTGCGCAAGATCGCGTGGCGCATCATCCCGTTCGTGTTCGTCCTCTACATCATTTCGTATCTCGACCGCGCGAACATCGGCTATGCCGCGTTGCAGATGAACAAGGAGCTCGCGCTGTCGAGCGAGGCGTTCGGCTTCGCGTCGGGCATCTTCTTCATCGGGTATTTCCTGTTCGAAGTGCCCAGCAACGTGATGCTCAACAAGTTCGGCGCACGCGTGTGGATCGCGCGGATCCTGGTGACGTGGGGTGTCGTGTCGGTGATCTCCGCATTCGTGCAGGACGCGACGCAACTCTACGTGCTGCGGTTCCTGCTCGGCGTGGCGGAAGCGGGCTTCTTCCCCGGCATCATCGTGTACCTGACCTACTGGTTCCGTGCGAAGGAACTCGCGACGACCGTCGCGCTGTTTACCGCCGCGATCCCGGTGTCGTACATCATCGGCGCGCCGCTTTCGACGTGGATCATGGATCACGTCCACTGGTTCCAGTGGAGCGGCTGGCGCTGGATGCTCGTGCTCGAAGGCGCGCCCGCGCTGGTCGGCGGGATCCTGTGCTTCCTGTACCTGACGGACCGCCCGGGCGACGCGAAGTGGCTCACGCCCGCGGAGCGCGCGTGGCTGCTGAACGAACTCGACAACGATCGCAAGGCGCGGCCGCGTGCGCAGCACCTCGGTTCGCTGAAGACGATGACGAACCCGAAGGTGCTGTACCTGTCGTTCATCTACTTCGTGTACCAGTGCGGCAGCCTCGGCGTCGGTTACTGGATGCCGCAGATCATCAAGGGCTTCTCGTCGAAGCTCTCGCATACCGAGATCGGGCTCATCGCGACGGTGCCCTACGTGGTTGCGACGATCGCGATGGTCATGTGGTCGCGTCGTTCGGACCGGCGCAGCGAACGACGCCTGCATTCGGCGATTCCGCTGGCGGTGGCCGCCGCGGCGCTGCTCGGCGCGGGCCTGTCGACGAACCCGTACGTGTCGATCGCGATGATCAGCCTGAGCCTCGCGGGCCTGTACGCGTTCAAGTCGCCGTTCTGGGCGCTGCCGACGCTGTTTCTCAGCCGCTCGACCGCGGCCGTGTCGATCGCGGTGATCAACTCGATCGGCAACCTCGGCGGCTTCGTCGGGCCGTTCATGATCGGCTTCGTCAAGGGAACGGGGCAGAGCGCGACGCCTGGGCTGCTGTTTCTCGCGGCGCTGCTCGTCGTGTCGTTCCTGATGACGTTCTTCATTCGCGTTCACGAACAGCCGGCCGACGACACGCCGTCGAACGTGGTGAACCAGACCCATTGACACGATGACGCGCAATCCGGCGGCGAGCCGGGACATATAACCGAAAGAGGAGATCGATTGATGAAGAAGCTTTCATTTTGCTTGGTTGTACTGAATTCAGTGCCGGCGATCGCGCTGGCGCAAAGCAGCGTGACGCTGTACGGGATCATCGACAGCGGCATCAATTACACCAGCAACGTGCAGACGGCACGGACGGCGGCAGGCCCGGTCGGCGGCCATCAGATCGCGATGATCGAAGGCGGGTCGGCCGGCCTGCAGGGGAGCCGCTGGGGGCTCAAGGGCAGCGAGGATCTCGGCGGCGGTCTCAAGGCACTGTTCGTGCTGGAGAGCGGTTTCTACAGCAACAACGGCGTGCTGAACCAGGGCGGCGCGATGTTCGGGCGGCAGGCGTATGTCGGCCTGAGCCATCCGGTCGGCACGGTCACGCTCGGGCGGCAGTACGATCCCGTCGTCGACTTCTACGGGCCGTTCCTCGCCGCGCCGCAGTGGGGCGGCTACATGACCTCGCATCCGGGCGACCTCGACAATGCGTTGAACACGCGCCGCATCAACAATTCGATCAAGTTCCGCAGCGCCAGCTACCGCGGGCTGACGCTCGAAGCGTTGATGAATCTCGGCGGCACCGCCGGGTCGTTCTCGACCAACTGGATCTGGGGTGCCGGCGCGTCGTATGCGGCGGGGCCGTTTTCGATCGGCGCGGGCTACCTGAACGTCCGCAATCCGAACACGTCGTTCTTCGGCGCGAATCCGAATGCCGGCCCGGCGACGAGCAACAACCTCGGCAGCGCCGGCAGCGCGAGTGCGCCGGAGAGCAACCCCGTGTTCGCCGGCTATGCGTCCGCGAACCGGCTCGAAATCGCCGGCGTCGGAGCGGGCGTGACGCTGGCCGCCCTCAGCGTCAATCTCGCGTATTCGAATACGCGCTTCGAGGGGCTGGGCTCCGCGTCGGGGCCGAATGCGCTGCGTTACGCGGGCACCGCGGCGTTCAACAACGTCGAGATCAACGCGAAATACCAGTTCACGCCGTCGTTGCAGGCCGGTGTCGCCTACGACTACACGAGAAACGGCGGTGCCGGCGGCAAGGGCGGCGCGAACTACAACCTGTTCAGCGCGGGTGTCGATTATTTCCTGTCGAAGCGAACGGACGTTTATACGGTTGCCGTGTTCGAGAAGGCGAGCGGGACGGATTCGCTCGGGCAGCCGGCGGTTGCGCAGATTACCGGGTTGACGCCGTCCGCGACCGACAAGCAGGTTTCATTGCGGATCGGGTTGCGTCACAGGTTCTGAACAGGCGGGGCGACTGGAACGGCGCGCGTAAAGCCGGGTTTCGGCGGCGCGCCGGCGACACGGGGCGGGCGTTTGCCCGACCCGCTTTTTACCGTGGCGATTACTTGACCGCGACTTCCGTATGCACGACTTGCGGCGGGCTCTTGAAGAACGGGCCCGCCAGCTGTCGCCATGCGTGGAAGTCGTCCGATTGCCGGAAATGCACCATGTGGTCGTCCACGGTGTCCCACTTGACGACGAGCAGGTAGCCGCCGCTGCGCTCGATCACGCGGTGCAGCTCGGCGCCGCCGCAGCCGCGCGCACGCGCGAACAGCGGGAGTGCCTGGCGAACCGCCGCTTCGAATTGCTCGGCCTGCGACGGATCGATGTCGAGCGATGCCATTTCCAGAATCATGAAGGCTCCATAAGGGGTGAAGGATACGAACGGATCGTGATGCGACGCGCGCCGCGGACGGCGCATCCGGCAACGATACCGGAAGTCGGCCATGCGGTGGCGCCATGCGGTCATCACGACGCCGGCGCATACATCGTGCTTGCCGGCGTTTGCCCTGATGATTCCGACGCGCGGCGTGATCACGATCCGAACGTCGAGCAACGGGCATGAGCGCAAGGCGACGTGTCGTCACCGTCCCCGCTTGCGCCGCCGCCTTCGAAAGAAATTCCAGAACATCGCGGTCGCGTCCGGCCCCGTCGCGGAGTGGAATGCCTCGCGCGGATCGCCGCCGCTCCATGCGTGCGCCAGCCGGCGCACGATGCTGACCCGGACGATCAGCCGGCCGCCGCGCAGATAGTCCGTGTAATGCGCATCGTCGTGCGCATAGGTATGTTGCTCGCCGACGCGCAGTTCACCCTGTTCGTCGACGAGCCGGTTGATCCGCGCGAACGCGACGCCGAGCTGCAGCGCGTTTTGCTCGGCGACGACCGTATCGAGTCCGCCATGCACGACGAGCGCGGGCATGCCCGGATAAGCGCGAACGTCGACGCATGCGTCGACGACGCGTATCGGGTCGTCGTGCAGGCCGCGGCGCATCACGCTCATCGCGGCCATCGTCGACAGCGGCGGCGCGATGGCCGGACCGGAGTGCAGGCCGACGGCCGCGAACAGCTCGGGATGGGCGATCGCCAGCCGCGCGGCCAGCCCGGCGCCGGCTGACATGCCGGCCAGATAGATCCGGTCGCGATCGAACCGGCGTTCTTGCACGAGCGCGTCGATCAGCGACGCGATCGCCGGGGCCTCCGACTGCGACGCATCGCCATGCCAGTTCCAGCAGCGATGCGAGTGGGCGGTCTTTGCCTGTTCGGGAAACAGCACGGCAAACCCGGCGCGCTCGGCGACGCGGCAAATGCGCGTGCCCGCGGCGAACGATTCGGCCGTCTGCTTGCAGCCGTGCAGCATCACGATGACGGGCATGCCTTCGGTCGTCGCCGGCGCGGCGGGCAGGTATAGCGCATAGGCAAGATGGTTGACGAGGCTGCCGGCGGACGGGCGCGCGGAATGAAACGAGCGAAGCCACGTGCCGGGGGCCTGGCGGGGCGATGCGCGAGCGGCGGGCGCAGGCGCTCGCGCCGTGCGACGCGGGGGCCGGGTGTTGGCCGGGCGCTTGGGCGATGCCGGCGGTTTGGTTGCCTTCCTTTTGGGCCGCGCGCTCGTCGCGGCGGAAAGCAGGTCGAAAGGCCGTAGCCAGAGGCTGGTTTTTTTCCTGGGCATGGACGGATCTCGTGCCGGCGGCTCGCGCGACAGCATGCGGCGCAGCCGGCCATCGGATGGAAGTCGAATGCGGCGGAGCACGATTCGTGCTGCGGGAAGCATCCGCGTCGAAGCGCTCCGGCACGACCGGCACGGAGGCGGCCGACCGGCCGGGCCGAATACCGCGCCACGCGACATCTTGACAGCCGTCGTCGCGATTCGGACAGGCTACGCGGCATGCTAGCAGGCGGCGCGCGCATCGAGTGAGATGGTTATGTGACGAATCGGTGAACGCTTCGGGGGTGTCGCCCCTCCGGTTCAATGGGGACTGCCGCGTATGCCGACGAGCCGGGATGTGCTACTGGCCGTGATCGTCACGCGCCGCGCGGTGGGCGAGATGATCGACCATCCGCTGCGCGGCGGGCTGCAGCGTATCGAAGCGCTGGAAACACACGATGAAGCGCCGCCGCGCCCATGCATCGGTGAGCGGGATCACCTGCACGCCGAGCGACTGCCGGTAAGCGGCCGCGACTTCGACCGGAATCACGCTGATCCCCAGGCCGGCGGCCACGACGCGAAACGCCGCGTCGAAACTCGACACGATCACGCGATACGACACGGTCCGGCCGCGGTCCGCGGCTGCCCGTTTGAGCATCGTGTGGACGGCCGTGGCCGGCGGCAGGCCAACGTGCTCGAATTCGAGCGTGTCGTCGAAGGCGACCGACCGGCGGCCGGCAAGCGGATGCTCGGGATGCACGGCGAGCGCCAGCCGATCATGGCGGTACGAGCGTGCCTGCAGCCCTTGCAAGTCGACGTTGTCCCAGCACACGCCGACCGCGGAAGCCCCTTCGCGCACCTGCCGGACGAGGTCGCGCGACAGCCGCTCCTCGACGTCGACTTTGATGTTGCGGTTGGCGGGATCGCGCATGAACGACGCGATGTCGTCCAGCAACACTTCCGCGATCGCCGACGCCGACGCGCAGATGCTCACGCGCCCCTGCAACCCGTCGCCGATCGCGGTGACGTCGGCCGCGATCCGGTCCATCGTGAACAGCATGCTGCGCGCGTGCTCGAGCAGCGCGATGCCGGCCGGCGTGGGCGCGACGCCGCGCCGTGACCGCGTCAGCGCCGGCACGCCGAGATCGCTTTCGAGCTGCGCAATGCGCTTGCTGATCGCAGAAGGCTCGATGTGCGCTTCCTTCGCGGCACGCGCGATGTTGCCGTGATCGCACACCGCCACGAACAGTCGCAGTGTCTTGAGGTCGATGTCGCGCATCGGTGCAGTCTCCGCCTGTCTAAACGTTCCGGGTCGGAAGTTATCGGCTCGATTTCGCCGATCTTCGGGTTCTCCGGGAATGTCAGAAATTACCACGTCGTCGGCGACACGTCGGTCGGCGCATGTGACTTACAAAACGCCTTCATGGCGATGGCCGACGCCGTCACGGCGCGGCGGCCGCCCGATCTCAGGCATTCCGTTTCGGAACGTTTTTGCTTCCAAACCGATGCTTTACGTTTTTTCGGGAATCTCTAAAGTAGGGCTATCGCCGGCGCGCAATGATCGGCCCCAGATTGTGGAGACAGCAACGTCATGCCTTCTTTTCCCACCCATGTCGTGATTCGCGAGGTCGGATTGCGCGACGGCCTGCAAAGTATTCAGGCCGTTCTGCCGACCGGGCGCAAGATCGAATGGATCGCCGACGCATACGCGGCCGGCCAGCGCGAGATCGAAGTCGGCTCCTTCGTGCCCGCGCGGCTTCTGCCGCAACTCGCGGATACCACCGAACTCGTCGCGTATGCGAAAACGCTGCCGGGCCTCGCCGTGTCGGTTCTGGTGCCGAACCTGAAAGGCGCACAGCGCGCTATCGAAACCGGGGCCGACCTGGTGCTCGTGCCGTTGTCCGCGAGTCACGAACACAGCCTCGCGAACCTGCGCAAGACGCCCGACGAAGTCGTCGCCGAGGTCGCGCGCATCCGCGCCGAGCGCGATGCCGCCGGGGCAAAGACGCTGATCGAAGGCGGCATCGGCACGGCCTTCGGCTGCACGATCCAGGGGCGCGTCGAACCGGACGAGGTCCTGCGCTGCATGCAGGCGTTGCTCGATGCGGGCGCGGATCGCGTCAGCATCGCCGATACGGTCGGCTACGCGGGGCCGGCGGCCGTGCGCGCGCTGTTCGAGCGGGCACGTCGAATTGCCGGCGACCGCTTCTGTTGCGGCCACTTCCATGACACGCGCGGCCTCGCGCTCGCGAACGTCTACGCCGCGCTGGAAACCGGCGTCGCGCGTTTCGATGCCACGCTCGCCGGAATCGGCGGGTGTCCGCATGCGCCTGGTGCCAGCGGCAATGCGTCGAGCGAAGACCTCGCGTTCATGCTCGACGACATGGGCATCGATACGGGCATCGACCTGACGGCGCTGCTTGCGCTGCGCGCGAAGGTTGCGCGCTGGCTCGACGGCGAATCGTTGCACGGCGCGCTGTGGCGGGCCGGCTTGCCGAAAACACATCGCGCGTCGACCGCGCGCATTGCCTGAGGACATCATGGAAACAAACGCAAAACTGCCGCTCGACGGCGTGCGCGTGATCGAGTTCACGCACATGGTCATGGGGCCGACGTGCGGGATGATCCTCGCGGATCTCGGCGCGGAGGTCATCAAGATCGAGCCGCCCGGCGGCGACAAGACCCGCAAGCTGCCGGGCCTCGGCATCGGCTTCTTCCGGACCTTCAACCGCAACAAGAAGAGCGTTGTCCTGGACATCAACACGCCGCAGGGCAAGGACGCCGCGGTCGAACTGATCGGCACATGCGACGTGATGCTGGAGAATTTCCGTCCGGGCCTGATGGCGAAGCTCGGCCTGGACTACGACACGCTGTCGAAGGTGTTCCCGCGGCTCGTCTACGTGTCGCACAAGGGCTTCCTGCCCGGCCCGTACGAGCAGCGCCTCGCGCTCGACGAAGTGGTGCAGATGATGGGCGGGCTGTCGTACATGACGGGGCCGGTGGGCCGGCCGTTGCGCGCGGGAACGTCGGTCAACGACATCATGGGCGGCATGTTCGGCGCGATCGGCGTGCTCGCCGCGCTGCGCGAACGGGATGCCACCGGACGCGGCCAGGAAGTGCAAAGCGCGCTCTTCGAGAACTGCGTGTTCCTTTCCGCGCAGCATATGCAGCAGTATGCAATGACGCATGAAGCGCCACCGCCGATGCCCGCGCGCGTGTCCGCATGGAGCGTCTACGACGTGTTCACGCTTGCCGACGACGAACAGCTGTTCATCGGTGCCGTCAGCGACAAGCAGTTCGTCACGTTGTGCGACGTGCTAGGCCGGCCGGATCTGCCCGCCGAGCCGCGCTTCGCCAGCAACGCGCTGCGGGTGGCGGTACGGCCGGCGTTGCTCGATGTCCTCGGCGACATATTGAAGGACCACCGTGTCGACGAGCTGACGCCGAAGCTCGAAGCCGCTGGCATTCCGTACGCACCGATCGTGCGACCGGAGCAACTGCTCGACGACCCGCATCTCAAGGCCAGCGGCGGCCTCGTGCCGATGGTGGCCGATGATGGCACGACGACCGACGTCGTGCTGCTGCCGCTCACGATGGGTGGGCGCCGGCCGGGCGTCCGGCAGGCGCTGGCGCGGGTCGGCGAACACACGCACGAGATTCTTTCGCGGCTGACCGGACGTGCGGTCGCATGACCCTCTACCGTATCGGCAGCAATCCGGGCCGTCGAGGCGTTGCAGCAAGAAACCGTTGAGAACCGCGCGCCGCGCATGACGCGCGCGGCGCGCAACACCGGCGGACGGACCACGATCGAACAACAAGGCCGTCGACAATCGCCGTATTCAGGAGACATTCATGCAGCCCACCGTCACCGCGGATTCCCGTCCGCATGATTCGCCCTTCATCGATGTCCACGCCATGCCGGGCGCGGCGATCGCCGCGCGCATGGACCGTCTGCCGATCACCCGCCATTTGTGGATGCTGGTGCTGCTGATTTCGCTGGGCGGATTTTTCGAAGTCTACGACCTGATCTTCACCGGCTATATCGCGCCGGGCATGGCGAAGAGCGGGGTGCTGCAAACGACCACGCACGCATTCTTCGGCTTCACCGGGATCGCCGGCTTCATTGCCGCGACGTTTGCCGGGCTGTTCGTCGGTACGTTCGGGCTGGGCTGGATGCCCGATCGTTACGGCCGGCGCACGGTGTTCACGGTGTCGCTGCTCTGGTACTCGATCGGCTCGGTGATCATGGCATTTCAGACGAGCGCCGAAGGCATGATCCTGTGGCGCTTCATCACGGGGATCGGTGTCGGCGTCGAGATCATCACGATCGATAGCTACGTGACGGAACTCGTCCCGCAACAGATGCGCGGCCGCGCGATGGCGTTCAACCAGAGCGTGATGTTCGCGGCGGCGCCGGTCGCCGCGATCCTGTCGTACTGGCTCGTGCCGACCACGGTATTCGGTATCGACGGATGGCGCATCGTGGTGCTCGCGGGCGCGGTCGGTGCGCTGCTGGTGTGGTTCATCCGGCGCGGTGTGCCGGAGAGTCCGCGGTGGCTCGCGATGCACGGACAGGTCGACAGGAGCGACGCGATCGTGCGCACCATCGAGGCGATCGTCGAACGTCAGTCGGGCAAGCCGCTGCCGCCGCCGTCGCCGGTCGTCGAACAGCCGCGCCATCGACGTGCATCGCTCGCGCAGTTGTGGCAGCCGCCGTATCGGTCGCGCCTCGTGATGCTGATCGTCTTCAACTTCTGTCAGGCGATCGGTTACTACGGTTTTGCGAACTGGGTGCCGACGCTGTTGATCAGCCAGGGCATCACGGTCACGAAAAGCCTGCTCTATTCGTTCATCATCGCGTTCGCGTTGCCGGTCGGGCCGCTGCTCGCGATGGCCGTCGCCGACCGGATCCAGCGCAAATACCTGATCGTCGGCGGCGCGCTGGTCGTGATCGCGTGCGGGACGGCGTTCGCGCAAGTCAAGGCGGTGGTGCCGCTCATCCTGCTAGGCGTGTCGATCAGCTTCGCCGGCCAGATCATCTCGGTCTGCTACCACGCGTACCAGGCAGAGCTGTTTCCGACGGCCGTGCGGTGCCGGGCCAACGGCATCGTGTACTCGGCCAGCCGGGTCGGCGCGATGATGTCGGGCTTTTCGATCGCGTTCCTGCTCCGGGATTTTGGCTTGCCCGGCGTATTTGCCGGCATCACGGCATGCATGGTGGCGGTCGCGGTATCGATCGGGTTCTTCGGGCCGAAGACCAACGGGTTGCGTCTCGAGGAACTGAACCGCTGATGCACCGTTGCATCGAGTGACGACGCGCAAGTGCTCGATTCGCGCCGATCGTCACCGGCGTTTCGGCAACGTCGCTCCCAGTACGCTGAACGCCGCGCCGGGCAATTCGTTCAACCGTTCGACCACGCTGCTGACCGGATAGAACGATTCGACCGAATCGGTGAGAATCACGACGCCGATCGGTTCGATACGCTGCGCACGAAGCGCGCACGCAGGTCGGTGCGCAGGATCGCCGGGTTGCGGCCGTCGGCGTCGTCGCGCCGCGCGAAGCCTTCGTGATGCCACTTGTGCAGCTTTGCGTCGAGGTTATCCGCCTCGACGACCGTATCGACGGACGTGCTGCCGTCGGGCCGGTAATGCTGGTCCGGTACATGTGCGCGCGTTCGGAGCGGCTGACGACCCATTGCCCGGCGGAAGGATCCGCCAGTTACCGATAGACGCCGAGGACCGACGGGGCGGAAGGTGCGTTGTCAACGGTTGCGTTCATGGTCGGAAGCGGAACGGGGCGGCGGGATCGGCGGCGCGGACGTGGGGATGCGGCGGGGGCAGGTCAGGCCTGCCATGCGAAGGCCGGTGTGCCGGCCGTCGAATTTGCGGAAGCGCGTTAGCGGCAACAGATCAACCGATCACTTCCGTTTCGGCTTGACCGTCCTGGCTTGCCAGCTTTCCTCATCCAGCAGGCGGGCGAACAGTCGATTTCGCATGGCGCCGGTCAGTGGCGTCAAACCAAGCAGCACGTTGAACGCAATGCCGCTCGCCGCGAAGTAACGCAGCAGCGAGAGTTCGAAATCACCGGACTCCTTGTCCATGGCTTTCAGCTTGTCGGCATCGGTGTTGTCTCGGCCCTCCAGCAGTTCCGGGCTTTCGATGATGGCCGCCAGTACCGCGCGTGCGACCGAGTTCGGTTGATTGATGGCTTCCCGAAAAATCGCGATCTGGGCCGCGAGCGTCGGCTCGGCCTTCGACGCCCCCTCCTTCACGAGGTAATCGCGCCCGAACTGCTCGAATTGCTGCTGCTGGAATTCGAGCAGCGCCTCGAGCACGCCCTGCTTGGTACGGAACTGATGCAGCAACCCCCCCTTGCTGATGCCGCTTTCACGCGAGAGCGCGTCAAACGTCAAGCCTCCGACGCCGTCGCGTGTGAGGATGCCGAGTGCTGCATCGATGGCCTTCTTGCGGGAAATTTCCGAGCGGGTCTGGTTGTCCATTGGTTCGTCGCGATGGCGTCGCGCTTGTGCGCGGTGATGGGGCGATAGGGCGAGGCGAGCTCGAGATGATGCGTTCGGCCGCAAGCCGGCATTGTACCTTGGCGATGAACTTTCACAAAACAAACCGGGTAGACGGTTTACATGTTGCAGGGGCGGTGCTACGCTTGCCTCGCGTCAACCCTTCCGCCATTTCACCTCTGGCGCCGGCCGAGCGCCTTCCACGGAATCCGACATGCTCACACCCAAATTTGGCTCTTTCATTTTTTCCGGCGTCACGGTGCTGACGTTGACCGCATGCGCCGGTGTGCAACCCGTTGCCTATTCGGGCATTGCCTCCTCGCCGCAACTGACGCAGAACCACAGCGGTGACGCCGCCAAGGTGCCGTACCGATATGCGGCACGCGTGGAATGGTCGCAGTACCGGCTGGTGATCGTGGATCCGGTCGTCGTGTATGCCGGCCAGGACAATCAGTTCGGCGACTTGAAGACCGAGGACAAGAGCGCGCTTGCCGATTACATGGGGAAGGTATTCGCCGACAAACTCGCCAAGCGCTTCCAGCTCGCGTCGAAGCCGTCCCCTGCGACACTGCGCGTACGGCTCACGCTGACTGGCGCGGAGAAGACCACGGCGGTTGTCGGGCAAGCCATGCACTTCGATATCGCCGGCAATCTTTATAACGGCGTGCAGGCAATTCGGGGTGGCAAGGGGGCGTTCAGCGGTTCGGTTTCGTACGCCGTCGAAGTCTATGACAGCACGAGCGGTCAACTGCTGACCGCCTATGTGACGAAGCAATACCCGAACGCCATGAATCTGCCGGCTGCATTCGGTTCGCTCAGTGCTGCCCGGACCGGTATCGACAAGGGTGCAGATGCGCTCGTTGCCCAACTTCGGTGACGGCAGCGATGTCACGCTCGCCACGAAGCAGCGAGTCGATGTCGAGGCATCCAGGATGAGCTGACCGAAATTGACGAGGAGCCGGGAACATGCGCGAAATCGCCTGCCTCATTCTTACCACGCCACCACCGCTCATGGTTTCGATCGTGTTCCTGGTCGCCTATATGGCGATCGGGATTCCTGCTCAAGTGATCCGAGGCGCGCTTGCACGGGACATTTTCGGTACGATGGCCGGCGTTTTTGCGTCGCTCTTTTATCTGACACTCGTGCTGGGCTTCCAGACCGACATCCAGGACCTGTCTCGATGACCGCGCGCGGGCCATGTCGGCTGCAGGCGACTCAGTGAGCCCGCCGGAGCCGTATCGATCGTTCGATTGTCGCGCAGCAACGAGCGTTGGCAAAAGACGCGTGTCGTCGCCCGAATGGGCACCTGCACGGCGACCTGCGGAACCGCCGGCGAAGTGCCTTCCAGCGGGCATGGACGCCCGCCGGTAACACGAGCGTCGTGCAACGACGCTTCCTCAGTTTTCATTGATCCGGGGTTGAATGCCGGAGATCGCTCTGTCCATCTCCGGCATGATGGTGGTTCGACCTTTGCGAAGCCATGCCTGTCCAGCCGAACTCGTATAGAAATCGTTGACGCCACGGAGTTCGCCTACCGTGAAATTCCTTGCGCAGCTATCCGTCAACTGCTTGAGTACCGGATCCCTGAGATCGTTGACGGCGTCTTCGATCATCTCGCGATAAGTGCTGGCGTCCGACGATCCGGCCCGTCTGCGCTTGCGACCGGCGGTGTCGTACGATTTTCCGACGAGGTCGCGGATACGCTGGTCCATATCGTCTTCCATGCCTGACGACCAGAGCGCTTGACGGCAGAGGGTGCGCTTCTCGCCGAATCGATTCAGATCGTCGAGGCCGCGAAACTGAGCATGTGCCGTCGAAATGAAACCGGTCGCTGCCAGGCACGACACGATCGGCACGAAGTATGAAGTTTTCATCTGGGCCAGTTCTAGAAGCCGTTCGTCAAGTAAGGAACGTCGGTTGAAAATACCGTCACGATGATGAGGACGCTCACGAGCGATGCAACAAGCGGGGCTGCAAGCAACAGCAGCGTGTCGATTGAAAATCCGCGGCTCGGGGTGGGTGTGGTTGGGTGGCGCATGGTCGCTGTGCGATGAGTGACAGAAGGGAGTACGGTCTGCTGCGCTCGCGCGATGGATACCGTCATGTGAGCGTTGGTCGACGCCGAGACAACGGCATATCGAGCTCCCGCACATCCGTTACGCGTTGAGCGATCGAGCAGTGCGGGTCGTCGCATGTACGGATTCGACATACGACTCATGCTAACATACAAACCGTCTAGACGGTTTGTATGTTAGCATGATCTTCCGGGCGCAGGTCCTGCAAGTCAGGACTGTTCGGAAGAGGTGTTGATCGTTACCAGGAGGTTGATATGAAGTGGTTCGTCCGAGCTGTTTGTATTGCTGGCTGTATCGCGCTTGGCGGATGCGGCCTCGCTGCGGCACCGTGTCGCATCGCGTCTGCGGGGATCAAGATCGTGCCGGTCGTGGGGCACGTGGCCGCGGCGCCGATGGACGCGTGTGCGACCATGATCGATCCGTAAGTCAGGATTCGGATTTCTGATCAGACGTTGGATATTGCGGCTGTCGGCGCCGCAGGCTTCACCGATACGTCCACAACCGGTGCAGCACGAACATCGTCGGCGGGATCAGCAGCGCGATCGCGACGATGGCCCAGCCGCGCGGCACGTCGAGCAGTTCCGCGGCGTGCGCGAGCAGCATCGTTTCGGCGAAGCCGGCCAGCGCGACGGTCAGATAACGCAGCAGGTTGCGCGAATGTACGCTCGCCGAGAAGCTCCACAGCGTATTCGCGAGATACGAGAACGCCGTCGCGCAGACGAATGCGACGGCGTTCGCGATCACCTGCGTTGCATCGAACAGCGCGTACATCGCGGAGGCGACCAGCACGTGCAGCGCGGTCGAGCAGAGTCCGGACAGACCGAAGCGCGCCAGCCGCACGCGTTCCGCATAGAGCATTTCGAACATCGCCGGCTCCGCCGGTCAGCGCGCGCCGACCCGCACGCGGGCCGGCTGGACGCGGCGGCGTGCGGCCGTGCGTCGTGCATCGCGCGCGACCGGCAACTCGATCACCTTGCCGTGCGCCTGGTAGCGGCGGCGAATCAGATAGACGGGTCGTTGCTTCGACTCGTCGTAGATGCGCCCGATGTACTCGCCGACCACGCCGATGCCGACGAGCTCGATCCCGCCGATGAACAGCATGACCGACAGCAGCGACGAGTAGCCGAGCACCGGGTTGCCGAACAGCAGCGTGCGGCCCACGATGAACGAACCGTACAGGAACGCGAGCGCGGCGATGCCGACGCCGATGTAGGTCCAGCTGCGCAGCGGCACGGTACTGAAGCTCGTGATTCCTTCGAGCGCGAAGTTCCACAGCTTCCACCCGGAGAACTTCGAGTGCCCGGCGCTGCGCGCATCGCGCTGGTACTCGATGATGACGGTCCGGTAGCCGACCCATGCGAACAGCCCTTTCATGAAGCGATGCCGCTCGGGCAGGCTGCGCAGCGCATTCACGACCCTGCGGTCCATCAGCCGGAAGTCGCCGACGTTCTCCGGCAGCTTGACGTCGGAAAGCAGGTTGTGCACGCGGTAGTAGATCGCGGCGGCGGTGCGCTTCGCGAACGAATCGCACGCGCGGCTGCTGCGCTTCGCGGCGACGACTTCCGCACCGTCGCGCCAGTGCTCGAGCATCACCGGAATCAGGCTCGGCGGATCCTGCAGGTCGGCATCGAGCGGGATCACCGCGTCGCCGGCGGCTTCGTCGAGGCCGGCCGTCAGCGCCGCTTCCTTGCCGAAATTGCGCGTGAGATCGATGACGCGCACGCGGCGGTCGGTCATGCTGATCCGGATCAGCCGGTCGAGCGTGTCGTCGCGGCTGCCGTCGTTGATACAGACGATCTCGAAGCGGATCGCGTCAAGATCGGCCATCAGCGGAATCACGACGTCGAAGAAGCGCTCGACGGCTTCGCCTTCGTTGTAGAACGGCACGACCAGCGAGACGAGCGGCGTGTGGAGTGGTTCGCGCATGATGGGTTCCCCTGTAGCGACGTATCAGCGGCCGATGCCGAAGGTCGGGCGGCCGATGCGGCGCAGTCCGTGCGCCGGGCGGTGGTGTGAGCGGGCCGGATGCGTGAAGCCGGTTTCGGTGGAGTTGTCACGCGCGTCGGGCATCGACGGCACGTCGTGCCTTTCCTGTGCAATCCGGCTGACGAGCAGCGCGAGCGACGCCAGCGTGACGAGCGGCATGAACTGGAACGACAGATGCGGCACCAGCACGAGGCCGGCGAGCGGCATCACCCATATCGTCAGCAGCCACTCGCGATCGAAGCGCCGCCAGCCGTGCGTCCACGCATAGCGCGCGTACCACGCGATCACGAGCCCGTACCAGGTCAGGTCGTAGTCGTACAGGTAGGGGCTGACGATCAGGCATGCGCAGGCGAGGGTTGCCGCGCGCAGCGCGTACGAACACGCGCCGCGCCATGCATACACGACGACGATCGCGGCGGTCGCGGCCGACAGCAGCTGCAGCGCGCGCGCGATGTAGGCGGGCCAGCCGGCGAGGGTCGCGAGTGCGAACACGGTCGGCATGCGCGCGAGCTTGACGTGCCCGGTGCCGACGATCTGGTACGCATCGTTGATCCCGTGCACGAATGCGATCCACGAACCGATGCCGAACGCGAGCGTCGTCAGTGCGACGCCACCGGCGATCGTCGCGGCCCATGCGGCCAGTGCGCGCCATTGTCCGGCGCACAGCAGCGCGAGCGGGAACAGGATCGCCATCTGCGGCTTCATCGTCAGCAAGCCGAAGCAGATGCCGGCGATGACGGGGCGGCGATTCAGCGTCAGCAGCCCGACGCCGGCGAGCGTCGCGGTGAAGAGGCTCGTCTGTCCGATGATCACGGTGAGAAACGCACCCGGGAACGCGAGCGCGCAAAGCAGCGCGGCGTCGCGCTGCACGGTCGCGCGGATGGTTGCCGCGAACAGCAGGTAGGTGACGCCGAGCCACAGCACGAGTGCGAGCAGGTACGGCAGCCAGCCGAGCGGCAGCACGAACAGCAGCATGGTGGGCGGGTAGAGCCACAGCAGTACGCCGTTCGAGGCGTTCATCGTCGGAATGGCGAGCTTCTCGCCCACGAACAGCGCGGGGAAGTTCCATGCGTCGACTGCGTGCCCGTGTGCGGCGAGGCGGGCTGCGCTCCAGATCGCTGCCATATCCTGCGACATCGGTTCGGGTACGGACGTGTGGGACCAATGGATGCGAGCGAGGTAGACGCAGATGAACAGCAGCTCGGTCAGCAGCACCGCTGCGGCGTAGAGGAGCACGCGATCGCGATTGAGCCAGTGCGGGAAACGGCGCGGGCCGGCGATCGGCAGCTCTGGATGGGCGTTGGTGGCGGATTCGACGTGCAGAACGGTGCGGGGCGTCTTCATTGCAGGCTCCGGGATGCGAGCGTCGCACGACGCACGGTGATGAACAGCATCGCGAGCACCACGACCGGGCCGATCTGCGGAAGCGCCATGATCCGGTTGAACAATTCGAACACCGGCAGCAGCCACGCGAGCACGATCACGATCTGGTCGCCGGGCAGCCAGCCTTCGTCGAGTCCGTGGGCGATCAGGCAGAAGATCGCGATGCCGAGCCACGGCAACTCGTATTGCCACAGATACGGGGTCGTCAGTAGCGTGGCGATTGCCAGAACCGCACCGCGAAGCCGCATGTCCTGCGTGCGGCGCCAGACGTCAATTGCGGCGGCGATCGCGAGCAGCCCAATGACGGCTTGTGCGGCGAGCGCGACGGCAATCGACGCCCCCGCGAGCCGCAGCGCGGCGAATGGCGTGGGCGAAACAAACCAGTAGGCGGGAAGGGCGAAATGCAGGCTGCGCACCGTCGAGAGCGCATGAGCTAGGCCGTTCAACGAGCCGACGCCAGCCAACGCAATGCCGGCCGCGGTAAACAGTGTGGTCGTGATCGCTGCCGACGCGAAGGTTCGCCACGACCGCGTTGCGATCAGCACGAATGGAAACACCATCGCCATCTGTGGCTTGATGGCGAGGAGGCCGATCAGCATGCCGGCGACGATCGGGCGTCGACCGAGCAGATGCAGTGCGAGTGCGGCGATGCCGGCGGTCAGGAGGCCGTTTTGCCCGTACAGCAGGCATGCACACACGGCCGAGTAAGCGAGCACGACGAGCGCGGCGGCGCGCGGAACGGGCAGGTGCGTGCGCAATCCCGACAGGTGCTGGATCGCATACGCATAGCATAAAAGACTGCCCGCAAAAAAGATGAAATACGCGGGCAGGAAAGGCACGAGGGAAACCGGCGCGACGAACAGCAACATCGTCGGCGGATAAAGCCAGGGCAGCGATTGGTGTCCCAGAGCGGCACCGAACCGTGCTACCTCGGCATTGGAGAAGAAAGCCGGATCGTAGACCGCTGCGGCATGGCCGTGCAGTACGAGATGCGATGCGGTCCAGAAGACGGAGAAATCGATGCCTGGGTGCGCAATGGACTTCGACGTAAAGGCATCCGATATGACGAACCAGGCGGTCACGAATGCCGCGCAAAGCATCAGCATGATGCAGCTATACGGAATGATCCTGTCGGCCGTCAGCCATTGAGCACAGCGTTTGGCGCAATAGCGCGTCCCACGATTGGCTGTGTACATGATGCCCCGTCTGCAGTGAAGGCCACGTGATCTGCCGCAGCCCTTTTGTGTTGTCGTGTATCCGGATCGAATCGCATTCGATGGCGCTGTCCGGTGAATGCATTGTTGGAGAAAAAATCGCGTGACGCAAACCACGGGCTGAATCGCGCGATATCGAATCGGCAGCGAAATGGCCGAAAACCGGGTTTTCACGTCTGAGAAAACCGGGACGGCGCAAATGATGTTTCTCGCTTGAAACATTCTGCGTTTTCGGCCGGTCCGGCATCGCCCGGAATCCGCGTCCGGCACATGACTTCGCGGATTCGGGAAAATCCCGAGAAAATTTTTTGCGGCCCTTGCGCAGTGCGGCGGCGCTGGGGCGGGCTCGTTGGCTGGCCGGCGTACATATATCAAATTTGAAACATTTCGGGCATCGCGCCGGGAGCCGGCCTCTCGGTGAAACGCCGAAACCCTTGCTGCATCGGGATTTCGTCATGGCTGGCCTGCTCTTTGCGACATGGTCCGCACGACTGTCGACGACGTGATGAACGACCGGTTGACGCAACAGACTGACAAAACCGGACTGAATCACCTGCGGAAAGCAACGGATCGAGGGCGCGTCGGGGAATACGCCGCCCAGGCCTTGAAAGCCGCAAGTAACGTCGACCGATCGAATTAGGCGACGGCATCGTCCGCGCAATAAGAATCACATGACAGCATTTGGGGAATAAAAATGAAAGACCAGAGCACACCGCGGCTTGCACGCCGCGACGAGAATCTGCAGCAGTATCGACGCACTCGCGTCAGCCGTTCAATCCGAACCCATGCGCCGGACGGAAACCATTCCGTTCCGCTCGATCGCGACGTCTCGCCGATCGGAGCGCGCATGCGTATCGCACGCACCAGCTCACCCACATACGTTCGCCCGGACAGGCTCGCAACCTGCCGTGCGTGTCGCTGAGCGCCGCACTCGAATTCATTTTGTTGTGCCTGTAGTAGCCGCTCCCGGCGTCGATCCCCGACAACGGGAATTTAATAGTAGTGCGAAAGGAGAATAGCCATGTTCACGTTCATCCAGAAGATCCGTGGTTTCGTTCAAGACGAGCAAGGCGTGACGGCCATCGAATACGGCCTGATCGCTGCGCTGATCGCAGTTGGGCTCGTCGCGGCGCTGACGTTGGTCGGGGGCGACCTCAAGGACGTCTTCAACACGATTGCAAGCGACCTGGCCACGGCGATCTGAATGGCGGGACGGCGAACGGTGAGTCCGGCCCGTTCGCCGTCGTCCCGTCGCTCATGCAGGGCCGGACGCAACACCAACAGATGTCGGATGGAACGAACGGCGGATGGCTCGGCCGGTGCAGTGCTCGAGCCGCCCCGCTCTTTTGATCAATCGAATGGGAGGCCGCCATGCGGGCCAGGGTACGCGCGGTATCGGTATCGCAATGGATCGACGACGAGCAGGGGGTGACGTCGATCGAGTATGCGCTGATCGCGGCGGTATTCGCCACCATCGTGCTGGGAAGCGTGATGACGCTGAAAGGCTCGCTCGACGATGCGTACAACTCGATCGCGTCGATCGTGACCGCGGCGGTCAGTACCGCACTGGGTCAGTGATTCTCACTATTGGATCCAATCGAGGTTCGCCATGTTGCCTGCCGCCCTGCCTTATCCGGTTCCGTTGTGCGTGACGTTGCTCGTGATCGTTGCGGCGAGCACGGACATCGCGAGCCGCCGCATCCCGAACCGGCTCGTTGCGATCGGACTTGCCGGTGCGCTGATCGCCCAGTGCACGCTGCACGGCGTCCAGGCAGGTGCACTCGCGTGGCTCGCCGGCGCAGCGACCGGCCTCGGCCTGCTGTTGCCGTTCTATCTGCTGCGCGGGATGGCCGCAGGCGACGTGAAGCTGATGCTCGCGATCGGCGCCTGGGTCGGAGCACAGATGACGTTCTACATCGTGCTTGCCACCTTTCTGGCCGGCGGGATCGGCGCGATCGGCTTCGCACTGCTGCGCGGGCGCATGCGCCGGATGTGGGCGAACGTCCGGATGTTGATCGCGCGTCGCTCGATCAGCGCGCATGCAGGGGCAACCGACGGCCCCATGGAAGTCGCGTCGGTTGGCGCGTTGCCGTACGGCGTGGCGATTGCCGCCGGCACGCTGGGCATGCTGTTCGTTTCGTGCGCATAGCGCGACGAACCTGCAACGAGGATGGAACGAACATGAACACGAACCCCACCGAACCGAAACGCGACGCGCAGGTTGCACACCTGCCGCATCCGTCGCCGTTTCGGGAGGCGCATGCGAAACCGGGCGCGCAGCTGCCGCCGGCGCCGCGCTCGATCGAGGAAACCGGACTGAGCCAGTCGTTCGTCGCAGGGCTCGTGCTGAAGTCGACGCTGGTGCTCGGTCGCCCGTCGTACGGCGACCTGATCGAGCGACACTGCCTGCCGCTCGCGGTGCTCGACGACGTCTTCGCATTCCTGGTGCGCGAGCATCTGGTCGAATTGACCCATCGCGGAAAGACGGACCTCGACGTGACGTTCCGCCTGACCGACGCGGGCCGTGTACTCGCGCTCGAAGAGCGGGCGCGCAGCAGCTATAGCGGGCCCGCGCCGGTGACGCTCGACGCGTATCTCGACTGCGTGGATACCCATTCGGTGCGCAAGTTGCGCGTAACGCAGAACGCCGTGTGGGCCGTGTTCGAAGGCATCGTGATGGACACGGCGGTCCTCGACTCGGCTGCTGCTGCGCTGAACTCCGGCCGTCCGCTGCTGATCTATGGTCCGGCCGGCAGCGGCAAGACCTTCCTCGCGGAGCGGCTCGGCTCGCTGATGGGCGGTCACGTACCGGTGCCGCACGCGATTTACGCGGCCGGCGAAGTGATCCAGATCTACGACCCGCTCGTGCATGTCGACGCGGCATCGCAAGCGGACGGCCAATCGGTCGATCGCCGCTGGCGTCTCTGCGAGCGGCCGGTCGTGATGTCCGGCGGGGAGCTGACGCTCGACGAGCTCGACCTGCGCCGCGATGAAGCGGCCGGCTTCTACCAGGCGCCGCCGCACATGAAGGCGAACATGGGCATGTACATCGTCGACGATCTCGGTCGCCAGCGTGTCGAGCCGCGCGACCTGCTCAATCGCTGGCTGCGTCCGCTCGATCGCGGCGTCGATTTCCTGACGCTCGAGTCCGGCAATCGCTTCGTGCTGCCGTTCGACGTCTGGCCGGTGTTCTCGAGCAACCTGGCGCCGGAGCAGTTCGCCGACGAAGCGTTCCTGCGCCGGCTCGGTTCCAAGCTTCACGTCGGTGCGTTGTCGATCGACCACTACCGCGCGGTGTTCGACGCCGCATGCGCGTCGCTCGGGCTGGTGTCGACGCAGGACGCATTCGACTATCTGCTGCACCGCCTGCACCTGCCGACCGGCAAGGCATATCTCGCATGCTTCCCAATGGATCTGCTGCGTCTCGTCGCCGCTGGCGCGCGGTATCGCGGCGATCCGCCAGAAGTGACGCACGACGCGCTGCACGACGCATGGGCCAGTTATTTCGGCACGGCGCCCGAGCGTGACGGCGGGTATCTGCCGCCTGCCGAGCACGGCGGTCGCACGTACATAACCGGTTGAGCCGTTTCTTTCACGATTCGTTGAGGAGCATTGCCATGAAAAACAGTCGAGCGCTCATGATGCTGATCGTCGCGATGGTCGCGGGGCTTGCCGCGGTCGTGTTCGCGTCCCGCTGGCTGATGAATACTTCCAGCAGCTCGGTCACGTCGGTCGCGGTGGCGACCACCGACCTGAACCTGGGCGAGCCGCTCGGGCCGAACCAGATCCACATGGTGAGCTGGCCGTCGGGCAGCGTGCCGACCGGTGCGTTCACCGACACGAAGGAACTCGAAGGGCGCGTCGTGCGCACGAGCCTCGCACGCGGCGAGCCGGTGATCGAGTCGAAGCTCGCGCCGATCGGCACGAAGGGCGGGCTGTCCGCGGTGATCGCCGACGGCAGCCGCGCGATCACCGTGCGTGTGAACGACGTGGTCGGCGTCGCGGGCTTCGCACTGCCGGGCAACTACGTCGACGTGATCGTCAATACGCAGGAACAGCAGGGCAAGACCGACGGGCAGAGCATCTCGAAGATCGTGCTCGAGCACATCCTCGTGCTCGCCGTCGCGCAGCAGGTCAGCCGCGACGACACCGCACCGAAGGTCGTCAACGCGGTGACGCTCGAAGTCACGCCCGACCAGGCCGAACGTCTCGACCTCGCGCGCAGCGTCGGCACGCTGTCGCTCGTGCTGCGCAACCAGGTCGACCAGAAGACGCTGACCACCGACGGCGCGACCAAGCTCACGCTGCTCGGCAAGGCGCCGGCACCCGAAGCGCCCGCCCCTGCACCCATGAAGACCGTGCGTGTGCGTGTCGCGTCGCACGCAGCACCGGAAGCGCGCCGCGACTGCGTCGGCGTGCTGACCGGGGTGCGCGGCAGCGTCGAATGTTTCTGAAACCGTAGAACACATCCAGATAACCAGATTAACCAGATCGGCCGCCGTCAGGGTACGGCGGCCTTGGAAGGGACAGCCGGCGTCTCGCCGGTCACTCGGGGGATCAGACGAAATGAAGATCAATCCGCAACATTCAGGTACCGGCCCGGTGCGCACGCGCGTCGCGCGGGGCGCGATGATGGCCGCGATCCTCTGCACGGGAACGCTGACCGTGTACAGCGCGCTGGCACAGGAGGGCGTCGAATCGGCCGCGCTGACGAAGGGCGGTGCCAGCGCACCGGCCGCCGTCGCGAAGGGGCCGATGCAGATGACGATCAGCATGGCGCCGGCGCCGGCCGCCGCGCCCGCCGCATCGGCGGGCCCGCTGCGCGGACCGAACTGCGTGGGCGCGGTGCGCGAGTCGACCAGCGTCAGCGTGCCGCTCGGCAAGTCGCTGCTCGTGCCGATGCCGGAGCCGGTCCGCAACCGGACCATCGGCAACCCGGCCGTCGCGCAGGCGACGATGGTGTCGCCGCAGACGCTCTACATCCTCGGGTTGTCGGTTGGCACGACCAACATGATCGTGCAGGGCAGGAGCGGCGCGTGCCGCGTGATCGACGTGGCGGTCGGCGCGGACGCGGGCGGCTTGCAGGCATCGCTGCAGCAGCTGATGCCGAACGAGCGCGACATTCACGTGTCGACCGCCGCCGGCACGATCGTACTGGCCGGCACCGTATCGAACTCGCAGGCCGCGCAGCAGGCCGTGCAGATCGCCCGTGCGTACAGCGACAGTGCTGGTGAAGGCGGCGGGGGCGCCAAGGGCGGTGGCGTGCTGAACATGCTGGCCGTCACGTCGCCGCAGCAAGTGATGCTCGAGGTGAAGGTCGCGGAAGTATCGAAGACGCTGATCAATCAGATGGGCAGCGCGTTCAACATCCAGGGTGGCTTCGGTTCGTGGAGCGGCGCGCTCGTCAGCAACCTGCTCGCGGGCGTCGCAAGCGGCGCGGTGTTCAACAAGGCGAACAACAAGCCGTTCAGCATCGCGGCCGATGCGCAGAACACGGACAACCTCGTCAAGATTCTCGCGGAGCCGAATCTCGTGACGATCAGCGGGCAGGAGGCGACGTTCCTCGCCGGCGGCAAGATCTTCATCCCGGTTCCGCAGAGCAGCGGCACCGGCACGTCGTCGATCACGCTGCAGGAAGAGGAGTTCGGCGTCGCGCTGAAGTTCACGCCGACGGTGCTCGCGAACGGCCGGATCAGCCTGAAAGTTGCGCCGGAAGTGTCGGAGCTGTCGCAGACGGGCGTCACGCTGAGCGCGACCAACATCGGCGGCACGTCGATCCTGCCGCTGATCACGACGCGGCGCGCGTCGACGACGGTCCAGATGAGCGACGGCGAATCGTTCGCGATCGGCGGGCTGATCAAGGACAACGCCAGCGGCGCGCTGAAGGCGATCCCGGGCGTCGGCGAGGTGCCGGTACTCGGTGCGCTGTTCCGCAGCACGTCGTTCCAGCAGGATCGCACGGAGCTGATCTTCCTGATCACGCCGCACCTGGTCAGGCCGCTGCAGACCGCCGACGTGCCGCTGCCGACCGACAGCTTCTCGAAGCCGAATGAGGTCGACGTGTATGCGACCGGCAACATGGAAGGCCGCAAGGGTGTGCGCAAGTCGGGTATGCAACCGGCGAATGGCGCGACGGAAGCCCCGCAGACGCCGGCTCCGGCACCTGCTCCCGCACCGCAATCAGGCGCGCCGGCCGCACCCGCTGCCGCATTGCCCGCACCGCGTGCGCCGCAGCCTGCCGACGCGCCAGCGCCGGTGCCTGCGCAGCCGGAGCATGCCGCGGCGGCGGCCGACGCGGCCGGGGCAGTGAGTGCCGCGCCGGCGCCCGCCGGGCAGCCACAGTCGCAACCTCAGGCCGATGCGGCCAGTGCGGCACGGATCGCGCGCATCGAAGCCGCTGCCGCGCGTCTCGCGGCCGCCGGCTCCACCACGCCGGCAAAGCCTGCGCCGCGCCCGAAGCACGGTTCGCCGGCCGCCGCCCACGCGCAGATCGCGCGGGCGAACGCGGGCCCCGAGTCCACCGATCGTTGAAGCCATCCAAGGGGAAGCTCATGAAATCCGCCTACCTCGTATTCGTGCGCCGCGCGGCGCTCGTCGTACCGCTCGCGTTCGCGCTCGCCGGCTGCATGTCGTCGAGCCCGGTGTGGGACAGCCGCTTCGGCGACTCCGTCCGCGCCGTCACGCAAGCCCAGATCATCGATCCGCATGCCGCCGACCACGCGGCAGCGCGCCCGGGGGTCGACGGCAGCGCCGCTGCGGCCGCGCTCGACAACTACGACAAGTCGTTCAAGCAGCCCGAGCCGAAAGGCAATGCCTTCGTGATCGGGATCGGCAAGTCGGGGCAGTAATACAGGCACGCTCAGGGAGAACGCCATGTCCAGCGCAGCTCGTCGTCCGAAACTCAAGCGTCGCGGTCTGCATCGTCAGCGGGGCGCCGTCGCGATCATCGTCGGTCTCGCACTTGCGGTGCTGATCGGGGCCGTCGGGCTCGCGCTGGACCTTGGCAAGCTGTACGTCACGCGCAGCGAACTTCAGAACAGCGCCGACGCATGCGCGCTGTCCGCTGCGCGCGACCTTACATCGGCCATCAGCCTGCAGGTCGCGGAAGCGGACGGCATCGCCGCCGGCCACTCGAATTTCGCGTTCTTTCAGCAGAACGCAGTACAGATGCAGACGGATTCGAATGTCACGTTCAGCGATTCGCTGACCAATCCGTTCCTGACCAAGACGGCGGTCGCTACGCCGGCGAACATCAAGTACGTGAAGTGCACCGCGCAGTTGAGCAACATCGCGCACTGGTTCATCGAGGTGCTCAACACGATTCCCGGCGTGCAGGTCGCGAACGCGGCGCAAGTCTCGGCGAGCGCGATCGCAACAGTCGGCGCCGGGCAAACCACCTGTGCGATTCCGGTGTTCGTGTGCCGGGCGGCGGCCGCCACGCCGTACAAGGTCGGCGACTGGATTTCGTCGCCGTCCGGCTCGTCGTCGACATACGGGCCCGGCAACTTCGGCTGGGCGGCGCTCGACGGGTCGACGAACGAGACGACCATCGCCAGCGAATTGTCCGGCAATACCTGCAACATCGTGTCGCCGCCCGACCTCGGTTCGACGGGCCTGAAGTCCGCGGCGCTGCGCGCCTGGAACACCCGCTTCGGCATCTACACGAACGGCGCCAACGGCTCGAGCGGCCAGCCGGACTTCGCCGGCTACGCATACGTCGGCCCCAACTACGGGCCGCCGGGAACCGCGGGCATCGTCGGCGACGCATACACGCAGTTCGTGCTCGATCGCGCGAGCTTCAAGGCCTACCAGGGCGACGGCACGCCGCCCACCGGCAGCGGCATCTCGACCAACGGGACCGTCACGGCCAGCAACTACCAGACGTTTGGCGGCGACCGCCGGGTCGCGCTTGCCCCTGAGGGCGACTGCTCGACGCTGTCGGGCGCGAGCAGCAAGCTGCACGTTACGCAGTGGGACTGCGTGCTGATGCTCGATCCGCTGCCGTTCAGCCCAGGAGCCGGCGGAGTCGTGGCGCATCTCGAATACCTCGGCTCGACGGCATCCGGCACTACGCCTTGCGCGACGCACGGCTTGCCGGGCAGCGGCAGCTCGGTCGGCATCAAGGTGCCGATGCTCGTTCAATAGTGGAGACGTGATCATGAAAAGGCTCCCGATTCGCCGTTCGCGCATGCGCGGTGTCGCCGCGGTCGAGTTCGCGCTCGTGTTGATGCCGATGATCGTGCTCGCGACCGGTGTCGCCGAGTTCGGCCGCGCGATCTACCAATACGAGACGCTGACCAAGGCGACGCGCAACGCGGCACGCTACCTGTCGGTCTTTCTGCCGACCGACAGCGCGTATCCGCTTGCGCAGGCGCAGTGTCTCGTCGTGTATGGCAGCACCACGTGCGGCTCCGCCGGCACCGAGCTGGTGCCGGGGCTCACGACGTCGATGGTGATCGTCTGCGACGCCGCGCATTCGACCGATTGCGCAGATGCATCCGACCCGCCGCAGTTCGCGAATCTGCCGACGTACGATTCGACCAACAACGCGGCAAGCGGCACGGCGACCGGCAGCATCAACGTCGTCGAGGTGAAGGTGAAGGGCTACCAATACCAGCCGATTCCGGCCTACCCGGGACTGCCCACGATTACCTTCGGCAACATCGTCACCGTGATGAGGCAAGTGTCATGAACGCGCGCCCCTTTCCGCTGTCGCGCCGCCGCAGCCAACGCGGTGCGATGATCGTCGAGTTCGCGCTGATCGCGTCGATCCTGATCACGCTGCTGATCGGCATCGTCGAATTCGGGCGCGTGCTGTACTACTGGAATACCGCGAGCGAGGCCATACGCCTCGGCGCACGCACGGCGATCGTCTGCGACGTCAATGCCGCCGGTGTCGCGAAGCGAGTGAGGTCGCTGCTGCCGATCCTGTCGAACTCGAACGTGTCGGTCAGCTACACGCCGTCGGGTTGCGACGTGAGTTCCTGCTCGTTCGTGACCGTCAGCGTTACCAACGTCACCGTCAATACGATGATTCCGATTGCGAACTTCGCGATCACGATGCCGCCGTTCACCACGACGCTGCCGCGGGAAAGCCTGAATTCCTCGACGGGCGGCTCCGCCTGTCAATAATCGAACCGACGAGGCACAGTCATGATCAATATCCTCGTAGCTGCCGACGATACCGCCCGGCTCACGCAGATCGCGCGCCTGGTTACCGACAGCGGGCACTATCGCGTGACCCGGGCGCATGGGCGGCCGTCCCAGATCGAGCATCGAACCGACGGGCTCGATTCATTCGACATCCTGCTGATCGATGGGGCGATGACCGATGCGGCCGAGCTGTCGGCGATCGAGCGGATCTGCCGGCTGCATCCGGGCCTGACCGGCATCCTGGTGGCCGCCGATGCGTCGCCGCACGTGCTGCTGGACGCGATGCGCGCTGGCGTGCGCGACGTGCTGCAGTGGCCGATCGACCCGGCAGCGCTTGCCCATGCGCTCGAACGCGCTGCCGCGCAAAGCACGCGGCGCGACGCCGACGATACGCGGTTCGTATCGTTCATGTCGTGCAAGGGCGGTGCGGGCACGAGCTTCACCGCGAGCAACGTCGCGTACGAGATCGCCGAAGCCTACAAGCGCCGCGTGCTGCTGGTCGATCTCAACCAGCAGTTCGCGGATGCCGCGTTCCTCGTCAGCGACGAAACGCCGCCGTCGACGTTGCCGCAACTGTGCGCGCAGATCGAGCGGCTCGACGGCGCATTTCTCGATGCGAGCGTTGCGCATGTGACGTCCACGTTCCATGTGCTCGCGGGCGCGGGCGACCCGGTCAAGGCGGCGGAGATGCGCGAGGACGCGCTCGAATGGATCCTCGGTGTCGCCGCACCACGCTACGACTTCGTGATTTTCGACCTCGGCGTCAGCATCAATCCGCTGTCGATAGTCGCGCTGGATCGCAGCGACCAGATCCAGCTGGTGCTGCAGCCCGCGATGCCGCATGTGCGGGCGGGCCGCCGGCTCCTGGAGATTCTCGTGTCGCTCGGCTATCCGACCGACCAGTTGCGGCTCGTGGTCAACCGGATGACGCGTGCGAGCGACCGGACCCGCACCGCGCTCGAGGAAGTGCTCGGCCTGCGCGCCAGTTGCACGATACCCGACGACGCCGACACGGTGCGCGAGGCGCTCGACCAGGGGCATCCGGTGTCGCGCGTCGCACGCGGCGCCGCGGTCGCGCGTGCGTTGCAGGCCTGCGCGAAGCAGATCGTCGAAGGCGACGTGCGGATCCAGCAGGGTGCGTCCAGCGGCGAACCGTTGATGTCCCGGCTGTTCGGCCGCAAGGCCACGCCGAAGCTCAAGTCCATGTGAATCTTTCGGGGAAACCATCATGTCATTGCGCGAACAGATGTCCTTGTATCGGGCTCAGCCCCATGCGGTCGGTACTGAACCGGCTGCGTCGACGCATTCGGCGGTACGCGACGCGTACCAGAAGCTGCGCCGTGAAATTCACCTGGCCGTGCTCGAGCGCGTGGAGCTCGAGCGCCTGTCGCGCCTGCCGCAGGATCAGGTCCGGCAGGAAATCGGGGCGCTGATCTCGCGCATTCTCGACGAGCAGCGCACGCCCGCGAATGACATCGAGCGGCGCCAGCTCGCGATCGACGTATACGACGAGATGTTCGGTTTCGGCCCGCTCGAGTCGCTGCTGCGCGACCCCGGCATCTCCGACATCCTCGTGAACACGTACAGCCAGGTCTACGTCGAGCGCGGCGGCCAGCTGGAGCTGACCGACGTGACGTTCTACGACGATGCGCACCTGATGAAGGTGATCGAGAAGATCGTCTCGCGGGTCGGGCGCCGCATCGACGAATCGACCCCGATGGTCGACGCGCGGCTGCCGGACGGTTCGCGCGTGAACGCGATCATCCCGCCGTCGGCGATCGACGGGCCGTTGATGTCGATTCGGCGCTTCGCGGTCAATCCGCTGAAGATGGACGACCTGGTGAGTTACCAGAGCCTCACGCCGCCGATGGCGGAACTGCTCGACTCGCTGGCGAAGGCAAAGGTGAACGTGCTCGTCTCGGGTGGTACCGGTAGCGGCAAGACGACGCTGCTCAACATTCTCTCGGGCTTCATTCCGCGATCGGAACGGATCGTGACGATCGAGGATGCGGCCGAGCTGCAACTGCAGCAGCCGCACGTGTTGCGACTCGAGACGCGGCCGCCGAACATCGAGGGCAAGGGCGAGATCACGCAGCGCACGCTCGTGCGCAACGCGCTGCGGATGCGGCCGGACCGGATCATCCTCGGCGAGGTGCGCGGCGCGGAAGCGCTCGACATGCTCAATGCGATGAACACCGGCCACGAAGGCTCGCTCGCGACGATCCACGCGAACACGCCGCGCGATGCGCTCACGCGGCTCGAGAACATGATCAGCGTCGGCGGCCTGACGCTGCCGCCGAAGACGATGCGCCAGCAGATCGCGTCGGCGATCTCGGTGGTCGTGCAGGCGACGCGGCTCACCGACGGCAAGCGCAAGATCGTCAGCATCCAGGAACTGACCGGGATGGAGGGCGACATCATCAACATGCAGGAGATCTTTACGTTCAAGCGTACCGGCATGGATCGAGACGGCACGGTGCGTGGGCATTTCTGCGCAACCGGCGTGCGGCCGAAGTTCGCCGAGCGGCTGCAGGCATTCGGCATCAACCTGCCGGATTCGCTGTACGACCCGGCGCAGCGCTTCGAGACGAAGTAACGACGCGTGGCCGTCTGATCCCGGGGAGGTCCCATGGACTCGATCTTTTACGGTTTTGTGATTCTCACCTTCGTCGCGGTCGTGCTCGCGATCGAAGGCGCCTATCAATGGTGGAACGGGCGCCACGGTGCCGCGGCACGCCGGATCGAGTCGCGCCTGCGCGCGATGTCGGCCGGCGGCAGCGTGCAGCAGGAGCGTATGTCGATCCTGAAGAAGCGGATGCTCGACGAGTCGAAACCGTTCGACCGGCTGCTGCTGCGTATGCCGCGGGTGCAGTCGCTGGATCTGGTGCTGCAGCAATCCGGGCTCGACTGGACGGTCGCGAAGCTGGTCGTGCTCAGCGTAGCACTGCCGGTGGCGACGGCGCTCGTCCTGTGCATCACCCCGTTGCCGCTGATCGCCGTGCTGCCTGTCGCACTGGTGACGGCGTGCATACCGACCATGTACGTGACGAGGCATCGCAATCGGCGGATGCACAAGCTCGAGCGGCAGCTGCCGGACATTTGCGACATGATCGCGCGCGCGCTGCGCTCCGGCCATTCGTTTACGAGCGCACTCGGGATGGTCGGCGAGGAGTTTCCCGACCCGATGGGCGGTGAATTCCGGATCACGTTCGACGAGATCAATTACGGCGTATCGCTGCATGATGCACTGGTGAACCTCGCGACCCGCGTGCCGGCGCAGGACCTGCGGTACTTCGTGATCGCGGTGCTGATCCAGCGCGAGACCGGCGGCAATCTGGCGGAACTGCTCGACAGCATCGCATCGCTGGTGCGCGAACGCTTCAAGCTGTTCGACAAGGTGCGCGTGCTGTCGGCCGAAGGGCGGCTGTCGGCGTGGATCCTCGGCCTGCTGCCGTTCGGAACCGCGGCCATGATGGCAATGTTGAACCGGGAGTTTCTGTCGGTACTCTGGCAGGATCCGGCGGGCATCAAGATGGTCGGGACGATGCTGGGGTCGATGGCGTTCGGCCTGCTGTGGATTCGCCGCATCATCCGGATTCGCGTCTGACGCGTGTCTCAGGCTTCACGAACCGATTCGAGGCTGTCATGCAAAACATGAGCGTAGTACATACCGTGATGCTGGCCGGCTTGTTCATCTTCGTCGCCGGTGGCGTGCTCGCTGCGATGCTGTTGTTTGCACCGCGCAGCATGGAACGCCGGATTCAGCAGGCGAGCGGGGCAAGCGTGGGCATTGGCACCGGTGCGGACGACGGCGGCGGGCAAGCAACGCGCTGGGTCGCGAAGCTCGTCGAGCTGTCGAAACCCATTTCCCGGTTGTCGGTGCCGCAAGAGGGCTGGGAGGATTCACCGCTGCGAATCCGAATGATGAATGCCGGTTGGCGCGATCCGAATGCGGGCGCGCTGTACTTCACGGCGAAGACGATGCTTGCGCTGCTGCTGCCGGGCGCTGCGCTGCTGGCGCTCATCACGACACGACTCGCAGATCAGCGCATGTTGCTTTCGTTCATCCTCGTCGCGCTTGCCGGGATCGGCTACTACATACCGAACTTCATCCTCGCGCGGCGGATCGCATCGCGTCAGCGAACGATCTTCGAGGACTTTCCGGACGCGCTCGACTTGCTGACGGTATGCGTCGAAGCCGGGCTCGGGCTCGACGCGGCTTTGATGAGGGTGAGCGAGGAACTGCGCTTTCGCAGTGAGGTGGTTTCGAGCGAACTCGACCTGTTGCTGCTCGAGATGCGTTCGGGGTTTACGAAGGACACGGCGTTGCGCAATCTCGCGCTGCGGACTGGCGTCGAGGACATCGAATCGTTCAGCGCGATGCTGATCCAGGCAGATCGCTTCGGGACGAGCATTGCCGAATCGCTGCGTGTGCTGTCCGACATGCTGCGCACGCGGAGGCGGATGCGCGCCGAGGAGCGGGCCGCGAAGATCGCGCTGAAGCTGTTGTTCCCGCTGATCTTCTGCATTTTCCCGGCGCTGATGTGCGTGTTGCTGGGGCCGGCGATGATTCACGTGTATCGCGTGCTGTTGCCGTCCTTCGCCACCGTTGGGCAGTAAGCACACGCACGGATACCGCGCGCAACGGATTTGCGTGCCGGCGGGCATCACAGGTCAGCCGGCACGGCCACCGTCTTCATGGGAGGCTCCTTCTCCCCCGGGCGGCGTCGCGAGACAGGTTGATCATAGCGACGTCGACGCAACCCGGACCCATGGTCGACCCTGGATGCAGCCGTAGTCCACTGCCCGCGCGGGTGGCCCCCTACGACTAACCCGAACACAGTCGCGGCAGCGCGCCGGCCGAATCGAAAAAGCAATCCGACTGGATCGATCCGCACAACTGAACTAATCCGAATCAATAATGTGCGCGATTGTTTATCGAAGTATCGATCGGAATTACCCCCTGGCTCTTCTTTCCCCACTCGCGGGAAAATCACGTTTGTCGGAACGTCTCCTTTCGCGAAAGTGAATTGTAATGACAGGGGCGTGCCCCTGCCGGCATCGAAGTAGCCGGTCAGAGGCAGGCCTCCCGGCCGGCGAACGGTAGCCCGTCTATCCCTGTCCGCATGCGCCGGCAGGCGCCATGCAGCCGAAAATTCCCTTGAAATCCCCGATTCGAATTTCTAGCATTATTCAAAATCAGTGCTGAATCACGACGGGAACGGGACGCGCATTCGGCCTCTCGGAAATATCCAAAGAAGCATTGAAAATCAAGCGACTGCCCGACGACACGGAAAACAGGCCAGTCATGCACGATCAAGGCCGGGGGAATCATGAACGAGCAAGCAGCGATGTGCAGGCGGCCTGATGCTTCGTCGAGCAGGCGTTCGGCCGTCCGGCACGGTCCCGCGCATCCGCCGCGCGGCATTGCGCGTCCTTTACCCCCCGATTCCTGACAGCCGGTGCGGCCGACCGCGCCCGGAACACCTCCTGCTCACCGATATCCTGCGCATCGGCGCCCCCGCGCATCGGCCCGCACGCGGCCGGCGTGGCGACGCGCGTCGCGCAGTCGACGGACCGACATAACAATTCGAACGAGGGACGCAGCATGGCCATCCATGTGCCTGTGACACGCCGGACGTTTCTGAAGCTCGCCGGCAGCGGCGCCGTCGTCGCCGTGTCGGTCACCCATTTGCCGGCCGTCGTACTCGCCGCGGGCGAGACGCAGGCCGACGCGAACGGCCCGAACTGGGCGCCCGTGCCCGGCAAGGCGCGCTGGCGCATCGACGGCATGCCGAAGGTGACGGGCCAGAAGATCTACGCGCGCGACTTCAAGTCCCGCGACTTCGTCGGCTGGCCGCAGCAGGAAAACTGGCTCTATGCGCTGCGCTGCGACCGGGTCGACGCCGTGTACCAGGGCTACGACCTCGGCGTGCTGCCGCCCGAGCTGCGACCGATCGCCGTCGTCGACAACGCATTGCTGAGCGCGCGCCGGATTCCGCTTGCACCGGAACCCGATCCGATCGCGAACCAGGACATCTACTGGCTCGCGCGGGCCGGCCATCCGGCGGACTGCTACGGACAACCGGCCGCGCTGCTGATCTTCGCGAACTTCGACGTCTATCGTCGCGCGAAGAAGCTGCTCGACTTCAATCGCGGCGCGATCCGCTACGGCGCGCCGGTCGGCCCGGGGCCGGCCGCACCGGTCGTCCCGTATTCGCCCGTGACCATCTACGTGCGCGACGACGAACAACATTTCAGTTACGTCGACAACTACCAGACCGACAGCAACGGCAAGCCGACCGCGAAGTACCTGGCGGAACGCGAGGCGGCGGTCGCCAACATCGACGCGACGGTCGCCCGCAATGCAGCCGCCGGCACGTGGATCGGCGTTCGGGCCACCGGCGACGGCGGATTCGAGACGCCGGCGATGGACCCGATGTTCATGGAGCCCGAGTCGGGACTCGCGTGGTACGACGCGTCGGCCGCGAAAATCAGCCTCGTTCTCGGCACGCAGTCGGCGAACGACGATGCAACGGGCGCGTGCGCGCTGTTCGACGGCAGCGACATCTCGGTCAAGGAGGCGCATGTCATCGCGTGCTACCCGGGCGGTGGCTTCGGCGGACGCGACAAGTCCTATTTCCCGCTGTATCTGGCGCTTGCTGCCCCGTTCGCGAAGGGCGCGCTGCGCTGGCAGCAATCGCGCTACGAACAATTCCAGGTCGGCCTGAAACGCTGCGAGACGCAGTTTTCCGAATCGCTGTGGTTCGACCGTCGCGGCAAGCTCGAAGCGATCACCTGCGATTTCCTGATGAACGGCGGCGGGAAGAAGAACCTGTCGCCGTACGTGGCGCAGCTTGCCGCGTTGAGCGCGATGAGCTGCTACGAGATCCCGCGCGCACGCGCGCAGGCCGCATCGACCTACACGCGGGAAGTCTTCGGCGGGTCGCAGCGCGGCTTCGGCGGACCGCAGGCGTTCATGGCGATCGAGACGCTGATGGACGAAGCCGCGCGCCGGCTCGGGCTGTCGCCGTTCGAGATCCGGCGCGCCAATCTGCTCGGCAAGGCGCCGGGTCTCGGCAAGGGGCGCGCGATCACGGGGGCACCGATCCTGTTCGACCTGCAGCTCGACGCGCTGCTCGACCGGCTCGAGCGTCATCCGCTATGGCTCGAGCGCGAGCAGGCGCGTGCCGAGCGCAACGCACGCAGCCTCCGCTACGGCGTCGGTCTCGCGATGGCGAACGAGGCGTACGGCACGTCCGGCGACGGGATGTTCGGGATGGTGCAGATCCTGCCCGACAGCAGCCTGCGCGTGGTCACGCCATATACCGACATGGGCAACGGCGCGGCCACGACGCTGGGTCTCGCACCGGCTGAATTTCTCGGGCAAAACGCGCAAACGATTGCGATGAGCGAGATCGCGCCGTTCAACGCGCTCGGGCTCACCACGAAGGGCCCGTCGAGCGATCCGAAGTGGGTGCGCTACAACTATGGTTCGTCGAGCGCGTGCCTCGGCGCATTCCATCAGTACCACGCGGTGAAGGGCGCCGCGCAGGCGCTGTTTCTGCAAAGCGTGCTGCCGGCTGCGCGTGCGTGGTGGGGCGTGCCGGTACGGGCCGAGGACGTACGCTGGGTCGATCGTGCGCTCGTCGCGAACGGCCTCGCCCCGATTTCATGGCCGGCGCTGCTCGGCACGATCAGGAAGCTGGGCCTGCAGACCGTGGCGGCTGTGCATGCGAGCTATGCCGGGTACTTCTGGAAGGGCACTTATCCGTTCGCGTCCGGCAGTGCGCAGATCGACTACGACTACGTGGCGGTCGGCCTCGACCCGTATCGCCTGGCGTCGCTGCAGCGCGTGCTGCAGCCGCCACCGGTCAACACGACGCTCTACGGGCGCACGACCTATGCGCCGTCGGCGACGCTCGTCGCGGTGGCTGTCGATCCGGCAACCGGGCGCGTGAAGGTCGAACGCGTGGTGACGGCCGTGAGCGTCGGCCGGCAGTTGTCGCCGGAACTCGTCGAAGGGCAGTCGCAGGGCGCGGTCGCGATGGGGATCGGCAACGTGCTGACCGAAACCTGTCCGCTGGGGCCCGACGGGCCGGGCGGCGGCCGATGGAATCTCGATCGCTACGAGGTCACGCGGCTGCCGGATATCCCCGTGCAGGAGCTGATCGCTTTGCCGCCGCCGGCCGGCGATCCGGCGAATGCACGCGGCATCGCGGAAGCGGTGATGTGCCCGATCGCGCCGGCGCTGCTCAATGCGCTCGCGATGGCGACGGGGCGGCGGTTCCGGGTGACGCCGGTGACGCCGGAGAAGATTCGGGAGGCACTGCAATGAGCAATCCGGTCCGGATGACCATCAACGGCAAGCCCGTCGAAGCAGCCGCCGCCGACGGCGACATGAACCTCATCGACTTCCTGCACGAGCGACGGGACCTGACGGGCACGAAGCTGTGCTGCGGCATCGGCGTGTGCCGCGCGTGCACGGTCGGCGTGCGCAACGCGCCCGATGCGCCGATGGAAAAGACGCTGTCGTGCTCGACGCCGGTCAGTGCGATGGCGGACATGCACGTGTACACGATCGAAGGGCTCGCGCAGGGCGATGCGCTGTCGCCGCTGCAGCAGAGCTTTCTCGAGTCGTTCGCGTTCCAGTGCGGCTACTGCACGTCGGGCTTCCTGATGGCCGCGACCGCGATGCTCGACCATCTGCGCGCGCAGCCGGTGCACGAGCGCGATCTGGACGCGATGATCGAAACCTGGGTCGGCGGCAACATCTGCCGTTGCACCGGCTACGTCAAGTACATCGAGGCCATTCGCAAGGTGGCGCTGCGCTACACGAAGGGGGCGGCATGACGACGAGAACCTGCGTCGCCGCGCTGGCGACGCTGCTGGCCGTGCAGGTTGCGCCGGTCGCGCTCGCGGCGGGAAGCGGCGATGCTTCGCTGCATGAGTATGCGCAGCAGTGCACCGATGAAATCGGCGAGATTCCCGCGTTCGACTGCAACGCCGGCACCGATGTGCCGATCACCGTCAACGGCCGGGTGCCGGCGCGCTATACGGCGCACATGACGTGCGATCGCCCGGCGCTCCTGCCGTATGACGCGCCGACGTCCGGGCAGTGCACGCCTTATTCGAAGATCCTCGACCTGTCCCACGGCGACACGCAGATCTCGGCGTTTTGCCGCCGCAAGCAGATCCGTGCGAACCGCAGCCCGTATTACGACGAAGTCGACATCGTGCTGCACCATGTCGGCAACGGCAAGACCTGCTGGTTTCATGCGGAGAAGGGGGGAACGGCCGGCATGAACGCCGCGCGGGTGCCGCCGCCGAACGAGACGACGCCGCCGCCCGGCCATCCGTCCGCGGCCGAGTTCTGGTGGAAGCCGGCCGCGACCGCGACGAAGCGCTGCGTATCGTGTCATGACGCGAGCCCGGTCATGTACAGCCCGTGGATCGGGCAGGTGTGGAACAAGGTGCCGACCGATCCGTGGGGCAAGTATGTGAATCTCGGCGCCGACTTCGCGTCGTGGACATCGCATGCGATCAGCACGCCCGGCAACACCTGCATCGGCTGTCACCGGATCGGCGACCAGAACAGCTGCAAGATCTATGTGCCGCTCGCTGCCGGGCTGCTGCCGCCGCCGAAGGGCAGCAATGCGCGTGCGAGCCGCTACCCGCTGACGCACTGGATGCCGATCGACAACAACAAGAGCCTCTATGAATGGAATGCGGCGAACGCGAAGTCGGTGAGCGACCTGCTCGAATGCTGTTCGGCGCGCGGCAAGAACGATCCGAAGTGCAGCTTCACGCCGGCGGCGCAGGCGGCGAAATAAGCCGCGCGCGCCGTGCCGGCGTGTCACGGCCGGCCCTCGCTCGGCACGTCCGATGCCTTGCTGAGCTCGGCCATGATGATTCGCGCGATCTCGTTGGCCGGTGCGCGTCCGTCGGGGCCGGCCGCCGTGTTCGCCCACGTGACGATCGTCGTCTTCGTGGCCGGATCGTAGCCCGCGAACGTATTGAAGCCCGGTATTTCACCGGTGTGTCCGTAGAACGTACCGAATTTCGCGAGTCCCATGCAGTAGCTGGCCGATGCCGGATTCGACGGATCGGTCGGCGTGCAGCTCGCGAGCCGTTGCGCCTGCAGGTCGGCGTTCAGGTAGCCGCCGCTGACCATCCGCTGCACGTCCGCGCCCAGTTCGGTCGCGGTCGAGATGCCGGAGCCGGCCGTCCACGCCCACGACGTATTGACGCTCGTCACGTTGGTCGGCTGCAGCGTGCCGTCTTTGGCGGCCGCCTGACGCGCCGGGGACAGCGTGTTGCTGTCGAGGGTCTCCACATTGGTGCCCCATTGATAGCCCTGCGGCGCCGGCGCGGGCAGCGCCGTGTGGTCCTGCGGCGGCAGGGCGGTCTCGGTCAGGCCGAGCGGCGCGAACAGCCGGGTCCGGATCGCATCGGCGGCGCTCATGCCGGTGAGCTGCTCGATGATCAGGCCGAGCAGCACTGTATTCGTGTTCGAGTAGCGGAAATCCGCGCCCGGCGCGAAATAGACGGGCTGGCTCCGCGCGATGCCCAGCAGCTCATCGATGGTCCACACCTTGTCCGGCTGCGCGTCCAGCGTCTGGTTGAACGCGAGGTTCGTCGAGTAGTTGTAAAGGCCGCTGCGCATGGTCAGCAACTGCTCGATCGTGATCGAATCGCCGTTCGGCACGTTCGCGACGTACTGGCTGACATGATCGGTCAGGCGCAGCCTGCCTTCCTGCACGAGTTGCAGGATCACCGTGCCTGTCCACGTCTTCGTCACGCTGCCGATGCGGAAGTGCGCGTTCGTCGGGATCGGCGTGTTCGTGCCGCGCACGGCCGTGCCGAACGATGCGAGCCAGTTGCCGTGCGGCGATTGCACGTAGACGACGGCGCCGGGTGTCAGCGTGTCCGCGAGCAACGCGTTGATCTGCGGGCGTGCCTGGGTTGCGTAGGCCGGTTCGCCGTCGTTGAGCGAGCTGTCGCCGCCGCACGCGGAAACGATGATGCCGACGGCGAGCGCCGGCGCAATCGTCGCCACGTGGTGCATCAGCCGCCTGGCGGCGCGCGGGAACGGCCGGTGAGGAGCAGAAGTCGCCATAGCGTGTTCCTTTTCTTGTTGTGATGCGTTGGTCTCCTTGCCATCCCCAGAACTATAGGACACGCATCCACACGCCGGAGGTGCGCGTTGCATTCGTCATACGATAGCGGCCCCGGCCGGAAACGCCGGCCGGGTTGGCGCGTCACTGAAAGTGATGCACGTACCGCAGCACCATCCGCGTGCCCTGCGGCCGGTTGCGCGCATAGACCTCGAAGTACGCGTTGAACATCAGGTGATCCTGCGGCGAGAAGCTGTATATCGCGCCCGGCCCGATTGCCAGCACGGCTTCCCGCGTGCCGGAAACGTCCTGTCCGTTCGCCTTCATGTCGGTGGTCTGGCGCAGCCAGTAGCCGTTGAGCCCCAGCCGCAGCCCGGGCCGCACTTCATACTCGGTCGCGAAGTTCGCGTGAACGGCCTGACCGGCCTGTGTCGAGCTCACGTCGGGCCCGAGCGCGGTCGCCGGCTCGTGATTGGTCGCGTTCCACAGATAGTGCAGGCGCCATGACACGGTCCACTTCGGCGTGACCCAGAACGTCGCGGCCCAGTACGGATCGAACGACCAGAAATGGCTGCCCGGATTGATCGCACGCGCGGGATCGTATGCACCGGTCGGCGCGATGAACTGGAATTCCACGCGCTGCGCGAAGCGCGGGCCCTGCGCACCCATCACCGGATCGAACTGGATGAACGGGCCGACCAGCAGGTCGCCGAACCCGGCACGGGAATTCAGCGCGACGTTGCCGATCCCGTCGTTCGTATGCACGGACGCCACCCACGGCAGGATCACGTCGAGCCCCGGATGCATGCCGCCGAACGTCAGCGGCGACTGGTAGACGAGCTGGCTCAGCCCGGCGAACAGGTCGATGTCCTGCTTCGGCAGACCGACCTTGTTGCCGGCATTGTCGTTGACGCGGCCGGCCGTGTAGTACTCGAGATACTGCGTACCGTACCAGCCGGAGCCGGCCGGCGGCATCCCGTCGAGGAAGCTGGTCATCCCGAGGTTGACCGACGGCAGGTCGGTCGCATGAGCCGGCGCGTGTCCGGTCAGGCCGGCGAGCACGAGGCCCGCGATCGCAAGCAGGCGAGAACCGCATTTCATCACCATCACCACCTCCTGAATATTTATTTGTATAACTAATCAAACGGCGCGAGAAAGATCGGGATGGGACGAGATCGCACGATACTGGCCCGCATGGAACACGAGCGGCGCCTTCCCGAACGCGTCGAATGCCTCGATCTGACCGATGAACAGCAGGTGGTCGCCGCCTTCGTAATGCCCGACGTTGCGGCACACGAAACGCGCGCTCGAACCGTCGAGGCACGGCACGCCGCCTGCGTCGGCATCCACGTGCGGCACGCCGTCGAACTTGTCGGCGCTTGGCGTCGCGAAACGGCGCGACAGCTCGATCTGGTCGTGCGCGAGGATGTTGATCGCGAAGTGCGTGGCCGCGACGAAATCGGGGCGGCTCGGCGCAACCTTGCGCAGGCTCCACAGCACGAGCGGCGGGTCGAGCGACAGCGACGAGAACGAATTGGCGGTGAGGCCAACCTTGCGCCCGTCCTGCGAGCGCGTGGTGATCACGGTGACGCCGGTCGGGAATTGCCCGAATGCGGCGCGCAGTTGCAGCGGGTCGAGGCCCGGGGCGCAGGAAGCGGTGGTATCCATGTCGCTTACTCCGAACGTGCGGCGTGTTCACGGATCAGTGCCGCGCAGGCCGACGGGTCGAACCACCACGGCGCGAACTGGCGCGGATCGTCGAAACCGTCGACGACCGTTGCGGCGAGCGACGGCAGCTGGCCGGCGGCGCCGAGCAGCTCGAGGATGTGCGGCGGTGGCGGGGTGAGCAACGAGTTGGTCCAGCGCACGACGTGCTGTGCATAGGCCCAGTAGCGTTCGAACGTTTCGTGCATCCAGCCTTCGTCGAACGGCGCGGCGTCGCGCGCGAGGATCGCGTCGCCGTACACCTTCGCGCATTTCGCCGCATTGTTCGAGCCCTGGCCGGTGATCGGATCGTTGACGACCACCGCATCGGCCATGCCGAACACGGTGCGGCCCGACGGCAGGCGGAAGAACGGCTTGCGCACGGTCGGCGTGAAGCGCCCGGACAGCGTGCCGTTCGGATCGGTGAGCTCGACGTCGCGGCAGCGTTCGAATTCCCACGGCACGTACTGCTGCAGGAACGACAGGCTGCGGTCGAGATGCTGCTCGGGGGTCTTCACGTCGGCCCAGCAGTCGAGCGGGCCGCCGGGGATCCCTTCGAACACCATGATTTCGCACGGGCCGGTCGTGGTCAACGCGGGAAACACGAAGTATTCGCCGATGCCGGGCAGCAGGTTGAAGCGCACGCGCGAATACGGCTGGCTCGGCGTCATCCCCTTCACGTAGGTGAGGGCAAGCGCGCGTTGCGGCCGCTCGAACGTGCTGCGCGCGTCGTCGCGGCCCAGCAGGTTGACGATTTCGCCCTTGCCGGCCGCGAGCAGCACGAGGTCGTGACTGCGCGCGAGCTCCTCGAGTTCGGGTACGCCAACGTCGCAGATACGCACGTCGGCGCCGCGGCGCCGGATCGCGTCGAGCCAGTCGGCCATCTTCACGCGCTGGTCGACCGATTGCGCGTAGCGGGTGAGCCGCGACGACCAGTCGATCGCCTTGCGGCCGCCGCCCTCGGGATGCGGCACCGCCACGCCGATGCCTTCGATGGACGGGCACGCTTCTTCCCAGTCGTTCAGGCCGAGATCGCGCTCTATCTGCAGCGCGGTATGGAACATGCACTGGCTCGACATGACCTTGCCGGCACGGATCTGTTGCGCGTCGCGGTTGGTCGCGAGCGTGACGTGATAGCCCTGGTCGAGCAGCGTGAAGGCGAGTTGCAGGCCGGACTGACCGGCGCCGACGATAGCGATGCGTTTCATGATGAAATCCTTTGTAGAACGAATTACTCGGATCGGAATATGGACGAAGAAAACAATCTTGGGTTATTCCGCCAGACGCGGAATCGCCGGCACCGCCTGCTCGGGGCCCATTGCGGAATAGCCGCCGTCCACAGCGTAGTCGGCACCCGTCACGAAGCTCGCCGCGTCGCTGCACAGGAACGTGACGACCTGCGCGACTTCCGACGGATCGCCGACGCGGCCGAGCAGATGAAACGGCGCGGCCACGCGGTCGGTTTTCGCGCGGTCGCCGTGCGTCAGCTCGTCCATCACGCGCGACCACGTCCACCCCGGCGACACCGAGTTGACACGAATCCGGTCGGCGGCGAGATCCATCGCCATGCTGCGCGTGAGCTGGCGCATCGCGGCCTTCGAGGTCGGGTAGAGCCAGCGGCCGGTCTGCGCACACTGCGCGGAGATCGAACTGAAGTTCACGATCGCGCCGCCGCCACGCCGCGTCAGGTAGGGATGAACGGCCTTGACCAGCATCGCGGCCGACACGACGTTGACGTCCATCGCCGCGAGCCAGTCGCGGCGCGACGCCTGGATGCCGTTGTCGACGTAGCTGCACGCCAGGTTGATCAGCAGGTCGATCGAGCCGAAGCGTTCGGCGACGGCCGACACCGCGCGTTCGATCGCGCGGTCGTCGGTGATATCGGTCGCGATGAACATCCCGCGTTCGCCGAGCGTATGGGCGACGCGCGCGCCGTTTTCCGCATCGAGATCGAGGATCGCGACGCATGCGCCGGCGCGGCTCAGGTCCTGCGCGACGGCGGCGCCGATCAGCGTGGCGCCGCCGGTGACGATCGCGACTTTGCCAGCAAGGGCAGTCATGGGGTGTCTCCTGGAATGATTGAGTGAAGGCGGCGCGCGCTCGGCGCGCCTGCTGCGTATCCGCCGGCAATCACGCGCTGTCGTGCCAGCGCTGCATCAGCCCGTTCGACGGCACGGTTTCGTCGAGCAGCTTGCGCGCGGTTTCGACACCGGCGACGGGCAGCCCGGTCGCGTCGAGCAGGCCGATCTGCACGAGCACGCTTGCCTGATCCCAGTAGATGTGTTCGTGATACAGCTTGTCGCCGCGGAACTTGACGATCGCGACGAGCGGGATCTCGACGCGCTTGCCGGTCGGCGCGACGCCGGGCAGCATCCAGTCGATCTCGGTCGTGTGCGTGAAGCAGAACAGCAGTTCGTCGACGATCTGGCTCGCGCCGATCGTGCGCGAGATCGGCGTGATCGTCGTGTCGGGCGGGTTCGCATGCACGAAGTGATGCGTGTAGAAGCGCTTGAGCTCGTCGTAGCCCACGCCGCCCGTCAGCGTCGGAATATGGTTCACGTAAGGTTGCGCGACCATCGTGTCCATCGTCGCGTCGACGTTGCGCGTGTCGAATTCGTGCCGGAGATGTTCTTCCCACAGTGTGGACAGGTCGTAGTGCGGGCCGAGCGCCGCGCGGAACGCGGCGATCGCGCGCTGGTGCGCCATGATCGCGGCCGCCTTGTCGAAATGATCGCCACCGATGCGCGCGAAGGCATGATCGACGCCCGGGTATACGTACACTTCGACGCCGTCGCGCCCGGCCAGCGCAGCGGTGATGCGCTGCTGCGCGTCGGGCGGGCAGAAGCGGTCCTGCGCGGGGATCTGCAGCACGAGCCGGCCGCGCAGGTGAGCGGCCTCGTCGAGCGCGTGCTCGATCCCCACGCCGTAATAGCTGACGGCGGCGGCCACGTCCGGCAGCCGGCACGCGGCGAGATACGCGAGCTTGCCGCCGAGGCAGTAGCCGAGCACGCCGGCCTTGCCGGTGCATTCCGGCCGTTGCGTCAGCACGGCCAGTGCGGCGGCGACGTCCTCGACGCCCTTGTTTTCGTCGTACTCGCGGTACAGCGCCATCGCGCGTTCGAAGTCGGCCGCGGCGTACCCGAGTTCGATGCCGGGCGCCTGGCGCCAGAACAGGTCGGGCACGAGCACCGTGTAGCCTTCCTCGGCGTAATAATCGGCCACGTCGCGCATCGTCGCGTTCGCGCCGAAGATCTCGTGACACAGCACGATGCCCGGCCCTGTGCCGCCGGCCGGCGTGCTCAGGTACGCGCGAAACGCCCCGCCATCCGGCGACGGGATCTCGATGTGTCGTCCTTTCATGTGTCCCTCCATTCTGTTCGTGGCTTGCATGGGCCCAGTATTGGCGGACGAAACGCGCGCTTCTATCCGCTTTCTTCGGCCGGTATCCGCGAATTCCGGAAACCTGAGGATCGGCCCGCCGCGCCGGGGCCGGAACGCGGCGCACTGCGGGTATGTGCGGATGCGGAAGTCCCTCACAGTTTTCTACGATGCGCGAACGGTCCGCTTCTTGCGTCATGTGCGCAGGGCTTGCGTAGTGTAACGACGCGGACTGTCCGGATACTCCGGACACTATCCGGATCGTGCGACGGGATTCCCGGGATCGGGAATGCGTGCACCGCGCAAGTGCGATCGAGCACGACGGGAGAACTTCGATGGGGCAAATTTCCGGAACGGGCTGGCTGGGCGACGCCGCCTGTTTCAATCACGACACGCTGCTGCTGCAGTCGAACGATCTCGATGAGGTGCGCGCGCGCGTGGCGGATGTGTTCAAGCCGCATCGCCTGACGCTGACGGGCAATTCACACGCGCTGCAAAGCCGCATGCACCATGCGCGCTGGGGCAACCTGTCACTGAATCTGCTCGATTATGGCGGCGAGGTGTCGATCGAACCGGGGCCGCTCGAACATTTCTTTCTGCTGCAGATTCCGCTGCGCGGCGACGCCGAGATCGAATGCGGTGCGACGCGCTTCGTGTCGTCGCCCGATACCGCGTCGCTGCTGTCACCGACGCTGCCGTTGAGGATGCGGTGGGGCGAGGCATGCCCGCAGGCGATCCTGCGCATCGAGCGCGAGGTGATGGAGCGGCATGCGCAGCGGCATTTCGGCGACGACCGGCGTGTGTCGGTGGAATTCGAGCCGGAATTCAGCCTGTCGTCGCAGCAGGGCGCGTGTCTCGCGCAAATGCTGCCGCTGCTTGCCGACGCGATCGCGACGGACGGGCATCCGCTGCGCCATCCGCTCGCGTTCGAGCAGCTCGAATCGACGTTGCTCAATCTGTTGCTGTACGGCCACCCGAACAGCGCACGCAACGGCACACGGCCCGCGCCGGCGCCGCTCGCGCCGTTCTATGTGCGGCGCGTCGAGGACTACATCCGCGCGCATGTCGACGAGCCGCTGACGATCGAACGGCTCGCCGAACTCGCGGGCGTCAGCCCGAGCACGCTGTTCGCCGGATTCCGCAATCGGCATGGCATCACGCCGATGGCATTCGTGCGCCAGTTGCGGCTGCAACATGTGCGCGACGAACTGCTCGACGATGCGTCACCGGGGCTCGCGTCGGTGACGGACATCGCGCTGAAATGGGGCTTCGCGCACCTCGGGCGGTTCGCGATCGACTACAAGCGCGCGTTCGGGGAATCGCCGTCGGCCACGCTGCGGATGCGACGCGTGCGGTGCTGACGGTTGCACCGGCGACGCAGGCGCGCGCTTGAAAGTCTGGCACATGCGTGAAGCGCGAGCTTGACGCATGTCATGAACGCGGACGATGCCACCGCGCCGCGTAGGGGCACGCCCCCGTTTCGGGCGTCACGGGTCTAGGATGAATGACGTCATCCTCGATTGCCGGAGACGCACATGAAAATCAGCGAACCGATGCGAGCCCCGTCGGCACCCGATACGCTGCCGTTGCTGCAGCTCGGCCTGCGGCCCTTCTATCTGACCGGCGCGCTGTTCGCGAGCCTTGCCGTCGCGGTGTGGCTCGCGGCCTGGCACGGCGTGCCCGCCGCCGGGCGCGCGGGCGCGATGACCGGTCTCATGTGGCACGTGCACGAGATGATCTTCGGCTTCGTCGCCGCGATCGTCGTCGGCTTCCTGCTGACCGCCACACGGGCCTGGACGTCGCGCGAAACGCTGCGCGGCCCCGCGCTCGCCGCGCTGTGGCTGCTCTGGCTGGCGGGGCGCGTGCTCGTCTGGTCGGGGCCGGCGACGCTTGCGGCCGTCGTCGATTCGCTGTTCCTGCCGGTGACGGCCGTCGTGCTGTTGCGCGTGCTGATTTCGGCGAAGAACCGGCACAACGTGTTCCTGCCGGTCGCACTGCTGCTGTTCGGCGCGTTGAACGCGCTGTTCCATGCCGCCGTGATGACGGGCCGGGCCGATCTCGCGCTGCGTGCCGCGTACGCGGCGACGGGGCTCGTCGTGTTCTTCGTCGCGGTGATCACCGGCCGCATCGTGCCGATGTTCACGATGAACGCGATTCCCGGGTTCAAGATGCGCCGCTTCAGGATCGTGGACGCGCTCGCGGCCCCTGCCGTCGCGCTGACGCTGTTCGCGGATGCGCTCGGCGCGCCCGATACGCTGCTGATCGTCGCCGCGCTCGCCACTGCCGTGCTGCATGCATGGCGCGTCGCCGGATGGCATTCGTGGCGCGTCGGCAAGCGGCCGATCGTGTGGATCCTGCACGTGTCCTGTCTGTGGATTCCGGTCGGCTTCGTGCTGCTCGCACTATCGTTCGCCGGCGTGGTCGCGCACTCGCTCGCCGTGCATGCGTTGACCGTCGGCGCGATCGGCGGCGCGATCATCGCGATGATCACGCGCACGGCGCTCGGCCACACAGGGCGCATGCTCGTCGCGGGCCCGTGGGAGCAGCTGTGCTACTGGCTGGTGATCGGCGCGGCCGTCGTTCGCGTGTTCGGTCCGCTCGTGCCCGGCGTGCCGTACGCGGTCTGGCTCGATGTGTCGGGTGCGTGCTGGATCGTCGCGTTCGCGGCGTACGCGGTCCACTACGCGCCGTTCCTGATGTCGCCGCGTGCCGACGGCCGCCAGGATTGACACATGCGCGTCGCCGGATTGGCGGCGCGAGCGCGTGTGGCACGGCGGTGGGCCCGCATTGCGCGTTGGGCGGGAGAGGGCGTGACGATGACCGTTGCCGGCCCGATTGCGGAAGGGGGGAGAATGCGTCGCGCCGGCAAGCATCGCGGCTTGCCGGCGGCATCGCGCGAGGAGACCGGTTGCGGCAGCCGCGATGGTCTCCTCACGCGTGTTTCAGAAATGCACGACGGTCCGGATGGACTTGCCTTCGTGCATCAGGTCGAACGCTTCGTTGATGCCGGTGAGCGGCTTCGTGTGCGTGACGAACGGTGCCAGCTGGATCGTGCCGGCCATCGCATCCTCGACCATGCCCGGCAGTTCGGAGCGGCCCTTGACGCCGCCGAATGCCGTGCCCAGCCAGCGGCGACCGGTGACGAGCTGGAACGGGCGCGTCGAGATTTCCTGGCCGGCGCCCGCGACGCCGATGACGACGGACTGGCCCCAGCCGCGGTGCGCGCATTCGAGCGCGGCGCGCATCACGTTGACGTTGCCGATGCACTCGAAGCTGTGATCGACGCCCCAGCCGGTCATTTCGACGATCACCTGCTGGATGGGCTTTTCGTGATCCTTAGGGTTGACGCAATCGGTGGCGCCGAACACGCGCGCAAGGTCGAACTTGCCGGGGTTGGTGTCGATCGCGATGATGCGGCCGGCCTTCGCGAGCTTGGCGCCCTGGATCACCGCGAGACCGATGCCGCCGAGGCCGAACACGGCCACGGTATCGCCTTCCTGCACCTTGGCCGTGTTCTTCACCGCGCCGAGGCCGGTCGTGACGCCGCAGCCCAGCAGGCAGACCTGCTCGGGGTTCGCCTGCGGGTTGATCTTCGCGAGCGACACTTCGGCGACGACGGTGTATTCGCTGAACGTCGAGCAGCCCATGTAGTGATAGATCGGCTGGCCGTTGTAGCTGAAACGCGTGGTGCCGTCGGGCATCACGCCCTTGCCCTGCGTGGCGCGCACCGATACGCACAGATTGGTCTTGCCGCTCTTGCAGAACAGGCACTCGCCGCATTCGGCGGTGTACAGCGGAATGACGTGGTCGCCGGGCTTGACGCTCGTCACGCCTTCGCCGACTTCCACCACGATGCCGGCGCCTTCATGGCCGAGCACGGCGGGAAAGATGCCTTCCGGATCGTCGCCCGACAGCGTGAAGGCATCGGTGTGACACACGCCGGTATGGGTGATCTTGATGAGCACTTCGCCCTTGCGGGGCGGTTCGACGTCGATTTCGACGATCTGCAGCGGCTTACCCGCCTCGAACGCAACTGCGGCACGTGATTTCATGGCAATCCTTTAAAAAATCATCGAATGGATCGGTAGGTCGACGATCCCGCATCGGTCAGCGCAAGTAGGACCGAACGAGGGTCACGATATCGTCGATCGACCCGGAAGCGGGGCGCGATGCGTCCGCGAGCTGGGTGAATTCCTCGCGCAAATGGCTTTCGAGCACGCCGGCCATCACGCCGTTGATCGCGCCGCGAATGGCAGCCAGTTGCTGAAGTATCGGACCACAGTCCGCTCCCTCCTCGAGCGCTTGCTCGAGCGCGTTCAGTTGCCCGCGCACGCGGCGCACGCGGGTCAGAACGCGTTTCTTTTCTTCGGGGGAATGCGGCATGGGATCGTGGTTTCCGGATACTGGGGGGCAGTATAGAACATTGCAGCACGGAGGTATACGGGATCATTCCCGGAGGCCGCCCCGGTGGGCGTCGACCGGGAAGAGGAAGGGTAGTCGGGCCGGCACGACGCGTCGCGGCTTCGGCCGCGGCACCGCGCTTTCCGCCAAACGGCTGCACCGCCGCGAGGATCGTCGGGCACCACGTGCACATGCCGGCCTGTTCGAGCATCGTCTGCAGCATCGCGACCGACTGCGCGCGCACGATGCGCCGTTCGTCGATCTGCGCGCCGTGCCGCGTAAAAAGATGGTCGACGAGTGCGGCCTGGCCGTCGGCGGACGAATTCAGCACCCAGTCGCAATCGAGCAGGTCGTGCACCGACTTCGCGTGTTCGCGCGGATGCCCGGCGCGCACCATCACCGACGTGCCGTAACGCAGCAGCGGCTCGAATGCGAATTCCTGCGCGCCGCTGCCGGGCTGCACGTGGCCGAGCGCGAAATCCATGCTGCCGTCGCGCAGCAGCGGTTGCGCGACGGCCATCAGCGCTTCGTAGAGCTCGAGGCGCACGTCGGGCATCCGCTCGCGAAACTGCAGCACGGTTTCCGCGAGGAATGTCATCGTCAGCCACGGCGTGACGCCGACGCTCAGCCGCCCCTCGACGCGCCCGCGCATCCGTTCGAGATCGCTCTGCGCGTGCTCGAGCTGTTTCAGAACGAGCTTCGCGTGGGTGAGCAAGGTCTTCCCGTACTCGGTGAAGCCGATGCCTTCCGGCGCGCGCACCAGCAACGGCAGGCGCTCGCTGGCCTCCAGCTCGCGCAGCGCGCGCGTGACGGCCGCCTGCGACAGGCCGAGCGTGCGCGCCGCGCCGCGAATGCTCCCGGCCTCCGCGCTCGCGACGAGCGCCTGCAGCTGATGCAGCTTGATCGTGCTCATGGTGTGGGTGGTATTGATGGTGCCAAGGGTGAGATGGATGACAACGAATGGTTGTCATCATAACGAAACTGCGGCTGTTCGCCGGCTTTTTCGCTGCCTACGATCTCGCCACGATCTGCCATTCCGGCGATCGGCAACGGGCACCTGTCGAGGAGTATCGGGGTTGGATCGATCATGCATTCCGCCTGAAATGGCGGCCATCGAGGCCGAGATGATCGCGCTGCGCCACCGGCTGCACGCGCATCCGGAGCTCGGCTTCGAGGAACACGCGACGAGCGAACTCGTCGCCGACTACCTGACAACATGGGGTTATCGGGTCGCGCGCGGCCTCGGCGGCACCGGCGTGGTCGGCACGCTCACGCGCGGCGCCGGGAAGCGGCTCGGGCTGCGCGCGGACATGGATGCGCTGCCGATCCGCGAGACGACCGGGCTGCCGCATGCGAGCCGTCGCGACGGCGTGATGCACGCGTGCGGCCACGACGGCCACACGGCGATGCTGCTCGCGGCGGCGCGCTGCCTGGCCGAGCGCGGGCGCTTCGGCGGCACGCTGAACCTGATTTTCCAGCCGGCGGAGGAAGGGCTCGGCGGCGCGAAGCGGATGCTCGACGACGGGCTGTTCACGCAGTTCCCGTGCGATGCCGTGTTCGCGATGCATAACGTGCCGGGCCTGCCGGCTGGCGTGCTCGGCTTCTGCGACGGCCCGGCGATGGCGTCGGCCGACGAGGTGCGCGTGCGCGTGACCGGGCGCGGCGGCCATGGTGCGGCGCCGCACACGACGATCGATCCGGTGGTCGTGTGCGCGTCGATCGTGATGGCGCTGCAGACGGTCGTGTCGCGCAACGTGAATCCGCAGGAACTGGCAATCGTCACGACCGGCTCGATTCACGCCGGCACCGCATCGAACGTGATTCCGCCCCATGCGGATCTCGAACTGAGCGTGCGTGCGCTGTCGCCGGACGTGCGCGCGCTGCTCGAACGGCACATCCGCGCGATCGTGCAGGGCCAGGCCGACAGCTACGGCGCGACGGCCGAGATCGACTATCGCTATGGTTATCCGGTGCTCGTCAATCACGCGGCGGAAACGGCGTTCGCCCGTGACGTGGCGCGCGCATGGGGCGGCGATGACGCGCTGATTCCGCATTTGCGGCCGATCGCGGCGAGCGAGGATTTCGCGTTCATGCTCGACGCTTGCCCGGGCAGCTACCTGTCGATCGGCAACGGCGACGGCAACGGTGCCGCGGGCTGCGGGCTGCACAGCCCCGGCTACGACTTCAACGACGCGTGCCTCGCGACGGGCGCGAGCTACTGGATCGCGCTCGCGGAGCGCTATCTCGCGTAAGCCGGGCAAACGCATTCGAATCACTTTCAACGACGGAAGAAACAAGGAGACTGGCAATGAAACAGTGGATGGCGGCGCTCGCGGTGGCGCTCACGGCAACGGCGGCGGCAGGCGTCGCGCATGCCGGCGACTGGACGGGCAAGGAGATCCGGCTCGCGGTCGATCCCACGTATCCGCCGCTCGAATACAAGCAGCCGGACGGCTCGCTGAGCGGCTTCGGGGTCGACATCACGAACGCGTTGTGCGCGGAGCTGCATGCGCGCTGCGTATGGGTCGAATCGAGTTTCGACGGGATGATTCCCGGGCTGCTCGCGCGCAAGTTCGACGTGATCGCGTCGTCGATGACGATCACGCCGAAGCGGATGCAGCAGATCGCGTTCACGAACCGGATCTCGAATGCGCCGGCGCGGCTGATCGCGCGCAAGGGTTCGCCGCTGCTGCCGACGGCCGCGTCGCTGAAGGGCAAGCGGGTCGGCGTCGAGCAGGGCTCCGCGCAGGCCGACTATGCGATCGCGAACTGGCAGCCGGCCGGCGTACAGATCGAGTCATACCAGAACCAGGACCAGGTCTATGCCGATCTCGTGACGGGGCGGCTCGACGCGGCGTTCCAGGCATCGATCGCGGCCAGCGACGGCTTCCTGAAGAAGCCGCAGGGCAAGGACTTCATGTTCGTCGGCGCGGCGATCGACGACGCGAAGTATTTCGGGCAGGGTGACGGCCTCGGGCTGCGCAAGCAGGACACCGACCTGCGCGACGCGTTCAACCGCGCGCTGGCGACGATCCTCGCGAACGGCACATATCAGCGAATCAACCGCAAATACTTCGACTTCGACATCTACGGCGCGAAATAAGCGGCACGACAGCGCATCGGGTGGTAGCGCTCAATATATCAATAAGGAAAACGAATGAACTGGAGATTGTTTTTCGTCGCGATGCCGGCACTCTGTGCGGCACCGGCCTTCGCGCAAGGCAGCGTCACGCTGTACGGGCTGGTCGATGCGGGCATCGACTATACGAACAACGTCGGCGGCCACGGCGCGTGGCAGATGGCGAGCGGTTTCGCGCAGGGCAGCCGCTGGGGGCTGAAGGGCGCCGAGGATCTCGGCGGCGGCTACAGCGCGCTGTTCCAGATCGAGAATGGCTTCAACGTGAACAGCGGCACGCTCGCGCAGGGCGGCCGCCTATTCGGGCGGCAGGCTTATGTCGGGCTCGGCAGCGCGCGCTTCGGCACGCTGACGCTCGGCCGGCAATATGACTCGGTCGTCGACTATCTCCCGCCGACGACCGCGAACGGCAGCTGGGGCGTCTATCCGTTCTCGCATCCGCTCGACAACGACAACACCGGCAACACGTTCCGCGTGAACAATACGGTCAAGTACGCGAGCCCGGATTTTGCCGGCTTCTCGTTCGGCGGCACATATAGCTTCAGCAACGACACCGGGTTCGCGAACGACCGACAGTGGAGCGTCGGCGCGCAGTACGAGCAGGGCGGCTTGCTCGTCGGCGCGGCGTTCCTGAATGCGGACAACCCGGGCGCGACCGCCGGTGGCGCGATCGCGGGGGCGGGGTCGGTGGGCGCGGATGCGAACTTCGCGTCGGCGCGGCTGCGGATCTTCGGGGCCGGCATCAACTACACGGCCGGGCCCGCGACGGTCGGGTTTGCCTACACGAACAGCAACGTCACGCGGCCGACCGCGAACGTCGGCTACCTGTTCGGCGACGAGACGATCGAACCCGTCACGGGGCCGCTCGCGGGCGGCACGGTCACCGCGATCAAGTACCAGAACTTCGAAGTGAACGGCAAGTATCAGTTCACGCCGGCGTTCTTCGTGGGCGCGCAGTATGTGTATACGGCCGTGCGCTACGACGCGACCACGGGCAGCGCGAAACCGAAGATCCATTCGATCGGGCTGATGGCCGACTACAACCTGTCGAAGCGCACCGACGTCTACCTGATGGGTGCGTACCAGCGGATTGCGGGCGATGCGACCGGCTCGTCGCTCGACCAGGCGTATGTTCCGGGGGCGGCAGACCTGTCGTCGACGTCGAAGCAGTTGATGGTGCATGCGGGGATCCGTCACAAGTTCTGACGGAGTCGGGGCGGGAAGGGCATCGACGTCATCCTCCAGCGCTGGCCTCGGTCGATCTCGGGATCGCAGGCTGCGGTGATTCAAGCGATCACATTTCGGCCTCGATGCGAGGCCGAATCGTGCATCGCCCATCGCGCGCAGGGCGCGCAGGGCGGCGCATACGCAAGGACCACGTGCGCCGCCTGCCATCCGGCAACGGGTGAGCCGCGCGTGATCGGCGGCCGCCCGACGTGCCCGCTATCCGCGAACGCCGACCCGATACCGCGTCGTCTGGCGATAGGTCTCGCCCGGATGGAGGATCGTTTCGTCGCGCAACGCATCCATGTTGACCTGGTCCGGAAAGAACCCGGCTTCGACGCACAGCGCCGCATGCTGCACGCACGACACACCGCCGCTTGCGCGCACACCGTCCAGATAGTTGCCCGTGTAGAGCTGCAGCCCGCGCTGATCCGTCGATACCGCGAGCTCTCGACCGCTTTCCGGATCGTAGATCGATGCGACGGGCCGCACGCCGTGCCCGGGGTCGCGCAGCACATAGCAGTGATCGAAGCCGCGTGCGCGCGCGAGCTGCGCATGCGGCCAGGCGAGGCGGGCGCCGAGCGGCGCGCTCTGCCGGAAATCGAACGCGGTGCCCGTCACGTCGGCCGTGCCGGTCGGGATCAGCGCATCGTCCACTTCGACGAACGCATCGGCGTCGATCTGCAGCAGATGGCCGCGCACGTCGCTGCCCGCGCGTCCGCTCAGGTTGAAGTAGCTGTGATTCGTCAGGTTCAGCGGCGTCGGTGCATCGGTCCGTCCCGCATAGTCGATCGTCAGCGTGCCGTCGTCGTCGAGCGTGTAGCGCACCTGCACGCTCACGTTGCCGGGGAACCCGGCATCGCCTTCCGGCGAATCGAGCCGCAGCGTCAGCCCGTCGCGGTCGTCGATCACGTCCCAGCGCGCGCGGTGAAAGCCGCTCGCGCCGCCGTGCAGCAGGTTGCCGTTCTCGTTGCGATCGAGCGTGTAGTCGACGCCGTCGAGCGTGAAGCGGGCGCCCGCGATCCGGTTCGCCCAGCGGCCGACCGTCGCGCCGAGGTACGCACCCGATTCGACGTAGTCGGCGGGCGTGTCGTGGGCCAGTACGATATCGGCGAAGCGCCCGGTGCGGTCGGGCGCGAGCCACGACACGACGGTCGCGCCGAGATCGCTGACGACGACGCGCATTCCGTGCGCGTTGCGCAGCGTATAGCGCCGCACCGGATCGCCGCCGGGCAGCGTGCCCCACGGCTCGGACGGAATGCGGCCGACGTCGGCTGCCGGGCGGGAAGAGTCGGTATCGATATGCATGAGTGGGTTCGCTCGTGGGCGGTGAATTCAGTGGGCAGGCGCGGTGCGTTCCTGGTATTCGCGCGGGGTGCAGCCGAGTTCGCGGCGAAACACCGCATACATGTACTGCAGCGACGTGAAGCCGCAGCGGATCGCGACTTCCGCGCTCGACGCATTGCGGCTCGCCAGCAGCGCCTGGGCGGCCTCGAGCTTGTGACGCAGGATTTCCTGGTGCACGGTGCGCTGCAGTTCGCGCCGAAAGTGTTCTTCGAGCAGCGAGCGCGACACGCCGACATAGTCGGCGACCTGTTCGGTCTTGATTCCCTGGCACGCGTACTGGCGGATGAAATGCCGTGCGCGCATCACGTGCGGGCTCGCGAGCGGCTGGTGGCGCGTCGACTCGAGCACGTTGATGCCGACCGGCGGCACGAGGATGCGCTGCCCGGGAAAACGCGCGCCGCGCAGCATCCGGTGCAGCAGGTGCGCGGCGGTGCGGCCCATTTCCTCGGTGCCCTGGATGACCGACGACAACGGAATGCGTGTGAGCGTGCGCGTGAGCGGATCGTTGTCGATGCCGATGATCGCAACCTGTTCCGGCACCGCGATGCCGGCGATCAGGCACGCCTGCAGCAAGTGCCGCGCGCGCGCATCGGTGACCGCGATCACGCCGACCGGCTTCGGCAGCGCATGCAGCCAGCCGATCAGTTGCTCGATCGCGTGGTTCCAGCCCGACGCGCTCGTCGACAGTCCGCGGTAGATCGGCGCATCGAGCCCGTCCGCGCGCGCGAGCCGGTCGAACGCGAGCTCGCGCTGCTGTGCCCAGCGGTTCTCCTGCGCGACCGGCAGGCTGTACATCGCGAAGTGCGCGAGCCCCGCGCCGATCAGATGCGTATGGGCGAGCGACACGAGCTTCGGGTTGTCGGTCGCAATATATGGGACGCCGTCAGGATAGTGCGCCGGGTCCTCGTATGACGAACCGACCGCGACGATCGGCAACGGCGAGCCGGCGAGCGCGTCGGCGACGGCCGGATCGTCGAAGTCCGCGATGATGCCGTCGCCGTCGAAGCGCTCGATGCCGGCGAGCCGGCAGCGGAAATCGTCTTCGAGGAACAGGTCCCACACGACGCGCGTCGTGTGCAGGTACTGGCCGATGCCGCTGATGATCTCGCGGTCGTAGACCTTGTTCGCGTTGAACAGCAGTGCGATGCGGTGCGGTGTCTGGGCGGAAGGGGCGCGGGTCATCTCGGTCTCGGGGCGAGCGCCGCCAGGGCGCCGTGCCATTGTCTCCGGGCGCGCGCTCGAGGCGGCGGCGCGCGATGTCTGGTGTCCGGCGATTGTAGGACGGAACGCGCACCGCGCGAGCGCGGCTGGCAAGAAACATTAAGCGCGCTGCGCAATTTCGCAATTGCCGGCCGGCAGGCGCGCGGGCACGATCCAGTCAACCGAATTCGGCCGCGTGCGTCGTCGCGACGCGCGTTGCGCTGCAACAAGACCCCGCACGGAGACGCCATGTCGTATTTCGAACACATTCCCGCGATTCGCTACGAAGGTCCGCAGTCGGACAACCCGCTGGCTTACCACTATTACAACCCCGAGAAGCGCGTGCTCGGCAAGACGCTCGCCGAGCATCTGCGGATCGCCGTCTGCTATTGGCACACGTTCGTGTGGCCGGGGCACGACATCTTCGGGCAGGGCGCGTTCCGGCGGCCGTGGCAGCAGCCGGGCGATGCGCTCGAGCGCGCGCGGATGAAGGCCGATGCGGCATTCGAATTCTTCACGAAGCTCGGCACGCCGTTCTATACGTTTCATGACACCGACGTCGCGCCGGAGGGCGACAGCCTGCGCGAGTACGCGGCCAATTTCGCACGGATGGTCGACTATCTCGGCGAGCGCCAGCAGGCGAGCGGCGTGCGGCTGCTGTGGGGCACCGCGAACCTGTTCTCGCATCCGCGCTTCGCGGCGGGTGCCGCGACGAACCCGAACCCCGACGTGTTCGCGTGGGCCGCGACCCAGGTGTGTCATGCGCTCGACGCGACGCATCGGCTCGGCGGCGAGAACTACGTGCTGTGGGGCGGCCGCGAAGGGTACGAGACGCTGCTCAATACCGACCTGAAGCGCGAGCGCGATCAGTTCGCGCGCTTCCTGTCGATGGTCGTCGAGCACAAGCACCGGATCGGCTTCAACGGCGCGCTGCTGATCGAGCCGAAGCCGCAGGAGCCGACCAAGCACCAATACGACTACGACGTGGCGACAGTGCACGGCTTTCTCGTGCAGTACGGACTGCAGAACGAGATCCGCGTGAACATCGAGGCAAACCATGCGACGCTCGCCGGGCACTCGTTCCATCACGAGATCGCGAACGCGTTCGCGCTCGGCGTGTTCGGCAGCGTCGACGCGAACCGCGGCGACCCGCAGAACGGTTGGGACACCGACCAGTTCCCGAACAGCGTCGAGGAGCTGACGCTCGCGTTCTACGAGATCCTGCGCCACGGCGGCTTCGCGACCGGCGGGATGAACTTCGACGCGAAGGTGCGGCGCCAGAGCGTCGATCCGGAAGACCTGTTCTACGGCCACGTGGGCGCGATCGACGTGCTCGCGCTCGCGCTCGAGCGCGCGGCGGTGCTGGTCGAGAACGACCGGCTCGATGCGCTGCGCCGGCAGCGCTACGCGCAGTGGGACGAGGCGTTCGGCCGCAAGATCCTGTCGGGCGGCTATACGCTGCAGTCGCTGGCCGACGATGCGCTCGCGCGCGGCGTGGATCCGCGGCATGCGAGCGGCGCCCAGGAGCGGCTCGAGAACATCGTGAACCAGGCGATCTACGGGCTGCGCTGACGCCATGTATATCGGACTCGATCTCGGCACGTCGGGCGTGAAGGCGGTGCTGCTCGACCGTGACGGCGCGGTGCGGGCGAGCGCGAGCCGCCCGCTGACGGTGAGCCGGCCGCGGCCGCGCTGGTCGGAACAGGCGCCGCGCGACTGGTGGGATGCCGCATGCGGGGCGCTCGCCGCGCTCGTCGATGAAGCCCGTGCGGCCGGCATCGATCCGCACGACATCGACGCGCTGGGGCTGACCGGGCAGATGCATGGCGCCACGCTCATCGACGCGCATGGCGACGTGCTGCGCCCGGCGATTCTGTGGAACGACGGCCGGGCGGATGCGGAGTGCGCGGAACTCGAGCGGCTCGTGCCCGCGTTGCGCACGGTGGCCGGCAACGTCGCGATGCCCGGCTTCACCGCGCCGAAGCTTCTGTGGGTGCGTCGTCACGAGCCCGACGTGTTCGCGCGGATCGCGTACGTGCTGCTGCCGAAGGACTATTTGCGCTACCGGCTGACCGGTGCGTTCGCAACCGATCCGTCGGATGCCGCCGGCACGCTGTGGCTCGACGTCGCGAAGCGCGACTACGACGACACGCTGCTCGCCGCGTGCGGGCTGTCGCGTGCACAGATGCCGACCGTGTTCGAGGGTAACGGCGTGACCGGCACGCTGCTGCCCGAGGTCGCGCGCACACTCGGGCTGCGCGAGATTCCGGTGGTGGCCGGCGGCGGCGACAACGCGGCCGGCGCGGTGGGCGTCGGCATCGTGAAGCCGGGCGATGCGCTGCTGTCGCTCGGCACGTCGGGCGTGTATTTCGCGGTGTCGGACGGATTTCGCGCGAACCCCGAATCCGCGGTGCACAGCTTCTGCCACGCGCTGCCCGACACGTGGCACCTGATGTCGGTGATGCTGAACGCGGCCGGCTGCATCGACTTCACCGCACAACTGACCGGTTATGACGGCGTCGCGGCGCTGCTCGCCGATGCCGAGGCGAACGCACGCGCGAGCCGCCCGTGGTTTCTGCCGTACCTGAGCGGCGAGCGCACGCCGCACAACGACGTGAATGCGAAGGGCGTGTTCTACGGGCTCACGCCCGACACGCAGCGCGCGGATCTGGCGAACGCGACGCTCGAGGGCGTCGGCTTCGCGCTGCTCGACGGGATCGATGCGCTGCATGCGGCCGGGCTGGCGCCCGACAGCATTACGGTGATCGGCGGCGGGTCGCGCAGCGCGTACTGGACGCAGATGCTCGCCGACCTGAGCGGCCGCGCGCTGACGCTGCGCGCGGGCGGCGAGGTTGGTCCGGCGCTCGGTGCCGCGCGGCTCGCGCATCTCGCGCTCGAACCGGATGCGTCGCTCGACGACGTATGCCCGCAGCCGCCGATCGTCGCGGTGCGCGAGCCCGACCCTGCACGGCACGCGTGGTATCGCGACACGCGGCGTCCGACGTTTCGCGCGCTGTACCGCGCGCTCGAACCGGTATTTGCAACGCTCGCTTGACGCGCGTTGCGGCGAGTCGATACGGGCAGCCCGTTCCGGCGGCCGCCCGTCGTTCGTGAGGTAGTCCGATAACAAGGAGATGGAGACATGAAATCCGTGACGCGTCGTACCGTATTGAGTTCGCTTGCCGGCGCCGCTGCGCTGGCGATCCTGACGCTGGGCGCACCGCTTGCGCATGCGAGCAAGGACAAGCCCGAGATCGGCTTCTGCATCGACGATCTACGCGTCGAGCGCTGGTCGCGCGACCGCGACTATTTCGTCGCGGCCGCGACGAAGCTCGGCGCGAAGGTGTCGGTGCAGTCGGCCGACGCCAGCGAGGAGCGGCAGATTTCCCAGATCGAGAACCTGATCTCGCGCGGCGTCGACGTGATCGTGATCGTGCCGTTCAATTCGAAGACGCTCGGCAACGTCGTCGCCGAGGCGAAGAAGGCCGGCATCAAGGTCGTGTCGTACGACCGCCTGATCCTCGACGCGGACGTCGACGCGTACATCTCGTTCGACAACGAGAAGGTCGGCGAACTGCAGGCGCAGGGCGTGTTCGACGCGAAGCCGAAGGGCAACTATTTCCTGCTCGGCGGCGCGCCGACCGACAACAACGCGAAGATGCTGCGCGCAGGTCAGTTGAAGGTGCTGAAGCCGGCGATCGACCGCGGCGACGTCAAGGTCGTCGGCCAGCAATGGGTGCCCGAGTGGAGCGCGTCGACCGCGCTGCGGATCGTCGAGGACGCGCTGACCGCGAACAACAACAAGATCGACGTGATCGTCGCGTCGAACGACGGCACCGCGGGCGGCGCGATCCAGGCGCTCGCCGCGCAGCATCTGGCCGGCAAGGTGCCGGTGTCCGGGCAGGATGCGGACCTCGCCGCGGTCAAGCGCGTGATCGCCGGCACGCAGACGATGACCGTCTACAAGCCGCTGAAGCTGATCGCGAGCGAAGCCGCGAAGCTTGCCGTCGATCTCGCGAAGGGCACGAAGCCCGCGTTCAACGCGCAGTACGACAACGGCAAGAAGAAGGTCGATACGGTGCTGCTGCAGCCGACGCTGCTGACCAAGCGCAACGTCGACGTCGTCGTGAAGGACGGCTTCTACACCCAGGCCCAGCTGGCGAGCCAGTAACGGCGCGGCGGGCACGCTGCACGCGGCCGGGCCCTGCGCGCGGCCGCGTGCTCATCGCGAGGCAATGAACGTATGACCGAACCCTTGCTGACGATGCGCGGCATCGTCAAGGCATTCGACGGCGTGAAGGCGCTCGACGGGATCGACCTGACCGTGCGCCCCGGCGAATGCGTCGGGCTGTGCGGCGAGAACGGCGCCGGCAAGTCGACGCTGATGAAGGTGCTGTCGGGCGTCTACCCGCACGGCACGTGGGATGGCGAAATCCGCTGGGAAGGCGCGCCGCTCGTCGCGTCCGGCGTGCGCGACACCGAGCGCGCGGGCATCGTGATCATTCACCAGGAGCTGATGCTCGTGCCCGAGCTGTCGGTGGCCGAGAACATCTTCCTCGGCAACGAGATCACGCTGCCCGGCGGACGCATGCACTACGCGGAGATGGTGCGGCGCTCCGAAGCGCTGCTGCGCGAGCTGCGCATCGACGCGATCAACGTCGCGCAGCCGGTGATGAACTACGGCGGCGGGCACCAGCAGCTGATCGAAATCGCGAAGGCATTGAACAAGCGCGCGAAGCTGCTGATCCTCGACGAGCCGTCGTCGTCGCTGAGTGCCGCCGAGACGCGCATCCTGCTCGATATCGTGCGCGACCTGAAGCGGCGCGGCGTCGCATGCGTGTACATCTCGCACAAGCTCGACGAAGTCGATGCCGTATGCGACACCGTGACCGTGATCCGCGACGGCCGTCATGTCGCGACCGAGCCGATGCGCACGCTGACCACCGACCGGATCATCGCGATGATGGTCGGGCGCGAAATCCGCAACCTGTATCCGCGCGAGCCGCACGAGATCGGCGACGTCGTGCTGGAGGCGCGCAACGTGACCTGTCACGACGTGGCGAACCCGCGCCGCAAGCGTGTCGACGACGTGTCGTTCAGCGTGCGGCGCGGCGAGATTCTCGGCATCGCCGGGCTCGTCGGCGCGGGCCGCACCGAGCTGATGCAGGCGATCTTCGGCGCGTATCCCGGCGCGAGCACAGCGAGCGTGCGGATCAACGGCCGGCCGCTCGCGATCCGTTCGCCGGCCGATGCGATCCGCGCCGGGATCGCGATGGTGCCCGAGGATCGCAAGCGCCACGGGATCGTGCCGCAGCTCGGCGTCGGCCACAACATCACGCTGTCGGTGCTGCGCCGCTTCGCGGCGCGCGGGCGGATCGACGCGGCCGCCGAACTCGACGCGATCCGCACCGAGATGCAGCGGCTGTCGGTGCGTGCCGCGCATCCGTTCCTGCCGATCGCGAGCCTGTCCGGCGGCAACCAGCAGAAGGCGGTGCTCGCCAGGATGCTGCTGGCCGACCCGCAGGTGCTGATCCTCGACGAGCCGACCCGCGGCGTCGACGTCGGCGCGAAAGCGGAAATCTACCGGCTGATCTTCGCGCTCGCGAAGCGCGGCGTCGCGCTGATCGTCGTGTCGTCGGAGCTGCCGGAAGTGCTCGGGCTGGCCGATCGCGTGCTCGTGATCGGCGAAGGCGAGCTGCGCGGCGATTTCGTCAACGACGGTCTTACGCAGGAACAGATCCTCGGCGCCGCGCTGAAACCCGCGCGGCGTCCGGCCGAACCCATTGCAGCGAGTGCGCCATGAATACCGAATTGTCTTCCTCCGCCGCCGTGCCGCAGGACGCCGACGCGCGTCGCACGCACGGCCATCCGCTGCGCCAGGTCTTCGTGCGCTACAAGGTGCTCGCGCTGCTGTTCGCGGTCGCGGCGATCTGGGTGTTTTTCTCGGTGCTGACCGACGGCGCGTTCGTCACGCCGCGCAACGTGTCGAACCTGCTGCGGCAGATGTCGATCACCGGGATGCTCGCATGCGGGATGGTGTTCGTGATCATCGCCGGTGAAATCGACCTGTCGGTCGGCTCGCTGCTCGGGCTGCTCGGCGGCGTCGCGGCGATCCTCGACGTCAATCGGCACTGGCCGGTCGCCGCGACGGTGCCGGTGGTACTCGCGCTCGGTGCGCTGGTCGGGCTGTTCAACGGCTGGTGGTCGACCTACCGGCGCGTGCCGTCGTTCATCGTCGGGCTGGGCGGGATGCTCGCGTTCCGCGGCATCCTGCTCGGCGTGACGGGCGGCTCGACGATCGCGCCGGTGTCCGACGGCTTCGTGTTCATCGGGCAGGGCTATCTGCCGCGCGTCGTCGGCGACGGCCTCGCGCTGCTGCTGTTCGCGCTCGTCGCGCTGCTGGTCGTCCGGCAGCGCGGTACGCGGCACCGTTATCGGCTCGCGGTCGCGCCGCTGTGGCAGGACGTCGTGAAGATCGCCGGCGCGGGCGCGGTGCTGTTCGCGTTCGTCGCGACGCTCGACCGCTACGGCGGCATCCCCGTGCCGGTGCTGCTGCTGCTCGCGCTGCTCGGCGCGTTCTCGTGGATCGCGACGCAGACCGTGTTCGGCCGGCGCATCTATGCAGTGGGTTCGAACCTGGAGGCGACGCGGCTGTCGGGCGTCGACACCGACCGAGTGAAGCTCGCGATCTTCGCGCTGATGGGGCTGATGTGCGCGTTCGCGGGCATCGTGAACACCGCGCGGCTCGCAGCCGGCTCGCCGTCGGCCGGCACGATGGGCGAGCTCGATGCGATCGCCGCATGCTTCATCGGCGGCACGTCGATGCGCGGCGGGTCGGGCACGGTCTATGGCGCGCTGATCGGCGCGCTCGTGATGGCGAGCCTCGACAACGGGATGTCGATGCTCGACGTCGACGCGTACTGGCAGATGATCGTCAAGGGCGCGGTGCTGGTGCTGGCCGTGTGGATCGACGTGGTGTCGCGGTCGAACCGGCGATGAGGCGCCGTGCGGATGCGATCGCCGCTTGCCGGGGAGGCGGACGGCTCATGCCGTTCTACCCGGCATCCGCCTTGATGAAATCGACGAACGCGCGCAGCGGAGCCGGCACGAACCGCCGCCCCGGATAGTACAGATACGGGCCCGGGAACGGCCGCCACCAGCCGTCGAGCACGGGCTCGAGCGCGCCGCTCGCCAGATGCGGCCGAAGCCAGTCTTCGTAAAGGTGCACGATGCCGAGCCCCGCGCAGGCGGCATCGACGACGAGATCGACGGCACCGCCGATCTGCACGACGAGCGGGCCCGACGGCTCCACGCGCACCACGTCGCCGTCGCGCTCGTATTCCCATGCAGGCATCGCGCCGCTCGCGAAGCGGCCGCGCAGGCACGCGTGATCGAGCAGGTCGCGCGGATGGGTAGGGCGGCCGCGCCGGTCGAGATAGGCGGGCGCGGCGGCGGTGGCGAAGCGTTGCGAGCGCGGGCCGATGGGCACGGCGATCATGTCCTGTTCGAGGCGCTCGTCGTAACGGATGCCCGCGTCGCAGCCGGCCGCAAGGATGTCGACGAAGCTTTCATCGGCCACGACTTCGAGCCGTATCTCCGGATATGCGTCGAGAAAGCGCGGGATGATGGACGGCAGCACGAGCCGCGCCGCGCTCATCGGCACATTGAGCTTCAGCGTGCCGACCGGCCGCTCGCGGAACGTGTTCACCACGTCGAGCGCCGCCTCCACCTCGCTCAGGGCCGGCGTGAGCCGTGCGAGCAGACGCTCGCCGGCTTCGGTGGGCGACACGCTGCGCGTCGTGCGGTGCAGCAGCCGCACGCCGAGTTGCGCTTCCAGCCGGCGCACCGCTTCGCTCAGACCGGATGCACTCGCCCCGACCATGCGCGCGCCTTCGCGAAAGCCCTTCGCCCGTGCCACCGCCACGAACGCGTTCAGATCGCCCAGATCGACTTGCATTGTTCGCCTTTTCGTACAGGTTGTGCGGATTATGACCGGTTATCGCGCAGCGCAACGCGGCGTAACCTGCGATTCACGCATTCGCTACAGGAGCACGACCATGTCCCCCATCGTTCAATCCGGCACGTATTCCGTCGCGGGCCGCAGCATTCATCGCATCGGCTATGGCGCGATGCAGCTGGCCGGCCCCGGCGTGTTCGGTCCGCCCAAGGACCGCCATGCGGCGCTCGCCGTTCTCCGTGAAGCGGTCGCATCGGGCGTCGACCACATCGACACGAGCGACTTTTACGGCCCGCATGTGACCAACCAGTTGATTCGCGAAGCGTTGCATCCGTATCGCGACGAGCTGCTGATCGTGACCAAGGTCGGCGCGACGCGCGGCGACGACGGTTCCTGGCTGCCGGCATTCTCCGCCGAAGCGCTGACGGCCGCCGTGCACGACAACCTGCGCAACCTGGGCCTCGACGTGCTCGACGTCGTCAATCTGCGGATCATGTTCGACACGCACGGCCCGGCCGAAGGCTCGATCGAGGCGCCGCTGTCCGCGCTGGCCGAACTGCAGCGGCAGGGCCTCGTACGGCACATCGGGCTGAGCAACGTGACGGCCGCGCAGATCGCCGAAGGGCGCCGGATCTGCGAAATCGTCTGCGTGCAGAATCATTACAACCTCGCGCACCGCGACGACGATGACCTGATCGACGCGCTCGCGCGCGACGGCATCGCATACGTACCGTACTTTCCGCTCGGCGGCTTCAATCCGCTGCAGTCGTCCACGCTTGACGCGGTCGCCGCGCGGCTCGGTGCGACGCCGATGCAGACCGCGCTCGCGTGGCTGCTGCAGCGCGCGCCGAACATCCTGCTGATTCCGGGGACGTCGTCCGTCGCGCATCTGCGCGAGAATCTCGCCGCGGGCGCGTTGGGGTTGCCCGAGGATGCCGTGCGTGAACTCGACGGTGTCGCGTCGGTGCGCGCGTGAGCGACGTGCCGGGGCCTGACATCGCCCCATGGGCGCTGTAGCGCTTCCACGCGATTATCGAGCGCGCGCGTTGCAGCGTTTCCCGATCACATCGAGGATGCCTTTCCGTCCGGCACGCCGGCGGAATTGGCCGCCTGGATCGACACGCAGCAGTGAAACGGCGTCGCTCGCGGCGTCTGGCCTGTCCTGGATACCGCGCTACGACCGGTCGCGATTGCGCGCGCGCGTCGCGCCCGTGATCACCGCGATGCCGAACAGAATGACGGCGACGATCTCGATGATGTGCTGCGACACGTGCAGCGTCATCAATCCCCATGCCACGCCGCCGATGAAAATGATCCATCCGACCAGGTAGATAAGCAGGGTCATCGTTCCTCTCCTTGCGGTTCGGGTTCATCGTGCGGACTGCTGTCGCGCGGCATGCCGTTTTATCCGGCTTCCGTATCGCTTCCGTATCGTGCGGCAGCAGGCCGAGAAAGCGCGCGATGTGCTCGGGGTCGAAACGCAGCGACGGCGGAAATTGCCAAAGGATCCGCCCGAGCTTGTCCTTCAGGGCGAGCAATCCTTGCGCAAAGCAGTTCGCGCAGGCGAGCGTCGCGGTTTCTTTCATCGCGAAAGCGCTGCATGTGGGTCAGGTAGCCTGGGCCTTTCACGCTGAACGTAAAACCGGGCGGCGTTTCGTCGTACCTGTGTCGCCAGCCGCCGTAGCGCCAGTCTGAAATGCCGATGCGGACTTCACCTGATTTTCTCGTCACGTCGATACCCGAATGCCCGTCGGTCCACACGTATTCGGTGTGGCGAGCAATGCATGTGCCACCGCGCGGCACGAACCTTGCTGTACCTGCGTATCAAGTATCCAGTGACACATCGGACACGCTGAGATTCATCAGCGTGTCCGGTACGACATGCGGGTCACGCGCAGTCCGCGCGACCCGTAACACACGAACACGAGATCACGACGCCGACAACCTGACCGACACGCCCGTCGCCGTATAAACCGGCGTCGCCTTGAACCCGTCGACCATGACCGTCGAGAACTTCGCCGCGGCCGCCGCGCCGTCGATCAGCGCGATGGTGTCGCCGGCCTTCGGCGCGTAGCCGTTCACGAACTTCACGTGCAGCGTGCCGCCCGCGACGGTGAGCGGACCACCCACGCGCAGGCGTCCGCCGCCGTTGCCGTCGATGTCGAGTTCGAGCGTCGCGTTGTCGAGCTGCGTATAGCGTGTCGCGATCGTGACGGGCGCGCCGGCGGCAATCCGGACGCTACCGCCCGAACCGACATACACGTCGCCGTTGCCGAACGCCATTGCCGACGCAGCCGCGAGCGTGCCGCCGCTCACCTGCGTGCCGCCCGTATAGCGGTTGTTGCCCGCGAGCGCGAGCGTACCGGTGCCTTGCAGCGTCAGCTTGCCCGCACCGGCGATATCGTTGCGCCACTGGTCGGCCGCATTGAGCCCGCCCTGGGACGCATCCATCGACACGATCACGTTGCCGTTGAACGCGCCATAGCCGTCGGCCGCCGCAAACAGGTTCAGGCGGCCCCAGCCTTCCGCATCGTCCATCACCGGGTAGCCCGACGAAATTTCGGTGGTCTTCAGCACGACGCGGCGCTGATCGGCGCTCAGGTACGGGAAGCGCGTCTGCAGCAGGATCTCCGCGCCCTTCGGCACGACGGGCGGTGCATCGGTCGACTCGATCGCGCCGAAGCCGAACGTCATGCGGCGCGCGAAGGCCGTCCTGTTGGTCGCGTAATCGGCGAACCGGTCGGTGGCCGCCGTGCCCGAATGCGCGAAGGCGGCGAACGTCGTGGCGGTCGTCCCCGTGAGTTGCTGCAGCGCCTGGTGGGCCTGGCCGTACGCGGCTTGCGCATCGCTCGCGTACGCAGTCAGGTTCGCCGCGCTGACGGCCAGCGCGAGCATGCGCCCGCCGATCACGTCGAGCGGCGAATGCATGCCGGCGAGGATCCGGTTCTCGCCGAGTTCGAGACCGCGGCTGACCATTTCCTGGAACCGCTCCGGCACGAGCCACGCCATCGTCATCGCATCGCGCATCGCTTCGGCTTCGTGGCCGCTGATGAAGCCGCCGTCGGTCGCGGGCGTCGTGCTTTCCGCGGGAACGAGCGTCGGCGCGACGACGACGCTCGCGCTCCAGCGGTACGGCCGCGCGTACTTGTAGAAACGCTTCGACGGTTCGGTCGACGCGTTGTTGCCCATTTCGTTGAGCAGGTCGACGACCTTGCCGAAGCTCGCGTTCGTGCTGCTGCCGACGCCGGTGTTGTTGCCGGAATCGTTGTAGAGCACCGTCGTCGCGTCGGCGGGCACGCTGGTGATGCTGGTCGTCTGCTGCGCGGCCGTGCGCCACGCGCTGGTGAGCGGGCCCATGCCGTCGGTCACGCTGTAGCCCTTGCCGCGACGGTCGTCGAAGTAGGCGGCGTCGGCCTGCTGCTGCGTGCGGGCGGTCGTTGCGTTGACCACGTACTGCACGTTGGCCGCGAGCACCGTGCCGTTCACGATCGTGCCGCACGGCGTGCCGCTGGTGGGCAGCCCCGAGCACGTCGACGGCGAGATCGCCGGAAACGCGCCGTTCGCGGGCGCGCTCACGCCTGCATCGACCAGCATCGTCGACGGCTGCCACAGGTCGAGGAAACGGCTCACGACGCGCACGGCGGCGTTGGTCGACAGCGTGGCATAGCGCGCGTCGCCGCGCTGGTTGGTCGCGATGTTGTCGACGAAGGCCGGCACGCTCGGCACGGGCGCGCTGTCGACGAAGCCCGGGTCGGCCGGCGGGGCCGGCACGGCCGCGCTCGTCGTGGTGGTCGGCGTGACATCGTCGCCGCCGCCGCACGCGGCGAGGACGATCGCACTCGAAAGCGCTGCGACGTGCAGCGGGAAACGGCTTCGTGACGCGAACATGCAAGACCCCATCCTGAGTATCGAAGATGGCGGATTGTCGTGGGCGATCGTGACGCAGCCGTTACGGATTTGTTTCGGAGCGCTGTCGATGCGCCCGAATGCTCACTATCTGGTGAATTCGTGATGCTGAACGTAGCGGTCGGGCCGATCCGGCCGTCGGCGAGATCCGGCGGCGGGCGGCTACGTGCCGCTCGCGCGTGCGTCCGGCCGCGCGTGAGCGTTCAAGAAATGATCGGAGCGGGAGCGGTCACGCTGGTTCGGCGCATGATTGCGCGCCGGCGCGGCACACGCGGTTTCTGCCGCTGTGCTTGGCCGCATAGAGGGCGAGGTCGGCCTGATGCGTCAGCGCATGCACGGACGCCGGCCGTGCGCGGTGGCCGGTCGCGCAGCCGATGCTGACCGTAAACGCGGGCACCGTCTCGGCGAACCCGTCGAGCCGGTTGCGTTCCACCGCGCGGCGAATCGCTTCGGCGACTTTCGCGGCGCCGCTTTCGTCGGTATCGGGCAACACCGCGACGAATTCCTCGCCGCCGTAACGTGCGGCGAGATCGCCGCGCCGGCGCGTATGCGCGCGGATGCATTCGGCGAGAAACCGCAGCGCGGTGTCGCCTTGCGCGTGGCCGTACCGGTCGTTGTACTGCTTGAAGTGATCGGCGTCGATGAACAGCACCGACAGGCTGCCGTCGTTGCCGCGCTGCAGCCGCTCCCACTCGTCGACGAGCGCGGCATCGAGCGCGCGTCGATTGTGCAGGCCCGTCAGCGGGTCGGTGCGCGTCATGTCGGTGAGCAGCGTTTGTTTGCGCAGGTTGCCCCGCAGCGCGAATGCGAGCAGCCATACCACCGCGCAGAACAGCGCGCCGATGACGGACGCCGACACGCCGACCGTCCACGTCAGGTGCGTGATGCCGGCCAGCACGTCACGCTCGGCCGGCGCGACCACGGCGATCAGCGGCGTGCCGGGTACCCGCTGGTACGTGTACAGCCGCAACGTTCCATCGATGCTCGAGCGCGCGCCATAGAAGCCCGATTCGCGGCTCACCATCCGCTCGAACGACTTCGAGCGGCGCAGGCGAACCATCTGGTGATCGCTCAACGGCGGATTGCGCGCGAGGATCGTGCCGTCCGCGCGCAGGATCGCGCTGACGCCATGCGGCCCGACATTCAGGCGGGAAAGAAGCCGATCGAAGTAGGCGAGGTCGATGGCGACCACCGCGATGCCATTGAACGTGTGATCAGGCCGTTCGATGCGTCGCGACAGTGCGATCGATTCCATGCCGCCGCGCGAACGCGCACGGTACGCCTCGGATACGTAGAGGCCGACGTTGTCGGCATCGCGATGGACCTTGAAGTAATCGCGATCGCTGAAGTCCCAGTTGTGGGTCGGGCCGCAACAACCGTCGATCAGCCGGCCGGAGCGGTCCGTCACGCCCATGCCGGTCACGTATTGCGCGGCCGTGCGCTCGAACAGGACGTCGTGACGCAGCCCGGCGTCCATGCGCGAGACGGCGGGGTTGCGGATATCGGCGGCGAGTGAGACCAGCGCGCTATTGGATGTTTCGACGGTGCGCGCGATCTCGCTGACGAGGACGGCGGCGACGTTGCGGGACGTCTCGTGCGCATGCTCGACGACTTCGCTTCGCGCGGCCCACAGCGTTGCCGCGCTGATGCCGAGCGCCGCGACCGACATCAGCGTGCCCAGCGCGCCGACGATCAGATGGTGGCGCCCGGCCCAGTCGGCAATTTTCTCGATCGAAGGGGATGCAGGCATTGCTCGCGCTCGTACGGAAAGGCGGCTGCGACCGCAGCGGCGCTGGTCAAATCCGGGTTAACGGCAGGGTTGCCCGAAAATCGAGGCCGGCATGCGAAACAATGACTGCACGGATACCGCAAACGTGTGCGAGCGGGGCGCGCCGGCAACGACGCGCCCCGCAACGACTGCGTAACAGCGGTGGATGAGGGCGGCGGCGAAGCGTCAGTCGAGCCCGCCCTGGCACAGGTACTTGATCGACAGGTAATCGTCGAGGCCGTAGCGCGACCCCTCTCGGCCGTAGCCCGATTCCTTCACGCCGCCGAACGGCGCGGCTTCGCTCGCGAGCGCGCCCTCGTTGATGCCGACGATGCCCGTTTCGAGCCGTGCGGACACACGCGCGATGCGGCGTACGTCCTGCGTGTAGAAATACGCGGCGAGCCCGAACGGCGTGTCGTTCGCGGCGTCGATGGCTTCGTCTTCCGAATCGAACGAAAACAGCGCGGCGACCGGGCCGAAGGTTTCCTCGCAGGTCAGCTGCATGTCGGCGGTGGCGTCGGCGAGCACCGTCGGCGCGTAATAGTTCGGTCCGAGTTCGGGCAGGCGCTTGCCGCCCGTGAGTACGCGTGCGCCGCGCTCGACCGCGTCGCCGACATGACGCGCGATCTTGTCGACCGCGCGCGCGTTGATCATCGGGCCGATCTGCGCGGCCGGGTCGGTTGCCGGCGCGACCTTTAGCGCGGCGACACGCGCGGCGAGCTTCGCGGCGAACGCTTCGTAGACGCCGGCCTGCACGTACACGCGGTTCGGCGACACGCAGGTCTGGCCGCCGTTGCGGAACTTGGCGGCCATCAGCCCGTCGACCGCGGCGTCGAGCTCGGCATCGTCGAACACGATGAACGGCGCATTGCCGCCGAGCTCCAGCGACAGCTTCTTCAGCGTCGCGGCCGATTCGCGCGCGAGCAGCTTGCCGACGGGCGTCGATCCGGTGAACGTGATCTTGCGCACGCGGCCGTCGGCGAGCCAGTCGGCCGCCGCGTCGATGCCGCGTTCGCGCGACGCGGTGATCAGGTTCAGCACGCCGGGCGGCACGCCGGCTTCCTGCGCGAGGAAGGCGAGCGCGAGCGCGGTGAGCGGCGTGTCCTCCGCCGGCTTCGCGACGACCGTGCAGCCGGCCGCGAGCGCGGGTGCGATCTTGCGCGCGATCATCGCGAGCGGGAAATTCCACGGCGTGATCGCGGCGACGATGCCGATCGGTTCCTTCACGGCGCTCAGCCGCTTGCCGCGCTGCTGCTGCGGAATCAGGTCGCCGTAGGTGCGCGTCGCTTCCTCGGCGAACCACAGCACGTACGACGCGCCGTATGCGACTTCGCCGCGCGCTTCGGCGAGCGGCTTGCCCTGTTCGCGCGACATCAGCTTCGCGAGATCGTCGGTGTGCGCGACGATCGCCGCGTGCCACGCACGCAGGATCGCGGCGCGTTCGCGAGCGGGCGTTGCACGCCATGCGGGCAGCGCGCGCGCCGCTGCGTCGGTCGCGGCGCGCGCGTCGGCGGCGCCGCTATCGGGTGCGTGGGCAACGGTCTCGAGCGTCGCCGGATCGATGACGTCGAAGCGACGGCCGTCGAGCGCGTCGCGCCAGGTGCCGTCGATGAGGTTGGCGGTGCGCACGAGTTCGGTTCGGGACAGCGTAAGCGGCATGACAGGTCCTTGGGTGATGCGGTCCGGCGACGGCGGCGCGGGCGCGCGACTACCCCGCGCGGACAGCGTGCTGCCGCGTTCCCGGGTGTCGCGCGCTGTCCGTCAGTGACGTTCGCCGAACAGCGATTCGAGCGGGTAGTGCCGTTTGACGAACGGCGACTTGATGATCACGTAACTGAAATACTTCTCGATGCCGATGTTCTGCTCGAGCAGCCCTTCGACGATCGTCTGGTAATGGCTCACGCTGCGCGTGATGAACTTCAGCAGATAGTCGTAGCCGCCGCTCGCGAGGTGGCACTCGACGATCTCGTCGACATTGCGGATCGCCGCGACGAAACGGTCGAAGTCCTCGCGGCGGTGGTCGGCCAGCGTGACCTCGGTAAACACGACCTGCACGTCGCCGAGCTTTTCGAGCTGGATGTGCGCGCCGTAGCCGCCGATGTAGCCGGCCTTCTCGAGCCGCTTCACGCGGATCAGGCAGGGGCTGGGTGACAGCCCGACCGCATCGGCCAGCTCGACGTTGGTCATGCGGCCGCGTTTCTGCAACTGGGAGAGGATGCGCAGGTCGATGCGATCCAGCTTGCTGTCCGTCATGTTCACGTGAAAGGGAAAAAATGGAATGTCCGGTTACTTTAGAGTCGAACGATTGCCGCCACAAGCCCGGCTTTCCCTTGACCCGTCATGCCGGCTGCGCGTGCGCGGCGTCGAGCGCGCGCTGAACACCCGCGTCGGCCAGCACGTCGTCGAGCGTCTTGCGCACGCGTTCGAACATCAGGTCGAACTCGCCCGCGGTGAAGCTCAGCGCCGGCGCAAAGCCGAGCACGCCGTCGCCGAATGCGCGGAACACCACGCCGTTCGCGTACGCGGCCGCCGCGATCTTGTCGGGCACGTTCAGCGCCGGGTCGAAGCGCGTCTTGTGCGCCTTGTCGGCTACCAGCTCGAGCGCGCCGAGCAGGCCGATCGAGCGCGAATCGCCGACGAGCGGATGCGCGCGCAGCGCATCGAGCCCGGCCGCGAAGCGCGGCGCCAGCGCCTGGCCGTTCGCGAGCAGCCCGCCTTCGTGATAGAGCTTCAGCACCTCGAGGCCGATCGCCGCGCTCACCGGATGCGCGGAATACGTATAGCCGTGGCCGACCGCGGCCGACTCGGTGCGGCTGCCCGCGATCCCTTCGTAGATTTCGTCGGACATCAGCACCGCGCCCATCGGCGCATAGCCGGCGGTCAGTCCCTTCGCGACGGTCATCAGGTCCGGATCGACCTGCTCGGTCTCGCACGCGAACAGCGGGCCGGTGCGGCCGAAGCCGGTGATCACCTCGTCGGCGACGAACAGGATGCCGAGGCGCCGGCATGCGTCGCGCATCGCCTTCAGCCAGCCGACCGGTGGCACGATCACGCCGCCCGAGCCTTGCACGGGCTCGCAGAAGAACGCCGCGACGTTGTCCGCGCCGAGCTCGGCGACCTTCGCCTCGAGCGCGGCGACCGACGCGGCGATCAGCGCCTGCGGATCGTCGCCGAGCGGATGACGATACGGGTAGGGCGACGGAATATGGTGCTGGTCCGCGCGCGGCAGGTCGAAATGGCGGTGGAACGCGGGCAGCGCGGTGAGGCCGGCGCCGATCGACGACGAGCCGTGATAGCCGCGCTCGAGCGCGATCATCTGCTTTTTCGACGGGCGGCCGGTCGCGTTGAAATAGTGCGTGATGAAGCGCACCGCGGAGTCGACGGCGTCCGAGCCGCCGAGCGTGAAGTACACGTGGTTCAGCGACGGCGGCGCGAGCGTCGCGAGCCGTTCGGCAAGCTCGATCGCGGGCTGCGAGCCGAAATGGAAATAGCCGGTGGCGTAGGGCAGTTTCGCCATCTGCTCGGCGGCGGCCTTCACGATGCTGTCGCGGCCGTAGCCGACGTTGACGCACCACAGGCCCGAGAACGCATCGAGCAGCGTATGGCCGTCGCCGTCGCGCAGGAACACGCCGTCGGCGGATTCGAGCACGGTGACGCCGCGCGCCTCGTGCACGCGGTAATTGACGACGGGGTGGATCAGGTGTTGACGATCGGCTTCGATCAGCGCGGCTTGGTTCATGGTAGTGCGGGACTCTCTGTCGGGTGTCAGCGGTAAGTTCATGCTAACGGGCGAGAAATCCGCGTGCGCCTTCAATTTGCCGCTTGAAACGTACGGCCGCGGCGTTTGCACGGGGCGCTGCGGCATTTTCTGCTGCGCGCCCCGCGGGGCCGGGCGAGCGCGTCAGTAGCCGCGTGCGCGATCGACGACGCCGATCATCGGCTGCCCCGCGCGATGGCGCGCGAGGTTCTCGAGCACGGCGTCGACCGCGGTGTCGGGCCGCGTCGCGCTCGCAATGTGCGGCGTGATGCGAATGCGCGGATGCGTCCAGAACGGGTGGCCGGCCGGCAACGGTTCGGGGTCCGTCACGTCGAGGATCGCGCTGTCGAGCTGGCCGCGCTCGAGCGCGGCGAGCAGCGCGAGCGCATCGAGCTGCGGGCCGCGCCCGACCTGCACGAGCGATGCGCCGGCCGGCAGCGCGTCGAACACGCGCGCGCCGAGCAGCCCGCGTGTACTGTCGGTGAGCGGCAGCAGGCAGATCAGGATGTCGGTGCGGGCCAGGAACGCATCGAGCGCCGCGTCGCCCGCGTAGCAGTCGACGCCGTCGAGCGTGCGCGGCGTGCGGCTCCAGCCGGCGCACGGGAAGCCGAAGCGCCGCAGCGTGTCGAGCACGGCCTGGCCGAGCGTGCCGAGCCCGAGCACGCCGACGCGCCGCGACGCGGCCGCGCGCACCGGCTTCTCGTGCCACACCTGGGTGCGCTGTTGCGCCGCATAGTCGAACAGGTCGCGGTGGATCGTCAGCACGGCCTGCGTCACATATTCGACCATGCCTTCGACGATGCCGGGCTCGATCATCCGCACGACCGGAATGTGCGCGGGCACGCGCGACAGGTCGAACTGATCGATGCCGGCGCCCACCGAAAACACGATCTCGAGGTTCGGCAGCAGCGTGGCCGGGTCGTCCGGCGGCTGCCACGCGGCGAGGTAGCGCACCGCGTGCGGATCGCCGATGTCCGGCCAGATCCGGAACGCGAGGTCGGGCGCCTGTTGCGCGAAGCGCTGCGCCCATTGCGCACCGCGCACCGGGTCGGCCTTGTACAGGAAGCTCATCGTGCGTGCCGCTCAGCCCAGCGCCTGGTTCACGATCGCGAACGCGCGCAGCGCGGGGTCGCGTGCCGGCGCCGCACCGCGCGCCATCGCGACGACGGTATCGACGCGCGGCAGGCCGAGCCCCTGCAGCCAGTCCGACAGCCCGCTGTCGCCCGGCACGTCGAGGCGCACGAACATGCCTGCGTGCAGCGCGAGCCAGTGGCTGATCAGCGCCTGCGCGCGCAGCGCGTCCGGCGCGACCACCGGCCCGATCGCATGGCCGCGGCCGAAGCGGCGAAAGAGCGCGAAGCCGAGCAGTTCGCCGTCGCGGTCGAGCGCGATCCCGTTCGCGACGTCGAGCAGCGCATCGACCACCGCGCCGCGCTCGTAGCCTGCCGCGCGCGACGCCAGCGCCGCGAGGCGCGGCCCGTCGTTCGTGCCGAGCGGGCGCAGGCGCTCGCCCGGCGGCAGCGAGATCAGCGGCGGCTGGAACGCGGCGCCCTGGTGCTGGTCGATCGTGCCGATCGCCTGGAAGCCGAACTTCACATAGAGCGGTTCGCCGGACGGCGTCGCATGGAGGAATATCGTGCGCGCGCCGAGGCTGTCGACGACGCGCGCGAGCAGTTCGCGGCCGATGCCGCGGCCCTGGCGCTCGGGCGACACGATCACCATGCCGAGCGATGCGTGCGAGTCGTCGAAGCGCCAGCCGAGCGCGGTGCCGACGATGCCGGCTTCGTCTTCGGCGACGAAGCCGCCGCCGAGCTGGAGTGCGAAGCGCCAGTCGTCGAGGCGGTGCGGCCACTTGACCGCTTCCGACAGCCGGTGTGCGGCGGGCAGGTCGGTTTCGGCGAACGGGCGATAGATAAGCGTGCTGGAAGTGTTGAGGTCGGCCACGCCGGACTCCGGATGGGTAGGAATGACGCATCCACTCTGCCAGCGACACAATGGCGCGGATAGGACGATTCGCCTGTTCTCCGGTGCGAGCGGGCGGTTGTGCGAGATCGATGCAAGCCGGCTCGATCGACGCGGACGAACGCGCGCTTCGTGCCGGCGGGGCCGGTCAATCCGACAGCTTCTGCTGTGTGAATGCCACTACGATGGAAATAAGGCGGCGCTGCTGCGTGCCGGCGAGCGGCGGCCCGGTTTCGTGAAGCCCGCCGAAGCCCGCTGGTCCGCGCGGCAGCGCCGCGCTCGATCGCGCCGCAGATCGTGCTGCCCGTGGCGTGCAACACGCGGCGATTCTGCGTTTCGAGCGGTGCCGAACGACGCGCGACGGATTTTTTGCCCTGATTCAATTTCGTTGAACCCAGCCCGTCCCCGGCCCTGCCGGGGCTTCACACCGACAGGACGTATCATGATTCAGTTTGAACCGAAGTACATCACTTTCGACTGCTACGGCACGCTGACCCGCTTCCAGATGGCGGACCTGGCGCGCGAGATTTACGCGGAGCGGCTGTCGCCGGTCGCGATGGAGGACTTCGTGCGCGCGTTCGCCGCCTATCGGCTCGACGAAGTGCTCGGCGCATGGAAGCCGTACCGCGACGTCGTCGTCAACGCGATCCGGCGCACTTGCGCGCGCATCGGCACGAAGTTCGACGAAGCCGAGGCCGAGCGTTTCTATCATGCGGTTCCGACCTGGGGCCCGCATCCGGACGTGCCGGCCGGCCTGTCGCGACTCGCGAAGAAGTACAAGCTGGTGATCCTGTCGAACGCGATGGACGAGCAGATCATGAGCAATGTCGACAAGCTCGGCGCGCCGTTCCATGCGGTGTTCACCGCGCAGCAGGCGCAGTCGTACAAGCCACGCATGCAGGGCTTCGAATACATGTTCGACAAGCTCGGCTGCAAGCCGGAGGACGTGCTGCATGTGTCGTCGAGCCTGCGCTACGATCTGATGACGGCCGAGGATCTCGGGATCAAGCACAAGGCGTTCGTCAACCGCGGCCACGAGCCCGGCACGCCGTTCTACAACTACTACGAGGTGTCCGACATCGGCCATCTCGCGACGCAGCTCGGCCTGTAAGCGACGCATCGTCGGCGCGGCCCGGCCCGCCGCGAGATTCGGGAAAACCCGTGCGCCGGGAAAACCCGTGCGCGCGGCAGGCCGTCGGCGTTCGACGATCGCGCAGGCCTGGCGTGTTGTCTCGCGCACTTGCCTGTCATAGTCCTTCGACATTCGCGGCGAAGAGCCGCGTATCGCCCGCGGCGGATTCGAGCGCGTCCGCGCCTTCCGGTTCGAACGTGCCGGCGGCGCGCGCCGTGCGCATCCCTTCCTCCTGCTTGCCGTCGCGCCGGCCAATGCCCGGCGTGCGGTCGAACTCGTCGATCGCCGCCACACGGCCGCACTGCCGCACCGCCGCGCGAATCGCGATCCGGCGGCGCGCGCCGTGCGCATCCCTTTCTCCTGCTTCCCGTCGCGCTGGCCGATGCCCGACGAGCGGTCGAACACGCCGATCGCCGCCGCACCGCCGCACCGCCACACCGCCACACCGCCACACCGCCACACCGCCACACCGCCACACCGCCGTGAGAATCGCGATCCGGCAGCGCGGCCCGCGAGCGGGCCGCGCTGCCACCGGTTACTCCGGCCGTGCCGCGGCCGTCGGGGCAGGCCGGTTTCGATGAAGCGGGCAATCGTCTGAACGTTGGTGGCGAGGCCTTGGACGGCGCCGGCAAATCGCGCGGGCATGCATTCGACGCAAACATGCGGTTTGCCCGTGTCGAACGCGTTTCGGATGCCGAACGCGCAATTTTGTCGGTGCAATCTGCGGCGCGCGTCGCTTTACGATTTCGTTCGTCGCGCCGTCCTTACGTGGTCGTCGCGACAACTGCACCGGGCAAACGACGGTATGCGCGAGCACGCAGCAAATCATGCTGCGCGGGTGGCTCAAAACGGTCGAATCGTATCGTGCGGCCGCCCCGAATCGCGATAACCCGCATTTTGGCGGTGCTTAAATGAACTTAGTACGCAGGGCGTCGCGCCCGCTACCAGCAGGCGGGCGCGACGGGTTTCTCGAACCACGCTGGACCCCAGACCCCACTTTCCACAGTCAGGAGCAGTTCGGATGAGCGACGATATCGACAACGGCGGCAAGGGCGGCATCACGCGCCGCGACATGATGCGGGTCATGGCGGCGAGCGGCATGATGGCCGTCGGCGGCGGCGGGCTGCTGACCGGCATGCAATCCGCATTCGCAGCACCGGCCGCCAAGCGCGGCGGCAAGATCCGGGTCGCGAACGAATCGAGTTCGACGGCCGATACGCTCGATCCGGCCAAGGGCTCGACGGGTGCCGACTACATCCGCTTCTTCATGTTCTACAGCGGCCTCACGCAGCTGGATCAAAGCCTCACGCCGCAGATGAATCTGGCCGAGTCGCTGCATACGACCGACGCGAAGACGTGGGTCATCAAGCTGCGCAAGGGCGTCACGTTCCACGACGGGAAATCGGTCGGCCCGGCCGACGTGGTGTTTTCGCTGATGCGCCACAAGAACCCGGCCACCGCGTCGAAGGTCAAGCCGCTCGCCGACCAGTTCGCCGATGCGAAGGCGAGCGGCCCGGACGAAGTTACGCTCACGCTCGCCAGCGCGAACGCCGACCTGCCGGTGATCCTCGCGACGCCGCAGCTCGTGATCGTCAAGGACGGCACGACCGACTTCGCGACCGCCATCGGCTGCGGCCCTTACAAGCTGAAATCGTTCAAGCCGGGCGTGTCGACCGTCGGCGTGCGCAACGACAGCTACTTCAAGCCGGGCAGGCCGTATCTCGACGAGATCGAGCTGATCGGCATCAGCGACAGCGCCGCGCGCCTGAACGCGCTGCTGTCGGGCGACGTGCACCTGATCAACGCGATCGATCCGCGCTCGACGCAGCGGGTCGCGTCGACGCCGGGCTACGCGCTGAAGGAAACCAAGTCGGGGCTCTATACCGACCTGATCATGCGCAGCGACAACCCGCTCGTCGCGAACCCCGATTTCGTCGAAGGGATGAAGTACCTGTTCGATCGCGAGCAGATCCGCTCGGCGGTGTTCCGCGGCTACTCGGTGATCGGCAACGACCAGCCGATTCCGCCGGGGCATCGCTACTTCAACGCGTCGCTGCCGCAGCGGCCGCACGATCCGGACAAGGCGAAATTCCTGTTCCAGAAGGCGGGCGCGCTGGGCGCCACACTGCCGCCGATCTATGCGACGTCCGACGCGAACGGCTCGATCGAAATGGCCGTGCTGCTGCAGCAGGCCGGCCAGAAGATCGGGCTGAACCTGCAGGTCAACCGCGCGTCGCCCGATGGCTACTGGTCGAACCACTGGATGAAGCACCCGCTCACCTTCGGCAACATCAACCCGCGCTCGAGCGCCGACGTGCTGTTCACGCAGTTCTTCAAGTCGGATGCGTCGTGGAACGAGTCGGGCTGGAAGAACGCGAAGTTCGACCAGCTGCTGCTCGCCGCGCGTTCGGAAACCGACGACGCGAAGCGCAAGCAGATGTACGGCGACATGCAGGTGATCGTGTCGCAACAGGGCCGCGTCGGCATTCCGGCCTTCATCAGCTTCCTCGACGGCTATGACAAGCGGCTCGCCGGTCTCGGTTCGATCCCGACCGGCGGGATGATGGGCTTCATGTTCGCCGAGAACGTGTGGTGGAACGCATGACGTTGTGGCTGGCGGCCGCCATGCGGCCGGTGCGGGTCACCGCGCCGGCCGCGCGCGGCCTTTTCGGGAGTGTCGCTTCATGAACCGAATTCTCATCGGCCTGATCGGCCGACGCATCGCGGTCACCGCGCTGACGTTGCTGATCGTGTCCGCGATCATCTTCACCATTACGAATCTGCTGCCGGGCGACGCCGCGCAGGCCGCCCTCGGCCAGTCGGCGACACCGGAGACGGTCGCCGCGCTGCGCCAGCAGTTCGGTCTCGACATGCCGGCGCACGTGCGTTACGTGCACTGGCTCGCCGGGCTGTTGCACGGCGATTTCGGTCGGTCGCTGTCCGGCGACATGCCGGTGTCCGAGATGATCGGCACACGCCTGCCGAAATCGCTCACGCTCGCGGCGATCACGACCGCCGTGTCGGTGCCGATCGCGCTGCTGCTCGGCATCCTCGCGGCCGTCAAGCGCGAGTCGGTGGTCGATCGCGCGATCAGCCTCGGCACGCTGTCGCTCGTCGCGACGCCGGAATTCCTGATCGCGACGGTCGCCGTGCTCTTGTTCGCGGTGAAATTGCGCTGGCTGTCCGCGCTGTCGTACAGCGGCCCGATCGAAAGCCTGCACGATTTCCTGCGTGCATATGCGATGCCGGTGCTGACGCTGTGCGCGGTCGTGATCGCGCAGATGGCACGCATGACGCGCGCCGCGGTGATCGAGCAGTTGAGCGCATCGTATGTCGAGATGGCCGTGTTGAAGGGCGCGAGTCCCGCACGCGTCGTGCTGCGCCATGCGCTGCCGAACGCGATCGGCCCGATCGCCAATGCGATCGCGTTGAGCCTGTCGTATCTGCTCGGCGGCGTGATCGTCGTCGAGACGATCTTCAACTATCCGGGTCTGGCGAGCCTGATGGTCGACGCCGTCAGCAACCGCGATTTCCCGCTGGTCCAGGCGTGCACGCTGATCTTCTGCGTCGCCTACCTGACGCTCGTGCTGTTCGCCGACCTGTGCTCGATCGTGTCGAACCCGCGACTGCGGACCTGAGCGCCCCGTCTTCCTTACGAGATGCCCACCATGCACCCGACCGAACCCGTACAACGCAGCAGTGCGCTGCCGCCGTCAGGCGATCAGCAACCACCGTGGGGCGGCGCGCCGCCGCCCGCCGCGCCGGCCCCCGACCAGCCGCGCAAGCGCCGCGCCCTCCGCGTGCAACTGACGACAGGCGGCCGCGTCGGCCTGTCGATGGTCGCCCTGATGCTGTTCGTCGCCGTGTTCGCGCCGCTGCTCGCGCCGCACGACGTCGGCGCGATCGTCACGACGGACGTGTTCGCGCCGTTCGGCGCGAAACTGCCGTTCGGCTCCGACTTCCTCGGCCGCGACATGCTGAGCCGGATCCTGTACGGCACGCGGCTGACCGTGCTGCTCGCGCTGGCCGCGGTGCTGCTCGCCGCGCTGACCGGCACGACGCTCGGGCTGCTCGCGACCGTGTCGGGCCGCGCGGTCGACGAGACGATGAGCCGGCTGCTCGACGCGCTCACGTCGATTCCGTCGAAGATGTTCGCGCTGATGTTCGTCGCCGCGTTCGGCTCGTCGCTGCCGCTGCTGGTCCTCACCGCCGCGGTCAGTTACATGCCCGGCTCGTACCGGATCGCGCGCGCGCTGGCGGTCAACATCAGCACGCTCGAATTCGTGCAGGTCGCGCGTGCACGCGGCGAGAGCGCGCTGTACATCGCCTGCGTCGAGATGCTGCCGAACATGATTCACCCGATGCTCGCGGATACCGGGCTGCGCTTCACGTTCGTCGTGCTGCTGCTGAGCGGCCTGAGCTTTCTCGGGCTCGGCGTGCAGCCGCCGTATGCGGACCTCGGCTCGCTCGTGCGCGAGAACATCGCCAGCCTCGGCGACGGCTCGGCCGTCGCGATCATGCCCGCGGTCGCGATCGCGATCCTGACGGTGGGCGTCAACCTGTTGATCGACGGCCTGCCGCATCGCGGCCGCCGTAAGGGCGCGGCCGCGGCCGCGGGAGAACACTGATGCGAGATGAATCGACTCCGCTCGTCGAGGTACGCGGGCTGCGCGTGGTCGGCGGCCGTCCGGGTGGCGCGGAAACGACGATCGTTCACGACGTCGACTTCGACATCGGGCGCGGCGAGGTGCTCGCGCTGATCGGCGAGTCCGGCTCGGGCAAGACGACGATCGCGCTGTCGCTGATGGGGCATGCGCGCGCCGGTTGCCGGATCGCCGGCGGCTCGGTGAAGATCGGCGGCACGGACGTGTGCGCGCTGTCCGCGCAGGCGCTGACCGCATTGCGCGGCCGCCGCGTCGCGTATATCGCGCAGAGCGCGGCCGCCGCGTTCAACCCGTCGCGCACGATCCTCGACCAGGTGATCGAGAGCGCGCTGATCCACAAGACGCTGTCGAAGCGCGACGCGCAGGCGAAGGCGGTCGAGCTGTTCCGCGCGCTCGCGCTGCCCGAGCCGGAAACGATCGGCAAGCGCTATCCGCACCAGGTGTCGGGCGGCCAGCTGCAGCGGCTGATGGCCGCGATGGCGCTGATCACCGATCCGGAGCTGGTGATCCTCGACGAGCCCACCACCGCGCTCGACGTGACCACGCAGATCGACGTGCTGCAGGCGTTCAAGAGCGTGATCCGGCGCTACGGGATGAGTGCGGTGTACGTGTCGCACGATCTGGCGGTGGTCGCGCAGATGGCCGACCGGATCGTCGTGCTGAGCGACGGCGTGATCCGCGAGTCGGGCGATACCGAACAGATCCTGCATGCGCCAGCGCACCCGTATACGCAAAGCCTGATCGCGGCCGTCACGCCGGCCGATGCCGAACGCGACGCCAAGGCGGCGCGCGCCGCACCGGCGCCGCTGCTCGACGTGCGCGGCGCGATCGCCGGCTACGGCGGTCGTACCGCGACGGGCTGGCCCGCGAAGGTGATCCTGCACGAAGTGGACCTGCGCATCGGGCGCGGGCAGACGGTCGGCGTGATCGGCGAGTCGGGCTCCGGCAAGACGACGCTCGCGAAGGTGATCGCGGGTCTCGTGCCCGCGACGGGCGGACAGATCCTGCTCGACGGCGAGCCGCTCGCGCTCGACATCGGCAAGCGCACCAAGGAGCAGCACCGCCGCGTGCAGATCGTGTTCCAGAACGCCGATACCGCGCTCAATCCGGTGCATACCGTCGAGCGCACGCTCGCGCGGCCGCTCGCGTTCTATCACGGGATCAAGGGCGCGCGTGCGCGGCAGCGCGTCGCGGAACTGCTCGAACTCGTGCGGCTGCCGCAGGCGGTGGCCGCGCGGCGCACCGGCGAGCTGTCCGGCGGACAGAAGCAGCGCGTGAACCTGGCGCGTGCGCTCGCGGCCGAGCCCGACCTGATCCTGTGCGACGAGGTGACGTCGGCGCTCGACACCGTGGTCGGTGCCGCGATCATGGATTTGCTGCGCGACCTGCAGGCGAAGCTCGGTGTGTCGTATGTGTTCATCACGCACGACATCGCGAAAGTGCGCGCGATCAGCGACGACATCGTCGTGCTGTATGCGGGCCGTCGTGTCGAGACGGGCAGCCGAGATGCGCTGTGCGCGCCGCCTTATCACCCGTATTCGCACCTGCTCGTGTCGTCCGCGCCGGAGCTGCGCGCGGGCTGGCTCGACGATGCGGCCGAGCGTTGCCACCGGCCGCTGGTGCCGATCGGCGCGAGCGCCGACGATGCCGAGCTGTGTCCGTTCCTGTCGCGCTGCGCGATGCGGGTGGACGGCGTATGCAACCGGACCGCCCCCGCGCTGCGCACGCTCGAGAACGGCGCGCAGGTGCTGTGCCATCGCAGCGAGGAAGACCTCGCGCGCTTCCAGGCGGAGCCGGGGCAGGCCGACGTCGCGCCGGCGCAGCCGGTGCGTCTGTAGCGCGCGGGCCGCGGCAGCGGACGTCCCGCATAGTCTGCTGCGGCGGTCGCGCAAAACGGAGATTTGTACGCGCGCCGCGCGCGAATACGCGGCAACTGCGCTTTTTGACGGTGATTAAATAACTTGCAATGAACGGCCGTTGCGTGCCGTCGCCGGAATGCAAAAGAAGGATCCGATGAAACTGGAATCGTACTGGCTGGATACTCGCCCCGCGTTTCGCGCCGGCAGCGAAGGGCCCGTCGAAGGGCGCGCGGACGTGGTCGTGATCGGTGGCGGCTTCACCGGGTTGTCGGCGGCGCTCGCGCTCGCGCAGCGCGGCGTATCGGTGGTCGTGCTCGAAGCCGCGCAGGTCGCGGGCGAAGCGTCGGGCCGCAACGGCGGCCAGTGCAATACCGGCGTCGCGCAGGACTATGCGTCGCTTGCCGCGCGAATCGGTGTCGAGCAGGCGAAACGGTTCTATCGCGCGTACGAAAGCGCGGTGAAGAGCGTCGAGACGATCGTCGCCGAGCACGCGATCGACTGCGACTTCCGGCGTGCGGGCAAGCTGAAGCTCGCCGCGAAGCCGCAGCATTTCGCGGGGCTCGCCAAGACCTTCGACGCGTTGCGGCACGACGTCGATCCGGACATCGAATTGATCGAGCCGTCGCGGATCCGCGATGAAGTCGGCTCCGACGGTTTCCACGGCGGCCTGTTGCAGCGCAATGGCGCGCAGATGCACATGGGCAAGTTCGGCGTCGGGCTCGCGCACGCAGCCGTGCGGGCGGGCGCCCGCGTCTACGAGCATGCGGCGGTCACGCAGCTCGAGCGGCTCGACGGCGAGCGCCACACGCTCACCACCTCGCGCGGCACGATCGTCGCCGATCGCGTGCTGGTCGCGACCGGCGCATCGCAGCACGGGCCGTTCGCGTGGTTCCGGCGGCGCATCGCGCCGGTCGGCAGCTTCATCGTCGTCACCGAGCCGCTGCCCGACGCGCAGTTGAACCGCCTGTTCCCGCATCGCCGTGCCTACGTGACGTCGCGCCAGATCGGCAACTACTTCCGCGTGACGCCCGACAACCGGCTGCTGTTCGGCGGCCGCGCGCGCTTCGCGATGTCGAGCCCGCACTCCGACGCGAAAAGCGGCGACATCCTGCGCGCCGGCATGGCCGACTATTTCCCCGAGCTGGCCAAGGTGCGGCTCGATTACTGCTGGGGCGGGCTGGTCGACATCACCGCCGACCGGCTGCCGCGCGCGGGCCAGCACGACGGACTCTATTACTCGATGGGCTACAGCGGCCACGGCGTGCAGATGTCCGTGCACATGGGCCGCGTGATGGCCGACGTGCTGTACGGCGCGGCCGCGTCGAATCCGTGGCGCGAGCTCGACTGGCCGGCCATACCCGGCCATTTCGGGCACGCGTGGTTCCTGCCGATCGTCGGCGCGTATTACCGGATGCAGGACTTCCTGCACTGAAGCCAGCGCTCCGGAGGATTCGATATGAAAGTGCGTTTTGTTTGTTCGCTCGCCGCTCGCGCGGCCGATACGTCGATCGAGCCGTCTCCGATCGTGGGCTTCGCCGCGCCGGCCGCTATCGTGCAGGCGGCGGCATGAGGACGGAGATCATGGCCATCCCGTTCCACGATCCGCTCGAGGGCGTGACGCCCCGCACGCCTCGTGTCGCGCGGCCCGTATCGACCGCGATCGGCGACGTGCTGCGCACGATCGACGCGTCGTTCGCGCAGCCGCTGAACCTCGACACGCTCGCGGCTGTGGCCGGGTTGAGCGTGTCGCGCTTCACCGCGCGCTTTCGCAGTGAAACCGGGTTGTCGCCGCACCGGTATCTGTGCCTCGTGCGTGTGCGGCGCGCGCAGGACTTGCTGCGCGCCGGTCTCGCACCGTCGGTCGTCGCGACCGACGTCGGTTTTTTCGATCAGAGCCATCTGTGCCGGCATTTCCGGCGGGTGCTCGGGATCACGCCGCGCGACTACGTGCACACGCGGCCGGGCGGCGCGCCGGCGCGAACGTCGTCGACGCGCCCGCGCGCCGAACGCCGCGACGTGTCGTGTCACGCCGCGTAGGCGCCAAGCGCGGGCGGCGTGCCGCCCGCGGGTTTCCGGCTCGATGCCGGTGAACGACGATTTCCGATATCGCGCGACGGGTTTCGACCAGGCCGCCGCGCATTGCACAGGAGCAGGAATGACTGCAGCTTTCGTGTTGCATCGTGCCGACGGCACACTTTCTTCAACCGCGTTCCGCAAGCGGGCGTTCGGCGAGAACGATCCCTTCGCGCCACATCGGGAGATTGCGTGGGAAGGGCCCGACGCGATGGCCGCGGGGCGTATCGGCTTCGTCGGCGAGCTCGACGTGGCGAGCTTTCCGCACATCGAGACCCTCGTGGTCGTCGAAGGCGAGCTGACACTCGAAGCGGCCGGGGCCGCGCCGCTGGTGCTCGGCCCGCGCGAGGGGGTGGTGATCGGCGGCGGCACCGCGCTTCGCATCACGGCGCAAGCGCCCGTGCTGTTGACGTTCTGCGCCGCCGCGTGCACGAGACCGACGAAGCAGGGCCTCTTTCCGTTGCGCGCCGACGCGGACTTCAAGCCGTCGTCGACGCTGCCCGCGGAGGTGCTGCTCGGGCCCGCGCCGCAATGCCGCAGCGACAACGTGTTCCTCGACGACGGTGCCGAGTGCTGCGCGGGCACGTGGGATTCGACGCCCTATCACCGCATCATTCGCCCGCATCGCGTGAACGAGTTCATGCTGCTGCTGGACGGCAGCGTACGGTTTGCCGCGCCCGACGGCAGCGTGCTGTCGCTCGGCGCCGGCGACGCGCTGTTCGTGCCGCGCGGTGCATCGATCGGGTGGGAAAGCAGCGAACGCGTGGCGAAGTTCTACGTTGTGCAAAACGTCCAAGCATCCACCGACCGAGACTGAACATGTCCCCTCCGCTGCGCCATATAGAAACTTCGCCCACGCCGCCGGCTTCGGCCGACGTCGTCGTGATCGGCGGTGGCATCATCGGCGTCTTCACCGCCTACTACCTCGCCCGGCGCGGGATGTCGGTCGCGCTGGTCGAGAAGGGCCGAATCGGCGCCGAGCAGTCGAGCCGCAACTGGGGCTGGTGCCGGCAGCAGAACCGCGACGCGCGCGAGCTGCCGATGGCGAGCAAGAGCATCGATCTGTGGGAACGATTCGCCGCCGAAACCGGCGAGGACACGGGCTTTCATCGCTGCGGGCTGCTGTATCTGAGCAATGACGAGGCCGAGCTGTCGCGCTGGGCCAGCTGGGGCGACTTCGCGAAGACCGCCGGCGTGACGACGTACATGCTCGACAGCAAGCAAGCCGGCGAGCGCGGGCATGCGACCGGTCGGTCGTGGAAAGGCGGCGTGTTCTCGCCGAGCGACGGCACGGCCGATCCGGGCAAGGCCGCGCCGGCCGTGGCCGCCGCACTGATGAAGCTCGGCGGCAGCGTTCACCAGCACTGCGCCGCGCGCGGGATCGAACTCGAGGGCGGGCGCGTCAGCGCCGTCGTCACGGAGGCGGGCGTCATCAAGACCCGGACGGTCGTGCTCGCGGGCGGTGCGTGGGCGTCGTCGTTCTGCCGCCAGCTCGGTATCCGTTTTCCGCAGGCGTCGATCCGTCAGTCGATCCTGAGCGTGTCGCCCGTCGAGCATCCGCTGCCGGATGCGCTGTATACGTCCGGCGTGTCCGTGACGCGCCGCTGCGACGGACGCTACGCGCTGGCGATCAGTGGCCGCGCGCGCGTGGACCTGACGCCGCAGTTCCTGCGCTTCGCGCCGCAATTCGTGCCGATGTTCGCGAAGCGCTGGCGCAATCTTCTGCCGGGCGGCCTCGAAGGGGTGCGCGGCGGCCATGAAACGCTGAAGCGCTGGCGCCTCGATGCGCCGACGCCGATGGAGGCGGTACGCATTCTGGATCCGAAGCCCGATATGCCGACGGTCGCCGAAACATACCGCCGTGCGGTCGAATTGCTGCCCGAACTTCGCGAAGCGACGATCACGCACGCATGGGCCGGGTACGTCGACAGCACGCCGGACGGCGTGCCGGGTATCGGCGAAGTGCCGGGCGTGCCGGGATTGATCCTGGCGGCAGGTTTTTCCGGGCACGGCTTCGGCATCGGCCCCGGTGCCGGTCACCTGATCGCGGATCTCGCCACGGGCGCGGAGCCGATCGTGGACCCGGTACCGTATCGGCCGGGCCGGTTCGTCGATTCCGCATGGGGCAAGGTTGCCGATTTCTAGTTTTGAAGCCACTTCGCGGACGACGGCGGCGGACTCCGGACTCGTGTGGGTCCGGACCGTCGAACGAAGGAAGCCGGCCGATCCTGCGATGGCGGATGGCCGCGGTGCTTCACGGCCGCTTCGGCAAGCGATGGTTTCCGCCGTTCGTCGGCGCATGGTATGCAAGGACACCCTGAAATGAATTCACCCGACAATTCACCGGTTCGTCACCTGATGGAAGCCGGCAGGCTGGATCGCTTCTTCATCGACGGCGACTGGGTCTTGCCCGACGGCGGCGACCGGTTCGCGGTCGTTTGCCCGTCCACCGAAGAAACGCTGTGCGACATCCCGCTCGGGAGCGCGCGCGACGCCGACCGCGCGGTGCAGGCCGCGCGCAACGCTTTCGAACGCTGGGCCGCGACGTCGCCGCAGCAACGCGCCGCGCTGCTCGACCGCGTGCATGCGTTGATGCTGGAGCGCGCCGAGCAGTTCGCCACGGCGCTCGCGCTGGAGATGGGCGCGCCGATCAGCTATGCACGCGGCGCCCATGTGCCGCTCGCGGCCGAACATATCCGGGTCGCGCGCGACAATCTGGCCAGTTATCCGTTCCTGAAGCAGCGCGGGACGACCGCGATCGCGCGCGAGCCGATCGGCGTATGCGCGCTGATCACGCCGTGGAACTGGCCGATCTATCAGATCACGGCGAAGGTCGGCCCGGCGCTCGCGGCGGGCTGCACGGTGGTGCTGAAACCGAGCGAGCTGTCGCCGCTCAGCGCGTTGCTGTTTGCCGAAGTGATCGCCGATGCGGGCGTGCCCGCGGGCGTATTCAACCTGGTGAGCGGCAGTGGTGAGGAAGTGGGCGCCGCGCTTTCGTCGCACCCGCAGGTCGACATGGTGTCGATCACCGGGTCAACGCGTGCCGGCGTGCTGGTTGCGCAGGCGGCGGCGCCGACCGTCAAGCGCGTCGCGCAGGAGCTCGGCGGCAAGTCGCCGAACATCGTGCTGCCCGATGCGGACCTGTCGCGCGCCATCGCGCCGGGCGTGGCCGCCGCGTTCCGGAACATGGGCCAGTCGTGCAGCGCGCCGACCCGAATGATCGTGCCGCGCAGCGTGCTCGGCGCGGTAGAGGAGCTGGCCGTCGCGGCAATGGAGCAGATGATCGTCGGCGATCCGTTCGCCGAGGCGACGACGCATGGGCCGCTGGCCAATCGCGCGCAGTTCGGCCGGGTCGGGCAGATGATCGATGCAGGCATCGACGAACGGGCGAAGCTCATCGCTGGCGGGCCAGAACGGCCCGCCGGTTTGGATCGCGGTTTTTATGTGCGGCCGACGATCTTTTCCGACGTTCGCACCGACATGACGATCGCGCAGCAGGAGATCTTCGGTCCGGTCCTCGCGATCCTGCCTTACGACACCGTCGACGAAGCCGTTGCGATCGCGAACGATACCGTCTATGGGCTCGGCGCGCATGTGCAGGGCACCGACAAGGAACGCGCGCGCGCGGTGGCCGCGCGCATCCGGTCGGGCCAGGTGCATCTGAACTACCCGGCTTGGGACCCGCAGGCGCCGTTCGGCGGGTACAAGCAGTCGGGCAACGGCCGCGAGTACGGGATCGAAGGGATGGAAGAGTATATGGAGGTCAAGTCGATCGTGGGCTTCTACGACTGACGCAGTTGCCGCGCGCGAACGCGGCGGCCGTGTCGAATGGAAGCCGTCTATTTTCCGAAGGTGCCGAAATTGGAAAACCCCGTCATCCCCGAAGCGTCGCTGCGCGCGCATCACGCGCACTGGGCGAGATTGCGGCGCGACCTGCATGCGCATCCCGAATTGCGATTCGAAGAGCACAGGACAGCCGACGTCGTGGCCCGCGAGCTCGAAGCGCTCGGCTATGCGGTGTCGCGCGGTCTGGGCGGCACGGGCGTCGTCGCGAGCCTGCCCGGTGCGGATCCGGGCCGGGGAATCGTGCTGCGCGCCGATCTGGATGCGTTGCCGATTCACGAAGCGAATGACTTCGCGCATGCGTCGTGCGCGCACGGGATCATGCACGCGTGCGGGCACGACGGCCATACCGTCATGTTGCTTGGAGCCGCGCGCGTGCTGAAGGACTTGCCGCAGCTGCCGGGCACGGTTCATTTCGTGTTTCAGCCCGGAGAAGAGGGCGGCGCGGGCGCGCGCAAGATGATCGACGACGGGCTGTTCGAGCAATATCCGACGGAAGCGGTATTCGGCATGCACAACTGGCCGGGTTTGCCTGCCGGGCATTTCGGGTTGCGCACCGGGCCGATCATGGCCGCGGGCTCGCGGTTCAGGATCACGGTAACCGGCAAAGGCGCGCATGCGGCCCAGCCGCATCTGGGCATCGATCCCGTGCCGCTCGCCTGTTCGATGGTGCTGCAATGCCAGACCATCGCCGCGCGGCACAAGGATCCGGTGGATCCCGCCGTCATTTCCGTCTGCATGTTCCATGCGGGAACGACGGACAACGTCATTCCGGACAGCGCCGAGCTGCGCGGGACGATCCGCACGCTGTCGTCGACACTGCAGCAACAGCTGCAGCGCGATATCCAGCTCATGTGCGAGGGGCTGGCCGGCGCCTATGGCGCGCAGGTCGACGTCGAGTTCTTTCAGTACTACCCCGCGACGGTCAACACGCCGGCCGAGACGGCGCTCTGCGAAGCGGTGATTCGCGACACGTTCGGGGATGAACGCCTGTACCGCGACGTGCCGCCGAACATGACCTCCGAAGATTTCGGCTTCATGCTGGAGGAGCGCCCCGGCGCGTACGTGCTGATCGGCAATGCGCCGGGCGGAGCGGCCGCCCCGGCGCTGCATCACCCGAAATACGATTTCAACGACGACATCATTCCGGCCGGGGTCCGGTATTGGGTCGCTCTGGCGCAGCGTTACTTCGGTACCTGCCGCTGAGCGTGATCCCGGAGGCAGGCGGTTTCGCCGATCGAAATCACTTCACGCCGACTTTCACGCGATTGACCGGCGTGAGCCCATGCACACGGCGCGCGAAAAATCCTTGATTATCGCGACGAGTGACGCCGCGGGATGCTGCGTCACTCGTCGCGATATCGGGCGCCGCCGCTGAACCCATGCACGCCGGCGCCCATCACGCGCCCTGCGCGAGCGCCTTTACCTGCTCGGCCGTCAGCGCGCCGCGATGAATGCGGAATTCGTCGATCATGCCGTTGAAGAACGGATCGCCCGGATACTGCGAACGTCCGATCCAGTTCTGCGCGGTTTTCCCGACGCGCCATGGCGCGAAGATGACGTCGCTTGCCGAGCCGATCGCGGCGCCGTTCAGATAGAGCGTCGCGGTCGCGGCCGACAGCGTGACCGCGACGTGCGCCCATTGCCCGGCCGGCAGTGCGGTGCTGCCGTCGACTACGCGCTCGCCATGTCCGCCGTTGGTCGTGATCGCGAAGCGCATCGTCCCGCGTGAGCTCTTCGGCGTGACGAACAGATAGCGCCCGGTGCCCGAACCGAAATCGAAGATGCGGGCCCACGTCTGCCCGCCGCGCCAGTTGACCCACGCCGCGATCGTGAAATCCGACACATCGGCGACGATGTCGTTCGGCAGTGCGACGTAGCCGGTCAAGCCGTCGAGCGACACCGCATTGCCGAGCTTGCCCGTGACGCGCGATGCGCCGCCGGCGAGCGTGCCCGCATGGCCGGTGCCGCTCGCGTCCGCGGCGCTCGTGCCGCTTGTCTCGTCGAACGACAGCAGCGTATGCAGTTGCAGCGCCGTCGATGCGGCGAGTTCCGGCGAATTCGCGGATTCGCCCGCTGCGTTGCGCGCGCTGATCACGTAGTACCACACGCCTGACGCCGGGCTGTCGGTGTACGTCAACGGATCGACGATGCCGCTTGCGACGGTCGTATACGGACCGCCAGGGACGGACGCACGTTTCACGTCATAGCTCGCTGCGTTTGCGACGCCCCACCACGACAGCACGACCTGCCCGGCGGCCGGCCACGCGGTCAGCCCGCTCGGTGCGGTTGCGGGCGCAACGGGATCGCGCGTGCAGGTCAGCGTGCCGTAGCCGAGCTGATCGTAGCCGCCGCTCGCTTCGCCGTAGTTGCCGCCGCCGCCCTCGGGCTGGATCGCGCGGGCGAACTTCTCGGACCACGGCGCGGCCAGCCCCTTGCGGTTCACGTAGTGGTTGTAGACGAGCGCCCAGCACGGACGGATCGTCCCCTGGCTGGCGGTCGAGAACTGCGCTTGCGTCACGTCGACGTTCGCGTACGGCACGTACGGCACCGGGAGGAACGTGCCGTCCGGCTGCACGAGGTTCGCCTTCGCGACGTATTCGGCACCCGCGAGAAAACGGTTGTTGTCGTGGCCGTACAGGTCGATGCCCTGGTTCCACGCCATTTCGCAGATCGTGCCGCCGAGCGCGATGCCGAGCGTGTTGTGCCCCTGGTCGCGGCCGGACTCCTGCCATTGGCCGAGATGGCCGGGATGCAGGTAGTAGACCGCCTGCGCGATCGCGCCGTTGCCGGGCCCGTCGATGAAGTAGTTGACGGCTGCGTCGAACTTCGCGTGGTCGTCGCACAGCACGCCGATCGCCATCATCGATGCGATGTTGCACAGATCCCAGTTCGCCCAGTAGTGCGTGATGTCCGTGCCGTTGTGCTGACTCAGGAAGGCTGCGTTGATCGGGTAGAACTTGTCGGCCATCATCGCCTGGAACGCGGCGAAGTCGGTCGCGGCCCAGCCGGGATAAGTGCGCATGATTTCGCCCGCGTTCGCGAATTCGTAGCCGTAGATGCCGGCCGCGAGATCGACGTTCGAGTCGCCGGCGAGGTTCTGCAGCGTCGACGACCACGCGTTCATGATCTGCACGGCCTTGTTCGCATACGCAACTGCGGTATTGCCCGAGATCTTCCAGCGCAGCGCGCATGCGTAGGCGGCCGCGATGTCCTTGTACAGCACCGGGTAGTTCTGCGCGCCGGTGCCGCCGCGCGTGACGACGGCCTGCGGGCGCGGCGACCACGTCAGCTGCGCATGACTGTTCGCGATCAGCGTGTTCCAGCCTTCCAGCCAGGGCGACGCGGCGGCCGCCACCTTCTGCGCGATCCGGTCGAAATCCGCTTGCGTGTGCAGCAGGCCCGGATGCGCGAACGCTTCGTTCGTGGCAATGGCCGGGGTGCCGGTCGCCATGCGCGCGAGCGCACGGTTGCCGGCCGCGGCGACCGCGGTGCCGGCGGCGCTTTCGCTTGCCCCCGTGCCGCCGCATGCGGAAAGCGCGAGCGCGCCGATGCTGTAAAGGAACGTGCGCCGGGAAATGTGCACACCGGATTCAAGTCGAAGCCGCGAGTCGTTCATGTTGCGTTCGTTCCTTCCTTGACGGGACCCGGTTGAAATGAGGCAGCGCCCACGTGAAATCAGTCATCGCATGACGACGCGGATTGTACTGGAAGGATCGGCTTTTTCGATGAGCTGTTCGTCACGACACGACATATTTTTCGGATACCGATTGTAATGATTTTGTTTATTAATATGCTAATAATGGGCGATAAAATGACGATTGATACGTTTGCGAGATATGATCGTCGTCGGCTGGCGGGATGGAGGCTTTTCAGGTGTGCAAAGCGATGGATTCCCACTATTTAATAGTGTTGTCATACGACGGATGACATGAAAAGGGTCTCACATCGCGATGCACGCCCGCGGGCCGCAGGCCGACGCGCACCGACTCGTGCGCGACAGGTCCGGCGATAAAGCATGTCTTGGCTGGCAGGGCCGCGACAGCACGACGGAGCGTGTCGAAACGACGGGAATGGAGACAGGCTCGGTGCGACGCGCAATCGCGTTCGCGGCCGGCTATTCGTACGTGACGGAGAGCAATCGCTGGGCCGTCAAGGCGTCGGTGACGGGCAACACGCGGTCGGACTTCGGTGCGGTGGTGGGCGCAGGGTATCGGTTCTGATGCGACGCGAAGTGCATTGACCGTCGCGGGCGTCGGGCCTGCGAATAATGCCCGACGCCTCAGGCTGCTTCGACGACGACAGGGGCCCCGGGGGCGGAATGCCGAACCCGGGGTCGTGTCATTTGCCGGGATCGGATGCGCGCCGGTCGAAGGCCATTGCCGGCTGCACGGCGCCCGCGCCCCATGCCTGCGCCGGCCGCGCGACGTGAAGCGTGTCGAGCAGCTGCCCCATCCCTGCGAACACGCGGTACGCGCTCGCCACTTCCGCATACTGACCGCTGATGTAATCGACGCGGGCACTGTAATACTCGTTCTCGGCGTTGAGCAGGTCGAGCAGCGAACGTTGACCGATGCCGAATTGCAACAGGTACGCTTCGCGCGTCGACGCGCTGGAATCGACGTACTGCTTGAGCACGACCAGGCGATCACGTGCGGTGACGTACGCGTTGTAGGCGTGCGACTCGCTTTCCGCGATCTCGAGGCGCGTGCGGTTGCGGTCTTCCTCGGCTTCCCGGATCTGCGCATGCGCTTCGCCGATTCGAGCCTTGTCGGCGCCGCCCTGGAACAGGTTGTAGCGCAGCCGCAGCATTACGCGACGGTCGTTCGTCGGACCGAGCACGCCGTCGCGGTCGTGGCTCGCGCTGAGCTCCAGGTCGAGGCGCGGCCATAGTGCGGCCTTCGCCACGTCATATTGCGCATTGGCCTGGGCGACGTCCGCATCGGCGACCGCGAGGGACGGGTGGCTTGCCAGCGCCGTATCCAGTGCGAGTCGTTCCGTCGGCGGAAGCGTGGCTTCCGGTGCGACCGGCTTGACGAGTACGTCAGGCGGCACGCCTACCAGCCGCGCGTAGGCCACTTCGGCGTCTTTCAGATTGCTTTGCTCGGACCGCAAGTTGTCCTCGGCGAGCGCCAGCCGGCTTTCCGCCTGGTAAAGGTCGGCGCGCCGGCCGACGCCGCGGTCGCTGCGCAGCTTGATCTGATCGTGGATCCGGCGGTGGGACTCCAGATTGTCGGTGGCGGCGGCGACCGTTTCCTGGCGCCGCAGGACTTCCAGGTACGCGCCCACCACGCGTAGCGCCACATCCTCCGACGTGGACGCGACGCGATTCGCGGATGAGTCGATGCGTGCCCGTTGCCGCGCCACTTCGCTCCTGACCGCGAAACCGTCGAACAGCATTTGCGACAACGTCACGTTGGCCGTCCGGTGCGTGAACGTCGTTCGGTTCAGCCCGAGCAGACGCGTTTCGACGTCGTCGCGCTGCTCCTTGCCGATCGATGCGTCGACGTCCACGCGGGGCAGGTAGCCGGCCCGCGCCTGCTTCAGGCCCTGATCCGCCGCTTCGCGGTTGTAGGTCGTGGCAAGGACCTCGGGGTTGGTCCGGATCGCCTGCTCGACCGCCTCCTGCAGGCTTTGCGCGGCGGCGGGCGCGGCGGTGCCCGCGAGCGCCGACGCGAGTGCGAGCACGGCAAGCAGAGGACGGTTCTTGTTCATGATCGGCTCAAACGTCCTGAACGTGCGGCAGCGGCGGCGGGACGTAAGTGACCACGGTGCCGCTGCCCTGATCGTGCGCGAGCTGGAAGCTGCCGCCCGACAGATCGCCCTGAAGCGCGACCTGCGCGGTGTGGACGCCGTCGCTAACCGTCAGCGTGCCGCCCGTTCCCGCGCCGTTGGCCGTGAAGCTCAGCGTCGTGTGATCGCCGAACAGAACGTCGGTCAGGTCGAGCGAGTCGCCGGCGCCGAAGCCGCTGACCGTACCGGTGAAGCCGGCGGAGTGATCCAGCTTGAGCGTCCCCGCAGCGCCATCGGCGAACGTCGTGTTTTCCGCGGACGCGCCGCCGAACTCCAGCGTTGCGGCGCCGCTGATCGTCGCGCTGCCGGCGCCCGTCACGTCGCCGTGGATCGTCAGGTTGCCGTTGTTGGCCCACAGGTTGCCCGTATTGGTCACCGCGCTTTCGATCACGAGGCCGCCGCTGCCCGTCGCCTCGAGCGTGCCGGCGTTGGCGACGGCGTGCGTGCCCGTGTCGATGACGAGCGCGTTGGCGCCGTCGGCGACGATCGTTCCTTCGTTGACGAGCGTCAGTTGGCCGGCGCCGAGCTGGCCGGCGCCCGCGATGGTGTTGTCGACGTTCACGAGCGTTGCATCCGGCGTGCTGCCGAACACCACGTTGTGGCTGTCGTCGGACAGCGTCACGTGCCCGCCGCCTTCCAGCGTCGTGCTTTTCGCGAGGATTTCGAACCGGGTGATGTCGCCGGTCGAGCCGAGTGCGATCGTGCCCGTGTTCTCCACGGTCCCGCCGATCGGCAGCATCGCGCCGTCGTTCACGGTCATGATGCCGGCGTTCTGCATCACCGGTTCCTGGTCGAACACGAAGTTGCCGCTGGTGAGGTCGGCCGAATGAACGCCCGTCACCGTGATGGTGGCGCCGTCGCCCAGCGTGAGCACCGCATTGCCGTTGGCGTCGTCTGCCAGGTGCGCCTGGACGTCGCTGAAGCTTGCGATGCCCGTGAAGCCCACGAGATCGATCTTGTCGGCGGCGAGGTCGAACGTGTGCAGCGTGTCGTTGCCGATCGGCTGCGAGAGGACGAACAGGTCGTGGCCGGCGGATCCCGTCAGCTGGTCGTCGCCCGACCATGCGAAGATCGGCGCGTTGGCCGCGTACGCTTCGACGTTGTCCGCGATCGTGGCGGTTGCGTGACTGCCGTCGGCTGCGGTCCAGGTTTCGGTCACCGTGAGCACGGTGGCGCCGGTGAAGGAGGTGGGTGGCGTGACGGTGAGCGCGCCGAGGTCGTTCGTCGGCACGACCCATGCGCCGTTGCCGAGGTCGGTGCCGGCATTCAGCGTCCAGCCGGACGGGATGCCGGCGATCGTCACCGCGAGATCGGACGCGTGGCCGGACGGATCGGCGAGCGCAAGGTTGATCTCGGATCCGGCGACCCCGGCGGGCGCCTTCTGCGTCAACGAGAGCGAGTTGCCCGCGGTGTCCCACTCGGTCACGGTGAGGAAGTCATTGTTGAGGCCCGTTTGCGCGACGGTCCAGGTTCCGGCGGCTTGTTGCGTTGCGGTGTAATCGCCACTGTGCGTATTGTCGTGGACCAGGACTTTCCATACGCCGGACGTGTCGGTGGTGGCGGTCAGCGTGTGGCTGCTGTTCGTGTATTGCCATGACAGCGTCGACGGCGCGGTGGTGTCGAGCGTGAAGCTTAAGCTCGTGGCGTTCGAGATATTGCCCGCGATGTCGATCTGACGGACTTGCACGTTGTTCACGCCTTCGACGGCGCTGAATGTGGTGTTCCAGTGTGCGCCGTTGTCGATGCTGTATTGCACGGTGGCGCCGGTTTCGATGCCGGTGACGTTGAGCGTGCCGACGTTGGTGATGTGGTCGGTGGCGCTGCTGCCGGAGTCGGTGGTCAGCGCAACGCTCGGGGCAGCGGCCGACGTATCGAGCGTGAAGCTGAACGACGTGGCCGACGACGTGTTGCCCGCGACGTCGATCTGCCGAACCTGTACGTTGTTCAGTCCTTCGACGGCGCTGAAGCTCGTGTTCCAATGCGAGCCGCCATCGATGCTGTACTGCACGGTCGCACCCGCCTCGACACCGGTCACGTTGAGCGTACCGACCTTAGTGATGTGGTCGGTGGCACTGCTGCCGGAGTCGGTCGTCAGCGCGACACTGGGTGCAGCGGCCGAGGTGTCGAGCGTGAAACTGAACGACGTCGCCGACGAGGTGTTGCCTGCGACATCGGTCTGGCGGACCTGTACGTCGTTCAGGCCTTCAACCGCGCTGAAGCTGGTATTCCAGGTATGGCCGCCGTCGGTCGAGTATTCGACGGTGGCGCCGGTTTCGATGCCGGTGACGTTGAGCGTGCCGACGTTGGTGATGTGGTCGGTGGCGCTGCTGCCGGAGTCGGTGGTCAGCGCAACGCTCGGGGCAGCGGCCGACGTATCGAGGGTGAAACTGAACGACGTCGGATCCGAGGTGTTGCCCGCGACATCGACCTGCCGGACCTGCACATTGTTCAACCCTTCAACCGCGCTGAAGCTGGTGTTCCAATGCGAACCGCCATCGACGCTGTACTGCACCGTGGCCCCCGTTTCGACGCCAGTGACATTGAGCGTGCCGACGTTGGTGATGTGGTCGGTGACGCTGCTGCCGGAGTCGGTCGTCAACGCGACGCTCGGGGCAGCGGCTGACGTATCGAGCGTGAAACTGAACGACGTCGCCGACGAGGTGTTGCCGGCGACATCGATCTGCCGGACCTGCACGTTGTTCAACCCTTCGACGGCGCTGAAGCTCGTGCCCCAATGCGAACCGTTGTCGACGCTGTACTGCACGGTCGCACCTGTCTCGACACCGGTTACATTGAGCGTTCCGACGTTGGTGATGTGATCGATAGTACTGCTACCGGAGTCGGTGGTCAGCGCAACGCTGGGTGCAGCCGCCGAGGTGTCGAGCGTGAAGCTGAACGAGGTGGCCGACGACGTGTTGCCCGCGATATCGGTTTGTCGGACCTGTACATCGTTCACGCCTTCAACGGCGTTGAAGCTCGTGTTCCAGGTATGACCGCCATCGATCGAGTATTCGACGGTGGCGCCGGTTTCAACACCGGTGAGATTCAAGGTGCCGACGTTGGTGATGTGGTCGGTGGCGCTACTGCCGGAATCGGTCGTCAGCGCAACGCTGGGTGCAGCGGCGGAGGTATCGAGCGTGAAACTGAATGATGTCGGGGTCGACGTGTTGCCTGCGATATCGGTTTGCCGAACCTGTACGTCGTTCACGCCTTCAACCGCGCTGAAGCTGGTGTTCCAGGTATGGCCGCCATCGATCGAATATTCGACGGTCGCGCCGGTTTCGACGCCGGTGAGATTCAATGTACCGACATTGGTGATGTGATCGGTGGGGCTGCTGCCGGAATCGGTCGTGAGCGCAACGCTGGGCGCAGCGGCCGAGGTATCGAGGGTGAAGCTGAACGAAGTCGGATCCGACGTATTGCCTGCGACATCGGTTTGCCGAACCTGTACATCGTTCACGCCTTCGACGGCGTTGAAGCTGCTGTTCCACGTATGACCGCCATCGATCGAGTATTCGACGGTGGCGCCGGTCTCAACTCCTGACACGTTGAGTGTGCCGATGTTCGTGATGTGGTCAGTGGCGTTGCTACCGGAGTCGGTGGTGAGCGCAACGTTGGGCGCAGCAGCCGACGAATCGAGTGTGAAGCTGAACGACGTGGTCGACGAGGTGTTGCCTGCGACATCGGTTTGTCGGACCTGTACATCGTTCATGCCTTCAACGGCGTTGAAGCTGGTGTTCCAGGTATGACCGCCATCGATCGAATATTCGACGGTGGCGCCGGTTTCGACACCGGTGAGATTCAACGTACCGACATTGGTGATGTGGTCAGTGGCGCTGTTGCCGGAATCGGTCGTGAGCGCAACGCTGGGTGCAGCGGCGGAGGTGTCGAGCGTGAAACTGAATGATGTCGGGGTCGACGTGTTGCCTGCGATATCGGTTTGCCGAACCTGTACATCGTTCACGCCTTCAACGGCGTTGAAGCTGCTGTTCCACGTATGGCCGCCGTCGATCGAGTATTCGACAACTGCGCCGGCTTCGACACCGGTGAGATTCAATGTGCCGACATTGGTGATGTGATCGGTGGCGCTGCCGGAGTCGGTGGTCAACGCAACGCTGGGCGCAGCCGCCGACGTATCGAGGGTGAAACTGAACGACGTAGCCGACGAGGTGTTGCCTGCGACATCGGTCTGCCGAACCTGTACATCGTTCAGGCCTTCGACGGCGCTGAAGCTGGTGTTCCAGGTGTGACCGCCATCGATCGAATATTCGACGGTCGCGCCGGTTTCAACGCCGGTGAGATTCAATGTACCGACATTGGTGATGTGATCGGTGGGGCTGCTGCCGGAATCGGTCGTGAGCGCAACGCTGGGTGCAGCGGCCGAGGTATCGAGGGTGAAGCTGAACGAAGTCGGATCCGACGTGTTGCCTGCGACATCGGTCTGCCGAACCTGTACGTCGTTCAGGCCTTCAACCGCGCTGAAGCTGGTATTCCACGTATGGCCGCCGTCGGTCGAGTATTCGACGGTGGCGCCGGTTTCGACACCGGTGAGATTCAACGTACCGACATTGGTGATGTGATCGGTGGCGCTGCTACCGGAGTCGGCCGTCAATGCAACACTGGGTGCGGCGGCCGAGGTATCGAGGGTGAAACTGAACGACGTAGCCGACGAGGTGTTGCCTGCGACATCGGTCTGCCGAACCTGTACGTCGTTCAGGCCTTCAACCGCGCTGAAGCTGGTATTCCACGTATGGCCGCCGTCGGTCGAGTATTCGACGGTGGCGCCGGTTTCGACATCGGTGAGATTCAACGTACCGACGTTGGTGATGTGATCGGTGGCGCTGCTACCGGAGTCGGCCGTCAATGCAACACTGGGTGCGGCGGCCGAGGTATCGAGGGTGAAACTGAACGACGTAGCCGACGAGGTGTTGCCTGCGACATCGGTTTGCCGGATCTGTACGTCGTTCACGCCTTCAACCGCGCTGAAGCTGGTGTTCCAGGTATGGCCGCCATCGATCGAATACTCGACGGTGGCGCCGGTTTCGACACCGGTGAGATTCAATGTACCGACATTGGTGATGTGGTCGGTGGCGCTGCTACCGGAATCGGTCGTGAGCGCAACGCTGGGTGCAGCGGCCGAGGTATCGAGCGTGAAGCTGAACGACGTCGGATCCGACGTGTTGCCTGCGACGTCGGTTTGCCGAACCTGTACATCGTTCACGCCTTCAACGGCGTTGAAGCTGGTGTTCCACGTATGGCCGCCGTCGATCGAGTATTCGACAACTGCGCCGGCTTCGACACCGGTGAGATTCAACGTGCCGACATTGGTGATGTGGTCGGTGGCGCTGCTGCCGGAGTCGGTCGTGAGCGCAACGCTGGGTGCAGCGGCCGAGGTATCGAGTGTGAAGCTGAACGACGTAGCCGACGAGGTGTTGCCCGCGATATCGGTTTGCCGGACCTGTACATCGTTCACGCCTTCGACGGCGCTGAAACTAGCGTTCCACGTATGACCGCCATCGATCGAGTATTCGACGGTGGCGCCGGTCTCAACTCCTGACACGTTGAGTGTGCCGATGTTAGTGATGTGGTCGGTGGCGTTGCTACCGGAATCGGCCGTGAGCGCAACACCGGGCGCAGCGGCCGACGTATCGAGCGTGAAGCTGAACGACGTAGCCGACGAGGTGTTGCCTGCGACATCGGTTTGCCGAACCTGTACATCGTTCAGGCCTTCGACGGCGCTGAAGCTGGTGTTCCAGGTGTGACCGCCATCGATCGAGTATTCGACGGTCGCGCCGGTTTCGACGCCGGTGAGATTCAACGTGCCGACATTGGTGATGTGGTCGGTGGCGTTGCTACCGGAATCGGCCGTGAGCGCAACACCGGGTGCAGCGGCCGACGTATCGAGGGTGAAGCTGAACGACGTAGCCGACGAGGTGTTGCCTGCGATATCGGTCTGCCGGACCTGTACATCGTTCACGCCTTCAACGGCGCTGAAGCTAGTGTTCCAGGTATGGCCGCCATCGATCGAATACTCGACGGTGGCGCCGGTTTCGACACCGGTGAGATTCAACGTGCCGACATTGGTGATGTGGTCGGTGGCGTTGCTACCGGAATCGGCCGTGAGCGCAACACCGGGTGCAGCGGCCGACGTATCGAGGGTGAAGCTGAACGACGTAGCCGACGAGGTGTTGCCTGCGATATCGGTTTGCCGAACCTGTACGTCGTTCACACCTTCAACGGCGCTGAAGCTGGTGTTCCAGGTATGGCCGCCATCGATCGAATATTCGACCGTGGCGCCGGTTTCGACACCGGTGAGATTCAACGTGCCGATATTGGTGATGTGGTCGGTGGCGTTGCTACCGGAATCGGCCGTGAGCGCAACACCGAGTGCAGCGGCCGACGTATCGAGGGTGAAGCTGAACGACGTAGCCGACGAGGTGTTGCCTGCGATATCGGTTTGCCGAACCTGTACGTCGTTCACACCTTCAACGGCGCTGAAGCTGGTGTTCCAGGTATGGCCGCCATCGATCGAATATTCGACCGTGGCGCCGGCTTCGACACCGGTGAGATTCAAGGTGCCGACGTTGGTGATGTGATCGGTAGAGTTGCTGCCGGAATCGGTCGTCAGCGCAACGCTGGGTGCCGCCGCCGAGGTATCGAGCGTGAAGCCGAACGACATGGCTGACGAGGTGTTGCCCGCGATATCGGTCTGCCGAACCTGTACGTCGTTCAGGCCTTCAACCGCGCTGAAGCTGGTGTTCCAGGTATGGCCGCCATCGATCGAATATTCGACGGTGGCGCCGGCTTCGACACCGGTGAGATTCAAGGTGCCGACGTTGGTGATGTGATCGGTAGAGTTGCTGCCGGAATCGGTCGTCAGCGCAACGCTGGGTGCCGCCGCCGAGGTATCGAGCGTGAAGCCGAACGACATGGCTGACGAGGTGTTGCCCGCGATATCGGTCTGCCGGACCTGTACGTCGTTCACGCCTTCAACCGCGCTGAAGCTGGTGTTCCAGGTATGGCCGCCATCGATCGAATATTCGACCGTGGCGCCGGTTTCGACACCGGTGAGATTCAACGTGCCGATATTGGTGATGTGGTCGGTGGCGTTGCTACCGGAGTCGGTCGTGAGCGCGACACCGGGCGCAGCGGCCGACGTATCGAGTGTGAAACTGATCGACGTAGCCGACGACGTATTGCCTGCGACATCGACCTGCCGAACCTGCACGTCGTTCACGCCTTCAACGGCGCTGAAACTGGTGTTCCAGGTATGACCGCCATCGATCGAATATTCGACCGTGGCGCCGGTTTCGACACCGGTGAGATTCAACGTACCGACATTGGTGACGTGATCGGTCGCGTTGCTACCGGAGTCGGTCGTCAGCCCAACACCGGGCGCAGCGGCCGACGTATCGAGCGTGAAGCTGAACGACGTAGCCGACGACGTATTGCCTGCAACATCGACCTGGCGAACCTGCACGTTGTTTAGTCCTTCGACGGCGCTGAAGCTCGTGTTCCAATGCGAACCTCCGTCGATGCTGTACTGCACGGTCGCACCTGCCTCGACACCGGTCACATTGAGCGTCCCGACATTGGTGACATGATCGGTAGCGCTACTACCGGAGTCGGTCACGAGCGCAACACCGGGCGCAGCAGCCGACGTATCGAGTGTGAAACCGAACGACGTAGCCGACGACGTATTGCCCGCGACATCGATCTGGCGGACTTGCACGTTGTTCAGTCCTTCGACCGCGCTGAAGCTCGTGTTCCAATGCGATCCGCCATCGACGCTGTACTGCACCGTGGCACCCGTTTCGACGCCAGTGACATTGAGCGTCCCGACATTGCTGACGTGATCGGTAGCGCTACTACCGGAGTCGGTCACGAGCGCAACACCGGGCGCCGCAGCCGACGTATCGAGCGTGAAACTGATCGCCGCAGCCGACGACGTATTGCCCGCGACATCGACCTGCCGGACCTGCACGTTGTTCAACCCTTCAACCGCGCTGAAGCTCGTGTTCCAATGCGAACCGCCATCGACGCTGTACTGCACCGTGGCACCCGTTTCGACGCCAGTGACATTCAAGGTGCCGACGTTGGTGATGTGATCGCTGACACTGCTGCCTGAATCGACCGCCAGCGCCACCCCAGGTGCTGTCCCGGCCGTCGTATCCAGCGTGAACGAGCACGAACACACGCACGACGCGTTGCCGGTCACATCGATCTGCCGCACCAGCACGGTATTCGTTCCTTCGACCGCGCTGAAACTCGTGTTCCAGTGCGCGCCGTTGTCGGTGCTGTACTGAACGGTCGCGCCGTGCGCCACCCCGCCGACCGACAGCGTACCGTCCGATGTGATGCCGTCGGTGGCCGAGATCCCCATGTCGTGCGCCAGCGCGACGACAGGGGCGGGCGGCGCAATATCGACATAGGCCGTTGCCCAACTCAGCGTACCGTTGCCCAGCCGGATCGCGTACGTGAAGCTGTCCTGCGCGTAACCGAGCGTATTGAAGCTGTTCGACAGCCACGATGCGTCGAGGTGGCTCGCGTCATACCCGACCTTGCCGTCCGACGTGATCCAGATGTGCGCGCCGTGCGCGCTGAAATCCGCGCTCACCGATTCCGCGCGGCTCGTATCCTGCGTCAGCAACGCGGTTTGTTCGAGCGCGACGGTGGTTTCGGTGCCGGAGTCGAGCGAGTAGAGCGTCTTGGCCGCCCCGCCGAGGTCGTTCGCCATCACGTTCAGGTAAACGGTGGTGAGCGTATTGTCCGTGAGCCCCGTCTGAGCCGACGTAAACACGTCGTTCGTTGCCTGCGGCGTATTGCTCATGGAAACCGCGGTTCCGCTTGAAGTCGTCGCCATGTCGTGCTCCCCGTCCTGTCATGTTTTGATGCGGGCGCTGCGCCACCCGATGCGGCGCATGCCCGATGAACTGCAAATCGGTTCTCGTGTCAGCGCTCGCGCAATGCCATTTCCTTGGTCTTGATGACGGGCTTGAGCAGGTAATGCAGTACGGTCCGGCGTCCGGTGCGGATGTCGACGGTCGCGATCATGCCCGGCACGATCGCGACCGGCTGGCTCCGTCCGCTCGGCTTGCTTTGCCGGGTACGCACCAGTACGCGGTAATAGCTGTCCGGCTTCTCGCCGGGACGGTCCGGCACGATCGTGTCGGCGCTGATGTCCTCGACGACGGCGGGAAAGCCGCCGTAGATCGAGAAGTCATACGCGGACAGCTTGACGGTCGCGTCCTGCCCCGGGTGCAGGAATGCGATGTCCGACGGTCGCACGCGTGCCTCGATCAAAAGCGTGTCGTCGAGTGGCACGATTTCCAGCAGGTCCATCCCCGGCTGGATCACGCCGCCGACGGTATTGATCTTGATCTGCTTGACCATGCCCTTCAGCGGCGCGCGCACCAGCGTGCGCGTGACGCGGTCCTCGAGCGCGACATTGGCCGCACTCAGCGCCGACTGATCGGCACGCGCGAGGTTCAGTTCCTTCATTGCATCGGCGCGAAAATGCGCGGTCGTTTCGTCGATTTTCTGGCGTGCCTCGCGATAGGCGGCTTCCAGCCGCGGCATCGCGAGGCGCGTCGCATCGAGGTCGCCCTTCATGTCGGTCGCCTGCCGCTCGAGCCGCAGCACCTCGACGTCGGATACCGCGCCTTTGGCCACGAGCGGGCTCGTCAACGCCAGCTCCTTCGCGACGAGCCCGTAGCTGCGCTGCAGCTGCGCCTCGCGCGAGCGCTTCTCCGCGAGTTCCTGACGGTGCTGTTCGGCCTGTTGCCGGAGCACGTCGAGATTGGCCTGCAATTCGCGCTGACGGGACTCGAACAGTGAGCGTTCCTCGTCCAGCAGGCCCTGGTTCGTCGGTGCCAGGCGATCGGGCACGACGAAGGCGGTGCCGTTCGCTTCGGCGCTCAGGCGCGCGATACGGGCAAGCAGCGCGGCATCCTTCGCCTGTCCTTCCTTGTACGACGACGTGAACCGCGTATCGTCGATGCGCATCAACGGCTGGCCTTTCTGCACGACCTGGCCGACGCGCACCATGATCTCGGAGACGATCCCGCCCTCGAGGTTCTGCACCACCTGTACGCGACTGGACGGGATCACCTTGCCTTCCCCGACGGTGACTTCATCGACTTCGGCGAACGCGGCCCACAGGAGGGCGACGACGAAGAACGCGAGCGTCGCCCAGAGGATCCAATGGGTGAAGTAGCGCGGCCCCTCCAGCGCGGCCGCGCAGCGTTCGCGCATGAACGCGGTATCGTCGGCGCGCGGCTTCAGCGCGGCGCCGATTCGCCCGCGCAGCGCGTTGAGCGCGGCGATGCGCGTCGTCGGCGCCGCGCCGGCGCCGTCGGGTTCAGCCAGCAGCGACATGGAGTGTTCTCCCTGCAAGCGCCGCGAGGACCTGGTCCTTCGGGCCGTCGGCGACGACGCGGCCCTGATCCATCACGATCAGGCGGTCGACGAGCGTGAGCAGCGACGGACGGTGCGTGACGAGCAGCAGCGTGCGGCCGGCCAACTGGACCGACAGACGTGCCTTGAACAGCTCTTCGGAGCGGTTGTCCATCGCGCTGCTGGGCTCGTCGAGCAACAGCACCGGCGGCGACAGCAGCATCGCGCGGGCGATCGCGACGGCCTGGCGCTGCCCGCCGGACAGCGCTTCGCCGCGCTCGCCCACCGCGAGATCGAAGCCGTTCGGCAAACGGTTGACGAAGTCCGCGACGCCGGCGACCTGCGCGGCGCGCAGCACGGCGTCGTCGTCCGTGCCCGGTGCGCCCAGCACGATGTTGTCGCGCACGGTGCCGTTGAACAGCATCACGTCCTGCGGCACGTGACCGATCCCGCGCCGCAGCGCGGCAGGGTCGTACTGACGCAGCTCGACGCCGTCGATCAGGACATTGCCGGAAGCCGGCGGATAGAGGCCGAGGACGAGTTTTTCGATCGTGGTCTTGCCCGAGCCGACGCGCCCGATGATGCCGACGCGCTCGCCCGCGGCGATGCGGAACGACACGCCGTCCAGCGAAACGCCGCTCTGGCCCGGGTAAGCGAAGCTGACGTTGCGGAATTCGATCTCGCCGCGCAGCGCCGGCCGATGGACGAAGCGCTGCTCGGCCGGACGCTCGCCGGGCAGGTTCATCACGCCGTCGATCGACGCCAGCGCGCTGCGCGACTGGTGGTAGCGGGTCAGCAGCGACGCCACCTGGCCCATCGGCGCGAGCGCGCGGCCGGTGAAGATCGTGCAGGCGATCAGTCCACCGGTCGTGAGCCGGTCGTCGCCGATCATGTACACGCCGCACAGGACCACCGCGAGATAGGCCGCCTGCTGCGCGAACATCGCGAAATTGACCGCGCAGCCCGACAGCAGGCGCGACTTGAGCCCGAGCCGGGCGATCTCGCCAAGCTGCTGCTCCCAGCGCGCCTGCATCGGTCCTTCCGCGCCGTTGACCTTGATCGTCTCGAGCCCGACCAGCGTCTCGATCAGCAGGGCCTGGCGCTGGCTCGCGTGGCGCTGGCTGGCCTGCACGGCACGCGCGAGCGGCCCCTGCACGGCGATGCCCGCGCCGATCACGAGCGGCAACGCCAGCAGCGGCAGCCAGCCGAGCCCGCCGCCGACCCAGAACATCGCCGCGACGAACACGATCGAAAACGGCAGGTCGATCAGCGCCGCCGCCGTCGCCGACGTGAGGAACTCCCGCACCGCTTCGAATTCCTGGATCTGCGATGCGAACCCGCCGACGGACGGCGGCCGCGCCGCCATCCGGATGCCGAGCACCTTCTCGTACAGGTTCGCCGACAGGATCACGTCGATCTTCTTGCCCGCCACGTCGATGAAATAGCCGCGCAACGTGCGCATCACCACGTCGAACACGATCACCAGCGCGATGCCGGCCGCCAGCGCCCACAGCGTCTCGAGCGACCGGTTCGGCACGACACGGTCGTAGACGTTCATCGTGAACAGCGGCATCGCCAGCGCGAACAGGTTGATCAGCGTCGACGCGAGCATGACTTCGGCATAGATCGGCCACGATTGCGCGACCACGCCCCAGAACCAGTGGCGCGGGCGCGGCACGACGCTTTCCGTGTCGCGCGCATCGAACCGGTGGGCCGGGCGCGCGAACAGCACATGGCCGGCATGGCGTTGCGCGAGTTCAGTCGCGTCGACGGCTTCTTCGCCGATGCCGGTTTCAGGGAGGATCACCTGCAAGGTGCCGCACGCGTTGCGGCGAACCAGCACGCAGGCTTGGCCGTCGTCGAGCAGCAGCACCGCGGGCAGGACCGCATCCGGGATGTCGCGCAGCGCGCGCCGGGCCAGTTTGGCCGAGAGGCCGGCGCGCGCCGCGGCCCGCACGAACAGTGCCGGCGTCAGGCGCCGGCCGGCGAGCGGCAGCCCGGCCACGAGCGTGTCGATGCCCACCGGCCGGTCGAACAGCCGCGTCAGCACGAGCAGGCAGCCGAGCAGCGGATCGTCTTCGATACCCGATCCGTGTGGCAGATTCCAGCCGTGATCGGCGCACGGCTCCCCGGCCGCGGCAGCGGCTTGCGTGGCGGCGGCCTGCATTACAGCGCGCCGCCAGCCTGATGACGGTCCGACCGCCGCGGCAACTCGCCGCGCGCGCACATGCCGGCCGCCAAGCGCTCCGTCTTGTTCATCGCTCACCCCGATATTATTTTGTGCTGTTGGTCGCTTGGTGCGACTGCTTGTGTTTGCATCGGAGCAACAGCAAGGAGCGGGCCAGATGCGGCGGCGGGTGCGTCTGACGGCGGAAGGAGGCATGCCGTCGGCGGCAGCGGGGCTCGAATGCCGATTTGGTTTCAGGTCTGATACGTTTCGTCTGCGCGAACGCCGCGCGCTTTCGTACCGACGCACCGGCAACGGCGCACTGGAGAAGGCTGCATGCGGCGGCACACGCGGAAAACGCGGCCGGCGCGGTGCCGGATCCGCATGGGAAATGTTTCAGTCGTGAAACGTTCGGGTTTTAGGGGCGTATCGCTCGTGAATACTATCGGTCGACGCGTTGGGTCGCGACGCCGAGTGCAATCTTTGCTCGGAACAATGATGGGTCGAAAGACCGCGTCGATGCCTGGCAGTCGATCGTAGCCGCAGTCAATCCACAATCTTGAACACGCGATTCTTCTCGATCACGCCGGCTTTCGGCAATTTGCCGTCGTCATCGGCCTCGGCGCGCAGATGCCGTTCGTCGAGCGCCGGCCCCGTATACCGGCTGCGCGGCCGGATCACCTTGCCCACGCGCAGCTGCTCGATGCAGTGGGCCAGCAGCCCGACGCTGCGCGCGATCGAGAACAGCCCGAAAGCCGCGTCGCGCGGCAACCGAAGCTGCACCGACAGCATCGCGAGCGCGACATCGATGGTCGGCCGCTGGCCAGTCAGTGTCGTCACCTTGTCGATGAAGTGCGCCAGTTCCGCCGGCGGATCGAGCCGCGCGAGCAATGCGGCCGCGCGCGGATCGCCATCCGGATAAAGATGATGGCCGAAACCGGGAATCGGGATCGCGGACTTCAGGTGATGATCGACCACGTGCTCGGCGCCGAGCCGCTCCACGTCGTCGAACACCGCGCGCACGCGTCCCGATGCGTCGCCGTGCAGCGGGCCCGAGAGTGTCGCGAGTCCGGTCAGCAGGCAGCCCGCGAGCGACGCGCCGGTCGATGCGGTGATGCGCGCGGCGAACGCCGAGCTCGTGATCTCGTGATCGGCGACCAGCACCATCGCGCGGCGCAGCAGATCCGCGCCATGGTCGTCGAGGCCCCAGCCGGCTGCGAGCCGCTGATGGGTCCAGCGCGGGCCCGCATCGGCGTCGTCATGCGCGCCGAACGCGCGCGAGACGATCGCGACGAGCTGCCCGGCCTCGGCGTGCAGCGCGCTGTCGAGCCGGCCGAGCGTCGAGTGCCCGTGCGCGGCCAGCGTCGCGAGCATCGTGAACGCGCATTGCCGATCGCGCTCGCCGGGCGGCAGCGTAACCGCGGGCGTATCGAACGACACCGGCGTGGTGGCCTGCCACAGCAGCGCGGCCGTTTCCTCGAGCGTGGCGGTGTCCGACAGTTGAATGCTGTCGCGGCCGCGATACCACGCGCGGCCCTTGGCGAACGTGGTGATGCCGCTGTAGATGCAGGGCTCGGCACCGAAGATCGTGCTCGCCGCCAGCGCCGCACGCTTGCGGCCGACCTGTTTCTTGCGGCACAGCGCGACCACGTCCTCGACGCGATACAGGCTCTTGCGCGGATCGTCCGGATCCTGCATCACGGCGATGCTGCCGCGGCTCGCATACGCATAGACGGTTTGCGCTCGCACGCCGAGCCGCCGTGCGGCTTCGGTCAGGGTGATCCAGTTGTGCATGGGGAGTCGTGATGAGGACGCGGCCGGTGCGCGGCCGCTTGCGCCGACTATAGACCGGGTTCAACTGAATGTCATCTCGGCCGGGCGCCGCTCGAGCACCTCGACGAGGATCTCGCCCGGCGCGCGCACGAAACAGCCGCGCACGCCGGCACGGATCTGTGTGACGGGCTGGACGATGTCGGCGCCATGCTCGAGCAGGTGTGCATACGCGGCATCGAGATCGTCGACCAGCACGCCGAAGTGATCGATGCCTTGCACGCGCGCGCCGTCGGGCACGGCGGCCGGTCGTGCGTCGGGCAGGGCCGTGATGAACAGGTTGATGGTGCCGATCCGCAGGTCGACGCGGCCGGGGCGCCGCACGATGTCGGCGTTCAGGCAGCGCGCGAACCACGCGGCGGTGGCCTCGGCGTCAGCCGAGCAGAGTTGCAGGTGATCCCATTTGAATTCGATCATGAGCGCAGACTGGATTGGGTGGAGCCGCAGGAGCGGCAGGCAAGGAGATTCAAACGGGGTCAGAGCTCGATGCGCGACAACTTGCCGAGCAGCACGGAGTACGACAGCGTGCCGACGAGGCAGATCGCGCCCATCAGGTTCAGTGCCCAGAAGAAGCTGCCGGTGTGCTGCGTCACGTAGCCGATCATCAGTGGCGTGGTGACGGCCGCGATATTGGCCGCGAGGCTCGTGATGCTGCTGGTGAGCCCGACATAGCGTTTCGGCGCGATCTCGGATACCGCGGCCCAGGACATCGAGCCGATCCCCTGCGCGAAGAACGCGACGGTCAGGATCGCGATCACCAGCGCGTTCGAGTGCACGAAGTTGACGAGCACGATCGACGCGCCGAGGAAGGTGCCGATCACGAGCGGCGCCTTGCGCGACGACGACATCGACACGCCGCGCCGGATGCAAAGATCGGACAGGTAGCCGGCGATCAGGATCCCGAGCGTCGCGCCGATGAACGGCATCGCCTGGAAGAAGCCGACCTTGATCATCGACATGTGCCGTTCCTCGACCAGGTAGGTCATGAACCAGGTCGTGAAGAACACCAGCAGCGTGTTGTTGCAGAACTTGCCGAGACAGATCGCGAGGATCTGCCGGTAACCGAGCAGGCGCAGCGCCATGCGCCAGTCGAAACGCTCGCGCGCGGTCACGACCGGGCGCCCTTCGGTGATGTACTGCAGCTCGGCCGCATTGACGCTGCGATGCCGCGACGGATCGCGATAGAGCCGGTACCAGACGACGCTGAACAGGATGCCGAAGCCGCCGGTCGCAAAGAACACGGCGCGCCAGCCGAATGCCGACGAGATCCACAGCAGCAGCCCGGTGAAGAGCGGCGTGCCGATGTATTGCCCCATCACGTAGACGCTGGTCGCGAAGCCGCGCTCCTGCACCGGGAACCACATCGTCACCGCGCGGGCATTCGACGGAAAGGCCGGCGCTTCCAGCGCGCCCATCGCGGCCCGCGAGCCGAGCAGCATGTGGTAGCCGTGCGCGAGCCCTTGTGTCAGCGTCGCCAGCGACCAGCCGACCAGCGACAGCGCATAGGCGACGCGCGAGCCGAGCATGTCGGCAAGCACGCCCGCCGGCAGCAGCGCGAGCGAGTATGCAAGGCCGAACACGGCGAACAGCTCGCCCATCTGGACGCGGGTGAGTGCGAGGTCCTTCGACAGCGCCGGTGCGACGATGCCGAGTGCCGAGCGGTCGACGTAGTTGAGGATGGTCGCCACCAGCAGCATCGACAGCACGCCGTAGCGCACGCGCGATCTTCTGGTGACGCCCGCGTGCGAGTCGAACTCGCGCATGACCGAAACCTGTTCTTCTGCGGTTTTCAATATCATCTCCTGTCTCCTGATGGGTGGGCCGGCGCGTGGTTGTCGTGTGCGCCGGCGAGCGTCCGGTCAGCCGCGCCCGACGAAGGGCATCGCGGTCGCCATGATCGTCATGTTCAGAATGTTGGCCTCGAGCGGCAGGCTCGCCATCTGCACGATGGCGTGCGCAACGTGCGCGACGTCGACGCGCGGCTCGGGCGCGACGCGACCGTCGGCCTGCGGCACGCCGCTGTTCATGCGCTCGGTGAGCGACGTGGCGGCATTGCCGATGTCGATCTGGCCGCACGCGATGTTGAACGGCCGGCCGTCGAGCGCGAGCGAGCGCGTGATGCCGAGGACGGCATGCTTGGTGGCCGTGTACGCGATCGTGTTCGGGCGCGGCGTATGCGCGGAGATCGAACCGTTGTTGATGATGCGGCCGCCTTGCGGCGTCTGGCGCTTCATCTGGCGCCACGCGGCGCGTGCGCACAGGAAGACGCCCGTCAGGTTGGTCGCGACCACGTCGTTCCAGAATTCGAGCGAGTAGTCGTCGAGCGGCACGGCGCCCGCGTTGCGGCCGGCGTTGTTGAACAGCACGTCGAGGTGTCCGAACTCGCGCTCGATTCGTGCGAAGCCCGCGTCCACCGATGCCTCGTCGGCGACGTCGGTCGGGATTGCCGCGGCCACGCCGCCGGCCTGCTCGATGATCTCCTTTGTCGCGAGCAGCGGCTCGATGCGCCTGCCGAGCAACGCCACGCCGAATCCGGCTTGCGCCAGCGCGACGGCTGCGGCCTGGCCGATTCCGGTGCCGGCGCCCGTCACTGCCGCGATTTTTTTTCGTTCCTGCATTTTCACGACCTCGTCTTCAGTCCGTTGAACATGCAAAAAGCATTGCGCGGTGACGATTCCCCAGCAATCTTGATTCTTTCAATCAATATCAACTGTCCCGTCGCGACGGGGCAGCGTCAGGGTTTTCCTGAGTTCGCGGGCACGTCGTTCACCGGGCCTTCATGGCGTGGTACGCATCGGGTGGCGCAATCGAACCGGCCCTGCAGGCGCGCGGCCGATGCCGCGCGGACACGTTGATTGAATCAATCAATATTGACCCGCGCCGAGTGCGCTTCGTAGGCTGTGCTCCGTTTTCCGACCCAAGGACGAGACCATGCCTGACAACAATCGCCCCCGCCTGCTGGTAGCGCGACGGGTTCCCGCGGCCGTGGCCGCACGTGCCGAAGCCGAATTCCATGCGTACGTGACGGACGCCGACATGGATGCGCGGTCCGTCGTCGAGTTCTGCAACCGTTACGAAATACCGGCGGTGCTGATCGGCAAGAAATCGGGGCTGCAGGCCGAGCACATCGCGGCATTGCCGCCGAGCGTGAAGATCATCGCGAACGCGAGCGCCGGCTACGACCACATGGATGTGGCCGCCGCGCGCGCACGCGGGATCGTGGTCAGCAATGCGCCCGACGCGCTGACCGATTGCACGGCCGATTTCACGATGCTGCTCATTCTGGCCGCGTGCCGGCGTGCATCGGAATACGAGCGCATCGTGCGCGCGGGGTGGGGCAAGTCGTTCGGCATGACCGACATGCTCGGCACGCGCGTGAACGGCAAGACGCTCGGGATCGTCGGCTTCGGCCGGATCGGCCGCGCGGTTGCGCAGCGTGCGCGCGGGTTCGGGATGCGGATCGTCTATACCGACCGGCGGCCGGCTCCGCCCGAGATCGAGGCGGGCGCGCGCTATTGCGCGGATCTCGACACGCTGCTGCCGCAGTGCGACATCCTCACGCTGCACGTGCCGGGCGGCGGCACGCCGTTGATGACGCGGCGCGAGTTCGGTTTGATGCGCGATAGTGCGGTGTTCGTCAACGCGGCGCGTGGAAGTCTCGTCGACGAGGATGCGCTGTACGATGCGTTGGCGTCGCGGCGGCTGTTTGGCGCGGGGCTCGACGTCTATCGCAACGAGCCCAACATCGATCCGCGCTTCGCCACGCTCGACAATGTGTTTCTGTCGCCGCACATGGCCAGCGCGACGATCGAGACGCGCGACCAGATGGGGTTTACCGCGCTCGATAACGTCGCGGCGGTGCTGGACGGGAGGGCGGCGCCGAACGCGCTGTGACGGGTGTGGTGGGGCAACTCATCCATGCCGGTGCTTCCTGCGATCGGAAGCACCGGCGTGTCGCCGGTCGATTACTTCAACGCCCCTTCGGCCACCAGCACCTCATGCGCGGCGTTGAACGCGCTGAGCCCATGCGGGATGCCCGAATAAGCGGTTGCATGCAGCAGCGTCGCCTTGATCTCGTCGACGCTCACGCCGTTGTTCAGCGCACCCTTCACATGCAGCTTGAGTTCGTTGGTATGGCCGCCGGCGGTCAGCATCGCGAGGTTGAGCAGGCTGCGCGTCTTGCGGTCGAGCGTGTCGTCGCCCCATGCCCAGCCCCACGCCCAGGCCGTGGTCGCGCGCTGGAACGCCATCATGAAGGCGTCGGCTTTCTCCATCGATGCATCGACGTACTCCGGGCCGAGCACTTCCCGGCGGATCGGCAAGCCTTTCTGAAACAGCGCATCGTCTTCATTCATGATTGATCTCCTTTGTTAATCCAAAGCCCCGGCGCCCGCCGGACACCGGCCGCGCGAGCGCGCACCGTCCTTCGATGCGAACAGGTAGCACGCCAGCGCGGTGGCGACGAGGCCCACCATCCACGACACGTCCGCGCCACCGAGAATCGACGCCCACGGGCCGTGGAAGAAGCTTTCTTCCATGAACGGCACCTGGACCGCGATGCCGAACACGTAGATCGCGATCGCCTTGACGTTGAACGACCCGTAAGCGCCGCCATTGTTGCTGATGATTTCCGCGACGCGGTAGTGCCGGTTGTTGATGAGGTAGAAGTCGATCAGGTTGATCGCGATCCACGGCGCCAGCACGATGCGCAACGCGAAGATCGCGCCGAGGAAGATCGAGATGAAGTTGCTCGACGCCCATAACGCGGTCGCGGTCGACGCCACCAGCAGCACCGCCGACACGACGACGCGCACGTTGCGCCCGGGCACCCAGCGCGGGCGGAACGTCTGCGCGGCGGTGATGAACGACAGCACCGCGCCATACAGGTTCATCCCGTTGTGGCCGATGATGTTGACGAGGAACAGGAAGATCAGCACGTAGCCGAACGCGCCGGTCTGTTCGCGGATCGCCTGCATCGCGTCGGTCGAATGCCCGGTGCTGACGGCGAGCACGCCGAACAGGAACGCGAAGATCGTGCCGAGCGACGTGCCGAAATACGTGTACGCGAAGGTCTTGCCGAATCCGGTGGAGGCCGGCAGGTAGCGCGAATAATCGGACGTATAGGGCGCGAAGCTGATCTGCCACACCGCGCACAGCCCGAACATCGCGAACCAGTTCGCGAGATCGAAATGACCCTGCTGGAAGATCCGTGCATCGAGGCCCGGCGCCATCAGCGCGATGCCGATCAGCAGCGCGCCGCCCATGAACCACGCGCCGACCTTGTTGAAGCGATGAATGAAGTGGCAGCCGATCACGCCGACCAGCGTCGCGAGCACCGCGCCGATGACGGTCGCGACCGGCACGGGCACCGCGGGCGCTGCCGTGTGCAGCGTCTTGCCCGCGAGAATGATGTTCGATACGAAGAAGCCGAGGTAGATCAGCGTGGTAAACCCCACCACCAGCAGCGACCCGTACCGGCCGAACTGCGCGCGGCTCTGGATCATCTGCGGCACGCCGACGAGCGGCCCCTGCGCGGAGGTGAGCGCGTGGAAGATCGCGCCGAAGCATTGCCCGGCCGCGATCGCGAGAATCGCGCTCACCAGGTCGAGGTGGAACACCAGCACCGACGTGGCGCCCGAGATCACGGCCAGCGGTGCGACGTTGGTGCAGAACCACAGGGTGAAGAGGTCGGCCGGCTTGCCGTGCCGCGCCTCCGGGGCAACATACTCGATCGAGTTGCTTTCGATGGCGAGAACGCTGCCGTCGCTTTCCTGCTTTGTCATGCTGTCTCCATTTTTATTGCCGGGGCCATGCCGTGCCGCACGGGCTCGCTGGCGCGGCGCGGCATGGCACGACATGGCTTCTGCGGCTTTGAATCGATACTGCAGGCGAATGCGTTTTCGCTCAACGCATCACGAACGGGTCGCTGATCGGCTCGTCCGACGTACGCAGCCACACGGACTTGGTCGTCGTGTATTCGAGCGCGGCGCTCAGGCCGCCTTCACGGCCGTGCCCGGACAGGCCGAAGCCGCCGAACGGCACGAGCGGCGACACGGCCCGATAGGTGTTGATCCACACGATGCCCGAGCGCACGCGCTTCGACACGCGGTGGGCGCGCGTGAGGTTGGTCGTGAAGATGCCGGCGGCGAGACCGTAGGCCGTGCTGTTGGCTTTTTCGATCGCTTCCTGCTCGGATTCGAACGTGTCGACCGACAGCACCGGGCCGAACAGTTCCGTCGTGATGCTGTCGGCATGCTCGACGCCGGTGCAGTCGAGGATCGTCGGCGCGTAGTAATAGCCGTCGCGCGCCAGCTGCTTTCCGCCCGTGAGTACCTTTGCGCCCTGGCGCACCGAGCGCTCGACGACCGCCTCGATGTTGCGAAGCTGGCGCTCGGTGCACAGCGGGCCGTACTCCGTTTCCCGCTCGTTGGGCAACCCCACGCGAATGCGCGACACGCGCTCGACCAGCAGGGAAAGGAATTGCTCCTTGACGGAAGCCTCGATCAGCAAGCGCGAACCCGCGACGCAGCTCTGGCCGCTCGCCGCGAAGATCGCGGCGACCTGTGCATTCACCGCGCTCTGGATGTCGGTATCGGCGAACACGATGAACGGCGACTTTCCGCCGAGCTCCAGCGACACCTTCGCGAGATTGCCGGCCGTGTTCCGCACGATGTGGCGAGCGGTCTCGGGGCCGCCGGTGAACGCGACCTTGTCCACGCCCGGATGGCCGCTCAGCACCGCGCCGCATTCCGGGCCGAAGCCGGTGATGACGTTGACGACGCCCGGCGGGAATCCCGCCTCGTGCACGAGCCGCGCGAACGCCAGCAACGGCCCCGGCGCTTCCTCGGACGCCTTGAGCACCACCGTGCAGCCAGCCGCGAGGGCCGGGCCGACCTTGACCGCGGACAGGAACAGCTGGCTGTTCCAGGGCACGATCGCGGCGACCACGCCGACGGGCTGACGCTCGAGCCACACCTGCATGTCGGGCTTGTCGACGGGGATGCTGCTGCCTTCGAGCTTGTCGGCGACGCCGGCGTAGTAGCGGTAATACTCGGCGACGTACGCGATCTGGCTCGACGTTTCCCGGATGATCTTGCCGGTGTCGCTGGTTTCGATTTCAGCGAGTCGCGGCGCGGCTCGTTCGACGAGATCGGCGAGTTTGTACAGCAGCTTGCCGCGCGCCGATGCGGACAGTCCCGCCCAGGCCGGATCGGTCAGCGCGCGGCCGGCCGCCGCCACCGCGCGGTTGACCTCGTCGGTGCGCGCTTCCGGCATCTGCGCCCATACGGCGCCGGTTGCCGGATTGATGCTGCCGAAAGTCGCGGCACCGGGTTCGAACTGCCCGTCGATATACAGCTGAAAAGGCACGGTCATGGCATCAGCACCTCATTGAAACGCGGGCATCACGTCGTGGATCATCCGCTCGAGCGAAGCCTTCTTGCGCTCGAAGCTCATGCCGGTATCGATCCAGAACGAGTATTCGTCGAAGCCGAGCGCCTCGTACGTCTTCAGGCGCGCAATGACTTCCGCGGGCGTGCCGATGACGTTGTTCCTGCGCATGGCTTCCGGCGTGTAGAACGGGTGCGCGGCGATTTCGTCGCGGCTCAGCGGCTTGATCATCCCGCGGCTGACCGGGCGCTCGTTCTTGAACCACGCGCCGAAGTAGTTGTAGAACACGTTGACTTCGTCGGCGGCTACTTGCGCGTCGTCCTCGCTGCTCGCCACGTAGGTGTGACGCAGCAGCATGATCTTCGGGCGCGGCAAGTCGCTGAATTTCTCGCACGCGGCGTTGAAGTGGCCGACCAGCTTTTCGACTTCCTCGTCGCCGAGGTGCAGCGGCGTGACCTGCACGTTGCAGCCGTTCGCGACCGCGAACTCGTGGCTGTTCGGATCGCGCGCGGCCACCCAGATCGGCGGATGCGGTTGCTGCAGCGGCAGCGGCGACGACGTCGTTGCCGGGAATTGCCAGAACTCGCCGTCGTGCGCGTAATCGCCTTCCCACAGCTTCTTCACCGCGGGAATGAGTTCGCGCATGCGCTGGCCCGCGCCCCATGCGTCGAGGCCCGGCATCAGGCGCTCGTATTCGAACGAGTATGCGCCGCGCGCGATCCCGAGTTCCAGGCGGCCGCCCGAGATGATGTCGGTCATCGCGGCTTCGCCGGCGAGCTTGATCGGGTGCCAGAACGGCGCGATGACCGTGCCCGTGCCCAGCCGCACGCGCTTCGTCTTGTTGGCGAGATCGGCGAGGTTGATGAACGGATTCGGCGCGATCGTGAAATCCATGCCGTGGTGCTCGCCGGTCCAGACGGCGTGCATGCCGCCGCGATCGGCGATCTGGCACAGCTCGACCATCTCGTCGTACAGCTGCTTTTGGCTGGTCTGGTCGGAGACGCGCTCCATGTGAACGAAAAGCGAAAAACGCATGATGTGACCTTTCAGGAAAGAAGCGGGCGGACGGTGCCGGTGCTGTGATCGCCGAAGTACAGGCCGTAACTCTTCAACTGGCTCTCCCTGCGATAGCGTTCGAGCATGCTGGCGAGTGCGCTGTCCTGGAACGCGCCGGCCTCGATGTCGTCGAGGCTCACGAATTCGCCGGCGACCGCCGCTTCGTCCGGTGCGCTGCAGAGGAACGAGATGTACTGGTAGTGCGTCTCGGTATTGTTGTAGACCGAATAGATGAAGCTTGCCGATGCGTCCGGCTGGTACTGCCGGAAGAGTTCGGCGAGCGCCTTGTCGGCGCCTTCGTTGCCGATCTCCTTCGTCGGCAGCGCCCACTTGCCGTCGGCCGTCTTCACCAGGAGCACCTTGTCGTCGCGCGTGATGATCGCGCTCACGATCACCTTCGGGCCGGCGATCACTTCGGCCGACAGCTTCGCCGGCGTGAAATAGCCGCCGCGGTAATAGCCGAGCCCCGCGTAGCCGGCGGAATGGAACGCCTCGACCTTGCCGATGATGAGCGCGTGATCGCCCGCGTCGATCACCGCGTGCGTCGTGCAGTCGAACCACGCGCTGACGTCGTCGATCAGCGGGTTGCGATGCGCGCTCAGGTGCCAGCCGACCTGCGCGAAGCGATCGTCGCTCGGCCGTGCGAAGGTGTTCGACAGGTCCTTTTGCCCTTCCGCGAGGATGTTGATCGCGAAGTGGCCCGTGGTGGAAAACGTCTGGAAATTGCTCGACGTCTTCGCGATGCTGACGAGCAGCAGCGCGGGGTCGAGCGACACGGACGAGAACGAGTTCGCGGTGAAGCCGAGCGGCTGGCCGTCGTCGCGCGCGGTGGTGACGATCGTCACACCGGTCATGAACGCGCCGAACGCGTCGCGCAACTCCCGGGTGTTGATCGTCGGGGCTTCCTGGCTGGTTGCTTGGCTCATGTCACACTTCCGATTTCAGGGTTTCCGCCTGCGGCGCGGTCTGCAACCAGGCACGCAGCGCGCGATTGACTTGCTCGGGCGCGGTCAGGTTCACCATGTGGCGCTCGTTCTCGATCACGACGGCCCGGCCGTCATGCGCGGCCTGCGCCATCTGCCGGGCCATCTCGGGCGTCGAATTCGGGTCGTCCGATCCGGTCAGCACGAGCGCCGGGCAGGCGATCCGGTGCCAGCCGTCGGCATACACTTCGTCGCCCTTCGCGAACGCGGTGTACGCGGTGGCGTAGCCGGCCAGGTCGACGGATTGCAGCCATGCTTGCACCTTCCGCGCGGCGGCCTGCTGCGCTTCTTCCGCGTTGAACCAGCGCCGCAGCGGCGTATCGACATCGATGGTGCCCGAGCGCAGTTCGGCGGCGCGTTGCAGGACGGCTTCACGCGCCTCTTCGGTGCGGCGGTACACCCCGTTCAGGACTGCGACGCGCTTGACCAGGTCGGGCCGCGTCACCGCGACGCCGGCGGCGATCAGCGAGCCCATCGAGTGGCCGGCCAGGTTGACCGGGCCGACCTGCAGCGCCTCGATGAATTCGATCGCCCATTGCACGAACTGCTGCAGGTCGGCGCCGGTGTCGAGCGCATCGCTCATGCCGTGGCCCGGCATGTCGACGGAGATCACGCGGAAATCGCGCGACAGGTCGTCGATCTGCGGATACCACGCGCTCGCCTGCATGCCGACGCCGTGAATCAGCACCAGCGGTTCGCCGGCGCCCTGGTCGAGATAGTGGGCGACGCGCTTATTTGACAGCGGCAGGGTTCTTGACGTCATTTCCGAGCTCTGCGAGATCTTTGTAGCGGTCGCCGATGCGGTGATGCGGACGGCCGGCGGTGGCGGCGCCGATGGCGATGACCAGTTCGTCGGCGGCCGGTGCGTCCGGAATCGCGAACTGGAGCGTCAGGTAGTGCGAGCGGCGGCCTTCGTCGTTCTTGTCCATCATCGGAATGAGGAGCGGCGCATTGGCCGGGCCGCGCGTGTTGTTGAACGCGAGGTACGACTTGGCGCCCACCGCCGTGCGATAGGTGTTGCCGAAGTGCAGCGTGTGGATCAGCGCGGATGCATGCTCGATTTCACCGTCGAGGCCGACGATCGCGCTCTTGCCGAACGCCTCGACCGCGTCGCCGGAGCCGGCTTCGTCGAGGATCATCTTCGTCAGGTGTTCGCTGAGCTGCGGCGCCAGCGCGCGGATCTCCGGCGACAGATCCTCCACGTACCCGCGGCCTGCCCACGGGTTCTTGATCACGGCGACCGCCCCGATCATCTTCAGCGGTTTGGCAGCGACCTTGTCACCATCCACATAGAGCGTCTCGACATGGAGGACGGATTTCCGAATCAGGCTCATGGCACCTTCCTTTCGTGCGTTGATTGTGGGATTCATTGTGGTATACCATGTTACGGCATGCCATGAGTGTTAACCCGTGTCCGGGAATTTCCCGAATCTGGAGGCGAAAAATGAGTGCGTACTGGATTGCCCACGTGCAGGTGCTGGACCCTGTGAGATACAAGGACTACACGGACCTCGCGCCGCAGGCGTTCAAGCAGTTCGGCGCGGTGTTCCTGGCGCGCGGCGGCGCATCGGAGGTGCTGGAGGGGGAATCGTTCGAGCGCCACGTCGTGATCCGCTTCCCGGATATGCGGACGGCGCTCGCGTGCTATCACTCGCCCGAATACCAGGCGGCGAAGGCGAAACGCGATGGACATTGCCGCGCGCAGATATCGATCGTCGAGGGCCTGGAGGGCTGAACGCGCGGTTGACGGCGGGTGTGCGGCGGGCGGGATGGAAAGCCCGCTGACAGTTCGGTCATAATATGGCATTCCATGTCTGTGCCCGGCGCATCGCCGGGTGCAGGCCGCCCACCCGTTTTCAGAGTGCCGCCCATGCAAGACCTCAAAATCGACCGCAATGCCAAGACTTTGCGCGAACTGACGCTGGACAAACTGCGCGGTGCGATCGTGCAGGGCTATTTCCGTCCCGGCGCGCGGCTCGTCGAGCGCACGCTGTGCGATGAACTCGGCGTCAGCCGCACGGTGGTGCGCGAGGTGCTTCGACATCTGGAGACCGAAGGGCTGGTCGAGACCGTGTCGCGGCAAGGGCCGGTGGTCGCGCGGCTCGATCCGGCGCAAGTCGGCGAGATCTACGAATTGCGCGGCCTGCTCGAAGCCAATGCCGCGCGTGCCTGCGCCGAGGGCGCGACACCCGAAGTCGTGCAGCAGCTGCGCGAGATCCGCGCGACGATCGAAGATGCATTCGAGAAGCAGGAGCTGCCGCGTGTGCTCGAGTACACCGAGCGCTTCTATGAAGCGCTGTTCGAAGCCGCCGGGAAGCAGGTGTCGCTGACGGTCGTCAAGACGCTCAACGCGCGCATCAACCGGTTGCGCGCGTTGACCATCGCGATGCCGGGACGCGGCGGCGACTCGAACACCGAGATGAACCGCCTGCTCGACGCGATCGAGCGGCGTGACGGCGATGCGGCTTCGGTGGCGTCCGCCGCGCACATCAAGCGGGTTTCCGAGCTGGCGCTGTCGGCGCTCGCGCAGCAACAGGACGAGGCGGTCACCGACAACTGACGGAATCCCGGGCGCGGGATCGAAACGCACGATTGAACAGCAAAGGCCGCCGGCATCACACCGGCGGCCTTTTGTTTTGTCTGTCGATTCGACGGGTTCAACTCATGGTATTCCATAATACGATGTTCATTGTTGTAGTCCATAAGATGGCATACCATAATCTCATCGAGTAACGCAGTGACCACGGGAGCACGCCATGACTGAGTCGATGACCGGACCAACCGCGCGGCAACAGGTATTCGACACGCTCGGATTCCGCCGCGCGCAGGTGGGCGCGATTCTCGAACATCGCGACGGGCTCGTGCTCGTCGATACGCCGCAAGGCCTGCGCTTGCCGACCGGCATCCGGCTCGATCCGGCGAGCGACGCGGCGAGCCTGCACGGCGTGCTCGCGAAGCTCGGCCTCAACGCGCATCTCGACTTCCTGTTCGCCGTATTCGAATCGGCCGGCGAGCGCGAGCCGGGCGTCCATATCTATTACCGCGGCCGCGTGATTCCCACCGGTTCGCCATGGTTCGACAGCAGCATCCGCATCGTGCCGCTCTGGCAGGTGCCGTGGGACGAGATCGCCGACACCGCCGTGCGCGCGATGCTCGAACGCTACGTGCGCGAACGCCGGCAGGACGCGTACGGCATCTATGTCGGCGATACGGAAGCCGGCACGGTGCAGCCGCTCGCGCTCGCGCACTGACGGCGCCGGACAAAACCGACGTGCCGCGCGGGTTGCCCCCGTGCCATCGCGATCGTGGCACAGCGATGAACAACAAGATCGAGAAGCCGGCGCGGCGGGCGCTGCCGGCCTGAACACGCGTATTCGAATGGCTGCCGCCCCGGTGGCCGCGAGCCGCAACCGTTTCCCCCTGGAGAGAGACCATGAGCAGCAGAAGCATCCCGCGTTTCGCAGCATCGCGCCTCGCCTGTATCGCCCCGTTGGTCGCGCTGTGCGCCGCGCCCGCGCTGGCCGCGGACCCGATCGTGTTCACGAGCTGGGGCGGCACGACCCAGTCGTCGCAACAGAAGGACTGGGCGCAGCCGTTCACGCAGGCGAGCGGCATCAACGTGCTGATGGACGGGCCGACCGATTACGGCAAGCTCAAGGCGATGGTCGACAGCGGCAACGTGAGCTGGGACGTGGTCGACGTCGAAGGCGACTTTGCCTACGCAGCCGAAAAGGCCGGGCTGATCGAGCCGATCGACTATTCGGTGGTGAAGAAGGCCGAGCTCGACCCGCGCTTCGCGACACCTTCCGCGGTCGGCAGCTTCTATTACTCGTTCGTGCTCGGCTACAACAAGGCGAAGTACACGGGCGCGCAGCCGCAAAACTGGGCGGACCTGTTCGATACCAAGCGCTTCCCGGGCAAGCGCACGTTCTACAAGTGGTCGGCGCCAGGCGTGCTCGAAATCGCGCTGCTCGCCGACGGCGTCGCGCCCAACAAGCTGTATCCGCTCGACCTCGACCGCGCGTTCAGGAAGCTCGACTCGATCAAGGGCGACATCGTCTGGTGGAGCGGCGGCGCGCAGTCGCAGCAACTGCTCGCGTCGGGCGAGGCGCCGGTCGGCATGTTCTGGAACGGCCGCCTGCATGCGCTCGCGCAGACCGGCGTGCCGGTCGGCATGTCGTGGAACCAGAACCTGACCGCCGCCGACATGCTCGTGATCCCGAAGGGCGCGAAGCATCGCGATGCGGCGATGAAGTTCCTGGCCGCCGCGACGAGCGCGCAGGCCCAGGCGAAATTCGCGGCCGATACGGGCTATGCGCCGATCAACGTGAAGTCGGCCGCGCTGATGCCGCCGGCGATCGCCAAGACGCTGCCCGACCAGTACAAGACCTCGCAGATCAATCTCGACATGAAGTACTGGGCCGAGAACCGCGACGCGATCGCGAAGCGCTGGTACGCGTGGCAATCGAAGTAAGCAGGCCTGGATACAGGGTACCGGCACGCGTTCCGGTCAGGATGACGAACCGAATCGAACCGGGCCGGCCGAGCAACGCATCTGCATGGGGCCAGGGTAACCGGCGCTGAAGCGCCGGCCCTGGCCGATAAAGGAGACACCATGCCAAACGTATTGAGTACCGTCGCGCATCCGCCCGCGGCGAAAGCGCGCAAGCGGCGCGACTGGCGCAGCATGCGGCTGCTGACGCCCGCGATGCTGCTGCTCGTGATTTTCTTCCTGCTGCCGGTGCTGTCGCTGCTGTTGCGCAGCGTGCTCGAGCCGACGCCCGGGCTGCACAACTACGCGCAGCTGCTCGGCTCGACGACGTATGTGCGCGTGTTCGGCAATACGTTTCTCGTGGCCACGGTCGTGACGCTCGTCACGCTGCTGGTCGGCTTTCCGATGGCGTGGCTGCTCGCCATCGCGCCGCGCAAGCTCAGTGCCGTGCTGTTCGCGATCCTGCTGCTGTCGATGTGGACCAACCTGCTCGCGCGGACGTTCGCGTGGATGGTGCTGCTGCAGGGGACCGGGCCGATCAACCGCGCGCTGATGGCGATCGGCGTGATTCACGAGCCGCTGTCGCTCGTGAACAACCTGACCGGCGTGACGATCGGCATGACCTACATCATGCTGCCGTTCCTCGTGATGCCGCTGCACGCCACGCTGCGCGGCATCGACCCGTCGACGCTGCGTGCCGCCGCGGTGTGCGGCGCGAGCCGCTGGCAGGCGTTCTGGCGCATCCTCGTGCCGCTCGCGATGCCGGGCGTGGCCTCCGGTGCGCTGATGGTGTTCGTGATGGCGCTCGGCTACTTCGTCACGCCCGCGCTGCTGGGCGGCCCGTCCTACATGATGCTCGCGGAACTGATCGCGCAGCTCGTGCAGGAACTGCTGAACTGGGGCCTCGCCGGCGCCGCGGCCTTCGTGCTGCTTGCCGTGACGCTCGCGCTCTATGCGTTGCAGCTGCGCTTCACCGGCAGCGCGCGCGCCACCACAGGAGGCCGCTGACATGTTGCTCGATTTCGATCGCCTGGGCGCGCTGCGCTGGATCCTCGTGGCCGTGGGCGCGGCCGTTGCACTGTTCCTGCTGTTGCCGATCTTCTTCATCGTCGCGCTGTCGTTCGGCGATTCGCAGTGGCTCATCTTTCCGCCGCCGGGCTGGACGCTCGAATGGTACCGGCAGCTGTTCACCGATGCGGGCTGGATCGACTCGCTGCTGACCAGCGCGAAGCTGGCGGTGATCGTCACGGCGCTGTCCGTCGCGATCGGGTTCCTCGCGTCGCTGGCGCTCGTGCGCGGCAGGTTTCGCGGCCGCGAGGCCGTGCGGGGCTTCTTCCTCACACCGATGGTGCTGCCCGTCGTCGTGCTCGCCGTCGCGCTCTATGCGTTCTTTTTGCGCATCGGCCTGAACGGCACGATGACCGGCTTCGTGATCGGCCACCTGATCATCGCGTTGCCGTTCTCGATCATTTCGATCAGCAACTCGCTCGTGAGCTTCGACACGGCGCTGGAAGATGCGGCGCTGATCTGCGGCGCGTCGCCGCTCACGGTGAAACTGCGGGTCACGCTTCCCGCGATCCGGCTCGGCCTGTTCGCCGCCGCGATCTTCGCGTTCCTCGCATCGTGGGACGAAGTCGTGGTGTCGATCTTCATGTCGAGCCCGACGCTGCAAACGCTGCCGGTGCGGATCTGGGCGACGCTGCGGCAGGACCTGACACCCGTCGTCGCGGCCGCGTCGTCGCTGCTCGTCGGACTGACGACCGTATTGATGCTGGCGGGCGCCGTCGTGCGCCGCGCACGCGCTAACTGAGGTAACACGCCATGACTGCATTCCTGCAAATCCAGCGCCTGCGCAAGACCTACGACGATGTCGTCGCGATCGACCAGGTGTCGCTCGACGTACGCAAGGGCGAATTCATGACCTTCCTCGGACCGTCGGGTTCGGGCAAGAGCACCACGCTCTATATCGTCGCGGGCTTTCAGGAGCCGACCGACGGCCGCGTGCTGCTCGACGGCAAGTCGCTGCTGTCGGTCGCGCCGAACCAGCGCAACATCGGGATGGTGTTTCAGCGCTATACGCTGTTCCCGCATCTCACCGTGGGCGAGAACGTCGCATTTCCGCTGCGGGTGCGCCGCCGGCCAGAAGCCGAAATCCGCGCGAAAGTGGAGCAGATGCTGAAACTCGTGCATCTGTCCGAGTGCCGCGACCGGATGCCCGCGCAGCTCTCCGGCGGGCAGCAGCAGCGCGTCGCCATCGCGCGTGCGCTCGCCTACGATCCGCCGGTGCTGCTGATGGACGAGCCGCTCTCCGCGCTCGACAAGAAGCTGCGCGAGGAAATCCAGCTGGAATTGCGCCGCATTCACCAGGAAACGGGCGTGACGATCCTGTACGTCACGCACGACCAGGAGGAAGCGCTGCGCCTGTCGGACCGCATCGCCGTGTTCAACCAGGGCCGCATCGAGCAGGTCGGCACCGGCGAGGAGCTCTATGCGAACCCGGCGTCGCGCTTCGTCGCGAGCTTCATCGGAAATTCTAATTTTCTGCCGGTCAAGGTGACGAAGCACGGCGATGGCCGCATGGGCGGCGTGTTTCCCAACGGCCTCGAGACGACGTCCGACATGTTCCATCCGACGCTTGCCGCCGGCGACGAAGGCGCGCTGATGATCCGCCCGGAACAGATGCGCATCAGCTCGCTGCAGCGCGCCAGCGGTTCGCATGGATCGAGCGGCACGGCAGGCCTGCCGGTGACCGTGCGCGACGTCACCTATCTCGGCGATGCGATGCACTACGCGGTGGCGACGCCGTGGCAGCAGGAAATCTCGATCCGCATGCCGGCCGCACACCGGCACGACAACGGCATCGTGATCGGTGCGCAGGCGCTCGTCGACTGGGACGCGCGCGACGTGCGCCTGTTCGCGCAAGCCTGACGGCGGCCGCCATGAGTCCCGCACTGCCGTCCCTGAAAGTCCAGCGGCCCACCGCCACGCTGCGCGAGCTCGCGCTCGAGAAAATGCGCAACGCGATCTTGGATGCGCACTTCCAGCCGGGCGAGCGGCTGGTCGAGCGCTCGCTATGCGAGATCCTGGGCGTGAGCCGAACCGTCGTGCGCGAGGTCCTGCGGCATCTGGAAACGGAAGGGCTGGTCGCGTCGATCCCGAACCAGGGGCCGATCGTCGCGATCCTCGATTTCGACACGGCGGCCGAGATCTACGAAATACGTGCGCTGCTGGAAGGCGAGGCGGCGATGGCCTGCGCGCAGCATGCCGACGAGCCGCTCGTCGCCGCTCTGGCCGCGTGCATCGACCAGATCCAGCAAGCGTTCGACGTACAGGATCATGCGGCGGTGAAGGCGCTCACGTCGGCATTCTATGAACGCATGTTCAGCGCCGGGGAAAAGCACGTCGCGTGGGAGATCGTGCAGACGCTGATCGCGCGGATCAATCGATTGCGTGCGCTGACGATCGCTTCCGACGATCGCGGCCACCAGGCGGTCGAGGAAATGCGCGAGATTCTCGCGGGCATCGCGACGGGCAACGGCGCGGCGGCGCGCGAGGCCGCCATCGCACACGTGCACCGGGTGGCGGAGATCGCGCGCAAGCTGCTGGCTCATGGCCACGAAAGTGCGTCGTGGCGTCAGGCGGGGTAGTGCGTCTTGCTTCGCGGCGGCGTTCTTGTCGACGCTGCTTGGCATTGCGAAATGAGAAGCAGGACGGCGAAGAGCGAGACGTGGACGCCTGCGCATTGCGGCTTCGCTGCCGGCCGCCATTTGAAATTTTCGGTATTCGCGGCCCGGGTTGTCACCGGGCCGCCTGATGCATTTTTATCCCGGAAGGAACGAACGTGGAATTGAAAACGCTGTTGAAGGATCCGGCGCTCCTGCGTCATCAGGCTTATATCGACGGGCAATGGTGCGAGGCCGACTCGGGCGGGCAATTGGACGTGCTCGACCCGGCGACGGGCGCAACGCTTGGCAGCGTTCCGCTGATGGGCGCGGCAGAGACGTCGCGCGCGATCGACGCCGCGAATGCGGCATGGCCGGCGTGGCGGGCAACGACGGCGAAGGAGCGCGCGCGCATCCTGCGTCGCTGGTACGCGCTCATGATCGAGCATGCCGACGATCTCGCGCTGATCCTCACGGCCGAGCAGGGCAAGCCGCTTGCCGAGGCGAAGGGAGAAATCGTCTACGGGGCCTCGTTCATCGAATGGTTCGCCGAAGAGGGCAAGCGCGTGGCCGGCGACACGCTCGCGACGCCCGCGTCGGACAAACGGCTCGTGGTCGTCAAGGAGCCCGTGGGCGTGTGCGCGGCGATCACGCCGTGGAATTTCCCGAACGCGATGATCACGCGCAAGGTCGGGCCGGCGCTCGCGGCCGGCTGCCCGATCGTCGTGAAGCCGGCCGAGGCGACGCCGTTCTCGGCGCTCGCGCTGGCGGTGCTTGCCGAGCGCGCCGGGGTGCCGAACGGCGTGCTCAACATCGTCACCGGCGACCCGAAGGCGATCGGCGGCGCGATGACGGGTAGCCCGATCGTGCGCAAGCTGTCGTTTACCGGTTCGACCGGCGTGGGGCGGCTGCTGATGGCGCAAAGCGCGCCCACCGTGAAGAAGGTGACGCTCGAACTCGGCGGGAACGCACCGTTCATCGTGTTCGACGATGCCGATCTCGATGCCGCCGTCGAAGGTGCGATTGCTTCGAAGTATCGCAACAACGGCCAGACCTGCGTGTGCACCAATCGTTTCTACGTGCACGACCGGGTGTACGACGCGTTCGCCGAGAAGCTGGTGGCGGCGGTGCAAGGCCTGAAGGTGGGACACGGCACCGAAGGCGGCGTGACGCTCGGGCCGCTGATCAACGATGCGGCGGTCGGCAAGGTCGAAGCGCATATCGCGGACGCCGTCGGCAAGGGTGCGACGCTCGCCACGGGCGGCAAGCGGCATGCGCTCGGGCACGGCTTCTTCGAGCCTACGGTGCTGCTGAATGCCACCGCGCAGATGGACGTGGCGAGAGAGGAGACGTTCGGGCCGCTCGCGCCGCTATTCCGCTTCTCGAGCGACGACGAGGTGGTGACACTCGCCAACGACACCGAGTTCGGGCTCGCCGCGTACTTCTACAGCCGCGACATCGGGCGTGTCTGGCGGGTGGCCGAGCAGCTCGAATACGGGATGGTCGGCATCAATACGGGCCTCATTTCGAACGAGGTCGCGCCGTTCGGCGGCGTGAAGCAGTCGGGGCTCGGCCGCGAAGGGTCGCACTACGGCATCGATGATTACCTCGTCATCAAGTACCTGTGCATGGCGGTTTGATCGTCGGTTCGTTCGCCTGAGAGGGGCCACGCCGGCATGATGGTCAAGCTGGCGCCGGGGCGCGGGCCGTACGGCGCGGGTACGGCGGTGCTGGTGGGCTACCGGCAGTCACGGAACGAAATCCGGGAGGCGCTGCGCGGGCACGATCCATCAGGTAGGAAGCGGAAGGATCGATCGTTGCAAGGACCATCGTTCTCCGAAGAATCGGGTGAGAGGACGGGGGCGCATGCCGACACTGCGACACTGCCCCCGCGGCCTGGAGAGGCGGTGTCGAGGGCCGTGATTTCCGTGCAATTTCCCGGTCGGATCGATATCGATCTACTTCACGTCCCGGGCCACGCGAAACCCGTTTGCCGAAAAACGGACGCTGCTGTCGTACTTGAAGCGTGTCGAGACCGGCATGTAGGCCGCACCATCCCGCCACGAGCCGCCGCGGATGACGCGCACCTGGCAGTTCGGCTCGTCCCACGAGCGGCCGTCGGCGGGCGCATTCTTGTACGAGCTGTGCCAGCAATCGCTGACCCATTCCCACACGCCGCCAGCCATGTCGTAGAAGCCGAGGGGATTGGCCGCGAACGAGCCGACGTTATCCGGCGCATCGGCATGCCAAGGTGAACCGCAGTCCTTGCAGTTTGCGTTGCCCGGCCGCATCTCGTTGCCCCACCAGTAGCGCGTTGCGGTGCCGCCACGCGCCGCGAATTCCCATTCGGCCTCGGTCGGCAGCCGGTAAGACTTGCCGCTTACTTTCGACAGCCACTTCACGTACAGCTGCGCATCGTCCCAACTCAGGTCGCGCGCAGGCGCGTTCGCGACCGTATTGCTGTCGCTGGGCAGGCGCGGACAGGCGCCCGCGTCGCGGCACGCGTTCCATTGCGCGACAGTCACCACATACTTCGCAAGCGCGAAAGAATGATCGAGCGTCACGCGATGCGACGGTTTTTCCGACGGATCGCCCGAATTGCTGCCCATTGCGAATGTCCCTGGACTCACCGTCAGCATGGCCGGGCATGCAGCGCAATCCCGGATTTCATTGGCGGCCGTCGCGCCACCTTTCTGCGGGGGGGCCGGCGGGGCCGCCACTGCAGCGGGAGGCGGTGCTTTCGGCGGTGAGCCAGGCGCGTGCGCAGGCTGCGCTGAGGTCGATGCGCGCGGCGCAGGAGCCGGCGCCGGAACGGGAGCGGGGGCCGGCGTGGGGCTCGCCGTCTGTGCGGGGGCGGACGCGGCAGGGGCCTTGGGCGCGGCCGCGCGCAATCGTGCGAGACGGGCCTGCGCCAATTGCGCGAAGCGCCCGTTCGGGTAGGTCTTCAGATAGGCCTCGTAATCGCCCGCCTCCTTGCTGTCCTTGATCGATTCCCAGAACGTAATTTCGTACTGTTCGGTGCTGTCCTTCGGCATCACGCCCCGGCTATCGAGCGCTACGACGCCGATGTCGGCCAACACCTCGGATCGTTGCTCCATGCCGCCGGCATGCACCGCGCCGGTTCCCGCACGACGCGCCCCGGTGAGCGCAAACGTCGCTGCCGCATCGGAAAGGGAAGACGCGACCCAGGGAATCTGCCGATGCCCGGTGGCGCTGTCGACCATCGCGCCGGCACGGTCGAAGATCTGGGCGATGTCGAGCCCCGGCGACGCGAGCGTCTGCAGCAGCGCCGCCGTGTAGATACCATGCGTTGCACCGTCGGCCGCGCCTTCGCCAGGCGCTGCCGCGTAGGCGACGAGCGTATGCGGCGGTGGCTTGCGGGCCGCCACGCTGCCGGCACCGGGGGGCGCGATCAGGCAGGAATCCAGAATGATCAGATCAATGCGGTCGCCGTGCGGCCGCGACGTCGCATCGAACACGGTTTGCAGGTCGATACCCGTTCGCGACAGGCCGGCCGGAGAACCGACGTCGGCATCGACCGGCGCGAGCCATGTCGTTCCGCCCACGCTGGCGCCGTGGCCCGCAAAATACACCAGCCCGGTGCCGCTCGCCGCGATGTGGCGCTCGAACGCGGCAAGCCCGTCGAGCATTTGCTGCCGGGTCGCATTGCGCAACGTGATGACGTCGAAGCCGAGCGCCTGGAGCGCATCGCCCATCGCATCGGCGTCACGGACGGGATTGGCGAGCGGATGGTCGCGATAGGCGCCGTTGCCGATCACGAGCGCGACGCGAGGCGGCTCGATCGACCCGGCGCGCGCGGAAGCTGCCGGCGGTGCTGCAGAAGGATGCATGTCCTCGCCGGAGCAGGTGCTCGATGCCACCGAGATCGACGCAAGCAGGCATGCGGGCAAGAGTATTCGCCACATATTCAGCCCCCCAGGGTGCGCCGTCGGACGAGGTGCCGAAGGCGGAGCGCAGCCGTTGCCGGGTGTCCGGTCGCGGCGAGCGCAATGCCGGCTTGCGGCGGGCACGGCCAGGACACATTCAAGATAGCACGTGCGCTCGGCGGCGATCACCGGATCCACCCGCGGGTTTGGCAAAAAACAGACATACGCGTACACGCATCGAGGTGGGCCCGTCACCGTTCGACATCGTTATATGTCTTCCCGTCGATTACGACCTAAGCTGATAGACACGCTCCACTGTCCGACGCCGCGCGCCACCACCAACGCGAGGAGCAATACGATGCGAAGAAGGGCTACGTTGTTGGCTTTGGCCGCCACCGTCCTGGTGCCGAGGATCGCGTTCGCCGGCGGGCGTACGCCTTCGCCGCCCGGCGCCGAGGCATACATCATCTGGCCGTCGGACGGTGCAACGATCACCGGCGGCAAGTTCTGGGTGCGCATGGGCTTGCGCAACATGGGCATCTGCCCGAAAGGCATCGAGCGGCCCAACGTGGGCCATCATCATCTGCTCATCGATACCGATCTCCCGCCGCTGGACCAGCCGATACCGTCGGACCGGAATCACTTCCATTTCGGCGCCGGTGAAACCGAGGCGCGCATCGAGCTTCCACCCGGCAAGCACACGCTGCAGCTGCTGATGGGGGACCACGACCACGTGCCGCACGATCCGCCGGTGTACTCGAAGAAGATCACGATCACGGTCAAGTAGCGCGCCATGCCGCGCCTGCCGCACGAACCGGGAATTGCCGCCATGAACAAGCTCATTCTCTTCGCCGTTGCCGTGACGCTGCTATGGACGGGGGCGGCGACCGCGGAGACCAGCACGCATCCCCCGAAGGCCATCGTCTACATCGGCTGGCCCAACGATGGCCAGGTGCTGCCGGCCGGACGTCCGTTCCGGGTGTGGTTCGGCTTGCGCGACATGGGTGTCGCGCCGTCGCATGTGCAGTTTCCGAACACGGGCCACCATCACCTGCTGGTCGATACGGACCTGCCGCCGATGGACCAGCCGATTCCGTCCGACCGGAATCACCTGCATTTCGGCGCGGGCGAGACCGAAACCACGCTGGAGCTTCCTCCGGGCAAGCACACGCTGCAGCTCTTGATGGGCGACGCCAATCACGTGCCGCAAAATCCCCCGATCTACTCGAAGAAAATCACGATCTACGTGAAGTGATGTCGCGCGCCGATCCACGCTCGCGTGGCCTGCGCGCGCTCGCGCGTGCGCGCGAGCTTCGGGCGCGAACGTTGTCGCTCATCGCGCGACTGCGGGTGTCTGTGCATTCCCGACATCCCGAGCCGTAACTGTCGGCGACGACCCATCACGCATCCGTGATCCGTGCGCCGCGCACACGTCGCTCCACCCTCCGTCTTCGCCCCCCGGACCCGCGTCGGCAAGCCATCCGGCAAGATTTCCACCGATCCCGCGAGCGGCTGGCACGCCCCATGCAATATGAGACGCGAGCGTGCCACGCTGCAACACGAACACCAACACATCCACCCGATCCCGCATCGTCGCCGCGTTCATCCGAAGGAGTCGATCGTGAACACCCACCCGTCGCCGACTGCCTCGCGCAACTGCCGCGGTCTCCTGCGTTCGCTGGTCCGCGTCGCCGGTTCCGCCGGAACATGCGCGGCGTTGCTGTCCGGCTGCATGGACCTGAACATGCCCGTCTACCAACGCCCGGAGATGCCGGCAAAGACCACGTGGGCGCACGCGCACGGGCCTGTATCCGCGTCGGACACGGTCAATTCCGAATGGTGGAAGAGCTTCGACGATCCCTATCTCGACGCGCTCATCGACAAGGCCATCGCAGGCAACGTCGATATCAAGGTGCTGGCGGCTCGCATTGGCGTGGCCGGCGCGCAGGTCGGCGAAGTCCAGGCGGGCGCGCTGCCGAGCGCGGACCTCGGCGCGGGCATGGACTTCGAGAAGAACACGCATCAATCGCCGTCGAGAACCTACAACCTCGGCAGCCAGGTGAACTGGGAAATCGACATCTGGGGCAAGGTCGAGAAGGGCGTGCAGGCGCAGAAGGCCGAATATCACGCGACCGAGGCCGACTGGCGCGCGGGCTACCTGACGCTCGTCGCCGACGTGTCGAGCACCTATTTCGAAATCCTTCAGTTCGACGACCAGATCGAACAGGAGCAGCGCACGCTCGACAAGAACCGGCAGATCCTCGCGATCTACCAGTCGATGTTCGCGAACGGCGTCGCGCCGCAGACGGAAGTGCTGCGGCAGAGCGCGGAGATCAACGGGCTGGCGAACCAGCTGATCGAACTGCACCGATCGCGCGACACGGCCGAGAACGCGCTCGCGACGCTGCTGGGCGTGCCGGCCGGCGAATTCAGGATGCCCGCCGGCCATCTCCGGCAGCGCGTCAAGCTGCCGGACGTGCCGATGGGGCTGCCCGCGCAACTGCTCGCGCGCCGGCCGGATGTCGTCGCCGCGCAGTATCGCGTGCTCGAATCGTATGACGAAGTGGGCGCGGCGAAACTGGCGCAACTGCCGTCGATCAGCCTGACGGGGCGTGGCGGCACCGCGGCGTTTGCGCTGTCGGATCTCTTCAAGGCATTCACGTTCAGCTTCCTGCCGAGCATCAACCTGCCGATGTTCGACCCGGGCGTGCGCGCGCACATCAAGACGACCGACGCGCAGACGAAGGTCGCCGAGCAGCAGTACCGGCAGACCGTGTTCACCGCGTTCAAGGAAGTGGAAAACGCGCTCGTCGATCTCGACGCGCACAAGCAGCAGCGCGTGCAGCTTCAGCAGCAGAGCGCGCGTCTGCGCACCGTCGCGGCCCAGGTCGAGGCGCAGCTCAAGGAAGGGCTCGTCTCGCAGCTCGAGGTGCTCGAATCGGAACGCGCGGTGGCATCCGCCGAACTCGCGCTGCTCGCGAATCATCAGCAGATTCTGAGCGACACGGTCACGCTCTACAAGGCGATCGGCGGCGGCTGGCGCGCGGTCGAAATCTCGAATGCAAGCAGCGAGCCGGTCCGGCAAGCGATGCAATGAACACGCCAGCTTTGCGCCACCGCGCGATCGGTGCCAGCCGATTGACTACCGCCATCCGTCGCCTAAACTTTTTTCACGATCGTGCCGCCACGTGCCTTGGCGGCGCGGCTTCACACGGGTGGTTCGAAAGCGCGTCGCGTTTTCTGCGCCGCATGCCCATTGGCGGGCGCATGTCGATCGTTGGGCGAATCATGGTTCCAGACGTCGCTTCGATTGCCGAGAAACAGGCCGCGCTCGACCGGCAGTTCGACATCGTGCTCAAGCCGGTTTCCCATCCGGAGCTGAGCGAGATCCGGGTCGACAAGGCGCTGTTCGCCGTCGGGCGGACCAACACGCCGTTCGCGTCCGCGCCCCCCGAGCGGGTGGCCGACCTGTCACGCCGGCATGCGCGCATTTTCTTCGAAGGTGGCGCGGCCTATGTCGCCGATCTCGGCAGCAAGAACGGTACGGCCGTCAACGGTGTCGATGTCGGCGACAAGCCGCACCTGCTGCGCGACGGCGACGAACTGCGATTCGCCGGCGCGCTGGCGTATCGCGTCGCGTTCGTGCCGCGCGCGACGCATCAGCCGGCGCGGCCGGCCGTCGTCACGCTGGCGCCGGAGCGCGGCGATCTCGGCCTGCAACCGGTCATCATTACCGCCTTCCCGTTCCTCGTCAGCAAGACCGACGACACGTTCGCCTGCTACCGGAGCGCGTATCCGCATCAGGTCAACTATCTGTCGCGACGTCATGCGCACATCTACGTGCAGGACGGCGAGGTCTTCGTGGAAGACCTCGGCAGCACGAACGGCACGTTCGTCGACGGCCGGCGCCTCGACGAGCATGCGGCGCCGCTCGGCGACGGCGCGATGCTCGCGTTCGGCGGCGATCATTTCGTCTATCGCGTCGCGGTGCAGCGAGAGCCGGGGCCGGACTCCACCGTGACGGCCACGTCGTCGCCCGGAGCCGCGGCGAATGCGGCCGCCGCGGACCCCGACCGGACGACCTTCGTCGATACCGCGCATTCGTTCCTCGACATCTTCTGCACGGTTCCGGCCGTTCAGCAGGACGACGAGATCAACCCGCATGCCGCGCATGGCGCCGTCGAAACCGCGCATGACGCGCGCCGCCGGCGTGGCAGGATCGAAGTCTTCCTGTCGGAGCTGAGCGAGGCGTTCGGCGGCAGCGGGCACGTCAACCTGCACCGGCTCGGCTGGTGGAGCGGCGGGCTGCTCGCGGCGCTCGTCCTGCTGCTCGCGACGCTGTATTTCCAGGACGCGCCGCTGCGCGAGATGCACGCGCTGCTCGCGCGCGGCGACACCGCGCAGGCCGCGCAGCTCGCCGATCGCCATCTCGCGAGCCATCCGGATGACCCGGCGTTCCTCGCGCTGGGTACCGAGGCACTCGTTCGGTCGAAAGTACCGGACTGGATCGCCGCCATGAACGCGCGCGCCTTCGATCGCGCCCGTGCCGTCGTGCAGGACATGCGCACGCTGGCCCGTCATAACGCCGACGCACGGCCGCTCATCGACGAAGTGGCGTGGATCGGCGAGCTGCAGGCGTTCGTTGCCGGTCGCGGCGGGGCGGACGCGCCGATCCGCATCTACCGCGACGAAGCGCCGATCAAGGCATTGACCGGCCGCTGGAACGACGACCCGGGTGCGCATCAGCGGCTGCTCGACCGGATTTCGTCATACGTTCCCGCGTTCGGCGCGCTGTATTCCGATGCACTCAGTCAGCTGCGCCGGCTGCAGAGCGACAACTCCGTCTATGTGGCCGCGCTCGAGCGGCTGCAGCGCGCGATCGCGTCGGCGCTCGACGAAGACCGGCTCGACGGTCTTCCGGCGCTGCTCGCCGATACGGAGCAGCGCTATCCGCGCCTCGGCGGCCTCGACGCCGTGCGGGCCGATCTGCAGCAGTACCTGCAGTTCGAAAGCGACGCGCGGGCCGGGCACGGACCGGCCGTACTGGATCGCCTCAAGCAGTTCCGCTTCGCGACGCCGCAATTCGCGGCACATGTCGCGACGCTGGAACGGCTTGCTTCGTCGGGAGGGCACGGTGAAGCTCGACAGTCTCCTTAAGCGCGCGCGGCAGGCAACGCCGCCTGAGCCGCCGCGCTCGCTGGGCGAGGCGCTGGAGGATCACAGCGTCGAAGGCATAGCGATCCTGACGGCGCGGCCATGGCGGCTCACGCAGGCGACCATCATCGCGATGGTCGGGCTCGTCGTGTGCGCGCTGCTGTGGTCGTTCGTCGGCCGCGCCGACGTGATCGTGACCGCGCAGGGTGCGCTCGCGCCGGAGTCCGAGGTGCGCCGCATTTACGCGCCCGTCGACGGCGAGCTGGTGGACATCTATATCGCCGAAGGCCAGCCGGTTGAAAAGAACGACGTGATCGGCCGGATCAACGCGCGCGGCGCGATCGAGGCGGCGACCAACGCGCTCGATGCGCGCCTCAAGCTCGACGACGCGGAGCGCGAATGGAAGCAGTTTCCGGACAAGAAGCAGCTGATGGAGCGCAAGGCCGACGCACTGAAGCAACAGATCGAGGTCGAAGAGCACCTGCACCAGAACCGCATTGCCGAAGGCACCAGCAAGCTCGCGCAATCGCAGCGTGCGCAGATCGACGAAGCGCGCAGCAATATCGACAACGCTCGTCACGCGCTCGATCTCGCGAAGGACGAACAGGACAAGTACGCGCGCCTGTTCGCGCTGCCGGGCGGCGGCGGCGTGTCGCAGAGCCAGGTGGAACAGAAGCGCAGCGTGTACCTGCAGGCCCAGGACAGCTACCGCGTCGCGCAGGCGCGCCTCACGCAGCTCGAGGCGCAGCAGAGCCACGATTTCGCGCAGGCGAAGGCGCAACTCGAAGGCAGCGGCGAGACGCTGGCCGGGCTGCGCATCCAGTACGACGCGACCGTGCGCGACATCGCGAACACCGAAGAGAAGCTGCGTTTGCAGGTGCAGACGGCGCGCCTCGCGGCGGATGCCGCCGCGCGGATCCGCTTCGAGAACATCGACAAGGACAATTTTCTGCTCGTGCTGGCGCCCGTCTCCGGCGTGATCACCGATGTGACCACGACGCAGCCCGGCGACAAGATTCTCGCCAACACGCCGCTCGGCAGCATCGCGCCGTCCGATGCGCGGCCGGTGGTGAAGGTCGCGATCGCGGAGCAGGACCGCGCCTTTCTTCATGAAGGCTTGCCCGTGAAGCTCAAGTTCAATGCGTTTCCGTATCAGCGCTACGGCGTGATCGACGGCACGCTCGAATACATCTCGCCGGCGACGAAGCCGCAGGCGCAGACCAAGGAACCCGTCTACGAGGGCCGCGTGGCGCTGGTGCGCAACGCGTACACGATTGCCGGCACGAAATACCCGCTGCGCTACGGGATGACGGCCACGGCGGAAATCGTCGTGCGCGAGCGCCGCGTGATCGGGTTCGCGCTGGACCCGTTCAGGCAGATCGCGGGCTGATGGGGACTGCCACGGCGCTGGGGCGCGCAGGCAAGCGGTAATGCGAGGCATCGGCGGTGAATCAGGGCGATCGCCGCTGACAGGGATCAAGGGGAACGAGATGACGGCAATAGTGCGTATCGACGACGAGGTGATCGGCACCGACGATTTCATCCGCGTGCTGAAGCTCACCGGGCAATTCGAGGGCCTCGTCGAACAGCAGGTTCGCGACCGGCTGACGGTGATCGCGGCGAGGAAGATGGGCATGCAGGTGACGCCGGAGGAGATCCAGGAGCGTGCCGACCAGTTTCGCCGCGTGCACGGCCTGCACCGCGCCGCGGACATGAACCGCTACCTGGACGTGTTCGGCGTCAGTCTCGACGAGTTCGAGCGATTCATCACCGACACGCTGTACCAGGAAAAGACGCTCGACAAGGTGTGCAGCGATGCGGCCATCGAAGCGTACTTCAAGCTCAATTCGCCGAAATTCGACAGCATCGAGGTCAGCCACATCGTGCTGGATGCGGAAGGCAAGGCACGCGAAATGATGGCGATCCTGGAGGACGACCCGAGCTGCTTCGGCGACATGGCGCGCGAGCATTCGATCGCCGACACGAGCGAGCGGGGCGGCGTGATCGGCAAGGTGCTGCGCGGCTCGCTGAAGACGGATATCGAGGCCAAGGTGTTCAACGCGCGCGTGGGCGACCTGCTCGGCCCGTTCGCGGCGCCCGACGGCTCGTTCTTCGAAATCTTCTCGGTGACCGCGAAACACCCGGCCGCGCTCGACGCCGACGTCGCGTCGGAGGTGCGCCGCCTGCTGCGCGAGGAGTGGCTCGCCGAGCGCGCGCAGGAACACATCATCGAGGCACGTTGATCACGGAGAATCGCATCGATGGACGCACAAGCCCCCGCCCCGGCCAGCACCCCGTCGCTCGCGGAGTTTCTCGCGTCGGTGGAGCCGCTGTCGCTCTTCTCGCACGACGAACTCGACCGCATGGCCGCCCATGCGCAGGTGCGCACCTACGCGTTCGGCGACACCGTCTGCAATCGCGGTGAACCGGCCGAGGGCCTGTACGTGCTGCGATTCGGGTCCGTGCGCCTGATCGCCGACGAGCGCGGCAAGGAAACCAGCGTCGGCGTGCGCAAGGAACGCGAGGTGTTCGGTGAAATGGCGATGCTGCGCGACTACTGGCACGAGGTGTCGGTGCGCGCATCGACGAGGACCGAGGTGCTGTGCATCCCGCGCAGCGCGATCGAGCCGATCCTGCGCGACAATCCCGCCGCGCAGTCGTTCGTGACGAGCTATGTCGCGATCAGCTCGGCGGGCGGTTTCGTGACGCGGCTGTTCGACCTGCGCGGCAAGCTGACGCGCGCCGAACTCGAGGAATACGTGTCGAGCGTCGGCGTGAAGCGCGTGGCGGCCGGCAAGGAGATCGTCCGGCAGGGGCCGGGCGGCGATCTCCGGCTGTATGTCGTGCGCCAGGGCGAGGTGAGCGTCTCGTGCCACGAGGACGGCAACGACTATCCGCTCGCGACGCTCGGCGCAGGCGAGATCTTCGGCGAGCGCGCGTGCCTGCTGCGGCAGGAGCAGGCGGCGACCGTCACCGCCGTCACCGATACGCGCCTGCTCGTCATTCCGGAAAAGACCGTGCACTTCATGCTCGAGCGCAACCCGAAGTTGCGCGAGGTGCTCGAGGAGCGCATCCGCTTCGGCGATCAGGAACTGAAGCGGCAGAAGAAGCTTGCCGAACGGCGCCGCCACCCGCTGCAGATCGATATCGGCGCCGACGCCGCGTTCGGCGAGCGCATGATCAAGCGTTTCGTGCTGGTCGAGCAGGCGGAGGAAATGGATTGCGGGGCGGCGTGCCTCGCGATGATCTGTCGTCACTACGGCGTCGCGATGACGCTCGGCAAGCTGCGCGATCTCGCGAACGTGACGACGCAGGGCGCGACGCTCGACAGTCTCGCGCGCACCGGCGAGGCGGTCGGCTTCGCGACGCGCGGCGTGCAGTGCACGTACGAGGCGCTGCTCGGGTTCGAGCTGCCGTTCATCGTGCACTGGGAGGGATACCACTACGTCGTCGTGTACGGCGTGTCGAAGTCGTGGGTGCGGATCGCCGATCCGGCGCTCGGCTTCAGGAAGCTGAGCGTCGAGGCGTTCGAGCGCGGCTGGAGCGGCACGTGCCTGCTGTTTACCGCGAACGGGCCGGCCGCGGCGCCGGCCGAGTCACGTTCGCCATGGGTGCGCTTCATCGGCTATCTGCGCCCTTACCGGAAGATCCTCGCGCATCTGTTCCTGGCGACGTTCGTGATCCAGGTGCTGGGCGTCATACCGCCGCTCATCATCCAGAGCATCCTCGATGGGGTCGTCGTGCACCAGAACGTCAGCCTGCTGCACCTGTTGATTGCCGGGCTCGTCATCTCGCACGTGTTTACCCAGTTGATGACCACGATCCGCGCGCATCTTTCCAACTTCATGGTGCGCAGTCTCGACTTCGCGATGATGTCGCAGTTCTATAAACACACGATGTCGCTGCCTTATTCGTTTTTCGCGCGCCGCAAGAGCGGGGACGTGTTCGCGCGCTTCCAGGAAAACCAGACGATCCGCGCGTTCCTGACGGAGTCCACCGTTACCACCGCGCTCAATCTCCTGATGATATTCATCTACTTCACGATCATGTTTCTGTACAACGTGAAGATGACGCTGGTGCTGATCGCCTTCGTGATCCCGATCATGGCGCTCACGGCGCTCGCGACCCCCAAGTTGAAAGGCTATGCGCGCGAGGTGTTTGCCGCGTCCACCGATGCGAAGTCGCTGCTGATGGAGACGCTCGGCGGTGTCGAAACCGTGAAGGGCATGGGCATCGAGCGGTCGGTACGGCTGAAGTGGGAGCGCAAGTATGCGAAGGCGCTCGACGTCCAGTACCGTGCGCAGGCATTCAATATCCTGGTGGCGCTGTGCAGCCAGCTGCTCAATGCGGCGACCACCATCGTGATCCTGTGGGTCGGTGCGAACCTCGTGCTCGCGCATGAGCTCAGCATCGGGCAGCTGATCGCCTTCAATGCGTTCATGGGCAGCGTGCTGGCGCCGCTGATGGGACTCGTCGGCATGTGGAGCCTGATGAACGACGCGGCGGTGGCGATGGAGCGGCTCGGCGACGTCCTCGACATCGAGCCCGAGCAGCAGCCGTCCGAGCTGGCCTCACGCGTGCTGCTGCCCGACCTGCAGGGCGACATCAGCTTCGACGGCGTGTATTTCCGCTATGGCGGCAACGAAACGCCTTACGTGCTCGAGAACATCAACTGCACGATCAAGCGCGGCGAGATGGTGGCCATCGTCGGGCGCAGCGGTTCCGGGAAAACCACGCTGGCGAAGCTGCTCGTGGGATTCTATGCGCCCACGGACGGCAAGATCGCGGTCGACGGGTACGACATGAGCGCGATCGACAAGGCTTGCTACCGTGCGCAGATCGGTTACGTGATGCAGTCCAACCTGGTCTTTTCCGGATCGATTGCCGAGAACATCGCCTGCGGCGACACGAGCCCCGACTGGCGCCGCATGGAGGAGGTCGCACGGATGGCCGACGCGCATGCCTTCATCAGCAAATTGCCGCTCGGCTACGAGCAGGTGGTGGGCGAGCGCGGCGTGGGCCTGTCGGGCGGCCAGATCCAGCGGCTCTGCATCGCGCGCGCGCTGTATCACGACCCGCGCCTGCTCGTGTTCGACGAGGCGACCTCGTCGCTCGACACGCAGTCGGAGAGCAACATTCTCGCGAACATGCACGAAATCCTGCAAGGGCGCACGGCGGTGATCATCGCGCACCGGCTCAGCACCATCATGCGGGCCGACAAGATCCTCGTCCTGTACGAAGGCGCGATCGTCGAACAGGGCTCGCACGACGAGCTGGTCGCGCTCCAGGGCATGTATTACCAGCTCGTGCAGAAACAGCTGGGTGCCGCATGAAACTCTTCGACCCGCACGGATTCGGCAACTCCGCGATCTCGTATGCCGGCCTGCTCGAGAAGATCGAGATCCTGCGCTCGATGCTGCGCTGGGCGCCCAAGCTCGAGCGTGCCGACATCGAGAAGCTGCTCAATCAGGCGAACGTGCTGCGCGACGAGGTCATGCAGATGTCGCGCAAGGAGCGCTTCGTCGAGGCCGCCGTGGCCGCGCCGCAGACGCCTGATGCTTCCGATTCTCCCGATACGCCGGAGGCGCCCGCGCCCGCGGTGCAGCGACGCAGACAGGCGCTGATCGAGCGCAGTTTCATCTTCGAAGGCATCTTTGGCGACAATCCGAAGTTGCTCGCCGCGCTCGAGATCGCCGAAAAGGCCGCACCGACCGATCTGCCGGTGCTGATCGACGGCGAGAGCGGGACCGGCAAGGAACTGATGGCGAAGGTCATCCACGCGAACGGGGCGCGCGCCGACCGGCCCTATATCTCGGTGAACTGCGGCGCGATTCCCGACAACCTGCTCGAATCCGAGCTGTTCGGCCATCGGCGCGGCGCGTTTACCGGCGCGTCGAACGATCGCAAGGGCAAGTTCGAGAGTGCGCACACCGGCACGATCTTTCTCGACGAAATCGGCGAATTGCCGCTGTCGGGCCAGGTCAAGCTGCTGCGCGTACTGGAGTCGCACGAAATCCAGCGCGTCGGCTCGGACGAGCCGATCAGCGTCGATACGCGCATCGTCGCTGCCACCAACAAGAATCTGCGGCAATTGAGCGAGCAGGGGCTCTTTCGCGAGGACCTGTTCTATCGCCTGAGCGTCATTCATCTGACGTTGCCGGCGCTGCGCGAACGTCGCGACGAAATTCCGCTGCTGCTCGCCTACTTCGGCGACGAGGCCGCGGGGGCACTGAAGCGCAGGCCCATCAAGACGACGCCGAAGCTGCGCGACTTCCTGCTGACTTACGCGTATCCGGGCAACATTCGCGAGCTGCGCAACCTCGTCTACCGTCTGTCGTGCCTGGCCGGCGAGGTCGCGGATATCGAGCACTTGCCCGAGGACATCCGTCCGAAAACCGTGTCGAGCGCCGTTCGTGCGACGGATGACGGCACGTCGGGCCGGCCGATGTCGCTCAGCGACGCGAAGCGTGCCGCAAGCGACGAGGCGGAGCGGGCATTTCTCGAACGCGGGTTGCAGGAGACCGGCGGAACCGTGGCCGAACTGGCGCGCCGCTGCGAGATGAACCGGTCGCACCTGCAGATGCTGCTCAAGAAGCACGGTATCCGTTCGAAAGCGTTCCGTCATCAGGACGGCGCGACACCTGACAAGGACGCGTGAGCGTCACGCGCGTCCGCTCGATCGTTCAGCGTTGCACGGAAGGATTGGCGAGCGTCCGGTCCGACGCATCGGGATCGTCGGCGCGGATCACGACGGCGGTGACGTTGTCCCGGCCGCCCGCGCGCAACGCGAGTTCGACGAGCACGTCCGTTGCACGCGCGCAATCGCCGCAGGCGAGGGCGGCCGAGATGTCGGCTTCGTCCAGCTCATTGCTCAGCCCGTCGCTGCACAGCAGAAACATGTCGCCGTCGCATACGTCGATGCGTCGTTCGTCGAGATGCAACCGCTCGGCGGCGCCGACCGCGCGCGTGATCACGTGCTGTGACGGGTGATGCCGCACCTGCTCGGCGCTCAGGTGGCCCTGCGCCTGCAGCTCCGCGACGTGGCTGTGGTCGAGCGTGAGCTGCGTCAGGTGCGCGTCGCGGTACAGATAGATCCGGCTGTCTCCGGCCCACAGCCAGCCGCATTGACGGCCGCTCGCCAGCAGCACCGCCACCGTGCTGCCGATCATGCGTACGCCGCGCTGGGCGGCCGATTCACGCAAGCGGGCATTGACGGCATCGAGCGCGGTGCGCGCCGCCTCGATGAAGTCCGCCAGCGTGGCCGGGGCGGCCAGCCGTTCCAGCGCCTGCACGATCATCCGGCTCGCGAGGTCGCCGGCCGAATGCCCGCCCATGCCGTCCGCGACGGCCCACAGGCCACGGTGCGGCAACGCAAGGCAATCGTCTTCGTTGATCTCGCGAACCAGGCCCACGTCAGTGCGTGACGCCGAAGTCCATTGCAGTTCTGCGCTCACGGGGCGCCACTCCCTTTCGTCCAGGGCCTGTTCATGCCGATAACGGGCTCGCGAACGTGTATTGCCGGTCGGCGTGAACAGGCTAGACGAGCCGGTTCCTGCCGTCTGCACCCACCCCGACCACGATGTTCGAGCCGGGCGCCGAGTTCGTGACGTCGACGTTCTGAATCTGGTTGAGGACCTGGTTCGCGTAGAACGTGTTGTACGTCTGATAGAGGTTGACGACCGGCCCGAACGCCGGAGCGGGCGGCGCGTAGGGCTGGATCCAGCCAAATACCCACGGCGCGCCCGCGCCGCGGATGAACGACATCGTCTTGCGGTCGATGTCGCGCTGCATGTGAAGGTCGGTAATTGCGAGCGTGGTCATGATGCGTCTCCGAATGGGGCTTGCCGCCGGAATGGGTAACCGATACGTGCAAACCTCGTGCCATGCGTGACACCACCCGCGTGCGTCGATCCGCTCGCGTGCGTCGATCCGGTGAGCGCCGCACGCGGCAAGGCAAGGCGTCATCGACACGCGTTGCTTGCATGCTAGTGCGTCGCGGCGTTGTCCTGCAATGGTTGCACGCAAGCCAACAGTTGCGCGCACGAACGTGGCCGCGAAACCGACACATGCCGCGGCAGGCGCAAACGGCTGTCCGGCGCGCCAACTGGTGCTGTCGCGCCAACGAAATCTCCGGCAAAGGGTTGGTCGTTGGGCGACAGTGCGGCACCGGGTTCGCAGCGCGCTTCCCGTCGAGCATTGCGCGACGGGCGCCGGGCGATTGGCACGCTTGATGCAGGTTAGTTGGCAACCGGCTAACCGTTGAACAACACGGGCGGCCGCCAACCTGCAGACGGAGCCAGTCATGGAACGCGACCTTCAACCAGTGAACAGCGCTGTGTCCCGCACGGCGGCTGGCGCTGCGGATGCAAGCGCGTATGCGGCTTCGCTGCCCGGCGGCGTCGAGGCACTGACGCCCGGCGCGCACCTGGTTTCCGATCGCGCCGGCTACAGCCACCACGGCATCTACGTCGGCGACGGGCGCGTCGTCCACTACGCGGGGCTTTGCACGACGCTGCATCGCGGCCCGATCGAAGAGGTCACGTTCGAGCGCTTCGCCGACGGTCACGCGGTTCGCGTCGTGCCGCATCCGTGCGCGGCCTATGCGGGGCGCACCGTGGTGCTGCGCGCGCGTTCCCGTCTCGGCGAAAACCGCTACCGGCTGCTGACGAACAACTGCGAGCACTTCTGCACGTGGTGCCTGGAAGGCACGGGCCACAGCGAGCAGGTTCGCACGTGCGTCATGCATCCGCGGACGGCATTCCGGTTCGCGCTGTCGATCTGCCGCGCAATGCTCGCGGCGCGGCGTGCGGACGGACGGTGCGCCGCAGCCGCCATCGCCGCCGCATGAGCGACGTCCCGATGCGTACGACATCGCCACGAGGAGGCTCAAATGAACGGGATCGAATCTTCGCTGCGCATGCAGGTCGACAAGTGGCTCGCGCCGAGCGCGCGCGTGCCGGCGCGCATCGTGCGCTTCAGCCGCATGCCTGCGCAACGGCGGCGCTTTGTCTGCGTCGAGGCCGTGCATCCGGCTCGCACGATCGCGATCTTCTTCTTTCGTCACGACGACGGCTCGTGGTGGGTGTTCCCGCCGGCCGATCGGCGGCCCGCGATGACGGCGCGCGCGGTCTGACCGTGCGCGCCAGGTCGATTGGTGTGTCCGTCAGCGCAGCAGCGTCGGACGCGCCGGGCGCGCCGCTGCTTCGGCCGCAGGGGCACGCGCCGACGCAGAACCGCGGGCGTCGGTGTGCAGATAAGGGAAAGCTTGCGGCGCGAGCATCGTCTGATGCGCACGGACCATCGCACCGCCGGTGATGGCGGCCATCGCCTGTCTGTCGAGGTCGACGCTTTCAGGAAGATCGTTGATGACGAGCACGCCCATGGTTTGCTCCGCAAAATCGGATGGGAGAAAGGGTAGTCATGCAGCATCATGCGATGTGCCGACGTACCTTGAATCTGTCCAGTATAGGTTCCGCCGCACGGCCGCGCGGCCTGGAAAATGAACGAGGCCGTGCAGGCGGTGCGGACGGCGAAAGCCTGAAGTCGGTTCGCCATGGATCTGCCCGAATTCTAGTTCCGGCACCGATTGCACAGGGCGTTACCGCAGACTAGTATGATTTGTTAGACATCCTGTCAGAAGGCCGGCGGCCGGTGCGGCGCGCAGTCGAATTCGTCTGACGATGGCGTGGCGGCGATCTCGTGTTCGACGGTGTCCGGTGCATCACCGATACGTCGCGCCGCTTGGGTACGTCATGGACAGTCCTTGCCCTGGCGGCGCCGCGAGGCGCCGAAGCGGGTCGGCAAGCTGAAGCTGAGTTGACGGCATACGAATGATGAGCTTTGCGCAGCTGATTCATACATTCCAGAGCGGGACGCTGTCGCAGGACGCGTTCTTGTCGGAGATCGACCGGGTGCTGGCGACCGATCAGGTCGATTGCGCACGGTTGCGCGAAGTACTCGACGAGACGCAAACCACGCAGCCACTGTCAGACGATATCTATGCGGAAGTGCTGAAGCGCATCGAACGGTGTCGTGACAGAACGGCAGCCGCGGGCGACGCAACCCGGATCCAGGAGAGCGTGCTTCGGCCCGAGGCGCGTCCGGACACCCCGTCCGGGCAGTCGAGCGGCGCAATGTCCGTCGACGGCGAGCGCGTGAAAGGCATCGGCGATACGCTGAACGGGCGCTTCGTGCTGGAGGAGTGCCTCGGCGTCGGCGGGATGGGTACCGTGTACAAGGCGCTCGACCTCCGCAAGCTGGAGGCCTCGGATCGCAAGCCGCACATCGCGATCAAGGTGCTCAACGTGCAGTTCCGCGGCCAGCCGACTTCGCTGATCGCGCTTCAGCGCGAAGCCCGCAAGGCGCAGACACTCGCTCATCGCAACATCGTCACCGTCTACGATTTCGATCGGGACGGTCCGCTCGTCTACCTCACGATGGAGTATCTGTCCGGCCGCCCGCTCAGCAAGGTGCTGCGCGCGCCGGACTTCAAGGGCATGCCGCTCGATACCGCGTTGCCGATTATCGCCGGCATGGGCCAGGCGTTGGCCTACGCGCATGAACGCGGCTTTGTCCACTGCGATTTCAAGCCCGCCAACGTGTTCCTCACCGACCGGGGCGAAGTGAAGGTGATCGATTTCGGGATCGCACGCGCCTTCCAGCGGCGCGACGAGGATCCCGACGTGACCGTGTTCGATCCGGCGAGCCTGGGCGGCATCACGCCGGCCTACGCGAGCCCGGAGATGTTCGAGCATCTCGAGCCGGATCCGCGCGACGATGTCTACGCGCTCGCCTGCGTGACCTACGAATTGCTGACCGGACACCATCCGTTCAATCGGCTGTCCGCCACCCAGGCGCGTCACGACCACTTGCGGCCCGAGCGCCAGCCCGGTCTCGATCGCACGCAATGGCGAACCTTGAGCGCCGCGTTGTCGTTCGACCGCGCGACGCGCACGCCGAGCGTCAACTTGTTCCTGGAGGGCATGGGCGTGTTCAAGCGCCCTGCGTGGTCATCAGGCGCACGCGTTGGGGCTGCCGTGGGCGCTTGTACGGTGGCGGCGATCGCCGTGCTCTGGTACGGCTACCAGTCGCTGTCGCGCAGCGGCGAAGGGCGCCCCGCCGCGGACACGGTCGCGCACGCGTCTGCCGGCGGAGAGAATGGCGCAACGGCGGGCGCCACGGCCGGCAGCACGCCCCCGGCCACCGCGAACGCCGTGCCCGCTGCGGCCAGCGTGCCGGCACCGGCACCGGCACCGGCACCGGCGATCTCGCTGGCATCCGTGATGGCTGCGCTGTCGCGCATACCGTGTTCGGCGCTGGATGCCTCGGTGCAGGATCACGTGCTGCAGGTGCGCGGTTATGCGGAGGCCGGTGTCGGTATCGGGCGCGTGCGAACCGCACTGAGCAGTTTGGCGGGCGGGCAGACGGCCAATCTCGACGTGCGTCCGGTCGATGCGCACAATTGCGAGGTCGTGAGCGCGTTTGCCCCGTACTGGCGATCGAATCGGGCTTCGTCATCACACGCCGCGTCGATCCGCACGCGAGCGCCCGATGCGCATCTTGCGGAAGGCAACCCGCTGGTCATCGACATCACGACACCCGGTTACGATTCGTATGTGAACGTCGACTACTACGTGCTGAACGGGAGCGTCGTGCATCTCGTGCCAAGCAGCCGCGAACGCGACAACCAGGCGCCGCCGAATTACGCCGCGACGATCGGCAGCATGGGCGAGTGGGTGATCGGCAAGCCTTTCGGGACCGAGATGATCGTGCTCCTCGTCACGCCCGCGCCGCTGTTCGACGGGGTACGTCCGCCATCCGAGCCGCGCACCGCCTATCTCGCGGCAATCGATCGACAATTGAAGCTGTTCGAGGCCAAGTACGGCGAAGGACGCATTGCCGCCGACTTCGTCCAGATCACGACGCGTGCCAAGGGTAGCTGATCGAGCCTGTTGCCGGTTCGCCCCGGTCAGCGGACCAGCGATTCCGCCGCCTGGTGGATGGCCTTGCGGATGCGGGGAAACGTGCCGCACCGGCACGCGATCTTCTTCATGGCCTCGTTGATCTGGTTGTCGTCGGGGCGCGGGCAGCGCATGAGCAGGGCCGTGGCGGCGATCAGCTGTGCGCTTTGGCAATAGCCGCATTGCACGACGTCGACGGCGATCCACGCGTCCTTCAGTGCGCGCGCTTCAACGCTGTCCAACCCTTCGACGGTCGTGATGCGCGCGCCGTTCAGCGTCCCGACCGGGAGCTGGCAGGCAGGCACGGCCTGGTCGTCGAGCAGCACCGTGCATGCACCGCAGACCCCGACGCCACAGCCGAACTTCGTGCCGGTCAGCTTCCGTTCGCAGCGAATCACCCAGAGCAGCGGGGTGGCGGGCTCGGAATCGAGGTGAGCGGTTTCCCCGTTGATACGGACTGACACCATCGGTCGTCTCCTTGGTCGGGTGGGCTCGGCTTGATGAGCGGCAGGGTGCGATGACGCACGCCCGTGAGCGAATACAACGCATTCGCCACGGCCGCTGCGATCGGCGGCGTGCCCGCTTCGCCGACGCCGTGCGGCTCGGTCCCGCCTGCCAGGACCTGCGTGACGATCTCGGGACAGGTCTCCATGTTGACGAGCGGATAGCTGTCGAAATAATGCTGCGCGACTTGCCCGTTCTGGATCGTGATCGCCTGCTCGAGCGCGGCCGACAATCCGAAGATGATCCCGCTTTCCATTTGCTGCTCGACCAGGTTCGGATTCACGGCCAGCCCGCAGTCGATCACGCAGACCACGCGCGTCACGCGAAAGCCGTCACCTTCCTGCCGGACTTCGGCGACTTGCGCGACCACGCTACCGAACGATGCGTGCATCGCCACGCCGCGTGCGCGCCGCGCGCCGGTCTTGTCACGCCATGCCAGCGGCGAACGCCAGCCGGACAGCGCGACGAGCGCCCGCAACACGGCCGCATGGCGCTGGTGCGCCGGCTGCCTGAGCATGTCGAGGCGGAACTGGATCGGGTCCTTCCGTGCCAGCACGGCCATCTCGTCGATGAAGCTCTCGACGAAGAAGGCCTGATGCGAGTGTCCGACGGAGCGCCAGTAGCCAACGGGAACCGGGAGCGTCACCGTATGGTGCTGGACCAGGATGTTCTCGCATTCATAGGGCAGGTCGAATGCGCCTTCCGCCGTGGTGGCGTCGGGCAACCATTTCGCGGCGAGGCTCGGCATGCCGAAAGTGCGAGGCATCGCCTGCGCGCTGATCGACTGGCTCGCCGACATGCCTTTCCATGCGACCAGCCTGCCGCTCGCATCGATGGCGCCGCTGTATCTCGCCACACAGGCCGGGCGGTAGAAGTCGTGCGTCATGTCCTGCGGGCGCGACCAGATCGTCTGTACCGGCCGCCCCTTCGCATGGAGCGCGATGGCGGCGGCCTGCGTGATGAAGTCGACCTCGAGCCGCCGGCCGAATGCGCCGCCGATCAATTGCTGGTTGACGACCACCTTGTCTTCGTCCAGGCCCAGCAGCGCCGCGACTGCCTTGCGTGCCATCATGGGGACCTGCGTGCCGCACCAGATCGTTGCCGAGTCGTTCTCGACCAGCACCGTGCAATTCATCGGTTCCAGCGGCCCGTGAGCCAGGTAGGGCACTTCGTACTGCGCGACGAACGGCTTGGTACGGCCCAGCGCCGCATCGGCGTCGCCGGTGGCGTAGAACACGTGGCGGCCCGCGTCGCCGTCGAGGGCGTGCGTCAACGCCGTGCGGACCTCCTCGGTATTCACGCTGGCAGCCGGCCCGTGATCCCATGTGACCGACAACTGGCACAACGTCCGCATTGCGATGAAGGGATTGTCGGCAATGACGGCAACGCCTCCCGTTCCGCCGTTGTATGGCTCGATCCTGAAGATGCCGGTCACGGCCTTCAGGCTGGCGACCCCGGACTTGTCGAAATCCAGCGCTTTGCCGCCGAGTGTCGGACACATCGTGACGCTCGCATACAGGAGCTTGTCCGGAAGCACATCGATGCCATAGCGCGCGCTGCCGTCGAGCTTCGAGTGCGCCTCGATGCGACCCAGCCGTTTCCCGACCAGCGTGAACGTCTTCGGGTCCTTCAGGTCGACATGTGTCGGGCGCGGCACGTCCCGCGCGAGCTGGACAAGTTCACCGTATGTCGCCGAGCGTCCCGACCGATGCCGCACCACGCCGGCATGCGTCTCGCATTCCGCGACGGGCACATGCCAAAGCTTCGCCGCAGCGCTGCACAACATGACGCGGGCCGTGGCACCCGCCTCGCGCATGGGCCCCCACAGATCGATCATGCCCGTCGATCCCCCCGTTACCATCGAACCCAGATAACGTGCTCCATGGCGCGCCAGTGCCGCCGCGCCGCGAGCGAGCAGGCTCGCATCATCGGGACGAAACGGAAGGCCGTCGGCGAGGGATTCACGGTCCTTGTAGATCGTGTCGAGTGGAGACATGACGGTGCGAACCCGCGACCAGTCTGCATCGAGCTCTTCCGCCAGCAACATGGCCGCGCCGGTATGTATCCCCTGGCCCATTTCGGATTTGCTCATGACGATCGTCACGTCATTAGCGGAACTGATCATCACCCAGCCGTTGAGCGGCACATCGACGCGTGATGTCTCGAGCTGCGCGGGTACGGATTGCCGGTCATCGGGACGCCACCAGGCCCAGCCGACCACCAGCATGCCCGCCGCGCCCGCACTGCCCAACACGAAGGTTCTGCGCTTCAACATGATGTGGCCGCCGACATGTGTTGATCGAGTCGCGGCGCATTCGGCGAATCACGCCACGCGCCTCGACAATTTAATGTTTCAAACACAATCCGACATTTCATTGCTGCTGCAATCACCTATATTAGTCACTGATATCGGCAACTGAGAACCCGAATGTGATGTTCGTTTGAAACAAGCGCTGAAGACGCGGCTTGCCGCGGCCGGAGCGACATGCATGGCTTCCGGGACGCGAAGCGCATCGTGCCGATCGCTTCGAACGCACCACCCGCCGGAGGTCGTTGATGCTTGTCGATGAGGTTCACGCGTTGCTGCTCGATCTGCCGGCTCCGTGGCGAGAAGCGTTCAAGCGTCATGGTCTCGACCTGGCCGATTCGGGCACGCCCGGGGAGACGGCGAACCGACTGAGCCGGCCGTTGCCGATCGACTGGGACGATCCCCGCATTTGCGATCTCTGCCCGGACGCCACGCGGGCGATCGAGCCCGGCGACCCCGCGCGCAGCCTGATCTATCACATGCTTGCGCTGTCCGAGTGCCCGTCGCCGGACGCCGGCGTACGTCTCGAAGCACTCGATTTGCTGGAGAACTACATCGCTTCGCTGGCGCCGTTGCCGCCCGACTGGCAGACGCTGGACATCGCGGTGCTGGCTTACCAGTACCGGCCGGCGCGCCGCACCGGACATCAGCAGCATGCGGACTTCGTGTTCTCGCGACTCGGCATAGCACGCAACGGCGACACCGACGCGTGCTACGACGGGCAGACCCGAAGCTTCGTGCCGCATGTGCCGGACGCGATCGAGCATGTCCGCGTGATGCCGGCGCGCTATGGCGCGTTTCTCGTCCGCCGGGTCACCGGTCCCGACAGGCTCGCCCTGATCGAGGGCAGGCGAGCGGGCGACCCTCAGCGCACCTTCATCGAACCCGTACGCAAGCTGTTTCCCGATGAATGCCTGCCCGGACTGCGGTTGACATTGCAATATGGCCACCGCCATGTCGGCGAGAAGCTGAAGCGGGCCGTCGAGGCGCGCTGGGGCGTGCGGCCATCGCCATCGGGCGATCTGGTCGGCGCGCCGTATGCGATCCGCTGTCAGGACCCCTGCGAGGTACCGCCTGCCGGTTCGATCGCACCGGCAGTCGCGCTGAAGCGTTCGGGCGCGGCCGTGCTGTTGATGCCGGCCGCGCGGCCCCTGATCGAGCCCGTGACCGCGGCCAACTTCGGGGTGCACGGTTTTGGCGTGCCGGCTCGATGGCGACTGGTGCCGCTCGCCAACCGGCGCTTCACGACGATGAGAATCATCACGAACCTGTGGAAGCTGGTGCTGGCCGCCATCGACGAGGTGCGGCAGCACTATTTTCCGCATTTCGCGCCCGGTTGGCTGCGCTTTCCCGAACCTCGCAATGCCCCGGAGTTCATCAACATCCGGCACAAGTCGCGCGAGGACGGCACCTACACGGATATGCGGGCACATCCCGTCGACCGGCTGGCATTTCTCGGGGAGGTCGGCAAAGGCGGTTACCGCGCGCAGCTGTTTCTGGATCACTGCACCGAAGGGGTCGTGACGATCCGCATCGCCGAGCTGGCCGAACGCGCGGTGCTCCCGGCCTATTCGATCGTTGCCGCGCCGGACTTCTATCCGTACGCCGACCAGGCGGAATTGCAGCGCTGGTTCAAGGACCGGCGGATCGATCCGAAGTCGCAGTTCAGAAGCGGCTCGCCGATATCGCTCAGCGCCGAGCGTCTCCCGGCCAATCCCGACCATGTCGATCCGTTCAGCAACACGCAGGCATTTTCGCCGAGCGATGGGACGGTCGCCGTCGCGTTCAGCCTGGCGGCACGCGCAACGCGCCGGGGGGACAGGGAAGTGCATGCGCCGCGCATGACTTCGTTTCTGTCGGACGCGTCGTCGGGTGTCTTTGCGCCCGGCTGGGACGTCACCTATGCGGGTAACCGGCGGGGCATCTTCCTCGCAACCTTCGGGTTGGGCAGCCCGTTCGCCGAGGATATCAAGCTGTGCGCGGCCTCCAACAGCTTCTGGCCTGCCGTGAGTCCGGATGCGTCCAGAACCTTCAATCGGGCCGATGCGCCCACCGCCATCCCCATGCTCGACCCTGAGCTCGGTTTGCATCCGTGCCATCCGCTGGTCACGCGTGGCGACGAGTCGAATACGCGGCGCGGATGGGACGGCGAATACGGCCCGTACCTGACACCCGACGGCAACGTGGATTACGCGGATATCGAACGCTCGGATTACGTCGCCAACGCGTTGCATGGCGAGATGCTGTACGGCGCATTCGAGCATGTCGATTCGGCCGAGCTGATTCGGCGCATCAGTGCATTGCGCCATGCCGTCGCGGCATGCGACAACGGACAAACGCCTTCGCATACGAAGCTGTGGCTGGTATCCGCACGGGCACTTGGCGAAGCCGACGATGCGCACGAACCGGGCGTTGCCGGACGCTATCGCTTTCTTTTCGTGCGTCCTGCCGCTGATGGTGCGGCGCCGACACAGCACACACCGGGACGACTGCGCGTGCGCTACGGTGAGGCGATCCGTTGCGACGCGACCGAGGCCCGGGTAATCGGGCACGTGCTGCGCTGCGCACCGGGGCCCGACGCGCTCGGGCTTTACTGAGGGCGCGCGATGAATGCGTTTGACGTGGTCGTCGTCGGCGACGGGCCTGCCGGATGTGCGGCGGCGATCGCTGCGGCGGGAGCCGGCGGCAACGTGTGGATGCTGGGCCGCGGGCGTTCGCGCGCGGCGCCGGAATGCGTGTCCGGCGCGGCGCTCACGCTGCTGGATCGCATGGCGCCGAGTCTGGCCCGTCAACCGCATGTATGGCTCGAGGGCCGGGCCGATACGCAGCGGGGACGTTCGGTCATCCGCAGTCGCCTTGACGACGGCTTGCGTGCCGAAGCGCTCGCTGCGGGCGTTCGCTATTCGCGAGCGCCCGCCGGTGGACTTGTCGCGCTTGTCGAACACGGCGCGGTCGTTGGCATCGCGCACGGCGACGGCGAGATCGGCGCAAGCATCGTGATCGATGCGACCGGCATCAACGGATGGCTGCGTCGCGCGATTCGGCTCGACGTGGCGACCGACTCGTCGCGGTTCTGGCTTCGCCGCGGCTACGCGCGTGCGCATGGGGCGCACATCGACACATACTGGAAGATCGCGCATGGCGGCTGGCTATGGATGAGAGCGGCGTCCGCGTTTCAGATCTGGACGTCGCTATCGACGCTGCGCGACGGCGAAATCACGTGGCCGGCGAACACGACACCCGTCGGACCGGTGTGGTGCGAGTGCAGGCGCTGGCATCGCGTGCGACAGGCTGCGGGACCGGGCTATATCGTGTGCGGCGATGCGGCGGGCTATCTCGATCCCGCGACAGGCGATGGTTTGCGTTTTGCCATCGCTTCCGGCCTGCGCGCGGGCGCAATGGCCGTCGAAGTTTCACGTCATCCCGATCGGGCAAGTTTGCTGGCGGCGCTGTACTGCGATTGGGTGACACGAAGCTACGAGCACGACAGAGCCGTGCTGGCACAGAGTTATACGCGTGCGGGGCTGGATATCGGATGGCGCGACACCGTTCGCCGATCGGACTGCCTGCCGCTCGGCAACTGACGCTTCATGCATGCCGGTTGCGCTTTCGTCGATGCAAAAAAGCCCGCCAGGAGACGGAGCCTGGCGGGCTTGAAACACCGCGAGGATGAACCTGCGGCGGACTGGAGCACTTCGGTAGTGCGGCACGACACTATCGAATACGGCTAACACTGCAAGGAAGCATGGCGAAACTTACAGGCCCAGCTTCGCGATGACCTGGCCGCCCAGGTTGTTGATCGTGTTGGTCACGCTGGTGAGATCCTGGTGGGTCGATGCATCGACCTGGGTAACCGGAGCCGTGATGGTGTTCGGGCTGGCGAACGAGAATCCACTGCCGGTAGCGATGTTGTTGATACCGGCATTCTGGAACACGCTACCGCCGCTGACGGAAGCCATTTCCTTGCGGCTGAGTTCGTGGGCGCGGGACAGGTCGTTGATCATCAGTGCGGACATGGTAAATCTCCTTGGGTTTGCTGCGGTTTGGAAGAGAGCACGTTTCGTTGCGCTCGCAGCTATAAATGCACGGGGCGTGCCAGCCTTGAATCATGCGTGCATGGCGGGCGCTTAACCTCATGAAAACAAAAGAAATTTCATCTGGCATCCGACGCTTGGCCGGGCGCGGCGAGCAAAATCGAGGAATCACGATGTCGGGTTTTTCCAAACGATTTCCGTGGCGGCTGTTTTGTCTCGGCCAACATGAAACGGCGCGTGGCGCTTGCGATTCGCGTCTCGGGTATCCCTATGCAGCAGCGGGGGGGAAGCGTCTGCACGAAAAAGTCGTCAACGCGCACGCGATCGCGCGCGGCACCCGGCAGTTGAGCGACGCGCGCTTGCCGTCGGCGAACGTCGGCGCGATGGTGTACCGACGGGCGCCCGCAACCGGTCATGTGCTTCGCATAACTGAATTCGATGTGTTCCTGACGGACGGCGAGACGCATCGGAAAAGCCGCGCCGAGGGCCAACGACGCATCGATGCGACCACGCCGTTCCGTGACTGGCGCCGCGGCACCATCAACCTCGACGAGGTGAGGCGGATCCGCGTGCAGGGGATGGAGGTCAAAAGCGCGTCGGGATCGTCCCGGCTGCTGATGGGAGAGGGCGGTGCTGCTGACGGGGCGTCAGCAAATCTGCCGGTTCATGCCGGCTGCGTTTTTATCATGCAACGAAGCCCGCCAACGGACACGGCCTGGCGGGCTTTGAGTGCCGCGAGGACAACCCCGCGGCGGGCTGGAGCGCTTCGGTACGACGCTATCGAATACGGCCACCACTGCGAGGAAGCATCGCGAGCCTTACAGGCCCAGCTTCCCGACAACCAGGCCGCCAAGGTTGTTGATCGAGTTGGTCACGCTGGTGAGATCCAGGTGGGTCGATGCATCGACCTGGGTAACCGGGGCCGTGATGGTGTTCGGGCTGGCGAACGAGAATCCGCTGCCGGAAGCGATGTTGTTGACGCCGAAGTTCTGGAACACGCTACCACCGCTGACGGAAGCCATTTCCTTGCGGCTGAGTTCGTGGGCGCGGGACAGGTCGTTGATCATCAGTGCGGACATGATAAATCTCCTTGAGTTTGCTGCGGTTTGGAAGAGAGCACTTTTCGTTGCGCTCGCTGCTACAAACGCATAGGGCGTGCCAGTCGCGAATCATGCGTGTATGAGGGGAGTTAAGCTATTGAAAACACAAGAAATTTCATCTGGATGGCGGTGTTTCACCGGGCTCGGCGCGCAAGATTGGCGAATCACGATGTCGGGTTTTTCCAAACGATTTTGCTTGCGGCTGTTTCACTTCAGCCAACACGAAAGCGGTCTGACGGGCCGCATCGATTTCGCCCCGTTTGGCATCGAGATGCCTTCGGGGATTGGAGGATTCTTCAGGGGTTTCGCATCGGAACTGTGACGCACCTGCGTCAGGAGAACGTCGTCATGAGCGCGTTTGAATACGATGTCATCGTTGTCGGGAGCGGCTTCGGCGGAGCGGTGGCCGCCTGTCGCGCCGCGGAGGCGGGAAGGCGGGTGCTGGTGCTGGAGCGGGGTCGCCGCTGGACGCCGAACACGTATCCGCGCGACGAGACCGACCCGTGGCTGTGGCGTCAGCAGAACCCGCAACGATTCCATGGCTGGGCCGACCTGCGGGTCTTTTCCAACATGTCGGTGGTGGCCGCCGCGGGCGTGGGCGGCGGGTCGCTGATCTACGCCAACGTCTCGGTCGAGGCCAAACCCGACGCCTTCGAGCAGGGCTGGCCGCCGGAGATCACGTACGAGGCGCTCAAGCCTTATTATCAGCGCGTGGGCTGGATGCTGTCGGTCCAGGAGGTGCCCGACAACCAGATCAGCGAACGCACCCGCTTGTTGCGCGACGCTGCCGACGCCTGCGGTTGGGGCGATCGGTATCGCAAGTTGCCACTCGCCGTGTCGTTTTCGCCGACCTACGATCCGTCCTTGCCCGGCGCGCGCGACGACCGGCATTCGGTCAGGTACGTCAACGTGCATGGCGTATCGCAGGGCACGTGCGTCCACTGTGGCAATTGCGACATCGGATGCCAGGTGTCGGCGAAGAACACGCTCGACCTCAACTATCTGGCCGTGGCCGAGCGCCATGGCGCAACAATCCTTCCGCTGCACGTCGTGCAGAAGCTCGAGCCGCTCGGCCAGGGATGGCGCGTGCATTTCAACGTCATCGATTCCGCCGCGGGGCGTTTCATGCCCGGAACCGCGACGGCGGCTATCGTGATCGTCAGCGCCGGATCGATCGGCAGTACCGAGTTGCTGCTCCGCTGTCGCGACGAGCATCGCACGCTGCCGAATCTGTCGCCGAGGCTCGGCTGGGGCTGGGCTTTCAACGGCGATTTCGTCACTCCGGCCTTCTACAGGCACAGGAAGATCTCGCCGTCGCACGGCGTCACCATTTCCGCTGCGATCGACCTTCTCGACCGGGCTGCCGCCAATGGTCAGCCTCTGTTCGTGGAGGACGGCGGCGTGCCCAATCTCGCGCATGACTTCGTGCGTCGCCACCTGCAGCGCGCTCATGGTGGGGTGATGCGCACGTTCTGGCGGACCTTCGCGCGTCATTTCGATTGCGATGACCCGGTCGAGAACATGATGCCCTGGTTCGGCCAGGCGATCGATCCGGGGGACGGGCGCATGCGTCTCGGGCGCTGCTGGTTTGCGCCATGGCGACGCGAGTTGCGGCTCGACTGGTCGTACACGCGATCCGAGGCTGTCGTCGATGCGATGGTCGATACGCACCGGCGCCTGTCGGTTGCCACGGGCGGCGAACCCTTCGTCCCGCCGACGTGGAGCAACTTCCACAAGCTGATCACCCCGCATCCGCTCGGCGGTTGCAACATGGGGCTCACGCACGCGGATGGCGTGGTGAACGCGGACGGAAAGGTATTCGGTTACGACGGGCTCTATGTGATGGACGGTGCGACGATCCCGCGTGCGCTTGGGCTGAATCCGTCGCGCACGATCGCTGCGCTGGCCGAGCGCAATGTCGCCGTGTTGCTCGGCCACGGTTCGGCGTAGGTGTTCCGGATCGGCGAGCCCCTCTTCGAGGCTACGGCCGGAGAAGTGAGTGGGTTGGTCCCTGTTACCCGAGGCCGCCTATAATCGCTGTCAGCTTGTCCAAGAAATCGCGGTTACCAAGGTGAGGGGGTGTCCAAATGGGGCAGTGCCGTCGCATCTATTCGCGCTTCGTCCTCACAAGCTCGATCGCCGGTCTGGCAATTCTGGCCGGCCCAGGCCACGCGTACGCCGAGGATAGTGCTTCGAGTGTACCTGCCGGGTTCAAGCCATCGGAAAGAACGATCGACGTCTACGCGGTATATGGCGACGGACGCTCGACCGAGGGTGGCGATATGCATTGGCGTGCCTACGAAGTCGGCTTCGGCGACGTCCTGAATGACTACCTCTCGGTCTACCTCGCGTATGTGAACGAGGGGCATCCGCTGGATCACCACCGTGACGGCTTCGCCGCCCTGGGTTCGTTTCGTTGGCCGGTCGGCAATCGCCTGGCGCTCGAATTGTCGGCGGGGCCATATTTCAGCATGGACACGACACATGTCGACAACCAGGTGCGTAATGAAAAGCGATGGGGCGTGCGTGCGTCGGCAGCGGTGCGGTATTACGTCATTCCCAACCGCTTCTTCCTCAAGGTGCAGTACAACCACGTCCAGATGATTGGCGGATTCAATTCCGACGCGGTGCTCTTCGGCATCGGCTCGGATTTTGGCGGCGATCCTGGCCCGGCGTTGTCGGACGGCAAGACGCAGGTTAGTGTTTGGGCCGGGACGTCGCAGACGAACCGTCCCCAAGTGCCGATCGAAAAAGGGTATATGGTCGAAGTCAAGCGGCCGCTCGGCAATGCGTGGGCCTATTCGGCGAGCTTCATCTACGAAGGCAATAACGGCGTCGCCGGCCGACGAGGTGTGGCAGCGCAATTCTGGTACGTCGCGCCGATCAGGAGCAAATGGACGCTTTCGGCAGGTGTCGGTCCGTATCTCTCGCATGATCGGGATGAGGCCTCGAGCAAAACGAGACTCAATGCGTTGCTCAGCGCGCAGGTGACCTATCAGGTCACGAACGATTGGGCGGCGAGCTTGCGCTTCAATCGTGTCGCAACGGGTAATGACAAGGATCAGGACATGTTCATGGTCGGCCTGGCGCGCAATTTCTAGGGCTCGTTCTTGCGCGTAGGCCCATTCCGTTTGGAGAGTCGATTTGTGCAGCAGCCTGCTGCACAATTGCCGTGGTTTCAGCTCGACAACGCAAAGGACGCGGCGGTCCAAACCGCTTCCAGCATGCGATAAAACACTTGGATTATGAAGTTTTAACTTTGACCAGGTGCGACATGACAACTTTGCTCTTATGATTATGTAAATCCGATTAAAGCATATTGTCGACATCGGCTGATGAAGCTGTGAACAGCACGCCCTCGATATAGAGATCAAATCACGGTGCGCCACCGTCGGCACGCACGGAGATAACACTATCGATTATCATCGCTCTCGCTACCATAATGTTGATGGTGGAGTCGACGATCTTTCGACCCGACCAAGGGGCTTTTCGTCTACTTGCCAATTTTCAAGGAATCCTTTCATATCCATGGCTACCTACCTCGAACTTAAAGCGCAGGCAGAAGCGCTGGCGCAGCAAGCGGAAGAAGCGCGGCTCGCCGAACTGGAAAGCATCATCACGACGATGCGTGAACAGATTGCCGAATATGGCATCACGCCCGATCAGCTTTTTGGGCGACGCCGTCCCGGTCCATCCGGCACCGTCGCTGCGCCGGTCGCACCGAAGTATCGCGATCCGAAAACGGGCGCAACGTGGAGCGGGCGCGGCAGGGCGCCGCAATGGATCGCAGGCGCGAAGAACCGCAATCGGTTTTTGATCGAGCAGTGAAGGGAGCAGATCGTTGAGTTCGACGCCGTCAACGCTACCCGATGGGAAGTACCGGGCGACGTGTCGTGAGCGCACGGTCTTTGCTGCCCGCGCGATGGGGCACGGCGACGTATTTCCGGACGCCGAGATGATCGTGGAGGATGGATGGGCCACCTTCACCCGTAGTGGCGTTGAAGTGTGGAATTGCAGTGCGCGCTACGCCGCAGCGCACTTCGATGTTCAGTCCGCCTAGGAAGAGCCGCAGATGAGCGAGCTTGTTCAGATTGCACCGGGGGTTGTTTTCTCAACCGATGTGCTTGGCGCCGAGTGGGCGCGAAAGAATCGGCAGGACGACGGGAATGTGGCGCCAAGCGGGAATGCTCGGTCCGCAGCCCGGCCGGGCCGGCCTGACAATGAGGGCGACCAGACAGGCGCTGCAAGCATGCCGGGCCAATTGTCGTTGTTGTAGAAGGCCGTGAATGACGGACGTCCTGAGACTGTGGGCCTTCGCGTTGTCACCAACATTCCCTCCCGAGCCGGTACCGACGCCTGCACCTGCTTCGTCCGCGAGTGCGTGGCGGGACTGACCAAACGTCAGTTGCTGGTGCGTACGCGCGCGGTTGGACGCAGGCGTGCTCGCCGTCGTGCCGAGGCTTGCCGGGCTGCCTGCCGGCCGCGCGTTTGGCCGGGCTCGTCGGCACGCTCGGCGAAGTGGGGCTGCTGCATCCAGTGGGCACCGTAACCGTTCCCGATTCGTCGACGCAGGCCTTGCCGCACAGCGCGAGAGGCTGCGCTGATGAAACGCTGGCAGAAGGCGCGCACTGCATGACGCCGTGAGCGGGCGCCGCCGGGCACGCGGCATGCTCGCTCGTACGCGGCGCCCGCATACGGGACCGAACCCCGTGCCGCAACTGGCGGCCGGACTGCGCGCGCGCCGGGATCGACACGTGTTTCCTGGAGGCGTCATGCACGAATCGAACGATCGACCTCGAGTCAGAGCGGACCGGGACGACCGAACCGTCGCCTATCCGCGCGCGAACACGGCGCGGCACCCCGTTACCCGCCTCTTCGAGCGCTTCGCGTCGCACGTGACAGTGTGGGCCGGCTCGCCGGTCGCATTCGGCAGTGCGGTGGCCATCACCGTGCTGTGGCTCGTCACCGGGCCGGTTTTCCACTATTCCGACGCGTGGCAACTCGTGATCAATACCGGAACGACGATCATCACGTTCCTGATGGTATTCCTGCTGCAACGCAACCAGAATCGCGACAGCGTAGCGCTGCATCTGAAACTGGACGAACTCGTGGCCGTCACGCACGCGGCGAGCGACCGGCTGATCGGGATCGAGGACGCATCGGAAGAAGAATTGCGCGCGATGGCGCAGACCTACCTCGAAATGGCGAAGCGGGTGGCCGCGCGGGAAGACGAACCGGGTGACGATCGTGAGCGCGCGCCCGTCGACAATCCGCCCGACGCGTGACGGGTGTGCCGGAGCGGGCGCACGCCAACGCCGCTGCGCGACCGGCACGAGGACGCGCGGACGATTTTTCAACTGCTTGTCATTTCTGTCGCGGCGTCGCTTCGTGAGAGGTAGCCATGCGACGTCTGCGGGTGGCGCGCCGCTGGTCGCCGAGCGCGTGCATGACGCGCTCGCGCATTCACGTCGTGCCCGGCGTGCCCGGCCGCACGCGCTAACCCGGGCACGGAAATCGCTCCGATACGCAGCGAACGCTGCACCGACAAACGTCCGTGGTTCAGGTCGCCTGCGTCGGTAAAGATCTCCCGTACATGCGGGGAATCGCGTGCAGCGTTGAAAGAGCGCGGCGGCTACGAAGAACAAGTTCATGCGGTACGGTCCGCGGCCGCCGGTAGAGTGTTTGCCTGGTGCTCCGAGATCGTCGGCATGCTTCGGCTCAAGCGCATGTCCCGGCGGGTAACTGGATGTCAATTGGCAGCGAACGTGCTTTTAAGCGACGTTGTTTCCGGTGTTTCGGGAGAGGCGCTCCACTCAGCGATTTCGCGATCTATTGTCAAGGGAGCAACGCCATGCACGTATTTTCGAATTTGAGCCCGTTGGTCTCGCTGATCGCTGGAATTCTTATTCTGGTGGTGCCGCGCTTGCTGAATTACATCGTTGCGATCTACCTGATCGTCATAGGATTGCTCGGGCTTTTCAGCGGACATATCCACTGACGAGCGGCCTGGAGCGGCGCTGTGCATGACTGGCAGGGGCCCGCACTTGAATGTGCGGGAAGGCACGATACAACGAACCCACGCGCGCATCGGAGTCTAGATGGGTTCGACGCGTACCTCGACTGAGCCGTTGGGCACGGTCAATCGCGTGCGGCCAAGCAGTGCGTCCGCGGGCGCGGCTCCGTCCAGGTCCAATGGCTTCACTTTGTTGAACGTGACGGAAAAATGTTCCGGCGTGACGGTGGCCGACGCATAACCCTGCGCGTCGTGGTCGGCGTGGCACAGATCGGGGTTGTTCGCCATCAGGAAGTTGTCGAGTTTGGCGGGGGTGGCCGCGATCGACGCTAGCGGTGTACCGTTCCATGCGACTTTCAGGTACGAATAGAAGGATGCGCTGCTGATGCCGGCGCAGACGAAATCGACGAGCACGGGTACCCCCGTCGAGGGATCGGGATCGTCCCGCACGACGCCGCACTGAAATGCATGCAGATCCCCGGTGATCGCGACGACGTTATGGATCCCGTGCTCCCTCAAGTAAGCGAGCAGTTCGTGCTTGTGTGCGGGATAGCCGTCCCAGGCGTCGCAATCGACCACGAGGCGGGCCGCCGGTGTCTTGGGCGCGCCCGGCATCAGGAGCCACAGCCGGTTCAACATCACCTCGTTGCCCCACACCTTCCAGGTTGCCGGCGAGCCCTTCATCGTGGCTTTCCACCATTGTGTCTGTTCCGGACCCAGCATCGACGGCGGGCGACCAAGCTGCTTGGTATCGCGCGCCTCGTCACGTTGCAGCACGTCCTGCTTGACGAAGTAGCGCGAGCCGGCTGCATCGTCCCCATGCACCGGGTCGTGCCCGCGCGTGCGCGCGACGGCTGCCTCGCTCACGACATGGTCGTCGCGATACAGCCGCTCGTCCGTCATCACCAGGTGCATCAGCATGCCGAAACGAAAATCGCGGTAGATGCGAATGTTCGTGTACGACGGATTGTCCGGCTCGAAGCGCACATCGCTCCAATCCACCGGCATGTACTCCGCCCACGCGCGACTGGCGCTGTGCCGCCGGCGGGTTTCCTGCCGCTCCTCGTTGGTGTAGACCTGATGATCCTGCCAGCAGTCGTCGGAAAATTCGTGGTCGTCCCAGATCGCGATCATCGGCAGGCGCTGGTGCAGCGTCTGGAGGCGCGGATCGGCACGATAGGTGCGGTAGAGCGTCCGGTAGTCTTCGAGCGTGTCGGCATACGCGCGGCCGTCCGCGAGCAGCTTGCCGTCGGGCAAGCGCAGCGGAGGATGCGCCGGCTCGGCACGGCCGGGGGGAGAGGTCCCGACCGTTTCATAGATGTAGTCGCCCACGTGCACGACGAAATCGAGATCGCGTTCTGCGGCCAGCAACGTCATCGCTTGCCAGTGGTTGACGCTCCAGTCCTGGCAGGTGAGCCACGCGAAGCGAACCCGTTCGTTGGCCTCGTTTGCCTCTGGCGCCGTGCGTGCGACACCCGTCATGCTGACGTCGTCGCCGGCGACGAACCTGTAGTGGTAGGTGGTCTTCGGCGAGAGCGCCGTCACCTTCGCGCGCACGGTGAAGTCGTAGGTGGACAGCGCCCTCAGCGGGACGCTGGCGACGAGCGTCGAGAAATCCGGCAGCGTCGATACTTCGAGTCGTAGCGGTACCGCGCGCGCGACGCCTTTTGCTGGGTGCCGGGCGTCCCGAGATGCCGGCACGCATCGCGTCCAGAACACGATGGAGCGATCGCGCGGATCACCGCTTGCGACACCTTGCGGGAATCGATAGAGATTCTTGCGCACGGCACTGACCGGCAGGACCGTCGGGGGAGCGTCGAGCGTGGCGGTGGCAGCCGCAATGGTAAAAAAGGCCGACGACTTGAGGAAATGGCGACGATCCATTGATTCTCCCGATCGACATACCGTGGATGCGGGAAGCACCGCAGCAAGCGTCCGCTTCTCTCGCGCAACGAGCGTGCCACCGCCAGACAGCGCGAGCAGATGGAGCAGTCGTTCGGGACATTACTGCGAAGATTCACTCCTGAAAAGTCGTGAGAACCCCATTTCGAATTCACGCACGCTGCCTGGCGGAGCCCTCCTTATCTGCAATCCCTCGAAATTCCTGCGCGTATGGCGGATGGTCCGGCAATCGGATCGCGCGGCATCTTTCCACTGCTCGCGCACGCTCTCGGCAGGCCGAACGCGATTACGTGTCGATATCATCGGACATGCCCATTTGAAGCGCATTCAGGAACACGAATTGCCCGATACCGATCAGCAAACTCGGGGAGTGAGCAATGCATATCGGCCACACCGTCGGCAAGGCGGCCGCGTGGCTTTCCGTTATCGTCACTCTGGCGCTTGCGGCGCTGATCATCTTCATTGTGACGTTCGACTGGAATCGAGCCCGGCCTTGGGTCGATGACAAGGTGTCGGACGCGATCGGACGGCCGTTCGCCATCAACGGCGATCTGCGTGTCGGGTGGCGTCGGCCCATGAGCGAGCAGGGCTGGCGCGCATGGGTGCCATGGCCACGATTCAGCGCACACCATGTCACGATCTCCAATCCCGATTGGGCGCGCACGAAGTATTTCGTCACGCTGGACGCGATCAGCTTCGAAGTCGAGGCTCTACCGCTGATGGCACGCCACATCGTGATTCCGGCAATCGATCTGGTCAATCCAACCGTCGACCTCGAACGCCTCAGGGACGGGCGAGACAACTGGACGTTCAAGCTCAGGAAGCTCGCGCATCGGGGCCAATGGACGCTCGACTTGCATGAGATCGCGTTTGCCCGAGGCAATCTCGGCTACTACGACCAGCAAAAGCAATTCGATCTGAGCGCCGTGATCGACACGCTTGGCCAGCCGATCCCGTTCGGTGCGGTGGTGAAGCAGCAGGAGGCGTTGGCGCACCGCGAATCGGCACAGGCTGTCGGGCCGGCAGGTCAAAAGAAGCTTGCGGCCCAGGCGCACGCCGGTTCGGCGCAACCGACGGTTCCTGCGTCGGGTGCCGAGGCGGCGTCCCGCGCATCGGCAGCGGCTTCGCAAGCGTTGGCCGCTGCTTCGCATGCAGAAGCAACGAAATCCGGCACTACAATAGCTCCGCCTGTATCAGGCCCACCGGCGGCGTCGAACGCACCCGCAGCTACCGCATCGGGCACAACGGCCTCGGCGACAACGAGCGCGTCGGCCGGCGCAGCGGCCGCGGCATCTGCCAGCGTCGGCCCTTACATGATTGGCTGGACCGTCAAGGGAACCTACAAGAAGGGGGATGTCGTCGGCACTGGCAAGAGCGGCAATTTGCTGGAGGTGCAGGGCACGCAACGCCCGTTTCCGGTTCAGGCCGATGTGCGCTTTGGCCATACGCACCTGGCGCTCGTTGGCACGCTGACTGATCCGTCTCACCTGGCTGCGGTTGATCTTCGACTGTGGCTCGCGGGCACCAGCATGGCCCAACTGTATGAAGTCACGGGCATCACATTACCCGAAACCTCTCCTTATGCGACCGACGGCCGGCTGGTCGGCCAGTTCCGGGCGTCCGGCGACGTCTTCAAGTACGAGGACTTCACGGGACGCGTCGGTGGCAGCGATCTCAACGGCACGTTGGTGTACGTTTCGCGCGAACCGAGGCCGCTCCTGTCCGGTACGCTGGTGTCAAAACTGCTGCAGTTCTCCGACCTTGCGCCACTCATCGGCGCCGACACGAATGCCAGCAAGGCGCGGCGGGGCGCCGCCGTCGCGCAGCCCGCGAACAAGGCGTTGCCGGTCGAGGCATTTCGCACCGACCGCTGGAAGAAGATCGACGCCGACGTTCGATTTACCGGGCGGCGCATCGTCAAGACCTCGAGTTTGCCGATCACCGACCTGTCGACCCACGTCGTCATGCATGACGGTGTGCTGACGCTCAACCCGCTGAACTTTGGTGTCGCGGGTGGCACGCTTGCTTCGAACATCCACCTGGACGGCAGCGGCATGCCGCTCAAGGGGCGGTTCTCGCTGCAGGCGCGACATCTGAAACTCAAGCAACTGTTCCCGACATTCTCGGTGATGCAAACAGCGCTCGGCGAGGTCAACGGCGATGCCGCGTTATCGGCCACCGGCAATTCGCCGGCGGCACTCGCAGCGACTTCCAACGGGGAAGTGAAGACATTGGTCACCGACGGCACGGTGAGTCTCCTGCTGATGGAAGCCGCCGGGCTGAACGTGGCAAACGTGGTGTACGAGAAATTGTTCGGCACACGTGACGTAAAGATCAACTGCGGAGTGGCCGACTTCGTGGCCACCAATGGCGTGCTCGACTCGCGCGTGTTCGCGCTCGACACCGATGACGCGGTGATCGGAATGGACGGTAACGTGAACCTGCGGGACGAGACCATGAATCTGACGATCCATCCGCATACCAAGGGATTCCGGGTGATATCGCTACGCTCGCCACTGTATGTCACCGGATCCTTCAAGCAACCGCACGTCGGGGTCAAGGCCGGGGCACTGATCGCGCGTGGCGGGGCGGCGATCGGGCTGGGCTTGCTGAATCCGCTCGCGAGTCTGCTCGCGTTGCTGCAGCCGGGCCGCAATCGCCCGTTGCCGTGCCAGCAGATGCTGGCCAGCATGGAGCAGCGCCCGACGGCGCCTCCGCCGGGAGTTCGACAGAAGATGAAGGCTGCGCCGGCGTATATGAACAAGCTGTCGGTTGATTCGGCAGCTTCGGCAGCTTCCGCAGCTTCCGCGCCGACTGGTGCTGAGCACAAGCACCCGGAGCGAGCGAACCAGGCCTCTTCTCATGATCGCTAACGCTGTTTTGTCCAAGGGGCGATCCGTGCTTTCATTCGGCATCCCCCGATTCTTCGTTACTTTCGAAGAAAGTACGGCGTCGCTTGGTGATTCAGAAAATCCGTTGCCACCTTGAGGCGTGTTCATGAGTGTGCCGGAACACATGTGTATGACACGGCCCCATGATGTCGAGGCCCCGATCGCAGCCCGCGATCCAACCGGTTCACCACTGCCCCTATGTGAAGCGCTCCCGTTTTGTACTTCCGCGCTGGAGCAACGGTGCGTACTCGTGCAATTCTCGTGGCGCGATGTCGAAAGCGCGACGAAATGCGCGCGTAAAGCTCGACGCATCATTGAAACCCAACCCCGAGGCTACGTCCTGCACCTCCATATGCGGAAAGCGCACCAGCTCATCGGCCGCCATTCTCAGCCTGCGGTTGCGGATATAGGCGGCCAGGCCACCTTCATGCTCAAATATGCGATATACGCTGGCGCGTGAGAGATGGAGCGACGCCAGCACGCTGTCAGGCGATAAATTCGGATCATGCAGATTTGTCTCTACATGCCGCCGTACTTGCCCACAAATAGCAGCGCGTACCGCCGCGCGAGCGTTACCGGCAAGGCCCGCTTGACGGCTGAAAGCTGCAACGATCAGCTCTACAGCGGTGAGAAAGGACTGATGCGCCTCCTTCTTGCTCAGGCCGACGATTTCTCTCCTGAGCGCCACCACATGCTCGATCAGTATGCGCGTGAGAGGGGTGGTGGCGTGAATCCAGCGGCCATGCAGGGAGGCTGCATCAGGGAATGATCTTTCCACCAAAGCGCGCGGTACAAAAAGGAGAAGTATCCGACCTTGAAAACTCCGGATTGTGCACGGCTGATCCATGTCCAGCGCGAGGATACTTGGAAATTGCGGCACGTCGGACCGTGGTTTGCCGCCCAGGAACTCGGCCGGCGGCCCTTCAAGGAATATGCTGAACGTGATGTCGCGAACGCTCTCGGTCGAAACCCGACCCAATGATCGCACGGCCAGGTTCGGCCCCGTGCGAAAGTCGAAGATGCTCAGATTGTCGATTGTGTAACGGGACAGCGATGCATCGAACGTCTCCTCAGCTTGCTTTGACGAAGGCCAAATGTCGTAGACAGGACTCATGCGCTCCTGCCAGGCCAGGAAGCTTCGACGGGCGTCGCCTTGAACGCTGAAATTGCTGTGCGCGATGCCAGGCGCGAGGGTCGGCGGCTCCGGCGGCAACAACAAGCGGCCTAGCGGTATCGCAGTGTGTAGCGGGTCGTCGTTCAATGCAGCGCTCATTGCTGATTTTCATCCGGTTTTGATCCGTCCCGCGCGGCCGAACTTTGTATTGAGCCAATGGCCCGCTCAGAACGCGCTAGTGTGGCATGTCAAGCATACAGTACGTACTTTGCCGTAGCGCACCGAGGACGGCTTCAGCCAACTCGATCGTTTCAGTACCTGGACACTTCACGCGCTCTCGAACAGGTCGACTCGTGACAGCAATCGTTTGCGAATTGCGGTTCCACCTCATGCGCCATGCCGGGCCGAATCGCTCGTTTTGCCGACAATTCGACGAGGCCCTGCTCGGCTGAAAGTGCGGATCGCACTGTGTCTGGCTGACCGCCCATTCCGCCTGGAACGGCACGACTTTCAAGATTTCAATTCAGCGTGCGTATCCGTGCCGATGATCGATGCATTTATGCCGAAGTAAGCCATACATCGATCGGGACGTCTTTATGCACAAATTTTCGAACACGCGTGATGTTCCGCATTTTTGAGACGGAGTGTCAAGCCGCCCCGACCGTTCCTCCTAGAATTCTCGGGGCCGTCCGTACATGGGTGTTTGCCCGTTTCAGGCGGCCACGGGCTGCTCCATTCTGCCACTTGATCGTTGCCGAGGGTCGCCCGGATAGCTTGCGTCAACGGGTCCGAGTTGCAGAACCCGGAGCGGGCCTCTGCCGGTCAACGACATCCTTGGGAATAACCGTGGAATTAGAGCACGCCATACTGCCCTGCTCGCGGAAGCCCGCTGCGCGGGCACCGACGCGAGTTGACATTGTGCTATCCAATGGATTTGCGCTGCACGATGTCGCGGCGATCATCGAGATTTTTCATCAGGCAAGTGCGCTGACTGCATCTTGTCCTTCCGGCGAGGCGCGCTACGAGGTAGCGTTGGTCTCCGCCGCTGGCGGCCGCATTGCCACCTCTTCATTGGTCTTCGTCTGGACGGAAAGGATCGATTCGCGGCGGCGCGTGGACGGCAAGCACATCGTGTTCATCGCCGGCGGAGCAGCCGCACATCTGGCTTGTCGGGACAAGCGGCTGATCGATTGGCTGCGCCTCAACCACCCGTATTGCGAAGGCGTTTATCCGATCGCTGAAGGAAAGCATCTTCTGGATGCGGCAGGTCTTTCGAGCGGATTTCGTGCGGCCAAAGAATCTCCAAACATATACGCTACCGGGTCGCCGAGCGACGAGCCTGACGCCGTGCGCATGGCGTTGCGAATTGTCGAAAACGACTTGGGTGAAGTCCTCCCGAGGCATGTGTCCGGATCTCTGGCGGCACCGGCGCCTACACCGTTCGGTTTGCCCATTGCGGTGAGCATGGCGCCACACGTGAGCGAGCAGATCACGGCATCCGCGCGTTGGCTGGAGGCGAACGTCGACAGGCCTGTCTTGATCGACGACGCGGCACAAGTCGCAGCCATGAGCGAGCGCAATTTCCTGAGAAGGTTCAAGAGCGAGATCGGCATGACGCCATCCGACTATCTGCAGCGCGCGCGCCTGAACATGAGTTGCAAGATGCTGGTGGAGTCGAGTTTGCCTGTCGACAAGGTCGCGCGTCGCTGTGGCATCAACAGTGGCGCGCAACTGGCGAGGCTGTTCCGGAAATACCTGTCGACAACGCCGACCGAATACCGCGCGCGTAACGAAGCGACCACTAGCATCACGTGAGCGACGTTTTTGGCAACGTCAAAATGAATGTACAGCCTTTACCCGGGTGAGTGTGCAACTCGATGCTGCCGCCATATCGCTTGGCAATCGTCTTCACAAAAGCCAGCCCGAGGCCCGCGCCCGGCGGGCAACGAGAAGGCCCGGCCTGAAAGCGTTGAAATGGTTCGAACAGGCGTTGCTGAGCGTCGGCAGAAATGCCGGGGCCGTGGTCGGAAACCGAGATGGCATAGCCGTGTTCAACGCAGGACAGACGTACGGTTACCGTGGCGTTCGTCGGACTGAATTTGATCGCATTGTTGACGAGATTGACAACCGCACGTACCAGCAGGAAGGGTTCCACATGCGCGACGCAGACCTCGTCCCCAATGTCCGCGTCGAGCCGGACGCTTCGCGTCTGGGCCAGTGCCCACAATTCGTCTATCGCATCGAGCACCACGCTGCCGACATCCGTTTCCACCAGGGACCAGGTCGGCGCCTCGGCGCGTGCCAGCAGAACGAAGTCGTCGGCCAACGCCAGCGTTCGGTGCGCATACGTGGCAATACGATCGAGCAGGTTCCGTGTGGCGGTGTGTGGTTCGGCGGTTCGATGAAGCTCGATCAACGCAAGAATCGACGATTGAGGCGAACGCATGTCGTGGGAAACGAAGTGCAGCCATGCCTCTCGGCGACGCTCCGCCACACGAATCTCCGTTACGTCGAGCACGAACCCGATGGTTCGTTTGGTGATTCCCTTTTCATTCTGCGGATAGACCGTGGACTGAATCCACCGGATTTCACCATTGGGCTGAACGATGCGATACTCGAACCGATAGTCTTTGCCGGATGAAATGAACTCTTTCGCGGTCTGTGTGACTTGAACGACCTTGTCGACGTCGTCCTGGTGAATAAAGGGGCGAAACTGGTCAATCGAGGTAATCGGATTGTCCGGAGCACGCCCCATGATTCGATACCAGTTCTCGTCGCATTGCAGTGTGTCCGACGCGATGTCGTAGTCCCAGATTCCCAGTCCTCCGACACGAGTCGCGATGGCGAGCCTCTCCTCGTTACGCCGAAGTAGATCGAGCGCGAGGCGCTCGCGCGTGACGTCTCTCGAAACACATAGAATGGCGGTTGTCGTTCCGTCGGCGTCCAATATTGGCGTCAGCATATTGTCCCAATATTGAATGTCGCGTCCCGGGAGCTCGCTTCGCCCGGAAAATCTGCCGAATACGCCGCTCCTGGCGGAATCCAGCGCGATATTTCCCTCGTGCCAGACGTCTTCGGGTAACAACGGCAGCCACGGCATACCGAATCCAGAGTCTTCATCGACGCCTAATGCCAGGCATCCGGAGCGATTCATATGCAGCAAATTTCCTGTTGGCGAAATCAGTTTGATGCAATCTATGCTGACATTAAGCATGTCTGATTGTATCGATGCGCGATTCTTCAGTTCGCCTTCCTTGACCTTCAGGTCATGGATGTTCGTACACGTGCAAAGCCACCCGGCGCCAACACGATGAAGATTGACGATGAACCATTGGTTGATGCCGCGGGAACCCACCAGTCGACACTCCAGCGCTGTATGGTCCGAGTCCGGGTGTGCCGCCCGAAGTGTCGATAGAGCAGTGTATCGGTGCTCTGCGTGGATCAACTCTACCCATTGGACTCGATGCATGGTTCCGACCGGGTGATCCGCGTACGCAAGCCATGCGTCGTTGATGCTCACGACTTCCCCGTTCCCGTCGAAATAGCATGCGGGCGTCTGAAGAGCATCAATCAGGCTGATGATCTCAAGCCCGTCCGGGCTAGCGGGGCGGTTTTTGTCTGATGAAACAACCGAAGCTCCCGTTTTCGAACCGCCAGGAGCCGCAAGATCCGGGTCGACTGTATTGCATGCGCGGCCTTTTTCATTTTTAAAGCGAAATCCATTCATTTCAATTACATCCCATGCGCCGTCGACAGGCTTCGAGAATGTCAGATATAAAGCAAGGCATCAATGCATGGAATGCACTATGGACTGCATAGTAATAATGCATATTGTATTTTTCATGTCGGTGCCGGGTGAGGATGCGGAGATCGTGATGCTGGGGAGATTGAGTTATAAAGTTCGCATAATGGCGATTCGGGGCGTGTAATTAACTGTGGATGATATTGAATACGATGTGCGGGCGAACATCTACAAGAATGCTCGCCTCACTGTCGAGCGTCGACTGGAGAGGGTTCGGGAGATCGGGGCATTCGGTTCGGGTGTGCCACGGGTGGGGGATCTCGGGATGACGGCACTGACCGTTCGGCATCGTTCTCTCAGGTGCGCTCGACCAGGATTCGGCCGGAGGGTATCGGAGCGACGACAAGCGCGTTACGCTACCGCACGTGCCGAAGGGCACGGAATGTGGGCTGTCGTCCCCTGAAATGCCACGTGCCGATGCGTTTCGCGATGTTCGGCGACGGTCTCGTCGGAAACAGCTAGAGCAGAAAAATTTCAATTCATTGGGATTCCGTGTATATCAGAGTGAATCGCAACACAGTATTGCGAATCTAAAACAAAATAAATCAAACATTATTGCATCATCGGAAAATCCCCCGCGCTGATGCACCGTGGAATGCGCCGTACCTCGCCCACATCCTTCTCGAGGCGCGCGCTGACCGGCATTGCCGCGATCGAATTCAGCCGCCGCATCTCCCCGGCGTCCGGGGGCGCGATTGTCCTCACTTCATCGAGCGTCTGCGCGACGTGGCGATCGAGCAGCTCGAGAAAGTGCTGCAGCTCGCTCGCGGCCGCCTTTTCCCTGAGTCCGAGCGCCTGGCCGAGCGCGACCAGCGCAGCCACATCGATATCGACAAACCGCGTCGCGGTGCCGAGCGGCATCGTCAGTTCGCAGTGCGGCCAGTGATCGCCGCGATGGTCGGGCCGGTGCGTTGGCGCGTGATACACAACCGTGCTGACGATGTCGTAGAACGGCGCGAGCCGGTAGCCGCGCGCGTCGACGAAGAACGACAGGTTCTTCAGGTGCGCGTCGGCGTTGCCGACCACCACGTTGAACACGGTCCAGCGGAACACAGGTGCCGAGCGGCATCGTCAGTTCGCAGTGCGGCCAGTGATCGCCGCGATGGTCGGGCCGGTGCGTTGGCGCGTGATACACAACCGTGCTGACGATGTCGTAGAACGGCGCGAGCCGGTAGCCGCGCGCGTCGACGAAGAACGACAGGTTCTTCAGGTGCGCGTCGGCGTTGCCGACCACCACGTTGAACACGGTCCAGCGGAACACCGACAGGCGCGCCAGCGCGCGCGTACTGGTGCGCTCGATCGCACGGGCGAGCTCCTGCGCGTTCGCCCGCTGGTACTTGAAGCCGCGGTCGTAGTTGAGCAGCTGCATCGCGTCGATCGTATGCGCGCGCCCGGCCGGCGCCGACGCGACGTCGCGGTCGAACCGGTCGATCACGTAGCATGCCGACGGCGCGCGCAGGAAATGCACGTCGGGCACGTCGAGCGCCATCTTCTCGCGAGTTTCATGGGGTAATCGTCCGAATCGTGCGAACGCTGGCGGTGACAGCCCCCAGCGCCACACCCGAAAGGCTCCGCAACGGTACATCGTTCGACCCACAACGGGAATCGTGCAACTCATTGATAGATAAGAGTCTTCTCGGCCAAAGCGCTATTTTTTGCACGATTCGGACGATTACGCCCTTCGGGAGTCGTTCTTTGCGCTCTAGCGCAATGCGACCCCCGGGGTGGGCGGCATGACGGGCGGTACTACGAGGCAGAGTCGGGCCCATGCTGCCCGCCATCCGCGGACAAATGGCGTGCTTGCCGCTCTCCGCGATACACCTCCTGCGAGGCAATCAGCAAGCTCTTGATTTATATGTGCATTGTTATGGAGCCGACTGCTACCCCCCATGACGCAGCTAGCGCGGGCTACACCGGTAAAGTCTATGGAAATCCACGGAACCCCGTGTTGTGCTGCACAAGATATTCCGGTATCATTCACGCCCCCACAAGCTGCGCATACGGATTTCGCGCGAGGCGTCCCGGCCTCGACTACCTGTGCGTACACGATTCCGTTCGCATCCCGGCAGGCAACCCATTCTGGCGTCATGCTCGCGACGATCGTCGGCTCATCTGTCGAGGAGCATGTATTGGCAATTCCTGATCGGAACGATTCCACATCCCCTGAAATCACAGCTACGGCAAAAGCCGGCCGCCGTGTGTCGAAGGGAAAGGCCCAGGCCCAGGCCCTGACACCGACGGACACCGCGTCCCTGGCACGCCAGAATGAGGAGCGCCAGCACCAGATGCGCGCGTTGATCGCGCTCGGTCGCGAGCGCGGCTATCTCACCCACGCGGACATCAACGATCACCTGCCCGACAACTTTGCCCAAACGGCGGCGATGGACACGATCGTCAGCACGTTCAGCGACATGGGCGTTGCCGTGTACGAACAAGCGCCGGATGCCGAAGCGCTGCTGCTCACCGACGCTGCGCCGGCCGTGGCATCCGACGATCAGGCGGACGAGGAGGCGGAAGCTGCGTTATCGACCGTCGATTCCGAATTCGGCCGCACCACGGATCCGGTTCGGATGTACATGCGTGAGATGGGGGCCAGCGAACTGCTGACCCGCGCCGGTGAAATCGAGGTCGCGAAACGGATCGAAGATGGTCTGCAGGACATGATTCAAGCGATTGCCGCGTGTCCGTCGATCGTGTCCACGATTCTTGCCGATGTCGACCGCATCGTTGCCGGCGAACTGCGCATCGACGAACTGGTCGATGGCATCAGTGTCGACGCCGATGAAAGCGAAATGACGCCGGAGTCCCAGGAAGAGGAGGTGGAAGCACTCGCCGCCGACGATGATTCGGACGAAGACGACGTCGAAACGGACGCCGGGGATTCGGAGAAGGTGAACGCGGCACGCCTCGAAGAACTCACGAACGACAGTCTCGTGATTTTCGCGCGTGTGCGTGCACTGTTCGAACAGTTGCCGGATGTGTCTGTCACTGGCGATGCCCGTTCCGCAGCGGCTGTGCAAGTGCGCACGGCGATCCAGCGTGAACTCGCGCCGATCCGCTTTACGGCCAAGACCATCGACCGCCTGTGCGCCATCGTGCATGGGCAAGTGACTGAGGTTCGCGCGATCGAGCGCAGCATCCTGTCGATTGCTGTCGACCGTTGCGGCATGCCGCGCGACGCGTTTGTCGAATCGTTCCCGGGCCACGAGACAGATCTTGAATGGACGAACCGCACGGCGGCGACCTCGCAGCAGTTTGGCGCGGCGCTCGAGCGACATCAGCCGGCGATTCAGGCGGCGCAGCAGAAACTCGTCGACATCGAATCGCGAGTCTCGTTGCCGCTCCAGCAGCTCAAGCAGATCAACCGCAAGATGAGTGCCGCGGAACTGAAGATGCGGCAGGCCAAGCGCGAGATGATCGAGGCGAACCTTCGTCTTGTCATTTCAATCGCCAAGAAATACGTGAACCGCGGCATGCAGTTCCTGGATTTGATCCAGGAGGGCAATATCGGCCTGATGAAGGCCGTGGACAAGTTCGAATACCGGCGCGGCTGGAAGTTCTCGACCTACGCGACCTGGTGGGTCCGGCAGGCTGTCACGCGTGCGCTCGCCGACCAAGCGCGGACCATTCGCGTGCCGGTCCACATGATCGAGACGATCAACAAGCTGAACCGGATATCGCGCGAAATCTTGCAACAGACTGGGCAGGAAGCGCATCCCGCAGTGCTGGCAAAGCGCATGGAGATGTCCGAGGAGAAGGTGCTCGGTATCCTCAAGATCGCCAAGCAACCTGTCTCGCTCGAAACTCCGGTGGGTGACGATGCCGATGCAACGCTCGGCGACATGATCGAGGATGTCTCGGCGAGTTCACCGGCTGAGGCGGCGATTCACGCGAACATGCGCGCGGCGATCGACGAGGCACTCAACGGGTTGTCGCCGCGCGAGGCCAAGGTTTTGCGGATGCGATTCGGGCTCGACACAAACTCCGATCACACGCTTGAAGAGGTCGGCAAGCAGTTCGACGTGACTCGCGAGCGGATCCGTCAGATCGAGAGCAAGGCGATGCGCAAGCTGATGCATCCCAGCCGTGCGGACAAGCTCAGGCCCTTTCTTGAGCGCTGAGGCAAGCCGGGCGTGGTAACCCTTCGACGCCCGGCTCCAGACTTGCAGCGATCACGCGTCGGCCTGATCGTTGTCCTGTCACAAGCGGCTGTCTGGTTTTCAATCGTTCTCCCGCACACAACTGGAATCGACATCAGCGGCCCGATGGCCGCGGCAATTTCGCCGCCCGCGGCCATCGACCGTATCTCGGAGCCGGTGCCGTGCGCGGCCCGGATCGTATTGAGCGTCGATTCGCTGACCCGCTAGCGCGGGCCGTAGACGGCCACGCATGATGGTCCGCCAAAGGAGCCCCGATGCTCCCGCAAGCAACGTCCGTCTCGCGCCCGGGACGTTATGGGATCGCGGCTGCGGTCGTCATCGCCTGCCTGAGCTGGCGAATTCGTCAAGTCACCGGCGGCGCGTGCCCATGATCCCCCAAACCCCGAGCGTCGTCGTATTCCCGCGAAATATCCTTGTTCGTATAGTCCCCGAGCTTCGATGCGGCGACCACGCTCAGCACCGCACACACCAGCACGTACGCCGCGATCGCATACCCCGAGTGGTAGTAGGCGAAGAGTGCCGTTGCGATCAGCGGCGCCGGGCCACCGGCAATGACCGAAGCGAGCTGATAACCCATCGACGCGCCGCTATACCGCAACCGCCCTGTGAATGACTCGGCAATCAATGCAGCTTGCGGTCCATACATCATCGAATGCGGGACCAGCGACAACACGATGGCCGCAAAGATCCATACCGGATTCCGGCTATCGACCATCGCGAAGTACACGAATCCGAACACGCCGGCGGCAGCCGCACCGATCATGTACATCTTCCGCCGCCCGATCAGATCCGACACGTGCCCGAATAGCGGAATGGTGAAGAACTCGACCACCGATGCGAACAGCACCGCCGCCAGCAGCAGTTCGCGCGTGACGCCCAGCGCCGTGATCCCGTAAGTGAACACGAACGCCGTATAGATATAGAACGGCGCCTGTTCGGCCATCCGCGCAAACGCCGACAGCACGATATCCTTCGGCTGCTTGCGCAGCACCTCGAGCATCGGCGTCTTCTCGATCCGACGCTCGGCCAGCAGCTTCGCGAAGATCGGCGTCTCGAGAATATTCAGGCGGATATAGAGCCCGATCGCAACCAGCACGATGCTGAGGAAAAACGGCACGCGCCAGCCCCACGTGAGGAAAGCGCTGCCGGAAAACCAGCTCATGGCGAGCACGGCAAGGTTGGCGAGGAACAATCCCGCAGGCACGCCGAACTGCGGCCACGACGCGACGAAACCGCGATGCGTATTGGTGCGCGCCCACTCCATCGACATCAGGACCGAGCCGCCCCATTCGCCACCCACGCCGACGCCCTGGATGAAGCGCAGTACCGTGAGGATAACGGCGCCCCAGATGCCGATCGCGGCGTAGGTCGGAACGAAGGCCACGGCGAACGTGGCGAGCCCCATCAGCAACAGGGTCACGATCAGTGTGGCCTTGCGTCCGATGCGGTCGCCGTAATGGCCGAAGATCGCCGCGCCGACCGGTCGTGCGACAAAGCCGACGGCATAGATCAGGAACGCTTGCAGCGTGCCGACGAGTGGGTGGGATTGCGGGAAATACAGCTTTGCGAAGACCAGGCCGGTGACCGTGCTGTAGAGGAAGAAGTCATACCATTCGATCGTGGTGCCAATCGTGCTGGCGATGACGGCGCGGTGCAACTGGCGCCGGGCTTCCTCGTCGGAGAGGGGCGTGGCCGCGGATTGCATGGCAGCCATTTTGATATCTCCCGGAAAAGGGCGATAGAGAAATCAACCTTACGCCCCGCGACAGGTTCCGGCAAGCGCGAGCTGCGAATGGCTTCCACGGCGTCCGGGTCTTTCAGTCAGCGATCCTTATGTATCATAATATGATATTTAATTGCTATTCGCCGTGGAAGCGATGAGGTTGGCGTGATGTTCGAACCGAACCACGCATATGGCGAACTGGACTATCGCGGAACGTCCGATGACCGCACCTGACGCCGTTCCGGCTCGCACTGTGCGCCCGTCAGTGCACGAGGTCGGACTCGCCAATCTGCATGCGCAACACGACGTGCGATCTGCTCGCTACGCCGATTGCAGCTTCCACGACCTTCGGACGATCCAGCTCCCGCATGCTCATGATGATCGTTCCAGGATGGCCCATGGTGCGCTCAGGCGGCCCAAGTCGCCGCCAGCATGCGCTCAAACCATAGGACTACGGCATAATTTCAACTTTGCTCTTGCAACGAAAAAGCGATCATCGGCAGGATGTAATCTTTCTTGTCACAATGGTGTGACTGCGATACCAAGCTCAGATCGGCAGATTGCGTTGTCGCGTTGAGCAGTTGAGCAGTGCAGTCGACCGCCGTCCGCCTCGTGCAGGTGAGGGTGGCTACCTTACGTTCCGACCACCTTTTACGCGTCTTTCAGCCAGGGCATTTCCACGGGTGACACGACCAGTTGCCGGAATTCGCGTTTCAGATCGAAGATGAATCCGACCAGAATCATCGACTCGGCGTAAGGAATCGGAAAGACATGCGGATTTTCCGGAGTGCGCAGGGGACGCTCGGGCGTGTCCGCTGCCGCCGCGGCGTTCTCGCGAACGCTCTCCAGTTCGTCGGCCATGGCCGGGTCACCGACTTTCAGCACGCGGCTACGCAGGTCGCTAAAGGGCTCGATGCGCGCAGCGTCTTCGTGGTATTCGGGCACTTCATAAACGAACCAGGACATTTTTGTCTCCCATGAGAAGGGGCGCTATTCTAACGCTGCTACGGAACGTGAGTTGGAATAGGCACTGACTTCGCTCAATGCAGATCAGGCGATAAGTAGAGAACCCCGAATTGTTCCGCCAACTGCGCGAGCCGCCGATCGCGCGTCCAAAGCCAGGCTCGAGCGGCTTTCCCGCACACCAAGGCAGCTGCGGGGTGTCGTCAAGCTTGCCGCGCGACCACGGGAATTGTGCAACGGGCTGCTGCACAAATTCCGGCCGCGGAAAGCGGTTGCACCCAACGGCAAATTATCTCGACGTAGCCGGAAACCGGCATGCGCGGCTGCCGCGAAGCTAATTGCGACACCGACCCCATTTGATTGTTCATGATAATTATGTGAAATTAAGTCATGAATCTTTGTCCAATCGGGCTGGCCACAGTCGATCGAAAACTTCATAGGTACGCGCGATACAACGCGAATGGGTAAGGCGACAGCTCACAGGCCGATCGGACGCTCGGTTGTTTCGACCGATTGCGGCGTACAGGAGCGGTATGACACGAGTCTCACGCCGGCCGCTCGAGCACGGCCACGAACCCGGTTCCCTGCGCAAACAATACTTGCTTCAGCGTCAAATCTGGATGTTCGTCAATCAACTGATTGACCCGGTCCTCAAGCGCCACCAACGTCGCGCCCGTGACAAATTGGTACTTCCCTTTCTTCTGGCGGTCCGTTTCGGCGGCGTCGTGGGCGGGGTGCTCTACCTTCCCCTCTCGGATTTTCACAGTCGGCTTACGCGCAGTCATGGCAGCCTCCCTCATGAACGTCGAAAGACGAACTCGGCCGCACGGTCTCGCAACAACGTTCGATGACTTCGTAACGGCACAGCACGAAAACCCGCTCCAGCCCGCAAATTCGATCGGCAAAGTTTAACGTCATCGTATGGCCCGGATTGCAGTTGTCCAGCGGAGCGATACGAATCTCCCCGCTGCCGTGGTACAGCCCCGGCCAATCGACGCTGCTCTTGCATTCGATTTCGAGCTCGTCCGGCGAACATTCGCTGTCTGGGTGGTCGACGGTCACTTCGACGAGGTGGCTGCCGCGCTTCACCTCATGCGCGCAGGGGCACTCGTTGATGCACGGACATTCCTGCTCGCAGCAATGACTGCTGTCGAAGAGCAAGGCGACCTTGGTGACTTTGATCGACGGATCGCCTGGCAGATACGGAAACAGCCTCCTCGAGATAGGCAGCGTCATGACGCCTCCCGGATGCTCCTCGGCAACTCTGCTCCTCCGCACGCCGTCCTGCATCGCGCTGCGCGAGCGACGCAACTGCTCCCACACATCGGGAAAGTCGCGATGCACGTCCAGATAGATCCATCCATTGCCGGGCAGCCTCTCCCGCATGGCCGCGCGAGCCGCATCGCGCAATGCCGTGCCGCCCTCGCGTGACGTATAGTTCAGGTGCAGTATCGTGTCGGCTACCGTATCGAGATCGAAGTAGTTGCTTTCTTGCGGCAGTTCGATGCGCCAGCAGCTGACGGCGCCGGCATATTCGAATGGCAAATGCCGATCGTCATGGAAATTCAATTCGAACAACCCCGCATCGTTGCGGCCACTCGACGTCGCAATCGCCTCGCGCGCACCATACAGCTTCGCGCCACGTGGATCGCAGCATCCCGCCTCGTAATGCTCGTGCAACGGATGACGGCAACCGCAGGCGCCCTTCGGCTTGTCATTGCAGCAATGCGTCATGGGGCAGGGTAGACACGGGTCGATACGCGTCCAGCTATGCAGGAGCGTCAGCTTGCAATGCACGCCCGTATAGGGTCCGGTTACACACGGTATCGTCACGCTGACACTTTTGAGGCGCCGCATATACTGCCCCGGATAGTCCATGTCGAACATCCACTCGGGTATTTCGATTTCGCAGGAGCCGGTCAGTCTGAGTTGCAAGAGCTGCAATGGAAAATGCAACGCGAGCGACACGTGCTTGGTGAGCTCGTACTCGCGCTGATGGCATTGCAGATATTCCTTTTCCATCCGGTCGAGCGCGAGTTGCAGTTTGTCTCCCGCGAGCAAACCTTCGTGCAGGCCGTTCCAGCTTTCGCACGGTAGGTAATTGCGGTCGGTAAAACCGAGCTCGAAATTGAACGCCCGCTGTGCCTGCCGCACGACATGCTGCGCCAGCTCGTACATTTGCCAGTACATGGCCATGCCTTCCTTCTGCAGGTATAGCCATAGCTCGTGACTCGTAAATTTGTCGCGCAAGAGGTTCAGTCTTTCGCGCGATTGCTCGAGCGACTGCTGGTGTAGATTCAATTCGAGCAAGGTTTCGTGGGCCTTTCTCTCCGCGGCGAGGATCTGGATTTCCATCTGTTCGATTTCCAGATCGAGGACCTCGACCTGATGCACCCACTCGTCAAGCCTGCGCTGCCAGCCTGCTTGCGTCAGATCGAGCTGCGCATTGAGGCCGGCGATCTCGCCGATCTCGTTTGTAATGCGAGCGATCGTCTTGAACATGCCGGCGAGCTTGGTGCCGAGCGGAAGCCAGGTTTCTTCGCATGGGAAGCCGACGAAAAGGTCTGGAATCAGCTCCATTGCCTCCGCCACGGCCTCGATTTCGGTTGCCGTGCTGCGCAGCCCGATCTCGTTGTTCATATTGTCCTGATAGTCGAGCTCCCCATTGATCAAGCCGACATCGATCAGTCGCTTGGTGTACCGGCGGTTCGTCTCCTGCACTTCCTTGCCCTTGCGCAGCGCCTGCACCTGCCAGTCCGCCTCGCGCCATTGCTGCTGCCGGATATCGACCGTCATATCGGCCAGCTCTGTCTCGTGCCGCGCGTGCATCTGCGCTAAATACTCGCCGTCGCCGCGTTCGAATGCGCCCAGGAGTGCCGTGCCCATTTCGCGCAGACGACCCACGCATTCTCGTGCTTTCTGCATCAACACGACGAAGCGATACTGCGTGAGCGGGTGACACCAGGCGCCGTCCTCGCAACAAACGGGTTCGTCGCACGGCCGGTGGGGAGCCGGATCGCAGCAGCATGGATCCTGTCCCCAGTACGGCGAACCGCACATGCCCGCCACATCCGGGTTGCGCAGCCGCTTGTCGCTCAGGCAACGATGCACGAGCGAAAGGCCGTCCCGCACATGGCAATACAACTGCATCAGCCGCGGATTGAGCGGCGGGTTCAATGGCACGAACGTCGCCACGGTCCCCTTGTTTGGCCTTGACGGATTGCGCACGGTCGGTGGACAGGGGCCGAGAATGGCCGAAGCGGTGTCGAGAATCAGCCTGGCCTCTTGCGCCGACTCACGCAAATTCTTCCGCAGCAGCGCGCGCGCCCATTCGACGAGCGTTTCCGCATAAGCGAGCACGATCGCACGATCGCGCGCCGTCTGTGCCGAGATCTTCGTGCTGTCGCAGCACATGTCGAGTGGCGCACGTCCATGGCCGGGCACATCCACGCTGTCGGTCGAGGGCAAGTGCGTCGCCGGCGGCTGCTCCGCCACCGCAACGTCGGCCGATCGCTCGGCCACGTCTACCGTTCCGAGGGTGCCGTCGCCCAGCCGGCTGTCCGTGCCGCAATGCACCCACATATTGTCGGATTGCAGCGGATTACGCACGAACTCGTACCACTTCAGTGCCGGTTCGAAATGACAACGGCAGCGCAGCACATCGGCAATTGCAATCGACGGGCTGAACATCGATTCGATGAAAAGCCGCTCGCCGGGCTCGACGAAAACAAAATAGGGATAGGCGGGCAATCCCGCGGGGTAGGGACTCGCGACGGGCGTCGGATCCTGCACGAGCGGCAGCGCCACGCACTTATCCACGGCCATGTCATAGCGGAAGCCCGGGGCGTCCGTGCCGTTGTAACCGAGGGGCGTGGGCGCAATGCCTCCGGTTACAGCGAAAGTCAGCGAGTCGTCCAGCCTCCCGACATAGGTCAGGTCAGGCGTCGCGCCGGTAGACAGCTTGACCAGTTCACTGGAGTGACGCGGCTGCTTGAATTCGCCGTTATGCACTCGGCACCACGCAAGCCGCACGGCCGATTCCGGTTTCCAGTCGAGAAGCGTCGGGATCTGCTGCGGGTCGTGCCAGTAATGGGAGATTTGTTCCGATGGGTCGTAATACTCGTCTTGGAACGGCTCCTCGAATGTCTGCGCCGGCACGAGCCAGAAATAGTATTCGTCGACGAGTGGCGGATGCACGCAGCCACATTCGATGCAGCAACCTGGTTCGGAATGAAAGTCGCTCGGAACGAACGCCGCCGCGGCGGGCGGCACGCCACCTGCGGCAACGCGGATGAAGCGCACGCCAAGACGGATGGCCGCCTCGATCCAGAACGGCAGCTTGTCGGACGCGGCTGCCGGCGATGCGCTCGAGGCCGACGTCGCGACGACAACGCCTGCGGCACTTGTGTCCGCGACGCGAGCGATGGTGGGCGATGGTGGATTGTTCGGGCCTTGGGGTGTCCCTTGAGGCGCACCAGAGTCAGGCGCGAGCCACGAGGGCCGGGCATCACGCTCGGGTGTCCCCAGCACGCCGAGCCCTTCCCTCGGCGGCGTCAGCAAGCGCAGTGCGGAAGGCGTGCACTGTTGCAGCAGCTCGACCGCCGGATGCGATGGCGGCAGCGACGCCGCCCAGTATTCGAGGCCGCCGGGCGCGGCCAACGTCAGCGTCGAGCGGCGCAATTGATCTTCGAGAAACTGGAACGCTTCGATTCTGCGCGCTTTTCTCAGCTCGTCCCACGCGATCCAATTCTCTCGGTAGAGCGTCCGGCAGCGGCAACGCTCCCAGACCTTATAGCTGGCAAAAATGTCCTTCCACAGGCTCACGAACGACGGTCCGATCGCCCAGTCCTCCAACCCCAGCCGTGCGCGCTGCACGAACGTCTGCACCGCCGTGATACCTTCTTCGATACGGCTGGCCCTTTCGCAGAAGCCGGCTTCGACGTCAATGAGGAGTAGGGCGCTCAACGCTTCAGGTGACTTCGCGTGACCCCCCCACGGCAGCGGCACCCGATTCATTCCGCATAAATACGCGAGCAAATGCGCTCGTGCATGCTCGCGCAGGCAATCGTTGATCTTTCGCAGATCGTCGTAGCGGCGCAGATCGGGCTCGTCGGGCTCGATCATCGCATTTTCGAAAAGACGCACCAAATTGACATTGCCCGTTTGCGCTTCGCCGGGCACCAGAGCGCCAGGGTCGTCCGATGCCCATAAGTCCGGCCGCGCGAGACGAATGTCATTCGGCGGGCAACGTTCGACAAGTTCGTCGATCCAGTGGTTGGCATGCCAGACCCTGACAGCCCATCGATCGTCCTTCAGGTCGTTGCTGACGATCGTGTAGACGGGTGTCGTCTGCGTCGAGAAATACGACAGCACGCAGGGTGCGTGATCCAGGTCGACGTCGAGATGGCGCAGCAGTTGAGCGGGGTTATCGGGCTGTTTCTCAGCCGCTTCTTCGAACAACAGCCAGACGGGTCTTGCACGCGCCCACGTCTTCTTTCCGCTCTCGTCTGCCCGTTCGTCCGTGGTCCAACACATTCGCGAGTAATCAAACATCCGCTCCCACCAATCGAACAGCGCCTGCTTGCGCTGGCTGCTCGGAAGGGTGCGTTGATCCTGGCTCGCCGCCGGTGGATGATAGTAGTCGAGGAGCGGCAGCAGGTTCATGTCGAAATTGGCGGCATGCCTGACAAAACCCGGATTGCGGTAATAGCTGACGCCCGCGAACAAGTCCGCATGCGCGAACATATAGCCTAGCTCGGACTGCCCGAACGGCTTCGTTGGATGGCCCGTGAGCGCGAAACGATGCGCGAACAGCAGCGCCTTGAACGCGCGTTGGTAAGTACGGCGTATGTCGCGCAGCGTGCTCGTGTATCTCAGGTACAAGTACTCGGCAACGCTGCTGCCTTTCGGAAAGCTCATTTTGCCGATGAGCTGCTCGTCCTTGCTCGCGCAAAACAGCTTGTCGAGCGGCAGCACCACGAGCTGCCCATGCGTATCGGCGCCCGAATACTTGACTTCGAACCCGGTATGCAACGGATGCACATCGTCTTCGCCAGAAAACTGCGGTTCGTTCTGGAAAAATTCGACTTCGATGTTGTATGCGCCCGACTTCAAATGCAGTGACGAATTGCTTTCGCCGGGTTCGTCGTTCCAATGATGTGACAGTACCGCCCACGTCTTCTGCCCGCGGCTCAAGGTGACTCGCCAGCGGCGTTCCGGAATGCATTCACGCTCGTCTTCGCCCTTCTCCTTGCCCGCGTTCCCGCGCGGTACGTCAGCGTCGAACTGGTAGCGGCCTTCCTCGTCGACCATCAGAACGCCATGCCACTTGATATGAAAGCCGGCAGCACCGCCAAGCTCGGTGCCGCGGCGGTTCTGAATCGCGAAACCGTTACGCACGCCGAAGAGCTTCAGTTGCTCGGGAGAAAGGTTCAAATCGAGAGCCGGCAGAATCGTAGGCAATGGCGTGTTCTTTTCGTTCTTCACCGTATCGAACGCCCGTATGTTCGCACGGAGCTCGCGCCAGACGAGCTCACCGCCTTTGGTGTGAAACTCGCCCATCAATCCTGTGCCGACGAGTCCCAGCAGCGCCGCAAACGCCCCGCCAGACGGCAACGGCTTCCACATGACGTCGGGTATTGCGCCCGAATCGTTTTCCCACGAAGTCAAACCGCGGTTCTCGTCGCCGAAGAGGTGCCGCAGAATCAGCCATGCCGTTTGCGTTTCGTGCGGCGACGGCGCGTCAGTGCAGCCGCATGGCGAAGCGCTCGCGACAGCACCAACATGGCCGACCAAATGCGCGGCAATCACATGGCAGCGCTTGACCATCAGCGCAAACCGCTCGCGAAACCAGTGCCAGCGTCTTTCTTCGTCATGCTCGGCAATCAAATGTTTTTCCGCCGCCGCGAAGTCGGGGAACAACATGGCAAACGGCGCGAGGTCGACGCGCGGCATCGCATACAGGTTCTGCACCGCGTGTTGCTCGTCCGGCGTCAGGTCACGGACGTGCACGAGTTTTTCGATCACGGCGTGATCGGTCAGCGGAAGCTGCGTATAGAGCTCGTTGGTCGCCGCGTCGAATCTGAATGGACCTTCCGCCGGCGTATTCCACATATCGGGCGACGTCGTCGTCAACGGTGTGCGGTATTGCCGATTCGTCGCCCCAACGGTAACACCGGCGTGCTCGAGCGTGCGGGGAAAGAAGTGCTTGCCGAGCGACGTCAAGTAATCGGCGCCGCCCGGCGGCACGACATAACCGAACTCCATCTTCAACGCGCTTTCGATCCGGTGCCACGTCCAGTCGTGAATCTCGCTTTCGTCGACGGCGACTGCCAGCAGCTTCTTGCGCAGCGCATCCAGACTGTGACCCTGCGCACGCTCTTCGTTACGCTCGTGGTTCTGTCGTGGCTCTTCCTCGGGCAGATCGAAAGGATAGTCGAGCGATTCGTTGGCATCCTGCAGCGGGAACGGATCGTCGCCGTCAAGATGCGGCTCTACCGAAAACAAGTACAGCAGTTCGCCGATGCCGAAACGCGAGGCGGTGATTTTCGCGAGAACTTCGGCAAACCGCAATGTATGGGTCGGGGCGGCATGCCAAGTGTCCTTCGCGGCGGTCGTCGAGAATCCGGCCAGTTCCGACAGCGGATCGAGGTTTTCGACCAGCAGCTTGATGAAATGGGGCGGCCGTTTCGGGCAATGATCGATGCGTGTCTGGGCATAGCGCATGACTCGATCGACAAGCTGGCGCATGGCCCAATTCCACTTCGCTGCCGGGGAGGGCGCCTTCCATAGCGCGAGCAGATGCGTCCTGTCCGCGCCATGTGCACCTTTCGTTGCCGTGCCATCGGTCAGACGCAAGCCGAACTGGTCGCGCAGAATCTGGAACGATACCAGTTGACGGATGAAATCAGGGTTGATGCTGCCGCCGATGAAAAGCTGAAGCACCTCGCAGATATCGCAAAGCTGAGTGAACGTGTAGCGCGCTCCGCATACGGCCCCAAGCTTGCGCCACAGCCGCAGGTATACCGCGAGAAACCTCAACGCATCGAGAGGATTATTCGGGTTCTGGAAAACGATCCGGTAATGCTCGAGGCAGCAAGGCTCGCAATCGGGTAGCAATCCTGACGTATCGCCCGCGCCCGTCGCATCCGTGCCGGCAGACGCGTTGGTATTGCGCGGCCCTTGCTGCTGCACAACGGCGATCCGGAAGCAGTTCGACTTTTGCAGCTCGACGAGTTCGCAATAAGTGAGGCCAGTGCGCTTCAGAAATTCAGGCAACCGCAGTACGATGTCGACCCAATTAACCCCCCCGGGGTTCGCTACGGGGAAGCCGTACAGCTCGTATAGCACCAGTTGGCCTGGCGTCGGTACGAGCGCAATGTCTTGGGTAAACAGAAGCTCATACTCTTCGGGATTGATGCCGAGATACTCGATGCCGATATCGATATTTACCGGGTATCGCCATAAATGGCTTTGAAACGTCGGCGCAACGACTGTCGGGTCGAGCGCGAATTCGGTGATCTCCTTTCTGAAGCCGCGCATCGCCGCAAAGCGGCACGATGAAAGCGCATCGAGGTACGCGCGGTCGACATCGAGAGGCTGCGTGTACGGCAGCGCAGGTGACGAAAAATCGGTTTTCAGCGCGTCATATGCCGCTTGGTTTGCAACCGGCGTAGCCGGCGAATTGAACTCGGGCAACGCGCGAAACAAGCTGGCTTGCGGGTGGCATTTGTCCGTATTCTCGATCACGTCGGCACACTCGTCGGCGGAGCACAGCTTATGATCGTTCAGGTGATGTTCGGCCGTGTTGTAAACGCTGCTGGAAGCCGGTGGCGCAACAAGGTTTTCGAGTTGCTCGATGACGATGTCGACGAGCGGCAGCGGCGTCATTGCGTTTGCCGCGCACACGTCCAGCAAGCCTGGGTCACTGCGGCGAGCGGCAATTGCCTCTTCGAGCGTCGGCCTGCCTTGATCGGGCGGCGCAGCGGGCGTCGCGCAGGTCGAATTCTCCGAAAGCCGCAGCAGTTCATGCAAATACTCGACCGTGCCCGTGGGCGACAGGTAGCACGGCGGCACGCAGTTCTCCAGTCCGCCGGGGTTCACGGGCTGGAATGGGCCGGGTGGCGGCGGCGCGGGAGGATTGACACCGCCTGCCGCGCTCCAGATTGCATTGGCCTGATCGAACGCGACGGTCCCGCGCATCGCATCGGCAAAATCCGTTTGGTCCAGCCGGTTGATGTCCATCGCGCTGGTGAAGCCGCGCGCATACAACGCTTCGGCGATGGAAAACGCCACACTCGGCACGGGCGGCATCACATTCGATGCAACGCCGGCCAGTTGACACAAAGCGTTCAACACCGTGACGCGCTGAACGAGCCACGCCTGCGCCGATGGGTCGCCGGGCAACGTCGTTTGCGCGGCAGCGGTCACGTTCGCATCCACGAGCGCGCCCGCGCCGAAGGAAAAGGTGCCGCCCACCAGCGCCTGATAAGCGCTGACCCAGACGGCGATGACGTCGACCGTGGGCAAATCGAGCACCGGTGCGGCGGGCGCGGCGGCGGACGGCATTGTCGCGATCCCGAAACCGACCGCGAAGAATTTTTGGACGTGGCGAATGAATGCCGCCACGCGCGCTTTAGCCGTTCCCGGCGCAGTGAAGGGCGGCAGCAGCACGATGTTGGGCGGCACGCCAAACAGATTATTCCAATCCGTGACCGACATCAGCGACAGTTGGCTCACGCTCGTCACCGGAATGGCATGAATCGCGGCGATCAACGGCTGGTGGTCGTTCGTCACCGCCGCGAGGTCGAGCGAGAGATAGGCATTCGGCTGCGCGGCGATTTCCGGTGTCCAGAACCCGACGGTATCGTCGCCGGGGTGATAGTCGCGCCAGTTGGCTGCAGACGGATACGCAAGCCAATCATTGATGAGCGGCGTGAGCGTGGCATCGACTTCGCAGTGCGGCGCGGTCGCGTCGTATTGCACGCCGGGCACGAGTGCCGCAATCCGCCGAGCCGCCTGTGCCGGATTGACGGTAAGCGAATCGCTGATCGTGCCGGCATCGACTGCCGACGTCAGCGCAGGCAGCGTACGTTCCTCGTTGTCGCGGCATGCGAGTTGATATCGCTGCTTCGCCGACATCTGCATGGGCAGCATGACGCCGAGCGCATAGAAATACTCGGCCGGCACTTTGAATGCGGGCGTCAGGGTACCGCCGCCGCTTTGGACCAGCACGACATCGGCTCTGCTGATCGATGTGGTTGGACTCGGTACACCGGGGTTGACCGGAAAGACCATCAACGCCATTTCGGCGTCGATGCTCATCTTTTCACAGGCCATCGCGCAACCGAGTGCAAACGTGTAGCGAGCCAGCCGATCGACGTTGGCGTTATGCGTTGCGTAATAGCTGTTCAAGTTGCCTTCGAACTGCTGCCGGTTCTGTTCGAGCTGGTTGCCGATCGTGCCGTCGTTCGGAGGATTTGTATATAACGCGCCTAGATCGTCGAATCCGGTCGTACCACTTGCAGGTGCCGCCGGTAGCGGATCTTGCGGGCCCCAGATGATTTCATTGGCGATATGCGTCGCCTGGGCGGGCGTGATGTCGGTGATTGCGGGCACTGGCCCCTGATCCGCAGCCAACACCGTTTGCACGGCGGTCTTGAGCGATTCGAAATCGGGTGCCTGCCCCTGGCTCAAATCGATTTGGGCGAGACCGGGCGACAGCGGGCGAGGGAGGGACAGATAGATCCCGACCTCGCTGGCCGGGATGGCAGGATACGTTGCCGGCGCAGGCAACGCGCCGACGGTCACGACGTTGACGTCATAGTAGACGAGCCTGCTCGCGATCTTCGTGCCACCGCGGCTGATTTCGAGCCGGACGTCGGGCGTCACGTATTCCTTGTATCCGGCGGGCGGCGTGATCGGGATCACCGCCGTTGCTTCGGATTCGGCGTAAATCGTGAGAGGCAGCGGTGGAATCGGCGGCGTGTAATGCTGGACGATGGTCGTGCCTGGATCGGGGATCGGTGGCGCGGCCGGTGCCACGAATGCGGCATCACCGATATGCTGGCCCACTTTGGGATCGCCGACGCTCAGATCGAAGGCCGAGATTTTCAGGCCGGTCAGAAAATCGCTGAAACGCGTGCCACCGATGGGTGTGTCCGGGTGGAGCCGGATCACGAGTATTTGCGGCATGGTCTATCTCCTCGGCACAAATCGAGCTGTCGCCCGGAGTCTTGTTTCGTCGAAGTCGACGTTGCTCAGCTGTAGCGGCTCACACGCGTTAACCTTCCCGGTGCCGCATCAGGAGGGGTTTCAGAAGTTGATTCAGCAGCGCCAGTCTCGATACGAGCGCCGAGTCGCGAGGGCCGAATGGCCACAGTCTTCGTCGCGTATCGATCATGGCGTTATCCGGTTATCGTTGGTGGCCAACTGCGCCTTAAGCATGGAGTGCGGTGCCCAGTCGCGGGACCCGAGCAGAAGGACCAGGTGGCCGAAGAGGCGGCTCGCGAACAGGAGGGCGGACCAAGCCCTCACGCCATCGAGTTTTGCATGGCGATGCCCCAGCACGACCGGGCCCATCCTGCCCATCATCGGCCAGGTAAGCAGCGCGCCCGGCGGCAGGACGGAGAAGTCGTCCGTCGGGGCGATGAAGCATTCGTGAGGAACTGGTTTCATACATTTCCGTTTGCGAGAAATAGTGAGCGATTCAATCCGGCTTCGCGCTCGTTTTTCGCTTCACGACATTCAAATATTTTCCTTTCAAACTTTCCGTTTTGATCGAGTTTCCCTGTTGCGTGAATCGATGCCAGGCAATGTCGCTATGGCGCCACGGCGTCGATTTTCGCTGGTCGGTGCCGTATGATGAGACACCTTCGCTGCCGAAGACTTCGAGGCCGGTAATTTTTGCGAGCCGATAAGCGAAGGTATCCTCAATCGGTCCGGTCCATGTGGACTGACCGACATGCGTACCTTCTTTACCGCCAGCGGTTCTGCACCCTGCCAAGACAATCGTCGCGGCCTCATCGAACACGATCTTCTTGTCGTTGATCATTTTTTCCAGGTCCGATAGTTTGGCCCCACGCTTGGCGTCGAACGTGGCACCGGGGGGCGGCTTGTCGGTGTATAGGCCGCTGCCAGGTCCTTCACCGCCCGGTCCCCAGGGAGTGCCATGGTGCAGGATCACGAGTTCCTTGATCGTCCCAGCGTTCTGGAGTGCCTCGAGTAACGCTTTGCCGGAATCGACTTTCACGACATCATAGCCTTCGGCTTTCAATGCCTTCTCAGACGCCGCAAACTCATTCTGCGACTTATGATAAGCACTCCACGCCTTCTCGTTTGCTTTGTATTCTTTCAAATCGGAATCGTATTTCTTTTTCGCTGCTTCATACGTTTTCATGCCTTCCGAGAATTCTTTCTCGGCTTTACTCTTGTCTTTTTCGTATTTCGCCTTTTCTTTATCTGAAGCATTCTTTCCGGGATCTTTGATCTTCGCCTTTTGAGGTTTTACGGGCTCCTTGGGTTTGGCGAGTTCCTTTCCCGCCGGCTTGGATTCATTGTGCATGACGATGGCGAGTTTTTTTCCGCTCTGGCCGTCAGGATCGACGAAGCCCGTCGGATTATCGAAGCAATATTGGTAGAGGTTGAGACCTTCCTCCTCGCCTGCCGGATCGCAGGCCGTCCATCGCCCGAGCCACGGCGCGTAGTACCTCGCCCCGTGGTAATACAACCCGCTCTCCTCATCCCGCTCCTTTCCCGTATACCGATACCGCTTCGCCGTCTCCGTCTGGTTGCGCACCGCCTGATAAGTCGAGCTGCCGTAGGGCGCGTATTCCTCGTAAGAGATGATCTGCGCCTGCTCGTCCAGTTCCACGTAACTCGACCCAAGGTGATTGCCGAACTGGTAGCGGGTGAGTTGTCGTGGCGCTTGGTCGTCGCCCGCCGTGTCGAGCGTGCGCGTCTCCACCAAGGCAATGCGCTGCTTGTCGTCCATCACGTGCAGCGTCGTGCGCTCCAGCGCGGCGGTGTTGGTACCGATGGCACCGCCGTGCCTGCGGAAGATCTCGAAGCCGCCGAGGTAGATGCGCTCTTCGGTGAGACCCGGCGCCTTCTCCCACACCTTGCGCACGCGCTGGCCTGAGGCGTCATGCATGTAGTAGGCCGTGCCGCCACCGCCCAGATTGGCCTGCCGCAACTGGTCCTTGTAGTCCCAGTGCATATTCGGCCCAGGCAGACCGCCGCCCAGGTGCGGCATGCGCAGCATGTTGCCGTGGGCATCGTGCATATAACTTTCCGGCTGCGGCGTGTTGCCTGCCGGGTTCAGCGTCGTGCGGGTCAGGCGGTTGCCGGCCTTGAGCAGCGCACCGCCGTTACCGTCTTCGATCAGGCTTGGATCAAGGTAGTCGTAGGCGCGCGTCCAGCCCGCATTTGCCGGACCGCCGCCGCGGTGCTGCATCTGCAGGAAGTTGCCGACGGCGTCGTACACGTAGCGCTCGATGTACGTACCCATGGCGTTGCCGTCGTTGGGGGCGAAGCGCCCGGCAGCGTCGGCACTTGCCAGGCCCACGCGTCCGGCGTCATTGTGCGAATGGGCGATGGGGGCGCCGCCCCGGCCCAGGTGCTCGCGGCCCGTGGCTTGGATCAGCCGGTATAGGGCGTCATAGACGTAGTCGTTGCTCGGCTCGACGCGCTTGTTCCTGAAGTAAATCGTCTGCTGCGCGTCGTCCTGGATGTGGGTGATGTTGCCGGCCGGGTCGTAGGTGTAGTGCAGCTTCTGCACTTGCTTGCCCGGCCAGCCGGCAACGGGCGGCCGCGGATCGTCGCCGGGGAAGTCCGCCGCCTTGCGCTTGGTCAGCAGTTGATCAAGTCGGAAGGTGAGCGGGTCGTAGCTATAGAAGGTGCGGGTGCCGTTCTTGTAGTCGATGCGCAGGCGCTGGCCTTTGGCGTCGTAGTCGATGTTGGCGACGCCGACCGGCGATGGGGCTTCGCTGGCGGTGTCCAGCAGTTTGACGGGTTCTGCCGCGCGCTCCAGCCACACGTCCACCCGTTCCAGCAGGTTGGCCTCGTTGAACACCGGCTGGATGACGTTGAACTGGCCGCGTCCCAGACTGCTGTACGGCGGGATGGACTGGACCGGGCGGTCGAGTGCGTCGTAGCAGGTGCTGCCCTCGAAGCATTCGTCGTCCAGCTTGGGATCCAGCCGCCAGTTGGGGATGGCGATGTAATCGCTGACCAGTTGCCGCGTGCTGCGCAGCAGGTTGCCCTTGAAGTCGAAAGCCTTGGTCGGGTTGCCATTGACATCGAGCCGCGCGTTGATTGCCACTCCCGCGGAATCGGAGTGCCGATAGATGCGGGTGCGCAGGTTGAGCACTTCGGCGTTCGGCAGCGTCTCGCCGTACTCGATCTTCTCGACCAGGATGTCGAGGTTGAGCGTGCGTGGGTCGGACTCGCTGGTCGTGCCGCGCACGGTGTGCTCTGTCGGGCGGCGCAGCGCGTCGTGGCGGGTGGTGAAGCCATGGCCGCGGCTGTCCCAGGCGCGGATGGGTTTGCCCGCCACGTCGTTGAGCATCCAGCGTGCACCGGCCTCCATGCTGAGCTGGTGGATGCGGTTGCCCAGCACGTCGTAGGCGTAGCGCATGACGATGCGGCCGAGCGCGTCGCCGGCCTGCTGGATGGCATCGCGCACGGCACGCCGGTTGCCTTCGATGTCGAGCTCGACGCGGGTGGCGAAACTTTCTTCGCTGCCATCGAGGTCGTGGCCGGGGCAAACGACGCGGTTGCGCGCCACGGTCAGGAAGGGGCGCCCCAGGACATCGAAATGGGCGGTGGCAGGGGTGTCGGCATGCGCTTCGGCGCGCAAGGCGGCGTTGCGTTCGTCCATGCCCATGGCACCGCCAATTCGCTGCGCGCGCCAGGTCTGCCAAGTGGCCGGTTGGGTCCTGAAGTATTCGGCGACGTAGCCGCTAATGTCAGCGTCGGTGCGCGGGTCGCCGGTCTGCACGTTGCGCGGCGCGCACGTGTCGTTGACGTCGTAGGTGGTCTGCTGCCACGGGTCGAACACCACCTTCTCATAGGTGTGGTTCGGGTGTAGCGTGGCGATGACGCGCTCGGCCGGGTCGTAGAACAGCACGGGGCTGACGCCGATGCTGACCTCGAACTCGAAGCGATGGGTGTCGGTGAAGAAGGGCTCGAACTGGCGAACCGGCTTGCCCTTGTTGTTGAAAACCGTCCAGCCACTGCCGGCCCAGCGCGGGCTCACGTCATTCGGTGTCGTCACGGGCTGACCATCCGCGCCGATGACGATCCTGCCGGTAGCGTCACGCTGGGGCACCGGACCGGGTTCGGCCTGGATCTTCTTCTGGATCTCGCGGCCGAAACCGTCGGAGTACGAAAAGCTGAGCTGGATCTTCAGGCCCTGCGGTGGCAGCGGTGCGCTGGCATGCGTTTCGCGGGCGAGCGTGGCGGCGCAGGCCGGCTGCCACTTATCCGGATTGTTGGGGTTGGCCTGGCGAGTACGGCGGAAGCGGTCCAGGTCGTAGACGATGCGCGTGGTCGCATCTTTCAGCAGCCCCACCGCGGCCGCATGCGGATCGTCCGCATCGAAGAAGTCGTCGAGCTGAGCTTGCGTGAGGTTTGCAACGAAGCCGGCGAGCGTATCGCCTTCCACCGGCGCGGGCGCCGGTTTGCCCATGACCGCGGTGCCCACCACCATGCCCAGCGTATCGAACGCGACTTCGGTCCGGTTCCAGTTCGGGTCGCTGACCAGACGCGGCTGCAGGACGCGATAGTCGTTGGCGTAGACGGTCACGCGGTTGCCAAGGGCATCGCGGGTCTCCGTCATCAGCAGGTCGCGGGCATCGAAGTCGACGAAGGCGTGCTGGCCGAACGGATCGCGGTAGCGGCGCGACAAGAAGAAGTGGTCCCGGGCCTGCGCCAGTTCGGTAGAGGCGCTGTCGGCGGGATTCGCGCTGTAGAAGGCTTGCCCCGAGGGCACCCACCAGTGATCATCCGCATCGCTCGCCGGGAAGCGGCCATCCGCCTTGAGAATCTGGCTTCGCAGGTAACCGCCCCGGTTGCCGGCCTGGCCACCCAGCACCGCCTCGGGATCTGGAAGCAGAGGCTCGTCGGCCTGCCCCTGGCGTGGACGCTGGAAGACCTGGTCGAGCAAGCCGTCAGTGAAGGCAAGCTTGTAGCTTTCGCCGGGCAAAGCGCGCGGTTGCAGCTCACCAAGCGGCAGGAGGCCGCTGAGGTCGTCGCGCCGATAAAGCGTGCGTCGCGCTTCGATGGGGCGACGGCGCTGGCTCCCGGCGGCTGTGGCCTCGTAACCGACTTCCGGGGCGGTGAACTTGTGACGCAGGCGGCCGGGAGCGGCGGGATCGGGCTCGACGAAATCGGAGGCCCGGTAGCGACCGGCCGGGCCTGTGGCCGTGTAGCCCGTCAGCTCGAAAGTAATCGACTCGCAGGACAGCGGATTGCGATGGGCGTCGGACGATCCGATGGCGTTGGTGACGCGGTTTTCCGTGTAGGTGAGCAGCGCCGTTGTCTGGCGGTCGCGATCCCATTGCGTCCAAAGCGGCGAGAGCCGGCGCCCGTAGCCGATTGCGGCCTGCTTGAGTACGTTGCCGAAGTCATCGACTTCCAGGGTCAGCGCGTGCTGGATGCGCGGATCTGCTGGATTGCGCTCGTAGTGATAACTCAGCGCCTCGTTCACATGGCTGAAAAAGACCGCGTGAAGGTTCGCGCCGCGTTTCTGCAGGGCGCGGATGGTGAAGTTCCGCTCGGTGACGGTATAGGGCGTGCGGGCGCGCCGGATCTGTTGCGGCGTCGCGCCTGGGTGATCCGCGTCGTCGGCATAGACCTCCTGGCGCAGCATGGAGCCTTTGAGGGCACGGCAAGCCTCGCGCGCTTCGTCCGGCGTCAGGTCCGCTGGGACAGTGGAGTCATCAAGCAAGAGCGGTCGCGCGGCTTCGACGGTCAGTCCGGGCTCACGGAAATACTCGCTTTCGAAGTGGCGCGAGAGGCGTTCCCAACCGAGGTAGACGCCAGTATGGAACCAGGTCTTGGTGTGCACTGGCGGCACATGCGATGCAGCGGCGACGTTATCTGCCAGGACGCTGCCGTCGGCGACGGCTGCGAACTGTTCCGTGTCCCATTGCTCCACCATGCCGAAGCCGCGGAACTCGCGCTCCTCGCCGTCGAAATAGCCATGGTGGTAGGCGTAGCGAGTGGCGAAGTGGTTACGGCTGATGTGGTCGTAGGTTTCCACGCGCTCGACCACGTGCACCGGGAAGGGCAGCCGGGTGATCCACGGTTTGCCGTCGCGCTTGTCCTGCAGGTAGAACTTGGTCGAGGGGGCGTAAGTGACGCGCGTTTCCGTGCCAAGGTTATTGACGGTCTTGATCAGCAGATGGGCCTTGATGCCACCCATCAGGTTGACATAGCGCATCGGCCGTCGCGCATCGCCCGGCAACGGGGAGGACCAGACCAGGCAGGCGGTGCCGTTGCCGAGCAGGTCGGTCGGGACGATGCTTGCGAGGTCATCGATGCGTGGAAACACCTTCAGCGTGTGCGGCTGGCTCCAGCCGTTGCCGGACTGGTTGAAGTACAAGCGCACGCCGTCGCGGTGGAGATAGATGATGTCGGTGGTGCCGCTGCCGTCGATGTCGGCCAGGTGGATACGCGCGTGGTCGAACTGGTCCGGGTTGTCGAACCAGGGCGCGTTGTCCATCGTGACCTTGGCGCCGAAATGGCCATAACCCAGGTTGGGCCAGTAGCAGGCTTCGCCGTTGCGAATGCGGCAGATGTCGGTGAGGCCGTCGCCTGAGAGGTCGGCCAGGTAGATGGACTGGGTGCCGTCGGAGAAGACGATGCGCGGGCCTCTTTCCTCGTCCAATTCCAGTGCAACGCGGCGGGCGGGGCCGAAGCCCTCGTCGGCGAGTGACGCATGCCAGACGAAGGCGTCGTCTTCGGTGATGAGCACGTCGGCGCGGCCATCGCCGTCCAGATCGACGAACTTGAGGTTCGGGTCGCGCAGGTCGAGGTTCAGGCGCGAGGTGAACGGGCGGAAGGGCTGCCAGCCCTCTGCGTCGTCATGCTCGTACAAGCCGGGGACGGGACCGTCCATGACAACGACGTCGGGCTGGCCGTCGCCCGCGAGGTCCATGAAGTCCGCCCCGCTGCTCAGGGCCACATTGGGCTTGAGCGCGATGTTTTCGAGCGGCGCGAACGCTGCCGTGCTGGTCAGCGGGCTCAGGTTGCGCTTGTAAAACCAGGCATCGGCCTGCTCGGTGAGGATGCCGGGGATACCTTCGCCGTGCAGATCAGTCCATCGGTAGGCGCTGCCGTTTACGCCAATGGGGAGATTTTCGAGACTCGACGGATCGACTTCCTCGACGGTCTCCTGTACGGTGGGCTTGCTGTATTCGAACTGTACCGGCGGCAGGCTGCGACTGTCGTAGCTGCCATTGTCGCGGCGGTAGCCGGTCTGCGCGACGGCTTCCAGAAAAGTGTAGACGGGATTGAGGGCATCGGTGGGGTTGACTTCGTTCGGGTAAGTGAAGTCGGTCGAGCGCACGAGGCAATTCCGATCGACGCCGACTTCGCCTGGAAAATGGTGGAACATCAGGACGCGCTGGCAGAGCCGGTAGGTACGAACCTCAAACCCTGCGCGGCAGGACGAGAACGGATCCGGTCGTGAGGGCCAATGCTCTGCGTCGTGGGGGGCCGGCGCTTTGGCGTCGTGTTCGCCGTAGTCGAAGACAACCTCGAAGTGCCACGCGTCGCTGCCGTCAGGCGCGCCGGCATCCGGAGGTTCCGGCCAGGCCGCGTCGGCCTTCAATTCTGGAAAGTAGGGCGAGCGATTGCCGTAACGAATGCGCTTCAGATAACGCTGCGCTGAACGGGACTGATGGGTGCGGTTACGTTCGTGGGCCTTGGGCAGGTTGGTGCGGGCCGAATCCTCGAAAACGTGTGCCGAGTCCTCCGCCTTGTAGCCGTAGACGACGACGTTGCCCTTGTCATCGTGACTTTGGCAGATCAGCCAACTGAAGATGCGGCGTGGGTCTGCAGGATCCGCAATACGGCTATCGGCCGTCTTCCCGTACCAAGCGGTGATGTTGTCATGAGTGATGGAGCGCCAGAACACATCGGTCGCGTCGGTCGTGTTCGTCCATCGCTCGATGTGCGCAAACAGGCCCTCGATGCGCGGTCGGTAGCGACGGACGCGGAAGATCCGGCCATTTACCGTTCTGGGTGGAAGCGCTTCTCGCACCCATTTTCCGCTGGCATCCTGCACAAGGACAGGCACCAGGTCTTCCGCGCCAGAAACGATGAAAACGTCCGAATCGACAGCGTCGCAATACTTCGGTAATCCCTTGTCGGTCTTGCGCGTGACCGACGGCAGGGAAAGGCTCCAGCCGAAGCCGAACGGGCCATTCCCGGCGCCGGAGTCGTAAGAGAGTGAGAGTTGAGGCCCGAAACCGGAACGGCCTGGGCTGGTGGCGATCGGCACCGACATCGATCCCGTGCCGGTCACCGGATTGGCGGCGAATTTCTCGCCAATACCGCGAATGGCACCGCCGCCTTTGGGAAGCGTCAGCGCAGGCGTGCTGACACCGGGTGGGGGGGCCGCCGCATGCTCGTCGTCTTCACGTCTTCGCTGAAGATTGGCCAAGGTCCCACCTTTTCAGTCGTCTCCGTTTTGGTGGCGCCAAGGCCATCGACTTCAACGATACGTGCGCCCTGCTTATATTCTTTCAAAGGCAAATGTGCAATGGAAAGTGTTCGAGGAATGTTGTCCATTTATAGGCGAGGAATACCGCTTCTAGCAAGGAGCTGGCACTCGCAATCTGGGTGGGTGGAACCGAGACATGAAAGATTTACCTGCTTGTCATGAATTTTCGTTCCGCCGCTTTATCGCTGGCTCAGGCCCCGGCCGTTCCACTTATCCGACTGTCCGAGTTTGCGAGGCCATCTCTCTGGGCCGAGTGTTGGCGTCAAACGATCTTCGATGCGTGGATTGAATTGGCCGGGCGACTCGATATCGTGCTGGCGTGAACGCACGCTACTGCGCCTGCATCCGCTCGTGGATCCAGCGCAGACGCTCGCGCGGATAGGGCCCGTAACAGCTCTCGTCGACGAACAGCGCCTGCGCGATTCCCGGGAGGCGCTTGTTCAGCGCTTTTTCGAACCACGCAATGGCGAGGTCGGCGCGCCCCATGCCGAGTGCGACATCGCCCAGCACGCAGCACGCCTCGGCAAGCTTGGGATCGAGGCGATACGCGGCCATCGCATAGCGGCGGGACGCCTCGAGTTCGCGCATCAACAGCGCGCAGGTGGCGGCGCCCAACACGGCAGCGTAGCGCCCGCCCTGGAATTCAGCCTGCCGCCAATAGCGCACATAGAGGGGAATGGCCTCGGCATGGCGCTTGGCGAGCCGGAGGGCGCGCGCGTGATAGAACACTGCCCGCAAATCGTCGGGATCGTCGCGCAGTGCCGCCGCGCAAAGACGCAGATCACGCTCGACCGCCGATTCCTTGCCCGTCTTGTCCGGCTGGTTGGTCAGCGTGGCGCAGTCCGTCCGGCACGTCGGCTCCCGCAAGGCGATCCATTCGTGCACCCGCCCGTGCCACGTCGACCACGACCGCTTCCGGAACACTCTCGGCACATACCAGCGCGTGCCGCCCGACAGGATCGCCAGCTCGATCGCCTGCAGATCGCGCATGCCGATCAAGCGACGCCACTCGGCACGATCGTGTATCGCCAGCACCTCGTCCGCATCGATCGACAGGATCCAGCCGTCGCGCACCATCGCCAGCGCCGCATTGCGCGCCGCGGCAAAGTCGATCAATCTGCCGTGCGCGTCCGCGAGCGCCGGCATCACTTGCACCCTGGCACCGAATCGCCGCGCGAGATCGACTGTCTCGTCGGTGGAGCCGCTATCGACGACGCAGCATGCATCGACCCATGGCATCAGGGACGTCAGGCATCTCGCCAATACGCTCACTTCGTTATGGACGATCAGGCAGGCGGTCAGCATTGCTTGAGATATGCGAAATAACGGAATTTCAAGTTATATCTCCTATAATCGTTGCACGCAGTCACCATGCAACGATTACCGTGACATTGCGGCGCGTCGTGTGTTGACGGGGATTCCCTCCACATCGTCATGGAAAGGAGCAGACGTGGCAACTACAAAGAAATCCAACAAAGTTTCCGCCGTTAAATCCACCAGTCCCGCCGCCAAGCGCGGCAAAAAGGCACTGACCATTTCCATCGATCTCGACGCGCTTGAACAGCTCTACAAGCGGCGCTATGAAATCACGCTGGATGGCGGCGACACGAAAGGCGGATCGATCCGGCGCGCCGACGGCGACACGAAGGGCGGCATCATCATCCGGCCCGCTGAGCAACGCATCAAGACCGCTGCGAAAAAGGTAACCGCGAAAAAGACAGCTGCGAAAAAGACAGCCGTGAAGAAACCCCCCGCGAAGAAGCGTTCCGCGAAAGCCAAGATCTGACCCATCGCGCGCGCAAGCACATCTTGTCGATGCGAGGCGCTGCGGCGCTAACCGACGCGGGCTGCGCCGTGCTGCGTGCACGTGCGCGGGACACGGCGCCGATCGACTGCGGGCAGCCTGACGGGTCTGACTGGCGCCTCGACCCGCGTGACGAACGCATCGCTTGGGGGGCGACATCGCAGGACGACGAAGACCTCGACGTCTCGCGTGACGATCACGACGCGCTGATCATCCGGCGCGGGTTGCGCGCGCGTCGCCCGCTCTATTTTCGGGTCGAGGGCGACAGGATCGAATGGGATCAGGATCCGCTGCGGCTGCTCCGGACGCTCGGGATCAAGTGCGAACTCGACGTCGGCTCGCTGCTGCATTTGCTATGGCGAGGCCGGCCGCGGTCGGGGCATGCGCTGCTGCATGGCATTCAGGCGCTGCAGGTCGGCGAGGCACTGATATGCGCGCCGGGTGCGCCGCCCGTCGTCCGGCGTTTCGCGTGGCCCCTTCAAGTCGCTCCGGTATCGCACGATCCGTCCTGCGTTCAGGAAGAGGCGCTGTCGCGTCTTCGCGCGTCCGTCGATCACGTCGCCGACGCGGCGCGCGGCATCGCGCTGTTCCTCTCCGGCGGCGTCGACTCGGGATTGCTTGCCGCGCTCCTGCGCGAGCGCCATGCTGTCACCGGCTATACGATCGCCTTCGACGACGACTACGGTCTCAACGAAACCGACTACGCGGCCGTGGTGGCGCGCATCACCGGCATCCGCCACCGGATCGTCCATCTTGACGTCGATCACGCCCGGCAACTGCTGGATCGCGTGCTGGCCGCCCCGTTTCCGCTGACGGCGCCCGCCGCCGTGACCCATGCGGCGCTGATCGAGGCGACCGTCGCGGATGGACACGCCGTTGCGGTCTCCGGCCTGGGCGCGGACGAATGCTTCGGTGGCTATCAAAAGCCCCTGACGTGTCTCGCGGCCCAGATGCATCATCAGCGCCGGCTCGGCGTCGACCTTCCCGGTTTGTACAACCTGCCGACCGCACGCCTGCTCGGTCTCGACGATGTGTTGTTCCTCGGCATCGCGGAATTCTTTTCCCTCGACGAGATGCGGCGCCTGAGCCGGGATCCGAAGGTCGTCGACGCGTTGCTCGCGGACGACGTCGTGTTCTATCGGCAGTTGCTCGCGGTCAAGCCCCAGGCGCTGCCGACGGAGGCGATGTCCGCGCACGAGTATGTGTTCCGGATCGGCGAGCTCCTGCTGCCGGCGCTCGCGGACAATGCGCTCATGCACGGCACGCACCTCGATTTCCCGTTCCTGCGCGAGGATGTCTACGGCTGGGCGTCAGCGATCGATCCCGGCCTGAGCTACTGGTACGAGGCGGATGCCTGGTGGGCCAAGCGCCTGTTGCGGCAGGTCGCCGCCCGCTACCTGCCGCCGGAGATCGTGATGCGCAAGCGGCAAGTCCTGCTCGCACCGATCGCGCATTGGCTGCTGGACTTGCGGTTTCGCACGCGCGTCCTCGATGAGGTCGCCGACTCCGACCTGTGGAGAATCGCGCCGCTGACCACGCGATTCCGGACCACCTTGCTGTCGAGGCTGCGCGCCTATGACCATCTCGACGACGACGGCCGGTGGCACGAACAGCTATGGGCGATCCTGGTTCTGTGTGGCTGGATCAATCGCCATTCGACATCGAGGTAGGAGAGTGATTCGGTCATGCGCGACGTCGATCTGATCATGGTGGGCTCCGGCTCGCTGGCTCACGCGGTGTTAATGAGTCTTGCCGGATGCGGCGACACGCCGATGGACGTGATTGTCGCGGCGCGCAACGAGACGGCCGTGCATCACATGGCGACGCTCGCCAATGCGCTCGGCGGCCAAAGCACGGGCCGCATTGTCGTGACTCCCGTCGCATGTGACTACTCGTCCGCATCATTGGCGCGCTTGTTCGACGCATATCGGCCGCGCATCGTGTTGACCCTGGCGTCGATGCAATCGCCGTGGGCGATGACGCGCGGATGGCAAAAACTCGTCGCGCGGTTGGGCTACGGCTGCACGCTGCCGTTGCAGGCAGCGCTCGCGGACCGGGTCATGCGGGCAGCGACGGCTGCGCATCCCGGCGCCCATCTGTTGAACGGCTGCTATCCGGACCTGACCAATCACGTGCTGACCGGGCGCGGCATTCCGGTCGCGGGAGGGATCGGCAATATCGCCATCGTCGCGTCGATGTTGCGCATTCGCACCGATCACGCGCCTCTCTCGTTGCTCGCGCATCACGCGCACGTCGGCGCGATGATACGCGGCGCATGGGACAGACTGCCCGCGCCGGCGGTATGGCTGGACGGCCGCCGTCTGCCGGAACATGAAGCCGCTGCATTGATCACGCCCGAGCGCCTGCCCGCCGACGCCACGCTGAACAGCCTCACGGGCGCGCTCGCCGCGCCGATGCTGCGTGCACTGTCAGGTCGTGCCGACGCATGGCAGGGGCATGCGCCGGGTCTGCACGGACGGCCCGGCGGCTATCCGGTGCGTGCGGACGCCGCCGGTCTCCATCTCGCGCTGCCGCCCGGCATGACGCCCGAGCAGGCCGAGCAATTGAACGGATCGTATGCGTTGCACGACGGCGTGACCGTCGAGGACGGGCGCTATGTATTGACCCGCTCGCTCGACGATGCGGAACGCGCGCTCGATATCCGCTTGCCGGCGGCGATTGCCGCGTGGCGGGCCGACGCGCTCGACGAACAAGTCGCGTTGCTGGTGCGCTTGCGCACGATTATCGATGCGATGGAGGCCTCAGCTGGCTGACACCGGGCTGCGCGTCGTCGAGCGCAAGGCGTCTTCCTCATAGGTCCCGAGCCAATCCCCGCGATCGTAGTTGGCCAGGGCTTGCCGGAACATGCGGTCGCGGCTTTCCCAACGATCCTGAACGGGTGGATAGTGACGAATGCGCGCGTTGTCGTCGTGGGACACATGCAGCACGGCACCGCTCTGGCGCCGCGTGAGCCCGGCGCTCAGCGTCAGCCGCGCGATCATGTCCTGGTCCTCCCAGCCCCAGCCCACCAGGTATCCGTTGTAGCCGCCAATGCATTCGAAGCCAGCGCGACGCACCATCAGCAAGCCGGGCGCCTGGCGTGTGCCGTCCGCTGCATCCTCTTCGTTGTCGATGATCTCGAGCGCACGTCCGTTGGCAAGCCGCAGCTTCAGTTGATAGCCGAACATCGCGACCTGACCGGCCTTGCGCGCGTTGCGCACGGTCTCCGTCACGCCCGCGACAGTTCCGAAGGTGTCGGGATTGGCTTGCAGCTGCCGGACCAGCGCGTCGAGTTGCCCGTCCGGAATGACGATGTCGCAATCGCAGAAGAACAGGAGCGGACGACGTGTATGCGCGGCGCCGATATTCTGGGCGCGGGCCTTGTTGAACCAGCCGGATTCGTCCACGTGCACCACCTGGACGTTCGCCGCGTGTTCGGACATCAGGTCGCGCAGTTGGTCGGCGTCTCCGCCGTAGTTGACCACGGTGACGCCGCCGTCATGCCGGGCGGCGAGTTGGCACAAGGAGGGAAGCGCCTGTCGCAGCTCGTGCCGCCCTCTCCAGGTGACGACGATATCCAGGCTGAGCGGCTCGAGAGTTGACATGTTGGCTTTCCTTGAGAATCCTAATGTCAGGGCAGTATCGATCCCCATCCGGCAAAGGGAATCGCATCCGAGATGAATAACACTACCGGCAAGCGCGCGACGTCCGACAGACAGCTGGTGCGGCCAGAACTGGCCAATCCCAGTGTAGCACCGCGGGTGCGGGATGCGATATTGGCGGGATTGCGCGCCAACGGCGGCGGCCACCTGGGCGGCACCTTGAGCTGCGTCGACATCCTGCTCGCGCTGTTCGCCGTGCGTGCAATGTCCGCGCTCGATGCGACAGGCGACGCCCTGTTGCTATCGAAAGGCCATGCGAGCATGGCGCTATACGCGGTGTTGCAGCAGGCCGGCGTCGACCTGGGGCCACTCGGCAGGTTCGGTACCGCCGGCTCCCCGTTGCAGGGTCATCCCGATCGTACGCGGCTGGCCTGCATTGACTTTTCGTCGGGTGCGCTTGGGCAGGGCGTCGCCGTCGGACTGGGCATGGCGCTCGCGCGCGACGCGCGCCACGTGTGGGTGGTGCTGGGCGATGGGGAATGCCAGGAAGGCATGGTATGGGAAGCGGTGATGCTGGCGGCCCGCTACGGCGTGCCGAATCTGCACGTGATCGTGGATCTCAACGGGGAGCAGGAATGCGGCTGGGCGCACGACGCGCGACTGGATTCCACCCCCTTGCCCGACGCCCTTGCCAAGTGGCGCGCATTCGGCTGGCGCGCCGACGAGGTCGACGGGCACGACATCGACGCATTGGTCGACTTCGTGCATGCCCATGCCGACGGGCCCCGGCATGGGCCGACCGTCCTGCTGGCGCGCACCGTCAAAGGCCACGGCCTCGAACTCCAGCTCGATCGGTTTCGTCGTCACTGCACCCAATTGTCCGGGGACGAGTGGGCGCGCATCGCGGGCTTCGGCCACGCTCTGGATCGATGAGAGGCTTGCCGCATGAAACGACTGGCGATCTCGATTGTCGACGCGCTGCGAAGGAGGGCGGAACAGAGCGACCGTCTCTGGGTGCTCGACGGCGACCTGGGCGATTCCTACGGCTTGTACGATGCGCTGGGGCGGCCGGTGTTCTCCCGCTTCGTTCAGGCAGGCATCGCGGAACAGGCGCTCATCGGTGTCGCGGCCGGGCTGGCCGCGAGCGGGCAATGGCCCTGGGTGTTCTCGTTCAGCGCATTCCTGTGCCATCGGGCCGCGGATCAGATCCGCACCTGCGTCGCGTCGCAAGGGCTGCCCGTCGTGATGATCGGCTCGCACGCGGGCGCGGCGAGCGGCACCAATGGCGCGAGCCATGCCAGCCTGTCGGACCTCGGTGTCCTCGCATCGATCGGCGGCGTGGATCTCTGGGCCCCCGCGGATGCCGCCGACATCGAACTGATCGTCGGGTCACTGGTCGATTCGCCGCGGCCGGCCTATGTGAGAACGAGCCGGGAGCCGGTCGGCGACCTGCGGTTGCCGGCGGGTGTCGTCCGGGGTAACGGTGTGGTCGGCGAGACCGTGCTGCTGTCCTGCGGATACGCATCGCACTGGGCGCAGGAGGCCGAGCAGGCGCTAACGGCCGACGGTGTGCCGATTCCGTGGCGGCACATCGCGCATGTCTGCGAAGCCGTGCTCGCCCAATGGATCGCGAGCCAGCCGCGCCTGCGGGGCATCGTGGTCCTCGAAGACCATGGACCGGCCGGCGGCCTGGCCGACACCGTTCGCAGGATCGCACCGCCGGGCGTGACCGTTCGCGCGCTGTCGTGGCCGTCGGGATGGTATGGTGAATCGGGCGCGATCGCCGACCTGAGACGCGCGCATGGCCTGGACACCGGTGCTCTCGTGCGCCGAATCAAGGAATACATGACGTGAAAGCACAAGCGAACCCACGCGGGACCCTCGCGAAAATTCTCGATCCGATATCGATCGATGCGTTCGTGCGCGAGTCGTTCGGCAAGCGCCCGCTCCTGATTCGCGGGCAACCGGGAAAGTTCGATTTCCTGATGAAACCTTCACGCATGATCTTCGGATTGGACAAGGTCACAGAGATTCGCTGCGTGTTCGGAGGCTTGAAGCAGGCGACCATCGACCCCGCCGATATCCGGGAGATGTACGAGGCTGGCGCCACCATCTGCGTGACAGACATGCAGCTCGCGCATCGTTCGCTGCGGACGGCGGCCCGCAACGTCCGGCGGGAAATCGGCTTCGCCGGGCGGGTCGATTTCCGCGCGTATCTTTCGCCGCCGTCCTCGGGCTTCGACTTTCATTACGACGCGAGGACCGCCACCACGTTGCAACTCGATGGGGAGAAGACCTGGTGGTACGCCACGTCGCCTCATACGATGTTTCCGACGGAGAATTCGGCGCGCACCGACATGGCCGCCGTGCGTCGAGCCGTTGCGCGGCAGACAATCCGAAAGGTCACGTTATATCCGGGCGACCTGCTCTGCCTGCCGCCCGGCGTGTGGCACAAGGCGCGGGCGGGCGGCGGCGGATCGCTCGCGCTGAACATGGCATTCAACCACAGCGGCGCGACTGTCGGCGACGTCCTGGTCGATGCGCTGAAAGCGTCGCTGGCAGGCATGCCCGACGCCATGCGGCCGTTCGTGACGGGCGCGAACCGTGCCGGCGCTACCGAACTGGAACCGCATATCGCAACCTGTATCGCCGCGCTGCGAGACACGCTGGCATCGCTCGACGGCAAGCGCATCGCGTCGCGGCTCGCAAGCGTCGCGGACGAGGCCGAACCTACCTGAGCGAGTGGCCTGCGATGCGCGACGCTCCAATCGATCCAGATCGTCTGAACGCCACGCTGGCCCTCGTCGCGGATGCGATGCGCATTGCGCATTCCGGCTCGACGCTCTGGGATCACCTGCTGGGGACCTATGAAGTGCTGTCGGGGTGGGGCACCGATCCTGACATCCGTCTGGCCGGTCTGATTCACAGCATCTACTCGACCCAGTACTTCCGTCATCGTGTCGTGGCGCCGGGCGAACGCGTCCGGGTTGCGATGGTGGTCGGCCAACGTGTCGAAGCGCTCGCACATGCATTTTGCGTTCTCGATCGTGGCAGCCTTCGTCGGATGTCCGTACGCCTCGACGTCGAGCCGGTGCGCAGGCCTTTACGCATACGGACGCACGCGGGCGACAGTGAAATGCGTGTGTCGGTCGCGCAGTGCCGGGCATTGCGGCTGATCGATCTCGCCAACGAAGCCGAGCAGCGCAGAAGCCTGTTCCGGGTCGACAGGCTGTGGCTTTCCTGCGTGTGCGAAGGATTTCGAAGCATCGGTTTCGTGCCACGATCGTTCATTCGTGCGCCTGCCGTCAGCGACGTACAGGAGCGCCGGCTGTCCACGCTGTATGAGCAGGCGCTCGCCGCTCCCTCCAGCCACGCGCCGCAAGCGCTCAGGGCCTGCATTCAACTCGTGCCCGAATGCGCGGAGCCGAGGTTCCTGCTGGCCGCCTTGCGGCTTCAGATCGGTGACTTTCATGCCGGCTACGTGGAGGCCTCGACGGGAATCGCCAATCTGGATGGCTGGGGCGCCCCATGGGATGCACGGGTTCCGGCTCAAGGGTGGCGGTTTCTGGGCGAGCAACTCGCGATGGCTGCTCGCGCAACGAACCGGAATATGCCCGATATCTATCGGCAGATCCTGAGCCGTATTCGTCAATGAGCCCGCACATATCGATTCGTGTGGGTTCACGTGCGGCCAGTCATCGGAGAGACTTGCTGCAAACAAACAATTCGATCCCCGCTATATGCTCATCTAGCCAGTCGAATATCGCTTCCGCCACCTCACGTTCTTAACGACTGATGCTGGCTGGGTGACGAGGGATAGCTGAATTGGCCAGATCCGGGCGCGAAGGCGGGCGCCTACGAGCGGACGACCATATTGCTTGAGAGTAAGGGTCGCCGCGCAGCGGTGCGAATGCACGCAAGGAAGAGGCGACCGAGATAGCCCGGCGGTCATAGCGACATAGCTCATACCCGAAAGGAGACGGCAGCATTTCGTCCGCATCGAGTTTCATGACGCGATAGCGCTATTGTGATAAGCAGGGTTCTCTCAACTTGTTGAGGCTATCGAAGTGCAGCGCCGACACCTGCGCGCGGGCCATGTGCCATGGCGCTACGCCCGGGTGACGCTTCGGCCGGGCCGCGCGAGCCGATGACGCTGAACATCAGCTGATCCATCTCCTTGATGATGTCGGCAAGGACTGTCGTGATGACCGCGAACTCGCGACCATACGAGCCCGCGCGCGCGGCGGCGATGCGCGCATTCAGCGCGACGATGTTGGCTTGCATTGAGATGCTGCCCAATTGTTCGGCGATGCTCGCCTGACGTTTGAGCGCCTCGGCCTCGATGCCGCGTATTTCGTTCTGATACGCGAGCGTAATCTGCTGCAGCAGTTCGAGCAACGGAGTGGCCTGCCTAACGAGCGCGTCGACCTGTTCGTCGGTGGCAGCGCTGCCCGATTCGAGACTCGCGAGCACTTTGGCCGTGTGCGCGATGAAGTGCCGGACATGCTCGTCTGCGCGCGGGGTGCCGAAATAGAGTTGCCTCAGCGCGCCGGAGAACACGCCAGGTAACTGCTCGTTGCCATCGACCAGATCGGCGTGTGCATTCGCGAACATGGCCGCACTTTGCTTCGCGACGTCCAGTGCGGCATCGTCTCCGTGCGAAGCGAGCAGCACGTGCAGCACGATACGTTGCGACAGCATCCGCTGCCGGCCGGCCAAATTGATGAGCTCGCCGATCGCTTGCGCCGAGACCGGGGCGTGAGTCGTATGCGTCTGTCGTTTCATGTGTTGGAAGGTGTAGGGCGGAGATCGCCGATGTGTCGAACCGCATGGGAGCCCTGCGCGCATCCCGGCTCCCTCTGTCAACGAGACAAAAAAATCCCGGAGCGACGCACGCACGAACCGATCGGCCGATCGGCCGATCAGCGCAAGAGTCGCTCCGGGACGCCATTGCCCCGCATCCGCTCGTGAGAGCGTAGGGAAAACTGGTAAAACGCAAAGGCCGCCGTTGGCCAGTATCGGATCCAACGCAATACCTGTGCCAATTCGTGCTGCCCCGTGCCCGCAGATCGGCCGGCGCTCGCGACTCGACATGTCTGCATTGCGCAAAGCCATGCCGCCGTTAGCGCATCGGGCAAGCGTACGCCATTTCATTGCCGGCTCTGGGGAGCGGCGGTTGAAAATCGATTGGCGCCGAAGTGAAATGAAGGCGAGTCACGCGTGTTGCGTGCGGTGCAGCAAGAATGGAGATGGTGCAATTCAATGGTGTGCTGCACCACGATTGCACACCGGTTGTCGCGCGCTTTAATTTGCCGGCATGAAGAAAGGGGCCTCTGCAAGCTATTGCCGAAACATTTGCGGTCGGGTTAGCGCGCGTCGAGGTCGCTTTCGGGACCTCTGGAGCACGCGTGTTGCGTGCGGTGCAGCAAGAATGGAGATGGTGCAATTCAATGGTGTGCTGCACCACGATTGCACACCGGTTGTCGCGCGCTTTAATTTGCCGGCATGAAGAAAGGGGCCTCTGCAAGCTATTGCCGAAACATTTGCGGTCGGGTTAGCGCGCGTCGAGGTCGCTTTCGGGACCTCTGGAGCACCACGGCCGGCTGATGGGTGTGCGCGTCACTGCCAGCGGATGCGTGCTGTCGGCCATGAACTGCCGGTCGATTGCATACCGCGGCGGACATTCAAACGGTCGCTTCGCCTTGTTTAGGAACGTTCAATCCACTTTCCTCGTCGCCGTGTCGTCGGTCTTTCCTGTCGTTCGCCGTACTCCATCAATTCGATCGACAAACGTCCCGTTTGCCAGCCTTCTGATCAGAATCGGGGGTCAGTCTAGCCGAGCTCTTCTCTGACGTCCTCACTGGTAAGCAGACCACTTTTGCAAAATAATCGCTGCATCCCGTCGGGCCCCAAGGTCAAAAGAAAG
>NZ_LKPJ01000013.1 GCF_001443045.1 Burkholderia ambifaria | reverse complement strand
CCACCACCACCACCACCTCCTCCTCCACCTCCGCTGCCGCCCGCACCGCCATACCGGCTCATGCCGGGGCCTTGCGATACGCCGCCGCCCGACGACGTACATCCCGCCGACAGCACCAGCATCAGCGCCGCGAGCAGTGCCGCGGCCAGTCTTGCCGAGTTCATTTCACTCTCCTTTCGCCGCGCAGGCTGCGCGGCCACGCGGTTCGCGTGAACCGGCGAGCGCGCGATGACGAAACGTTTCCGGCGGGCGGTTTATTCCATGCTTTTTGCGTATCGGTCCAGATCGACATTCGCACCGACAATTTCCTGTTCTCGCTGGTTCTCGCTGGTGCTCGCTGGTGGCGATCGGGTTCGTCGCGTATGCGCGGTACCATCACGCGATCCTGCGCCGCAGCACGCGCGAATTCGGCTGGAAGCACATCGCGTGGCTGCTGCCGTGGTTCGGCGGGCTCTGGCTGCTGTCGTGGCTGGGCGGGATCGGCGGCGGCCTCGGCGCGATCGGTTTCGGCCGGGACAGCCTCGCCGTGTCGGTGTGGAGCGTGATCGTGTACGTGATGGCGCTGCGCTGCGCGCCCGGCCGCGACGAGACGGCCGGGATGATGGCGCGCATGAACCAGACGAGCTGAGTCGTATCGCAACGACGCGCAGCCGGGGCGAGCGGTGCGCCCCGGCGAGTCGCTGCATGACTGGCTACGGATGAAGCGTGGCCGGATGCCGCCACTGCGGCGGCATCCGCTCAACGATAGACGAGATCGGCGCGACGGTTCTGTGCCCATGAATCTTCGTCGTGGCCGAGCGCGACCGGTTTTTCCTTGCCGAGGCTGACCGCTTCGAGTTGCGAGGCCTGCACGCCCAGCGTTTCAAGCGCGCTCATGACGGCCTGCGAACGGCGTTCGCCGAGCGCGAGGTTGTATTCGGACGTGCCGCGTTCGTCGGTGTTGCCCTGGATCAGCACATGGCGCGACGGATGGCTGCGCAGGTAGTCGGCATGCGCCTGCAGCAGCGACTGGTATTCCGGCTTCACGGAATACTGGTCGAAGTCGAAATAGACGCTGCGCTTTGCGAGCGGGCTGTTCGGATTGTTGAGATCGTCGGCCGAAACCGTGGCGACCGCCTCGCTCGAGGGCGCCGGTGCCATGCCGGCATTCTCGGGCGTTTTCGCCGCGTGGTGGCAACCCGCCAGCAGGGCGAAAGCTGCCAGCACCGCAAATCGGTTCGTTTTGCTCATTGTGCGTCTCCTGCGGTTGACTGCGTGGAAAGCGTCGCGGGTGCGAACCGGCATGTCACGAATCCGGCCGAGACGGCACGAAAGTGCCGGCTTCCGTGCGTCGTGCGATGCACTTTCGTAAGCCAGCGATGTGCCATATGAAAGATTGTCTCCGCAGGAACGCCGAATCACGGCGCCGCTGCAACTAGATTAGGAAAAATGTCACAGCGTGACCAGTTTCTTCGTCTATTTCGCGCGGAAACGGGGCAGGACGCATTCTTGCTTGCGCGAGCGGCGCGGGATGCGCGATTCCGCAGCAGCGGGCAGCGGGCAGCGGGCAGCGGGCAGCGGCGTCACGCGTCGCCGTGCTCGTCCCGGCCGATCACGAGTTCGGTGCGCGACGTGAACAGATAGCGCGGTACGTCCAGGTTCTGCGGCGCGGGCTTGTCGCGGAACACGCGCCCGGCGAGATCGTAGGTCGAGCCGTGGCACGGGCACAGGAATCCGCCCGGCCAGTCGTCGGGCAGGTTCGGCTGCGCACCCGCCTGGAAGCGCGGAATCGGCGTGCAGCCCAGATGCGTGCAGACGCCGACCACCACCAGCAGGTTGCGGCGATTGGCCCGCGCGCGGAACGGATTGCGGCAATAGTCTGGCAACGGCATCGAGAACGGATGCAGCGTGGCGGGATCCGCGACCATCGGCGTGGCTTTCGTCACGGCATCGAGCATCGCGGCCGTCCGGTTGACGATGAAGACCGGCTTGCCGCGCCATCCGACCGTCATCATCGCGCCTTCGGCGAGCCAGCCGATGTCGACCGTGACCGGCGCGCCGGCTGCCAGCGCACTGGCCGGCGGCGACAGCGAGTCGACGAACGGAATCGCGGTCGCGAGGCAGCCGATGCCGCCGGTGACGGTCGTCGCGATGAGCAACGTGCGCCGCTGCACGTCGATCGTTTGAAGCGGCGGGGAAGGGGTGTCCATGACGTGCTCCGCCTTCGTCGAAGGGCGCTGTGCACCAGGAGGGCGCGTGGCGCGCGGGCAACATGCAGCGCCGCGCCCGCAGCGCGTGCCCGTTGTGTTGCGTTGCGTTGCAATCCCGGCTTTTCGCCTGCGCAGGCGCGTGCGGCGCAAGCGTATCGCGCACGGAATGGCCGCGCACCGGCGCGGCCATTCCAGCGTAGGCAGCGACGATTAAGCGAGGCTTAAACGACGACCGCCTGTCGGGCGCGAACCAGCGCAGGTATCAGAACTTGTGCCGCAATCCGAGCGCGACGACGACCTGGTTGCTGTTGGCGGATGGCGTCATCGTCCACACGGTTGCGTTGAACGCCGGATTGCCGTTGCCGCCGCTCACGCTTTGATAGACGGCTTCGAGATACGCGTCCGTGCGGTTCGAGAACGCATAGCCAGCCTGCGTGACCACGTGGTTCCATTTCGGGCGCGTCTGGCCCGTGCGCGTGTCGAAACGGCCCATCGTGTACGTGTACGCGGCGGACAGGCTGAACGCCGGCGTGACGCAATAGCGGCCGTCGACCGTGAAGTTGTCGAAGACCAGCGATTCACCCTTCAGCGGCGTGATGCCGCCGCCCTGGAGCACGCCACTCACGCCGTCGGTGGCCGAGTGCGACCACGCGGCGCCGACCGAATGCAGACCGAACGCATAGCGGCCGGCCACGGCCCAGACCCGCTGGTTGCCGCCCGTGATCGTCGCCGAGCCGTCGACCGTGCTCAGTGCGCCGTCCGGGTTCGACGCGTTGCGGTCGCGGCTGATCTTAAGGTAACCGGCGCCGAGCTTCAGCGGTCCGTTCGCATAGCCGAGCCCCGCGCTCCAGACGGCGTTGTTCGAGAATGCGCCGGCCGTGTTCGAGAACCCGTACAGCGCGCCAAACGTCAGCCCGCGATACGTCGGGCTCGTGTACTTCACCGCGTGATTGATGCGCAGGTTGCGGTTCGAGTCGTCGTTGTCGTACGGGTGTACCGCGAGATTGCCACCCCAGCCGGGGCCCGACGCACCAAGCGGCGTCACGAAATCGAGGATCAGGTCGTACTGGCGGCCGAACGTGAGCGTGCCGGCCGTGCGCGAACTCACACCGATCCACGCCTGACGGCCGAACATGTCGACGCCTTTCTGCGACAGCTTGCCGGTCGTGCCCGAGAAGCCATTTTCGAGCGCGAAGACCGCGGCTGTCCCGCCACCGAGATCCTCACGGCCGCGCAGCCCCCAGCGCGATGCGTTCAATGCGCCGCTCGTCAGCGCGACGCTGCCGCTGCCCGGAGAACCGGCGCCTTGCGTCCGCTGATTGGTTGCGTAGGTGATCGACGTATCGATCAGGCCGTACAGCGTCACGCTGCTCTGCGCGTGCGCGACGCACGGAATGAATCCGGCCACGCAAGCAGCAATCATGGTCTCCGGGAGCGCACTGGTGCGACGGCCGGCGTGCGTCACAGCAGCGCGCGTGCCGGCGGGCTGTCCAGTCTTATAGGAATGCATAGGATTTTTTATCGTTGGTCTCCGGCCCGATCGCCGGTGGGTCGCGTCGGCACGTGGGCCGACGGATCGAGCGGTCATTATTGGAGATCGTGTGACGGTCGATTAAGGCGCTGCACAGGAAAGGTCCGCTGCGAAATTGCGTGGAATCGCAACGTCGCCCGATTTCGGGTTTCCTGGAAACTTGCGCTTAGCGCTGGTGCATCGATTGCAGCGAACTCGACGCGAACGCCGACGCGGGTTGCTGTCATTTTTCCTGATGGATGTACTTTACATCCGATTTACAAGTGCTCCCTCGCATCAATCTGCGCCGTGTCGATGCTTTTTATGCGATGCGCTCCACGTCAAGAAGCAGTTCGCTGTCAGTCAACCTCTGAAAATTTCCGCGACGCACGATTGCCCTGACGCCACTCCGACATGCGGTACATGCCGGAGAGGGTCAACAAGTGGACGTACATGCTCAGGACTGGTTGCGGGAGACGCAAGGGGGTTGCACCATGAATTCAAACATCAGATCAAATTCGACATATGAACGGCGGGCGATTGTGTTGCTCGCGCTTGGCTTCGGGCTGGTGGGTCTCGACCGCTGGCTCATTACACCGCTGTTCCCGCAAATGATGCGGGATTTGGGTCTCACCTATCAGGATCTCGGCAACGTCACGGCCGTGCTGGGCCTTGCGTGGGGTGTGTCCGCGATCTTGATGGGACGTCTGTCGGACACAGTCGGCAGGCGCAAGATCTTGATTCCCGCCATCATCCTGTTTTCGCTGCTGTCGGGGTCAACCGGCCTCGTTGGCGGTGTCGGCGTGCTCATGATGACGCGCGTACTGATGGGCATCACCGAAGGCGCGTATTGTCCCGCCAGCTTCGCGGCAGGAGACGACGCGTCGCCCCCCGCCCGGCGCGGGCTGAACCTGGGAATCATTCAGGGCTGCTTCGCACTTTTCGGGCTCGGTCTTGGGCCGATTATCGCCACGCAGCTGCTGTCGGTCGTTCCTTCGTGGCGCCTCGTGTTCGCAATCGTCGCCGCACCGGGGTTGGTGCTCGCATTCCTGATGTACCGAACGATTCGTGAACCGGCTCACATTGCCTCGACGGAGTCGCCCGATCGCGCACAGCACCGGGAAAGTTGGGGTTCGGTGCTCCGTTACGGCAACGTGCGCGTCGGCATGGGTGCCATCTTCTGTGCAATGGCCGGACTGTTCGTTCTCGCGGCCATTACCCCGGTGTATCTGACCGACTTCCGTCACATGCCGACGGCACAGATGGGCTTCGTGATGTCTGGCCTCGGATTTGGTGGATTTGCCGGTCAGATCTTCGTGTGCGGCATATCCGACTCCATCGGGCGCAGGAATGCCGCGAAGATCACCTTCCTTGCCGGCTGTGCGTCCTTGCTCGCCTTCGCTTATGCGCCGACTGTTCCGGCGGTGTTGTTCGTGCTCCTGTTTGCGATTGCCTTCTTCTGCTGCGGCGCGATCTCGCTGATGGCGGGTCCGGTTGCGGCCGAGGCCGTGCCTTCATCCCTGACCTCGTCCGCGGTGGGCGCAGTCGTAGGCGCCGGCGAGATTTTCGGCGGTGGTGTCGCGCCAGCCATTGCCGGCTTCATTGCTCAGCATATGGGCCTTCAGTTCACGATCCTGTTTGCCTCTGCCGCGCTCGGCGCCGGTTTTCTGCTCGCCTTTCTGCTGAGGGAAACCGCACCGGGAAGGCGCGGTCACGCCACGACGCATGAAAGCCTGACCGCACAGAAAAACTAAATTCCATTGGAGACCTTCAAATGAAAATGCTTCAGCGACCGTCAGTTGCCTTTCTGGCCATGGCAACTCTGGGAGGCGTATCGACGCACGCCTTTGGTCAGTCGAATGTCACTTTGTATGGCATCGTCGATACGGGCCTTGTCTACCAAACCAAGTCCTCCGGCAACGCCGGGGCGTTGAAGGGAGCGCTCGATGGCGGATGGGCGCCGTCGATCTGGGGGCTGAAAGGACAGGAAGACATCGGCGGCGGGACCAAAATCGGTTTCGCGCTCGAGAACGGGTTCTCGACGACGACGGGGCAGTTCGGTAATTCCAACGGCGGTATTTTTGGCCGACACGCGTACGTCCAGGCAACGGGTGGTTTCGGCGACATCAAGGCTGGCCTGCAATTTTCGCCGTTCTTTCTGGCGATCGGCGGCCGCGACCCGCGAGCCATGTCCAATTTCGCGAGCGCGTTCACGGAATATCTGGGCAAGATCGGAATCAACGGGATTTTCGATGCCAACTCATTCGTGTACACGTCACCGACACTCGGCGGCTTCACGGGCAGCGTTCAGTACGCACCGGGCGGAATTGCAGGGAGCGGCGTCAAGGGGCGTCGGCTCTCCGGGTCACTGACATACGAGGCAGGACCGTTCTCCGCCGACGCCGCGTACTATCAGGCGAAAGACACGACCTCAGGCCAGACGGCGATAGACGGTGCCACGCTGGGGGCGTCATATTCGTTCGAATCGGTCACCGGTTACGCGCTCGCCATTCGCCTGCGCAATAACGCGGCGCCTGGCAGCCCGAACTACATGACCTACGGTGGCGGGCTCTCATGGAAGCCGTCTGCTCCGATTCTCCTGGACTGCGGGGTGTACTACTCGAAGGACAGATCGGCGAGCGGCAGTCACTCGCTGATGTATTCGGTGGGCGGCATGTACTCGTTGTCGGTGAGGACGTCGCTTTATGCGCAAGTCGCGCTTGTCGACAATCATGGCGGCATGGGAACCGGCGTCGCCGCAAACGGCGACCTTACCCGCATCCCGGACGGCAATACGCTGGCAGCGTCGGTAGGCATTCAACACCGGTTCTAGTCGGAACGGTGTTCAGTTCAATCACAGGTACTCAAATGGCACTAGAACATCCGAAGTACGTTGCGGCAGTCGTTCAGGCTGCTCCCGAATTCCTGAACCTCGATAGAGGGATCGATAAAACGATCGCCTTGATCGACGAAGCCGGACAAAAGGGAGCCTCGCTGATTGCATTTCCGGAAACCTGGCTGCCGGGCTATCCGTTCCATGTGTGGCTTGGATCTCCCGCATGGGCGCTTGGGGCAGGCTTCGTCCAGCGCTATTTCGACAATTCGATGACGTATGACGGGCCGCAAGCAGCGGCTCTGAGGGACGCCGCGGCACGCAACAAGATGACCGTGGTACTGGGCTTGTCGGAGCGATCCGGCGGCAGCCTTTATATCGCGCAGTGGATCATCGGTCCGGATGGCGCGACTATCGCCACGCGCCGCAAGCTGCGACCGACTCATGTCGAGCGCACTGTGTTCGGCGATGGCGACGGCAGCGATCTGGCCGTGCACGATCTCGATATCGGCCGCGTCGGTGCATTGTGTTGCTGGGAGCACATTCAGCCCCTGACCAAGTACGCGATGTATGCGCAGCACGAACAGGTGCACGTCGCGGCTTGGCCGAGTTTCTCCATGTATGAATTCGCGCCCGCGCTCGGGCATGAGGTGAACAACGCGGTCAGCCGGGTTTATGCCGTTGAGGGTTCGTGCTTCGTGCTCGCACCGTGCGCGGTGATCAGCGAGCAAATGGTCGACATGTTGTGCGACACGGCAGACAAGCGTGCGATGATCCGTGCCGGCGGCGGGCACGCCGTGGCGTACGGGCCGGACGGAGAATCGCTCGTCGAGAAACTACCGGAGGCGACGGAAGGGTTGCTGTACGTTGACATCGACCTCGCGCGCATCTCGCTCGCGAAGGCGGCAGCGGATCCCGTCGGGCACTACGCGCGCCCCGACGTCTTGCGACTCTGGTTCGACAAGCAACCGCGGCGGTGCGTGGAGCATGCCGGCCAAAGCGATGCGTCGTGCAGGTCGCCGTTGCCGGCGCGGGAGGGCGCACCGAGCGACACCGACGACCATCAGGACGCTGTCGACTGATGGATTAGCCGGTATTCGCGCGGCGTTTTCATGTAATGAGCACGAAACGCTCGACTGAAATGCGCCGCGCTCGCAAATCCCCAGGTTCCCGCGATCTGCTCGATCGAGCAAGTTGCATAGCATTTCAGCGAGAGCCACTGCGCACAGCGCTCCAGTCTGGCAACGAGAATCATACGGCCGATGGTGGTTTCATCTAGTTGAACGAGGCGATGAAGATAGCGTGCCGACATGCCCAGCGCTGCTGCCGCCATGTCGGCATTCAAATCGGGGTTCCGAAGATTGTTCGAGATGAACTGACGCAACTGTTGCAAGTGCATCGCATGAAGATTGGTTCGAGGGCCGGGGCGGACTTGCATCCACTCCGCCAGCAGCCCGCCGACCATATCCGCAGCCGACGTGGAAATTTGCGGCGCGCTCGGAGAACGGGCGAGCCGGTCGCGTTCGGCGCACAGTGTGATGAGGTGTTGAGCCACGAGCATGCCCAGGCCTTGCGTGCCGGAAATCGTATGGGCGACGAAGGTGTCCCGAAGCGGGATCCGGTACGTGACCAGCGACATCGGGAACCGTATGCAGATTTGGTCGAACGGCTCGGAGAGCTCCCAGCGAAACGGTCTGCGCGAGTCGAAAAAAACGAGGTCGTGATGCTCGACGGAAGCGGAACGTCCGTCCTGAATCAACTTGCCGGCCCCCTGCAACTGCAGGCCGGCAAGGATATAGTCTCCGTCCGTGTTGGAGACCGATGCGACATCATGCTCGGCGACATGCCGTCCGCCGGAAATTCGTGAGACGCAGACATCGGCGATCGTCGCGCTTTGTATGCTTCCCGAGAAGTGCGCATCTCGCTCGTGCGATATGGCAAGCGGAACGCAGCATTGCGCCGCCGCCTGCTCCCATTTGGCGAGCGATACGAGCGATTCGTCAACACGATAATTCGCGTTCGAGATATCAGGCGATCCCATTTTTCGATCTTCCAACGGCAGACGGCTGCGTCACATGAACCATCTCGAGAAATATGGTTCCGCCAATTTCCGGCGTCAATCGGCGATTGCCACCGGAAATTCGCATGCCTAACGTCGCCTTGAATCTGCGGATGCGGGAATATGCTGACGGACGACGGCAAGCGCGGCGAACACGACCATCATCGCCGAACCCAGCATCAGCAGGTAGCCGGTTCCCCCGGTCGCAGTAATAACGGTCGCACCGGCAAATGCGCTGAGAATTGCGCCGAGCCGGCCAAAAGCAAGCGCGGACGCAGTGCCGGTTGCCCGCACGCCGGTCGAATAGACATAGGCGCAGAGCGCATACATCGTCGATTGGACGGCGTTGACGAACAGGCCGTGCAGCCCGAGTCCAATGATCAGCAACGCAGTCTGATGCTTCAGGTCGACACCCAGGATCAGCCATGCACTGACGGCTCCCCCGATGCAGCACAGAAGCAGGGGGCCGCGCGAGCCGTAGCGAGCGATTGCCACCGCACACGCAAGTGCGCCGAGCACGCCGCCGAGATTGTAGGCAGTCAATCCGTAGCCGGCGATCGCGACCGACAATCCCTCGCTTGTGAGCATGGCGGGCAGCCAGCTGAACGCCGCATAGACGGCCAGCAGACATGCGAAGAATGCGCTCCAGATCGAAACCGTATCGCGCGCGCGGCCCTCGCGGAACAGGGTCAGGAATCCCGTCTGCTTTTCGGTTTGCTGCTCGCGCGCATCGGTGAACGTGGTGTCGGCGTGGAGTTGATGACCCATGCGGGTGAGCAGACGCACGAGGTCGGGCCGGCGATGCCGACGACGCGCGAGATAGCGGGGCGATTCAGGCAGCATGACGAGCAACACGATGCCCAGGATGAGCGGCAGGATGCCGCCCGCGACGAACAGGCCGCGCCATCCATACGATGGCAACACCTGCCCCGCGAACAATCCGGCGAGCATCCCGCCAAGCGGTACGCAAACGATGGTTGCGGTTACCGCAAGCGTCCGATACCGGGCCGGTGTGAATTCGGCGGTGATTGTCGTCGACGTGGGCAGCGCTCCACCGATACCCAGACCCGCCACGAAGCGCAGCATGGCAATGGCGGCAATGTTCGGCGCGAACCCGATCGCGCAAGTCGCCGTGCCGAAAATCAACACGCTCGCGATGACGGCCCAGCGACGCCCGAATCGATCGGCGAACAGGCCTGCCACTGCGCTGCCGATTCCCATGCCGATCAACCCCGCCGCGACCACAGGCGCAAAGGCCCCGCGTGTTACGCCCCATTCCTTGATCAGGACCGGGATCGCAAAGCCGATGAGTTGACTGTCGAAGCCGTCCACGACAATGGAAAGCGCTGCAAGGACGACAGCGATTCGCTGTACGAGTGCGTATGGGCCGTGATCGAGCGTGTGCCCGATATCGAGCGTTCCGCCGCCGTGCGGGCGGGGGCCGCTTGATGAGGTTCGCGTCTCGGACGACGCGGGAAGGGATTGGTCCATTGTGTCTCCTGGGGCGCACAGCGTGCCCTTGTCTTTGAAATGTCCGCGGCGGGTTGCGCTACGATCCGCACCGCGGCCGGCTGCGTGGATTTGTTGGCGAATGGTTCAACGACATGCCTGGTGACAGCCGACATGCGCTTCGGTGTCGAACTGTTGCGCTGTCCGACTAACGAGCGCGGGCCTCGACGAGTCTGACGAGGCAGGCCAGGCTGTTCGTATACGGCACCTCCACACCGACCTTGCTGGCGGCCTCGACTACCGCACCGTTGATCGCTCCGATCTCGGTGCGCCGGCCGGCCAGCACGTCCTGCAGCATCGATGGCCGATGCGTGCGATGGTGGGCGAGCGCATCGCGCACATTCGACGCCACGTGCGCTTCATTTGCCGAAATTCCGAGCGCATGCGCCACGGCGACAACCTCCGAAACGATCTTCAGCGCCAGTACTTCGCCGTCAGCGGTATTCGTCAACTCGCCGACCATGCATTGCGTCACCGCACACAGGCTGTTGAGGGCGGCGTTGAACGCAACCTTTTCCCAAATCGCGGCCCAGACATCGGGATCGACCTGGCACGACAGGCCAGCATCGTTCAAAGCGTGGACCGTCTGTTCGAGCGCGCTCGTATGCGCGCCGTTTGCGCTCATCAGCCGGATCGTGCCTTGACCATGTGAGCTGACGGCGCCGGGTTCCGACTTGTCGGCAGGCCACGTGGTCACACCGACCATGACCCGATCGGGCGATGCGGATTGGGTGAGCCGTTCGGCGTTCCCCAAGCCGTTTTGCAACGAAAGGATGGCGGTGTCGGGGCCTAGCACCGCGCTCGCGGCGTCAAGCGCGGCGGTCGTATGCATCGTCTTCGTGAAGACGATGACGAGGTCGACTGGCAGGGTGGCCTCTTCCGGCCTCAGTGCGACGAGATTGCGCACGATCTGCTCGCCGGAATCCGTCGAAAGCCGCAGGCCGTTGCCGCGAATCGATGCGAGATGAGCGTCGTCGATATCGAGCAGGCTGACCGAATGACCGGCCAGCGCGAGACGGCCGCCAAAGAACGAACCCATCGCGCCGGCACCCAAAATTGCGATCTGCATGGCGTGCTCCTCAGAACGGGTAGTGGCGGGGACTGGTCTGCAGGGTGATCCACCGCAAGTCGGTGAACTCCGCGATACCCGCGTGGCCGCCGAATCGCCCGAAGCCGCTGTCCTTTACGCCGCCGAACGGCATGTGTGCCTCGTCGTGTACCGTCGGTCCATTGATATGACAAATACCCGATTCGATCCGTCGAGCGACGTTCATCGCGCGTGCGCTGTCGCGACTGAATACCGCCGACGCGAGACCGTAGGGGTTGTCGTTCGCGCAAGCGATCGCGGCTTCCTCGCCGCGCACACGTACGATCGGCTTCACCGGGCCAAATGATTCGTCGTGGTAAATGCGCATCGCCGGCATGACGTGATCGAGCAACGTGGCCGGCATGAGGGTGGTGTCAGCCTGGCCGCCACACACCAGCGTTGCGCCGTGCGCGAGCGCATCGTCGATCAGTGCGTTGCAGCGCTCGACCGTACTCATGTCGACGACCGAGCCGAGGACCACCGGACCGTTTCGCGGATCGCCGAGCGGCAGCGCACGCGCGCGCATGGCGATCCGCTCGACGAATGCATCGGCGATCTGTTCGTCGACGATAATGCGCTCGGTCGACATGCAGATTTGCCCCGAATTTGCGAATGCACCGAAGATTGCCGCATCGACCGCAGCGTCGATGTCCGCATCGTCAAGCACGATGAACGGCGCCTTGCCGCCGAGTTCGAGTACTGCCGGTTTCAGATGACGGGCGCATTGTTCCGCGATCAGGCGCCCCACGCGAGTCGAACCCGTGAAGTTGACCCGCCGGACCTTCGGATGGGCGACCAGCGCGTCGACGATGCGGGCTGCATCTGACGGGGCGTTCGTCACGAAATTCACCGTACCGGGCGGCAACCCGGCCTCCTGCATCGCCTCGATGATCAGGCCGTGCGTGGCCGGACACATCTCCGAACCCTTCAACACCACGGTGTTACCACATGCGAGTGGCAGTGCGATTGCGCGCACACCCAGAATAATGGGCGCGTTCCACGGCGCGATGCCGAGGACGACGCCCGCCGGTTGACGCATGCCCATGGCGAGGCTGCCGGGGACGTCCGACGGGATCAGTTCACCGCCAATTTGCGTGGTCATCGCGGCGGCTTCGAGCAAGCCCTGTGCCGCCAGGTGTACGTTGAAGCCGGCCCACAGGCCGGAAGCGCCGGTCTCGGACGCCATTGCCGCTGCAAAGGCATCGGACTTTGCTTCGAGCGCATGGGCCGCAGCCGTCAGCAACGCGCGCCGCTTGAGCGGGCCGAAGCCCGACCAGACCGGGAACGCGCGGGCCGCGGCATCCGCCGCTGCGTTTGCATCTTCGACGCTGGCGGCGGGCGCGCGCGACGCCACCGCACCGTCAAGCGGATTACGGCGCTCGAACATCGCGCCGTTGCGCGCCATGACTCGCTCTCCGTCGATCAGCATCGACACTGTTTTCATCGTTTGTCTCCTGGATTGTTCGAAAATCAAAGACGGCTTACGCGACCTCAATTTCGACGAGCGACGGGCCGGTTGCCGACAGCGCGCTTCGTAGCGCGTCGCGCAGGCCGTCGGCGTCGGTCAGGCGCACGCCCGGGCATCCCATGCCGGAGGCGATCTTCACGAAATCGAGACCGGGCAGGTCCGTGCCCTGTACGGGGTCTTGCGGTCCGAAGCCGAACACCGGCGCGAAATCCTGTAATGCCGCATAGCGTGTGTTGTTCAGAATCACGAACGTGATGGGCAATTGCAGATGTACTGCCGACCAGATGGCCTGGATCGAGTACATGCTGGAGCCGTCGCCGATTACCGCAATCACTCGTTCGCCCGGGCGCGCCAACGCCACGCCGACCGCTGCCGGCATCCCGAATCCCAGGCCGCCGCTATCCATGGTCAGAAATCCGCCTGCCCGCTGGATGGGCAGATAGGCCTGCATCACGGGACGCGCGCTCGGTGCTTCCTCGACGACGATGTCTTCGGCGCGACGGACTTCGCTCAGCGTTTGCAGCGCGAACGCGACCGACATGCGCTCGCCTGGGCCGGGCGGAAGCGCGCGCGGCGGCAACTGCCGGGGTGCAGGCAACGGCCGCCCGCGCGGCGCGCGGCGCTCGAGCAGATCCTGGATGCCGAGCCGCACGTTCCCGACGACGGCCAAGCCCTGCGGCGTCCATGCTGCCGTGCCCGGATCATCGATCAACTGGCAAAGCTTCGCGCCCGCGGGAACGTGCGGGCCGTGCCCTTCGACGTGATAGCTGAAGGCCGGTGCACCGACGACGAACACCACGTCGTGGCCATCGAGCAGTTCGACGATGCGCTCGCGCATCGCGGGCAGAAAACCGGCGAACAGCCGATGAGACTCCGGAAAACTGCAGCGCCCGGTCATGGGTGCGACGTACACGCGTGCGCAGTGACGTTCCGCCAGGCGAACGAGGTCGTCGACGGCGCCGGCACGATCCACGGCGCCGCCCACCACGAACGCGGGGCGCTCGCATTGATCGAGCAAATCCCCAATGTGCGCGAGCGCGTCCGCAGCGGGGCGTGTCACGTGCGAAACGACGCGCTCGGGCAGTTGCTCGGCCGGATGGTCCCAGTCGTCGACCGGAATGGAAACGAACACGGGCCCGCGCGGCTCCTGCATCGCGATCGCCCATGCGCGAGCGATGGCAAGCGGCACATCCTCGGCGCGCGCCGGCTCGATGCTCCACTTCACATAGGGCTTGGGGAGTTCCGTGGCGCTCGTGGCTGAAAGAAACGGATCGAATGGCAGGATCGAGCGCGCCTGTTGTCCTGCCGTAATCACCAGCGGTGTCCGGTTTCGGAAGGCGGTGAAGATGTTGCCCATCGCGTTGCCGACTCCGGCTGCCGAATGCAGGTTCACGAGGGCGGCTCGCCCGCTGGCCTGTGCGTAGCCGTCGGCCATGCCGACGACGACAGCTTCCTGCAGCCCCAGCACATAGCGGAAATCGGCGGGGAAGTCGCGGAACATCGGGAGTTCCGTCGAGCCCGGGTTGGCAAACACGACGTTCATGCCGACGCGGCGCGCGAAGTCGATCACCGCATCGCGTACCGTCATGCCCTGCGCGTTGCTGCCTTGATGGTTTTGCGGTGGGAGGCTGTGCGCCATTGAAGTCTCCTGTCGTTCAGTACGGTCTTGGTGTACGCATTATCGAAACATCCGGAACAGTCCGAAATTGCCGATTTCACAAAAAGGCATTACCTTTCGGTATGACTTTCAATCTCCAGCAGCTTCACGCATTTGTCACGATTGCCTCGGCCGGTAGCCTCGGTCGCGCGGCCGAGACCTTGCACGTCACCCAACCGGCACTGAGCCGGGCGATCCGCCGGCTCGAAGACGAGGTTGGTGCCCCTTTATTCGAGCGCCATACGCGCGGCATGCACCTGACTGCGGTGGGGGAGGCGCTGCTGCCGCACGCAATCCTGCTGCAACGCGAGGCGGAGCAGGCACGCGAAGAGATAGACGCGATGCGTGGGCTCGCACGCGGGACGATTCGCTGTGGTGCGGTAGGCAGTATTGCGAGCCTTGTGCTGCCGCTCGCCGTGAGCGGCGTGTTGCAAAAGTGGCCCAATTTGCGCGTTCAAGTGATCGAAGGCGTCTGGGATCGTCTAGCCGAGGCACTGGTGCAGCGCGAAATCGATCTTGCGCTCAGCATGGCAATACCCGACACCGAAGAGATCGTCGCGATCGACGACTGTCGCTGGGAGGACAACAGCTACGTGGTGGCGGCGCTCGATCACCCGCTGCGCGCCAAACCGGGGATCACGCTGGCCGATACGCTGGATCAACAGTGGGCGATCCCGCCGCGCGGCACCGCGCCATTCGAGCACATGCAGCAGGTGTTCGTGGCGAACGGGCTCGGATTACCGAACGTCGTGGTCGAAACCCGATCGATAACCGTGTTGAAGAGTCTCGTCTCACGATCAGGTTTCCTGAGTTGGATGGCTGAACCGATGTACGTGACGGAGAGCAAGGCGGGGGTGTTCGATACGCTCGAATTGCCAGGGGTAGTCGGGCGGCGTACCTTGACCGCATTTCGACGTCGGCACGGTTTGTTGCCGAGCCCTGCCGCAAAGCTGCTCGAACAGTTGAGGCAACTGACGGCCGAACAACGTTGAACTTCCACGGCGCTTTGTTGCGTGCCTGCGTTGGCAGGCTCGACGCTTACCCCTTGCAGGCCGGCAAAAATGACGATGGGCAAAAGCCTAACGTCGAAGGCGAATTCAAGGTCAAGCAGTAATCCTGTCGGAGCCTCCGCTTGCGATACGTACCAGGACCGATTCGCCATGCTGTTCACGGCCTCAATCGCAGCGTCACATCCGCGTTAGGCGTTGCACCGACCTTCTCGAGCGCGGTAACCGCAGCGTCGTTGCCTTGCAGAATTGCGTTCTGCAACGCGGTGCGGCCGAGTGCATCGAGGTGATCCGGATTCGCGCCATGTGCGACGAGCACCGGCAGCATGTCGAGACGGCCGAACAGCGCGGCGAACGACAGTGCCGTTTCGCCGGCGTGATTGGTCTGGTCGATCGGGCAGTGCGTATCGGCCAGCCGCTTCGCGATCGCAGTCTCGCCCTTGAACAGCGCCCCCATCAGTGCCGTGTTGCCGTGACGATCGCCGATGCACGGGTCTGCGCCGTTGCGCAGCAGATAGTCGAGCGTCGCTGGCTGGTCGCGGTACGCAGCGAGGATGACGGCGGTATAGCCTTCGCGCGTCGTCGTGTCGATCGGATAATGCGCGTCGATGAGTGACTGCAGGATGTCGATGCGGCCGAGGCGCGCGGCGGCAAACCACGCATCATCGTAGCGGCGCAGGTCGGCGTGCGCGTCGGGGTCGGGAACGGCCGCGGGTGGCGCGATCTGCGCGCAGGCCGCGAGCATGACGGCACCCGCGATCGCGAGCGTGCGGAAGAGGATGGTGCGGAGTCGGTTCTTCATCAGCGATGCGCGCCGCGCGTGGCCGCGCGGCGCAATCCGGTAGGTCAGGGCGCGAAGGCCGCGCATGCAGCCTTCGCTCTATTGCTGATCAGTTCTCGACGAGCTTGTCGGCGAGCGACTTCACGCGGGAGAGGTCGGCGTGTGTCGCACGCGCAAGGCGCGTACCGTAGTCCGAGTCGGCTTTGTAGAAGTACGACAGCATCGCGTACTTGTTCGCGTCGTTCTTCACGTGGTTCAGGTCACCCGACAGCGCGGTCACCAGATCCTGCTGCTCCTGAGCGGACAGCGTTCGGTAATACTCTCCGGCTTGCCGGAAATTCAGCGTCTTGCGGATCGCGGCCTGCTGCGTCGTGCCGGACAGCGGCGTCGCCACCGACTTGTAGCGCGGGTTCTGCGCGAGTTCGTTCAGCGTCGACGGCTCGTAGTTCACTTCACCCTTGCGGTCGCCGAAGTTCATCGCGCCGTCCTGGTTGTTGTTCGTGACGGCCACGCGGGGGCGGTTGATCGGCAACTGGTTGAAGTTCGCACCAAGGCGGTACATCTGCGTATCCGCGTACGAGAACATGCGGCCCTGCAGCATCCGGTCTTCCGACGGCTCGATGCCCGGCACCATCCGCGACGGGGCAAAGGAGGATTCCTCGGTCGACTCGAAGTAGTTGTCCGGTACGCGGTTCAGCGTGAGCGTGCCCACTTTGCGTTCCGGGACGCCGGCCCATACCTTCGTATCGTCGAGCGGATTGAAATCGAACGCGTCGAGCTCGGACGGCTTCAGCACCTGAATGTAGAGATCCCACTTCGGCGCGTTGCCGGCCTTCAGTGCGCCATACAGGTCGTTTGTCATCAGGTTCCAGTCGGCGCCGATCGAACCCGGAATGTCCTTCGGTCGGAGCCCGTGCATCCCTTGCTCGCTCTTCCAGTGGAACTTCACGTACGTGAACTTGCCGTCGGCGTTGACGAACTTGAACGCATGCACGCCGTAGCCGTCCATGTGCCGGTACGAATCGGGCATGCCCTCGGTCGTGTACAGCCGCGTCAGCATGCTGGTCGCCTCAGGCGCATGCGCGAAGAAGTCGAACGCGAGGTTCGGGTCTTGCACGCCCGTGACGGCGCTCGGCTTGTTCGCATGGACGAAGTCCGGGAACTTGATTGCATCGCGGATGAAGAAGATCGGCAGGTTGATCCCGACCAGATCCCAGTTGCCCTGTTCCGTGTAGAACTTCACGGCGAAACCGCGAGGATCGCGCGCCTGCTCCGGCGAGCCGCGATAACCCATCACGGTCGAGAAGCGTACGAACACGGGTGTCTTCGTGCCGGGCGTGAAGACCTTGGCCATCGTCAGGTCGCTGATGTCGGCGCTCGGCACGAATTCACCGAACGCGCCCGTGCCTCGGGCATGCACGACACGCTCGGGGATGCGTTCGCGATCGAAGCGCTGGAGTTTTTCGATGAGATGCGAGTCCTGTAGCAACGTCGGCCCGTTCGGTCCGGCTGTCTGGGAATTCTGGTTGTCGCCGACGGGCGAGCCGTTGTCGCGCGTCAGTTCGACGGCATGCGAAGAAGAGGCCAGTGCGACGCAGGCCGCGGCGATCACGCTCTGCAAAAAGCGATTCGCGGTGTGTGACATATTGATGAGATTCCTTGGCTGAGGGGGAAGTGCCGATGAAATTTAGTCTTGTCGGGATGGAGAAGGCCAATTGAATCTCGCTAATTGTGTGATAGGAGAATGAAGATTCTGATAAATACTTCGGTTAACTAAGTTAAATCCAGGTTGCCATTTTATTCGGAAAATGGCAGCCATCGCAGCCTCCGTCGCCGGACAGCTTGCGATGGGCGGGAAATCAGTTCACTGAGGCATGCGCGACGCGCGCGTGGCTGATAAACCTTCGGCGGACGCTGCCGCCGCAGCACCCACAACCCGGCATCGGTCATCAGCCGGCGCACCGTTTCCTTGGCCAGCCGGATGCCGTGACACTCGTACAGCTTCTCGCAGGCCAGCGTCGGCCCGAAATCAGCATAACGCTCACGGATGATCGAGAGTGCCCGATCGGCCGTTTCAGCATCCAACCGGTTGTTGCTCGGCTTCGCACGCCGCCGCGACACGAGACCTTGCGGTCCGTGTTCGCGCAGCCGATCGACCAGCCGCCGAATCTGTCTTGTCGTCAACTCGAGTCGTTCGGCCGCGCGCAACGGCTTGAGCTTGCCGTCCGCCACATCCTGAATGACCTTGAATCGGTCCAGCTCGCGCATCGTCATGGTGATCCGTTCTGTCACTGCCCAAGCCTCCGGTGCCGGATTCCCGGCGGCCGGACAGCTTACCGAGGTCCAAACGCGACATTTCTAAATGGCTAGAACACGACATTTCTAAAAAGCTACTACATTCAAAAAGATTGGTAATTCACGTTATGTCAAATAAAAGGCGAGCCCGCCGGGCGGCCAACGACGGCCTTTTCGTCGTATCTATCTGACCCGTATTTCCACCTATTACATCGACCGGCGCAACGCCGTCATCCCATGTATTGGGCTTCGAGAATCGCCGCCATGCTCGACTTGTTCGGGGAAATCGTCGTCACGCTGGACGACGTTGCACAGTGGGTCGCCGCGCTCGCGCCGGCCTACATGTCGAGCGAGCGCGCATTCGAACGCTATGTGCGGCTTTGGGACGTGGCCGGCAAGATCCGCGCAGCGAAAGCCGCCGGCACATTCGAATCGACCATTGCGGCCGCTCACGAGCGCCGTGCGCGGATAGCGCGACGCTTTGGGTTCTCACCGTGATCGACTGGATTGCATGCGCGCTCACCTGGCTCATCGACCGCCTTTTCGGCGAGCCTCCCATAAACGACGACGATCTCGACCTCGAATGAAAAAGCCCCGCGCGTGCGGGGCTTTTCGTTAGCGCGAGCGCTTGAAGCGGCCTTTGCTGTCGCGCTCGCGGCGCCGATGATGCTTTGCCATATGACCTCCTGTCAGTCGGCAATCCCCAATTTGGCCTCGATCCGCGTGAGACGTTTCTCGACCCCCAAGATATATCGGAAGCAGCCCACCGGCACGACCAGTATCTGCACGATGCTCACGCCGATGGTCAGCCACTGAGCCGCATCCATCACGCCCCCGGTTGCGTGGTCGACGCGCCCGAGCCTTCCGGCATGAACACGGCGAGCAACCCGAACAGCGCCGATACCGCGGTGCCGATCGCGCCGACCGTATGCGGGTCTGCGCCGCTCGCGATTGCGAGCTGCGAGCCGACGCCCGCGAGCCCGGCGAGCGCCGCATGCGTGCTCGGCTCCATCAGTCTTGCGAAAAAGTTCATCACGATCTCCAGTTGAAATGCACTACCACCCCGTACCGTTCCCCGTGTCAAACGTCGGGTCCGGCGTTGATTTCGGCGCGAAAAAGCTGCCGTCGATGATGCTCATCAACCAGCCCGCAAGGCCGCCGTTACCACCCGCTCCGCCCGACCCACCGATCAGGCCCATCGACAGGCCGTCGAGCACGCTCGACGGCGCCGACACGATTCCGTTCGCGATATTCGCCGCGCCGTCGACTGCGGAAATTCCCGTATCGGCCGGCACAACCGGCGTGGTCGCCGTTGTCCAGGCAGTTGACGAGCCGTCGACGATCGCCCCGCCGGCCGCGCTCGCCGCATCCGATATCGACGTGCCGAGCGACGACAGGCCGCCGCCCACCTTCCGCGCCGCATACCAAAGCAGGCCGCCCACGACGACGACCGTCACCGTCACTTCGAGCGCGTCGCTTTTCAGGCTCACAGGTGGAACCCCCACACGTTCGCCGTCGACTGCCCTGCCGCCCCCATCGCTGCGATTGCATCGGCGCCGAGCTGCGCGCTGATGTCGTCCGGGTTCCAGCTCGTCGACGAATAGACCTGATCGACGTTGCCGGACACGTTGACGCCGCCCGTGTTCGTGCCGAGCGGGAACGTGAGCGACTGCCACAACGAACCCGCATTCGGGTTCGTCGTCGTGCCGATGGGCGCACCGAGCCCGGCCGCGCCCGTTCCGCTCGAGCTTCCGCGCGCGCTTTGGAAATACTTCATCAACGCGAAGCCGAGCGCAGCAACGCCGAGGCCGAGCGCGACGTTGTTCAGCGTGTCTTTCATGCCGTCACCCCGCCCGCGTTCGTGAACCATGCGACAAGGTTCGTCATCGAGTTTTCGTGCTGACCGTAGCCCGCGCCCGCGAGCGACGCCCACACGGGCGCACACTTCGCGATAGCCGCCTGAATGTTTCCGGCGTCGATATCGGCGAGCGCGCCTTTGTTCGCGCAGAGCTGAATCGCCATTGCGTCCTGCGTGTCCGGCGAAAAATCGGTCAGCCCGGTTTGGCCCGATACGGTCTGGTACGTCGGCCAGTTGATCTGGTAGCGGCCGGCCGCTGTCGAATTGAACTTCGCGTTGTAGATGCGCGGATGGTGCGAGTAGTCTGAGAACGTGAGCGGATTCGCGGGGGTCGCGCCAACCAGCACGTTATATCCGTTGTCCGTTTCCGCGAGCAGTGCCGCGCCAATCTCGCTTTGCGCGATCATGTCGAGGAATGCTTGGCGATTTTGGTTCGGATCGCCGCCCGTATAGGTTCCCGTCATATCGAGTAAATCTCCAGTTGCACTGCCGATGATGTCTCCCGGCGTGAAGCTAGCCACGTCCTGATCACCCTGCTCGCTCAGATACAGCAGCGCGACTGCGCTCGCGGCCAACAGAAGAAAAGGCGCCGCACTCATCATTCAACCTTGACCGTGAACGAGTCGAGCGTCACCACGTCACCACCCGCACATGTACTGTTGATCGCGATCACCAGCGCCGCCGTCGTCGTGGAAAACGACACGGGCGTTTGCGCGATGCCAGCCGGCGCATTGATATTCAGCGTCCGACTCGCGTTCGCACCGATCGGCAACGTTGCATCCAGCACCCAAGAATTCTGCTGCCCCGCCGTTTGGTTCGAGAAAATCACCGCCGTACCCGCGACGCTCGCCCGAATTAACTTCGTGCCAGCTGTCCCCGTCACCCGCCCCGACGCCTGAATGTGCAGGTTCTTGCCGGTCACCAGCCTATTCTGGGGAATGCTGATCTGGTCGAGTGTGTTGGTAGCGGTTCCGCTTGACGCCACGGACGCTTGCAAGCAATGCGCCGCCGAACTGCCTTGGAAATTTCCGATCTGGAAAATGTTGCTGGAGGCGGTCGCATCCACGTACACGTCACCGCTCGCGTGCGCGCCGACGACGTTCGATACGTCGAACGTAACGTTCGTGGTCGCCTGCGTCGCATACAGCGCGTATTGCTGCGTTTTGGTCGACTGGTTGTCGTAGAACTGCACACCCGAAATGAGGATGTTCGACGGCGCGGCCGATCCTTCGCCATGCAGAGAGATGCCGTCGAGCCCGGCCGATCCCGACACGCGCGATCCGTTCTTGCCGTTGTTCGTATACTTGCCGCCGATGATCGACAGGCCCGTGACCGCGCCGAGCACGTCGACACCGGCATAGCCGTTGCCGTCTGCCGTGCAACCGATCATCTCGATATCGGTGCCCTGCCCTTGATGGCGCCAGCCCGAGCCGGAATTGTTCAGCGCGCGGCACGCCACATACTTGAGGTCGATTCCAACCGGCGTTGAGAACCCCGATTCGAAGCCGCCGCCGTTGCCGATCGCGACGCAGTTGGTATAGGCACCGGACGGACTCTTGAAGCCGTTCAGATAGTTGCCCGAGCTGTAGCAGCCGCTCACCGTGAGGCTTTGCGCGCCCCCACCGATGCCGGTTCCGCCGACACCGCCCGCTGCCGCGTGCGCCGCGCTACCGCAATTCGTCGCCGCGCAATTGATGATCATGGAGTCCTGCCCGGCCAACGACGGCGTGTCGACCGTATCGTTCAGCGAAATGCCGTGGTCCTGACACTGGTCGACCTGAATGTTATCCAGGCGGATACGCGCGCTTGCGCCGTCGAAATAGACGCCGCGCCACGGGTTCGACGAGCCGAGTCCTTGATTGGCTTTGTTGCCGTTCAGATAGAAGTCACGCAGCACGATATCGGTGAGCGCCGATCCGGAGATCGAATTCGCATTGGCACCGTTCTTCAAGAACAGTTGCGACGACGCACGGTTGACGCCTTGCAACGCCCACCCCGGTTCCATGGGGATGCCCGAGTGCAGGATCGTGCCTTTCCAGCGCACCATGCCCTTGGCGAGCGCGCGCAGCAGTTGCGTGGTGGAATCCGTGGTCCCGGACACGTCGATACCCGCGTCGGCCGCGTCGATCACCACGCGCGTTTCACGCTTCCATCGCCCACCGTCGGTGCCGACGATGACCATGAAACCATCTTCCGCGCTGGTCGTGTCGGTCGGATCTAACCAGAAATCGCCGGTTCCACCATCGCCCTCGTACGAGTAGCCGAGCAGCCGGGCGTTCTGATAACGCGCCGAGCTGAGCGCGCGCAGTGCCGCGACGGTCGGCACCAGCCGCGCCGTGCGAGCCTGCAAGATGCTCGCGAGCGTCTCACCGTTGTAGCCCATAAACCTCTGCACGCTGCTCATGCGATCACCTGAATGTTCGCGGTCGCGCCGGTATCGCTCGTCGCGTACCAGTCCACCTGCGGCGCATCGGTTTCGCTCCATACGTCGCCGGGTTGCAGCGCGATCACGGCATTCGTCGGCGTCACGCTCGAGCCTCCGATGTACAGCTTTCCGGTCGACGTGAGCGGGTTACCGATGCGCAGCGATCGGCATGCGCCGGCCGCGCGGACATGCACCTGATTCGGCGTAGCGGGCGTGAAAGCCGCCACGGCGACCGGCGCCGCGTCCGTGATGGACGACGCTTGCGTCGGCGTGACCGCGATCGGCGCGCCCGGCTCGCTGATGAGCGATACCGGCACCGGGTTCGCGGCCGTATTGTTGATTCCGACGTTTGTCGCCGTGAGCGTCGCTCCCGTGACGGTTACCGGCCCCGTGATCGTCACCGGAAACGGGGAACCCGGCTCGCTCACGATCGCGACTGGTACCGGGTTCGCGCTCCCGTTCCCGACGTTCACGGTCGTCTGGTTGAGCTGGATGTCGATATCGCCCTGCGTGACGATGAACGCGACGTTGCTATCAGCCGTCGTCGCGATCGATACCGCAGTGAAACCGGCCGCTGGCGTGAGCTTCGCGCCAGCGCCGACGTTCTGCACCTGCTCGCGATTACCGAACGCATCAGTGAGCGTGATCGTGAGCACGTTTCCGGCGTCGCTCGCCTGCACGTAAAGCGTACGCCCGGCCATTGCCGCCTGATAGCCGTTCGCCGCGAGAATCTTTTGCGCGATGGTCTGCATTACGCCGCCTCTTTCAGCAGGAACGGCATCGTTACCGCGAGCGCAGCAATGATCAGGCCGCCGATCACGATCGTGCGCTGATTGCCGGTTTTCGCGTCCTGATACGCGGCCGCGACATCGCTGGCCGTCGTGTTTGCTTGCCCGATGACCGCGCTGCTCGCGCTACCGTATGCGGCCTGTACGGCCGCGATCGCCTGCGCGGTCGCATCCTTGTATGCCGCCTGCGCGCCCTGCGCGCTCGTCAGCACGCCATTGATCGCGTCTTCGGCCGTGTGCGCGCTCGCACTCATGCTGGCCGTACCGATGTTTTCGATGCCGGCCAGCGCATCGTGACCGAGCCCGAACGCGGCCGAGATTGCGCCGCCGTCGAGCTGCTGCACGTTGAGCGTGACCGTGCCGCCGCTCGACGCGGTGGCGCCGACACCGGAACCGACGTTGTTGCGCTGGTCTGCGTTCGTCGTCGTCGATGCCGACGACGAATCCGACGAGCCGCCGCCGTTCGCCGGCACCATCGGCAGACCGAGCGCCAGCAGCTTGATTTGTTGGGGGTTGCGAATCATTGCAGTTCCTTCCGCATGATGGTTCCGTTCTTGACGTGCCCGGCGACGCGGTAGCCCTTCGCGATTGCCTTGCGGATCAGCCCGCGTCGACGCGTCTGGAATGCGATGGAGTCGAGCCCGACCGCCTGCGCCTCGATCAACTGCGCGAGCAGGTCTGTCAGGCAGACGCCGGCCGCGCCGGCCGCCGCCGTCACGAACGCTTCGCGCCCGTGCCGCTCGAGCAGATACGCGCATACCGGCTCGCCGTCCTGCTCGATCACGAATGCGCGGCCGTTCGCCGCCATCCGCTCGAGCGAGTCGACGCCGCCGGTCGTGTCGTACCGCGTGACCGGTGCGAGCAACGGCAGCACCGTCGCCGCATCGGCCTCGCGCAACGTCATCCGCGCTTGCGATGCATCACGAGCCACGCCACACCCCCGATGAGCAGCCACGGCATGAGGTTCGAAAACGAGCCGATCGCGAAACTGTTCGTCGCGCCCGCGACCGCGCCCGCGATCGACGTGCCGAGCTGCGGCGAGCCGGAGACGATGAACGAGCCATCGTTGAAGCTGACCGGGTTGTAGTTGGTCGCGCTCGACGGGCCGGCAGAGCCGCCCGCGAACGTGAGTGGAGGCAGAGAGAGGCCGGGGACCATTACTTTTCCTCCGCGACCGCGAACAGCACGATCCCAATCAGCAGGATCAGCATGAATCCGCCGCCGCCCTGCTGCACATAACCCGGCCCCTGCCCGACCGGGTACACGGCGCCGTTCGGCGCGCGGTACGTCGGCAGCGCTTGACCTGTCGCCGTCAGCCCATGGCTGATGGAGTCCGCGGCGACCAGCGTCGACAGGCCGCCTTGAATGATCGACGACCAGTCGATATTCGAGCCGCCCGCCTGGAGCTGGCCGAGCGTCTGCGAGCTGGCCGAAACCGGCGTCGAGTCCGTGACCGTCGCCCAGTTGTAGCCGTCTCCCACGCCCCCGCCGTTGACGCCGTACAGCGTCGACAGGTCGGTTGATCCGCTACCGTCACCGCCGTACGCCGCCAGCGCGGACGGATCAGCACCAGCCGACCCGTCATCCATCGTGAAAAGCGACATACGCCCTCCTGTTGGTTGGTGGACGTGCGTCGATTAACGCGATACCGGATCGACGATCGACTGGTACATGCGCAGGTTGAACGGGCCGCCGCTCGTCGTGAGCCGCAGGAACACGTTGTTCGTCACAGCCGTGTTGAGCCACTTCTCGCGGAATCCTTGCAGGTCGAAATCGATCACCGTCAGGCCGGCTTGCGGCACCTTCGCGTAATCGGTCTGGTCGCCCGCTGCGTCGCTCGGCGCGCCCTCCCAGATGATCACGCCCGAGTTGCGCACCTGCATTTTCGTGATCGTCGCCACGGCCTGCACGTAGGCCCACGTCACGGAGCCGTCCGTGATGCCGCTACCGGTGCCGGTCGGGCCGCCCGACGATGCCGACGTACCCGCCGTCGTCACGCGGTACAGGTTGCCGCCGTTCGACACCAGCGCGCCGAGCGCGTATGCGGTCGACGCGGCCCACGCGGGGCCGTAGTTCGACTGGTGCAGATACAGCTTCTTGATGATCGCGCCCGCCAGACCGACAGCCAGCGGAATGTCGTTGTCCTGCGCGTTCGGAAACGCCAGCGCCGCGTAGAGCTGCTTGAGCACCATCGGGTTTTTCGACGGGTCGTTGAGCTGCGCGAACGCCTGCATGTTCGAGCCGTTCGGCGCGCTCGCGTCGACCGTGATTTCGAACGTCAGGGTCTGCATGAGCGCCGAGCAAATCGCCGTGAGCAGTTCCTCGCTCGTCTGCGCGCTCGCGCCCGACTTCGTCGACGAGCTCTTCGCGTTCTTGCGCGTGAAATCGAGCAGGATGAGGGTCGTCGGGTTGCTTCGGCCCTCGTACAGGTTTTCGGCCAACAGGTCGGCGCCCGTCACCGTGAAGAACGGCTTGCCGTTGATCTTGCCGACGATGTTGTCGATCTGTGAGACGACGAGGCCGTTGAGCAGGTTGATTTTCACCCGCTCGTAGGTCGGGCCGATCGGCATCGTGAGGATAGCCGTCTGACCCGGCGCGATATTCTGGAAATTTACAAGCTGCTCTTTGCGCATGGCGATTCCTTAGGTGTTGATGGGAGTCCCGCGCGCGGGTTACTGGCCGCCCGGCAGATACGTGCCGACGACCGGGATCGCGAACACGTTTTTCTGGATGAAGGCGACGACGGCGAACGTTGCGAGCGTCGCCAGAGCAGCGTGGAGGTGAGCCTTGTTCATATGGGCCTCAGGGAGTGATCGACGAAGTGGTCGAAAGGTTGTTTTCCGTAGCCCAGATGGTGTTTCCGTCAACCAGCTTCTTAAACGCCGGCACCTTCGAGATGATGTAGGCGGCCACGAGCACGCCGACCGTCGTCGCAATGATTTCTTGCGAAAGACGGAAGCGGGTCGGCAGGTAGGACGGTTCAGACACGTTGAGCCCGAATTAATGGAACGAGCCCGCAGATTCCGAAAAAAAACGCCGCGAGTCCAAGTTGGAGAATCGCGGCGTTTCGCGGGGATTCACGGCCCCCGTGTCGTTGGAATATTTCAGCGTTTCGGCGGAGAAACAACGCCCGGCGTGTTGGTCCCGGTCATCTTCTGACGGTGGATGTAGTGAAACTGCGGCAGGTTGAGCAGTTCGCGCGGGTTCGATATCAACATCACATCGGCCATCGCGACAGCATCGTTTTTGTAGCCGACGCGGTAGCACCGCAGCTCTGTGCAGTTCCCGAAAAAATCCTTGTCGACGTGTGCCGGCCGCTGGCTTGTGCCGATGATCGTCAGCCCCTTGTGGCGGCCTGCCGTCGACAGCTTTTTCCATGCCGGCGGGGCCCAGCTCGCCATGGTCACATTCGACAATTCCTCTACCACGACCAGCCAGCCGGCGAGCTGCCACACGACGCGGCAGAACCGGTCGAATTGCTCTTTCAGCTCTTTCGGCTTTTCCGATGGGATGAACACGAGGCGCGTTTCGCCCGCCTTGATCGCGGCGACGAGCGCGGCGATCGAATCGACCTTCCGGCCGCCGATCACCGACGCGTAGTCGTCCGTCTCTTCCAGCGGCGACCAGACCGCCATCGGCCTGCGCTTCGACTGCCGGCGAAGGTAGTCCTTGACGTAGATGCCCTTCCCCATGCTGGAGGCACCCACCACGCCGATGATGTCCGCGCTGTTGTGGATGCCGGCCGTCATTGCATGAACGTGTCGCGGGCCAGCGCGGTATCAATCGCCGCGCCCATGTCAGGGGTCGGCCCGCGCGGCGCCTTCGTCGGTACAGGCTCACCCGGCGGCGCCGCTGGCGTCGATGGCGCGGCCGCCGCATGCGGATTTCCCGCGGCGAGCCGCCGCCCCGTCTCGACACGCTGCACGGCGAGCCGCTCGCGCTCGAGCTTCACGAACTGCGCCGTGCCGATCGCCACGGGCAGCGCCGCTACACCAACGCCGAGCAGAGGATGACCGAGCAGACGCCCCGCCCCGCCCCATCCGTAGTGCGCATCGGCGCGCGCGAGCGCGGCGCCAAGGCTGTCCATCCGTTCCGGCGTCCATACGGGTTTCAGGCCGTCGTATGCCGACGTGATGATATCGGCGCCGTGCCGGCATGCCTCCTGCCAGCCCTGCACGAGATCGCCCATGATCGCGTCAGCCTCTGCCTGCGCTGCGGCCGCCTGTTTCGCGGCGATATCCGCGTTCGCGTCCATTTCCTCCTGCGCGATCGCCGCGAGCGGGTCGACGGGCGCACCGCCGCCGTCGACCGTCGAATCGGCGCGCGCGTCCGGCACCCTCATCGGTTGAGGATCGGTAATTTTCGTCATGATCAAACGTTCCAGAATCCGGCACGCCGGGGCGCGCGCGGCGGGTTGCTCGGTTGCGGCGGTTCCGGCGATTTGCCGGGATTCGCCGCAGGTTCCGGCGCCGGGTTTGCCGGCGTATCGTCGGGCGCATCGAACGGCCGGACCTTCGCGCGCAACGCGCGATCCGCGCGCGCATGCTTCGTTTCCAGCTTCGCGCCGCACGCGGCACAGCGGTAATACGCCATGCCGCTCCGGTTCGCGGACACATCGACCTCTCGGTCGCAGAGGTGGCAGTCAGCCTTTCCCAGATACGACATGGCGCCTCCCGTTACGCTGCCGGCTTCGTTTCGACCTGGGTGGCGCCCGTCACTGCTGCGCCGGCCGCGTCGACGACGGCGGCCGCCGACTGCGCGACCGCGAAACCGCTCGCGATCGCCTGTTCCAGCGCCGCAACGCGATCCTCCAGATGCGCGATGTAGGCGTGCGCGGCCGTGATCGCATCGGCCAGCGACGCGCGGTGCTCGCCATTGTTGCGCAGCGCCTCGACGGCGTTCGATACAGCATTCTTCAGTGCTTCCAACATGGTCAACCTCGCAAAGTACTGTGCGGCCGGGAACGGCCGGCCGCTCCCCGTTACAACGCTTCGACCGCCTCGACGAGACTTTCGAGCGCCTTGAAATGTGCCGAGCGCTTCACGATCGCCCGGTCGATGGCCGACATTCCGGCGAACACGCCGCGCACGACATGCGCCGCGCGCTTCGCACGATCTACCGCGTCGACGATGTCCTGATTGACCATGTCGGCGTAGTACACCCCCGTTTTCGACTCCAAGTACTCCGCATCAGGCGGGACAGAACCCGCCGTACCGCTCGTTTCTTTCATAATCCTTAACCCAGTCGGCCATTTCGGCCATGTCGGCAGCAACGCCGCGCGTACAGTTATTGACACGAGTCCAAGCGCGGGCGATGCCCGCGTGAACACCCTCGCTCACTCGACGGGAAACGATCTCCCATGCGTGGCGGACGCTTTCCACCAGCACCTCAACCAGCTTGCGGCGATCGGCCACGATGCCATCGCGGTACGTGATCCAGCCCATCGCGCGCACTCCGCGCACTACCTGACCGACCGGCTCACCATAGCGGCCCTCGCGCGATTCCCACTCTTTCGCGAGTTGTATTGGACGGGCCTCACGCGGCGCATAGATTCCGCCGTTCGCCTGTACGAACTCAGCCCACGATGCCGGCTTTGCCGTTCCCTCCTCACCTTCCACCTTGTTGACCGCGCGGTGCGCGGCCGCCAGAGATTCCGGAGCGTCCGCAGGAAGTTCGGCAACGCGGCGAAGCTCTCTCCAGACCGTGACAGGCGGCCCACCAACCTGCTGGAATTGCCGAATCCGCCACGTCGACGCCCAAGCCTCGACGCGCGCCGACGATTCAAGCGCTGGATTTCCATACAGGTCGTCCCCCACGGCATAGCCGTCGATGTTTTTCGAAACATACTTCGCGACGTAGCCGGCCGCGCTGCCCTTGTTCCAGTCGATCGGCTCGAAGTCCGCGCGGTGCGCCTTCGCGCCGCGTTCGTCGGGCGAGTCCTGCAACGCGTAGCGGCGCACGATCGCGCATACGCGCGGCAGCGCTGCGCGGCGCACGTCGCCGCGCCAGCCCGGCGCGAAGAACACGAGCACGTGCCAGTGCGGGGTGCCGTCGTGATTCGGCTCGGCAATGCGGAAGCCGTACCACTGCACGCCGGCACGCGCGAGTGCGGAACGCAGGCGCGCGAACATGCGCGCGAGATACGCCTGTGCCTCGTTCGGCTTCGTGCCGTCGTACAGCGGGTTCGCGCGCGCCTTGCCGCCGGCCTTGCGCCATTTGTGCATGCGCGACGGGCACGTGACCGTGAAGAACAGACCCACGTGGCGCAAGTCGCGCGCGATCTGCTCGAAACCAGAAATGCGCGTCATCAGCTCTCCGCGCCGGATCGCCTTGTTCGCGACGCCGCGCGCGGCCAGTTCAGCGAGCGTGAACTCGTCGCCCTCTTCGTTGCGCGCGATGGTCTGCTCGAGCATCGCGGCATTGCGCTTGCGCTGCTGCGTCCGGCGGTCGAGCGATTCATCGCTGACGTACATGTCGCGCGCCGCGTTCACGTAGCCGAGCGCGATCGCCGCGGCTTCGACGTGCCGCGCGTGCATGCGACGCAGCGCGCGACGCCACCAAAGCGCATCCGTCATGCGCTTGCACGCCGGCACGTCGCGCACGCCTTTAATCTCGCCCGTGCGCGGGTCGACGTGCTCGGCGTCCGGCGCGTCGCACTGGTGCGCCTCGACGATGCGCGTCATCGCTTCGCGCGCCGCGCGCGGCTCGTGATACAGCTCGGCCAGCGCGGCGCACTCTGCCGCCAGCACCGAGGCACGCTCGCAGATCACGCCATCGTTCGCGCCGAGCGGCAGGCGCACCGCGTCGAGCCGTTCAGTGAGGGAAAGCAGGAACAGATTCGATTCGCGCCGCGCCTCGCGCGCGCTACTGGCGCGCCGCTCGTCGTACTGACCGAGGATTCGGGAGCGCCAGCGCGGCGGGAGTCCCGCGACACGCGCAGCGCTCCATTCCTCATCCGACGACATGCGGGCGTATGGCATCAGCGGCCCCGGCCGGCGCGACGGTCGCGCAACAGGCGGTAGATGCGCTCGAGCGCGGCATCTCCGGTCGGCGTCGCGCGAATGTGCGCGACGCGCGGCACACGGCGCGCGACGAACGAAGCGTGAGAGGAACCCGCGTAGCCTAGATCACCATCCTCGATGCGGTAGCCGATTTCAGCGAATGCTGTCGATCCGGCCATGATCACGCCCCGAGCCAATGGAAAAACGCGTTCACGGCGCGCGCGATGCGCGAGCGGCGACGGTAGTACGGGCCTTGAAGCGTGAAGCCGCCCAGAGCGGACGGATGAATTTGTAACGGCGTCTTTCGCATGACCGAACCCCCGATGAACCCGAGAAGAGGGAAACAACCGTCGCGGGGGCTTGCTGTACGGGCAAGCGAGGCGGGTTCAGGTCCTGTTTCCCCGCAACGTGCTGGCGAATATACGTCAACGATTGGATACGCGTCAACGCCCAGACACCGTTGTCGGGTGTTGACAGGTCGTATAGTCTTGCCCTGTAGGGTTCACTAAGGGTTCGATCATGAAATTCGGCGTCGCCGCCCTCGCCTTCGCGGCTTTCTGCGGCACGGCATCGGCCAGCACGATGAGCGACTATTCATCCGATGTCCGATGGATTTCTAGCTCGCACAAATATCTCTTTTCCGGTTCCTGTTCTATTTCGTTTGGCACGACCGGAATTAATCTCGATAAACCTCTGCTTTATGTTTTGTCGTGCAGCGGGTTTAAAGAAACCGAGATATACGTATGGCCCCGGACCAAGCTGGCAAGCCTATCCAACGGCGATCAGCGCGTTATTCCTGCGCGCGTTTTGGATACGGACAACCGGCATGTTTCGATTTTCACGGCCGAAGGTGAAACCCTCACTTTTGAAACTTGTGGTTCTAGATGTTGAGGGTTCGGTTATGAAAACTACGGTCGAATATCTTGATGCCGTTAAGCAGAGATTAGGCATCGAATCCGATTATGCCGCCGCCAAGGCGTTGAGCATGACGCGCGCCGGGATCAGTAAGTACCGCCTCGGCCGCACCTACTTCGACGACATGACGGCCGTCCGGGTCGCGACGATCCTTGATCTCGACCCGATGGAAGTGATCTCCGCGGCGAACGCAGAGCGTGCGCGCGACGATTCGGCGCGCGAATTCTGGGAGAACGTCTGGGGAAAAGTGACTGGGGTCACCGCAGCTACAGCACTGGTGATCGGCCTAGCGGCGGCCCCTTCCGTTGCTGAATCCGCAACAATCCAACCGATAGTTTCCAGTCTTCACGTTATGTAAAATTAGACGTGTGCTTCGCACTCGGTCTCAATCCCCTTCGGGACATGTCCAGTGTTTGAGCTTGCGCAGGAAAGTGCTTGAAAAGTGAATGGGAATTTGCTTGTCAGGAAACATCACTACCAATCGGTTACGTGCAACTGTTAACCTGTTTTTAGCCTGATCCAAGCTCTTCTGAGTGTAGTTGGCTCGATACAAATGTATGACCTGTTCAACCGGACTGCGACGTACCAGCGTATCGCACGGTTCCAGGGCGCCTCTGGCCTTTTGGAAACAAGGCCGACGCTCGGACAGAAGCGTTCCGCCGCCACTCAGGTCCAGCGCGTTTTCCGTGTGGTCTCCTCCAGGAACATTGAACGTAAATTCGTAGGAGCCGTCGGGCCGTAATATTCCGCCAAAATTCTGGTAGCCCTCAAGAATGCTCTCGCGGATACGAGGATCTCCAGAGTTCCATCCATCGCGCATCCACTGCGTTCCCATTTCTCCCAGCGGGTGAGAGAGAAACCCCGGTATCTGAATCAGCTCGAAATTGTTAGCCAGGCCGGATGGATCGGACCAGCGAATGATATTGGGAGCATACGCGTAAAGATTGTGCCCCCCCAGAAGCCCGATGGGATCCGGACTGATGAATTGCCGAGTGGGACAATCGTAGTAGCGGTTCCGGTTATAGTGCAGCCCCGTTTCCGAGTCGAAGTATTGTCCCTGCAGTCGAAGCGGCTGAATTGCATCGTCAGGCGAGGCGGCAGCGTTGATACCGCATCCACTGGCATGATCGCTCTCCCATGCAATCTGCCCGGACGAATCGATAGCGCGAATCGGCATGCCGTTGGGCGCCGTGTCGAAGTAATGCCAGACCGGACCTGATGCAACGGATTGCTGTGGGTCGACCGTCGCCGATTTCACACAGTTTTGTACGGTGGAAAAATGCATCGATGCAAGTGGCCAGGACGTTCCGGGATAGCAGATCCATTCTCGAATCGAACTGGCATCATCATCCACAGACACCGATTCACCAATGAGCGTATCCCCGTCCCAGAAGAAGCGGCAGTGCCGCGAGGTCACATGGCCTCGGCCCGAAAGAGACGTAGACTTTCGGATACGTCGGTGAAACACGTCATACTCGTAATTGATGCGGAAGGTCATCGCCTCATGCCCGGTGATCGTCGGGTGGCGTGTGGTGATGGTCTCCGTTAACAATCCATCCCCATCCCAGCGCAGCATGAGCGTTTGATCTGCACTCCGTTTGGTGATGAGATGCCCCGCCCTGTCGAACGCATAGTCGCAGCCGTCGTAATTTCCGTATCGAGACCAAGCATTTCTCTGCCAGGTGTCCCCTATCTCAGTTCTTTCGCGAACTTGAGTTCCGAGCAGGTTGCCTGCCAGATCATGGGAGAACCGATGGATCCTCCCTACCGGATCCAGATATGCCGTGATTTTTCCTGCTGGATCGTATTGAAATCGGTCGATGCCGGCGCGCGAGTCACGCTTCTCGATCAGTTCGCCCTTTGCATCATGGAAGTATTCGGTAACAAAGAATGCGCCGGTATGGGTGGAAAAGACTTGCTTCGCAAGCGTTCCATCCGATGTGTATGTCGACTCTCGTCGTGCAGCGTCACCCAGGCGTTCATCGACGATCTGTCCGAGCTCATTTCTTTCGAATACGATGGGTGTCGCGCCGTCAACCTGAATCGATATGACATTGCCGGACAAATCATAGATATAATGCACACAGCGCGAAACTGTTTCACCACCTACCTCCATGCGCGTCCAGCGTTCGATGCGGTTGCCCTCCTCGTCATAGCGATGGCCGATTTCGAAGCCGTCGTCATGCGATTCCCTGATCAGTCGTCCAGCCTCGTCGTAACGAAAATCGATACGGCTGTCGGCACATTCGGTGGCCACCAGGCAGCCGTGAGCGTCATACCGGAATGTTTCGACGCGACATTCGCCAGCATTTCCTGCATCGGGAACCCGCTTTTGCGTCACGCGTCCGATCACATCGACCTCATAGTGGATGGAGCGTCCTAGTGCATCCGTATTGCAAATCAAGCGGTCAGCCGCATCGTATTCGTAGTGACGTGCCTGCCCCCAGAAGTCGATTTCTTGTACGATTCGGCCCAACGCGTCGCGTTGCAGGCGATACACTTGACCGAGTTCGTTGACGACAGCAATCAATTGACCTTCGAGGTCGTATTGATATTCGATCATGCTGCCGTCCGGCATGAACTGCCTGGCGGGTCGCCCCAATGCGGAATATTCGAACTCGGTTATGTTGCCGCCGTAGTCGCTCAGCCGAATCAGATTGCCGCTCGCATCGTAGCTGCAACGAATTTCACGTCCGGACGACTCGGTTGCACGACACAGGTTACCGCTACGGTCGTATTCGTAGTCGCTTACCTGTCCCGACGGACTGACGATATGTACCAAATTCCCACGGCCATCGTGAAAATACCGTGTTTGATTACCGCGTTCGTCCGTTATTGATGAAATGTTGCCGTCGCGATCGAAGCTGAATTGCTTGACCGCGCCACGAGGGCTCGTGTGCGACAGGAGTTGACCACGTAGGTCGTACTCGTATCGCGAAGTCACCTGCCCCGGCGATATTTGCGCGAGCAGGTTTCCACGCTCGCTCCATTGGTAACGCCATTGACGCCCATCTGGAGCGGTTACGCATATCGGCCGGTGTTCGACGTCGTACTCGGTTCGTAACACGCCACCGTCCTGATGTTTCTGGACAAGCAAGTTGGCGAACCTGTCGTACTCCCACGAGAGTATGCGTCCCAGCGGGTCAGTTTCGGAACTTGTTCGCCCTTGGGCGTCGTATCGATAGCTGGTCGTGCCGCCAAGGCCGTCGATTTCGGCCACCGGCATGCTACGTTCATTGAGTTGCAAGATGGTCGTGTAGCCCAATGAATTGGTCGCACGCGTTTCCATGTGCTGCGTATCGTAGGCAAATCGATAATCGAGCAGCCCCCCGTCTCCCCAGGCGTGCTCGACACGCCATACTCCATCATCATCCTGACGATAGTCGTAATGGAAAGCGGTGCCCCTTGGGCTCGCGTGACGCACCATCCGATGATTGGCGTCATACGAAAACAGATGCGGGAATGCCATCGCATCGACTACCGCAATCAGATTCTGCCGGTAGTCGTGCTCGTATGTCACAAGCCGATATGTGCCCCGATCCGCGTCAACCAGTGTCAACGTCGTCAGCAGCCGGTCGGCTCCGTCTGTGGATACATCGCATTCGATCGTGCGTCCCGTAGCATTGTGACCTTCGCATTCCACGATACGCAGTAGACTGCCATCACGTTCACGCTCGAACTCCCACGCGTTATCGTGACAATCGGCGATGCGAGCGAGAAGCAGCGGGATGCGAGTATCGGCGTCTAACCTGGCAGTCGCAAGTTGCCAGCGAGCCGGAAGCGGGAATTCAAATGTAATGCCTTCGCGCGTGCGCAGTACCAACCGGTCGCTTCGTCGGTAAAGCGCGTGGCCATGCTGCCAATCATATACACGTGCGGACCTGCCCTCTCCGTCTGGTGCCATGTCGAAGGCAGTGACTTGGCCGGGAAAGTACGCTACAACGCCGATCGCACCGTCGTGCCGAATCAGTTCCAGTCGAATGTCGGCCGGAGTCTGCCAACCGAATCCCGTCGTGCCAACATATCGATCATTGCTCGCATAGCATCGCTCCCACTTGAGCATCAGACGTCCTGACACCGAGAAATCGAGTTGGCGCGTGACGACTTCTCCAGTGGTCATATCAACCGGATCGGCGCCCAGCACCTTGCACCGCAAGAAACCCGGCTTCAGATGCAGCTTGTCCGCCAGCGTCTTCGCCCACTCCGACCCGCGGAATGCCTTGAACAAGCCCTTCGCAAGCGCCGCCATGTTGACGATCGGCGGCCCGCCCACCAGCACGGGTCGTCCGGTCGGAATCGGCAGCATGAATGACGTCGGCAACGACAGATGCTCGCGCTTCGTATGCGCACCGTTGTGCGTCGGCGGCTCCAGCCCGAGCGCCCAGCAACTCATTGCCGGCAACGCCAGAAATGCCATCGGGTCGTTGTTCGCGAGGACGGTCTTGCTGCCCATGTACGCTTCCGCGTCGTTCGATGGGTCCGGATCGGGGGGCGCGAACGATTCGCCGAGCGGGAAATGCAGCGCTGGCGCATGGAATGCGTGCGTGCCGGCGGTAGCACGCAGCATTCCGTTCACGAAGATCGGCCGACCTGCGATGCTGCCCATCCCGACGCCGGCACCCATCGCGTTTGCGATATCGCCTGCAGTCTTTGCACCCTTCAGCGCTTGCGCGACAGTCGGATCCTTCGCCAACTTTTGAAGCTCACCGGAGGCGTCTTTGAGCGTGTCGTCGAGTTTCTTCGCGTCGTCCGGATGGTCTTTGAGATATTCGACCGCCTTTTCCTCGACGATCGTGAAGGCGATCGCGCCGATGACGCCCAAGGCGGCGTTCACATATTCGCGCAGGTCGAGCATGAACCCGATATGGGGGTGCGGCAGGAACACGGGCGTCGGGCTCGGCGCCACCAACACCGAATGCAGGTCGACGCCGACGACCGGATCGAGATGCTTGACGGCTGGAAGTGCCACGGTTTCGGCCTCCGCTCAGCGCCCGCCGCGCAACGCAGCGACCTTCTCGCTCAACGCGTTGCGCCGCCGGTCCATCGCACCCAGTTGCGACACCATCCACTCGACAACCATCGGCAGGTTACTGTTCGCCCGCATCGGCTCGTCGATCATCAACCCCGCATCGAGCGCATTGAACCCGGCCTCCAGCGCATGTTCGCGCTCCCCTGCCCGCTCCCAGCACACGGCGCTCATCCGCCACGCCTCGACCGTCATCAACCCATCTTTCGCCGCCGTAGTCGACGCCGCCGCACGCTCGTAGCAGTAAGCCGAGTGCGCATAATCCTTGTGCGTCAAATGCACGCTCGCCTCGCCGAACAACCCGTTCGCAACGAGCTTGTGCCCTGCCGGATGCCCGGCCTCGACCGCGCGCATGCCACTGCTGGCGGCGCTCTGGTAAGCCTCGATCGCCCGCGCCCGATCGCGCCATTTCAGATACGCGGCTCCCGCAATCAGGTGCACGACAACGCATTGATCGAACCACTGCTCGCACTCCGCAACCTTCAGTGCCGCCGCACGCAATTCCTCCAGCCGAGAGGGATTACCGCCTTCGATCATCTCGGTCAGCATCACGAAATGCCGTCGAAACTCACCGCTCGGCCCGCGCTCCCCCGATTCCGCCAGCAGCTCACGTGGCACACTCGCCATCGAATACTTGCCTTGCACGACGCGCACCGCGGCGCGATGCCGTTGCATGAGCGCCGCAAACGGCGCGATATCGATACGCGATACGACAAAGCGCACACGCTCGGCAAGCTGCGGCGCGACCGCAATGATCGACAGCAAATCGTCCATCCATTGCACCCACGCCGCGTTATCCCGCACTTTCAGCGGCTCCAGCACGAAAACCATCGCCGGGAAAATGTCCGGATGGTGCTGCATCAGGCTTTCGGCAACTGCGAAGAGATACAGCATCGGATTCTTGCCATCGTCGTACGGCGCCTGCCAGTCGGCACGCACGCCCTGAGCATCGGATGCCTCCCGCCGGCTGTCGTAGAACGCGATGAGCTCGTCCGCCAACGCTGTCGCATAACCGGCTTCATTGACGAACGACGCCCGCATGGTCCTGACCGCGCACGACGTTTCGTCCTGGACCTGGAAATACAGCCGGACGAGCTCCGCATCCGTCTCGTCGGTCTGCCAGATCATCAATCGCGCGTCCTGCTCTTTCGCGAAACTCATCCAGTCCGAATGCGCATCCATGAACCTGCGCTCCACCGGATTGGTCGGCTGCCAGTTCTGCATTCGTGCGGGCCTCCGTCACGGATTCAGTTTCAGTACGGCGCCTTCGACCGTGTGCTCCGCGGTCGCCGACGACGTCACCGTCTTGCCGTTCACGCTGTGGGTGTTCGTGCCGGTCGATGTGACGTTGACACCCTGGATCGTGATCGTGCCGTCGCTCTTCATCACGATGCTCGAATTCCCGCAGACGAGCGAAAGCTGATCGCCGGCGTTGACGGTCACCTGATGCTGTACGTTCGTCGTATGGTTCGCCCCGACGTTGACGGTGTGTTCGCCGCCGACTGTGTGCGTATGGGCTTTGGCGATCGTCGACGTTCGCGTGCCGATCTCCTCGGTATGCGCCGACGCAACCAGCGTCTTCATGTCCTGCGACGTCGTCTGATACATCTGTCCGACGTTCAGCGTCTTGCCTTCGCCGATCGTTTCCGTCTTGCCATGCGTGACCGACTCCGTGTGGCTGCCGCCGATCGTCGCCTCACGATCGGACGCGATCGTCACGGTCTCCTTCTTCCCGACCGTTCGTGTCCGGTTCCCGCCAACCCCATGCGTCTCATCCACCCCGATCTGCGCGACCCGGCTCTTGCCGATATTCACCGTTTCGTTCTGCCCGACGCTCCTTTGCCGGTTGTTCTTCACCTGCATCGTCTCGTCGTTCCCGACCGTATGCGTGTGGTTGTTCCCGACAGAAAGCGTGTGATCGGCCTCCGTCTCCGCATCGAAATTCCGTTCCGCATGCATCCACAGTTGCTCTGCACCCTTCTTGTCCTCGAACCGGAATGCGTTCGCGTGGTCGGTCGTCCCGCCCGGCGACGACCGCGACAACAACCCGCTCTGTGTCGCACTCCCCGGCAGCCCCCACGGCGGCATCTTCTCGCCGTTGAAAACCCGCCCGGTCACGATCGGATCGTCCGGATCGCCGTTCAGAAAATCGACCACGACCTCGTCGCCCACGCGCGGAATCTGCACCCCCCCGAACCCACCCCCGGCCCAAGGACTCGACACCCGCACCCAGCACGATGAATCCTGGTTGCTCTGCCCATACCGATCCCAGCGAAACTGCAGCTTCACGCGCCCATACTGGTCGGTCCAGATTTCCTCCCCCGGCGGCCCGACCACGGTAGCCGTCTGCGGCCCGTTGGTCCGCGGCCGCGGCGTGTCGCGCGACGACCGGTAAGGCAGGCTCGACGGCTGCACGATCACCATCGTCTGATGCGCGACGGCCTCCGCGCCCTGATCACTCGCGTAAGCGTTCTCCTGAAAACGGTACTGGCACCGCACGATCAAATACTCGCGATTCTGGTCAGCACGCGGACAATGCTCGAGCGTAAACAGATATCCAGGCGCCGCACCCCGCACGTCCGTCTCGGCACTCGCCCGCTCATGCTCGGCCTGCTGCTCCTCGAGCCGCACGCGGCTGTAATGCGCACCCGGCGCATCGTCGCGATACCCGCCCGGCCATTCGAACGACGCGAAGCTGTCGTGATCGTGGCCGCGCGGATCGACCTTCTGCGACGAAAGATCGGCGCGCGGCTTCGTATAGTCGTAGTCGGTGGTCTGATGCTTGCCGACGCTGACCTCCTGAGCGGGCAGCCAGCCGTCGATATGCTCCTCGTCGGCGATCGCGGTTCGATCCCGTGCGATGTACGGGATCGTTTCGTAGCCGGGCAACGCGACGTGCGACGACATCGCATCGCACAGCACGAGCGTGTGATTGTCGGCCGCGTGCCGGAAATAGAAATAGATGCCCTCGAATTCCATCAGCCGCGACACGAATGCCGTATCGGTCTCGTTGTACTGCACGCAGTACTCGCGCGGCACATAGGATTCGGTCAGCTTGTTCTCGATCGGAAAGCCATACGGCGCCAGCACTTCCTGCACGATGTCTGGCACGGTGCGGTTCTGGAAGATCCGGCAGTCCGAGCGGCGCGTCGCGAGCCACAGCCACGGCCGCACGACGAGCTCGTAGCCGTAGTGCCGTTCGGCGCGCCGGCCGGCCAGCGTCGCGCGTGCGACGATCCCGTTCAGGTATCGCGTCGACAGGTCCTGCTGCTCGATCCGCACGGTCACGGGCTTGCCGAGCAAGTCCTTCAGCGACAGGCTGTGGCTGTCCGCCAGCGCCTCGATCCGGAATTCGAACAGGCGGCCGAGTTCGTCGCTGCCGTCGAGCGTATGGAATTTCAGGTCGTCGCCGTGCGGGCTGTCGAGTGTGAATACGCGATTCACGTCGTTCCCTCCTCGTCGAACCGGTAAGCGAATTCGCCGCCGGCCGCGCTCACCTCGATCGACGCCAGCGCACGCCCTTCGAGCGTGGCCTCGAGAATCGTGCGGCCGATGCGTGGCATCACGGTATGCGTGAGGATCGCGTCGACCATCCGGCCGCCGGATTCGATGGTCCGGCAGCGTTCGACGATCAGCGCGGTCGCCGCGTCGGTGCACTGCAGCCGGATGCCGTGATGCAGGTCGATCCGCTTCTCGAAGCGTCGCAACTGCAGCTCGACGATGCGTGCGAGCGTCGCATCGGTCAGCGGGTAGTAAGGCACGACGGTCAGCCGGCCGAGCAGCGCGGCCGGGAACACGTCGAGCAGCGGCGCGCGCAGCGCATCGGCGAGCGTCTGCATGTCGGGCAGGCGATCAGGATCGCGACACAGCTGCATCACGCGATCGGTGCCGATGTTCGAGGTCAGCAGGATCACGGTATGCCGGAAGTCGATGTCGCGCCCCTCGCCATCCTCCATCCAGCCTTTGTCGAACACCTGGAAGAAAATCTCGTGCACGTCGCGATGCGCCTTCTCGATCTCGTCGAGCAGCACGACGGTGTACGGCCGGCGGCGCACGGCCTCGGTGAGCACCCCGCCCTGTCCGTAGCCGACGTAGCCGGGCGGCGCGCCCTTCAGCGTCGAGACCGTGTGCGCCTCCTGGAATTCGCTCATGTTGATCGTGATCGCGTTGCGCTCGCCGCCGTACAACGTGTCGGCCAGCGCGAGCGCGGTCTCGGTCTTGCCGACGCCGGACGGCCCGCACAGCAGGAACACGCCGTGCGGCTTGGTCGGATCGTCGAGCTTCGCGCGCGCGGTCTGGATCCGCTCGGCGATCAGTTCGACCGCATGCCGCTGGCCGATGACGCGTTCGCCGAGGGTCTCGGCGAGCTTCAGCACGGCCTGTGTCTCGTCGCGCACCATCCGGCCGAGCGGGATGCCGGTCCAGTCGGCGACGACGGCGGCTACGGCATGCGTGTCGACCGAGGGCAGCACGAGCGGTGCGTCACCCTGCAGGCTGGCCAGCGCCTGCTGTGCGGCGGCCAGGCGCGATTGAACATCGGTGCGTGCTGCGGCGGAAAGTTCGTGCGACGGATCGTCGTCGAGCAGCGTCGCGCGCGACTCGACGATCGCCGTCAGCGCTTCGCGCTCGGCCTGCCAGCGCATGTCGAGCCGATCGAGTTCCGTCTGCACGGCGGCAAGCTCGGCATCGATCGCGTCGCGCCGCGCGGTGTCGCCGCTGCCTAGCGCGCATTCGCGCCCGACCCGTTCGCGCTCGACTCGCAGGCCGTCGATGCGCCGCCGCGTGTCCTCGATCGGCGCGGGCACCGCGTGCTGGCTGACGGCAACGCGCGCGCAGGCCGTATCGAGCAGGCTGATCGCCTTGTCCGGCAGCTGCCGCGCGGGGATATACCGATGCGACAGCGTCACGGCGGCCTGCAGCGCGTCGTCGAGCACCAGCACGCGATGGTGGGCTTCGAGTTTCGCGGCGAGGCCGCGCAGCATCGTCACCGCGGCCGCCTCTTCGGGTTCGAGCACGTGCACGAGCTGGAAGCGCCGCGTCAGTGCGGGATCCTTCTCGATGTACTGCTTGTACTCGGACCACGTGGTCGCGCCGATCGTGCGCAGCAGGCCGCGCGCGAGCGCCGGCTTCAGCAGGTTCGCGGCGTCGCCGGTGCCGGCCCCCCCGCCCGCGCCGACGAGCGTATGGACTTCGTCGATGAACAGGATCGCCGGCTGCTCGGACGACATCGCCTCGTCGATCACGCCGCGCAGCCGGCTCTCGAACTCGCCCTTCACGCTCGCGCCGGCCTGGAGCAGCCCGATGTCGAGCAGATACAGCGCAACGTCGCGCAGCGACGGCGGCACGTCGCCGGCGGCGATCCGCAGCGCGAAGCCTTCCGCGACGGCCGTCTTGCCGACACCGGCCTCGCCGACCAGCAGCGGGTTGTTCTGTCGGCGCCGCAGCAGGATGTCGACGATCTGGCGGATTTCCGCGTCGCGCCCGACAACGGGGTCGATCTCGCCGGCCCGCGCGCGGGCGGTCAGGTCGACGGCGAAGCGCGCAAGGGCCGACCCTTCCGTGGGCGGTACACCGCGCACCGCGGCGGCGCCGCCGGCGCCCGAGCCCGCATTGGGATGCGCGGCCGGTGACGCCTCCGGCGAGCCGTCGACGATCGATTCGAGTTCGTCGGCGAGCACGTCGGGCACGATGCGCTCGAACTCGCGTGCGCTCGCGTACAGCACGTTGCGCAACTGCGGCGTCTTCAGGATCGCGAGCAGCAGGACGGCGCCGCGAATCCGCGTCGCGTCGTATTTCAACGTGGCATAGACCCACGCGCGCTCGACCGCGTCGTCGATATGCACGGACAGGTCCGACACCGATCCCGCGCCGCGCGGCAGCCGGTCGAGCGCGGCAATCAGCCCGCGGTCGATGGCCGCCTCGTCGATCCCGAAACGGCGCAGCACGCGCTGCAGGTCGCCGTCAGGCCGTTGCAGGAGTTGCTTGAGCCAGTGCGCGAGTTCGACGTACGGATTGCCGCGCAGCCGGCAGAATCCGGTCGCCTGCTCGAGCGTCTCGTAGAGGAGCGGATCGAGTTTTCCGAACAGGTTGACGCGGCCGATATCGGACATGACGGTTCCCGTTTAGGCGGTTTCGCGATGAAGGGCGGCGCCGGCACGCGGCGGGCCGCCACGGCGCGCGTCGTAGCGGACGACGAGATCGCGTGCGGGCCCCGCTTCGAGCCGCTGCCCGAGCCACGCGGTACGGCCGAGGCCCTGCGGCGCGCCGAGCGCGATCGCCGGTACCGCATCGGCCGCCAGTTCGAGCTGCACGTCCCAGTCGAACTCGATGCCGACGTATTCGCGCACCCATTGCGCGAGCTGCCGCGCGTGCGGGCCGCCCGGCAGGAAGCACCGGTAGGCGTCGAGCGACAGCGGCCCGAGCACGATCCGGAAATGCGACTGCGCGTCGCGCACCGCGATGCCGAGTGCGACGCCGCCGACGCGCAAGGTCGGTCGCGTCGCGCGGATCACGCAGCGCTGCGAACGTTCGATCGCGACCCAGCGCGGCACGTGCTCGACGATGCGCGCGTCGACGCCGAAATGGCGCCGCAGGATCTGCACGAGCCCTTCCGGATTGCGCGTGTGCCGTACGAGATGGCCTGCATGGAAATAAAGCGCGTGCGGCGCGAGCGTGCCGGCTGCAGGGCGTTCGGCATCGGCCCGCGCGGCCGGCCTGTCGCCATGCGCGGCGCGCCCGACCAGGCTCGCGATGTACGCGTCGAACCGCGCCCTTCCGGGACGATCGAGGCTCACCGTCGGCTGCGCATCGGCCCATGCTCGGTAGAACAGCAGGATCAGCCGGTGATGGAACAGGTCCGCGAACGCGGTGAAGGTCGAGTCGTCGTGTTGCGCTGCGCGTTCGTGCGCGTATTCGGTCAGGTGGGTCGGCAGCGGTCCGTTCGGCCCGAACAGCCCGAAACCGTGGATCGCGATGCGCGGCCGCGTGGTGCCATTGTCATCGTCGTACGCGCCAGCCAGCATCGATGCCGCGAACGCGAGCGACGGCTGCTGCCCGAGCCGCACCGGTTCGTCGCGCGGCCGCGCGGCATGGCCGAGCGGTGCGCGGCCGGGCGACAGCGCATCGAGCCAGCGCAATGCCTCGAACAGGTCGTAGCCATGCGGCGCGGCACGCAGCCGTGCCCACCACGCGTCGCGGCGTGCGTCCTCGGTGGCCGGTCGAGCGCCGGGCGGCGTGCCGTGTTTCATATCGCGGGCCGCCTGCCGATGCGCGCCGGCCAGTGCGCGAGCGTGCCGCGCTGCGCACTGGTCAGCACGCATTCGGCGAACGCGTTGATCGAGACGTGGCGCGCGAAGAACTGTTCGAGCACCGCGCCGAGCAGGAACGGGCTGTCGCCGGAGAACGCATGGTCGTCCACGGTCACGTCGACCTGCACGCCGCGTCCGAACATCAGTGGCCCGAGCGCCGGCAGCCGCCGGAACACGGGCGAGAACGCGACGCGCCGCACGCCGTCGATCTGCCGGCGCATCGCGGCATCGGCCGGGTCGGCGTGCAGGCCGAGCAGCTCGCGCAGCGCATGCGCGCCCTCCTCGTCGTCGAGATCGGTCATCGTCTGCCGGGCCAGCCCGAGATGACGGATGAGCCGCCAGGCCGTCTGCGCGTCGGCGATCGGCGGGCGCGGCCGCGACGGGCCGCGAATCGCGACGATCCGCTCGACGGGGGCCGAGATGCGCAGCGTGAACGCGTTCGCGTCGCCGGGCGGCAGCAGCAGCGCGAGATCGCGGTTCGTGCACAGCGTGTCGACGGACAGGTAGCGCATCGTTTCGTCGTACGGCGCGCACTGGCTGTCGACGAGCGACACGTAGGCCTCGCTGCCGACGTAGCCGGTGCGTGTGCCGTTCGCGCGAGCCTGCGCGGACACCAGCCGAGGCTCGCGCCGCACCGTGTAGTACGCGCCGTAGTTGCCGTCGTCGCTCGCGAACGACGCGTGAAACGGCCGGAATTCGCGCGACTGGCCGTCGTCGCGCTGCTCGCTCGCGAGCCGCTGCACCGCATAGATCTCGTGGTCGAGCGGCCGGCTGCGGTCGACGACGACATGATGCTCGCGCGCGCCCGGCTGCACCCGAATGCGATCGCCGCGGCGCGCGAACAGGTTCACGGCCGGCGTGCAGTTCAGCGCCAGATGCCGCGCATCGACGGCCGCCTCGAGCGCCGCGTCGTGCCGGTCGAACAACACGGTCAGCTCGCACTCGTCGCCGGTGGCACGCGCAAGTGCGGCGCGCAGCCCGCCGATGCTGAAGAACAGGAAGCGTGCCGGAAACGCGAAATACTCGCGCAGCAGTCGGTAGCCGTGGAAGCTGCGCCCGTCGTCGGGCAGGATCGCCTGCGCCGGATCGAAACCCTCGTGGACGATCGCGTCGGCGTCGAGCGTGTGCAGCCAGCGCGGCGGCTGCCCCGGGTCGTGGCAGACGGCGCCGAGCGCATGCGCGGCGATCAGTTCGAGCAGATGCAGCGCGTCGCGCTCGGGGCCTGCGAGATGAAAGGTCAGCCGATCGAGCGACAGTTGCGAGAGTTTCGTGCCGCCGCGCGCCTTCAGCCGGATGCGCAGCGTGCCGCGCACGTCCTGGCGCGCCGGCACGGCGCCGCGCGGCAGCCACGACGGCGCGCCGGTGACGGCCGCATCGGTCAGCTCGAGCGGCCACAGCGTCAGGTCGTGCGCGGTGCGGAATTCGCACGCGGTCTGCTCGGACGCGGCCGGCCGCGCGCGCAGCGCGGTACCGGCCGGCAGCCGCCAGCCCTGCGCGAGGCTGCCTTCGTTCAGCATCGGCGCGAAGCGCATGATCGCCATCGACGGCAACGGCGCGAGATAGCCGGGATACACGGCATCGAGCAGCGCCTGCGTGAAGCGCGGAAACTCGGCGTCCATCTTCAGTTGCACGCGCGCGGTGAGGAAGCTGAAGCCTTCGAGCAGCCGCTCGACGTACGGATCGGGCGGCCCCGACTCGTGCAGCCGCAGCCGCGCGGCGACCTTCGGGAACTGCTGCGCGAATTCGTCGCCGAGCTCGCGCAGGTACGCGAGTTCGCGGTTGTAGTAGTCGAGCAGGCGCGTATCCATCGTGTCAGCTTCCCGCTGCGGACTGCAGCGACATCGCGCCCGTCTCGAGATCGAGGTCGGAGCGCAGCACGAATTCGACCGGGTGCGGAATCGACCACAGCGTGCCGCGGATCTCGAACAGCAGCACGTTGTGACGCCGCTCGCCAGCGCGCCCGCCCGATGCATCGGCGATGCTGCGGACCTCGACGCTGTCGGGCGCGATGCGCGGCTCGAAGCGGACGATCGCGTCGCGGATCGACGCCTCGACCGACATGCGTTCGACGCCCGACATCGGCTTGCCGACGAGCGGGCGCATTCCGTAATTGAGCACCGACGCCTGCGCGTGCGCGAACGCGGCCCAGTCGACGAAGCCGTCCTCGCCGTTGCGCGTATTGAGCAGCCACGCGAGATCGCGCAGCACGGCCGCGCGCAGGCGCTCGGCGCCGATCCATTGCGTGCCGGGCGGATCGGTCGCACGCTGCGGTGCGTCGTCGGTCAGCCGGTCGAGCAGCGCGGGCTGCAGCCGGTCGCGCATGCCGCCGTGCCGGCCGTTGCGGGTTCCCGGGTCGTCCATCGTCATCGGTCCGCCGTCACATCTCGGTGTTTTCCTTGATGTTCCAGCCGACCGACACCTCGGCGCCCTTGCCGCCGTTGTCGTTCTGCTGCCAGTACTGCTTCTTCACCTTCGCGGCCTGGAAGCCGTAATGCATCATCAGACGGTCGGCCGCGTCTCCCGGATCGATGCCCGCGACCTGCGCGGACGTGACCAGCACTTCCTGCAGCGTCACGCGCATGAACTCGATCTGCGAGCCGCCGGTCTTGCACGCGGAGATCTCGACTTTCGGCAAATGCTTGCCGCTCGCGCAGTTCTTGATGATCGCGGGCGCGCCCTTGTCCATGTACGCGGCCACGACGAGATCGTTGAAGCTCGCCTTGCCCGCATTGCCGCCGCTGCCGCTGGCCATCGCGCCCGGCTGGCTCGCGCCCCACGTGAACGACTCGATGTCGGTCCAGCCCTTGTGCTGCGCGTCCGCCGATTCGCCGGTCACGCCGTCCACCTTCATAAACATTGCCACGCCCATTGCCGTCTCCGTTTCGGTGCGAAATCAGGTTGAATGCCGGGTTGAGTGCTGTACGGAATGCCGCTTGCTGCTCACTCGTTCGCAGCCTTCGCGGACGGCAGCCGCGAGATCAGCCGCAGCGACACGGTGAGCCCTTCGAGCTGGTAGTGCGGCCTCAGGAAAAATTTCGACGTGTAGTAGCCGGGGTTGTCCTCGACCTCGTCGACGACCACCTGTGCAGCCGCCAGCGGCTTGCGCGCCTTGGTTTCCTGCGACGAGTTCACGGGGTCGCCGTCGACGTAGTTCATGATCCAGTCGTTGAGCCAGCGCTCCATGTCGTCGCGCTCGCGGAACGAGCCGATCTTGTCGCGCACGATGCACTTCAGGTAGTGCGCGAACCGGCAGCACGCGAACAGGTAAGGCAGGCGGCCGGACAGCCGTGCGTTCGCGGTCGCGTCGGGGTCGTAGTACTCGGCCGGCTGGTACAGCGACTGCGCGCCGATGAACGCCGCGAAATCCGAGTTCTTCCGGTGCACGAACGGCATGAAGCCGTTCTTCGCGAGCTCGGCCTCGCGACGGTCGCTGATCGCGATCTCGGTCGGGCATTTCTGGTCGACGCCGCCGTCGTCGGTCGGGAACGTATGGCTCGGCAGCCCTTCGACCGCCCCGCCCGACTCTACGCCGCGGATCGACGAGCACCAGCCGAACTGCTTGAACGAACGGTTGATGTTGGCGGCCATCGCATACGCCGAGTTCGCCCACGTGTAGCGATCGTGATTCGCGGCGTCGGTGTCTTCCTCGAAGTCGAATTCGTCGACCGGATTGGTGCGCGCGCCATACGGCAGCCGCGCGAGAAAACGCGGCATCGCGAGCCCGACGTAGCGTGAATCCTCCGACTGCCGCAAGCTGCGCCATGCCGCGTATTCGGTGTTCTGGAATATCTTGGTCAGGTCGCGCGGGTTCGACAGCTCCTGCCACGAATCCATCTGCATCAGCTCCGGCGACGCGCCCGCGATGAACGGCGCGTGCGCGGCCGCCGCGATCTTCGACAGCTCGCCGAGCATCTCGACGTCGGGTGGGCTGTGATTGAAGTAGAAGTCGCCGACGAGGCAGCCGAACGGCTCGCCGCCGAACTGCCCGTATTCCTCCTCGTAGATCTTGCGGAACAGTGGGCTCTGGTCCCACGCGACGCCCTTGTAGCGCTTGAGCATCCGCCCGACCTCGTTGCGCGATGCCGGCAACGCCTTGATCTTCAGCAACTCGTCGGTCTCGGTGTGCGTGACGAGGTAATGCAGGCCGCGCCATGCGCCTTCCAGCGTCTGGAATTCGTCGTGATGCAGGATCTGGTTGATCTGCTCGGACAGCTTCCGGTCGATCTCCGCGATGATCTGCTTCACGCTGCCGTATGCGTCGGTCGTCATGCCGACCGTATGTTCGAGCGCCTGCTGCGCGAGCGTGCGCACCGCGCGTTCGACCGACTCGCGCGCCTCGGCGGTCTTCGGCTTGAACTCCTTCTGCAGCAGCGCGGCGAACTCGCCGTGTGCGGCGGCTGGTTGCGCGGCGTCGCGCGCATCGCGCGTATCGGCACGGGACTGGACAGGATCATTCATCGCGGGCCTCCGGTTGGGTCGCGTTGCCGCCCTGCGTGTCGGCGCGTGGTTCGCGCACGAGCGTCTTCAGCAGGTCGGGATCGTTGATCGCGCGCTCGATCAGCTGTTCGGCGCCATGCTTGCCGTCCATGTACGACAGCAGGTTCGACAACTCGGTGCGCGCATCCAGCAGCCGGCGCAGCGCGTCGACGTTGCGTGCGATCGCCGCCGGCGAGAAATCGTCGATCTGCTCGAACGTCATGTCGACGCTGAGCATCCCTTCGCCCGTCAGCGTGTTCGGCACCTGGAACGCGACGCGCGGCGCGACCGACTTCATCCGCTCGTCGAAGTTGTCGACGTCGATCTCGAGGAACTTGCGCTCCGGCAGGTCCGGCAGCGGTTCGGCGCGCTTGCCCGCCAGGTCCGCGATGACGCCCATCACGAACGGCAGCTGCACCTTGCGCTCGGCGCCGTAGGTCTCGACGTCGTACTCGATCTGCACGCGCGGCGCCCGATTGCGCGCGATGAACTTCTGTCCGCTGCCTGCCGCCTTGGTTCTGTCCGTCATCGTCCACTCCTTCACATCGATCAGATTGCGTGTACGTTGCCGCCGCCTGGGTCGCGGCCCTGCTTCATTCGCTCCGCTCGCCGCTCAGCAGGTCCAGCTTCGGCAGGCTTTCCGGAGCGAGATCCCGGATGATTTCGTAGAAGTCGAGCGCGAGCAGCCGCTGCACGCGCCGCAGCAGCAGCGGCGCCGGGTGGCTCGGCTCGTGCAGTTCGAAATAGCGGCACATCTTGTCGAGGCCGAGCCGCACGTCGTCGCGGCTCGTGACCTCGGCATCGCGCCAGGCCTGCCCGTTCGGCAAGGCGGCCGGTACGGATGCGGCTTGCGCGGCGCCGGACGCGGCCGGCGTTGCCGGAATCGAACCGTCCGGCGCGGCTGGCTGCGGCACCGGCGCGGGCGCCGGCATCTCGCGGACGATGCGTTGCAACGCCTTCTCCGTATCGCTCTCATCGGGCGCCCATTCGCTACCGAGCCGGTCCGTCACCCGTGCGCGGATCGCGTCCAGCGAGTGCAGCGCGGCGCGCACCGCATCGATCGGCACGCGGCCGTCGTCGCGCGCGGTCGACAGCGCGGCGAGCAGACTGTCGCGACTGACTGCCGCCGGGCCGCCCGCTTCGTCGCGGCCGTCGAGCGCGCGTTCGCCGTCGCGCACGCTCGGGCCGCCGTCGAACAGCGGTTGGCGCCGCGCCGCACGCGCGCACTCGTGCGCACCGGCGACATCGGCGAGCGCGTTCATCCGCGGCGTCGGGTCCGGTTCGCCGTCGGCATCGAGGCGCGGATGAAGGTCGTCCCACCAGCGCTCGAGCAGGCTCGCAACGATCGCGAGCCCGTCCGCGTAACCGGCGATGCCGTGCTGCTCGGTCCAGCTGCGCGCGAGATACGCGACGACGCGCAGGTCCTTCGTCCGCTCGCTCAGCGCGAGCGCGAGGCGCTCGACCGTGCGCCAGTCGGGCATCTCGGCCGGGATCACGGTGTCGCCGTACTGCTGCTCGGCGCGCGGCGTCGCCCGCTCCTGAAGCTGCTGGAAGTCGGCGTCGTATTCGAGGTTCGGGCCGCATGGGGCATCGGGCGCGACGTCCGCGAGCACCCGGCTGATCGGATCGGCGCGCGGCGTCGCCGCCGGCAGGCCCGGCGAGGGCGAGGACAACGCGGCGGCGGCCAGCGCCGCCTGGCTGACGTCATTCGAATGCATAGTCGATGCTGACCGGTTTGCTGCCGAAGTCGATCGCCACGGTGCGGTGCAACGGCGGCAGCGAGCCGTTGCGAATCTCGATCTGATAGACGCCCGGTGTCAGCGACACCGAGCGCAGCGGCGGGCTCGCGCCGCGCCGAGCGCCGTTCACATACACATCGCCCCACGGGCGTACGTTGAAGCGGACCTGGACGGTTTCCTGCTTCGTCGGGCGCTGCTCGGCGGCGGCCGGCGCACTGACCGCGGCGACGGCCATGTCGGCCTCCGACGGCAAGGTTCGCGCCGGAACGGACGCGTTCGCGGACGGCGACGCGGCAGCCTCCGACGGCGGCACGTTGACGACGCGCTCCGATGCGTCGAGGCTGCCGGCCGGTGCGATGGTCGAGCTCGAACCGGATGGCGACGGCGTGGCGCCCGCGATGTCCGTGGCGGTCGTCGCCACCTGCGGCGCGGGGACCGTGGCTACGACGGCGGGTGCGCTCGCCGGTGTGGCGGCCAGCGCCGGCGGCGGCACCTGTGCGGATGATCCGGCCGGCAGGCTCGACGGCGGCACGACGATCGGCGTCGGACCGTGCTGGGTGAGCATCGCATCCGGTGTGCTGGCCGAGGAAGCGGTGCCGGCCAGCGGCTGGCTCGCACCGGCTTCGGTTTCATCGGCGATCCGCGTCGGGCGCGACAGATAGGTCGCGGCGATGCCGACGGCGATCAGCGCGACCAGCGCGCCACCTACGTAGGTCGGTATGCGCCGGTTTCCTGCCGCGATGAACGACGGGCGGCGCGGGGGGCGAGCCGGCGGTGATGTACCCGGAGGTGACGCTGAAGTGGAAGCACCCGCCTTCGACGCCGAAGACGTACCATCTTCCGGCCCATCGCGTTCGGCAGCGGGCGTGGCAGACAACGTATCCGGTGTGCTCACTGGACTTTCCGGCGGCTCAGGCTTCGACGACCGTCCGTCCGATGCCGCATCGCCCGACGCCGTCCCGCCTTCACCGACAGCTGTCGCGGCCACAGCCGACGCTTTGTCCGCCGGGCCGGAAGCACCGGAAGCACCGGAAGCACCAGCCACGCCCGAAGCCTCGGAAACACCCGAAGCCGCCTTCCCTTCCCCGCCTCCCCCCGCATCGACCACCGGCGGCGCAACGGCCGCGCCATACCCGCCGCCCGAGCGGTCGACGTCCCGCAACCCGAGTTCGGCCGCGAACGCCGCGACCGACTCCGGCCGATCCGGGATCCGCAACTGCAGCGCGTGATCGATCGCCGCGAGAAACGCCGGGCTGTACATCTCGCCGGCCGGCAACTCGCGCGACGCGAGCGGCCGGTACGTGTCCTTGATGCTGCGCACGACGGCCGCCGGCGGCAACTCGCCCGTGATCATCGCGTGCATCACCGCGCCGAGCGCATAGAGATCCGTCCACGGCCCCTGGCTGAACGCGGGATCATCGGTGTACTGCTCGATCGGCGCGTAGCCGGGCTTAATCATCATCGCGCCGTCGTCGACGAGATCGCCGATCCGTTTGCGTGCCGCGCCGAAGTCGAGCAGGATCGCGCTGCCGTTCGGGCGGATCAGCACGTTGTCGAGCGCGACGTCGCGATGAAAGCATTGCGCGCGATGCAGCGTGTCGAGCGCGCCGAGGAGCGCGCCGACGATGTGGCGCAATTGCGTCTCGCTCATCCGCACGCCGCCGTCGAGCAGCTGCTTGAGCGTGCGTCCTTCATAGAACGGCATGACCATGTACGCGGTGCCGTGGCTTTCCCAGAAGTGCAGCACCTTGACGAGCCCCGGATGGTCGAATTGCGCGAGCAGGCGCGCCTCGTTCAGGAACGCACCGCGTCCCGCGTCGAATGCCTGCGCGAACCGTTCGGAGCGCAGCGACACCGTGTAGTCGCCGCCGCGCGTCGCGAGCATCGACGGCATGTATTCCTTGATCGCGACCGCGCGCCGCAGCGTGCGGTCGAACGCACGATAGACGATGCCGAAACCGCCGATGCCCAGCACCTCGTCGAGCTGCAGCTCGCCGAGGCGATGACCGAGCGGCAGCGGCCGCACCGTGAATTCGGGCGCGCCGCCGCGGGTCGCCGTGTCGTGCTCGTTGTCTCTCGATAAAGGGTCCTTCATGTCTACCTCGCGATACCGCATCCGGGTTGCCCGCCGCCGGCCGCTAGCCGCCGAACAGCGTCATGAACAGCGCGTTGTCGGGCACGCCCGTATGCGCATGCGTGCGCAGCGGCGAGCCGTCGGCGCGATTGGTCCACCAGAAGCTCGTCCCGCCGTGCGGATCGAAATAGCCGGACAGCCCGGGCCATGCGGCGAGCGCTGGCCGCTCCGGCAGCGTCGACGGCATCCCGTCGACGGCTTCCGCGGGTAGCCCGCCGCCCGGCGCGAGCCGCACGCGCTCGAGCGTCTGCTCGAGATCGACCGGCGCGCGCGCATGCCGGATTGCGTCGAGCAGCGCATGGCCGATCTGCCAGTAGAACGCGTCGGCGGTGTCCGGCAGCCCGTTCCAGTCGTCGGCCGCCGGCATCGGCAGCGTCACGATCACCGGGTAGTAGCGCCCGACGCGGTCGCAGCTCGGCGCGAGACAGCCCGCCTGCACGCACGACGCACCGGCGCCCGCCGGCACCAGGAAATTCCAGACCGGCGCGACCGTGTAGTGGCGCGCGATCTCGTCCGGGCCGCGCTGGCGCATCGCGGCCATTCCCTGCTGAAGCCAGCGTTCCCACCAGAGCGCGAGCGCGTGCGGCAGACGGCTGTTCACGAAGTCGCCGGCGCCCGGAATCTTTCCGTACCAGGCCGGGGCGTCGCCATCGGCGCGCGTGAGCGGCAGGATGCGGCTCATTGCTTCGGAGGGCATGTAAAGGACTCCATCTGGGGCAGCCTGAACGGATTGCGGACACTGCCGGCATTCACCTGCAGCACGAGCGGTTTGCCGTCGACGGTGAAGCGCGCGATCATCTGGTCCGAGCCGCGCCCGGCCGACACGGCCGCGCGGTCGAACAGCCGATGCAGCGCCCACGGCCCGCCGGTCGTGAAGCCGTCGGTCGTGCCGGCCTGCCCCGACACCTGCAACCGCACCTGGTTGCTGCCGCGCGGGCCCGGCCAGTCCACCGCGCTCTGCACGAGCGGGCCGTGCGCGTAGCGGACGATCTGGCCGTCGACGTCGAGCACCATCTCCGTGATCGACGGATCCATTTCGAGCGGCTGGATCTGTACCTTCAGTTGCGCGGTGCGCGCGCCGCCGCCGAAATAGGCGTCGCGGATCACCGCGGCCTTCTCGAAAGACGCAAGCATCGCCGTCGCCGCCGGATCGGCATCCGCATTGCGGTTCGCGAAACGCCACGGGTGCGACGTCGTATCGACGATCGACTGCAGGTTCTTCTGGAAGAAATCGTCCATCAGGCCACCCGGCGCGAACATCTGCGCGAAGTCCGCGGGCGCGACGTCGCGCGACGATCCGCGCGCGAACGGATAGCGGCCCGCGATCGCCTGCCGGCAGAAGTCGCCGACGTTCGCGCCGGCCCGCTGCGCGACGCTGCGCTGCTCGACGGTCGCGACGCTGCCGTTCGCGACGTTCGACAGGTCGTCGAGCACTTCGCGGAACGGCGTGGGCAGCCGCCCGGCCTGCGCGCGCAGCCGCGCGGGCGCGTCGGACGGCGGCGGCTGGGCGCCGCTGCGCAGCGCGTCGTCGGTGGCCGTCAGGTACGTATAGAGCGCGTCGATCGACTTCAGCACCGCGTCGAACGCCTGCGCCTGGTCGCCGCTGCCCGGCGCGAACGCGCGTAGCCCGGCGAAATGACTGTCGACCACCTGCTCGGGGCTCGCGGGCGCCGCGGCGGATGGATTCGCGTCGCTCGCGCCCTGCCCCGCGAAGATCTGCGACAGCGAACTGCGCGCCTCGTCGACCTTGTCCTGGGCGCGCGACGCGAGATTGCGCGCCCCGCCCGGCGTATCGCCGAGCGCCGTGTCGCGCGCCAGCGCGATCATCAGCCGGGTGAGCGGCGAATCCGCCGACGACAGCGCACGCGCGACCTGGATGCTCTGCGCAAGCGTTGCCGTGTGCTGCAGCTTGATGTCGGCGAGATAGTCGTCCCAGATCTTCAGGTAGTCGTTCAGGTACAGCTGGCGGATGTCGCGCGCCCACGCGGCAGCATCGTTCGGCCCGGGGATCTCGGACAGCCCGAGGTTCAGCACCCACACCTCCTCGTGCCCGTACGCATCGACCTCGCCGGCGAGGCGCGGCGAGAACACGTTGCGATAGCCGTTGCGCGTATAGAGGCCCGGCACGCCTTCCGACAGCGGCTTGCCGCCCTGGCGGCGGAACACCAGCGATGCGTCGGGCCCCACCGCGCGCGCGACGCTGAAGTCGAACGCGGAAGTCGCCGGCCGCAGCGTGCGCGTGAGCTGGCGGTACAGCCGCTGGGAGAACGGCACCTGCCGCAGCCGGTCGCGCACGTCGGCCACGAGCCGCTCGTTCATCGGATACGGCGACACCGCCACCCGGTTGCCGAACAGCGCGGCAAGATGCGCGCGCAGCGCCGAGCGTTCGGCCGGCGAGAAATCGGGCGGCAACGAGCGCTCCATTTCGAGGTCGACGACGGCCTGCACGAACGCGGGATCGTAGTGCGCGCTGTCGTACAGCATCAGATAGGCCTTCAGCGCCGCATATGCGTAGTCGGTTTCGTCCGGCCGCGCATCCCTCAGCGCGGATTCCATCCGGCGCGCGGCGATCGGCAGCAGCACGTCGTCGAGCGCGCGCCGGTACACGGCGTCGACGGCCTCGTCGATCTTCTCGCCCTGGAAGAGTCCCCAGCGGTACGCGAGCGGCGGATGCGACCGGTCGACGCCGCCCGCATTCGCGAGCCCGCCGAGCGCATCGAGCACCGGCAGCAGCCGTGCGATGTCGGCCGCATCCGAGAACTTCGCGCTGGCGATCTGCGCATCGACGGCAGGCACGCGCTGCGCGATCCGGTCGAGATACGCGCGATTGTTCGAGTAGCTGCGCAGCCACGCGGCTAGCGCGATCACGCTCACGACGGCCAGCAGCGCGTAGCCGGCGATCTGCAGCACGCGCCGCTTCTGATGCCAGCGCAGGTCGCTGCCGGCGAGCGCGGCTTCGCGAAAGATGTGCTCCTGCAGCAGCGATTTCAGAAAGAAGCTGCGCCCGGTCGAGCCGACCTGCGCGACCGGCGGCACGCCCTCGATCTTCAGGAAGCGCTTGATGCCGCTCATCACGCGGTCGAACGCGGTGCCTTCCTGCGTGCCGCTCGTCAGGTAGACGCCGCGCAGCATCGGCATCGGCTCGAAGCTCGACACGGAAAACACTTCGGCGACGAACTGGCCGAGCATGTCCTGCAGGTCGGCGACCTGCTGCGGCAGCAGGTACGCCATCTCGCGCTGGCGCGCATCGGTCTGCGTGGCGAGCAGCTCGGGCAGCCCGTCGTTCAGCCGCTGGTGCAGCAGCCGGTATTCGCGGTCGAACGCGGCGCGCAGGTCGAAGCCCGGCGCCTCGCTCTGCGCGAGCGGGAACGTGAATCCCCACACCTGCGCGCACTCCGCGCGGCCGAAGCCGCCGAAGTACTCGGCGAAGCCGGCCAGCAGGTCGGCCTTCGTCACGAGCAGGTAGACGGGAAACCGGATGCCGAGCTGCGCGCGCAGTTCGAGCAGCCGCTTGCGCAGCACCATCGCGTGCTGCGTGCGCTCGGCTTCCGACGCGCCGACCAGGTCGGCGACGCTGATCGTCAGCATCGCGCCGTTCAGCGGCTGGCGCGTACGGTATTTCTTCAGCAACTCGACGAAGCCCTTCCACTCGGCTTCGTCGAGCACGCGATTGCCTTCGTGCGTCGTGTAGCGGCCGGCCGTGTCGATCAGCACCGCGTCGTTCGTGAACCACCAGTCGCAGTGGCGGGTGCCGCCCACGCCGCGAATCGCCGCGCGGCCGAACTGCTCGGCGAGCGGGAAACTGAGCCCGGAATTGACGAGCGCAGTCGTCTTGCCCGAGCCCGGCGCGCCGATGAACACGTACCACGGGAGCTGGTACAGATACTGGCGCGACATCCGGTCGAACCAGCGCGCCAGCCCCTTGCGCGCGGTATCGGCCTGCCCGAAGCGGACTTTCTTCAGCAGCGTCGCGGCCTCGTCGAAGCGGCTGCGCAGCTCGTCGAGCTGGGCCTTGGCCGGATCGTCGGCGGTGGCCGGCCCCGGTGCGGCTTCGCGCAACTGGTTGAGCAACTGCGCATTCAGGCGGCTCGCATGCCAGCTTCGCCACGCCACGCGCGCGCCCCACGCGGCGAACAGCACGGCGATCGTCACCGCGCGCGCCCAGGCGCTTTCGAGCGGCTGGACCTCGGCGAACGCGAACAGCGGCCCGGCGAGCCACACGAAGCACGCGAGCAAAACCAGACCGGCGAAGGTCCAGATCTCCCGCGACGGCAACGGCCGGACGAAACGCGCGACAGCCTGGTTCATGTCAGTTGGCCCCCTGCGTCGCGCTCGCGCCGACGGCGGCACTGCCGGGCGCCGGCAGCAGCGTGATCTCGACGCGCCGGTTCAGCGCGCGGTTCGCGGGCGTATCGTTCGGCGCAACCGGATCGAGCGTGCCGCGCCCTTCCGCCGCGAGCCGCTCCGGATGGTCGAGGCGCGCGGCGATCATGCTGCGCACGGCCTCCGCGCGTTCGCGCGACAGGTCCCAGTTCGACGCGAAGCGTGCGGTATGCACCGGCGTGTCGTCGGTATAGCCGGTCACGCGCACGTTGCCGGGCACCTGGTTCAGCGCATCCGCGACGCGCGCGAGCACCGGCGCGTAACGATCGATCACCGACGTCGAGCCGGACTTGAACAGCCCGTCGCCGCGCAGCACGATCACGCTGCGATCGGCGTCGTCGCGCACCGACACGAGGCCGGCTGCGATCTCGGGCGCCAGGAATTTCGCGACGCGCGGCGCCGGCGCCGGGCGCGGCGGTGCCTGCGCGGGCTGCAGCTTCGGCACGTGCAGCGCGTCGATCGATGCGAATAGCTGGTCCGAATGCCCGGCAAGCGCGAGGCGCAGCCCGACGAACACGCCGAAGCCGATCAGCAGCGCGAGCGCCACGCACACCCACAGCGGCACGACGAAGCGGCGCGACACGTCGCGCGTGACGACGTCGCGCCAGTGCGGCGACAGCGCGGGATCGAATTCGCCGCGCACCGAACGGATCGTGTGGGCCAGTTGCCAGCGCAGCGCATCGAGTTCCGCGTGACCGTTGTCGAGCACCCGATAGCGGCCCTCGAAGCCGAGCGCGAGACAGAAGTACAGCAGCTCCAGCAGGTCGAGATGCTGGCGCGGCTGCTGGGACAGGCGTTCGAGCAGATGGAAGAACTTCTCGCCGCCCCAGGTTTCGTTGTGGAACGACACGAGCAGGCTGTGCGACGACCACACGCTGCCGCCCCACGGCGTCAGCGCGGCCGCTTCGTCGAGCGCCGTGCACAGACAGTAGCGCGCGCCGATGATCGCCTCCGACGGCACGCCGGCTTCCTGTGCGCGCGCCTCGAACTGGCGGATCTCGACGACGAGATGCTCGCGCAGCCACGCCGGATTCGGATGATGGACGGTCGAGCGGATCTGCGGCACCAGATTGAGCAGCGGGTTCGCGGCCGCGACGAGCGGGTTCGTGCCGCTCGCGGCCCAGCGGCCGGGGCGCGGCTGCGTGGCCGTCGGCCCGGCCGCACCGGACGCCGTGGCCGGATGCATGCCGCCCGGATTCGGCGGCACGAATCCGCCTGCGCCGGCGGAGATCGAATCGGAGGAAGAATTCATCGCGCTATCCCGCCCTCACCCGCGTATCGCCCAGAACTCCATCGAGAGCCCCGGGAATTCGCCGGCGAAATGAAATGCCAGACCGCCGGAGCGCGCCAGTTGTTTCCACAGGTCGCTGCCCTTGTCGATCTCGAAGTACGTATGACCCGCGTGATACGGGATCTGCCGCGGCGCGACCGGCAACTGGCGCATCGTGATGCCCGGCAGCTGCAACTGCACCAGGTCGCGGATCCGCTCGACCGGGCCGAGCTTTGCCTGCGCGGGAAAGCGCGCGCGCAGGCTGTCGGCCGGCACGTCCGCGCGCACCGCGAGCACGAAGCCGGCCGTGTCGCGCAGCGCGGGATCGGCGAGTGTCGCGACCCGGATGCCGTTGCCCGCGTCGCGCAGCTCGATCTGGATCGCGTTCTGCTCCAGCACCGTCGACAGCGACCGGCGCAGCTCCGTCATCAGTTCGGCGAAGCTCGTGCGCAGGTCGTCGTGCACGTAGACCGCGAGCGACTGCGGGCGCCGCCCGGCCGCCGTGAACGTGCTGAGGTCGCACGCGAGCTTCAGCCAGTCGCAGAACAGCGTCTCAGGATGCGTCGCGACGTCCTGCTGCGCATGCCAGGTCAGCGCCAGATAGCGGTTCACGAGCTGCAGCAGCAGGAAATCCGCGACTTCCGACACGCCGCCGCGCCCCGGTTCCGACAGGCGCTCGCCCAGCGCTTCGCTGCGCTGCGTGAGCAGTCCGTGCAGTTCGCGCGTGTACGCCAGCAACGCGGCATCGCGCTGCGCGACGAGGCGCGGCGGAATGTAGCCGTCGTCGACGAGCAGCCGCGCGTCGGTGCGCCGCTCGACGATGCGTACGACGCCGAGCGCATGCCAGTCGCCCGTCAGCTCGGTGGCGAGCATCAGCCGGACGTTCAGGCGCCCCGTCTGCAGCAGCGCGGGGCCGAGCGCGACCGCGTTCGCATCGGCCACTTCATGCTCGCGCACGACGTAGCGCGCGACGTCCGCATTGCCCCCGTTGGCAGCACCGGCGCCGAACGACACCTCCTCGCCGCCGCCGCGCCACAGCGGCAGCGCGAGCACGACGAGCTGGTCCTTCGCATCGGCCGGCACGTCGAGCGGTTCGGGCAGATCGTCGGAATGCGACAGGTCGAACGGCGTGCCGTCTCGCATCACGCCCGCGGCCGCGCGCAGCGCGACCTTGCCGAGTGCGAGTTGCTCGCGGTCGATCTCGAGCGTGTCGAAGCCCCAGTAGAACCCCTGCAGCGGCAGGCAGCGCAGCGCGACGTAGCGTTCCCAGTGCCGTTCGAGCTGCTGGAAATGCTGCGGCCGCAGGAACATTCCTTCGGTCCACACCACGCGCTGACGCAATGCGGCGACCGGCGTCGCGGACATCGTCGGTTCCGTCATGGGCGCCCCCGTGCGTCGTTCAACGCGAGACCGCCGTTCCTGACCGCGATCGACAGCTTCAGCTCGCCGGGCGACGTCTGCCAGAACTTGTATACGTTGAGCTGCTTCGCGCGCGGCAGCGGCACCGTCAGGCGCCAGCGGTTCTTGTCGAGCATCCGGTATTCGGCGACCACGCCGATCGCGCCGGCCTCGACATTGCCGCGGTAATGCAGCGTGCGCGATTCGCCCGGGCGCAGGATCACGCGGTCGGTGCCGAGCAGGTCCGCGCCGAGGATGTTCTCGGGCTTGTCCTGGAGCGAGAAGAAGTCCGCACCGTCGAACGCCGACGCCGCGCGCAGCTGGAACACCTTCAGCACGATCGGCGAAGGCTTGCGGTTGACGTCCGGGTTGACGTCCGGCGCAACGTCGACCGTGATCGCATACGGCACCGCGGCGGCACGCTCGGTCGCACCGCATCCGGGCAACAGCAATGCACATCCCAATACGATGAACCCGCTCGACCGCCATCGCATATTTCACCCTCGCAGCGCAATAATCCCCCCGCCGATTTCCATACGCGAAATTGGCGCTCCGCCTTAAAAAGGGACAATCAATTGACCGGTAATTATGTGACTTGCATATCCTTCCACTGAAATTTCATTCGGCAATTTATTCTTGTAAAAAGCCGGGTCAAATCGCCAATTACGGGCCGGGATCGAAATTGGGGAGGTGACGATGGATTGAATTGAAGTCGGTCATTTTGAGAAGACGTGTTAATCCGACCGGTTCGCCGCGGCGGCCCGGTTCTATTGCATGGATACTTGCTGTATGGACGCAGAACCCAGGCTCGCCGGCTGTCGACGGTGGGTGGCTCGCGCCCCATGGGTCGTGCGCGGCTGTTTGCATGGCCCGAATGACCGGCCCGCTTTTCCGGTCATTGACGGGCGCCGAACAAACAACTGACGAATCCCAAAAGCACAGCGAACTATAGAATCGATTTTCAGGATTAACAAGCCGAAAACCCGTAATCGATTTGAGTAACAACTCGAATGCAATTTGCAAAATGAAACAAAACGTAACGGCGGCTTCGATCGGCATGATTGGCACTAGAATCCAACAGCGTTTGTTCATCACCTTCCAATTACGCAAATATTTCATTTCAAAATGAAAGGCCGATCAACGATCGTGATTTTTCTCGGCGCCTTGTTGCTGGGAATCGGCGGGNGCAGCACGTCGCCCACCCAGTCGGCGGCGCGCGCTGCGGTCGACAGCGCGCGCGCCGCCTATGGCGCCGGCGACTACGGGCGCACGATCGCGATCCTGAGCCGCGCGAAGGAGATCGACGGGGCCGACACCGATACGCAGGTTGCCGCGCACAAGCTGCTCGCGTTCAGCTATTGCGTGACGAACCGCATCGCGCAGTGCCGCGCCGAATTCTCGAAGATTCTCGACCTCAACCCGCGCTTCGACTTGTCCCCCGCCGAGAAGGGGCATCCGATCTGGGGGCCCGCGTTCGAATTCGCGCGCCGCAGACATGCGTCGTCATCCTGACCGAACCGGTTTCCCCGCGAGCGCTTCATCACCGAGCGACGTATGACATGCAACTGATCGTGATCGAACACGCCGGCGAGCCGGTCGAAAGCGACTCCTACGACGCCGTCGTATTCCACCCGCCCGGCGGCACCATCGGCCGGGCCACCGACAATCATCTCGTGCTGCGCGACGACACCCGGCAGATCTCCCGGCTGCAGGCCCTGCTGCAGGTCGGCGACGACGCGTGCCTGCTGAAGAACCTGAGCAGCGTGTCGACGATCGAGGTGAATCGCGAGCCCGTCGGCTATGCGCAGGAGCGCCCGCTCAATACCGGCGACATCATCCGCATCGGGCCGTACGTGCTGAGGGCCGAGCGTGACGACGGACAGGACGCACCTGTCGTTGACATGCCCGCCGATGCCGGCGCGCGCGCCGACCCGCCGCGCGCGCCGGAAGCGGCCGCGCGCACGCATGGCGAAGCGAAAGGCGCCGGCAACCGGCTGTGGGGGCTGCTGCAGGATCGCCTCGTGCCGCGCGGCAAGGCGACGGACGCCGGCACGCGGTCCGGCACGGCACGCAAGAACGCGGAGCAGCCGGCGAGCCGCACCGCGCCGGCCGCATCCTCGGTGCCGTCGCAGCGCGACCTGAATCAGCTGTCGATCGATCCGCTCGACCTGTTCGCGCAGTCGTCGCCCGATATCGGCGCATCGGGCTCGGCGTCATCGGCCGAACGCGGCAACGCGGGGCGCGACGCCCCCTCCGCGACGCAGGCCGACCATGCGCCCGAGTGGACGCAGCACGTGCGCGTGCAGCCGGCGGCGCCGCATGCCGAGACGCAACCGGCCGACGCGCCGGCCCCGCAGCCGCGCCGCGTGCCGACGCCCGATGAATTGCTGAGCGCGTTCTTCGAGGGCGCCGGCCTCGATACGGCCGCGGAATCGCATCAGTGGTCGGCCGAGCAGCTGTACATCGCGGGGCAGTTGCTGGCGCTGTTCGCGAACGGCACGGTCGAGCTGCTATCGTCGCGCAGCATCCTGAAGCGGGAGGTGAAGGCGCACATGACGATGCTGCTCGATCGCGAGAACAATCCGCTGAAGCTGCTGCCGGACGGCGGCGCGGTGCTGCGCCAGATGTTCGGACTGCCGCTGCCGGGCTTCATGTCGCCGCAGAGCGCGGTGAGCGACGCATTCCAGGATCTGCATGCGCACCAGATCGGCATGATCGCGGGCATGCGCGCCGCGCTGATGGACCTGCTGACGCGCTTTTCGCCGCAACGGCTGCGCGAGCGCGACGATGCGATGCGCTGGTACGAGAAGCGCGTGCCCGCGCTCTACAAGGCGAGGATGTGGGATCGCTACGCGGCGACTCATCGCGACACGGTGTTCGCGATCGAAGACGATTTTGCGTCGGTGTTCGGCAAGGCGTTTCTCGCGGCGTACGACGCGGAAGTGGAGAGCTATCGTGGCAGCAGCCGGCATTGAGCGGCGGGCGCTGCCGGTGCCGCAGCGCGACGGACGGAAATAATGTCGCGCATTCGCCTTCGTGCGCCGTGGGTCCCGTGCTCGACTGGAACGACCGCCACGACCGGGCGTCGTTGACGCGATCGGCGCGGGCATCGCCGGATCACGCGCGGCTTGCGCCCGCGCCCTGTGCGAGCGCAAGCCGCAATGATATGCGACGGCACCGCACGATGCGGACGCAACCATCCCGTACGGAGCGCAGAAAAAAGGCCGGGCAGAACGCCCGGCCTCCGGCAACGCGACGTGCGCGCCGCGCAAACGGCAGCACGCATGCGGTCGAACGGTCGTCAGACCGCCATCACCGTCACCGACTTCGTGACGAGATACGGCTCCAGCGCTTCCGGCCCACCTTCCGACCCGTAGCCCGAATCCTTCACGCCGCCGAACGGCATTTCCGGCCACGGCGTCGCGGGCTGGTTGATCCACAGCATCCCGACTTCGAGGCGCTGCGTCAGCAGGTGCACGTTGGCGAACGAGCGCGTGAACGCGTAGCCGGCCAGCCCGAACGGCAGACGGTTCGCTTCGGCGATCGCGTCCTCGAGCTTGTCGAAACCGCGGATCGCGGCAACCGGGCCGAACGGCTCGTTGTTGAACACGTCCGCTTCGAGCGGCACGTTCGCGATCACGGTCGGCGCGAAGAAGTTGCCTTCCGAGCCGATCCGTTCGCCGCCGGTCTCGATGCTCGCGCCGACCTTGCGCGCGTTGTCGACGACCGACGCCATCGCGGTCAGCCGGCGCGGATTCGCGAGCGCGCCGAGCGTCGTGCCTTCCTCGAGGCCGTTGCCGATCTTCAGCCCTTCGGCGTGCTGGACCAGCGCGCGCGTGAATTCGTCGCGGATGCTGTTGTGCACGAGGAAACGCGTCGGCGAAATGCACACCTGGCCCGCGTTGCGGAACTTCGCACCGCCGGCGGCCTTCACCGCCAGCGCGACGTCCGCATCTTCGGCGACGATCACCGGTGCGTGGCCGCCCAGTTCCATCGTCGCGCGCTTCATGTGCTGGCCTGCGAGCGCCGCGAGCTGCTTGCCGACCGGCGTCGAGCCCGTGAACGTCACCTTGCGGATCACCGGATGCGGAATCAGGTACGACGAGATTTCCGCCGGATCGCCGTACACGAGACCGATCACGCCGGCCGGCACGCCCGCGTCGACGAACGCGCGCAGCAGCGCGGCCGGCGATGCCGGCGTTTCTTCCGGCGCCTTCACGAGGAACGAGCAGCCGGTTGCGAGCGCGGCGCTCAGCTTGCGCACGACCTGGTTGACCGGGAAATTCCACGGCGTGAATGCCGCGACCGGGCCGACCGGTTCCTTCACGACCGTTTGCTGCGCGCCGAGATTGCGCGGCGGCACGATCCGGCCGTACACGCGGCGGCCTTCGTCCGCGAACCATTCGATGATGTCGGCGGCCGACAGCACTTCGACACGCGCTTCCGTCAGCGGCTTGCCCTGCTCCTGCGTCATCAGCGCGGCGATCGCGTCGGCGCGCTCGCGCACCAGCGCCGCCGCCTTGCGCATCGTCGCCGCGCGCTCGTGCGCGGGCACCTTGCGCCATGCTTCGAAACCGCGCTGCGCCGCAGCCAGCGCGCGATCGAGATCGGCGATGCCCGCGTGGGCCACCTTGCCGATCGCCTTGCCCGTCGCCGGGTTCACGACGTCGATCGTCTTGCCGCTCGCGGCGTCGACCCACTCGCCGTCGATCAGCAGTTGTGTATCCGTATAAGTCACGTTAGCCATCCAGACACCCCAGTTTTGCGTCGATAAAACGCGCGCTGCCGCGAACGGCCGCGCGCCGGTTGACAGAAAGCGCTGCGTTGCCGGGTGCGCTGCACCCGGTAATGTTCGACGACAGGCGCGCGGCACGCATGCCCGTCGTCATCCGCCTCGATCGGCCGCGCTCAGCGCGCGGCCGCCGTCGCCTTGCGGAGTTTCGCGACGTCCGCCGCCTGCACGGCCGGTGCGCCGTTGTTCCAGCCGGCGCGCATGAACGTCAGCACGTCGGCGATCTGCCGGTCGTTCAGCTCGTTCGCGAATGCCGGCATCGGATACGCGGACGGCACGCCGCCGATTACGAGCGTGTCGCTGCCGTTCAGCGTCACGTTGATCAGCGACGATGCATCGGCCTCGAGTACGTTCGGGTTCCCGGCGAGCGGCGCGAGCAGCGGCGCGTAGCCGCGGCCGTCCGCACCGTGGCAATGCAGGCAGTAAGCGTTATACGCCTTTGCGCCCGGATCGTTTGCCGGCCGGCCCAGCGCGGTCTGCGTCGCCTTCGGATCATAACGGTAAGGCGGCGCGAGCGTGCCGCCCGCCGCCGGCAACGATTTCAGGTAGCGGGAAATTGCCGCCAGATCGTCGTCGGTCAGTTCCTGCGTGCTGTGGTTGATCACGCTCACCATCGAGCCGAACGCGGTCGCATGCCGGTTCGCGCCGGTCTTCAGGAACTGCGCGACATCCGCGTCGCTCCAGCGGCCGAGCCCCGTATTGTGCTCGCCGGTCAGGTTCGACGCGAACCAGTTGTCGATCGGCGCGCCCGACAGGAACGCCGCGCCGCTTTCGTCCAGCGCCTTCTCCTGGAAGCCGGCGCCGCGCGGCGTATGGCACGACCCGCAGTGCCCGAGCCCCTGCACGAGATAGGCGCCGCGGTTCCACATCGCGTCCCTGGCCGGCTTGTCGGCGTATGGCGTCGTGTCGAGGAACACCGCGTTCCACAGCGCCAGCGGCCAGCGCATGTTGAGTGGCCACGGAATGTCGGATGCACGGTTCGCCTGCTTCACCGGCTCGACGCCGTGCATGAAGTACGCATACAGCGCCTTCACGTCGTCGTCGCGCAGCTTCGCGTATGACGGATACGGCATCGCCGGATACAGGCGATGGCCGTCCTTCGCGACGCCCGCGCGCAGCGCGCCCGCGAACTCGGCTTCCGTATAGCCGCCGATGCCGGTGTCCGGATCGGGGGTGATGTTGGTCGTGTAGATCGCGCCCATCGGCGTGACCATCTTCAGGCCGCCGGCGAACGGCGCGCCGCGCGGCGCGGTATGGCACGCGACGCAGTCGCCCGCTTTCGCGAGATACGCGCCGCGTGCGACCAGTGCGCTGTCGGCCGGCGCCGTTTGCGCGGCCTGCGCCGCCGTGCCGGCCATCAGCGCCGGCAGCACGAGCAGCGATGCGCCGAGCGTGCGGGCAGCGCGATTCAGGTGTTTCAGACGATGCGGGGCGAGGTTTCGCATGATTCGTCCCTCCCCTCAGGCCGTCTTCAGCTGGCTGCCGACGGGCAACTTGCGCAGCCGCTTGCCGGTCGCCGCGAAGATCGCGTTCGACAGGGCCGCCGCGGTCGCGGCGGTGCCCGGTTCGCCGATCCCGCCCGGCGCGTCGCCACTCTTCACGAGATGAACCTCGATCGGCGGCGTTTCATTGATGCGCATCATCCGGTAGTCGGTGAAGTTGCTCTGCACGACGCGGCCGTCCTCGATCGTGATCTCGCCATACAGCGCGCCCGTGATCCCGAAGATGATGCCGCCCTGAACCTGCGCCTCGATCGTGCTCGGATTCACATACATTCCACAGTCGACCGCGCACACGGCACGCCTGACCTGCACTTCGCCATCCTCCACCGCGACGTCGATGACGATCGAGAAGAAGCTGCCGAACGCGTGCATCACCGATACGCCGCGCCCTTGCCCCTTCGGCAGCGGCGTGCCCCAGCCGGCCGCCTTCGTCGCGACGTCGAGCACGTTGCGCGCCCGCGGCGTCTTGTCGAGCAGCGCGCGGCGATACTGGACAGGGTCGGTCTTGGCCTGCGCGGCCAGTTCGTCGATGAAGCTCTCGACGACGAAGGTGCTGCGCGTCGGCCCGACGCCGCGCCAGAACGCGGTCGGGATGTGGCGCGGCTCCTGGCGCACGTAGTCGACGAGCTGGTTCGGCAGGTCGTACGGCAGGTCGTTTGCAACCTCGACCGCGTCGGGATCCACGCCGTCCTTGAACGCGGGCGGCGCGAAGCGCGCCATGATCGACGAGCCGACGATCCGGTGCTGCCATGCGACCGGCTTGCCGTTCGCGTCGAGGCCGGCCGAGATCTTGTCGTAGTAGTACGGGCGATACATGTCGTGCTGGATGTCTTCCTCGCGCGTCCACACGACCTTCACCGGCGCGTTGACCTGCTTGGCGACCTTCACGGCCTGTCCGATCATGTCCGTCTCGAGGCGCCGGCCAAAGCCACCGCCGAGCAAATGGTTGTGCACGACGATTCTGTCGGGCGCGAGGCCCGTGAGTCGCTGCACGGTATCGCGCGCCCGGGTCGGCACCTGGGTGCCGACCCAGATTTCGCAACCGTCTGCGCGCACCTGCACCGTGCAGTTCACGGGTTCCATCGTCGCGTGCGCGAGGAACGGTTGCTCATAGACGGCATCGATGCGCGTCTTCGCGTTCGCGAACGCGTTGCCGACGTCGCCGTCCTTGCGCGCGACGGCACCCTTGCCGTTTGCCGCGGCTTGCGCGAGATCGGCGACGATGTCCTTCATCGACACCTTCGCGTCCGCACCTTCGTTCCATTTGACGACGAGCGCCGATGCGCCGCGCTTCGCGGCCCACGTGTGATCGCCGACCACCGCGACCGCGTTGTCGACGCGCACGACCTGGCGCACGCCGGGAATCTTCTTCGTCGCGGTATCGTCGACGCTAGCGACCGTACCGCCGAACACCGGGCTGTTCACGATCACCGCGTACAGCATGCCGGGCAGACGCACGTCGAGCCCGAACTGTGCGGTGCCGTCGACCTTCTCCGGCGAATCGAGCCGCTTCACCGGCTTGCCGATCAGCTTGAAATTCGCCGGCTGCTTCAGCGCGACGTCCTTCGGCACCGGCAGCTTCGACGCGGCAGCGGCGAGTTGGCCGTACGATGCACGCCGGCCGCTCGGCGGGTGCTGCACTTCGCCGTTTTCGGCCCGGCAGGCGGCAGGCTCGACGTTCCATTGCTTCGCGGCCGCCGCGATCAGCAGCGTGCGCGCGGTCGCGCCGGCGCGGCGCAGCGGCTCCCACGCGTAGCGCACCGACGTCGAGCCGCCCGTCAGTTGTCCGCCGAGCAGCGGATCGAGGAACAGCTTCTCGTTCGGCGGCGCATGGTCGAGCGTGACGTTCGACAGCGGCACCTCGAGTTCTTCGGCGATCAGCATCGGCAGCGCCGTGTAGACGCCCTGGCCCATTTCCACTTTCGGCATCACCAGCGTGACCTTGCCGTTGCGGTCGATCTGCACGAACGCGTTCGGCGCGAATACGCCGGCGCGCGCGCTTTCGTCCGCATCTCCGCCGATCACCGAGCGCCGCGCGTCGTCGCCCGCTGCCGGCATGCTGAAGCCGAGCAGTAGGCCGCCGCCCGCCGCCGCGCCAAGCGACATGCCCGCCTTGAGAAACGAACGGCGCGACACGCCCGCGCCGGCCCGACCTGCATCAATCAGTCCTTGCGACATGTCAGCCTCCGCAGAGCCGCGTCAAACTCGGATGGATGTGCGTTCGGGAGATGGGGGGGCTGCGCACCCCCAAGAGAACAAAGTGAGCGTGGAGGTTGTTTCATCTCAGGCTCCCTTCGCAGCATGCTTCACCGCCGCGCGAATCCGGTTGTACGTGCCGCAGCGGCAGATGTTGCCGGCCATCGCCGCGTCGATGTCGGCGTCGCTCGGGTTCGGGTTCGATGCGATCAGTGCCGTGGCCGCCATCACCTGCCCGGACTGGCAGTAGCCGCACTGGACGACGTCGAGCTCGCGCCACGCCTCCTGGACCTTCTGCCCGGCCGGCGTTGCGCCAACGGCTTCGATCGTCGTGATCTTGCGGCCTGCGACGGCCGCGACCGGCAGCACGCATGAGCGTGCGGCGACGCCGTCGAGATGCACGGTGCACGCGCCGCATTGCGCGATCCCGCAGCCGAATTTCGTGCCGGTCAGGCCGACGACGTCACGCAGCACCCAGAGCAGGGGCATGTCGTCGGGGGCGTCGACCGTACGGTTCTCGCCGTTGATATTGAGGGTGACCATTCAGCCTCCGGGGCCGGTGTATTGGGGAAGCGGCGCGACCGGCGCGCCGGGTGGTTCGCCGCCGCGGCGCGGCACGCGGCGGCTGCCGCGCGGCCCGGCCGGGGGCGAGCCGGGCGGTGGTTCAGCGCCGGTTATTCGGCCGCGTCGATGCCCGACAACACCTTGATGACGGGCGGCGCCGAGAACCAGTCGGCCGACTTGATGCGAAATGCGGTGAAGTGCGGGCTCGCGAGGTGCGCGTCGAACGCGGCCTGATCGTCGTAGATCTCGAACAGGTGCAGCGCCGGCGAGCCGTCCTGTTCGCGGAACAGGTCGTAGCGGCGATTGCCGGGTTCGGCACGGGTTGCCGTGACCATGCCGCGCAGTTCGGCCTCGACGGCCTGCGCGTGCTCGGGTTTCGGAAACACCGAAGCCATCACATAAAGCGCCATGTTTTTACTCCTTGGGAAAGGGAATCGAGCATGCCACAAGCCGGCGTCGGGCGACGCCAGCGTGCAAGCGGACGCGTCGTGTCAGGCCAGTTCGTCCGGCCCCACACGCACGACGACCTTGCCGAAATTCTTGCCGGCGAGCAAGCCGATCAGCGCATTCGGCGCATCGGCGAGATCGGGGACGACATCCTCGAGCGTCTTCACCTTGCCCTGCGCGACCCACTCGCTCATCTCCTTCAGGAACGACGCATAGCCGGTCGCATAGTGATCGAGAATGATGAAACCCTGCATACGGATGCGCTTGCGCAGGAGGGTGCCCATCAGTGCCGGCACGCGGTCACGGCCGCTCGACACCGCGGTGTCGTCGTACGCCACGTCGTTGTAATGCGCGATGATGCCGCACACCGGCACGCGCGCATGATCGTTGAGCAGCGGCCACACCGCGTCGAACACGGCACCGCCCACGTTCTCGAAATAGACGTCGATGCCGTTCGGGCAGGCTTCCTTCAGCTTGGCCGCGAATTGCGGATCGCGGTGATCGATGCAGGCGTCGAAGCCGAGCGCGTCCTTCACGTATGCGACCTTGTCGGCGCCGCCCGCGACGCCGACCACGCGGCAGCCCTTCAGCTTCGCGATCTGGCCGACCACGGCGCCGACCGCCCCGCTCGCGGCGGCGACGACTACGGTTTCGCCGGCTTTCGGCTCGCCGATCTTGAGCAACCCGGTGTACGCGGTGAACCCGGGCATGCCGAGCACGCCGAGCGCATGCGACGGATGCGCGAAGTCACGGCCAAGCGGAATGAGATCGCTGCCGTCGGACAGCGCATAGTCCTGCCAGCCGCCGCTCGCGACGACCAGGTCGCCTTCGCGATACGCGCTCAGGTTCGATGCGACGACACGGCTGACCGTGCCGCCGACCATCACGTCGCCGAGTTCGACCGGCGGCGCATACGACGGCGCGTCGCTCATCCGGCCGCGCATGTACGGATCGAGCGACAGCCAGACCGTGCGCAACAGCACCTGACCGGCACCGGGCACCGGCACGTCGCCGGTCTCGGTGCGGAAGTCGTTCGGGGTGGGTGCGCCGACCGGGCGCGCGTTCAGGATGATTCTGCGGTTTGCTGCCTTGCTCTGCGGCATGGGAACCTCCGTCAACAGGAATGGATGTGCAACGGGCACGATCGAATCAATGATCGACAACCGCCGTGCGCGAGATTGCGGCCGTGTCGGCGAATCGGCCGGCGCAGCCGCAGCCTCGCGGGTAAAGCAATCGGACTTCAGCGTGAGTAGACCAGTCGTCTAGAGCCCACGCAAAAACAAGGCGCGCCTATGCGCGCCCGGGTTACGGCTGCACACCGTCGGGCTCGACGGGCGGCAGGTTCAGCATCCGCCGTGTTTCGAGCATCGCGCGCTCGAGCGGTTTGCGGTTGCGGTGAATCTTCTCCAGCAGCGTTGCGCCGAGCCACAGCTCATAGAGGATCGCGGCCGTATGGGCTGGATCGTCGACGCCGCCCAGCGAACCGTCGGCCAGCCCGGCCTCGATCCCGCCCGCGAGCCGCTCGATGATCTGGCCGGTGCCCCGCCGCAGGACCGCACGCATTGCCTCCGACAGGTCGGACACCTCCGCGCCGAGCTTCACCGCGAGGCACTTGCCCTCCGGATCGTCCGCGCACTGCGTGTGCAGCCAGTTGCCCCAGTACGTCATCAGGCGCTGCGCGCCCGTGCCGGCCTGATGCTTGAGCAGGTTGTCGAGATGCTCGAGATAGCCATCGAAATACGATTCGAGCAGCGCCTCGCCGAATGCCTCCTTCGAGCCGAAGTAATGGTAGAACGAGCCCTTCGGGATGCCCGCCGCGGCGAGAATCTCGTTCAGACCGACCGCCGAGAACCCCTTGTGGAGCATGATCGGCTTCGCGATATTCAGGATGTGCTGGCGGACTTCCGCGCCCGAAGATGCATTCATGATGGCGTATCTTAGCAACGATTAGACCGGTCGTCTAGTAACGCCGAGCCGGTGAATTGAGCGGCACTTTACCCGAATCGCGCCGCGTCGCGGACGTGTTGTCGCCGCACCGTGGCGCGCATGTCACGCGAGCTTGGGGGCGCGCTTCCTGGCGACTGGCTTTGCCGCCCGCAGGCTGCCGCCGGCAGGTCGACCCGGCGCCCTGCGCACGGGCGGGTGCGCCGTGCGTTCGGCACGCAGCGCGTCGAGTTCGCCGACATACGCGGCATTGGCCGCACGAGCACCGTCGAGCTGGCCTTCGAGCATGCCGCAGCGGTGTTGCGTGTCGGCCAGTTGCGTCTGCAGCGCCGCGAGATCCTTGCGGTGCTGCGTATCGCGCTGTTCGGCGCGCGTGGTGGCTGCGTCGAGTTCCTTTTGCAGCCGTGCGGCAGCGAGCCGTTCGCGATCGATTTCCTGAAGCGCTCGCTTCTCCGATGCGCGCAGGCGCTCCTCGGCCCGGCCCGCGTCGTCGCGCAGCCGGTCGAGCTGCGACGTGAAATCGGCGCGCGCCTGCGCAAGCGCGCGATCGGCGTCCGCGTTGTCGGACTTCAGCCGGTCGACTTCCGCTTGCAGCGCGCGGCGCGATGCCTCGTCGGCCGCCCTCGCCTGTTCGAGTTCCTGGATACGTACCTGCGCCGCCAGCAATGCACCCGTGCGTTGCTCCAGCGCGGTTTCGGTGCGGGACAGGTCGGCTTGCAGCGCGGCGACTTCCGCTTTTGCCGCGACGCGCGCGGCTTCGACTTCGGTGCGCAATGCATCGAGTGCGGCGGCGGCATCGTTGGTCGAGCGGTTCCACAACGCGGCGACGAGTTCGCCCGCTGCCGCCTGCAGATCGGCCGGCAAGTCCGGATGCTCGATGCGCACGCGGCTCTTTTCCCGCAACTCGGCCCAGAACTCGCCGAGCACCGCCGTCGGCGTGCTCATGCTGCCCTTGCGCACGAGCTGGTAAAGCCGGTTCGCGGTGGGCGTGATGCCGAAGCGGAAGAACATCAATGCGCAGACCTCGCGATACAGCTCGCGGGTTTTCGGGAAATCGGCCTTCAGGCGGTCGATTTCTGCGATCAGGCGGGATTCGTCGGCAGCGAGGTCGGACATGGCGGTTTGCTCTGTGATTTTATGAATAATATAACGTAAACCGCTAAATATCCAATCATCCGGCATTATTGATTTGACATTATTTCTATAATGTCGAGATCTGGTTGATCTTCGGCGATGCCGCGCTCGCGCCCTGTCTGTTAGTGCCCGGACGTAAATCTATGTTGTAATTTGAAGCAATCGTTGGTCGAAAAAGGAAAACTGGCCGATTTCGCTTCTTGCCCACGCGATTGCGTCTTGCCCAACTTTGGCGCTTTTACGTCAGGGTTTCCTGTCGCAGGCTTCAGCACGGTCCGGTTCCGACCAATGGCCTGCCAATCATCGTCCTTGCCTTGGCGCAGAAGGTTCGTCACCCAACGCTTCAGGGTCATCCGGAGGGGCTGGCAACCACTGTGGCAGGTATTCTTCCATGAGCTGCTCAACAATCTCCACCTGGAGTGCATCGCGTTGGCGCTTGAGCGGGTCGCGATCAGTTTGATCGGCCATCCACCGCTTGAACTCGCAGAATGCCGCCGGCGCGATGGTGTTCATCCGGGCCATATGGCCCGACGCCGTCACGATCACCGCGGAGAAGCGCGGTGCGCTCAACAGCGTCCCGGCGCGCCGCGCCTGCACCGCCCAGAAGTCCTCCGCATCGTCCGTCAATCGCAGCGGATGCGGATCGCCCTCGGATGCCTCCCGGCGAATGATGTCGACTTCAAAACCGTCGGCGTTGACAGCGGTGAAGCGCTGGTTGTCGCGGATCGTGAACGTCGAGTCGACCTTTTTGAGCAACCCGATCATTGTCGAGCCCAGGATGTTCATCTGGGAGACGAACTGGACGCGCTTGCGGGTATCCCACAACAGATCCACGTCCTGGGTGGCAAGCGCTGCTGATTCCACTCGCACACCGGCCATGGCCTCGTACGCGTAAAGCGCATGCGTGCCGACCACCGTAAAGTGCTCCGCGAGACCGGCGCGCTCAAGCGCCGCCAGCACGTTCACGGCGATCGCGGGCGCCCGCCCTACTCGAAGCGCTCGATTGAGTCGTTGGTGCTTCTCAAGCGCCAACTGCAGCCGGGAGAGCTGCGCCTCCATCTCGACCTTGCGCGCAGTAAATTTGGCGTAGATCCCTTCGGTCTTGTCGGAGCGCGGCCCCAAGCTCTTCTGGGCATTCGTCGACGAGGTGCGAATCAGGTATTCACGCTCACCCTGAGATTTCCAGTACATGCCCCCACGCACGCTCGCCGCGTTGAGCACGGCCGATTCATAAGCCGTGAAGGTGCTTTCGGCGTCAATATACTGACGCCGCGCATCGTCGCCGATATCGAGGAGGATGTGGGGTTTCCGTAAATTTTCCATGTTTCTGATTTTATACGGAAAATCCTTATATTTCATAAGCTTAACTTTGCAATTGGCCAACTATGCGACAAATTGGGGTCTGGTAGGACGCGCGTCCGTGCCCCGAATACTCGTAGACTTCAGCGGATCCAATCGCTCGGTCGCCCGTCACGACCACGACGACGGTCACGCATCGTTTCAATTCACGGCCGCTCATGACGACGGCCGGACCGCCTCATCGCGGCTGCTCATGCTGAGGCGCTCGCTTCTGAACAGCAACGCTAATAGGCTGACGGCGCCCAGATGTCTCTGGATACCGTCGTCACGGGGCAGGAATTGCAGGCGGCCGCGCTGGCGCGGATGCAAAGCGGAGCGAACGCATGACTGAGGTGCACTGGCGGATCGCAACCGACGCGCCGGCCGATGACCTGATCGGCGAGTCCGGCTCGGCGATAGTTATAAGGAAACGCCGAGGATCCGGACGCAGCCATCAAAAATTTGGCGGAAAAATCATGGAAGCCGGTGGTTGACCAGCACTGCGTCTCTGAACTCACTTGCATCGCCCACAATCATGACAAGCGGGCCCGCAGCTAGGTCTACGAGATACGAGGTGGCGTCGCTCGCGAGCTCACTGAATTTGTGACTTTCAATCTGCTGGATATCAATTTCTTCTTTGCCACTGGTGGCCGTTGCGACACACCGGACAATCGCCCGCCCCCTTCCCGTAACATCATCCCCAACTAGCAAAATATCAAGGTCCGAGTCGTCGCGATCGATAACGTACGCGCACGAGCCAAACACGGCCGCATACCGTACCCACCCCAGGAGCACTCGCTGTAATGCGGCCGCACAGATCAGTGTCGCCGGACTCGCCGGGTCGGTATTACCGGAACAGATTGCGGTGACCACTTCTGGCCGCCGCACCTCGTCAACGATTTGAGCCATCCATGCGTCGATCTCAGCGGACGTAGCATCCGTCCAGTTCCTTCCCGCCCCCTCGCCCACCGCTTTTGCCATTTCATCAAACTCCTGGCCTATCGAGCCATGATCACTTTAGCGCGCATCGTCATCATGAATCGAGTATCGCGCGGTAGCTCATCCATTGCACAACCGTTAGCCCCAAGGCCAGATTGCCGACCCAGGCAGACCAATCTCACTATGCTGTAACTCGCGCCTCACGGTAAGCATTCTGGATGCGCGCCAGTGCAAACCGTTCATGATTCCACAGACGCCTGTTTCGACTGAAACTCCCCGTTCACAAATCGACCTCGTTCGGACCTGCCGTACAGTCAACGGATCGCCGATCGACGTGTGCCTGAGCGGCAGAGACACATACGGATCGTCGTGGCCCCAACCGACAAGCCGCTCAATGACGCAACTGCAAGTACGGGGCGGCCCCGAGAGAAATTCGCCCAATCGCCGCAGTGCCCAGGCATTCGGGAATGATGCGACTCGATTTCGCGCAAAACACCGGAGTCGGCGCTGCAACCGGAAGTTGTGACGCGGAGCCGCCGGACTTCGAGACTACGTCCTGCGTACCCATCCGCTGCTTTACACGCACTCGACTCCTGACGAAGCATTACGCTTCCACGGCCGGCAAAGTCATAAGCGAATGGAATCACTCTTGAATCAGGAACCGATTGCGATTCTTGGCATCTTTGATCCACGCTGGCGCGCGGCCGCGGCCCGACCAGGTCGCGCCAGTCTTCGGATCACGGTACTTGGCTTCCACCGGCGCCTTTGCCTGCTTTGCTGGCCGGCCACGTCGTTTGCCGAAGATGTCTTGCTCAGTAATCCCATACTCGGCGACCTTGGCGCGGATATCTTCGACGACAGCTTGATATTCCGCAATACGGGCTGCCTCGGTTTGATTCGCAAGAGCTTCCATTTGCGCTTTCAGTTCTTTGTATGTCGACATACGCTCCTCCTCTGGCTATGTTCAGCTCATGATAGCGGTTTTGCCTTGCGCGCTCATCAGCCCGACAGGATCGTCGACCTACTCCCACATCAGTGGCACCGCCACCTCGGGTCCGGCAGGGCTTTGCTATCTGCCGGCCGATGAGGTATGCCTGATATGACTCTTCTGCACGTTAGCGATCATGGCGTTCAGGCCAAGGCCGTTGCGCGTTCCGGTTGATCGCGGACCCGCTCGCAAACGCGTTAAAGCACTGTGCGCCTGGAGGGCCAATCATGAATCCTCGTCGGACAATTCGATTTCATCGAACGAGTAGCTGCCGACCATCTTCACACCGTCCCAGATGAAGACGCCATGGAATGACCTGCGGGCATGAACGCGATAGTTTGGAGACCCTGCTGCGTCAATCTTCTCGCCTTGGATCACCCAACAGACCGCAAGGTCATGAGTTTGGAGCAGCTCTTGCAGGTTGTCTTTTCTGACGAGGAATGCAGATGGACCCGGTACATTGGCAGTAGGATCGAACGCCACGACGGTGCCCGCCTTGTCGACGTAGGTTGCTGAGATCCCGCTCCACCCGGCCTTCAGAAGACCCAGCATCCTATCGGTGGGAACGCGCAGCGAGATCGTTTCCGACGTCACCGAACAGTCGAATCCCCCCCTCTCACGCGCATAGCCCTGTGTTGCGGCGATTGCAGCAATCACATCCGGGTTGATATCACCCGCCCATCCCAGATGCGAGTAATATGGATCGTCAAAGAACTTCGATGCCTCTGACCAGCCAATTTCTCCAAGAAAGATCTCGTGCAGTCCAGTGCCGTGGACGCCACGGCGAGTAATCTCGCGAGCAATTTCATTTTTCTTGAGCTTGCTGATTTCATCACGCCGCACCAATGCACCATCAGCGTGTATCCATACCTCGCGGCGACCATCCTTGTAGGAGTCCTCATAGGTTGGCCTCGGCATGGTCCATTTTAAATCCGTGTAGAGGTTAACCCATTCGCTATCTGACAGTTCATCACGGCTGAACAGCAGGTTCTGCGGCTGCGGAATATCGGTGGTGATCCGCACCCACGACTTTGCCTCGAGGTCACCACGCCAATCATGCATACCGGTAAGAGCCCAGAAGACGGAGGACGGAAGCGTATCGTCTTCTTCATGGACCGGTGCCTGCATGACGTTGGAGGGGTCGATATCGCGCACGTTGTCCTGCCAACTCCCCTGGTAGGCAGCCCCGATCTCCTTCAATGTCGTCCCTGCGGCGTACTGGTAGTGGTCGGCCATGAAGGCAAGCATCTCGTGATAAGCGATCCACTGATACTTCTTGCCGATGCGCTCTGGCTTAGCGGCGTCACGGCCGCTCGCCTCTAGGTGCCGGTCAAACTGTTCGAAGCGTTCCGAGGTCCAACCCAGCTCGAAGACCCGCCCCACGACGTACCGTTGCACCAGCTTCAGATCGAACTTCGGCAGAAGCCGAGCCGAGGAATGAATGGTTATTGCGTCCATGAGGGGTGAAAAGACGGCACCTCTCTTTTTGCCTAACACATCAAGCAACAGGCTTCGAATCTTGCTCAGCATCTGCTCGGCTCTGCTGGGCGATTGAGTAGCCTCGTCGCCAGGCTCGTCAGCTCCCGCTTGGCGCTCCTTCCACCGCTGACTGAATCTCTCCAGACAGACCGACCGTGCTACGTTCTCGAAGAGCTCCCACCATTCGCGTTCAGCCTCGCTAAGCGTGGACACCGCGCGTTGAACCTGAAGATCAAGCGAGATCCACTGAGGTTCGTCCAGTCTGAGCGACAGCCAATTGGTCGACGACGAGTTGGTGCCAATCACGTAGCGTCCGAAGTCATCGTACATGACCGAGCTGCGGATGCGATGGTGCCCCCAAGAGAAGTCCTCCGAAGTATCGGCGGTCCATTCCGGAACAATAGCGTCGATCTCGCTCTCGGTCGGGATCGTTGGCCAATCGCTCGAGTAAGGCGGGTCGATCTTGGGCCACGAGGCAGATCTAGGCTCCTTTCGGAGGTACTCGGCTCGCTTGATGATGCCTTGGGCATACTCGCGCAATAGTAGGTGCGCCCGAGGCCGGCCGGTGGCAAATACCTTGGCATACGTCCGATCCGCGACGGCGGCGACGCCCTCCGTGTCGGTGGTCCTCATCGTTGCACCATATGCGGCCGCCAGCGAGCGTTCCGCGACGTAGGCATCATCCAAATCGTAGAAATGTTCGATAAGTTGTTCGATGACGCGCGGTCGCCATGTGAGAACTCGGACCAGCGCTTTGGTGGCGTGATCCCGGAGGAAGCGGTTCGACGAAGTCAGTAGCCAGGCGATGATGTACCCCGAGAGCATGGCGGACTCGTCTGTGATCTCAATATGCGGCCACACTTGGTTCGTCCACTGCATGAGGCGGTCGACTGCGCTCTGTCGTTGCCACAGGCCGTGCAGCCCGATGGACCACCAGGCGTCTCGTTCAGCCATGCCGCTCTCACGAAGCAGGCTGTCCGTGAAATTGGCATTCAACGGGTGCCCAGGGATGGTCGCCAACGTCACGAGGGTGTCGATGACCTTTTCGGTATTCGATGTTTTAAGATTGCGAAGATAGGTCGCAGCCTGTGGCGTGACGGACACGGGGTCTCGCCAGACGATGCTGTTCAGGAAGACCTTTGGCGTGAAATACTCATCCGCGAGCGCCGGTATCAGGGCGATCAGTTCCCGGCCGGTGCGCTCCGCTACGAGGATGTGGAGCGCTTCATGGTAGCCAGGGCGTAACCATGTCGTGCAGAGCGCATTGAAGTCGAGCGGCCCCCCGGGCTTGAACGCCATCAACGGGTCGGCAGCGTTCAGATGGAGGTCGAGGAGACTCTCCACGCAAAGATAGTCTGACAATCGCTCGTAGGCGATCTGAACGACAGAAACGAACCGATCCTCGACGTTTGACCACACCCTCTCTTCGATCAATAGCCCCTCTCCTAAGAGCTTGGCCATCAGTGAGCGGGAATAATCGCGACCTGGCAGGCGCGCGTTGACGATACTCTCGGCGCTGGTATAGCTCAGCCATGGCTGGTGACTCGCCACCATGCGGCCGGCGAGATCCTTTAGCGCGTCAGTGACGAGATCGTTGCGGGCGTTGTAGTCAAGATCTCGCGCGGCCTTCTTGTTAACCCCTGCGACGTACTGGTTGAACGTGGTGACCACGCCGTGAAAGCCTCGCGGCAGCCGGCTCTGTCCCGACGCCTGCAGACCCAGGCACATGGTTTTGAGAAACAACGGATTGCTGAACTCAGGTGCCAGCAATGGCGTCGAAGGCAAGTCGATACCAAAGTACTCAAAAAAAGCACGGGTGGCGTCGAACTCAACGCTCTCGAATCCATGATGTTCAAGCCAGACAGCGCCTTGGGTTGCACTCTCCGGCAGGAGGTCCTCGGCGTAGGAACTGCGCACCGAGATAATCGTGCTGATCCATGAGGACGCTTTGAGTCGATCGAGGAAGGCCGACAGGTGGACCGGCCAGAGTTGCCGTCCTGCGCCTTCATTGATCGCATCAATAACAAAGAGGACCTTGCTATTGGCACGCTGCGCGACAACTTCGAGTGCTTTGACGAAGTTCCTGGCGTTCCAGTCAGCAAGATCCAACTGCTGCAAAGCTTGGACCCAAGGGTCGCTGGCCTCCAGGAACCGCTGGCCCATGAGAACGACCGTTGGTCGGCCTTTGTCAAGCCTTTGTTTGGCGAGGTCGCATAGCAGGTGCGTCTTCCCGCTGCCCGCATCGCCGGTAAGGATGACGAGGTCGCTGGAGGCGATAAGTCGGAATCTTTCGATGTGCGAAAGCGCGGCACGTAGCTCCGCGTTCAGCTCGCGAAGCGTGTGTAAGTGGTACTCGTCTTCCTGACGCATCACCGCTGCGGCGCCGGTATTCCCCAGCGCCTTCTCGGCTTCAGTCTGACGTCGATACTCCGAGAGCAGATCGCCGGTGCATCGTATTGCTTCGCGCAGCGAATCTCCAAGGCCGCCCAGCGGATCCAGGCGCACCGGGTCCTCCGACAAGGCTTTGAATTGATCGAGCGTGCAATTGCATGCGGACTCAGCCGCAGCGAGCTTGCTCTCCAAGATCGTATCTGGAACTCTGAAGATGTTGAAGGCTTCGCTTCGCATCGGATTCCGGATGCGTCGCGCCTTGGCTCGGACACCGTCAAAAAACTCGCGAGTGCGACCCAATGCGTCGAAGTGGTCATTAACAGCCAGCTTGACGTTCAGCTCCGGTGTGTACCGCGGTCCTGCTGCTTTGTGAGCTTCCGACAGTCGAGCGTCGAACCAGGCATCATCGAGATACCTTGTGCCAAAAAAGAAATGGAGGAGACCGTCGTGCTGCGGCGTGGCGAGCTCCGTCAGTAACTCATGGCTGCCCTGCCAAATGAACTCGACCTTCATGCCAGCCCGCAAAGCCCATCCAGACCACGTGGCGACGCGCTCATTCCAGCGTTGTCGCGCGGACTTCGAGCGCCCGGTTCGCCCATCGGCAAGATCCAGCGGCACACAGACGATGAAGCGTGTCAGATTCGGGTGGCCGGCCAGCGCAGTCTTGACGGACTTGTCCAGTTGTACCCATTGGGAGCTGTTCATGGCATGGAAGTACTTCGATTGCCATGCCCACTCCGTGCCGTCCGGATGCACGACATGCGCTTCGACGCCGGAGTCAGGTCGTCCCTTGCGGATGAACTGAGATTCTGACGGGCAGGATGCGCGGGCGAGCTGGGTGCACAGTTCTTCGAAGGCGTCCTGCTTCGAGCCATTGAACGGGACAATCGAAGCCCAGTCTGGATCCAGGGATGCGTGAGAAGACGCCATGTGTTTTGGATACGTTGTTGCTACGGGAACAGCCACGGGCATAGCGCCCCAAGAATATTCCGAAGCCGGCAGTGCGGCAATGCCGAGTGACGGCTCTTAGGTGCGGAACGTGACATCCATCGAAATCCACCCGAACACTCGCCCGCGCATTCCACGTCCTGTCCGGCCTTCAGGCACTGCCGTCCAGACAGGTAAGGATCAAGCGAGCAGATTGTCAACATTCCGCCCTTGCGTGTCCGGTCGAGGAATGGCGTGGCGTGCCTGTGCAATGATGGCGTTAGCCGCCTAGCTTTTGAGACAAAATCGTCCGCCTTCGATGTTACTCTTCCGGAGAAGTGAATGTGAGAGCGCGAGATGACGACCAAGCACTTTGCAATGGGTTACATTTGCGGGATCGACATGCTCAGCAACGCAAGAATGTTCCGTGTCGATGCCGTTTGTAGGCATGCTAACGAGCATTCACTTAAACGAATTCGCCGATAGCATTGATTAGCGGCGAACTTCGTTCGCTATCCGTTTTCCCGCTAAGCTTTGGCAGGATGCCAGAGAATGCAGACTGGAGCTCGTCTCCCGTAAGGAGAACAACCAAGCCTTCCACACTGGTTGGTTTTGGTGTCAGCGGTTCTCGTGAATACACCGTGGTATCCAATGAAATCGTCGAGAGTTTGCGTGGCGTGTTGAAGCGTCTAGCAACGTCCGCTTCGTCGATACGCCCCACAATGGCGAAAATGGGGCGCACTTTCCTCGCCACCGAAACAGTTATGCGTCTTATTTAATAAGTACTTGAAATTTGATGCCATGAAAAATGGGGGGATACGGTGGATGAGAATTTGACGCTGAAAAGCAATTCACACGTCGCTCGTGTTGATGTCATGGAAACCGGGACAGGGAAGTTTCGTGGGATTGTTGACTTTCAGCGCATCGATCAAGCGTCAGACAAAAAACAGCCACATCAAGCAGATTCCGATCGTGATGATCGAAGAACTGCGCTTGACGATGCAATTATGGTTGCGCATAGATTGCTTAGGGATTTCGATCGGTGATTGACCGCAAAAGATGAACATTGACGTGCTTTTGCTCGCGGGAAGGTCGCCAGAAGCGGTCGCTAGATATGCAGTCTTGGAACGCGGGAAATCCATTTGTGATTTTAACCAATAATTCTGAGCTAGCTATTTTTTGTGCCAGAACTATCATTGCAGTGATTCGCGCATCACGCATATTAACTAGACTACGGTGAGTATAGATTTCCGAAGTCACGCGCCCGGTCGATTAGCCCCCCTACCTTTTGGCAATCGTTCAAATGAAAAGAACACTTCTTAGTGCATTGTTTCGTGAATGGTTGTGGCTTCTGGCCTGCGTACTCGCTTTTCAGGCTATCGCAACGAACGCCTGCGCGCAGGAACGGATGGGACGGGAGCAATTGGATTTCCGCCTGAGCGTCCCGAGGGCCGGGTGCCCCGGCTGCCAGATTCCGGACCGAGATGCAATTGTCCGAGGGGCAGAGATCATCCGCGACCCAGACAGTATGGCGATTCGTCGTTGCCTACGCGGAAAAATAGACCAGCGCTGTCTCGACACCCATCAGGATTGGCTCGCCAATCAGGAACCGCCAGTACAAGCCCCCCTCTGCCAAGCGTTCATGGCCAAGCATCGTGATTCATCCATAGGCTTCGATGATGGCCTGCTCGATCGAATCGCCATGGGTGCCGAGAATGTCCCTGAGGCAATGTTGAAGGCCTTTATGCAAGCGTGCCTGTCGACCGATGTTCCGGTTCACCTCAAGAAAATCGTCGGTGTGTTCCGTTATGGCGATCAGATCATTGGCATGGGAACGGTTGTGGATGCCGATCACGTCGTCACCGCCCGACATGTAATGTATAGCCCCAGCGCAAGTTCAGACGTTCCTCGCCAGCGTTTGCCCGTATCCCATTTGACGTTCGCGGTTGCTGCCGATCCGGCGACGGCGGTACCGCTGGATGCTGCAACGCTAGAGATGCTGCTTGAGACGATCAATGGCAAGGAACCGTTTCAGGAGGACGCGGTCGTCATCCATTTGACACGCAAGCTGGCGGTCGCTGATGCGGATCTCCCGGTGCCGGTTTCGAACGAAAGAATCAGCGTGCATACGACGCTGATTATCGCTTCAGTGTACGAGCCCCTACTTGCAGAGCAAGCGAGAATGGACAAAGCCCAAGGCAGGCCCAGCCCAGCCTGGCGGGGCGAACTAGTGTCCGATATACAAGACACGTGCAGCGTAGTCTCCGCCAGCGATAGCGGTTGCGTGCAGCACGCGTGTGTCACTTTCAATGGAACGAGCGGGGCCGGGGTCTTTCAGCGCGCTTCAGTCGCGGACGGGCCGCTTAAGCTCATTGGGGTGCATGTTGGCACGCCAGACTCCAATGCCTGTGGAGCGGCCAGTCAGTTCCTCAATGCCGCGATCATTCTTCCGAGGGCTACCAAATGAAAATCAAGAAAGCTGGCATTTCTGCACTGAATTTCTCGGTCGTACTTTGCCTGTCGGCCTCGGTGACAGTGCGTGCTGCAGACTCAACGAATAAGGCAACGGATGCACCTGCTGCCGAGTTGATGCCGAAGTCGACAGAACCAATGACGTTGGTGCTGGGCCGTAATCGATGCGGCATGACGTCCATCGTACATTCGCGCCAGGAGTCGCCCGCATTGTTGCTTGCATTTCTTGCGCCCATCCTGACGACTGTCGGACAAAAAGCGGCGGCGGCCGCTGTTGGGTACGGCTACGACCAAGTCACGACGTGGCTCGGCAACAGGCAGGCGGAATATACCGCGTCGACCACCGCGACAAGAAGCAAACTGTTTTTCGGGGACGACAAGACACCCTCATTCGAGTGCATTGAATTGGTACGAGGCGACTTGACGTCACCGGCTTTTGACCGGGCCACGTATGACGCGTCCGTCAAGGAATTCTCTGATAACCTGCCGGACATCTGGCGGAGTACTAATGCGGCCTACGGGCGTTTCGGCGAATGGCATCTGACGAGCCTGCCCAGCTTCTATATGGCCTTCGGTGTGGAATTTGCCACCGCGCTGTCTGCCGACAGCACATTACCGACCAAATCCGCACTCTACATGAAGGTTCGCCCATATGAACTCCTGTATCTGAAGTCGGGGGCCAAACGCAATAGCGATGACGGCAAGCAGGTCGTTGTTCGACTCGCGTTGACCGGTGCAGATGGCACATCCATCAGTGATCAAACCTTCGATCTCGGAACGCTCAAACCAGGACGGCTCTACAACCTGGACTACCTCAGCGCGGCTTATGTCCCAGTTCCTACGCTACGTCAGTTAACGAGCGGTGCGACGGCGGTTACCGGCGCAAAGAAAGGCGGCGACACCATAGTCGCTCAAAACAAGGCGGTAACGCCTGATAGTGTGGGCAACGTATCTCGCGTGGCGAAGCAGACAGCCGTCCAGACGCCGCAGGCAAGCGGGTTGATCGACCCAATGCCGATCACGATTACGGCGATCGTCACTGAGACCGAGAAGGGGGGTGATTTCGCACGTGCGGTCTACACGCAGTTGGCCGACGATGCTACCCGGAAGAGCATTGTTGACGCGACAGCGAAGGAGGCAGCGGATCTGCTTGGCAAGGCCTTGGGTAAATATCAAACCACCAACCAAACTAAGCAATAAAACCGCTTAAGCAGTGCGTGTGCCATGCCCGTAAACAAAGCCATAAGCCGAGAGCCGAACTCCCGGGCAGCGCGCCGCCTGCCAATCGACGGACCAGGGCGCGACGTCCGCGCCACATGCCGGGGACAGTAAGCGGTGAGCCAACCCAGCTGCGCCCGCTGGGTCGTCGTTCGAACCTCGTCGTTCGCCACCATGCAAATAGGCGACCATGATACGTTGGTGCGAGCGTAGGTAAGTCTGAGCAGTGATTTGATGAGCGCACGGGGCATACCTTGCCGCGGAAAAGCGAAAATCGCGGTCGATGTGTCCGCCCTATCGGGAACTGGACCCGACATCATCGTCGATGTCGGAGCGTCGTTGGTCATGCGAGGCATCTTCGCCCAATTGTTGCCGGTGAGCTATCGTTGCACTTACTCCAATGGCACCATGGTTCATGGGACCTGGACTAGTGGGCTCAAGGGCGACTGAGAACGAGCGGATCACGGGGATTAGTATCGACGCCATCTTGCGCGAGGTCAGTACGGCTTCTATTGGCCCCGCAATTCATGGGTGATCGTACCCAACAAAGGAGCGACCGGCGCGATTCGAGACGTAAGCTCAGGATCGGTATCGCGATGCGTAAGCTGGTTTTCGCGCGCGTGGGCGGAAATGCCGCGTTGCCGCACGGTCGCCTCCAGCGTCCGAATGTTGCACGGAAGCTGTCACATAGAGTTATCCATTTCAAGTGGCGCAAACGGGCGAATTGAGCCGCTGGTACAGAGCGATGGAGGCATGGCGGATGGCACATAGTGCAGCCGTTCAGCGCCAGATGCGTCACGATGCGTACCTCATATACCGCGCACTGCCTGTCGGAGTTGCCCACCGCGCGCGCCGGCGCATGGGTATGCCGCGGCACCTCGAGCGCGTCGACAATGGCCTTCGCCTCCCGAAAAAGCTCACCGTCGGAGCGGACTAGCACGTTGCTTAGATCGACCGCCTCGCCGCGCGCCCTTTACCCGAGGCCGACTCATCCCGCCCACGCCCAGGATACCGCATGCCGACCACCCTGCCCTGAGGTGATCCGGCGGATCATATTGGGCTGATTTGCAAACGGTCAGCCCTGCTTGTACGGCATCCCGAATCATGGCCGCTCCGGCGGCAGAGAAATCCGTTCAACGACAAACAAGTACTGCGCTAATCTTACCTTGGATCACCTGCAAATCAGCGGAGGCGGCGATTACATCGTTCCGAATATTTTCCATATCCGGCCTCGCAAGTGCCGGGGAGTAAATTTGGACGCGTATCCATTCCGACAACGACCAAAGTACTTCAAGGAGATCGGGCTCGGATTCTGCAGTCCGGGGCAAATTGAGCGTATCCATAAATTTCCGTTAGTAGGTGCAAACAGACCAGATCTCAGTCAATGCGAGAACTGGCAACCACAATGTAGGCGGAGGCCGCAATCCCGATCAGTCGAGTCGGGCCGACGTGCGGGGCGTCATCGCGCTAGTGTGCTCGTCGATACACGACGACGTCGCCAAATGGCGCCCTCCACAAAGTAAGGGCTCAGAGCCAGACTGCGCATCACAGTTGTAGCAGTTCGCACTCCGATCGAAACTGCTTCTGTCGGTCTCGAGCCCCATGCCTAGCAGACATTCTCTCGCGCCCGGATGAAATGCAGAAATGAAAGTTTTTTCGCTCGGGGGCGCGGGGCACCGACTATCGTGACGGCACCAGTCATACTCTCTCGGGCGCGTTGGCCGACTCGATTTCAACGTCTTGCTGAACCCGCTTCACGAAGACATAGTCGACGTCCGGATCGTGTCGAAAGTACCTTTCCTGCTCGACCCGAACGCGTTCAGCGTGGTGGGCGTCTAGCGCCGCCGGCCGCGATGCGGCCACTCATATTTCGATCGTCGCGCAGGGCGAGTGGCACGCCGACGACGCTCGTTACCTCGGGTTTGACCGGCACCGCAAAATTCGTTACATTCCGCTTTGGGGCTCCGCCGGCTCCTCGCTCGCAGATTGTCGGCCACACGATTGGACCGAGTGAAATACGGCGTAGGTGTAGGTATCAAGACGGCGCTGTCCGTTGAGTTGGTTGCATTTTGCTCATTTCCTCAATCTCCAGGGTATGAGTGTGTTGTGGCCGAGCACTTGGAACCTGGGCAACGATTGCAAGGAATTTGCAAATGTCCGACCAAAACACTTACGCCATCACCCTGTTTGGTGTCACGTATCAAGTACCAAGGGTGTTCGTCACCGCCGAGCAGGCCTTCACCGAAGACGAAGTCCCCGCGCCTCTGCTCTCGGGCTCCTCTCGCGCTTCCGCATTAAAGAAGCGGCCCGGCAAGCGTCCACGCCCGCTGCTGCTGCCCATTTCGCCCCATGAAGTCTGCGCATTGTCGCGTGAAAACGTGCTGAATCAAGCCAGTTCGGTGACTGACAAGCATGCGCTTCTCATTGAGGACGAGGACCTGCTGGTTTCCGGCACCGAAACGGTGAAGGTCCTGCAAGCGAAAGCACTCGAGCACTTCAAAGAGCTCGAAGACGGCCCCAACCGGAAGTACCACCTCTACGCGGTCGAGCACTACAACAAGAGCTATTCGGATCTCGTGCGGGATCTGCGCGAGGTGGTCGTTCGCCGGTTCCGCGCGGCCTTCGAGAAGATCTTGTACGTCCCTGAGATGCAAAGCTGGCGGCAGCCCTACGAACGCGAGTTCGCCTTCGGTTATGAGATTGCCGCAGACGAGCCCGTGATCGACGAGCTCGTCGACCTTGCCGGCCGCGGGCACGTGCATTCCCAGTATCTTGCCGGCTTGCTGCTTTGCTTTTCTCAGCGCGGGCTCACCACGCAGAGCGTCGAGTTGATCCTCAAGGCGCACCGCAACAAGCATCCGCAAGCGCTCAATGCTCTCGCCCGGCTCCTCCTCGCCCAGCGCGAGTATATCGGCGCCCTGCTGTGCGCCTTGGTCGCGATGGACGGCAAAGACCGTGACGCTGCGCGAACAGTCGACCTGATCCAGCGCTCGCTCGGCACGCAGGTCATCGAGACGACCGCTGGTATCGCGTTCGGCCTCCCGGCGATCGTGAAGACCGTTCTCGACAGCAACTTCCAGGCACTCGCTCGCAAGCACTTCCCGGAATGGTTTCCTTCGCAGGATGACCTCGCGCGCGCGTTCTTTGAACGGATCAAGGGAGGGGCCAATCATGGCTGATTTTCAATACGACCAGCTCGAGCCAGAGGACGCCATTTGCCCCGAATGCGGTTGCGAAACTGGCGAGTCGGACTACGACGACGTCGACGACGAATTCAATCCCGACCGTCCGATGTGCCCCGCCTGTCAGGCCGAGAAGAGAATTCGCAACCAGTGCTGTGAGTTTTGCGACAACCCGGCGGAGTACGAAACGGATTCCGGCTTCCTCTGCTGCGATCACCACTCGGACTATGTTGACGGCTATGTAGACCGCGACTGAATGAAGGGCCGCCCGCTGAGGCAGCCCTCGTCTTTTCCGACCTCCGCGCGCAGGTCTCGTCCCCCACTTCCTGCAAAATATCGGCTTCGCGCCCCCGCGCCGTGCATTCGTGTCTGGCCAGAGCGGCGGCGCGGACGGCTGGCGGACAGGGCGATGCAAGCGAACACCATTTCCAGAACGTCTTTACACACCTACCTCACTACGCAAGCGGTGGCCGATTTCTTGTCGACACATCCACGACTTGATCTGGACGGCATCTATTTCCGGTCAGTCCAGTCCATGAGCAGCGCCAAGGACGCCACAGGTCATAACGTCATCCTGTTCCATAAGGCTGCTATGGTGGAACACGCCCGACCAGATAATGAGCTGGCGACGCGTGCGAGCCTGTCGGTGTGCTCGGACGACGACAAATGGCTTGCCCCGACCATCATTACCGTCGGGCAGCCACGTGATGACTCGCCACTGCCCTCGAGGCGCGAGGTTGAGGTGTTGACGCCCACGCTTGAGCTCCTTCGAGGCAGCCTTGTCATCCACAATGTGTTGGGCGTGGAAGTTGTGACGGCCCCGGTATATGTGGAGCATAAGGTCGAGACGAGGTAACGGGAAGGCTAAGCTGCCCCGCAAGCTACTGAGACGGCCAAATAGCATCGAGCTAAGACGCTGTCCAAGGGGGGACGAACAGGGTAAGCGTAAATTCCTATCATAAGTCGCGAAGTTATGAAAATTCGCGTGCTTATGCGGAGGTCAGTATAAACGGCCTACCGCTTGAAGTCCCGTGCGGCAAACGCCTGGTCGAACTGCCGCGCTCGCTGCACTTCGTCGCTGTGCAGATAGGTCGACGTTGTCGAGATCGACGCATGGCGCAGATTGTCGCGTACCATGATCAGCTCGGCGCCCCGCGCCAGCGCATGCGACGCATGCGTGTGCCGCATCCAGTGCGGGCTCGCACGACGCAGTTTCTCCGCCGTCGCGGGTCGTTCGCCCTCGAGCACATTGGCCGCCAGCACGAAGAACCGTCTCATCACGCGCCAAAGCCGCGTGCTTTCGATGCGTGCGCCGTCCTCCTCGAGGCTTGCGACAAGCGGCGTTGCCGGGTTCCAGCGCGCGGGCGTGACCGGCAGGCCACGCTGCACGAGATACTGGTCGAGTGCTGTTCGGGCAAGCGGCGGCAGCGCCACCTTACCGCGCTTGCCACCCTTGCCGAGCACGTGCAGCCAGTGATCGCCGTGCTCATCCAGACGGATATCGGCGAGCGTCGCGCCGACCAGTTCACCGGCGCGCAGGCCCGTCGCATAGCCAAAGTCCAGCAGAAACCGCAGGCGCTGGGCGGCCGGCACGCTCCAGCCGTAGGACCATTCGAGGCCGTCGGCAAGTGTGCGGATCAGCAGCCACTCGCCCTCGGAGAAACCGCGCGACACGTCCAATCCGGCGCGCGGCGCGTGGCTCTTGACCTTGACGCCGGCGAACGGATTCGCCAGCACGTAGCGCTGCTCGACCAGCCAGCGAAATAGCGCCGACAGGACATTCAGTGCGTACGCCGCGGATCGGGGTGACAGCGCGCCGATGAACGGTCGCCATTCGACACTGTGCCGCGGCCGCGACGGGCCGACCCAGCGCTCGCGTGGCGTCGGCTTCCGCAAAAAGCCCCGGTAGGCGATTGCGTCGTCGGTGTTCAGCGACGACAGCGCACGGCCGCGCTCGACAATCACCCACAGGATCAGGCGCTCCGCTTCCTTGCGGTAGGCGCGCTGCGTGGTGGCCGATTCGTGCAGCGACAGCCAGGATTGGATCGCCTCGTAGTCGTTGGATGCATTCAGCAGGCAGGCGGCCCGCGGTGCGCGGAACTGTCCATGCGAGCCGTCGACTTCGTGCGGCACGCGCAACTGCTCCCACGGCACGACGTCCCCGGCCGGTGCCGCAACGATCAACGCCCGTGCCCGTTCGGCCAGCGCCGGATGGGCGGCAAAAAACGCCTCCACGCGGCGCGCGCCGGCAACGCCAAGCCCGTCGATCGCGCTCCACCAACGGCGCCGGCGCGGAATCCGCACGGTCAGATCAGCCAGCGTGCGGATGCCATGCGCACGCAAGGCAGCCACCACGCGCGCCGGCAACCACTGATCGATCTCGTCGGCAATGTGCGGTACCGGAGCCGGCAGGCTGCGCAACGCTGCAATGGCACGCGCGACCGCGGCATCCGACCCAGCCGACCGCTCACCGAAGGTTTCCGCCAGATCGGCACGGTGCCGGCTCATCGCGAACGCGACCAACGCACGCCGGATGCGGCCGAGCACCCCGCGCGCGGAGACCCTGGGCGACTTGCGCTCGCCCAGATAGCGTGCCACGGCCGCGCGGGCATCGAGCCCGGCGTACCAGGCGCGCAGCGCAGCCAGTTCGGCGTCGCCGGGGAAGGCGATGGGGTCGGTCTCATGCGTTTTCATACTCGCCAGTTTAGAGCAAAAACAGATATGGACAGATAATGTTATTTATCTGCCCATCTGCGCGCAAATACAAACAAATCCCTTTCAATCGTTGTGACTAGGCGTCCGATGCGGCGGCGGGCTTTTCTAGCTTCCCTGCACTTTCGGCTCCGTCGCCCTTTCACTGCGCTATACCCTGGTCTAACGGCACCGACCACATTCAACGACCATGATCGATTTCACGGAAGAGCAGATAGCTGCCAGAGAGCTCCGAAACACCGCCTACCATGAAGCGGGCCACAAGATGCTGTACGAGCGCTTCGGCGGCGCTGGCGACGCGGTCGTGTGGAAAAACGAGAGTGCCAATCCAGAGGAGAGTGCGTGGCTCGGCCAGTTCCGTCCCCGCACCTGCCCTGAGGTGATGCGCACGATTGCGTTGAACCACGGGTTTGCCGCTCCCGAGCTACCTGCAAACTGGAAGATGCTCGTCGGCATGGCTGGCCTGTTGGCCGAAGAAATCCTGAGCGGCGAGACGGATGATGCCGGCGCTATGGCAGATTCCCTGGTCCTCAAAATTTCCTTTGGAGAGGCATTGGCCTCAGACCTCGCGCTCATGGGCGTCACGGACATCGAGAGCTGCGGACTGAGCTATGACATGGTCGATGAAGTCGTGCGGATGCTGCGCGAGGGATGGCCGGTCGTACAAGAAGAAGCCGAGTATCTAATAAAGTCCGCGGCGAGCTAACCCGGCGTACTGAGGAATGGTGTGAAACATTACCCACCTGCGGCACGTGATGCGGCGCCTTTTTACGCCAGGCTGTCCATGTAATCGGCGCGGACCATCCAGGGATCGCCGAAAAGTTGCGACGCGCGAGTTCACATCGAACCCGCTACACCCACGAAACACGCGCTCTCGGGCGCGGAGCCGAACTGACGACGGTACGCGATAACCTGCGTCATGCATCGATCGCGACGACCACTATTTACCTGCGAGCGACGGACTGGCCAGATAAATCAGGCTTCGCAGCGCGAAAGGTAGCCGGTCCGCACCGCCTCAATGTCTCTGTTCGCCCCCAGCAGGCAGGGATTCCAATCGGCTTCCAGTGGCCGCAAGTCAAACCAGAAACAGCCATTTCGATCAGATCGGGCTACCTACGAACGTAGCCCCCCAACGGGCAAGCAATATCCGTCGATTGTCCATTAGAATCATTGTTGTGGTTTGTTTCCAAAATCGGTTTATTTCCAAAAGGTGGCGAGGAGAGCACAAGAATGATTGAAAGATTTTCGGGAGAAGCGGGCAAGCGCCTGCGAGTTGAAGCGTTCACGGGCCAAAAGCTGGTCGGCGGCGACAAAGACTTGGCCGCGGAGCTGGCAGACATGGCTGAACTGATTCCCGTCAAGGCTGGAGACGCCATCATTCAGCAGGATGCCACCGACAATGACTTGTATTTCATCATCACCGGCGCCTTCGACATTGTCGTCAACGCTACGCCGATCCGCCGGCGGTTCTCCGGCGATTCGGTCGGGGAGATGGCGGCCGTTGAGCCGATCCAGAAGCGGTCTGCGACGGTTAGCGCGGCTGAGGATTCCCTTGTCGCGAAAATCACAGAACAGCAATTGAGCGAACTTGGCAGCCGCTATCCGGACATCTGGCGCCGGATGGCAAAAGAACTCTCGAAACGCTTGATCGAGCGCAACCAGTTCGTGAACGCGAAGCGCGACAAAATCCGCGTTTTCGTGATTTCGAGCGCTGAGGCGGTTGGTGTCGCTCACTTGCTCCAATCCATGTTCGCATACGACAAGTTCCTAACCGTGCCGTGGAACCAGGGTGTATTCAAGGTCGCAAACTATACGCTCGACGATATCGAACGTGAGCTGGATCAGTGCGATTTTGCGGTGGCGATCGCACATGGCGATGACGTCACCAATGCCCGCGGCACTGAATGGCCTGCCCCACGCGATAACGTAGTGTTCGAGCTCGGCCTATTCATGGGACGCCTCGGCCGCAAACGCGCGATCCTGATGGAGCCGCGCGGCGAGGGAGTCAAGCTTCCGAGCGACATGGCCGGCGTGACGACGATCCCTTACGTCTACGACGAAAAGAACGATACAGAAGCGAAGTTTGGCCCAGCCGCGACTGCGCTCCGCAAGCATATCATGAGCCTTGGGACGATCTCTTGAATAACCCGTAAATCGTTCTCGAAGCCGAAGCTGGATCGTGCCACTGCCAACGTAGCATCCGACTTCGGCTGAGCAACAACTAGGGAATATCAATGGCTTTAGCCGACGATTTAAAAAAATGGGTTGGTGAAACGTTCACTGGTGAGTGGGAAGTTCAAGAGACAGCTGGTGTCCCAAATCCCGAGGACTTGCGCCTCAACTCCAACCACGCGAAAGACCTTAAGGCCGCGACGGTCCTTTACGCGGACTTGGACGGGTCGACCGACATGGTGAACACGAAGAAATGGCAGTTCAGCGCACAGATCTACAAGACCTTTCTGAAATGCGCTTCGGACATCATCAAGAATGAAGGGGGCGTCATTACTGCCTATGACGGGGACCGAGTGATGGCAGTCTTCACTGGGGACTCGAAGAATACGTCCGCAGCCCGATGTGCACTGAAAATTAACTCGGCCGTCCTAGACATCATCCAGCCGGCAATTGCGAAAAAGTGGGAGACGGATTTTGTCCTCAGACACGTCGTGGGCATCGACACAAGTCAACTGAGAACTGCGCGAATCGGCGTACGCGGAGACAACGACCTCGTTTGGATTGGGCGGGCCGCGAACTACGCCGCCAAGCTCACAAATCTCGCCGGCAAACCAACTCGGATCACCGCCGACGTCTACAACATGTTGGCTGACCAGTCGAAGTACACGAATGGCGTTGACATGTGGGCTCCAGAGTATTGGGACGATATGGGTATCTGGACATATACATCGACGTGGAAATGGGCCGTGTAGCCCTTGCAGCAAGTCATGGTTGACGGCTCGCGCCGTCCGCGCAGTCTCAACAACACAATATTGCTGTCCTCATGAAACGGGCTTCAGTCTCACCAATTTCGTCTGCGCCCCCCGATGACAGTCGGGACGAACCGGTTACCAGAAATATTCGCCGTCGTCACGTTGACCTTCGATCCATGTGTCGCCGAGGTCTAGCTCATAGTATGAATAGGCTGGTTCGCCCCGCTTGCCAGCGACTTCAAGAATTGTTTTGCCCGATAGCCACACATCCATGCCGGCGTCGTAAGCGGCCGGTCCGATGTGGCACCGGTTGCCTGCTCCAGCGGCGATAATTCGCGCCGCGTAGTTCGTGGCTGGCCCGATGCAGAACGGAATCGTGCCCAGCGCTTTTGTCGAAATAGTGGAGTTATCCAGAATCCCATATTCGACACCGATCTTTAGCGATGGAGGCGCCGGAATACTCGTGATGTAGTCGGTGTCCGCTAGGTAACTGCACATCTCGTTGAGATCTTTCGCGATGCCTACGCAAGCCATAAAGGTACTTTCAGCGTCAGGCAGAATTGCGAAGATTGCATCGCCATTGATCCCGATCACGCTGCCACCCTCTCTCTCCACCACGGCAATCGGCCCCGCTAAGATATCTCTCACGAACTGTGCGACGCCGACACCAAGTTCGTTTCGCGCGACCAATGCAGTAAAGCTATTCACGTCAACAATCATCGAGAACGCCGGGAAGTACGGAAGCTGTGGAATCTCCATTTCGTGTCAGGACTCTTCAACTGCGCTTACACCGTCGCGGATCGTTGCTGGATCGACTGGACGGCTGCCATTTCCCCAATTGAGTGATCAGGGAGTCGTGGGCGGATTCGCATGGTGCCAACGCACGATACCATGCATGTCATGCATAGTCCGCGCGAATACCACCAGAACATTTGCGCTCGCGGCAGCCTTTGTTTCGCAAGTGCTCACTTACTCAACAAAGGCTCAACACGCCGCTTCCCCAATCTGTGCAAGGCTACGTTATTGCAGCTCACGGCAGCCCCCCTGACGGATCTTCCTCTCAAGCTCGTAGATGGGCGAAGTCAGCACCTGAGTGGGTACTTCGTCAGCTTTTCCGCTGAGCGGCGGGTACATGATCGGTGTAATGCCTTTGAAGTCCGATGGCATCTTCAATTCCTCGCTCATCGTGGGAACCAGCAAGAACGTGCGTTTGCGACCTAGCCGCGACATGAAGAAACCGAGCTCGAAGATGACGTTATCTCGAGGGGCTGCAGTCTGGTGCTTCCTTGACCGAACTATGTCATCCGGATGGGCAATGGCTACACCAAAGTCGGCCCGATCCACCTCTGCCTCCAGCGCCTCAAGGGGATACGCTCCAGCGGGAAAGATTTCGTCGTCGGACCAGAGAATCGAATCGGCGTCGGTGTATCTGAGTCCATGTCGAAGCGCCTTGGCGACTTCCAGGCTCTCCTTGGAGCTGATAAAAAATACTCGCGGCCTGTCGTTAGGCGAGCGGATAAGCGTGTTCCGCTGAAGAATGCGATTTGCTAGTTCAGCGGCAATGAGTTTATACAACGTAGGGTGCACGTTCGCGATTTTATCGAGCGTGTCCGGCGAAACCTTCAGCGTTACGGTCGGCTCCAGTGCTGTCACCGTTGCGCTTCGCACGATGGACGGGTTGACCGCCGACATTTCTCCGACCGTGAGGTTACGCTCACGCGGGTACAGGTACTTGCCCTTTACAGAGACTCCGACCTTTCCCATCAACAGGAAGTACATTTCTCGATCAGCCTCGCCCTCCTTAATGAGCACTTCTCCAGCAGAGTACTCTGTCAATTGTCCAGCGTCAGCGAGCGCTGAGGCAACGTCGCGGTCTCCCTGAATTATGGTCTGCGCAAGCATTGCCTGCACGAGCGTGGTGCGTTCTTTGAAGCGATGGATCAGAACCATTTTGTCTCTTTTACTTAGCGGAGTCGTGGATTTGGGGAAGCCTAACGCCGTGACGGTCGCGAACAGCCGCTTTCCGCGCGCATAGCAAGTCTCTTGCGCAGCGATAACCGAGGAGAGGCAGTCACCTCGGTTATCGCATCGTTTTGCCGAGGCATAGTCAACGGCACGCGCATCGGCTCAAGGCCATGTGCGAAGGCGTGCGCAGATGCTTCAAGCTTGCCGATACTCGATCGTTTGACGATCAGTAGAACGAGGAAGTTGGCCACTTGGTCTGGCGCCTCGAGCAGCGACTGCATCGTAAGGACGTCCTTTGGACTGGGCAGCGCCGGAAAACTCGGATGTGAGTGCCACTCACCGAGATAGTTGAATCTCTCGTATCGGTACCCAGTCAGGTCGTGGAATCGACGCATGAAGCGCTTATGGAGGCTGGCGTCTCGCGAGAATGCCGCGAAGGAGCCCCCCTTACGTTGGACAGACAAGTCGACGATGCGAAAGATACGGTCGGCAACTCGCTCGGTCGCGAGGACTCCACCGATCTCATCAGCGCCCGCGCGCCGAAGCTCGCGTAATAGCTTGGCGGCGCATTCCGGCGTCAATTGAACTTCAATCATTAGCTAGTCCCGCAACTGCCGCGCTAAAAATTTCCAGCAGCGCTTTATTGCCTTCCGCACGCACGTCTGGGTCGACTTCAGCGGTGTGCGTCCACGGGCCCGAGCCGAGATTGACCGGCCAGGTATCGAAGGGTCTCTCGAAGATCCACTCCTTACGTAGCCCGATCATGTAGGCAGAGCACTCGAATTCAGAGCTGTCGCCTGCAATGGCGGCATCGATGACCAAGCGAGCGAAATGTGCGGCGATGGCCGACACGTCCGCATCGTCAGCAACCATCGGCGGCCCGTCCTCTGTTTGCGAGGCATAGTCCTTCTCTGGCTGCGGCGGCTCAGGGAAATCTGGCTGGGCGCACCACTGGTCGATCATCGCACGCGCGTCGAACGGATTTGGATCCAGCCCAGGGCGTGCGCGGGCGATCAGGCCGCCGTATCCGCCAGCAAAGACGCGTGCCCAGCACATCGTCTTCTGATTGAGCCTGGCTGCCGCCGCGGCGTAGTTGAAGACATCGTGGTTACCCGTTGCGTCGACGATGACATCCGCGCGGGCGATCTCCCGTACCAGCGCGTCGTCCTTGCTACCGGGCTCCTGGCCGCCCAGAAGGAAGTTGTGCACCTTTACGTCGACGCCTGCTGCCACGCGCTTCAGGCGCTCGCCGACGGCATGCGCCTTCGATTCACCTGCTTGTGTGGCGTCGAGGTCGTGGCGAACAAGGTTCTCAAGCTTTAGGATGTCTGCGTCGATCAGGATGAACTTGCGCGCGCCGCTGCGTGTCAAGGTCGTGGCGACCTTGGAGCCGAGGGAGCCACATCCCAAGATCGCGAAGGATTTGTCGGCAAGGCTAGCGTTGCGGGGCGGAAGACGGTGTCCCTCCCCAGCAGGAACCAGTGCGAACTCGAATGGCCTTCTGTCGTCAGACCGAACGTAGAAAGCGCGCACCCCCGTCGGCGTCACCAGAATGAGGCACCGATCCTTGTTGTCGGAGATGGGTTCCGCGACAAACATGCTCCAGAAGATACTACTGTTCGAACCGTCCTTGAGAAAACTGTCGATGGCCTTCAGGCGTGCGTCGTCCGCAGCTATGGTGATGGCTAGGCCGTCCAGGGCGGCGTCCTCAACCAACGCCGTTGGCACCGTCGGATCTACCCACTGCGTGCCGTCCAGTTCTGCAACATTGGTGAGCGTGACCATCATGCTCAGCGGGCCCCAGCACCGATGAAGTTTGATCGGCTGGGTTCCGGTCACACTCGCGAGCTTGGTTTGGCTCGCAGCAGTCATATTCATCCGACACCAGTTCCCGCGGATTTGCTGACCATGCGTCACGTTGTGCGCCGACGGTAACGCCCAGCCGGACGTGTGGGTGATCCCCAGGTCGGCGGCCATCAGCTTCAACGCACTGCGCAGCATGACGGCGCCGCTCAGGTCCGGGTGCCAGTTGTCCGCGCGGTACTCAAGGCAGAGATCGCCACTGACGACGTATTGGTGAGCGCCCCAATCTGTGGCCTCCCCCATGGGGCGCACGACCGGTGGCGCGTTCGGGAAAATCAGTGGGTAAATCATGGTGACCGTGCGAACCTTGTCGGCGATCCGCAGGTCAACATCCACCTTCAAGGCAAGGTTGGGCCCAGATACACCCCAACAGGCATTCTCGACGCCAATCCCTTCGGCGACCAACTGATCAATCGCGGCCTGCTCGGACAGGAAGCGAGCCGAGTCGGTGATGAACCACCACATCATGCGAATCCCGCCGGAACCTTGTTCGGATTCGTGGGCCCTGCGGCCTGCGCGGGCAGCGTGAACGCCGCGGCGGCCGATGCTGGCGCGCGACCGAGCCGGCCGGGCTGGGTCGACGGCAACGTGGCGGCCGGCGCCGACGCCAAAGTAGCCTTCTGGCTGGTGGCTTTACCAGCGAGTGCGTCGGTCGCTTCGTCATAGTCAAAATCTGACCGGATCCGACTGTCACCGAACAACGTTCGGAACGCCTCAGGCGCATACTTGTATGTGGTCGGGCCGATCGCCGTTTCGTTGCCCTTGCAGCGGCGCTGCTCATCTTCAGAGCGCAGCACGGCGCGACTGATGCAGCACCGGATCCGCTCACCCTTGTAGCCCAGCCGGGTGATTGCCGTCGGGCCATGCTCCAGACCGATCTGGATGCCGAGGTCGCCGGTGTCGATACCCTCTTCCTCGAGGATGGTAATCGCCTCCTCGAAGCTGCTGCGCATAGCGGCCGCGCACAGCATGCCGCTTTTTGCCGTCTCAGCATCGTCGGTGGTCTGGGACGTCCCCTCGATTAGCACACCGTGAACGCAGTCGCCGATGAACCGGATCTTGCGGCCGGCGAAGTCGGTGTGCAGGACGGCGTCGAGCTCGGCTCGCAGCACATGTAGCGCCCGGACGACATCCTTAGCCGAGTCGTCGTCGTCGATCCTGTCCGACACGTAGGCAGTAAAGCCGTCGATATCAGCGTAGATTGAAGTCGATTCCTGGCGTCGCGAATTCCCCGGGGTCAGTGTTTCCAAGTCGAGGTCGGCGAACGGCGGCGTGTGCCGCGTGAACTCGAACGAGCCGAGCGGCTGGTTGGCGAGGCCTTCTTCCCAGTCCTCGACCACGTCATCAGCGGTAACTTCGAGATCCGCGACATCCTCGGACTGCTCGATCTGCGCTTTGGTCAACGCCGTCTTATCCTCATCCTTGACCGTGCTCCAGCCCACGACCGCACGCGCGGTGTTGGTCATGTAGATGCCGGTGTCGGCGCCTCCACCCGAGCGCTTGGCTGCCAGGTTGGCTGGCTCGCCTAGGAAAAGCGGCTCGCGGTTGCCGCGACGACCGTTGTTGACGGCTAGCGCCTTGCCAGAGTCGATGCCGGCCCGCACCTTGGCCGCCGGCAGCGGGTCGTCGCTGTTTTCTCCCGTGCGCGCGAGCACGTCGGTGATCAGTTGCGCCGTAGCGATCGCTTTATGGATTCGGCCGGCCTCGTCGCCGTACGGTTTGGCAACGACGGCGTGAAGCCGCTGGTTGTGAAAGTCGACCTGGAGCGCGTCGACGCCCTTCAGGATGTCGCGCACCGCCCGGTAGTGCCGGTCCAAGAAGCGCAGCGTGCGGCTGTGCGCCCGCACGCCCTCTGAGTCCGTGACCCCGAGCATCTCGTCGATGTTGAGAATGTCGACATACAGGTGTACGCCGTCGATGCGATAGGCGACACCGTTGCCGAGCCCGGTCAGATCCGTGTCCCGAAGGTATTCCTTGATCTCGACCTTGCTGACCTGGTTGACCCAGCCGCGGATGCGTTCTTGGGCGCGATCCTTCTTCCAATTCCTGCTTGCCATATGTTCTATCCCGATGAATTGGTTGCCTGGACTCAATCGCGGAGACCAGAACGCGTTGCTACTACATGCGAATACGAACAATCAACGACCGGTGGGTCAGGATTCTTTTGTTGTTCAACCAGTCGAGAAATCGAATGCACAAGTCTGAAGTTCGCTTGGCTCATCATGTGAGCCAGCAAAGGCGGTGTGATCGAGGTAGCGAAGCGCTCGAATACTCGGCGAGGCAACACTTCAGGTATCGATGTCGATAATCGTCCGACAGCTTGATGAGCGTCATATTCCCGTTGCATTACGGGGAAAAAGTAATCACCGGCGTTGCCATAGCGCTGTCCTTTGGAAGCGCATGGGAATATGCCTTCAATGCGGTAATTTTTACCTTATCCTTCCGCAACCCAAATATGGCATCGACTAGATGTTGATGTGATATCCAATCTAGCACAAGATCTAGTGCAATGATATGTGATCTGCGGCTTTCTTTGATGTCAACGGCAGCCACACAAGCTGTGGCATTTTTACCGAAATCGCTATTTTCGCAAGTCAAACGTTTGCGAACGCGGCATTGCTCCCCGCAGCCTCGGATACACTTTTCCACGAGGCATCAGACCGAAATACTGCGCGCGCCATAACTCGATTCACGATTGCGTACCGAGGCATGCGCCAATCAACAAGAAAACGTTTTCGTCGTATTGACCCAGCTTTAACATCGCAATATGAGGACGGGCTTCATGAGTTACAGATGGATCAGGCATACGGTACACACCTACCAGGTGCGGCTCTCGGTGAATGTGATCAATCAGATCGGCAACGCGATCACCGAGGTTGGCGTTGATGAACACCGAACTGACAATACAACCGAGGGCCCTTGCCGCCCCCCCAAGAGTCGTTCGTCGACTTGCCTACCGAACGGCGGGTTTCGGGTGGACAGCCGCCCGCGAGATGTGCCGCAGGCGTTAGCCGCTAACCGCCCTCGCTTTGTTACCCGTCCAAGCAGCACGACATAGGACGCGTGTTATCGTATCGGTCGTCGGATATAAGCCGCAGGCAGTATGTCAGCGGTGCCGGCACCAGGGCGATGTTCGGCGCCGCGAGAGCGTTTCCCGGATGACCTATTGGCTCGGGCATAAAGCGACGTTGGATTGGATTAAGATTCCCATCGGGAGGACGTATGCTTGGCACCTGGATCCAAAAACCGACAGTTGATGCCACGGTTATATTTGTTCATGGTGTCCTTTCTGACGGCGAGTCCTGTTGGCGAAACGTCAATGGGACGTACTGGCCCGCGCTATGTGCAAACGAAGAAGCGTTAAAAGCACTTGGAATCTACGTCTTCACTTACAAGACTGGCATTTTTTCCGGCACATATCGGCTCGGTGACGTCGTAGACGCACTCAAAGAACAGATGCGGCTCGATGGCCTGCTGGACAGTCGCCAGTTGTTTTTCGTGGCGCACAGTATGGGTGGGATAGTGGTGCGCAAGCTCCTGGTAGAAAGGGCTGCCGATTTTGCTAGGCGCAGCAACAAAATAGGACTTTTCCTTGTCGCTTCGCCTTCGCTCGGCTCGAAGTACGGAGACTTGTTGGCACCACTCGCTCGGGCTCTCAAACACAGCCAAGCTGATGCACTGAGGTTTTCTCAGCAAAACGCATGGCTGTTAGATCTCGACAAAGAATTTAACAACCTCAAATCGGCAGGGACACTTCCACTCGACGGAAAGGAACTTGTCGAGGATTGTTTTATTGTTTTCAAGTGGCTTCTCATTGGTCGGCAGGTGGTGGAACCTTTCTCTGGGACAAGATACTTCGGAGAGCCGTTTAAGGTTCCCGACAGCGATCATTTCTCCATTGCCAAGCCGGCGACAGCGTCGTCCATTCAGCATCGCCTGCTGGTCCAGTTCATAAGTGAGGTGATCACCCAGGACGACCGTGCGGGCGGAGAAGTCGATAACATGAAAACTGAAATCCGGACACTGTCTCGACAGACGAGCAGCGGTACCGGCGACGACCATGCAGAAGAGGTATTCGGTCACCTTCTAATTCTATCGACTGATCTTGCCGAGCGCACTATTCGCAACAAGATTAAGGCCAAACTGCGCGAAACTGGCCCATTTTCCAACCGAGGAAATGATCTATTGAGCGATGCAATCGACCTCGTCACCGAGCTGGCACAAAACTCATTACAACACGGAAGGGCAGCAGACGTCGGGATTCAAGTCTACCCGGCCTATTTAACGCTGCTCGGTGGCGAGTCTTATCCGATTGACAGACTTCTCACTGAGCGTAGTCGCCGCGGCGGCGCCACGGCGCTGACATTACTGCGTGAGGCGTGTCAAGAAGCCGGCGATAGTTTAGTACTGAAAGACTTTACGGAACCCTCAGGGCAGCGGCGACCAGGCTATCTGCTGAGTACTCGATCCAGCTACTTGAAAGGAAAAGCTAGAATCGATGCCGCAAACTGCTCAGTGAAATTTAATGTTGACGATGCCGACGATCCAATCTTCATTGAATGCTTGGAGGCGGAGCTAGCGCGTCATCAGTCAATTTGTGAGGTGTTTTCGCTCACGCTTAACGCGAGCGACGATAGTACGCGCGCGTATAAACCATCGGGCGACGATGGTACACATGTGTATGAGCCATCCTCGGCTATACGGCGTCATAAAAGGATAGAGAAGTTATGGCAGATGCAATCGGGTGTAAAGGTCAGGTACGCTGATCCCCGCCTTCAGAGAATTATCGAACGGTACGAAGAATTGCGTAAGGAATGAGCGGATCCGTTGGGTAAGCGGCGCCGCCTAAGGAAAAGCAACGATGAACTCACCCGAGCCGAATCTACGATGGGCCGATATCGGAGTGGAGCAGCGACCTTAGTGTCCTTCTGATCGCGTGGGCGAACGTCCCAAACTGGCCGACAGAAAATGTTCACGACGCCGTTGCAGTTGTCTATCGCGTACCAAAGAGGTTGTTCATGAACTACTGTTCGTGGTGTGCACGGGCGTCCGAAATACGCTATCGATTGCAGTGCGCCTATCCTCAGCGGCATTTGCTTCTTTCTCAAACAGCGCTTCGCCCCGCTGTGGTATCACCACGCGAAGAAGATGCTCGAGCTTTCGATCGCATTTCTCGAATATTCCGGCAGGTACGCGGTTAAATTGTTCGTCAAGCGATCGCAATATATGCGCGATAGTCTCTGCCGATTCTTCATTTAAAAACCATCTACCAGATGTATCCGCATCGCCAGCAGCCTGTTCCAGTGCACTCTCGGCAGCACGATATTTACGGTGCTCCGTTCCACCGATTCCTTCCTGCCAAAGCAGGTAAGAAAGGTATGTAGCTCTTATCAACCGATACATCAGATGACGATTGCCCTTGCCGGCCACAAAGGCCGCCAAGGCAATGTGACTGACCAACGAAACCTCATTGACGTACGCTGTCGGCAATTGCAAAAGCATCGCCTTTTTTCGCGCCGCAGTCTCATGACGAACGTGGCTGTGAAATTGACGCTTGGGCGGTGACATAATTTTCACTGAAGGTCGTTAGCCGCAGGTGTGTAGCTAGGAACTGCGCGAATCGAGGCCCACACGAAAGCTCGGCGAAATATCCAATCGACGGCCATCCGGTGTTCGGCTCGCGGCTGAAGCGCCACGTGCGCGAGGGTGCGACGGCGATCGTCATCGATCCGCCTCAATTCAAAGGCCACAAGCCACCGCCGTGGGCGATTTGCACCAGAGCCTGCCCGCGAGAACGGACCTTGTCTACTCACATCGAGATGCCGACCGTGCAATCCACCGAATGAGGATCTATTCGACCTCGTTCGTTCCACCGTACACGATTCGATCGTCAAACGACAAGAGTCGGTGCTGAAGAATCATCGCACCGCCAATTGCACAAGCATCGGCGCCCAGTCGCGATACCTCGATGCTGGGCAGCGGGGACGCAAACACTTGGTGCCTCTTGATCGATTCCACGACTTCCTGCTCGACAAGAGCGTAGAGCGAGGCAACGGGCCCTCCAAGCACTACCCTTTCGGGGTCAAGAACGCTCAGGAGTGAAGCGATGCCACGCCCCAACCACCACGCCCATTCCGAGATAGTTCGCAAAGCCGCAGGCACTTGTGCGGAAGCGGCTTCAATAAACTCCTCTAGCCCGCCCCCCTTGCCCCCATGGTGCTTATACCGGGCAATGACTGCATCGCGTCCCACGTAGCTCTCAAACGATCCCTGCACGGGTGTGAGGGGATCGAAACCGTGCTCGCCTAAGTGAATATGGCCAATCTCTCCAGCATATCCACTGTGGCCTCGCAACAGCCTCCCCTGCGAAACAAGGCCTCCGCCTATACCAGCGTCGAGATAGACAAACAATGCGTCGGCGTACGACGAGGGCGATCGCCCGTACAGTTCCGCTGCGGCAAATGCGTTGGCGTCGTTTTCCAATGCGAGGGGGCCCGACCACTTGAGCTTGGCCGCGAACAACTCCTGGACAGGTGCCGAATTCCATCCAATAAGGGGAGCTCGCAGCACAACCCCGTCGCGATCAACGAGCCCTGGAACCGTAACGCAAATTCCGCGAAGCGCCTGTTCATCGGGAAGTTGTTTGATTGTTGCCCGCACGGCAGCACTGAGGGTCGCCAAGGCCTGATCCACATCACCTTGCTTGGGATCGAACTTAATGGATCGACTCTTGATGGGCCGTCCCAGGAGATCGATTGCAACGACGGACAATTGGCCGATACCGATGTCCGCTCCGATAAAGACCGAGTGCGCGGGGTTGAGTTGCACAAGTTGACCAGGGCGCCCCGTACGCCCACCAGGCGTAGATCCCGCAACCTCTCGCTCTTGGATGAGGCCTTGCTCGGCCATGCCAGCAATAAGATTCCCCACCGTCGATCGCATGAGCCCAAGCTCGCGTGCCAGGTCGGAACGAGTTGTGGGGCCTCCGCGATACAGTGAATCGAGGATTCGAATTTCGTTGATATGCCTGACGGCACGTGGCATCGACATGAGCGGTCAGCGTGCTTTCTGTAGTTAAAGTGGCCCTTCCGATGCGAGAGCCAACGACGAAGAAGCTTAACTTTCAGTATGCTCGGTTCGAGCAATCGGCCTGCAACCAATAGAGCTTCCGTAAGGTCCCGAGGAAATTCCCATTAGTTTGCTTGCCAGCCAAATTCTATCCCATAACGGGGAACTCGTTGTAAGGTTTGGTTCGCAATAGCTCTGATCTCTTCGAACAGGCGGAAGGAACGCTAGGGGCTGAGCGGCAAAAAAGATCAGGCATACATATGGCTTCGCAGCCGAGAGGAAGCTTGAGTTCGGATCCGATTGTCATGGACAGATCAAGGAGCGTGGTCGCGCGCAGTCTTCAATCATTCGCGGCGACCGTCAGTTCATCGTTCGCGCGCAATTCAACTGCGCAACCGCTTAATCAGCCCCGCGGTCGACCCATCCAGCCCCTGTGTCTCGCCGCTCGCCATGCGCGGCAGCAGGTCGTTGCAAAGGGCCTTGCCCAACTCGACGCCCCACTGGTCGAAGCTGTTGATACGCCACAGGGCACCGCTCGTGAAGACGCGGTGCTCGTACATCGCAATAAGCGCGCCCAGGCTATGTGGCGTCAGATGGTCGAGCAGCAATGTGGTACTCGGGCGGTTGCCGGGAAAGGTCCGATGCCTTGCAACGATTTCTGGCGCCAGTGACTTCGCGGCGGTCGGTGCCCGCTCCGCCATGGCGTGATCGATTCGCTTGCCGAGCATCAAAGCCTGCGCCTGCGCAAGGCCGTTGGCAAGCAGCTTGGTGTGCTGGTCAACCAGATCGTGCGTCGGATGCTTAACCAGCAGGAACTCCACAGGGATCACGTCGGTGCCCTGGTGCAACATCTGGAAATAGGCGTGCTGGCCATTGGTACCGGGTTCGCCCCACACCACGGGGCTGGTTGCAAAGGGCAAGGCATTGCCATCGAGATCGACGGACTTACCGTTCGACTCCATTTCCAACTGCTGCAGGTAGGCCGGCAGCCGCTTGAGTCCCTGGTGGTAAGGCGCGACGCAGCGGGTCGGGAAGCCGTAGAAGTTGCGGTACCAGACGTCGATCAGGCCCAGCAGCACCGGCAGGTTCTTCTCGAGCGGTGCGGTGGCGAAGTGCCGGTCCATCTCGTGGGCGCCAGCCAGCAGGGCCCGGAAGTTGTCGGCACCGATCGCCAAGGCAATCGGCAAGCCGATCGACGACCACAGCGAGTAGCGCCCACCCACCCAATCCCAGAAACCAAAGGTCGTCTCGATCCCGAACTCGGCCGCCGCCGCGACGTTGGTGGTCGTCGCGACGAAGTGCTTGGCCGTGTCGGTGCCTCCGTTGGATGCGAACCAAGCCCTGGCCGCATGCGCATTAGCCATGGTCTCCTGCGTCGTGAAGGTCTTGCTTGCGATGACGAAGAGCGTTTCGGCCGGACGCAAGTGGCGCAACACCGAGGCGATGTCGTGTCCATCGACATTGGAGACGAAATGAAAGTTGAGCCCCGGGTGCGCGAAGGCCTCCAGCGCCGGCACCGCCATCTGCGGTCCGAGGTCGCTACCTCCGATGCCGATGTTCACGATATCTCGAATGCCGCTGGCTTGGATATCGCGTACCGACTCGACATAGGCGAGCATCGCGTCGAGCACGCTGTGCACGTCATCGCTGAACGGACCGCGCCCCTGCGGCGAGCGCAGCGCCGTGTGCAGCACTGCGCGGTCTTCTGTGGTGTTAATCGCGACACCGGCCAGCATCTCGTCGCGCCGCCTCTCGAGCTGGCACTCTGCCGCCAGGTTGAGTAGCAACTTCATCGACACGGCATCTATGCGGTTCTTCGACAAGTCGGCAAAGATGCCGGGAGCCTCGACGGCCAGCGTCTTGAAGCGGCCGGGGTCTCGGGCGAAGGCGTCACGAAGGAGGAAATAGCGGCCGTACGCTTCGTAGTGATCGCGCAAGGCGGACCAGGCCTGGGTTTGATCGCAGCGGGGAGTGTTCATGGTGTGTCTCAGAATGTGGTTACGTAGAAATCAGGATTCCTCGCGCCAAGCCGCACCGTCGCGTCCGACGAGTGCGCTGGAAGCACTCGGCCCCCACGATCCGGCGTTGTAAGGCCGGGGGACCACGGCGGAAGCACGCCATGCGTTGAGGATCGGCTCGCACCACTGCCATGCTGCATCGAGTTCGTCGCGGCGCATAAACAGCGTCAGGTTGCCGCGGATCACATCCAGCAACAGGCGCTCGTAGGCCTCCATCGGGCGCTGCCTGAACTGCTCGGCGAAGTCGAGATTGAGTTCGACCGGCCGTAAGTTCATGGCATCCCCCGGCACCTTCGCCATCATGAAGAGCTTGAGCCCTTCTTCCGGCTGAAGCTGGATCACAAGCCGGTTGCCAGGCGCGTCCTTCCCCGTCGAGGGGAAGATCGAATGCGGCACCGTGCGGAAGTTGACCACGATCTCCGCCACTCGCTCGGCCATGCGCTTGCCGGTGCGCAGGTAGAACGGAACGCCCGACCAGCGCCAACTTCCCAGTTCGGCACGGATGGCGACGTAGGTCTCAGTGGATGTGTCGGGCGGAATGCCCCTCTCCTCCAGGTAGCCGGGCACGGCCTGCCCGTTGATCGTGCCCGCACGGTACTGGCCGCGAACGGTGCGCAAGTCCACTTCGGCAGGCGTGAACGGCGTCAGGGCACGCAGCACCTTGAGCTTTTCGTCGCGCACCGCGTCCGGGTGGATCGAACTAGGCGCTTCCATCGCCACTATGCACAGCAGTTGCAGCATGTGGTTCTGCACCATGTCGCGCAGCGCACCGGTGCGGTCATAGAATTCGCCCCGTGATTCGACGCCCACCTGCTCGGCCAGCGTGATCTGCACGTTGCGCACCCAGGTGCGGTTCCACAGGGGCTCCAGCAGCGTGTTGGCGAAGCGCAGCGCGAGCAGATTCTGCACCGGCTCCTTGCCCAAGTAATGGTCGATGCGGAAGATCTGCGGCTCTGCAAAGACGCTGCCCACGTCTTCGTTAATCTTCTGCGCAGAGGCCAGGTCGCGCCCGAGCGGCTTCTCCAGCACCACACGCGAGTTCGCGTTGACCAGGCCGGCGTTCGCGAGGTTCTTGCAGATCGGCGCAAAGAAGTCCGGCGCGGTGGACAGGAAGAATACCCGGACCTCGGCCGGCGAATCCGCAAGCACCATCGCCAGCGCCTGATAATCCTCGGCCGTGTTGGCCTCCACCCTGGCGTAGTCCAGGCGTTCGGCAAAGGCAGCGAACGTCGCCTGGTCCATATCCGCGGCGGGCACGAAGCTGGCGAAGCTGCGCTCCACCTGTGCAATGAATTCGGCCCGGCTTAGGCGCTGACGCCCCAAGCCTAGGATCCGGCCATGCGGTGGCAGGTCACCGTCGCGATGGCGGAAGTACAGCGCGGGAAGGAGCTTGCGCATGGCAAGGTCGCCGGTCCCGCCGAACAACAACAGATCGAATGAATTGACTTGTGGCATTTGCCATCCCTTTCTTGGCGCAGCGACTCGCATAGAACACAACATCAGGAACCCACGCTCAGTGCAGCTTCACGTGGGGTTCGGTACGCCGACAGCATGTCGTTGTACGACGAGACGATCGCCAGATTGGGACGCTTGCTCGCCGACGGCTGCGGGTCGTTGGACCATCGACGACAGGTAGCCGCGACATTTCTCGTCAAATGCGGTCATGCTGTCACCCTCCGGTGCCTCGCCACACTTGCCACTGCTTCCTTTACAACCCGCTCGGCGGTCATATCGAAGTGCGCCGCGAGATCGCTTGCCGAGCCTGATTCGCCGAATGTGTGGATGCCTACGGTCCCTCCACACAAACCCACATATTTGTGCCAACCGTCCGTCACCCCAGCCTCGACTGCCACGCGCGGGACGCCATGTGGCATGACGTGCGCGCGCCATTCTTCGTCCTGACGATCGAAGGTGGTTGTCGACGGCATGGACACAATCCTTGCCACGATTCCTTCAACTTCCAGCAGATGTAGGGCCGCCACTGCCAAGCCGACCTCCGACCCCGTCGCGATGAGTACAACATCTAGACGCTCGCCGGGCTCGCGCACTAGAACGTAGCCACCTCGACGGATGTCTGCCAAGACTTGTTCATCTCTCTTCTGGAACGGAAGGTTTTGGCGCGAAAGAATCAGGCTCGTCGGCCTGGTCTGCTGCTCCAGTGCGCACTGCCAGGCAACCAGGGTCTCCGCGGCGTCGCAGGGGCGCCAGACGTCCATATTCGGAATCAGGCGCAAGGACGCCGTTTGCTCCACTGGCTGGTGCGTCGGGCCGTCCTCGCCCAGACCGATCGAGTCGTGTGTGAACACATAGATCGGGTTGATCTTCATCAACGCGGCCATGCGCAACGCGTTACGCGCGTACTCGGAGAACATGAGGAAGGTACCTGCGAAGGGACGCAGCCCGCCGTGCAGGGTCAGCCCGCTCATGATCGCGGCCATGCCAAATTCGCGCACACCGTAGTGAATATAATTGCCGCCCTCGTGAGCATGCACTGGTCGACAGGTGCTCCATTTCGTCAGGTTTGATGGGGCGAGATCAGCTGATCCGCCAACCAACTCGGGCAAGAACTTGGCCATTTCCTCAATGGCGTCCTGCGATGCTTTGCGCGAAGCGATCGTGGCTGCGCGCTCGTTCCATCGCTGCAGCGCTTCGGCACAAGAGGCCGTGAAGTCGTCCGGGAGCTCGCCTCGCATGCGGCGTTCGAATTCGCCAGCCAAGGCCGGTTGCTTGGTGCGGTAGCGTGCCATGGCATCAGCCCAAGCTGCCTCGTCCGCAGCGCCTCGCACGCGGGCATCCCAGGCCTGCTTCACGTCCTCGGGCAGCACGAAGGGCTCATGAGGCCAGGCCAGAAAGTCGCGCACGGCCAATATCTCTTGCGCACCCAGCGGCGCGCCATGCACTTCGTGCGAACCCGCCATGTTCGGCGAACCATGGCCGATGTTGGTGCGGCAGCAGATTAGCGTCGGCCGATCCTCGGAGCGGCGCGCCTCCAATATGGCAGCGTCAACGGCGGCTGCGTCATGGCCGTCCACCGCGCGGATCACATTCCAGCCATAGGCCTCGAAGCGTCGTGGCGTGTCGTCGCTGAACCAGAGGTCCACCTCGCCGTCAATCGAGATGCCGTTGTCGTCGTAGAAGACGATCAGCTTGTTCAAGCCCCAGGTACCGGCGAGCGAGCAAGCCTCGTGCGAAATGCCTTCCATCAGGCAGCCGTCACCGCAAAACACGTAAGTGTGGTGGTCAACGATGGTCTGGCCATCGACATTGAACTCCGCTGCCAGCATCTGCTCGGCCAGCGCCATGCCCACGGCATTAGCCAGGCCCTGACCCAGCGGCCCGGTGGTCGTCTCGACCCCAGGTGTGACGCCCAGTTCGGGATGGCCCGGCGTGCGGCTGTGCAAGCGCCTGAAGCCTTTCAGGTCTTCCATCGTCAGGTCGTACCCTGTCAGGTGCAGCAGCGCGTAGAGCAACATCGAGCCGTGACCGTTTGACAGCACAAAGCGGTCGCGATTCGGCCAATGCGGGTTCGCCGGGTTGTGGCGCAGGTGACGTGCCCACAGCACGGTCGCAATGTCGGCCATGCCCATCGGCATGCCGGGATGACCCGAGTTGGCTTTCTGTACTGCGTCCACTGCCAACATGCGGATGGCATTGGCGTCGTGGGTGTTGGTGGCAGTGTTCATCTCATCACTCCGCGGACTTGATCTCATCGATTAGGCGTTCCAGCGTGATCGCATCGGCGGCGAATTGCCGGATGCCTTCGGCCAGCTTCTCGGTCGCCATTGCGTCCTCATTCAGAGCGAGACGGAATGCAGATTCGTCCAGTTGCAGCCGCTCCATCGATGTCTGCGTTGCCGCGCGGGCATCCACCGCTTGCTGCACCGGGGCACTGCTCGCGGCCAGTTCGCCGAGCAAGTTCGGGCTGATCGTCATCAGGTCACAGCCGGCCAACGCGAGGATCTGGCTCGTGTTACGGAAGCTGGCACCCATCACTTCGGTCCCGATACCGTGCTGCTTGTAGTAGCTGTAAATCTGCATGACCGACTTGACGCCGGGATCGTTCGCGCCTGCATTCGCCGCTTCGTTCCACGCGCTCCCGGCGGTCTTTTTGTACCAGTCGTAAATGCGCCCGACGAAGGGTGAGATCAGTTGGACATTGGCGTCTGCGCAGGCCACGGCCTGGGGCAGAGAAAAGAGCAGCGTCAGGTTGCACTTGACGCCCTCTTCGCCCAGTTGCCGCGCCGCCTGGATGCCTTCCCACGTCGAGGCCAACTTGACGAGGATGCGCGAGCGATCCACTCCGGCGTCGGCGTAACCCTTAAGGATGCGATGCGCGCGTGCGACCGTGCCCGCGGTGTCGAAGCTCAGACGGGCATCCACTTCGGTCGAAACGCGACCTGGCACGAGCTTCAGGATTTCAACGCCGAAGGTCACGAGCAACCTGTCGGCAATTTCCGCAGTCGACTCTTCTCGGTGTGTTGCGACCACCCGTTCGAGCAGGGGCCGGTACGTGGGCGACTGCACTGCCTTGAGCACGAGGGATGGATTGGTCGTCGCATCCTGCGGTGCGAACTGCGCCAGTTGCTGGAAGTCGCCGGTGTCAGCGACGACTGTAGTGAATCGCTTGAGCTGCTCTAGTTGATTCATGATTATCTTTGCTTGGAAAACAAACAAAAGAAAAATTACGCGACTACGATTGCCTGGGCGGGACGCTGGCACGCCCCGCCGAACCTGCTCAAGCGTCGAGATTGGTCGGCAACACGATGACGTCGTGGATCGTCACGTTGCGCGATCTTGTGAGGATGAACAGAACCGCCTCTGCCACTTCTGAGGGCTCGATCAGCGCGCCAGCGTCTTTGGCCGCCTGGAGCCGTTCCGCAGGCCAGTCGGCGAGTAGCGCGGAAATCACCGGCCCTGGAGAAACCTGGGCGACTCGAATTCCATACTTATTTACCTGACGTCGTGTGGTCTGCGTGAAGCAGCTGATTGCATATTTGGAAGCGGAATAGACCGGCTCGTGCTTGATCATCGAGTGGCCTGCCATCGAGCAGGTGACGACAATATCGCCGCCGCCCTGCTTGATCATGTGGGGAAGGACCGCGTGGACATTCTTGATGACCGCGTTGACATTCAGGTTCAGCATCCGGTCAATGGTGACCGCATCGGTATCGATCAGGTCGCCGCCGATGTAGATGCCGGCGTTGCAATAGAGAATGTCGATCCGGCCGGTCTTCGCAAGAATTTCGGGAACCATCGCGGCGCAGCTCTCCGCATCGAGCAGGTCCGTCACCTGGGAAATTGCCTTTCCGCCCCACTTTGATGTGATCTCGGCTAGTGCCGCTTCGTTCCGGTCTACGAGGACAACTGTGGCGCCCGCACGCATGAGCGCCTCAGCAGAAGCAAGCCCGATGCCTGAAGCTGCGCCAGTGATGACGGCGATCTTGCCGTCGAGTTCATTTGCCATATTCAACTCTCCATTTGATTGATTGCCGTCAACAAATCATGGGGACCGCAGTACCGCTACGCGCCCCCCCTTTGCCATTAGACGGCGGTAAATCCACCGTCGATCGGAAGGGACACACCCGAAATCATCGAGGCGCCGTCACTCAGCAAGAAAACGATCGGAGCTGCAATCTCGTCCTCCGTTGCCCAGCGACCCAGCGGCATCGTCTCGAGGAACGGCCCCTGAATCTCCGGTCGGCCCCAATACCATGCCGACATCGGCGTCATCACGACCGTCGGGTTCACGCCGTTCACGCGGATGCCGTACTTGCCAAGTTCCAGCGCCGACACGCGTGTGATGTTGTCCAACGCCGCCTTGGACGAGCCATAGGAAATGTGCCCACGCAGAGCGACAAGCGAAGCTTGGCTGGAGACGTTGACAATCGCCCCCCCTTTCCCCAGCCGAATCATGGAAGCCGAGGTGTACTTGGTCACGAGCAGTGCGCCTCGAGCGTTGATCGAAATGACCTTGTCGAAGACCGCAATGTCGGTGTCCATCGGCGTCGCAATTTCGCCGCCGAAACCTCCGCAATTCACGACGCCGTAGACATCGAGTCCCTCAAGCGCTTCGCGAACGCTGTCTTCGGACTGGAGATCGAAGGGCAGCGTCCGGCAACCGGTGTCCGCGGCGAGCGTTTTCAATTGATCGACGTTGCGACCGCTGGCAATGACTTCCGCGCCAGCGGCAACAAGTTGTCGGACGGTGGCCGCGCCAATGCCACCGCTGGCGCCAGTGACGAGAATCGGGCCCTTGTTGAAGCTAGTCATATCTAAGTTCCTTCTGTGGTGGTTGTCCTGGGATTGGGACCAGTGGTTAATTTCGAAGAATGAAATCCGCGCTGAGGCTCTTCGCGAGCACGAGCACCCCATTCGGAAGATCGTTGGCTTCAACTTTCGCGCGGATCTCGGCGGCTGGAATACCGAAACCTTCCCAGCGTGCGTAGAGTCTTCGTCGGAGTACCTCCTCCGGCACGGAGATGTTCACGGTCACATCAAAGAGCGGCTTGAGGCTGTCCCAAGGCGCCTGATCGAGCAGGATGTAGTTTCCTTCGACAATGAGGACATTGATGTCCCGTGGAATCATCCGGGCGCCCGCACGGGAGATCTCCAGACTACGGTCAAAGACCGGTACGGCGATCTCCGCTTCCACGTTCTGGTGCAGACGGCCGAGCATTTGCCGAAAACCTGCGACATCAAAGGTCTCTGGCGCCCCTTTGCGTGCTCGAAGTCCGCGAGCATGGAGGATTGCGTCGTCGTAGTGAAACCCGTCCATTGGAAATACGGACGACCGACACTTGCCCGTAGCATTTAGAAGGTGGTTCAACCTTTCTGCGCAAGTGGACTTGCCGGCTCCCGGGGGGCCCGCAAGACCGACTAGCAGGCGCTCGCCTGCTGCCTTGCCGCTCGCTGTCTCGACCAGCAATGCCGCCAGGCCGTCCAAAGTGAGTTCGCGTCCCATGGTGGTCACTTCGGTTCAGCTGACGTAAGCGGCAAGCGCAGCAGCGACGCCTTCGCTGTGGAGCATCTTCAGCCAGGCTGCAAAGGCGTCGGCAAAACGGGGCTCGCTGCAGAGGTCGCCGTAAATTGCTCTGTTATCCAGCCATGCGGTTGGGCTGACCTTTGCGGCAAGCGCACGTCTTTGCAAGTCCCCCCAAATCGGATCGTTTGGCTCGATGGCTGTGCCGTCCTCGGTCGTGCCGCAGCAGTAGCGCGCCCAAACAGCCGACACCAGTGCCAATCCCTCGACCGGAGCTCCGGAACTTAGGCCATCACGTACCGAAGGGAGAATGAAGCCTGGCTGACGGCTGGAGCCGTCGAAGGCAATGCGCCGCGTAGTGTCGACGATAGCCGGGTTCTTGAACCTGCCGTCGATAAGTTCCAAATACTCCATTGCGGTGTACTCCGGTACCGCCTTCACGTGTGGAACAATCTCCTGCTCCTCGCATTTGCGGAAGAACGGATAGATGCGGGCGTCGGCCATGGTCTCGGACATGATTTCGATACCCAAGAGCGCGCCGACCATGCCCAACACCTGGTGTCCGCCGTTGAGCATCCGGATCTTCATCAGCTCAAAGTCGTGGACCTGCGGAGTGAAGGTTGCCCCTGCCTTGTCCCAGTCGGGCCGCCCAGCGCAGAAGTTGTCCTCAATCACCCACTGCCGAAACGGTTCGTGTGTCACCGGTGCAGCGTCGTCGATGCCGAATTCACGGACGAGCGCCAATTCTTGGGGACCCGTCGCAGGAACGATGCAATCAACCATCGAATTCGGGAAAGTACAGTTTGCGTCGATCCAGTCAGCGAGTGCAGGATTGGACAGACGTGCCAAAGCCAGAACCACGCCCTTCAGCACGTCACCGTTACCCTGCAAGTTGTCGCAGCACAGACCGGTGAACGGACCACGTCCAGCGTCACGGCGCCGCTTCAGGGCTTCGATCATCGCGCCGAAGGCGGTCTTCGGCTTGCCCGGATTCGCGGCATCGTGCAGGATGTCCGGGTGACTCGCATCGAGACCCTTCGTGGCTGGATCGAGGTAGTAACCACCTTCGGTGACGGTCAGCGCCACAATCTTCGTCATCGGGTCGGCCATGCGCTCGATCAGCGGACCGTTGCCCTCCTCGACCGGCACGAAGTCGATCATCGATCCCACGATTTCGGCACTCTTGTGCTTCGGACTAAGCGAAATCAAGGTGGTCATCCAATCCTGCGCTGCAAGCCTTTCGCGCATCGCTGCATCGTTGGCTCGCACGCCGGCGCCGACAATTCCGAAGTCCTTGCACATTCCCTTGCGGAACAGCTGCTCAAGGTACCAAGACTGATGAGCCCGGTGGAAATTGCCACAACCGATGTGAACGATGCCCGGCTTGATCTCCGAGCGGTCATATTCGGGACGCGCGATAGCGGGATCGATACGACTTAAGTTGGACTGACAGAGCGCGATCATGGTCGACCTTCTTTGATTAGATTAACGTGTAGCTTGTGAACGGATCTGCGTTGTCACGGGAGATCCGTGTTGAAGCCTTCGATGCACTCGTCCCGCATGCTGAGAGCTCGGTGGCGTGCTACCCCACCTCCTGCAACCGACGAATTCAGGTGATTAGCATTGTGCCGATATTGACTCATTTGTTTGCTTCAAATGCGAATTTATTGGGTTGCTTTGGGGTAATCAGATGACATTGAACGCAGCCTCGCAAATTGATCAACTCGCGCGGGCAACAGCGTCGCCTTCTCGGTTGAACAGGTGCAGGACCGTGGGGTCAAGCTCGACGCCTACGTTCTCGCCCACGCGCAGCGGCGTACGCTCGTTCTGCCGCGCAATCAGCGGCACGCCGCCCACGTCGACGTGGATTAGCGTGTCCGCCCCCAGCGCCTCGATCAGGTCAACCTTGCCCGGCAGGCCGCGGCCGTTGCCCGGATGCACCCGCAGGCCCTCGGGGCGCACTCCGAGGAAGCCGTCGCCCGGCAGGCGACCGCCGGTCTGCGACGAGAAGCTCGGGATGGCGGCGGCCGGCACCATGTTCATCGACGGCATGCCGATGAACTGCGCCACGAACTTGTTGGCCGGACGGTCGTACAACTCCATCGGCGTGCCAACCTGCTCGATCAGGCCGTCCTTCAGCACCACCACGCGGTCGGCCAGTGTCATGGCCTCGACCTGGTCGTGCGTCACGTAGATGCTGGTGGCACCTAGCGCCACATGCAGCTTGTGAATCTCGACGCGCGTGTTGCCGCGCAATGCCGCATCGAGGTTCGACAGCGGCTCGTCGAACAGGAACACCTTGGGCGCACGTACGATCGCGCGGCCGATGGCCACGCGCTGTCGCTGGCCGCCCGATAGCTCCTTCGGCGTGCGGTCAAGGTACTGCGTGAGATTCAATTGTCGGGCGGCGCCGTCGACCTTCTTGCGGATCTCATCCTTCGGCACGTTGGCGAGCTTGAGCGCGAACGACATGTTGTCGGCCACGCTCATGTGCGGATACAGCGCATAGCTCTGGAACACCATCGCCAGATCGCGCTTGCCGGATGCGAGGTTGGTGATGTCTCTGCCGTCGAGCATCAGGTTGCCGCTGGTGGTCGGCTCCAACCCGGCAATCAGGCGTAGCAGCGTCGACTTGCCGCAGCCCGAGGGGCCGACGAAGACGATGAACTCGCCCTTCTCGATCTCGAGATTGACGCCGCGGATGATGTGCGCGTCGCCGAAGCTCTTCTTTATGTCGCGCAGTTCGAGGTAGGCCATGTTGTGTGTCTCCTTGATTTCTTTACTTGACGGCGCCAAAAGTCAGGCCCTGCACCAGTTGCTTCTGGCTGAACCAGCCAAACACCACGATGGGTGCGATGGCCATCAGCGAAGCCGCCGACAACTTCGCCCAGAACAGGCCCTCAGGGCTGGAATACTGCGAGATCAGTGTAGCCAGAGTGCCGGCCTTGGCCGACACCAAGTTGAGCGCCCAGAAAGCTTCGTTCCAGCTCAGCACCAGGCACAGCAGGCCGCAGGATGCGAGCCCACCCGCCGACAGCGGCATCACCACGCGGCGGAACTCGGTCCAGATGTTTGCACCGTCCATCCGCGCCGCTTCGAGGATCTCGTTTGGAATGTCCTTGTAGCTCGTGTAGAGCATCCAGACCATGATCGGCAGGTTTGACAGCGTGAACACGATGACCAGCGCCGGTAGTGAGTCGAGCATGCCCGCGGTCTGGGCCAGCACGTAGATCGGCATCAGCGCGCCGACAGCCGGCATCATCTTGGTGGAGAGCATCCACATTAGGATGTCGCGTGTCTTCTTCGTGCGGAAGAAGGCCATCGAGTACGCCGCGGGCGCCGCAATCAGCAGGCCCAAGAGGGTCGAGCTCACGCTGGTGATGAGCGAATTGCGCGCGTACAACAGGTAGTCGCTGCGGCGCTGCACTTCGGCGAAGTTCTCCAATGTCGGCTTGAAGACGAGCAGCGGCGGCACGTGGATGGCCTGCAGCTCGGTCTTGAACGCGGTGAGGAACAGCCAGCCGAGCGGGAAGAACAGCAGCAGCGCGACGGCCCAGGCGCCGACGGCGCGCAGCACGATGAACAGCGGGTTCGGTTGCATGATGTGTGGGCTCCCTCAGTCCAGGTTCTTGCCGATGATGCGCACCAGGAAGGCCGCTACGATGTTGGCTAGGATCACTGCGAACAGCGCCCCGGCCGACGCCACGCCCACGTCGAAGTTCATCAACGACTCCTTGAAGATCATGTAGGTGAGGTTGGTGCTGGCGTTGCCCGGACCGCCATTGGTGGTGATGGCGATCTCGGCGAACACGCTGAGCAGGAAGATCATCTCGATCATGATCACCACGGCCATCGACCGGCCCAGGTGCGGCACGGTGAGGTAAAAGAAGCGCTGGAATGCGTTTGCGCCGTCCATACGCGCGGCCTCCATCTGCTCGCGGTCGAGTGACTGCAGCGACGTGATGAAGATCAGGCAGGCAAACGGCAGCCATTGCCAAGCCACCATGACGATCACCGACAGTAGCGGCAGGTCGGTGAGCCAGTCGACCGGCTGCGCGCCGAAGGCGCGCCAGACGTCGGCGAGCACACCGTAGTTGGGGTTCATCATCATGTGCTTCCACAGCAGCGCATTGACCGTGGGCATGACGAAGAAGGGCGAGATCAGCAGCACGCGCACGATGCCGCGCCCGGGGAAGGGCTCGTTAACCAGCAGCGCCAGCAGCACCCCGAATACGACTGTGATGAAGATCACGCTGCCGATCAGCAGCAGGGTGTTCCCTGCCGCCGGCCAGAAGTCGGGATCGGTGACGAAGTAGTTGAAATTCTCCAACCCGGCGAACGGGTGCTCGCCGGGCTGCATGAGGTTGTACGTCACGAAAGAGAAGTACAAGGTCATTACCAGCGGCACGATCATCCACAGGAAGAGCGTGAGCACGGCTGGCGCCATCAGCGCACGGGGTAGGAATCTGTTCATTGGGGGTCTCTCAGACAGCGCCTCCCCTCCCGCCGCGGGAGGGGATGGGTGGTGCGAGCAGACTGCGTCCTCGATGGACGCGACGCCCGCTCACCCGGGCTTACTTGTAGTAGCCGGCCTTCATCATTTCGCGTTCGGCATTGGCTTGCGCGGCCTGCAGCGCAGCGTCGACCGTAGTCTTTCCGGAGAGTGCCGCGCTTATCTGTTGACCTGTGGCGAGCCCGATTGCCTGATATTCAGGGATGGCGACAAAGCTGACACCGATGTACGGGCTCTTGGGCAGCGTGCTGTCGTTCGGGTTGGTGCTGTCGATGGCCTTCTTCTCGGCGTCGGCAAATTTGGCGACCTTCACGAACTCGGGGTTCGCGTAGGTGGACTTGCGCGTACCGGTCGGCACCGACGCCCAGCCGTTAGACTTGGCGATTAGGTTGATGTAGCCCTTCGAGGTCGCCCACAAGATGAACTTCTGTGCGGCGTCGGCGTTTTTGCTGCTGGCAGGGATCGCCAGCGCCCACGCCCACAACCAATTCGCGCCTTTTTGAGTGACCGCGTAAGGCGCCTGCGCGAACGCCACTTTGTCGGCTACTTTGCTCTGCTTCGGGTCAGTGATGAACGAGGCGGCAATCGTCGCGTCGATCCACATGCCGCACTTGCCTTCGTTGTAGAGCGCCAGGATCTCGTTGAAGCTGTTTGCGGTTGACCCGGGCGGTCCATACTTTTTCAGCAGGTCGACATAGAACGTGGTCGCGTCGTGCCAAGGTTTCGTCTCAAGTTGGGGCTTCCACTTCATGTCGAACCACTGCCCCCCAAAGCTGTTGGCCATGGTCGTGATGAGAGACATATTGTCGCCCCAGCCCGGTTTACCGCGTAGGCAGATGCCGTACACGCCCTTTGCAGGATCATTGATCTTCGCAGCGGCATTGCGCACGTCGTTCCAAGTCGGGCGGTCGGTGAATTTGACGCCAGCCTTATCGGTCAAGTCCTTGCGATACATCAACATCGAGCTCTCACCGTAGAACGGGGCGGCATAGAGCTGGCCGTCCACCGTAAGGCCGTTGCGCATCGCCGGCAGCAGGTCGTCCACGTCGTAGGCAGCGTCAGGCTTGAGTGGCTTCAGCCAGCCCTTCTTGGCCCAGATCGGGGTTTCGTACAGGCCGATCGTCATCACGTCGAACTGCCCGCCTCTCGTGGCAATGTCGGTCGTGACTCGGGCACGCAGCGTGCCCTCTTCGAGCGTCACCCACTTGAGCTTGATGCCGGGGTTAGCTGCCTCGAATTCGGACGTGTGTTTCTGCATTTCGATCATGTGACCGTTGTTGACGGTCGCGATCACGAGATCGGTCGCGCTGGCGGCACCGGCAAATGCCATGCCGAACGCCAATGCGATGTAAGACTTGAGTTTCATTTTCCGTCTCCGTTTGGGTATCACGATGACCTTGCGGTCCGTGATGACTATGTCGTGCTTCAGTTGCTCAGCCTTACCGGGCAGTGACCAGCAAGCAAACCTGCGCCCTTTTGTTTGTTTGCTTTCAAAACAAATATACATGCACATCGCGAGACTTGGGAGAGTGAAAACCCTGACATTCCACGGTCCGGTGGCAAACGCCTCCATCGGCAACGACACTCAATTCAACTGAGTATTGGTGTCGAGCACCGGTTGCGCGCCGAACCCGGGATGAGCCCGGAAACTCTACTGTGTTGTCACCGTCGGATTGATTGGGCGGGGAGCTATCTACTCTCGGGCGGCCAGCAACTCCTCCAACACCCGCCGCGCGCCTATCTCAGCGATGGCACGTGAGGCCGCAACAAAGGCATTAGCGAATCGCATGTCGCGGTCAAGACCTAGCGCTCGGAACGGCGTTGTACGCAAGACGGCCAGTGGATCCGTGCCCTTGAGTAACTGCCAGTCCTCTTCGCTCAAGCGCGGCTCGTGCACTTCGAACGCGTTGCCCTGGTCGTCAATTCCCTTGAAATAGCGCTGGAAGCAAGCCAAGAAGAAGGCCTCGCGTCGAATATCACGCCCCTCGTCGACCAGCGCACGCAGCGTCCTGGAATGAAACACCGGGATCTTGGACACACCATCGTGAGCGATTCTCAGAAGTTGATCCGCTACGGCCGCATTGGAGAATCGGCTCAACACTTGTTGCTTGTAGGTGTTCAGCGACACACCGATAGGCGCCTGGAGTATCGGTATGACGTCCAGGCTCATGAAGTGATCCAGCAGGGTCATCAGAGGGCCGTCCGTCATGGCCTCGTGGACGAAGCGATGTCCGCAGAGCAACGCCGGGTACGACAGCAACATGTGGGAGGCATTCAACAGTCGACCCTTGATGCCCTCGAATGCGAAAACGTCTTCTCTCAGTTCGACACCTACAGCGCCGAAATCCGGACGGCCTGCACTGAAGCGATCCTCCATGACCCATTGCGTGAAACTCTCCCCGACGACGTGCAGTTCGTCGTCGATCCCGGTACGCTCATTCAGGAGGTTTCGTTCCGACTCGGAAACTCTCGGCGCTATGCGATCAACCATACTGTTAGGAAACGATACCTCCGCGTCGATCCATGCGGCCAATTGAGGGTCGCGCGCCCGTGCAAACGAGACAATGGCCAACCGCGCGGTGTCTCCGTTGTGCCTCAGGTTGTCGCAAGAGACAATGGAAAACGGCGGCACCGAGGACTCCCTGCGCCGCCGCAGCGACTCAACGATGAAGCCGAAGGCCGTGCGCAACGGATTGCCCGCCAAGTCCGACGCGACGTCGGGGGAGCTCAAATCGAACTCCCCAGAGGCCTCGTCGATGTTGTAGCCGCCCTCGGTGATCGTCAGTGAAACGATGCGAATCGCAGGACCGGACAGTTTTCGCACCACGGCCTCGGGATCAGTCGGCGCGTGAAGGTAGTCGACCATTGCGCCAATGACTCGACTGCGAATCTCGCCGTCCGGTGCGAACTCGGTCAAGGTGTAAAGGCCGTCCTGCCGTTTGAACGCCTCTGCCTTCATCCGCGCCGCGGGGGCGTCGCTCAGACCGATGCCACAAATCGCCCAGTCCTCATGGCCGGGACGATGCAGGCAGCGATCCACGTACAGCGCCTCGTGGACGCGATGGAAATTGCCGACGCCGATGTGCGCGATACCGGCTTTGAGGCGGCTGCGGTCATAGGCCGGAACGGTCACTTCTGCCCCCAATGAGCCTAGAGTGGCATTGGAGAGCACACTCATATTACGTGTGTTGATGTTCATCGGTTTTACCTTGCCAATTGCCAGTCCAGTGCAGACGGTCGAACGCTCTTTCGAGCAACCAGTTCACAATGAGACTCATTCAGTAACTTCCGCCACGGAGCGTGCATGCCCTTGACATACGCCTCGCGGCTGATGGACTTCGGGGTGATTTCAACAAACGCTGAGTGCGTCAACAACTCCGCCAGATAGCTGGTATGGGCAAGGGATGGACGCAACTCAAGGTCTCCTCCACCCGCCGACGCGGGCGATTGGTGAGCAATATGTTTGTTTTCAAACCATATTAAATGATAAAGCAGTGGCGCCCATCAAGGGAAAACCCGAATTGCAATTCCCGTTGACTGGCACTGTCGTTTATCGTCTTGGGGCTGTCGCTACTGCAGTAATCTTGACGACAGCCACCATGGACGGAGACGAGGGTTGCCCCCCAAAGTGATTTCCATCATTTTCGATTTGATGGACATCAATGTGACGGAGTCGGACGCCAAGCCGGGTATGGTCATGTGAAGCGATTTTCCGTGCTCGGCACGATGATCGCCCACCGGAGAATCGTCGTTATGGACGGGCGCCTGCTACGCCGATCGCCATACAAACGACCGCCCCGCTCGCAGCAATGTGACGACTAACGAGGTGCTAGATATCCGATTGGCGCGATGCCCTCTCACCGCTTGGCCCATCCGAATTCCCGTATGACGAACCCGGTGACGTGAACCGCCAGTGCCGCATCGTCTTCTGTAACGGCCCGCAGGCCATATCGATGCACCTCGTTGTGTTTTCCTCTAGGGTGCAGTCTATTCACAACCTCCAGTGCCGAACACAGGGTACGTGACTCGTCAAAGCCAACGTGCTTTTGGATGGCAGCTATGACCTTACCCAGATCCTTCTCCAGGATCTGATCCTCGCCAGTCCTTTGATAGAGCCAATGCGATGCCATAGCTGCGCATGCGTTCCGACATTGATCGACAACTGACGTTGGGATTTCCCGATAGGCGACGTCTAGAACGCGCTTGACCGCAACGCGGATTGCCTGAAGGCTCTCAGGATGGACCCGTGTCTCGTCGATCTCGGGAAGTATTCCAATAGGAGACTCGGCGCGCAGCGTCACCATGACATCATGAGCGACAGTCCGCTCGACTTGCACAATGCGCCACAAGGAATACGCAGCGGCAGTACCGATCGCAAGCTGCAGCCCTTCGCCTCGCTCCGGCTTGCCCAAGAGTTCCTGGCACTCCAGGTACAGGTTCAATCGCTTTGCAATTCGGCCGTCGTTACGCCCACTCGCGATATCGGATATCAAGTTCGAGTGAGCGTTGACGACGCACACCTCTTCGTTGGAGTTCCCCTGTTTTTGAAATACCCGCCCTCTTCGAACGCGAGACACTGCATCAAACGAGTCCTCGCGAAATATCCACGAGAACGGCGCGCTATCGATACTTGCGGGAATTCTTTCAAGGTCGGTGGGCGATTGCACCAGAACGCATTGCGACAGCACAGGTGGGGGCACGACCAAAAACGAAGCGTTATCGCGGCCCTCATAAACCAATCCACTTTCTCGTTCAATTCCTAGACGGGACATGGGTGCAAGATTTCAAATTGGGAAGATATGACTATACAGCGCAAAACGTCAACATCACTGAAGAGACGATGCAACGAAAAGATACGCGCTCGCGTCTAGACTGACGGACTACCCATCGAATCTAGTTTGACGTTCTTGCCCCCCCGGCTGCGGCGTCCACAAATCGCCGCGGCGCCGGACATTGGTAACCACTACCACGCGCGCACGGGCCATCGAACTTCTTATCCGTAGCTGTTGACGTGACGCCTTATAGCTTGAAGAGAGGTGACGGAGTAAACCGTGGCGCGACGAGCGTCAGACGCTCGCAAGCTCGGCTCAGCGCTACGTAGAGCAGGCACCGATTCTTCTCGTTGGCAACGAGGTTGCTAGCGTCACAGGGGACCAAGATTGCTCTTCGCGTTTCCAGCCCCTTCGCCTTGTGGATCGTGCTGATCGCTTGAGACGGCAATTGACCGTTCCGTGCGCCGCGTTGATGCGCCAATCTCGTGAGAACGGTATTGATTTCCGGGTCCGTATGAATCTGGCGTGCCTCGGCGAATTCCCGCCGAAGGTCGATCCGGATGTCGCAAAAATTGGCGCTCGTCTGCATCAGCTGATGAATCAGCTCGAGTCCGGCGCCGACGCCGACATGATCCGGGTTTTCCAAGATGAGCCGCGCAATGGACTGAATCTCTGCGGGCTTGCCGCGGCTGGGCTTCGCACATTTCGTTTTCAGTTCCTCGATCAGCCGGTTGCCATAAGCTGTTGCTGAGAAACCCTTCCCCACTGCCTCAAGAAAGACACACATCGCCTTACCAAGTGCCACGGGATCGCCGGTAGCACGCCGGCAGCTTGCGAGGAGGTCGCTGAGGGCATCCCGGGTGTAACCTTCCCAAATGCGGATTCTCCAACCAAAGAACGCATTGAGCCCCAACACGGTGGCCGTGTGGGGGGTAAGGATAAGTAGGTTCGGACTGTTCCGAACCAGCGAGTCGATCGGCTTCCGTGAGGCCGCGTCCAACTGAAACGCGCCGTAACGCTGCGCCTGATTATCTCCCCGCAACACATGCAGGCCTTGCGGCAAGCGGCCCCGGAGATCGACGAGCCCACCAGCGCTCAGACACTCGCGCTGTTCCAGCACCCACGCCCCCAATCCTGGCGAGCCGTTATTCCACCGATGCGCCGTATCCAATCGCTCGAATGAATCCGCCTCATCAACGAGTCGTCGCCACTGGAGCTGCAGTGCTTCACGCTCAGCCCCGGCCGCGAAAATCGCTTGCATCGGGTCACCGAAAAATCGGAGCCGCGCACCAGCTCGGGATAACGCGTCAACTATACCCTGCTGGTCGTTGCTGGCATCTTGGTGTTCGTCGCACACAATTACCGGGTAACGCTCAGCCAATGCACCGGTCAGCGCAGCGGACCGATCGAGCAGGAGACGCACGCGCCTTGCCAGGTCGGTATAGCAGTCTGGCCCACGGTCAATCGACCACGCATGAATATCAGGCGGCAGATCTAGGGCGCGGTGGTAGACCTTCGCGACCATGGCGACCAAAGAATCGATGGTGCCTATCTGCAGTTTGGCTCCAAGGTCGGCCGTGCGTGACGAGAAAACGTCGCATGCAGCATGGGTATGGGCGAGTATCAGCGCCCGCTGCCCCTTGTGGAGCTCGCTTGCGGCATGGCGCGCGTAGCCGACAGCCTGATGCGTCTTGCCAGTGCCGGCTGGCGCCTCGACAACGACGCGATGCGCACTAGAGCGTAGTGCCTCGACCACCGACGCATCGCTCATTTGTTCCGCGGCCCTTCTTCAATGGGCGCCAGCTCGCCCTGTGCGTGGACAACAGCGTCGAGGAACGGTCGCAACAGTTCGCTTAGCCGGTTCTCCCAGACATCCATCGTCGTCACTTTCGCGGCGAGTTCGCGCCCTCCCTCGATACTCTTGAACCACGCTGATGCGTGCGCTTTGAAAGGATTGCGCTGGGCTGCGGGTGCATCCCGCAGCGCTTCGGGCACAGAGCCGGTCGCGGCCTGAATGACCCAAGGCGTCAGCGGGTGCCCTTTCCGCGGCGGCTCATCATAGGCACCTGCGTGTTCGAGTGCACGCTCTGTCAATGACTCGAAGGAAGTCGAGGTAGTCTCGAGTCGGTCGGCGAGCGTTCGCAAGCGAAGCCCCGTTCTGTTGTCGGCGGGGTCGGCAATCAACGCCTGCATCCGGTCAGGTGCAAACATCGGAATTACGTTCTCCTCCAAACACCCGGTACTCCATTGAAACAGGCGCGCCCCGACTCGCTTCTTTACCGCACTCCAACGTCCCTGGTTACGGTTCTCGTTATCGACAAAGCCCGCGAACTTCACCCCGCCAGTCGACAGCGCCTCGAGCAACGTCAACGCGTCGTCATTGCCGCCACCGTCTGCGACGTACACACCACGATCGCACCAACCCGAGAGCTCTCGATCGAGCAGCGCCTCAAGGAAGCCGACCTCGGTCGCGCCCTCTGCGACAATCGTCAACCGAGCCAGGAATGCCTCAGGATCCCGAGCAAGATGGCGCGCGATCTTCTCCTTTGGAAGAGGGCCAACTTGGCCGCCCGTGTCAACATACCAGACGGATGCAGCAGCAGCGCCACTCAGTACCGACGCGCTATGTGTTGTTACGAAAGCCTGTCCAGGGCGCTCGACAATATGCTTAACGAGTTGGCGTTGACGATACGGCTCAAGGCCACGCTCCAGCTCATCGACCAGTGTAATTGGATGACCGTCCTGCAGCGTGTCGGCTATAGCCAAGGCTCCGAGACGACGTGTGCCGGAGCCCCATGTTGCCAGCGGCAGCACAACGCCATCTTTATCTGCCGTAAGACCGATGAGCGAGTTAATCGACAATCCCGCGCTACCAGTAAACGCGAGACCAAGTTGGCTTGGCAGCTGACGCGCCAAGAACTCCCGGCCAAGCAACTCCAGACGATTGCGTGACTCATCCTCCAAGTGCTGATCCACGGAATCGGCCGCAAATTCGCGTCCGAGCCGAGCGCGCAGGCCGCGATCATTGAGCAGTCGATCGAGGTTCGAGCCTTGCACCAGCCGCAGGTCCCGGTCGTTGCGATCGTCGCCAAGTAATCTCACCAATCCAATCTCACGACGCAAGCCAACCGAAAAGGTCGTAACAGTCTCGTCTGGTTGAACGATTTCGTAGACCAACTCGAGGTCGGCGGTACCACGGACTCGAGCCTTATAGACCGGAGGTCGGGGACTGTCCACGTTTTCCTGGGTCCCTGCATCGGCGAGCACCGCGTTCTGGCCATCCCATTCCCAAGGCCAAGCCATGCCAAGCTGACGATTCACTTCCCCCGGCATCGACATAGTCGCCTCGATCACAAACCCGTCTTCCACCTGGCGGCCAAAGTAGTCCGAGTCCACCAAGGTGTAGCTCGTGGTCGGGCTGAGCAATAGCCCAATGGCTTCCAGAAGCGTTGTCTTTCCGACGTTGCCGCCGCCCAATAGTAAATTGAGTCCCAGCGCAGGCCGCCAGACCAATTCGCGAATCCCGCGAAATCGCTCAATACGAAGAAGCTTGATGTCTGCTCCCATGGAACCCCTCAACTGAATGTAAAGGATGGCCAAGCACGTGCTTAAATGCATGGGCTGAATGCATGTAGATATTTGCTCGTAGCAGCGAGGTACGCTTTGTTAAGTGTAACGAATCTACCTAGCCAATCCTAGCGCCGTAAGGGTTATCATGTGCCCGACATATACCAGAGGAGCGTCCATATGGCGACCCACAAGGAACTTCGCACCCAATTGGAAGCATTGACCGAGAAAACTGAAGCCGCTCGCGTAGCAGAATTTCAGAGCGTTGTTGACGAGATCCGCGCCAAAGTTGTGGAATATGGCATCACTGAAAAAGACATCTTCGGCAGAAAGCAAAGCCGAGCATCAAAGCAAGCAAAGGCCCAGGTCGAAGCGAAGTATCGCGATCCCAAGAACGGCGCAACCTGGTCCGGCCGCGGTCGTGCGCCCGCCTGGATTAAGGACGCCAAGAACCGCAATCGATTCCTGATCCAGGAGTAAGTTTTTTCATCTACGACTAGGCTGGCTGCGGAGTAGCATCGCTCCGCGGGCAACGCACCAGATGAGCATGCTAAAGGGGCGCTGCTTAAAGCGTTTAACATTACGGCCGCTCGCCCCAAAACCCAGCGAGCCAATCTTCTCTACAGTGCTTCCTCATGTTCGTCTTCTTCTCCTCGACATCACACTTACACCTCGATCAGTAAGCGGGGGTTAAAATTTGGATTCAGATGCTTTGGCGCATAGCCGCGCGGATTGCATACCACTCGCGTGCCGGCCAAGGTACCCTCTGGCGCCACCGTGTAATCGGAGCTAGCGTGCATATGACCATGGATCCACAGTGGAACGTTCAGCCCCATCAGGTCCTCAAGATTCGATGCGAATGCAGGGGTCAACGAATCGCCTGAGAACTCTTCTTCAACGGAACGAGGAGAAGGGGCATGATGTGTCACAACAACCGTTTTTCCCTCGAATGGCAAAGCTAGCTCTCGCGTAAGCCATGCGTGAGAGGCTTGAAACCGTCTCGCTGTATCGGCTGGGCTTAACCTCCGATAAGTACGGCCCGATCGGATTTTTCGGTAATCGTTTAGACCGGCTTGCGCATCACGCATGGCGAACGATCCGCGAAGGTGATCCTCGTAAAGTCGAAAATCAGTCCAAAGTGTGCAACCGAGAAAACGCACATCATCAATCACGATGACGTCGTTTTCGAGGAAGTGCACGCGCGTCCCGCGTGCAAGAGCGCGTAGCTTTTCAAGCGTATGATCGAAATGTCCATCGTAGAACTCGTGATTGCCAGCGACTAGTACGATGGGCTTCTCCACGTTTCCGAAACAACTCAAAGCCCACTCCACAGACCGGTCTTTCGTGTGGATATCTCCAGCGAGCACGATAACATCAGCGCTAGCGACCGCCTCCGCATTAGGTACGGTTGGCTCGAATTCGTTATGCAGGTCGGACAGGACTAGTAGTTTCATGGCTTCAATTTCAAACTTCAGACGGTTGACCTGACGCACCAATGGCGAGTCGGAGCGCGTGGCAGAAACGACACGTTCGCAGCCCCTATCCCTCGCCTACCCGCCGAGGTGCAGTGCGACGCGGGAATACGTTTCCTCTTCATGCGAGTGTATTTTTGCTAACTCCTCAAGCACCTCCACAGTGCTACAGACTGGCCCAGTGACGTAACGCGGCAACTCCACAACCCATGGAACAATCACAGCGCCGAGGGACTCACCGTCGGCTCCGCCATGTAAAGCGAAGAGTTCGATCCCGTCCGGTAGAATAAATGGCGGTATCAGTGTTTCCGTCGTCTGCCGTTTCTTGGCGACGGATACGATGCAGTCGATATACATACCGAGATATTGGGCGGCACAAGCCAGTCGCAACGGACCGTGTCCCGCGGGCGCTAATGGAACAGGCGGTTCCCGGATTAACGCGTTCTCAACGGGTGCGCAAACCGAGTACCACATTCCTTCAATGCGAAAGCGAAGCAGACAGTACGCTGCCTGCAACACCGGCAGCAGCCTGAGCTCTTCTTCGCTCGTATATGGGAAATGTCCGGGTCGACGCGCCAAATTTCCGGCAAGCCATCGTTGCAATCTTCGCAGAACTACCCGATACACCACAAGTGCGGCCCCAACACGTTCGTTCCAACGCGAACGTGTCTGATAGCATTCGGGGCGGATCCAGGAAAGACGGAGGTGCCATCGCAGTGCGCGGCTTGGGCAGCCCGATACAGCTGAGCATCCCTTCGGTAACCCGGACAGGCAGTATGCCAAGCCCTGCATCACTTCGCGTGCCATCGGTTGCCGAGCTAATGCCGTTTGATTATGTCGGATAAATCGTTGCAGAAGGCACAGATGTGTGCCCGAATCGTAAGCCCATCGGTCCAACTCCGAAAAAGCGAATGACAGTTGCTGCGCATGCTCTCGAAGCTCGCAGTGCGCCTGCCACGTGGTCTGCGTGCCGCAGAGGAATTCACCGCAGCTGACGCACCGGAAAGGAGTATGGAACAGTCCCTTGCCGAGACTATACGGGACAACATAGCTGTTGCAATTTGCGCACCGCGTAATCAGCGGGATGGCATGTATAGGGCAATAGGCCAACGGTTCAAACTGAAACCAGAGGCTGTGATAGGCCCCCTCAAGGCATAGTGGGCAAAATCGAAAATTCGTCGAGAACCAGACGTGGCGCGCCGGCCAAAGCAACCTGAAGACGGAAGTCTCTTCGTCGGACGGAATAGGCCATCCGGTCTGAGCGTAGACAAGACTGGTGTTGATCCATCGAAGATCAAGAAATCCGTCCTTTTTTGTGGGATGACATTTTCCGGTACACAGCTGTCGAATTGCGGCTTCATTTGCTACGCTCCGCCATGAAAGACGCATCAGCGCCGAGGCCGACGATTCGTGAGGCAACGGCGGAAGCCTCGTGCCGAGCCATGCCCGGCTGGGCATTTCATAGCGAGACATTATCGGTACCGTCCGTTTCAAGCTCGTTATGCCTTGGGAGATCACATGGCAGTGCGTGCCGCACGGCAAGTGACCATGCGTCCTGTGGTAGCTTCAATGCCGCACTATCTGCTCCGGCGAAATCAATCAAGAATACTTTGATGGCGCCGAACAGCAACCGAGCAGGCACGCCAGCCCGGAGGCGAGGCAAGTGCGCCACATTTTTCAGGGCAGCCAGTAGCACACCTGCCTGGCTTTCCAAGCGGAACCCATGGTCATACGCTAGAGGAAAGAAGAACTGTGTCCATCGGACTGGAGGCGAGCCGAGAAACACTTCACTGTCGATGGCTTGAAGTACGTATCGAATGTCAGCAACAGAGACAAACGATCGAAGCTCGAATATCCTGTGTGAAAATCGATCGATTAGCGATTGGTCACCCTGAATGTAACTCGTTGGTATTCTGTTCGATGGCGGCTCCCCCATCAGTACGCAGATCAAATGAATGCCATCCTGCTCGAGATCGTTATACACATCTTTGAGAAATCGGTAGTCACTAACTAGCAATTCTTGAGCTTCATCTATAAGCAGCACAACTAACCTTAAGGTTGACTGATCGGCTTCGTCGGCCATAGTGTTTACAAGACGAAGCCGTAGCTCAAAAGTCTCGCCCTTTCGGTTAGGCTGATGGACTGTGCTCAAGAAATGCTGAAAAAATCCACGCACCGAGGCGACGTTGTGATAGTGCGCATTGTGTCGATAAACTACAATGCCAGGAAAGTCGTGCCTCAATTGCTCGGCGATAACGTGGAGCGCAAACGATTTCCCCACGCCAGTGCCTGCAAGGATGCAACAACCGGGTTCACGCAGTACGACGTTACGACGAATGTCCTGATAGACTTCCTTGATGGGTGGCGTCGGCAGCGCTATCGATGAGGCTATCAGCGGGTGGACGGGGTAAAGTTCTGCCCGGCGTTCAATCCACCCGAGTTGAGGTTGTATGTCGGCCTTGCCAGAGAAGTTGGCAGATCCCGCATTGCATAGAAGATCTACTGAAATTGACATTTCATTTCCCCTTAGGCGAGCGCCGTATCCAGTCGCAGGACCTCAATCCGAAGACATCCGGTAGCGAACTCTCTGCCTTAGGGAAGTCGACATGCGGGTCTAAACTATCCGCGTCGACTGCCGACTGCGTCTTGCCGACACGATGGCGCTTTGCTAGCGCCAGTGCGTCGCCCGACCGGGCATGCCTCGCCCTCGCACTTTTTTCCGCCAACATTTGTGCGCTCTTCTCCCGCCCCCACGCGCCCACTGGGTCAGCCTTCGTCTCCCGCTCTTCGATTGGAATCGCGCGATTGATGATTTTTCGTTCTTGGTATGTGTAGGGCCATCGAGCCCAGCGCGCTTCAGGTCGCAGTTTCCCAAGCAACTCACCCGTTTCCTCCACAATGGCGATCGCCTCTCGACAGTCGCGCCGGTTCAATCGAACGAGCAACGTCTTACCCACCAGGTCATATCGCTTCGCAAGCGCTTCGCCATAATATCGGCAATGATCGGTCTTGATGCAGGGGCTGCGGCCTTGCTTCAAATTTCCCCTCACAACGCAATGCTCCGTGTGCCATAAGATCGAGCCATTCTCCCGAGTTTGGCGTGGCAGCGGCTGGGGAAGCCAGGCGTGCTCGGTATGATCGACTGCTGAACGTAGCAGCCCGACGGGAGACACAAGATGTAGACGTTCGGTTGGCTCGAGATTGTGTTCCCTGACGCACGCATAGATGATCGCCATCAATTCGCTCAGCCGGATCCGGAATAGTTCCGCATTTTTTACCGGATTTGTGCGCGTAGGGTCCGCGGGCCCGGCTCCATAGGTCGATGGAAGCCGCTTTAGACCGTGATCGGTTAGTTTCCCAAAAATGCGCTCGATCAGGTCGCGGCGCCACCATGCCCTGACTGGACCAAAATTGATTGCGCATCCGGTCACGTCGATGAGATTGTTGACGACATCGACTGCGGCGTTGCTCCATGCGTTATCCACCTCCAGAATCGTGGAGCCCTGGCTTTCGAGCTCGCAGACAAAATCCTGAATGACGATCTTGCCGTCCGGCGTATACCGCGCACGCAGTTCATCATCGATAGGCGATCTTGGTGCAATCGCGCTTGCTACCGTCTCCAGAGCACTGTCTGCACTCGGATTGCTCTCAAGTATGATGCTTACTCCGAGGACTCCCCCACTGTACTCGTCAACCAAGACTCCAATGAACCAGCGAGCGACGGGGTAATCATGTTCGACCGAATTTTCGTCGATAACGCTAATAACGCTGGCTGCATCGACCTTATGGAAATCCATCTGCATCACACTGCATGGCCGCCGCGCATTGATAAGGCAAGTGTAGCCTCGCCCGAGAGTCGACCGTTTCGCGGCCTCAGTACCTGATCTCGCCCAAATCCATCGCTGACGATGTTGCAGATAAACGGCGTTGCAGTAGCGAGTCAAGCTTCGCCGTGCCCGGTCCCGGGTTGTGAACGGCCATTCGCACTCGGATATGCCACGGGATTTCAACTGCTCCAAAAAGAAATCATGAAGGCGTTTATAGCTAATTCTGGACTCGGGAACCTGGTCGGGCATCGATCGTTTCAGAAGCCGGTCGACGACAGCCGTTTCCAGTTCGGGAAATCGCTCGAACATTTGCTGCAATGCCCCAGCATAACCAGGTCGAGAGGGGCAGAGGCTGCCATCGACCGGCTTGCTACGAACATAAGGTTTGATGCGAGTCCCATACACTAGCGCACGGAATCCATAGATTAGTCCGTCACCCGCCGACAGAAGACAGCGGTGGACGAGTCGACGAACCTCTCCCTCCGACTTTCCTGTCCGTTGCGCAATATCCTCGGCGGGGCAACCGTCAAGATACATCAGGACAGCCTCCCGTCTCGCCTCGTAGGTTTGCCGATGATGGCCCAGCGCCAGCACATCGGGTTCGGGCCACGCTTGCAAGTCTTGGTGGGCCGAAGGCACCAAGCTGCGAACTCTTCCGCGAGTCATACGCACCTCCTCGACAGCAGAGAGCTACGTCGGAAGTATTCCGAGTCGAGCTTGCAATCGAGCTCCCCTGTCTGCAGCCGTCGGGCGATCACGGAAAGCATTACGGCAGGATCGGCAGAGGGCTCTGAGAGCAGCGAGCCGACCGTGACATTACCGAGCACGTCGAGACGATCGTCTAGAATCTCGTGTTCACGATAAGAAGGACATCCCCTCGCTCGTGTCATTGCCGCGCATAAATGGAGCCAGTTATCGAACAGCAGTTCTTTGCCAGTCAGATCGCGCTCGGTTAGTACTCGGTAGGTCGCGCCGACTTCGCCAGCAGCATTAGCCTGAGCCTCGAGTTGCGCACGACTCCGCCCTTTCCGCAGCGGACCCGCATCTCGGGCACGCTTGAATTCCCACCATTCTTGTCGGCCGTCACTGAACCGCACAATCGCATCCAGGCTAGTTTGATAGGCCTCGCCGCTGGCGATCGCCATCACCGGCGATGGAGTGGGATCGTAATCTCGAACCAACGGATCACCTTCGAGCAGCACGATGTGCATAAAAGCAACGTCCCCAAGTATGACAAATCGTCTCTCGATTTTTGGGGACTCAAACACCCAGATATTGGACTGGTGCCGCTTTCGATTCCGGACGGCGAGGGCGACGGAGATTCGATGTCTCTCGCGGTTCGGTAGTAGGTCAAATGCATATGCTTCCATTTTTCCCTCCAGTGAATGGACATCACGCCTGTCATCTCGACGGCGTGGGGAAAATGGGCACGAAGAATGTCCTTGACATTGGTCCGACCGGTGACCAAAATCAATTCAGTCTGAAACGGTTTTTTTTGACGGAGGCGCTGTTGCCGCAGCGCTTCCGTCACCAGTTACAGAATCTTCATACGTATCCTCTTCCCTCGAAAACGTTTCCCGCGCCGGAAAAGCTGTGGCGTGGAAGCCGTCGGCGTCTCAGAGCACACCTCCTACCGCCTCAACCATTAAGCTTAGTCGGAATATTCAATAATAAAAAATTTGCGCTACCCCTAGCTTAATTCATCAGTCAAGTGCAGCGTTCTTTTCATCGCATCCTTATCTTGAAATATATACGCATCCGCGGAATTCATTGCACGCAATGCACGTCAATACATTGCATGAATTACATTGCGTACAATGCATTTACTATAAAACTTTCGACGCCATACCTCTTGCGCGAACGATAATTCCGCGGCTCAAATTCCGTTGCATCGACGCCATTTTCTCCATTGAATACCTTTCTTTTGCATGCCGGCAGAACTAATATAAAAGCGATTAAGTCAGCATTAGAGCTGAATAGCACAAATCATGCTCCCCATCGATCTGGCGCTCGTAATGCGGTGGGCGGTTCATAAAGGACGCCACTCATCTTCTACACGGAGAGCGTACACCCTCGCCGGCCGCGCTTTTTTAGCGTGGCTTGAATACTCGAAGGGCGCTGGCGCACATCTGGCCGATGTAACCAGCCTCGACGCGCGCGCCTACATGGACTACCTTGGAAATCCAATTACCCCAATTCCATGGGAAATCTATCATCAATATGGTCTTGCTCGCCCGCCAGCAGCTCGCCCACTAAAGCAGACTTCCATTTTTCAATTGGCAAACGTTCTCTGCTGTCTTTACAACGCCTTGCCAGAATTCGCAGACCAATATGACCATACAAACAAAGGAATAAATCCATTTGAGAATTTATCATCAAGCCAGCCAGCACACCCTCTCTACAAAAGAAAAAATGTGCTTACTCCCACCCAATGGCATGCCATATTCGAAACACTGTCCAGCCATTCGGGCCGCGCAACCGTACGGCGAAATACGTTGGCTTTCCTTCTGACCTACTATACCTTCCTGCGAAACCATGAAATTTCCAAATTGCGCATGTCGGATTTTTATCAACTACGCAGCGGAATTTGGATGATTAAAATTGACAATTCTGAATTCGGATATTCCAACATAGCCGCCCCATCAAGACTTATTGATGCACTCAAAGAGTATCGCCCCCCCAAAAAATCCTCATCTCTTCTGAGCAACGAATTAGGACCAGCATTGATTCCGATGCGCGTTCGTGGCAACGACGGAATGACTTCTTCGAATGTGTATTATATTTTCAAGAATATATTCCATGAGTCAGCAGAGAGATTTCCAGAATTTTCAGATATATTCAAGCGCGCTACGCCTACGTGGGTTCGCAATACGGGCATAGCTACGGCTCTGTCAAGCTATAACATAGCCGAACGCTATGTTCGGCGTCAGGCTGGCTTTTCATGCAAGCAGTTGGATAATTACATCCCTGACGACGAATCGCTTGCGAATGCTTTTCTGCACTTTGGCCCGCCACCTACAGATCGAAAGCCTTGACGCGAAATGTTGTTGGCTTTTTGCGATGCGGTCACGAGCACAAGCACGAGTGCCCCGCTCATGCGCCGTCTACGCCCACGGCCGCGCAGACCATCTTCCCGTCGGCGCCACGAGCGCGATGCTTCGAAGATATTCGCCCCGGAGCCGGCCTTCCTTCGACCAGGTAGGACTCAGGCAGCCCACGCACCCCGAACGGTCTTTTTGACTACATGATCGTGTCGCGTTCTGGTGGCTACGATTTCCGACTTGCCATTTTCTCGAGCTACCCGGACCCATCATTAACGTGTCCACTGTAATCGACGCAAATGTCGATTGTTAACCTCTCCGACCTAGGCCCAATAAGGTTCAGCCGTCGATCAATGCGCCAGAGATTTATGTCCGAGCACTCTGTTTGCACAAAGTTGTTCCTGCCGCGACGACGCGAGCGGAAAGCGCACTCCGGGCGCACGGTGTTCTACGAATTGCATGCCGCGCGGCCGAATGCCATGAATAACGATGCACTCGCCCGCATCGGCGCACCGCGTGAGGTTGAGGAGGCGATCCGGGCAAACCGAGCGCCCGGTCGGCCTCTCGAAACTTATCGGTCAGGTGCAGACGATGGTGGACGAATCCGTCGAGTCGGCCGAGTCGGCCGAGTTTGACGCGGCGCATTCGGTTGCGCGGTGGATCGGGCGGCCCAATCTGGCGCTGAGTAACGCAAGGCGGCTGGACTGCTGGATACCGTCACGGGATCGCGATCGCGATCGCGAACTGGCTGGCCAGTCCAGTGCCGAACACGGCGACCGTGTCGCCCGCGCTCTCTTCCGCGAGCTGCGCGCTGAAACAGCCGGTGCGAAAAATGTCCGGCATCAGGATCGCGCGATCGTCGTCGATTGCATTGGGCAGTCGGATCTGGCTTGCGTGCGCAAGCGGCACGCGCGTACTCGGCCTGCAGCCCGTTGAACGCGCCGCTGTCGGCCGGGTCGTCAAAGAACGCGATACCCACGCGTGGGCCGCCGGGGTTCGCGACGTCGTATTGCGCGGTGTAGCCCGCGCGATAGTACGCGCAACTGCCGCATGCGATCGTCGATGGAATCAGCACACGATCGCCGCGCCAAAGGTTGCGCACGTCGCGCCCAACGGTCTCGACGATGCCGACACCTTAATGGCCGAGGATCGTGCCCGGCTTCATCCCGCCTAACGTGCCGCACACCATGTGCAGGTCGGTGCGGCAGATCGCACTGGCCGTCAGGCACACGATCGCGTCGGCCGCCGCATTGATTTCGGAATCGGGCACCGTGTCGATGCGAATGTCGTCGATGCCGTGAGATACGACTGCTTTTATATCAGGCCCTCCTTATTCGAACGTTCTCGTACTTGCCAAGAAAGGAAACAACCAAGGAGGCAGACCCGAATTCTCCCCGCCCCGAGAGAAGTGCAGTTTAGTCGGAAGCCGCCGCAGGTTCAGGCCGCAATTAGTTCAAATTCGTTTGATGCTCAACGACGAGCGTTCGATTCGACACATGAGCGGCGTACGTCGAGCAAACTGGCCACCCACCGTGCCTCCCGCTACGCTGGACCCGCCTGCGCGAATCCGAACGTAAGGCCGAAAGCGTCGAGGATCGTCGTCGCGGTGCTGGCCATTCGCTTGGCCATTGCCTCCGGGGTCTCGCGCATGGCGCCCTGGCGAAGCCAGTGCACCGCCGCCCACACCAATCCACCGCCAAGCACCGTCAGGCAATCCTGTTCCGCTTCCGTTCGGACTCCTTCATAGGGCGGAAGGAGACGGCCGGCAACGAACGTCACCAATTCATCGAAAAACGCCGATGTTGCCGCGTCGTTGAATACGGTCAGATAGAAAGGCTCATGCGCATGCAGATGCTCAAGAATCAGCGCGGTTTCCACCTCCATTGACTTGACGAAAGCGGCATTCGGCGGGCTCAGCAGCTTGCCTTGCTCCTCGACGAACGCAAAAGCGTTGTCGAGCCTCACCAACGCCGCCCGCTGAGCGGCAGCCTGAAGGTCGGGAAAGTGCTGATAGAACGTAGGACGCGCGACGCCCGCGCGCTGCACCAATTGAGCAATGCTGAGTTTGCTCAGCGGCGCCTCATCGAGCAGTTCGCTCACGGCACGAACGAGAGCGTCGTAACTCCGTTGAAAGCGAGGATCGGCGGGATTAGGGCTTACATCAGGTGGCATAAAAAGCTCTGGACACGTGGTTTTGTCTATTTTACATTTGTTCAATAGATTGAGATGCGATGCTCTGACATACCCCTGAAAGGCTATTGAAATGAAATCCTCCGCCCTCGTTCCCCAGCCGCCTCTGAAGCCCATCATCGGTCATCTGATGGAGGTCTTCGGGCCGTCCCCGCTTGCAAAGATGATGGATCTTGCACGAACTTACGGGCCGGTCTATTGGTTCGAGGTGTTCGGGCAAGGTTACTACGTTGTCAGCGGACAAGCACTTGTGAATGAAGTGTGTGATGAAAGCAGATTTCAGAAGTGTGTACACCAATCTCTGCTCGAGCTTAGACCCGCGATCGGGGACGGGTTATTTACGGCATTCAGTGACGAACCGAATTGGGCAAAAGCGCATCGTGTGCTGATGCAGGCGTTCGGCCCGCTCAGTATCTGGTCGATGTTCGACAAAATGGTCGACATCGCTGACCAGATGTTTCTCCATTGGGAGCGGTTCGGCCCGGAGACCCCGGTCGATGTGTCCGATCACATGACTCGACTGACGCTCGATACGATTGCCCTTTGTGCGTTTGATTGTCGTTTCAACAGCTTCTACCGTGAAGACCAGCATCCGTTTGTCGATGCCATGGTCAACACCCTCAGCGAGGCGGGAAAGCGCGAGTTGCGACCAAAACTTGTTTCGAAGTTGATGGTCAATCGCAGTCGAAAGTTCGACGCGGACATTGAAGTCATGCGATCGCTCGCGACCAAAATGATCGAAGACCGGCGGAAGAACCCGCACGACAACGAAGAGTCGATGGACCTGTTGGACCGAATGCTGAACGGCATCGATCCGGTGACGGGAGAGAAACTCGATGATGAGAATATCGTCTTCCAGATGATCACATTTCTCATCGCCGGACATGAAACGACCAGCGGGCTGCTGTCTTTTGCGACCTATTTTCTTCTCAAGAACCCGGATATCTTGCAGAAAGCGCGAGATATGGTCGACGAAATCGTCGGTAGCGAGACACCGCGGATCGAGCATCTCGCACGACTTCGCTACGTCGAACACATCCTCATGGAGACGTTGCGAATCTGGCCGACGGCGCCGGCATTCGCGGTGACACCGCTCGCCGACACCACGTTCGGCGGGAAATATGCCGTTTCTCCAGACGACATCATCATGATCCTGACGCCCATGTTGCATCGGGATGTGAGCGTTTGGGGCGAGGACGTCGAGGCGTTTCGTCCGGAGCGATTTGCAGCGGAGAATGCGGAGCAGCTTCCCCCCAATTCATGGAAACCCTTTGGCAATGGTGCGCGTGCCTGTATCGGCCGCCCTTTTGCCATGCAGGAAGCCCATCTCGTTCTGATCATGCTGCTGCAGCGATTCGATTTCTCTTTCGCAGATCCGAACTACGAGCTGAATGTCGCCGAAACGCTCACGCTGAAGCCGACCGGTTTCCGGGTGAACGTGAAACCGCGGGCCCGAGGTGCGCTCAAAGTGCCCGATACGGCCCTTCACGCCCGCCCGAGCGCTCAAAGCACCAGCGTCGCCCCGCTTCAGTCGATCCCTGCCGGCGAAGATCTGTCGAACATGCTCGTCCTCTTTGGGGGAAATACAGGCTCCGCCGAATCCTTTGCTAGACGCATTGCAGGGGACGCGAGTCGTCACGGATTTCATGCCACGTGCGCTCCCCTCGACGACTTCGCAGGAAAAATCGATCGATATCCTGCAATTGTGATCGTCACCGCTTCCTACGAAGGCCAGCCGCCGGACAACGCCAAATCATTCGTCCCGTATGTCGAAGCGCTGGATGACGGCGCGCTGGACGGCGTGAATTTTTCGGTTCTTGGGTGCGGCAACAAACAATGGGCACGGACATACCAGGCGATTCCCAAGCGAGTCGATGAAGCGCTCGAGAAGGCCGGTGCGACGAGAGTGCACTTCAGAGGCGAGCTCGATTCCGGTGGCGACTTCTTTGGTGAATTCGACCGTTGGTATTCCGAAATGTGGAATCGCTTTGCGATCAGCGCCGGGAAGGACGTCTCGGTCGTTCAACATAACGATGTCGCACTGAAAGTAAGCTTCGCCGACAGTTCCCGTGAAAAAGTGCTGAATATCGGCGACATGGCGCATGCGTCCATCGTCGACAATAGAGAGCTGGTTGATATTAGCGTGGCTGGCAGCCGCTCCAAAAAGCATATTGAATTGAAACTTCCGGAAGCGATGACTTACCGGTCGGGAGATTACCTGGCCGTTCTGCCCCGCAACTCGAAAAATAACGTCGATCGCGTCTTGCGTCGATTTCGCGTGAGCTGGGACACTCAAGTGGTGATCGAAGGAACGTCGAGTAATCCACGCCTTCCGCTCGGCCAGGCAATCGGCTGCGGTGAACTGTTTTCGAGCTATGTCGAACTCGCCGTTCCCGCAACTCGATCACAAGTGTCCAGCCTGGCCGCGGCCACGCGTTGCCCGCCCGAAAAGGTCGAGCTCGAGCGCCTGAGCGCCGACGATTTCGAATGCGAGATTCTGGGAAAGCGGACAACCGTCATGGATCTGCTCGAACGCTTCGGCTCCGTCGATCTGTCGTTCGAAAAGTTCCTCGATATGCTGCCCGCGCTGAAAGCACGCCAGTACTCGATCTCGTCTTCCCCGCTCTGGAAGGCAGACCATGTCACGCTGACGGTAGCAGTGGTCGATGCACCGGCGCTCTCCGGCAATGGTCGTCATGAAGGGGTGGCGTCGTCGTATCTCGCGCGACTCAACACGGGTGACAGCCTGTCCGTTGCAGTCAGGCCGTCGAATGCACGCTTTCGACCGCCAGCCGAACCCGATCTTCCGATGATTCTGATCTGCGCGGGTTCCGGTATTGCCCCATTCCGCGGCTTTCTGCAAGAGCGCGCGTTACAGAAACAGCGGGGAGAGAACGTCGGCACGTCGTTACTCTTCTTCGGGATCGATGACCCTGACGTCGACTTTCTCTATCGCGACGAACTCGGCGAATGGGCACGATGTGGTGTGGTCGAAGTGATGCCGGCTTATTCAAACCGCCTGGAGGAAGGTGCTCGCTTTGTTCAAGACAAAGTCTGGCTGGAACGCGAGAAAATCGCCGCACTGTTTGCGCAAGGTGCCACCGTCTTTGTCTGCGGGGATGGAAAGAATATGGCGCCTGCCGTACGTGCCACGCTTGGCCGCATTTATCAGGAGGCAACAGGAGAGAACGATGAAAGCGCCAGCGCGTGGATTGATACGATGGAGCGGGAGCATGGCAGATATGTTGCCGATGTGTTTGCATGACAGCGACGGGGTTCATGCCGCCTCCGGTCGCTTTAGAAAAGGGAAAGAAATTTCGACCTGCCCCGCCACCGCTTCCCGGAACTCGCGCGACTAGTTCTTCGATCCCGGCCTGCGCCCTATTTTCCTCACGCCCTTCACTCTGGTTCCGGTCGAGTTCCGACCGGAACCAGATGGGGAATTTTCCCACTCGCTTCTAAACGGCGTCGCCATGATGGAAAAGGCAGCGTGCGAGCATGGTTCGCAGTCGCGCGAAACTTCGGATATCGGTCGGCAAAAAGATCCAGAGTCCTATATAAACCGATCGGCTCTCCGGTTCATCGTCGCGGCCAACGGCAACGCGATGGCCGTGGCCTCCGCAAGACGCCAACTCTGGTTCGCGCATTCATCCCTCTCTGGAGGCGTTGTTGTCGCGTCACCTCTGGTCGTCTCGAGACCAGACGAGATAGCAACAACTGGCGCAATACCCGAACAGGAATCTTCGGCCCTGTCTGGTCCATCGAGCTTCCCTCTCGAGCTTCCCTCTCAAATCGAAATTCGGGCCTCAGCTATACGTCGATCTATTCCGGTTCACGGCTCGTTTCGCAACTCAGGGGGCACACTCCACTCGACCGCGTCGGATCGACCTCATGCCTTTCAATTACTGCAGGCTTCGGAAAGCGACGGGTTAACCACGATCGACCGCCGATGAACACCATGTTAACTTCACCGATCATAGGACTTGATCATTTGACCATATCAGGCATGAGCATGCCTTCCCACCGAAAACCTCCGCGAATGGCTCCATGCCTGCCACCTCCTGATACGTGTAATAGATCACCCATATGTCGCGACAAACGCGGAATGAATGCGCGTTTATTCGTCGTAGGCCACCACATCATCACCAACGAGACAACCCATGAAGATTGACCTGACGAATCGCATTGCGATCGTGACCGGCGCCGGCGCCGGTCTCGGGCGCGAGCATGCGCTGCTGCTTGCCCGGCTGGGGGCAAAGGTCGTGGTCAACGACCTGGGCAGCGACGTAAACGGCAGAGGCGGCTCCGCCACGGCCGCCCAGCGAGTCGTCGACGAAATCGTCGCTGCCGGCGGCGAGGCGGTCGCGAACAGCGCATCGGTTACCGATTCCGAACAGGTTCAGCACATGGTCGACCAAGCGCTTTCGCGCTGGGGTCATGTCGATATCCTGGTGAACAACGCCGGCATCCTGCGCGACAAGAGCTTCAGCAAGATGACGCTCGACGACTTTCGCGCGGTGATCGACGTTCACCTGATGGGCGCGGTCAACTGCTCGAAGGCCGTGTGGGAATCCATGCGGGAACGGCGCTACGGTCGCATCGTGATGACGACCTCGTCGTCGGGCCTGTACGGCAATTTCGGGCAATCGAACTACGGTGCCGCGAAGATGGCACTGGTCGGCCTGATGCAGACACTGGCCATCGAAGGCGAGCGATACAACATCCGCGTGAACTGCCTTGCTCCGACGGCCGGTACACGCATGCTCGAAGGCCTGATGTCGGCGGACACCCTCGACACGCTGTCGCCTGCGTCCGTCAGCCCCGCCGTCGCGGTGCTTGCCGGTGAAGAGGCACCTACTCGGTTGGTCCTGTGCGCAGGCGCGGGCAGCTTCGAGGCCGCACATATCACCTTGACGCCCGGCATCCATCTCGGGACCGGCGACCAGGTCGCTCACCAGCTCGCCCAACGCCTCGACGAGGTGACGAACCGCAGCGGCGAGACGGTTCCTTCATCCGGTGTTGCCCAGGGCGATCTCGAGCTCAAAAAGGCCCGCATCGCCTCTGCGAATACGAAGGAGCATTTCGATGCGAGACGAGTCCGGGACGGCTGCACGCAAACCTGACCGCGATCTGAGTGGCCACACGGCTGACGGACGTCGTCATGCAGGCACCCGGCTTGCTCTACCCCGGTTGTCGCCCCTCGTCGACACGGAACTGGGCGTAGCCGAATGGTTCTCCATTGATCAGCCTTCGATCAATGAGTTTGTCGACTTCACAGTGACCGGCAATCGATTTATGTGGATGAGGAACTTGCACGCGCAAGATCGTCCGTCGAAACCATCGCCTACGGGTTTCTCGCGCTTTCGATGCTTTCCGAGTGGGCTTCCAACGCTCTCCCCGAGGTCAAAAGGCAGCAGAACTAGATCAATTGCAGATTGAACAGCGTGCGCTTCACATTGAAGCAGGTCACGATGCGAAACATCACGAGCATCCAGTTGACCGTTGGCGTAATGGTGGAAATTAAGAACCATCACAAGCCAGCCATCGTGGCGGAGTGGATGATGCCGATCAACTCATAATTTCCCTGAATGTTTCCCGGTTCGATCGATTTGAAACAGTAATTTCGCATTCCAGAATTTATTGAAGAAATTCGAAAACTTGCCAAGACTCTAGATACTCACTCATTCGATTCCATGACTAGCGAACTCACCCTCTCCCGTCGCGACGTGGAGTTCATTCTTTTCGACTGGCTGCAGGTCGAATCTCTTACCCGTCGGCAACGGTTTGCCGGGCAGGACCGATTCGACTACACATCCGTGCTGGATGTGTACGAATCGCTTGCCACGGATCTCTTCCAGCCGCATAACAAAAAGAACGACAGCAACGAACCCGCATTTGACGGAGAACGCGTCACCATCAACCCGGAAGTGGGTGTCGCATTGCGTGCATTTTCGGCCGCCGGCTTGATCAGCGCCTCGTTCCCCAACGAATGGAACGGCATGAGCCTGCCGAGCACCGTGGAACGGGCCGGCATGGCGTATTTGCTGGCAGCCAATCCGGGAACCGCAGGCTACGCGTTTCTCACCATCGCCAACGCCAATTTGCTAATGGCCCACGGCGAGCGAGACCGGGTGGAGCACTACGTCAAGGCCATGGCGGAAGGGCGATGTTTTGGCACGATGTGCTTGTCGGAGCCGCAAGCCGGATCAAGTCTTGCAGATATCCGCACGCGCGCGGTTCCGAGTAAAGACGGCCGCTACCGCCTGTTCGGCAACAAGATGTGGATCTCCGGTGGCGATCACGAGATTTCCGAGAACATTGTCCACTTGGTATTGGCAAAGATTCCCGATGAAAACGGGCAACTTCCTCCGGGCGTTCAAGGGATATCGCTCTTCACCGTACCGCGCAAGTTGATCAGCGCCGACGGACTGCCTGGCGAGCGAAATGATGTCGTACTCGCCGGTATCAATCACAAGATGGGTTACCGCGGCACTGTAAATTGCCTGCTGAATTTCGGTGAGGGTCGCTACCGTCCGGAAGGCGAAGCGGGCGCAATCGGGGAGATCGTTGGCGAGCCCGGCAAAGGGCTGGCCTACATGTTCCACATGATGAACGAGGCGCGTATCTCGGTCGGCCTCAGCGCCGCCGCGATTGGCTATACAGGCTACCTTCACTCGCTGGATTATGCGAAGACGCGCCTGCAGGGCCGGACACGCGGTGACCGATCGCCCGCATCAGGACAGGCCCCCATCATTCGTCATGCCGATGTCCGGCGCATGCTGCTCGCGCAAAAGGCATATGTATCCGGTGCACTCGCGTTGTGTCTGTATGCGGCTCGACTTAGCGACGATATCCATTCGCAAGAAGACGTCAACAACCGCGAAGAGGCGCATTGTCTGCTTGACCTGCTCACCCCCGTCGTCAAGAGTTGGTCGTCCCAATGGGGCCTCGTCGCCAACGATCTCGCCATTCAGGTTCATGGCGGCTACGGTTACACGCGCGAATACAACGTCGAGCAGTTCTATCGCGACAATCGGCTCAACCCGATACACGAAGGCACATTCGGTATTCAGGCGCTCGACCTGCTTGGTCGGAAGACTCGCGCAAACGGCGGTACCGCCATGACAGCGCTCGACAGGAAAATTGCCACGACGGTATTCAGGGCACGGTCGATCCGTCCGCTCCAGGACCATGCCGGCACACTCGAATGCGCGTGGGAGCGCATCCGCATCGTCACCGACGCGTTGCACCGGCTCGACGACCCGGAAGTCCAGTTGGCGAATGCGGCTGCCTACCTTGAAGCATTTGGCCATGTCGTCGTCGGCTGGCTTTGGCTCGACCAGGCGATCGTGGCCAACACGCTCGAGAACGGCCCTACCGGAAGCGACTTCCATCGCGGCAAGCTCGCAGCGTGCGACTACTTCTTCGGGTGGGAAATGCCCAAGGTAGCTGCGTGTCTCGCCGTGCTCAATCCAGTGGAAACAACCCCTCTGACGATGCCGGAGCATTGGTTCTGACCCGTGTGAGACGCCTCCATTTCGTTGCTTTCGTTTAATTTTTTAGGATATCAATATGATTGATGCTGTCATCGTTTCCACCGCGCGCACGCCGATCGGCAAGGCATATCGTGGCGCATTCAACCTAACGCACTCGCCCACCCTGCTCGGTCACGCAATCAGGCATGCTGTACTGCGCGCCGGTATCGAACCGGATCGCATCGAGGACGCCGTCATCGGTTCGGTACTCAACGCGGGAACCGCCGGCAACAATATCGCCCGACAAGGTGTGCTGGCGGCCGGGCTACCTGCTTCAGTCGGCGCACAAACACTTGACCGGCAATGTGCGTCAGGCCTGATGGCGATCGCCACGGCCGCCAAACAGATCATGTGCGACGGGATGCAGGTTGTTGTCGCGGGCGGCCAGGAAAACATCTCTGCGGTACAGACCCGCTACTTCGAGTGGACGCGCGCCGACCAGGATCCCAACGTGCTGGCCGTGCAACCCGCCGCATACATGCCGATGCTCGAGACCGCCGAGTTCGTTTCCCGCAAGTACGGGATCTCTCGGGAGGTGCAGGATCAGTACGCGCTCGATTCCCAGCTTCGCACTGCCGCGGCACAAACGGAAGGCCGTTTCTCGAACGAAATCGTCCCGATCACGACTCAGATGCTGGTCGTCGACAAAGTGACCGGCGAAACGTCGCGGAAGGAAGTCACGCTCACGCAGGATGAGGGAAATCGTCCCGGCACGACGCTCGAATCGCTTGCCTCTCTCGCACCGGTGGTTGACGGTGGCGTTGTAACCGCCGGGAACGCAAGCCAGCTTTCGGACGGCGCAAGCGCCTGCGTTCTGATGAATGGTAAGACCGCCGAACAGATCGGCGCAACGCCCCTCGGCATCTATCGCGGCATGACCGTCGTCGGCAATGCGCCCGAGGAGATGGGCATCGGTCCCATCTACGCGATCCCCAAGCTCCTGAAGCTTCATGGCCTAAAAGTCGACGACATCGGCCTGTGGGAGCTCAACGAGGCATTTGCATGCCAGGTGCTGTACTGCCGCGACAAGCTGGGAATCGATCCGGCCCGGTACAACGTCAACGGCGGCAGCATTTCGATCGGCCATCCGTACGGGATGACCGGTGCCCGTACGGTCGGCCATGCACTGATCGAAGGCAAACGACGCGGCGCGCGCTACGTCGTCGTATCGATGTGCGTGGGGGGCGGAATGGGCGCAGCCGGTTTGTTCGAAGTTGTCTGACGGAACGCGCCTTTTCCCGCAAAGCGAATGGGGCGGCAGCCCCGCTAATGCGGGGCCACCACCTAATGTTTTCAGTGCTTGCGCCAAGGTTGGAACAACTTTATGCAAACTAACGCGGACCAGCGAACGTCGTCCGCGGGCAGCCGATCGTCGCGCTGAGGTTGCCTGTCAGGGATGGTTGTCGTCGCGTCCGATTCTTCATACACTTTTACGGATCCCTCCTGTCTGGAGACCCGAAATGGTGGACGTCAGATTGAGCGTGCCGCTGGTCGATCAGAGCGGCGCAAAAAAAACGAAGTCAGGATCCAGAGCGCTGAAAAACGCATGCTGGTATGCCGCGGCGTGCATGGTTTCGTACTACCACCGTCCTGGGCCGCGCCTGGGCATGCCGGCGCTATGGCAGGCGGACCAGGGGCTCCCGCCGGAAAAGATCGCCGACTTGTGCGCCATTGAAGGACTCGTGCCACTTGATCAGCCTACGGTCATTACGCCCGAGTGGCTCGCCGCGGTACTGACCGAGTCCGGTCCGATCTGGGCCGCAGGTCATTTTCTGGACAGGCCCGACCAGCCTCGAATCGGTCACGTGATCGTCATCACGGGCATCCAGCAACGCACCGTTCATTATCACGACCCGGAGGGGCCTCCCCCGCGCACGATGCTGCTGGGGACGCTCGATGCCGGAAGGTGGAGACCCGATGGGCTGCTGGTGAAGGATCGGCGCCGCTACTGAATGCGGGCACTGTGCCGCAGTTGCCTGTCGGCGCGTCATCCCGTCACTGTTGTCGTCACATTCAAGCATCTCGGCCGGCTTTGATCACTCATCGAGAGGCGCATTCGCAAGTACGCGCGTGACGAGCCGGGCATGGGCTTCCATTTCGATGACGTATGGCAATGGCGTGATGAAGCTTGCGACATGTAGTGCTGTATTGCTCCGTCATCCATCGCGGTGGTCATGCGGTAACGCCACGGACTTTCCGTGCGACGCCGTTGTAGAAGTAGGTGAAACAGCGCGGCACTGACGCATACGCGGTATCGATCTGCTCGAACTCGAAACCCGCCCCCTCGATCAGCGACCGGATCGGACGGTTCAGATGGCAGCCGCCGCTGAGGCAGCACCATGCGGGCGTCAGGCGATCCTGCCAACGGCGTACACCGGGTTCCGGCGCAAGGCCGTGCTCGACGAACAGGAGTCGCCCTGCGGGCGCCAGCACGCGTCGGATTTCCCGGAGCGCCCGCCGGCATCAGGGATCGAGCAGAGCGTCCAGGTACTCACCACCGTGTCGACGCTTTCGTCCGACAGCGGAATGCATTCCGCGGACGCCATCAGGAAGTCCACCGGTGCACCGGCTTGCACGGCGCGAGGGCGCGCCATCTCGACCCGTTCCGCCGAAGGTTCCAGTGCGAATACGCCACGTACGCCTTTGCGGTAGAGCGGCAGGTTCCGGCCCGATCCGGCGCCGATCTCGAGCACGCGCCCCGCTGCCCCTGAGATCACACGCTCGCGATACGGCACCAGCATCGCATTGCGCATCGCCATATCGCCATCCCCGCTGAAATCGGCCGCGCACGAAACGAAAGAGGCTCGCACCGCGCGAGCCTCTTGTTCATGATGCCATGATCGCCGTTCCGTACCCGTCGACCGCAGTCGATGTATCGGCAGACGAATCCATTCGATATCGATGCGGCGGCATACGACGTGCCGCGCCGATCACCCCAGCGGCACCACGCTCCCGAGCAGGATCCGCACGAGCGTCGCCTGGCGCGTCACACCCGTCTTCGAGAAAATCGCGCGCAGATGCGTGCGCGCCGTGTTCTTGCTGATCCCCGATTCCTCTGCTGCCTCCTCGAGCGTCAGCCCGTTCGTCAGCAGCAGCGCGAGCGACGTTTCGGCGGGCGTCAGGTCGAACAGCTTGCGGATGATTTCCTGTGCGCCCTGCGGCTTGCGGTCGGGATCGCGCAGGAACAGCGTGACGGCCGGCCGGCGCTTGTTGTCCTCCGACCAGTCGGACAGCAGCACAGTGCGCACCAGCAGCCCGAGGCGCGGCTTGTCGAAGCCGCGCGTGATCGGCATCGCCTCGACGATCGCCGCGGCCGTGCCGTGGTGCCCCATCACCGCGTGGCGGATCAGCCGCTTGAGCGTGCGATTCTCCTGCGCATCGGTCGCCTCGATTGTGCCGCGCGCAATCGTCAGACCGTTGTTCTGCTTCAGGATCTCATCGGCGACGCTGTTCATGTCGATGATGGTGCCGTTCTCGTCGAGTGTGATCGTGCCGATCTGCATCCGGTTGATCGCGTTCGCGTAGATCGACCGCTCGACCTCGGCCGTGTCGAGCCGCGAATGCAGCTCGACCGCGCGCTTCAGGTGCGGCAGCAGCAGCGCGCAGATCGCCTTGTCGCGCGCGGAGAACTGCTTCGACGCGTGGTTACGGCACACGCGGAACCGGCACTCGACGCCCGACGGCGTGCGCAGGTCCGCGCCGAGGATGTAGCGCACGTCCTGCGGCTTCAGGAACTGCTTGTACAGTTCGCTCGACAGCCAGCCCGTATCGCCGAACACGTCGTCGACCGTGACCACGCGATCGGCCGGCAGGCCGACGAACGGGTCGAGCGAATAGTAGTAGTTGTTGTACGAGGCCTCGCCGTCACCCGGCACGACCGGGCCGAATTCCGATGCGTGCACGGACAGCGGCGCGCGACGATCGCTCGCGGCCGCACGCAGGATCAGCGTTACGTAGTTGGCCTGCAGCAGCCGGCGAACCATCTCGAGCGCGCCTGCCCAAGGCGGCGTTTCCATCGGCCCCTGGTAGATGCGCGCCATCAGCTCGCTGAAATCCGCGACGCCGATGTCGGCCTCTTCGCTCGTTGACTGGCTCTCCTGCGGGGCCCATCTCGTCTCCATCAGCACGCTCCATCCTCCATGCAACTTGTATTCGGTGCGATTCATCCGCGCCGCCATGATTAAGACGCGTCTTAATTCCGGCGTCATCGGGACATTCACTGAATGGTGAGCTTTGGCCATTCGGGCGCGCGAACCATCGTCCAATCGGATGATGTGGCGCCCTGCCCGCTGCGCTGGAATGCCCGTCAGGCCGTGCCGACAAGCGTCCGGCGCGGGCTCAGGGAAAACCGCGACGCGGGTTTACCTGATTCAGACCGCATCCGATTCAGACAGGAGTTCCAATGCCGCTCGACCCTCAGGCGCAGGCGCTGCTCGCCGCGCTCGCCCAAGCGCCCGCGATCGATTTCGATCGACTGACCGTTCCCGCGTACCGCGCGAGCCTTGCCGGAGGCAACGCCTTCGCACCAGGTGATGCGATTGCCGCCGAAGAGGACTGGCAGATTCCCGCCCCGGGGCGTCAGTTATCCGCACGACTGTATCGGCCCGACGCCGACGGGCCGTTGCCGCTGACCGTGTTTTTCCATGGCGGCGGCTTCGTCGCGTGCGGCATCGATTCGCACGCGAATCTGTGCCGCAGCCTCGCCAGACGGGCGCGCACGCTCGTGCTGTCGGTCGATTACCGGCTCGCGCCGGAAGCGCGCTTCCCGGCGGCCGCGCAGGACGCCTGCGACGCCGTGCGCTGGGCCGCCGCCAGCACGCGCGATCTCGGCGCGCGCGCCGGTGCGATCGCCGTGGCCGGCGACAGCGCGGGCGGCAACCTGGCCGCGGTCGCTGCGCTGCAGCTGCGCGGCTCGGGCGTCGCGATCGCGCACCAGTTGCTGCTGTATCCGGTCGTCGATTGCGCGACCGAGCATCCGTCCTACGAATCGCTCGGCGAAGGCTATTTCCTGACGGCGGACGCGATGCGCTGGTTCAAGCGCCAGTATTTCGACGACGGCGCCGACCGCGCATCATCGCTCGCGAGCCCGCTCGCCGCGGCGGACCTGTCCGGTGCGGCGCCGGCCACCATCGTCAGCGCGGAATTCGATCCGTTGCGCGACGAGGCCGAAGCGTATGCACTGCGTCTCGCGCAGGCCGGCACGCCGGTGTCGCTCGTCCGCTGGCCAGACCAACTGCACGGCTTCGCGAGCATGCTCGGCGCGGTCGATGCGGCCGATCGCGTGCTGACGTTCGGCGCCGATGCGCTGCGTCGCGCATTTGACGCGACGGAGGCGCAATGACGCTCGCCGGTACGCTGGAAATCGTCGACGAGCTGCGTGCGGGGCGGATGGTCCTGCTCGTCGACGAAGAGGATCGCGAGAACGAAGGCGATCTCGTGATCGCGGCCGATCACGTGACACCCGAAGCGATCAACTTCATGGCGCGCTTCGGGCGCGGGCTGATCTGCCTGACGCTGACCGCCGAGCGCTGCGAGCAGCTGAGGCTGCCGCCGATGGCCGATCGCAACGGCACGCCGTTCGGTACCGCTTTCACGGTCAGCATCGAGGCAGCCGAAGGCGTGACGACCGGCATTTCCGCGGCCGATCGCGCGCGGACGATCCGCGCGGCGGTGCGCTCGGGCGCGCGGCCCGACGATCTCGTGCAGCCCGGCCACGTGTTTCCGATCGCAGCGCGGCCGGGCGGTGTGCTGGTGCGCGCGGGGCACACGGAGGCAGGCTGCGATCTGGCCGCGCTCGCCGGGCTCACGCCCGCGTCGGTGATCTGCGAGGTGATGAACGACGACGGCACGATGGCACGGCTGCCCGAGCTGAAGGCGTTCGCCGCGCATCACGGGCTGAAGATCGGCACGATCGCGGACCTGATTCATTACCGCCGCGAGCACGAATCGCTCGTCGAGCGCGTCGGCGAACGGCCGCTGCATACGCCGTGGGGCCGGTTCCGCGCGATCGAGTATCGCGACACGGTGCACGGCGCACCGCATCTCGCGCTGGTGCGCGGCGAGCCCGATCCGTCGGCGCCCGTGCTGACGCGCGTGCACGAATGCCATTCGCTGCTCGATCTGCTCGACGCCGAGCCGTCCGCGCATTCGTGGCCGCTGCACGCGGCGTTGCAGCGGATCGATGCAGCCGGCTGCGGCGTCGCGGTGCTGCTCGACTGCGACATGCGTGGCGACGCGATGCGGACACCGGCCGGCCATGCACGCCACGACGGCCGCGTCACGGGGATCGGCTCGCAGATCCTGCGCGAGCTCGGCGTGCGGCGGCTGAACGTGCTGTCGAGCCCGTTCCGGCTGCCGGCGCTGTCGGGGCACGACCTGGAGATCATGGCGTTCATCCCGCTCGGTGACGACGATCCGGCAAGCGCACGTGCCGCGCATGCGAGCCCGCTGCGGGCGGCGTGACGCAGCGCGGGCGGGCTCGCGTCGCCCTTCCAGCATCGATCCACGGGTTGCCGTTTGACAGGCTATCGTTTGTTTTTGTTAAATACAGTCTCAGGTTTGTATTTTGACGATACATGCCATAGGCTGTATTTTTCGATTACAAGCGATCGCCTGTCATTTCGCGGAGAGCCCATGGCATTCCCTGTCCAGACCTTGAGCCAGTTGCGCCCCATCCTCGTCGGCTTCCGGAAGTCGGCGGGGTTCACGCAGGCGCAGCTCGCCGCCCGCCTCGGCGTCACGCAGCAGTCGTACGCGCAGCTCGAAGCCAATCCGTCCGCGGTCAGCATCGAACGGCTTTTCAAGGTGCTGAACGTGCTCGGGGTTCGCCTGTCGCTCGATCCACGCACGCCGGACGACCCAGCGGCACCCGACGACACGGCCTCCGCTCCCGCGCCCAAGCGCGCACCGGCCGCGCGCGGTCGCTCATCCGGCCCATCCGGCGCGTCCGATACACCGGCCCGCGCACCGGCCGCGGCGAAGGCCCCGTCCGCCGCCGCGCGCAAACGGCCTGCCGCGGCGACACCTGGCAAGCCTCGGGGCACCAAGCGGGAGGACTGGTGACGATGGTCCGCCGCCCCCGCCATGATCGCCTCGACCTGTGGATGAACGGCATCCCGGTCGGGTACTGGGAAGTCCGGCGCGGCGTCGAGCGCCTCGTCTACCTGCCCGCGTGGGTCGACGATCCGCAGGGGCGTCCGCTGTCGCTGTCGTTGCCGTTCACGCCCGGCAACCAGCCGCACCAGGGCGCGATCGTCGCCGACTACTTCGACAACCTGCTGCCGGACAGCCAGCCGATCCGCCGCCGCATCGCGCAGCGCTACCGGCTCGGGTCGACCGCGCCGTTCGAACTGCTCGCGTCGATCGGCCGCGATTGCGTCGGTGCGCTGCAGTTGCTGCCGCCCGACGAGAGGCCAGTAGACCTCCAGGCGATCGACGGCACCGTGCTCGACGATGCGGCCGTGGCCGACGTGCTGCGCCACGCGACCGCCGCGCCGCTGCCCGGCCACGCGGAACCGGACGGCGAGCTGCGGCTGTCGATCGCCGGCGCGCAGGAAAAGACCGCGCTGCTGCGTCACGGCAACCGCTGGCTGCTGCCGTCGGGCAGCACGCCGACCACGCATATCTTCAAGCTGCCGCTCGGGCGCGTCGGGAACATGCAGGCCGACATGCGCACGTCGGTCGAGAACGAATGGCTGTGCTCGAAGATCGTCGCCGCATACGGGCTGCCGGTCGCCGCGTGCGACATCGGCCGGTTCGACGACCAGAAGGCGCTGATCGTCGAGCGCTTCGACCGCCGCCCGTCCCGCGACGGCACGTGGATCCTGCGGCTGCCGCAGGAGGACATGTGCCAGGCGACCGGCACGCCGTCGGGCGCCAAGTACGAATCCGACGGCGGCCCGGGCATCGCGACGATCATGGGGATCCTCGCGAATTCCGCCGATGCCGCGCAGGACCGGATGAACTTCTTCGTCACGCAGCTCGTGTTCTGGGTGCTCGCGGCCATCGACGGCCACGCGAAGAATTTCAGCATCGCGCACCTGCCGGGCAATACGTATCGCAGCACGCCGCTGTACGACGTGCTGTCCGCGCATCCGATCATCGGCACGCGACGCAACCAGCTGCCGCCGCGACGCGCGCGGCTCGCGATGGCCGTGTGCGGGAAGAATCGCCATTACGTGATCGGCGATATCCAGCCGCGTCACTGGATCGCGCAAGGCGCCCGCGTCGGCCTGACCGAGGACGACGTGCGCGCAGCCATGGCCGACGTGGGCGCACGCACGGAACCGGCGATCGCCGACGTCGCGTCGCGCATTCCAGCGGACTTCCCGGCGGACGTGGCCGATGCGATCTTCGACGGGATGCGCCGCCAGGCGCGCAAGCTCGGTGCGGCCGACTAGGCGATGCGCGCGGCCGCGCACCGGCGGCGGGTCATCCATGCGGACGATGCGCCACCGCGCCGACTCCGCACAATGGTCGCCGTGCCCAATCCCGACGCCCGCCCGACATGGAACCCGCCGCCCTCGATACCGCGTTCAGCCCGTTGCAGATCGGCCCGCTGACGCTGCGCAACCGCCTGATCAAGTCAGCGACCAACGAAGGGATGACGCCGAACGGCGTGCCGTCGCGTGCGCTCGTCGGGTTTCATGAGCGCATCGCCGAAGGCGGCGCCGCGCTGACGACCGTCGCGTACTGCGCGATCAGCGACGACGGCCGCACGTTCGTCGACCAGGCGCGGCTCGATGCGCCGACGGTCCGGCAATTCCGCGCGCTGACCGACGCGGTGCATCGCCACGGCGCGGCGGCGTCCGCGCAGATCACGCACGGCGGCTGCTTCACGTTCCTGCCGTCGCTGTCGACGAAACGGCCGTTGAGCGCGTCGGGCGGGTTCAACAAGGTCGGCGTGATGAGCGGCCGCTTCCTGAAGCGGGCGATGACGCGCGACCAGATGACCGTCATTGCCGACGAATTCGCAAATGCGGCGCGGCATGCGCGTGACGCGGGCTTCGACGCGGTGGAGATCCACATGGGGCACGGTTATCTGCTGAGCCAGTTCCTGTCGCCGCTGTACAACCGTCGCCGCGACGCGTATGGCGGCGATGCGGCGCGTCGCGCGGCGTTCCCCGTCGAGGTGCTGCGCCGCGTGCTCGATGCGGTCGGCCGCGATCTCGCCGTGGTCTGCAAGATCGGCGTGACCGAAGGCGTGCGGGGCGGCGGGACGGCCGACGACGCATGCGAGATCGCGCGGCGGCTCGAGGCCGAAGGCGCGCACTTGCTGGTATTGAGCGGCGGGATGAACGTCGAGTCGGTATGGCAGCTGTTCGGCAGCCCGCTGCCGGGCGACGCGCGCGCAAACGCCGACAACGCGATCGTGCGCGCCGCGATGGCGCTGCAGAAACTCACCGAGCCGAAGATGGGCGCGTTTCGGGAGATGTATTTCCTCGAGCATTCGAAGAAAGTGCGCGCGGCCGTCAGGATGCCGCTCGCCTATCTCGGCGGCGTGCGTTCGCGCGAAAACGTCGCGCTGGCGATGCGCGAAGGATTCGACGCGGTGGCGCTTGCCCGCGCGCTCGTGTTCGAGCCGGGCTTCGTAAACGGGCTGCGCGACGGCCGCCTCGCGCAGTCGGGCTGTACGTCATGCAATCGCTGCGTCGTGTCGATGTACACGCCGGGTGGAACTGCATGCGCGCTCAAGGAGCCGAACGACGCGGCGCCGAACCGCGTGCCGGCCGCGGGCGCTTGAAGTCAGGCGGCCGCTGATTCCGTGGCCGCTGCCGCTCAGCCTGCGTCGCGCGCGCGGGCCAGCGCCGCGAGGTTCCCTTCGCCGAATCCGTGGTGTCCCTGCCGCTGCACGATCTCGAAGAAGATCTCGCCGGGCCGGCGCTTGACGAAGGTCTGGAAGAACAGGCGCGGCACGCCGTCGCTGCCGATTTCGCCGTCGATCAGCACCGCGCGGTGGCGCAGCGCATCGAGATCGACGCCGTGCCCCGGCAGCCGCGCATCGACTTCGTCGTAATAGCGCGCCGGCGGCTCGATGAATTCGACGCTGTTCGCGCGCAGCGCATCGACGCTCGCCAGGATGTCGTCGGTCGCCAGTGCGACGTGCTGGACGCCTTCGCCCGGATGGTCCGGCAAATACGCATGCATGAGTTCGGTGCGCCGCGTGCCTTCCTCATAGACCGGAATCCGCACCGCGCCGCACGGTGACACCATCACGCGCGAATCTTCCGACACATGCCAGTGCGCGTCGATTTCGTGGATTTCGCGGAAGTGCAGCAGGTCGTGGTAGAAGTCGAGCCACTCGCGCATGCGCCCCGCGCCGACCGTCTGCGTGAAGTGGTCGACCTGCTGCAGGCCCGTGCCCGCGCAATCGAGATCGGTATGCGCGGTCGAGATGTCGATCGGCCGGAAATCGATGTCGAAGATCGAGATGTCGCCGACGCCGCCGCGCTGACCGTCCCGCCCGCGCCAGCGGTCGACGAAATAGAGGTGCGAATCGCCGATCCCCTGGATCGCGGGAATCTTCAGTTCGCCGACCCCGATCCGCTCGCCCTCGAACGCCCACGCGCCGAGTTCGATTGCCCGCTCGAACGCGCGCCGCGCGCTGGCCACGCGCAGCCCGATCGCACAGACGCCCATCCCGTATTCCTCCGCATAGCGCGCAGCGAACGAATCGGGTTCGGCGTTGATCAGGAACTGCATCTGTCCTTGCCGGTACAGCGTGACGTTCTTGCTGACATGGCGCGCAATCGCCTTGAACCCGAGCTGCTCGAAGCGTTGCGCGAGCGCGCTCGGCACCGGCGCCGCGAACTCGACGAATTCGAGTCCGGCCATCCCGAGCGGATTGGCGGCCGGATCGGCAACGGGCGGCGTATCGCTGGACAGGGGGTGGGAATTGCCGGGCATTCCAGTCTCCGGAGGCATGCGGTCGATGGGGATGACGCCCGGCGCGTGCGGCACGCCCGGCCGAGGTGACGGCCGGACATCCGCCCGATTCGGGTGCGGTTTTGATGGTCCCGATTTTAACCAGATCGTTCACGGCGGCACACCCTGACCGAACGGGATATTCGTCCATCGCCTAGTGCAAACCCGAAAATCGTTCGATAATCGCACACAATCGAACGATAATCGCGCAATTTGACCGATCGGCCAATTGCCGTGACGGAGCGCGCGCCCTATTCTCCGTTCACCCTTCGACTTCAATGCAGCATCGGACGCGGCGCCGCCGCGATTCCACGATGCGCCGTGCCAGGAGACTTCGCCATGACCCCAACCTTCGACACCCTCGACGCCGCCGCCGGCGCCCGCGCGCGCAGCCAGGCCCGCAAGGCCGCGATCGGCAGCTTTGTCGGCGCCGTCGTCGACTGGTACGACTTCCTGCTGTACGGGATCGTCGCCGCGCTCGTATTCAATTCCGAGTTCTTCCCGAAGATCAGCCCGACGATGGGCACGCTCGCTGCATTCGCGACCTTCGGCGTCGGCTTCCTGTTCCGCCCGCTCGGCGGCGTCGTGTTCGGCCATTACGGCGACCGGCTCGGCCGCAAGCGGATGCTCGTGCTGACCGTGATGCTGATGGGGCTGTCGACCGTCGCGATCGGCCTGCTGCCGAGCTTTGCGACGATCGGCTGGTGGGCGCCCGTGCTGCTGGTGCTGATGCGTGCGATCCAGGGCTTCGCGGTCGGCGGCGAATGGGGCGGCGCGGCGCTGATGGCAGTCGAAAGCGCGCCGAAGCACAAGAAGGCGTTCTACAGCAGCGGCGTGCAGGTCGGCTATGGCGTCGGGCTCGTGCTCGCGACGGGCATCGTGTCGATCCTGAGCCATACGCTCGGCGAGGCCGCGTTCAAGTCGTGGGGCTGGCGCCTGCCGTTCGTGTTCAGCATCGTGCTGGTGCTGATCGGACTGTGGGTCCGCAAGAGCATGGACGAGTCGCAGGAGTTCGTCGAGAAGGTCGAACACGGCAACCGCAAGCTGCGCCTGCCGGTGCTCGAGGCGCTGACGCGCCATCCGAAGGCATTCCTGCTGATCGTCGCGCTGCGGCTCGCCGAACTGTTCACGATGTATATCGTCACGGCATTCGCGCTCAGCTATTCGACGTCGAATCTCGGCATGTCGCGTGACCTGTTCCTGAACATCGGCCTGCTGGTCGGTGCGGTGAGCTGCGTGACGATCCCGTGCTTCGCCTGGATGGCGGACCGCTTCGGCCTGCGCCGCATCTACCTGATCGGCGCGCTGATCGGTCTCGCGTCGGCGGTGCCGTTCTTCGTCGCGCTGGAGGCACGTTCGATCGCGTGGATCGTGGTGTTCTCGATCCTGTTGGCCAACGCCGCGCACGACATGGTCGTGAGTGTCCAGCAGCCGCTCTTCACCGAGCTGTTCGGCGCGGAATACCGCTATAGCGGCGCGGGCGTCGGTTATCAGTTCGCGAGCGTGGTCGGCGGCGGGTTCACGCCGTTCATCGCGGTGGCGCTGGTCAGTCTGGCCGGCGGTTCGTGGCACCTCGTCGCCGGTTATCTCGCGGTGGGCTGCCTGATCTCGCTGGTGGTCGCCGCGCGGATGCGGGCGGCGCAGTGAGGGAATGACCGGATGGCCGGCCCGATACGCGGCCGGCCATTTCCGCACCGGCTGCCATCCCCGGCCAGCCGGTCAGGCCCCGCCTCCACCCAACGTCAAACACGGTCAATCCCGCGCGCGGAAGCCCATTTTCCCCTCTGAACATTCCACGCCGCCCGCCGACCAATGGCATCATATGGGCCTACGTCAGTCACCGATACGCCCCCATATCATGTCGAATCTCATCGTCCACGGCGGCAACCCGCTGCGCGGGGACATCAAGCCGTCAGCGAACAAGAACGCCGTCCTGCCGATTCTGTGCGCCACCCTGTTGACCGATCGGCCGCTGCGCCTCGTCGGCGTGCCGGACATCACCGACGTGCGCAAGATCCTCGACATCTTCCGCACGCTCGGCAGCGACGTGTCGGTCGATTTCACGACAGGCATCCTCGAGCTCCACCATCGCAACACGGCGTTCGACCCGGCCGTCCACCGCCTGCCCGAGGCGATGCGCTCGTCGATCATGCTGATTCCGCCGCTGCTCGCGCGCTTCGGCGTCGCACGCCTCGAGAACGACGTGAAGGGTTGCACGCTCGGCGTGCGCGAAATCGATCCGCACGTCGAAGTGTTCGAGCGCTTCGGCGCGCATATCGAGCGCACGCCCGATTCGCTGATCGTTCGTGCCGACGGCCCGCTGACGGCCAACGATCACTGGCTCGACTACGCGTCGGTGACGACCACCGAAAACTTCGCGCTGTGCGCGACGGCGGCAAGCGGCACGTCGACGCTGATGAATGCGGCGTCCGAGCCGCACGTGCAGGAGTTCTGCCAGTTCCTCGCGATGATCGGCGTCGCGATCGAGGGCATCGGCACGTCGCGCCTGTGCGTGACGGGCGGCGGCAAGCTTGGCGGCGGAGAATTCCGCTTCGCCGAGGATTTCCACGAAATCGCGACGTTCCTCGCACTCGGTGCAATCACGGGCGGCGATATCACGGTCCGCAACTCGTCGCCGGAGCATTTCCCGCTGATCGACCGCACGTTCGCGAAGTTCGGCGTGAACGTTACACACCGTGACGGCTGGTCCCGCGCGGAACGCGACGGCCCGCTGCGCGTGCGTCGGCCGTTCACGCAGAACATCCTGACCAAGGTCGAAGCCGCGCCGTGGCCGTACCTGCCGGTCGACCTGCTGCCGATCTTCATCGCGCTCGGCGTGCGCGCGGAAGGCAGCGCGATGTTCTGGAACAAGGTCTACGACGGCGCGCTCGGCTGGTCCGGCGAACTGTCGAAGTTCGGCGCGCACGTGCTGCTGTCCGATCCGCACCGGCTGATCACGTTCGGCGGGCTGCAACTGACACCTGCGCGCGTCGAGAGCCCGTACATCATCCGCGTCGCGATCGCGCTGCTGATGGTGGCCGCGAGCATCGAAGGCCGCTCGGAAATCATGAATGCGCTGCCGATCCGCCGCGCGCACCCGCATTTCGTCGAAAACCTCCGTTCGGTCGGCGCGAACGTCGAGTGGACGAGCAGCGAGTAACGGCAATCGGGATGCGGCGAGCGTAACGCGCGCGCCGCACCCGACTGTCCCGCTTTTCACATTCGACCGGTGGCATCGATACGCCGGAAGACCCTCTTCAGCCATCGGTGGCCGTCGCGTTCGCCCATCGTCATGCGTCCCCGCCAGCGGACCAGAAACCGTCAGCGTTCAGGCAAACGGATTTCGCAACACCGGGCCGCCTTGTACTCGCAAGCCGTCATGCATGTCTTCGGTGTACAGGTATTCACACCCCTCGATCGAAGCAGTTGCCACGATGCACGCGTCGTAGAAAGACAAGCGATGCCACTCCGCCAACCGTCGCGCGAGGTCGTGCGTATCGACAGTGATCGGCACGATATGGCACAAACTCCTGATCGGCTCCAGAAACTTCCCCACCTCACGCCACGGCATCCGCAATTTCCGGTGGCAAACGCTGGCGACTTCATTCAATACCTGAACGCTGATGGTCGGCCGCCGAAGGAACAACGCTTCCGCACGGTTTGCCTTGGTTTCGTCCCCGGACAGCAGATAAAGCACGACATTGCTGTCGACGAACGATTTCTCGAACTCAATCCTGCTCATTCGCATCGTCCCGGCTGAACTTGAAATCGGCGGGCAACTTGCCCCTGAAATGCCTCAACCGCTGCAGAAGCTCGTCGGGCCTGGGCTTGCGACTTACCGCGAAGACCCGAGGGCTGTCGACCACGATTTCGATATCGTCCCCTTCGCGGAGCTCCAGTGCGTCGACCACACTGGCCGGAAGGCGAACCGCCAGGCTATTGCCCCACTTTGCAACCTGCATATGAGCCTCCATGGATATACGTGAAAGATTGTATATCTTCAATGTGAATCAGCAAGCTAGCCGAATGGACGGTTCGGATATCGCGCACTCGTCTTCCTCCACGACTCGCGCGATAATCGCCCACTCCTGCGCGAACACCGCGCACGTCCTGACACGCCACCACCGCCCCTCGACGATGAAAAAGCCCGATCTCGACCGACGCGACTGGATTGCCGGCCTTGAAAAAGGCCTGATGATCCTCGAGGCGTTCGACAGCCAGCACGCGCGAATGACACCGACACAGGCCGCCGCCCGCACCGGGCTCACGCGCACGGCCGCGCGGCGCTACCTGCTGACGCTGGAATCGCTCGGCTACGTGTATACCGACGGCAAGCTGTACGGCCTCACGCCGCGCGTGTTGCGGGTCGGCTGGTCGTACTTCGATTCGGCGCGCCTGCCGCGCACGGTCCAGCCCTATCTGCAGCAACTGAGCGCATCGCTGAACGAATCGGCCTACGTGAGCGTGCTCGACGGCTGGGAGCTCGTGTTCATCGCCCGCAACGGCGTGTCGCGCGTGATGACGACCGGCTTCGTGCTCGGCGCGCGCGTGCCGGCCCCGCTGACGTCACCCGGCGTCGTGCTGCTCGCGCATCATCCGGATCGGGAGGCGGTCCGCGCATGGCTCGCCGATACCGCACTCGCGCCATTCACGCCGAACACGATCACCAACAAGGCACGCCTGCTCGAACAGGTCGACCACGCGCGCGACGCGGGCTTCGCCGTGATCGAGCAGCAACTGCAGGTCGGCGTGCGCGGCATCGCGGTGCCGCTGAAGAACCGTCACGGCGAAGTCGTCGCCGCGCTGAGCACGAACATGCCGATCGGCGCGGAATCGACGGACGCGGCCGTGCGGCGCGTGCTGCCGCATCTGCAGGAAACCGCGCTCGCGATGCTCAACGTGCTGTAGGGATTCGGGCAAGCGCGTACGCGGTACGCCCCCTGACGGTCACCCGATCCGCCACCACCGTGGCAGCAGATCGCGCACCTCCCGCCTTCGGTAACGATCGTCGATCAGATGCACGACGCCCTCGTCGTGCTCGGTGCGGATCACGCGCCCGGCAGCCTGCACGACCTTCTGCAAGCCCGGGTACAGATACATGTAGTCGTACCCGTTGCCGAAGCGCGCATCCATCGCGCGCCGCATCTGTTCGTTGACGTCGTTGACTTGCGGCAGCCCGAGCGTCGCGATGAACGCGCCGATCAGCCGTTCGCCGACGAGATCCACGCCTTCCGAGAACGCACCGCCGAGCACCGCGAAGCCGACACCGCGCCCGCCCGCGTCGAAGCGCGCGAGAAACGCGTCGCGCTCGCTTTCGGCCATGCCGGGCGCCTGGGCCCACACGGGTACGTCCGGATGGCGCGTCTGCATCAGCGCGACGACGCGCCCGAGATAGTCGAAGCTGCTGAGAAAGCCGAGGTAGTTGCCGGGCCGCGTCGCATACTGCGCGGCGATCAGGTCCACGATCGGTTCGAGCGAACGGTCGCGATCGCGCCAGCGCGTCGACACGTGGCTCGCGACGCGCACGGTCAGTTGCTCGGCGCGAAACGGCCCGTCGACGTCGAGCCAGCCCGTGTCGGCCGGCAGCCCGAGCGTGTCGCGATAGAAATGAAACGGGCTGAGCGTGCCGGAAAACAGCACGGTCGCGCGTGCGGCTTCGTAGCGCGGCGCGAGAAAGCCGGCCGGGATCACGTTGCGCACGCACAGCGTCGACTGGATGCGGCGTCGGCGCCCGGTCGGCGCGCCCCCGTCGAGCTCCGACTCGCGTGGCAGCGGCTCGCCGTGCAGCGTCGCGTCGAAGATCGACGCACCGTCGAACGCATCGGCGAGCACACCGAACTGGATCGCCTCGAAATGAAAGCGCAGCAGCGCATCGCCGTTCGCGCGCGGCGCATCGGTCAGATGCTCGCCGATCGCCGCGACAAGGTTCTGCACGGCCGACACGATCGGGCCAGGAATCTCCGGGTACGCCGCGTAGCGCTCGGCCTGTGCGCGATTCACCGTCCCCCACGCACGCGCGAGCCGGTCGAATGCCTTGCGCAGTGCCGCCGGTGCTGCCTCGCGCGCAGCCGCGAACGCGAACGGGTCGAGCGACGCGCTGTACATCTTGCGTGCGCGATCGAGCAGGTTGTGCGCTTCGTCGACGAGCACGCCGACGCGCCACTGGTTCTGCTGCGCGAGCGTGTGCAGCATCGCGCTGCCGTCGTAGTAGTAGTTGTAGTCGCCGATCACCATGTCGGTCCAGCGCGCCAGTTCCTGCGCGAGGTAGTACGGACAGATGTCGTGCGCGAGTGCGGTCTCGCGCACGGTATCGCGATCGAGCAGCCCCGCCCCGATCGCCGCGTCTCGCGCGGCCGGCAACCGGTCGTAGAAACCTTGCGCGAGCGGACACGATTCGCCGTGGCACGCGCGGTCCGGATGCTCGCACGCCTTGTCGCGCGCGACGAGCTCCAGCACGCGCAGCGGCAGCGCCGGCGTACCGGCGCCGAGCGTCGTGGCCGCCTCGAGCGCGAGCGCGCGGCCGGGCGTCTTCGCGGTCAGGAAGAACACGTGATCGAGCTCGCCCTCGCCGCACGCCTTCAGCAGCGGAAATACCGTGCCGAGCGTCTTGCCGATGCCGGTCGGCGCCTGCGCGATCAGGCAGCGTTCGTCGCGCGCCGCTCGATAGACCGACACCGCCAGCTCGCGCTGACCGCTGCGGAATTGCCCGTGCGGAAACGTCAGCGCGCGCAGCGCCGCATCGCGGGCCGCGCGATGCGCGGTCTCGCGCTCGGCCCAGCCGACGAAGCACGCGCACTGCTCGGCGAAGAACGCGGCGAGCACGCTTGCGCTCAGCGTTTCCGTCAGCACGGTCTCGCGCTCGGACACGATGTCGAAATACACGAGCGCGACGTCGATTTCCGCGAGGTCGCGGGCGTCGCACATCAGGTGCGCATAGACCTTCGCCTGCGCCCAGTGCAGCGCGCGGTGATTGGCCGGCATCGCATCGAGGCTGCCGCGATAGGTCTTGATCTCCTCGAGCCGGTTCGCGACCGGGTCGTAGCCGTCCGCGCGCCCGCGCACGGTGAGCGTGCCCCAGGTGCCCGCCAGCGCGATCTCGGTCTCGTAGCGCGCGCCGCGCTTCGACGTGACGGCACCGTGACCGGCAATGCCTTCGAGCGCGGTCGGCGCGGGCGTGAAGCGCAGGTCGAGATCGCCGCGTCGCGCGGTGAACTCGCACATCGCTCGCACCGCGACGACATAGCTCATGCGGACAGCCCCGCCGCTTCAACCTGCTCGACGCCGGCGCCTGCCCATTCGACATCGACGACACGCACCGGAATGCCATGTGCGATGCAGTACGCTAGCCAGCGCGTCTGGTTGTCCTGCAGCCGGTCGCCGGGGCCCTTCACCTCGATCAGTTCGTAGCGCTGCTCGTCCGGCCAGAAACGGACGAGGTCGGGCAGCCCCGAACGATTGCCGCGGATGTCGGCGAGCAGGCGCGTGAACCACAGCCGAAGGTGCGCCGGCGGCAGGCAGGCGAGCGCCTGGTCGAGCAGTTCGTCGGTCAGCACGCCCCAGAACACGAACGGCGATTGCAGCCCCATCTTCGTTGCATGGTGCCGGCGAATCGTGTCGCGATATGCCCCCGAGTCGAGTTGGGCGAAACAGCCGGCGAACGCATCGGTGCGGCGCACCGCGAAATCGGGCGCGTGCAGGTCGGCCGGGCCGCGCTGGAACGGGTGAAAGAACGCGCCGGGCACGGCCGCGAACACGGGCTCCCAACACAGCAGCCCGAACAGCGAATTGATCAGCGTGTTCTCGACGTAGTGAACCGGCGCGTCGGGCTGTGCAAGATGGTCGCGCACCGCGAATTCGACGCTGACAAACGCGTCGGGACGCGCCAGCACGAGCGTTTCGCGCGGCACGTCGGGCGCGCTGCCCGCGCGTTCGACCCGTTGCCCGAGACGGCGCTGCAGGCGCGGCAGCATCCGCTCGACGCGCTGGCGTTCCTCGTCGCTTTCGAAGCCGCTGCGCGCCTCGAGCGCCAGCGCGAGCGCATCGTCGTCGCGTCCGCAGCGTTCGAGCACGCGAATGCGCCGATGCCGGCTGCCCGGCCACGCACTGCGCGCATAGGCGTCGAGCGCGGCGGTCCAGTCGGCGCGCCGCTCGCAGGTCTGCCCAAGCGTAAACAGCAGCTTCGCGCGGCGCGTCGCGAGCCACGGCTGCGCGCAGCCGACCGCGTCGATCGCCCGCAGCAGGTCGTCGAACGGCAGGTCGTCGGGCCACGCGTCGAGTGCTTCGCGGCACGTCTGCAGCGCGAGATACGTATCGACGTCGGCTCGCTGCTGGAACGCGCGCGACGACGGCGCGAACGGCACGCTTTCGTACTGGAACACGCCGAGATCGGCGAGCACGAATTCGCTCCAGTCCTGATGAAGATTGCCGAAGAACATCAGCCGCAGCCGGTCGCACAGCGCACCGACCGTCACGCGCAGCACGCGATCGTCGGCCTGCGCGCACCACGCGTCGAGCGGTTGCGCAACCTCGTGCGCGCGCCGCAACCGTTCGAGCCAGTCGGGCTTGCGCTCGCCCGCGTGCGCGGCGAGCGACGGGAACACCTTCAGCAGATCGGCCTTGGTCGACAGCGCGAACAGTTCGTCGAGCGTGAGCGCGGGCGCCGGATCGACCCAGCCGAGTTCGACGAGCGGCGCGGCCGCGTCGAGCGTGCTGCCGATTTCGTCGTACACGAGCTTGCTCGCCCGGAAGTCGGATCCGCTGCGCATCAGCATCCGCACGAGCAACGCGCGCGATGCTTTCGGCAGCCGCGCGAAATGCGCGAGAAACGCGTGTTCGTGCGCGTCGAGCAGGTCGTCGTAACGCTCGCCGAGCCAAGCCAGCGCGCGTTCGAAGTTGGTCAGGTAGTAAAACGCCGGAGGCGTCGGCGATGCAGGCGTCACGGGGATCGATCACTGTACGTTTGTACAGGTCGGAATCATATCAAATGTGATGAAAAATACCGCATGCCGCGCACCGCCCGGCCGCGCCCGCGGGTCCCTCGCCGATCAGAACTGGTAGTTCACCGACATGTCGAACACGCCGTTCGTCGACTGCTGCGTGATCGGGCTGCGCCGCGCACGGCCGACGAGTTGCTCGATCGCGCCGTCCATCGTCACGAACCAGTGCTTGTTGACGAACCAGACCATCGTCACGCCAGCGCCGAACGACTTCATCCCCGCGCCCGACGAATAGGCCGGCAGCCCGGAACGCGCGGACGCTCCCGGGCTCACGCCGAACCAGCTGTTCATGTAGCGCGAATCGGCGAACGACACGGTCGGCCCGGCGAACCAGAAGAAGTGTTCGTTGCTGCCCGGCATCGGCATGTACGCGGAGAAATCGCCGACCCAGCCGTTCGAGCCGCCGATGCTGCGCCGGACGTCCGCGCGCAGCACGAGCGGGAAATCCTTCGAGATCACATAATCGGCCGCGAGCTTCATCACCGGCGCCGCGTTGATGTTGTCGAGCCCGTTCAGGTGGTCGAGATCGTCGGCCGAGCGGCGTCCAAGGTCATAGCCGACCGACATGCTCACGCGCCAGTTGGGCCCGCGCAGCACGTTCGCGCCGAGCCCCTCGCCCGTCGACAGGAAGAACAGGTCGCGATAGCGCAAGTCGAAGTTCGGGCCGCCCATCACGCGATATCGATCGGAGCCTGCGTAGCGCGGCTGCAGCGTCATCGCGGCACCGACGCTGACCTGCCACGTGCGGACGGTCGGGTTGAACAGTTTCTGCAGCGGGACGCCCGCCGAGTATTGCCATTCGCCGAGCGGCGAAGGCGTCTGGGCCGACGCGTCGCGGGCACCGGACGCCGCCAGCGCGGCGAAGGCCGACAGGCCGGACACGAACCGGCGGGTGCCGGGCGACAACAACGGGCGGGCAACGGTCATCAAGGCGGTCTCCGTCGGTTGCGCGAAACGAACCTGAGGGAAAGCGCGTCGCGCCTGACCGGCTGCAACGGCAGGCAGCCGGCGGCGCGAACGTAGCGTGCGCTGAATTAGTGAACATCCTACGCGACGCGCGCGAAGCCGCAAAGCGCCCGTTGAGCACGGGCACTTTGCCGGCCCCCGGCACGCGCCGGAGGATGGTTGCGGAATCAGAAACGCTCGACGTGATAGTCGCCGGCGAGCGCGGCCGGGCTGCGCTTCGACATCATGCGCGAGAAGCCATCCGCGAGCCGCCCGAGCGCGAGCTGCTTCTGGCTCGCGTCCCAGTGCGTGTAGGTGTCGTAGGCGGTGTCGTCGAACGACACGGTGACGGCGACCGGGTGGCCGCTTGCGCGAAAACCGATATGCAGCACGCCGCCCGGCAACTCCTCGATGTGGTAGCGCAACGAACGCGACTCGAAATAGCGGCCCAGCACCTGGGCGATCGCGCGCTTGTCCGGCGATTGCACGTGAATGTCCATGATGGTCCTCCTTTCAGTGATCGCGCGGCCGGCCGCGGTTCGCTGCGCCCGCCTGGCATCCGTATCGGCGGCGGCCGCGACGGCGGATCGCCCTGCGGCAGGCCCGGCGGCACGGGCGGATCGACCGGATCGTCGTGCTCGGGCAGCGTCGGGTCGGGATCGACGTCGGGCGTCGGTTCGGGACGGTGCAGCATGGATCGCGTGTTCATGTCATTCCTGCGCGGCGGCTCGCGCGTGTCGATTGGCGCGGCGACCGGGCGCAAGCGGCGTGCCCGCTCGCCGGTGCGGCCGCGCGGCCGGTCATGCGTCGCAAGCCGCCGTCACGTCACCAGCCAGCGCGTGCGCCCTTCGGCGGCGAGCTGCACCGCGCGCGAACGGATCGGACGGCGCACACACCGCGCGCGCTCCGGCCCAGCGTACACGGCATGTTTCAGTTCGCGAACCTCGTTCCTCTCGTCGAACATGCGCCTCTCGGGCCGATAGACCGGCGATTCGCGCTTCCAGGTCGCAAACCGCTCGCACACGTGACTGAAAACGCCACCGCACCCGTTCGCGTCGTAACGTATCCTTTTTCCGTGGGTTCATTCATCACGATGTCCTCTCGTCCACGCCGGCGGCTCTCGGGCCATGTGTTCGCCAGTCCGGCCGGCCAGGCGGCTGCAAGCGCCTTGCGGCCCATATTGCGCGGCACGGCGCTTGCGTCCGTCGTTACCAGCAAGGAGGTTCGATCATGACCGTTTTCGCTACCGGCCGCCGCGACGCCGTGTCACCGGCTGCCGGCCTGCTTCCCCTCGCCGTGTCGCGCAAGCCGTCCGATGACAAGACGGAGGAGCGTATCGACGAAGGGCTCGAGGAGACGTTCCCGGCCAGCGATCCGCCCGCCGTTGGCGGTGCGACCCGTATCGACCCCGCCAAGCCGTCCGGCGAACGCGACCGTCGCGCGCCCGACGCCCCACCACCGCCCCGCGATCACGGCTGACGTCGGCACCCGGCCTCCCGATGCGCGGCAGCGTAGCGCCGGGCCGGCACAACCGGAGTGAACTGATGAAACGCATGGAACGTGCATGGCACGAAGTCAGCGGCGCGGCGGGCGTCGTGGCGCTCGCCGCGATCGAGAGCGCGCTGGTATTTGCCATCGTTTTGATAACGGGCGTCGGCCACTGAGCATCATCGCTCGCGGCCCGGCCGCGACTGCCGCCGTGGAAGATGTACAAGCCGACTGGCAAATTTCTCCACGGCCCTGCCGCGCGGCGCCGGCGTGTGCCGCTTGAACGCGGCACGCGTCCTGCTTCCGGATCGTCTCGCTCACGAAGGAGGCGTTCATGTATCGCGTCAACGAAATCATGTCGCGCGACGTGGTGTGCGTCGCGCCGACCGACACGATTCGCCATGCGGCCGAATTGATGCAGCGCTTCGACATTGGCGTGCTGCCGGTCTGCGACGGCACCGAGCTCGTCGCGATCGTGACGGACCGCGACCTCGCGGTGCGCGCGCTGTCGCACGGGCATTCGCCCGACACCGCCGTGAAGGCCGTCGCGTCGACACCCGTGCAGTGGTGTGTCGAGGACGATGGCGTCGGCGACGTCCAGCAGCGGATGGCCGATGTGCAACTGCACCGGATGCCGGTGCTCGACGCCCGGCACCAGATCGTCGGCATCGTGTCGCTGGGCGACATCGCGACGCGCGCAGGCGGCCCGGCACGCGACGAGCTGGCAAATACGCTCGAGGACGTGTCGTTGCCACGCCACCGCTGACCGGCCCCTCGCTCGTGCGGCTCGCGATTCGCGTGCGCCGCGCCGCCTCGACCAGGAGAAAACGCGATGACAACGGACAGACCGTCGCGCACGCATGCGCGGATTGTCGGCGACAGCGGCCATTCGGCCGGCGGACCGGGGCCGGACGTGATGGCCGCCGGCACGCTGCAGGACGATCACGTGCTGACGATGGACGGCGACGACATCGGCAAGGTCACGAACATCATGCTCGACGTCCGCTCGGGCCGGATCGCGTACGCAGTCGTGTCGTCGGGCGGTTTCCTCGGGATCGGCGACAAGCTGCTCGCGGTGCCGTGGAACGTGCTGACGCTCGATGTCGAGCGCCGCTGCTTCGTGCTGCCCGTGCCGACCGAGCGCGTACGCGAAGCGCCGGGCTTCGACAAGGGCCGCTGGCCCGCGATGGCCGATCCGACGTGGGCCGAGGCGCTGCACGCGTATTACGGTGCGTCGCCGTACTGGCTGATCGAGGAAGGCGAAACGGCGCTCGACTCGCCGCCTTACGAGGCGTCGCCGGGCGGCCCGGAGAACGACACGCGGCGGCATTGACCGACGCGCGGGTCTGCCGCACGGGTGATGCGGATCAGCGCGCGGCCGCGACCGAATGCTCGAGCTCGCGCGCGGCGCTCAGGTGCGCCTTCAGCATCGGCAGCATGTTGGCGGCATACGCGCGAAGCTGCGGGTCTCGCCCGTTGCGCGCCTCGGCTTCGTAGAGCCTGATCGTTGCCTCGTGCGCGTTCGGTCCTGCCAGCGCGATATAACCCTTGTCGAACGCACGGCCAGTCTGGGTGCGCAGCGTCGTCACCGCCGGATCGACGAGCATGCGCGCCTGCACGGGCAAGCCCTTTTGCGCGCCGAGCCGACGCAATTCCGTGGTCATGCGGCCGTGGTCGTCGAGCATCCGGCGCGCGAACGCCTTCACGTCCGGATTCGACGACCGATCGAGCGCGAGCTGGCTCGCCTGCCATTCCGTCTTGCCGACGATGCCGGCCTTGTCGACGAATTCGGCGTCGATGCCGCTCGGCCGCCGCGTCATGTCCGCTTCGTCGGCAGTCTCGCCCGGACGGATCACACCTGGCGCCACGTGAACGGACGATGCAGGCGGTGCCTGCGCATGCGCCGGTGCGAACGTCGTCGCGCCGAGCGTCGCGAGCATGGCCGGTACCAGCATGCGCGCGGTGCCGGCAAGCACGACGAATCGGCGCGAGTTCCTGACGTTCTCCGTCATCCGGATCTCCGTATCCGTCGACGGATCGGCCCGATCGAACGCCGCAGCCCATCCGTCTTGCGAGGCGATGCGCGGTCGTGAACCTGCGCGTCGATGTTGTCGGAGGCCAGCCCGCGCTCGGCGACGAGCGCCGCCCGGATCCGGGACGCGATCGTCGCATCACGCAGTTGGCCGCCTCCGGCCGACACCCTGCTCGCGAGCTTCGCCGGCACGCGCTCGTCAGCCGATGCGTAGCGCGGCGTCGCGAGCCATGCACACGACGGCACCCGTATGCTCATGATCGGCGCGACGGACGGCATGCGCCCGAGGTGCGTTGGCTTCCCTCTGGTGTCGTCGCGCTGCGTCCTGTCCGATCCCTGCATCGTGCCTCCTCGCGGGTGCGCGGATGCCCGCGTGTCAGCGGTGCCGTCCGGTTGGCGCCGCCCCATCGGCGGGCGACACGTCGGCGATCACGCCGGCGAGTGTCGGCATGTCGACCGGCTTGCACAGATACGCGTCGAAGCCGGCGGCCATCACGCGGTTCCGGTCCGCCGTGCCCGCATGCGCGGTTACCGCAACGACGGGCAGGTGCCCGACGCCGTCGGGCAGATGGCGGATGTGGTCGATCAGCCAGAAGCCGTCGCCGTCGGGCATCGCGAGATCGGACAGCACGACGCTCGGGTGCTGCCGTGCGACCAAGTCGAGCGCATCGTGCCCCGATTGCGCGGTCGATACCTGCGCGCCGAGGGTTTCGAGCGCTGCCGCAAGGCTTGCGCGCGACGTCGCGTCGTCGTCGACCACCAGCACGCGCTGGCCGTCCAGCGCGACCGCCGTGGACGCACCGCTCGGCCGCACCGGATGGCCGGTCGGATCGTCGGCGTCCCACTCCACCGGCAGGACCACGGTCACGGTCGTGCCGCGTCCCGCGCCTGCGCTCGTCGCCGCGACCTCGCCGCCATGCAGCCGCGCGATGTTGCGCACGATCGACAGGCCGAGCCCCAGCCCGCGTTTCGGCGACGCGGACGCGCCTTCCGGCCGGTTGAACGTATCGAACAGATGCGGCAGGCGTTCCGCGGAAATGCCCTGCCCCGTATCGGCGACCGACAGCCGTACGCGCGCGCCGGCCCGGGTCAGCGACACCTTGATGCGGCCGCCGGGCGGCGTGAACTTGATCGCATTCGACAGCAGGTTCGACAGCACCTGGCGCATGCGCTCGCTGTCCGCGGAGATCACGCAGTTGGACATCGCGCACGCGGTCGACAGTTCGAGCCCGTTCGCCTCCGCGGTCGCGCCGAGTTCGCGCACTGCCTGGTGCACGATGCGCACGAGGTCGACCGGCGCGCGTTCGAGCCGCATCCGCCCCGTCGCGAGCGACGATGCGTCGAGCAGGTCGCCGACCATGCGCGACAGCGATCGCGCGCTGCGATCGATCGCGTCGATCGCCTGGTGCGCGAAGCCTTGACCGTTGTCGCTGCGCAGCACCTCGACCCAGCCGTAGATCACATTCAGCGGTGTGCGCAGTTCATGCGACACAGTGGCCAGCAGTTCGTCCTTCAGCCGGTTCGACTCGTCGGCCTGCACGCGCGCGTCGCGCGCGCCGCGCAACGAACGCAGGTCGCGCCGCTCGTCGCGGCGGCGTTCGTGCGCTTCGCGCAGCGTCATCGACAGGCCGGTGCAGTTGCCCTGCGCGTCGACGATAGGCGACGCCGCGAAGGTCGCGCGAAAGCAGCAGCCGCCGCGGCGCAGGCACAGGATGTCGAGCGGCCCGGCGGGCACGCGCGCATTCGCGAACGATGCGGGAAGCGGATGCAACCGCAGCCAGCGCGGCGCGATCAGCGTCGTGACGTCGTGTCCGATCGCCGTCGCCGCGTCGATGCCGAAGAGGCGCCGCGCGGCCGGGTTCCAGCTCGTGATCCGCCGCGCGACATCGAGGCCGACGATCGCGTCGGGCGATGCGTCGACCACGCGGCGCAGCAGGATGTCGTCGAGCGAGCGCGCCGAGGGTGCCGGTTCGCGGCGCGACGTGCGCGCGTCGCCCTCTTCAGCATCCTCGACCCCGCGCAGCCGATCGTTTGCAAGCAGCGGCTTGACGGCCGTCACGAGCACGCATTCGACGAAGCTGATCGCAATGAAGGCGCCGGCCTGCGTCAGCCACGCGGGCAGCGGCGCATCGCGCCACCACAGCGCGCCGATCACGGCCACGCTCACGGCGGTCGCGGCCAGGCCGCCGCCGAACGACGTGATCCACGCCGCAGCCGCGACACCGACGTAGAAAGGCAGCGGCGCAAACGGTTCATGCACGCCGACGACGTGAATCGCCCACGCCTGCAGCGCGGACGCCAGCCCGACGGCCAGCACGACCCATGCGCCCTGCCGAAACAGCTCACGGGTAAAGGTCCTCATCGTGTCCCTGCATCGCGCCGGCAACCGTCGCGCGACGGTATGCCGCCTCAGCGGTCGGCATGCCGTCAAGCGTGCCGCGCGAGCCTTCAGGCCCCCGCAACTCGCGTACCCGCGGGATCGCGTTCGAAGACCTGGCCGCGCAACCCGCGTTGACGGCGTCGCTGTCGCGTCGGTCCGCCGCGTGCCGTGTTTGCGCGGCGCGCGCTTGCAGGTGCGTTTCGATTTTTCATTCGGCGGGTGTAAAAAGGCATCGGTGGCCTGTCCCCGGTTGCCGCATACCGGCATCGCGATGTGGCGATCGCGTATTTCTTCCGGCATCGCATCGAACATTGGAAATTTCTATACCGCGGCACCTTCCGCACCGTTCCGCTGTCGATAATAAATATTGCAACGAAGGGAATGCGCGATGCCGATTTTCAAAACGGCCCGCTGACACCTATGGCTGAATCCGCAAACCGTCCGAAGCAACGCGCCGACGCGCGCCGGCTGTCCGGCCGCTCCGCGGCGATGCGCACGCTGCTCGGCCGTATCGAGAAAATTGCTCCGACCCGCGCCAGCGTGATGATTGCCGGCGAAAGCGGGGTCGGCAAGGATATCGTCGCGCGACGGCTGCACGACCTCAGCGCGCGCCGCGACGGGCCGTTCGTACCCGTGAACTGCGGCGCGATTCCGGCGGACATCGCCGAAGCGCAATTGTTCGGCCACGAGAAAGGCAGCTTCACCGGCGCCGTCGCGCAACGGGAGGGATTCTTCGAAGCCGCGTGCGGCGGCACGCTGCTGCTCGACGAGATCGCGGAAATGCCCGCGGCGCTGCAGGTCAAGCTGCTGCGTGCGCTCGAATCGAACGCGATCGTGCGCGTCGGCGGCACCGAGTCGATTCCGCTCGACGTGCGCATCCTGTCGGCGACCCGCCACAACCCGGCCGAAGCCGTGCGCGACGGCCGGCTGCGCGAGGATGCGATCGCCGCGCTGCGCGCGTATTCGTGGCCCGGCAACGTGCGCGAACTGCACAACACGATCGAGCGCGCGTACATTCTGGCGGACGACGGCATCGACGTCGCGCTGCCGAAGCCGACGCCGCTGCCCGACCAAACGTCGGACGACGCGATGGCGCTGCCGCTCGGCGCGACGCTGCACCACGCGCAGCAGCGCTTCATCGCGGCGACGCTGGATCACTTCGACGGCAACAAGCCGCAAGCAGCGAAAGCGCTCGGCATCAGCCTGAAGACGCTCTACAACCGGCTCGCGCTGATGCGCGACGGCGGCCACGCCTGAGCGTCGCCGCGCGCGTGGCGCGCGGCGGCTCGAGTTGCGTCACCCGGCGCGGGTCAGGCGACCCTGAACTGCCCGACCGTCGTCGCGAGCGCGTTCGCCTGCGTCTGCAGCGCGGTTGCGGCAGCGGTCGACTGTTCGACGAGCGCCGCGTTCTGCTGCACCATTTCGTCGAGTTGCGTGACCGCGCGGTTCACTTCCTGGATGCCGCGCGTCTGCTCGTTTGCGGCGTGCGTGATCTCGGAGATGATCGTCGTCACGTTGGTGACGTTCGACACGATCTCGCGCATCGTGTCGCCGGCCTGGCGCACCTGCTCCGACCCGGCCGACACGCTCGCCACCGTCGACTCGACCAGCACCTTCACCTCGCGCGCGGCCTGCGCGCTGCGTTGCGCGAGGCTGCGCACTTCCTGCGCGACGACCGCGAAACCACGACCCTGCTCGCCGGCACGCGCCGCTTCCACGGCCGCGTTCAGCGCGAGGATGTTGGTCTGGAACGCGATCCCGTCGATCACGCCGATGATGTCGCCGATCCGGCCCGACGCTTCCTCGATCTTTCCCATCGTCGCCACGACGTCCGACACGACCACGCCGCCGTGCGACGCGATCCGCGATGCCGCGGCCGCGCGTTCGTCGGCCTGGCCGGCCGCGGCCGCCGACTGGCCGACCGTCGCGGTGATCTCTTCCATCGATGCGGCCGTTTCCTCGAGGCTCGCCGCCGCCGATTCGGTGCGCGACGACAGGTCCTGGTTGCCCGCGGCGATTTCGTTCGCGGCCGTGCGCACCGATTCGCTCGCGTCGCGGATCTGCCGCATCACGTCGTGCAGCTTGTCGACGAAACTGTTGAACGAGCGCGCGATATCGGCCACCTCGTCGCGGCCTTCGGCCGGCAGGCGCTTTGTCAGGTCGCCCGTGCCCGAACCGATCGACGCCATGGCCTGACGCACCTGCGACAGGCGGCGGAACGCGGTCGTGGTGATCGCACCGACGATCAGCGACGCGACGCCGACGATCACGACCAGCGTGATCAGCGACGCGGTCAGCAGCGAGCGCATCCCGGCCGTCGCTTCCGCCTTGTCGAGCAGCACCAGCGCATACCAGTCGGTGCCCGGCACGGCCTGCGCGCGCGCGAGCTTCGCGTCGCCGCCGACGTGCACCTCGACCGGCACGGTAGCCGCGACCAGCGACGCGGCGCTCATGCCGCCGAGCTCGGGCGACACGTCGGTAACCGGCTTCAGCGTGAGCTTCGCGTCGGGATGCGCGACGACGTGGCCGCTGCTGTCGATCAACATGCCGAAGCTCGCGGGCGTCGGGTGGATCGACTTCACGTTCGCGATCACGCTGTCCATCGCGACGTCGGCCGCGACGACGCCCTTCAGCGCGCCGTCGCGCAGGATCGGCACCGCGAACGTGACGACCAGGTTGCCCGTGCCCGCATCGACGTACGGCGGCGTGACGACCGGCTTGCCGGCCTGCGCGGCCTGCTTGTACCACGGACGGCCGGTCGGATCGTAGTCGGGCGGGATACCGGTCGGGTCGGAGAAACGGAACGCCTTGTCCGCGTAGCCCGCGTACACGTTCGTGAAGCCGCCGGCCGCGGCCATCTGCTTGAACACCGGCAGCGGATCGGGCGACAGCGCGGCATCCTGCAGCGACGCGATCATCCGGCTTTTCGTCGCGACCCAATCGCCGATGCCGACCACGTGGCCGCTCGCGACGGATGTCAGGTTGCGGTCGATCGCGTCGTCGTTGTACGAGCGCGCGATGAAGTAATTGATCAGCGTGGTGGCGACGAGCGCGAATACGACGATGGCGACGCACGCGGCAAGGATGCGGGTCCGGATGGACGAGAACATGGCAACGACTCAATAAGGGAGCGCGAACGCCCGGTGGACGAATTCACCGGGTAAACGGCATCCGCGCGGCTTACTTGAGGCCGTTGCGTCAATTCGATCAAACGTATGAAGAAATATGTGGCCGGGAACGCCCGTGGCGTCGGCCGCGGCGAGCGTCCGTCACAGACGGCGACTGGTACTCGTATCCGGCTCCTTGCTCGATGTACTGGACGGCATGTCGCGCTCGAGTTCATCCTGCCTGCGCATCCGTTCGCGCAGGTGACGAATCGCGAACACGTGGATGTAGTCGTGCACGCGGGCATCGGACGACAGCGCACGCACTTCGTCGTCGAGCATTGCGCGCAGCTGATCGGCGCCGATCGCACGCTGTTCGGCAACGGCCTTCAATGAATCAAGCAAATTGTCCTGTGACATCGACGGGCTCCTGACGGTCGAGGAACGAAAGGAAAAGATGACGCTACCGGAAGATTAGAAACTGGATGGCCGCCCGGCGTACGATGCGCCGAAACGTGTTTGCGCGAGATCAACGACACGTTGCGTGCCGCCGCGCCGATCCGTTGCCGGACCGGCGGCATGCGCGATTCGCGGCGCCCATGGCCCGCGAACGACTGGAAGGATTGCCACGCCACCCCGCGGCGCGGCACCGCCGATCGCGCAGACGATTGACCGTCGCGCGACGTCGGTGCAGGGGAGAACTTAGACCGTCCGAAATCCTGCGTCAAGCGACGCGCGCAGGCCGCAATTCGTCTGTTCGAATGCACCGGATCGGGGTGCCGGGCACCGTGCGCCGGCCCGCCGGCCCGCCCCGGCGCGGCTGATCGTCGGTTCGGCGTGTCAGCGGATTCCGATACGCCGCACGCAATGCCTGACAGCAACTTCGGCGCGCGCCGATTGGCGGCGCGGTGTCGGTGGGCGGATACTGATGTCATGAACGATACGTTCATACCCGGTCATCGCTCAGCCGGCCTTCGAGCCGGCACGCGGGGTCCGGTGCAGGAGACCAATCATGGCATATCGCAACTTTTCGGCCCGGAGCGGACAGCGGCGCGCGCGTGCGCTGTCCGCGCCCGCCGTGCCGACCGGTATCCGCCCGCCCGAGGATCTCGACGCGTTGCTCGCGCTCGCGCGCGAATCGGGTTTGCTCGTCACGCTCGACGGGCAGATCGGCCTTGAAAAATACCAGAGCGTCGCGGGATCGGTGCTCGCGCTGCAGCGGTTCGCGGCTGCCCTCCGCGCGCGGGCCGGTGCCGCCACGCCGGTCGTTGCGGGGCCGCGCCGCAAGACGCGCCCTGGCTGGCCGCGGCTACGCAATCGCACGCCGGGCGGACGAGGACGGCCGCATGGCGTGCGTCGGCGCGCATGCGTACGGCGCGGCGCCGGCTGCCGGCGCGACCAGCGAGTGCTGCGTGCCGCGTGACAGCCTGAACGCAGCCGATGCGGCACGGGGCCGTGTGCGGGCTGCGACGACTGCGATACCCATTCGGTAGCGAGCGCTGCGCGCCGGGCATGCGCCAGCGCAGTGCATGCCGCCATCCACACCGATCCGCCATTGCGCGATCGCGTGCCGCCACGCGCCGTTCCACACGGCGACATCGACGAGAAAAATACCTGCGAGGAAAGTAGTCTGCACGGGGCCAGGAAAGCGGACGGGGTGAAAGACACCCCGTCCGTCGTTCCAAGGCAGCCGCCGGCTGCCTACCCTCGTGCCGGAGAGTTCTTGAGCGGCTCACGCGCCACGCGATGCGTGACGCGGCTCTGGAAATCGGTCGATCGCAACGGCGTCGGATACGTGTCCGTTCGCCCGTGTCGAACGCGTTGCATCGAATCGTAGCGTCGCATACGGACGACAGACCATCCGCCAGGTTGAACGTCGTGTCACTGTCTCACGAGCGGCGCACGACGTTTCTGATGCAGGTCAACGAAAGCTTGCTTCGCATCCATCGCATCGCGATCTTCATGCGTCGCCGCGCACGAGCAGCACCGGCACCTGCGCGAGATGCGCGACCCGGCGCGCGACGCTGCCGATCAACCAGGCGGCGATGCCGCGCCGGCCGTGCGTGCCGACCACCAGCAGTTCCGCATGCCAGTGCACCGCGTCGCGCATCAGCGCATGGGCCACGTCGTCGCTGGTCGGTCGGGTTTCGACGATGCCGCGCTTGGTCGGGTTCCCCGTTGCGTGGAACAGCGGGCCGATCCGCGCCAGCGCATCCTCCCCCTCCGCGCGATACGCATCCTCGAGCGCGCGCACCGGCACGATATCGGTCAGGCGAACCGCGCGATCGACGACATAGGCTGCGTACAGCAACGTCGTCGGCACCGCGAAACCGAGCCCGACGCGCACCGCAAGCAGCGACGGCTCGCTGCCGTCGACTGCGAACATCAGGCGCTGCAGCGGCCCTTCCGACGGCCGCGCATAGTCGGCGGGCACGATCAGCAGCGCGCAGCGTGCGCGCGCGGCCAGCGTGTCGGACATCGCGCCTTCGACGAGCCGAAGCAGCCCGTGGTGCGGATTCGCGCCGACCACGAGCACGTCGGCATGCCATGCCGACGTGTCCTTCGCGAGTGCATCGGCGACCGTGCCGCCCGTGACCGACGTATCGATGATCACCTGCTCGATCTCCGCGCCGCTGCCGGCGAACAGTTCGGCGGTGCGCTCGAGCGTCGCCTGCGCTTCGCGCGTCATCTCCTCGCGCGCCGATGCCAGCAACGCGTCGACGCGCGGGATGTCGGGCAGCACGAGGCGCGGATTGTCGATCGCGCAGACGATGCGCACCTGCATGCCGGGACGCAGCAGCGTTCGCGTGTAGCGCGCGGCGGACAGCGACTCCGGCGTCAGATCGACGGCCAGCGAGATCCGCGCAAGTGGCGGGATGGTCGGACTGGATGGCATGGCGAAGGCCTCCTTGCGGACGACGACCGGAGCTTCGCGCGGCAGCGGCACGCGGCGGACGGACGGCGCGGTCGCAGGGATCGGCGGATGGTCACGCGAAGCGCGGACAAGCGATTCAAACAGCATATGACGTTCGGCCCGCGCGTGCATGATCGTGATCAATACCCGCGCAGGCCGTGCGACGCGGCTGTGCGTGTGGCGGGCGACGACGGGATCAATCGCCTTCGGCACGAACGAACGCGCGTCGAATGTGCGTAATCAAACGCGCGCAATATGCAGGCGGAATTCTAAGAATAATCAGAGGTGTTTCGCGCCAGCCGATTTTCGCGCGAATGAGAAGCGTGAAATCGACCGCGGAATCGGGACGTGCGCGGCATTCCGCGCACGATTTATTTGGACAACGTCGCCCGCACCGTATATTCGCCGCCGAGCGCGGTGCCGTGGTCCGGCCGCACGAAATACCGCGACGCGTCGAGATCGGTCGGCATCGGTTCGACCGGATAACCGTGCTTCTCCCACGCGTCGAGCCCGCCCTTCAGCGCCTTGATGTTGTGCAGCATCTTCTTGCGCTGCATCTTCGCGATCAGGCGTTTCGCGGTGGCCTCGTTCGGACACACGCAATACACGACGATCGGCCGCTGCAGCAGCGCCGGATCGAGCAGGTCAGGCGAATCGAGATCGACCGGCACGGCGCCGGCGATCCGGTACGGTTCGCGTTCGCGGATCGCGCGCGGCCGCACATCGAAGATCAGTGGCGGTTCGTTCGACGTCATCATCTCGACAAGTTGCGGCGGCGAGATGCGCACCTGCGCGAGATAGCGGCGGAACTGCACGCGGCGCACCCAGCGGTACAGCAGGAACGTGATGAAGATCGCGAGGAACGCGTCGAGGATCGTGCCGCCGCTCGCGCGCACCCACAGCACGAACTGGACGATCTGGTCATGCACGGCCGCACCGCCGATGAGCCAGAACGCGGCCCACAACGACGCGCCGGCCAGATCCCAGAACAGGAACACGCCGATGCCGATCGCGGTCGTGCCGAGCAGCGGTGCCGACACGAGGCCGAGGCCCGGCAGGAATTTGGAGAGGACGAGCAGCGGCGCGCCGTATCTTTCGAATACATTACGCGCGAAGCGCAGCGTCGTGTCGAGCGACAGCGAGAAGCGCACGAGCCCATTCAGCAAGCGCCGGCCGCGCGTGCGGCCCATGAAGAACCACAGCGAATCGGCCAGCATCGTCGCGCCGATCGCCGCCGCGAACATGCTTGCCCAGGACGCCTGCCCCATCGCCGCCATCGTACCGCCGAGAATCAGCATCGGCACGGCCGGGACCGGCACGCCGAGCTGCGTGATCAGTACGCTCGCGAACACGGCCCACGGGCCGAGCGACGAGGGAATCGCAATGGGAAAGTGCCACACGGCGGCGCTCCTGGAAGACATGCGGACCGTGCGACGGGGGCGGCCATCGGTACGGCTGGCAGCGATCGCCGCGGCACGTCCGCAGCCGATCCTGCACCACGGTGCATTCTAAACGGGTTTGGCCGGGACCGTACTGAACGGCTGCCGTCGGAGGCAGCCGGCACGCTCACGCGTCGGGGCGCTGCGCGAGCCCCGCGACGTATTCCGCGTACTCGGGAAACGCGGCGGCGAGTGCCGTCGCGTCCGCGAGCTCGAATTCCGCGAACTCGAACCCCGGCGCAACCGTGCAGCCGACGAGCGCGACATGCTCCGGCGACGCGCAGCGCGCGCCGAACCAGCGTCCGGCCGGCACGACGGCCTGGAACACGGTGCCCGGATGCGTGAGCGGGTTGCCGAGCCGGTGGATCGTCAGGCCGTCGTGCTCGTCGAGCACCCACACCTCGAGCGGATCGCCCGCGTAGAAATGCCAGACCTCGTCGGAGCGGATCCGGTGCCACGACGAATACGCACCGTCGCACAGCAGGTAGTAGATCGCGGTCGACGCTGCGCGCTGCGCGCCGTCGGCCGGACGCACGACGGTATCGGCCGCGCGGTAGGTTTCCCGGAAATAGCCGCCTTCGGGATGCGGCTGAAGATCGAACTGGTGAATCAGGTCGGCGGCAGAGATCGGCATGGCGGATGACGTCGGTAAAGTAGGAAACCGGGCACGCGACGCACGGCACGGCCGATCGGAAATGCGATCGGCCGCCGTCGCGTGCCGCTGCGTCGATCGCCGCGGCCATGCACGCGGCGACTGGATCGCGCGCGCAACGCAGCGCGCGCCGATGAAGCGAACACCGTTCGATGCTGCCAGAAGTGCGGGCGACGATGCAACCGGCGCGGCACGATCACGCCCGTGCCGGACGATGCATACGCGATACATCGATACGTCGATCGATGCATCGGACGCATCGCTGCATTCACCACCACGCCGGCATCCGCGCATCAGCGCCCTGCCCGCGAACGCTCACGTGTCGGCGCCGCGCCGCCCCGTCACGCGGTTGCCGCCGCGGCCGGCTCGTCGTGCCTCACCAGCAGCACGGGCCGGTCGGCCGCGCGCAGCAGCGATTCCGCGACACTGCCGAGCAGCAGCCGGCGCAAGCCGTGCCGCCCGCTCGTCCCCATCACGATCAGATCGGCGCCGGCCTCGGCCGCCGTGCGCATCAGCACCACGGCGACGTCCTCGCCGTACGCGTCGAGCGCGCGCACGGTGCCCGGCACATGCTGCTGCGCGAGCACCGCTTTCGCGTCGTCGAGCACGGGCGTCGCCGCATCGGCTGCCGCCGCGTCGCCGTCGCGTTCGGCCGCAAAGCCCGCATCGACGTCGACGAGTTGCGGCCGGTGCTCGACGACATACGCGCACGTGACCTCGCCGCCGGATGCCGCCGCGATCCGAATCGCCTCGTTCAGCGCGAGACGCGCGCTCGGGCTGCCGTCGAGCCCGACGAAAATCCGCTTGTACATGTCCGCCCTCCGACCGGGCACGCGCCGCGCATCGCGCAACGACGCGCCCGTCACCGCAAGCCGGCCCGATGCCGGCTCGCCTGCCGAACAGTCTGCCCCACGTGCCGACGCGCCGGTTGACGCGCGTCAAACGTCGCCGGAACGCCCGCTGCACCGCCCGGCTATCGCATTTTTAGCTGACCCTATTACAAAAAACGTGTAAAACGCGCACAATTTCATCTTGAAAATAGACATCGCACGCGGCCGGTGCGAGTTTTTCCCGGTTTTGCCGCGCTGCCCGAGCGCCACGGGCCACCCCGACACCAGAATGGCCGATCGAATGACCGCCAGTGGAACCCCGTCGCGTGACGCCCGAGGGCCCACGCGCCTCCAGACCATGTTACGCCAGCCGCTCGCGGCCGGCGTCGTTGCGCTGTTCGCCGGCGCGGCGCTGTCGCTCGGCGTCGCGCTGCTCGTTCGCGGGCAGTGGCAAGGCGCCGTCCATTCGCGCTTCGAACGCCGCACGGCGCACGTGACGGCGATGTTGCGCCACGAGCTGCAAGCCGGCGTCGCCGTGCTCGAAAGCACACGCGGCGCGTTCGTGCTCGCGCCGCAGATGACGCCGGAACAATGGCGCCGATACGCCGATACGCTCGACCTCGACAGCGGACGTTCGCCGATCCGGCAGCTCGGCTATGCGCCGCTGTCGCCCGCGACACGCAGCGCCCTCGCCGGCAGCGCGCCGATGCCGGCCGGCCCGCTCGCGGTGGCGGCGCTCAGTGCGCCGGTGTCGAGCGCAGCCGCCGTGCATTTCGGCGCATCCGATCAGGTACCACTGGCACGCGCGCTGCACACCGGCGATGTCGCACTCGGCATCCATCCTGCCAACGACGATACGTCCCGCGATACGCGCACCCTCACGCTGTTCCTGCCCGCGACGGCTTCGCCGCACACGGCCGTCACGACGGCCGGCCTCCACGAAGCCGGTGCCGACGGCGTGCTGTTCGCGCAAGTGAGCCCGAGTCGCCTGGTCGAGCGCGCGCTCGACACGGAACGCGGGCTCGACCTGCGGATGAGCGCCGGCGACGATCCGCACCCAATCGCGAGTGCCGAGACGACGACCGACGAGGCCTCCGCGTCGCCCGACCTGATGCGGCGCTCCGACCAGTTGAATTTCGGTGGCACCGTGCTGACGCTCGCCTATTCCGCGGACGGCCGCCCGAGCGCGACCGGCGCGCAGCGCGCGGCTGGCACCGTGCTCGCCGCCGGGCTGATCGCGTCGTTCGCGTTCGCGGCACTCGTCCACGCCCTGCTGCGTGGGCGCGCCGGCAACGTCGATACCGGCGCCAGCAGCCGCGGCATCCTGAACGAGGCGCGGATGATGGGCATCATCCGCTCGTCGATGGAAGCGATCATCACGATCGACGAGAAGCAGACGGTCGTGATCTTCAACCCAATGGCCGAACAGGTATTCGGCGTATCGGCGATGGAGGCGATCGGCGCGCCGCTGTCGCGCTTCATCCCCGAGCGGTTTCGCGCCGCGCATGCGAAGCACGTCGACCAGTTCGGCGTGACGGGCGTGTCCGAGCGGCAGATGGGCCGCCAGCGCGTGTTGTTCGGGCTGCGCGGCAACGGCGAGGAATTCCCGATCGAAGCGTCGATCTCGCAGATCCGCGATGCATCGGGCAAGCTCTATACGGTGATGCTGCGCGACATCACCGAGCGGCAGCGCGCCGAGAATGCGCTGAAGCAGTCTCGCGAGGAACTGCGCGAACTGTCGGCGAACCTGCAGAACGTGCGCGAAGAGGAAAAGACCCGCATCGCGCGCGAACTGCACGACGACCTGGGCCAGCAACTGACCGCACTGAAGATGGACCTGTCGGTCGTCGAGCAGCAACTGCGCGCGCCGGACCATGCGCAACCCGACGTCGGCGTGCTGTCGCACCTGCAGGGCATGCGCCGGCTGATCGACGCGACCGTCGCGTCGGTGCGGCGCATCGCGGCGGACCTGCGCCCCGTGATGCTCGACGATCTCGGCCTCGTGCCCGCGATCGAGTGGTTGGCGAACGACTTCACGAACCGCTACGGCATCGACGTCGAACGCCAAATCGAAACCGGCGGGCTCACGTTCACCAGCACGGGCGCGACCACGCTGTTCCGGATCGTCCAGGAAGCGCTGACGAACGTCGCGCGCCATGCGGACGCGACGCGCGTCACGTTGCGACTCGACATCGAGGAAGGCTTCTGCGTGCTGCGCGTGGCGGACAACGGCCGCGGCGCGGCACCGGGCGGCGCCGTCCACGAGGACAAATCGTTCGGCCTGATCGGCATTCGCGAACGCGCACACATGCTGGGCGGCAGCGTGACGATCGACACCGCGCTCGCGCGCGGCTTCTCGATCACCGTCGCGTTCCCGCTCGGCACCGTTCAACAGGAAACCACCCTCACATGATCAAGGTGCTCATCGCCGACGACCATACGCTCGTGCGCGACGGTCTGCGGCATATCCTCCAGAACGCCACCGGATTCGAAGTGGCCGGCGAAGCGTGCGACGGCCCGTCGACGATCGCGCTCGTACGTTCGACGCCCGCGCAGGTGCTGGTGCTCGACCTGTCGATGCCGGGCCGCAACGGCGTCGAGCTGATCAAGCAGATCAAGGACGAGAAGCCCGCGCTGCGCGTGCTCGTGCTGACCATGCACGCGGAACAGCAATACGCGGTGCGCGCGTTCCGCGCCGGTGCATCGGGCTATCTGACTAAAGAAAGCGCGAGTGCCGAGCTGGTCGGCGCGGTGACCAAGGTTGCGTCGGGCGGCGTCTACGTCAGCCTCGCGATGGCCGAACAGTTCGCGCAGAGCCTGAACGAGCCGGCCGAGACGCTGCCGCACCAGCGGCTATCCGATCGCGAGTTCGACGTGTTCCGCCGGATCGCCGCCGGACAGACGCTGACCGAGATCGCGCAGGCACTGTGCGTGAGCGCAAAGACGGTCAGCACCTACAAGACCCGGATCCTGGAAAAGATGCAGATGCCGCACGAAGCGGCGCTGGTTCGCTACGCGATGCGGCACAAGCTGCTCGACGAAACGGACGACGTCTAGGCGACCGGACCGGCGAACCGTGCCGGCTGCCGGCGCGCTACGCGGCCGTTACTTCGCCGGCACCGGGCACGCGAGATCGCCTTCCTCGCAGGACAGATAGCCCTTCAGCGTCTCGTTGCGCGTCTTGGTCAGATCGTCGAGGCAGGTCGACACGACCATCGGGTACACGCTGCCGCCTTCGGCGTTCGCGCTGGAGAAGTTGCATTCGGCATCGCGGTAGGCGATCCACGCGCGCTGCGCATTCACGAGTTTCTCCGCGAGCGGCTTCGCATCGTGCAGGCGCGCGGTGACGGCCTGGTAGGTGCGGTTCAGTTCCGCGTCGGATTTCTTGTACGCGCGGTCGGCACACGCCGTCATCGTTGCCTGATTCGTCGCATCCGCACAATTCGCCTGCGCATGGACAACGTTTGCCGTCAGCGCCAGCGCGCACAGCAGACCGGTCGAGACACGCATGGATGCTCCTGTTTGTTTTCGTTGATTTTTCGTTGATTCGAGGAACGTGGTGTCTGGCTTGCCGCCGCGCCTCGGCGCGCGGCGTCGCAGACCAGCCGGCGCTACCCCTTTCGCCGCGGCTGCCGCAGCGTGCGAGGCCGACCGCGATGCTAGCGCACACGCGGCGGATTGTCAGCCGGCGCGACGCTTGCCGCGGATGCAAAAAAGCCCGCACTCGACATCGAGCGCGGGCTTTTCGCTACGGTCTCGCCGGCGGCCAGGAGGCCGCACTGCGAACGGCTTAGTGGCCGAAGTACACCGACGAACGGTCGGCTGCGGCCGGTACCGTCACGCGCAGGCCCGACTGCGACGTCGCGATCGGGTTCGCGCCGTAACCCGTTGCGTCGGCCTGTGCGCCGGTGTTCTGTGCCGCGGCGATCTTTGCCTGTGCGGCCTGGATGTTTTCCGGATAGTTCATCCAGTCGTTCGGGTTGTAGCCGGCCTTCTCGAGCTGGACCAGCTCGGCACGCACTTGTGCGCGCGTGAGCGGCTGCTGGTTCGATTGGGCGAACGAGACGACCGGTGCGGCCACCAGAGCGGCTAGTGCAACTGCCTTGATCAGCGATTTCATGATGCGTTACCTCCAGATTGTTTTGTCAGGCGCTTCGGACTCGGTAGTCGTTGCGCATGAGTAAAAGTCTAGGCGGCGCGGCTATCAGGGTAAATACTTAAATCGCGAATTCACTGTTGACCGAATTCCGCACAATTGCCATGCCTTCCGCCCAATCATCAGATGATTGTGGTTGCGTTCGCACCCAATAGGCACCCAATAGGCACCCACAAGGCAGCGGCGCGATCGGCATGTACCGCCTGGGCGAACAGATCCACCGGATCCTCGAGAGCCGCCCCGCGGCGGTCGCGTTTGCCCGATGTGAAACGGCGACCGCGTATCAACGAACCTGATCGGCTTCCACATCTCCGATCGACAAGTCGAACAGCAGCGCCTTGAGGCGAATCCGGTCGGCGGCGGCGATTTCGCTGAAAGCGGCGTGGTGAAGCGTCCAGCCCGGCGTCGCCGGATCGGCGTGCACCGCGCGCACCGTGCCGTCGAGCGTCAGTAACGCGATGCGATCCCCGTCCGTGTACGGCAACTGCACGCTCAAAGGCTCGCCGGCCGCCGCGAGCGGCCGGTCGACCGCGATCGACAATCCGTTCAGGCTCAGATCGCGAACGATCCCGATGCCGTCGGCCTGCGCCGGCCCGCCCGTGCAGCAGGCCGCGATCCGTACCGGCACGCGCGGCTCCGCGCGCGTGCGCAACCGGTCGACGAAGCCCGGCGGCGAAAGCACCATGTACGGCGCGCCGCCCGGGGCCTGTACCGCTTCGACCGTCGCACCAAAGCGCGACACCGCCGACCGGCCGATTGCGACCGCCTCGACGTCGTCGCCGCGGGTGAAATCGAGCACGACCGATGGCTGCGGTTCGACGAACAGCACGCCCGATGCGCCGACTCCGATCAACCGGCAGCGCTGCAGCACGCGGGTCGCGCCGACCCGCCGGCGGATGCCGATTGCGGCACCGGCCGACAGTCCCATGCGTGTGGCGGCCAGCACGGTGTCGTGCGCCGGCGCGGCGGGCTCGTCGTCATCGCGCCTGCGGACGGGCCGGAAGTGATCGAACAGGAATGCATGCTGCGCCGGATCGCGCAGCGTGGTGCCGGCGGGCAGCAGCGCGGCGCCGCCCGCATCGTAGAGATCGAAGCCGAGGGGGACGCCGGCAGAGACGTCATCGCGCGCGAGCGCGACGTGATCGGTGATAAGCCGCATCGGAAAGGCGCGGAGCGACCGCGCGAGCTGTCGTGACAACGCTATTACGGCAGCATCGCGCGAAATCTGAACGGCTCGTTACTCCGAACCGCTGGTCGCGTCGGGTGAAACCGGAGCCGGAGCCGGGGGCGACGACGGTGCCGCCGAAGGCGGGACGGCCGGTGCGGAGCCGAGCCCCCCGCCACCCGTGTTGCCCGAACTCGTCGCGCTGCCTCTCGCGGCCGGCGGCTGCACGGCCTGCGGCTGCGACGCGCCCGCCGACAATGCAGCAGCCGATGCCGCCACCTCGGACGCCGGAATCCATTCCTCGACGATGCCGCCGGATGCCGCCTCGGGCGCCGACGCGGCCGACGCGGCCGACGCGGCCGATGCCGCCGCTGCGTCCGCCTCGGGCTGACGCTCGATATGCTGCGTCCTGACAGGGGGCGATGCCTTCTTCGGCTCGGGCCCGAACCATCCGTCGAACAGGTCGGTCACTCGCTCGCGCACCGACGCGAACCAGCCGGGCGACGGCTCGGTATCGAATTTCAGCTTCGTGTCGACGATCCGTGCGCGTTGCGCGCGCTGGAGGAAGTCGCCGACGATCGGCAGCGCGCTGTGCGCGCCTTGCCCCCAGTAGTCGCTGCGCAGCGTCACGCGGCCGTCGTCGAAGCCCACCCAGGCCCCGGCGACGAGCCCGGGCTGCATCAGGATGAACCAGCCGTCCGCGTTGTCCTGCGTGGTTCCGGTCTTGCCGGCCACGTCGCCGCGAATTCCGAAGCGCGTGCGGATGCTGCCGCCGGTGCCGCGCGTCACGACGTCGCGCATCACGTCGAGCAGCGTCTTGTCGGTTTCCGCGTCGAGCGCGCGCTCGGGCGGCGCCGGCGCGTATTCGGCGAGCACGTCGCCCTGGCGGTTCTCGATGCGCGTCACCATTTGCGGCTCGACGTACAGTCCGCCGTTCGCGATCGTCGCGTACGACGCGACCATCTCCTTCAGCGTCACGGGGCTCGTGCCGAGCGCCAGCGACGGCACGCGCTCGAGCGGGCTCTCGCGCACGCCCATGTCGCGAGCGAGCCGCGCCACGGCCGCCGGGCCGACCTTTTCCATCACCTGCGCGGTAATCCGGTTGCGCGACAGCGCGACCGCGTCGCGCAGCGTCATCGGCTTGCCCGACGGCGGCACGTCGTCGTTCGGCCGCCAGACCTCGCCGCCCTTCAGCGGAATCTCGACCGCCTGGTCGATGAACGTGTCGTCCGGCTTCATCCCGTTCGCGAACGCGACGCCATAGACGAACGGCTTGAAGGTGGAACCCGGCTGGCGCCGCGCCTGCGACACGTGATCGAACGGCTCGTTCGTGAAGTCGCGGCTGCCGACCCACGCGCGGATCTGCCCGTCGCGCGGATCGATCGCGACGAAGCCGGCCTGCACGTCGGTCTTCGCCTTGCACAGCGCGCGCATGAAACCGCGATCGGCGGCGAGCTGCTTCATCGCGGCCGCATCGTTCTTGCCGGCATCCTGCGCGGCCTTGTACTCAGGCGACTCGCGCATGAAGATGCGGAACACCTCGTTGTCGGTGCCGCAGCCGTCGCGGCCGCTCCACGCGTTGTTCGCGATGCCCTGCAGCTGGTTCGCCTGCTGCGTCAGCGCCTGGGTCGCCATCTGCTGCAGCCGCGAATCGATCGTGGTGCGCACGATCAGCCCGTCCGAATAGATGTTGTAGTCGTTGCGGTCGGCCCACGCGATCAGCCATTTTCGCAGTTGCTGCGCGAAATGCGGCGCGGGTCCTGGCGGCTCCTTCTGGCGCTCGAAGTCGATGCGCAGCGGCCGGCGCTGCAACTGCGCGAACTGCGCGGGCGACAGCTTGCCGTACTTCACCATCTGGCCGAGCACCGTGTTGCGCCGCTGCAGCGCGCGCTCGGGGTTCAGCACCGGGTTGTAGTAACTGTTGCCCTTCAGCATCCCGACGAGCGTCGCGCTGTCGAGCACGTCGAGCTCGTCGGCCGACTTGTCGAAATAGGTGCGCGCGGCCATCTCGACGCCGTATGCGTTGTACAGGAACGGCACCGTGTTCAGGTAGGTCTCGAGGATCTGGTCCTTGCTGTAGACGGCCTCGATCTTCAGCGCGGTGATCGCCTCCTTCACCTTGCGCGTGAGCGTCGGCGCGCGGCCGATCTCGTCCGGATACAGGTTGCGCGCGAGCTGCTGGGTGATCGTCGAACCGCCCTGGCGGTCGCCCGAGAACGTATGGAGCGCGGCCGACGCCGTGCGCTTCCAGTCGAGGCCGTGGTGCTCGTAGAAGCGATGGTCCTCGGTCGCGATCAGCGCATCGACCATGTGCGGCGAAATCTGCTTGAGCGACACCCATTCGCGGTTCGACGGCTTGAATTCGGCAAGCAGCTTGCCGTCGGCGGACAGCACCTGCGCAGGCTGGTCGACGCGCGCCTTGCGGATGTCGCCGATGCTGGGCGTGAACGGAATCAGCACCAGCACGTACAGCACGAACAGCGCCGGCACGGCGGCGGCCGCGCGCAGCGCGCCGCGGCGCGTCGGATGACGGAGATGGTGCCAGGCGACGGCCAGGACACGCTTGACGGGCACGGCGGCAGCGGCCGCGACGGGTTGGGCGCGCGCGACCCATTTGGCACAGAAGTCACGCACTGACGACACGTTTCGGCGATTCACGCGGGTGGGGGATCTGCTGGAAAGGCTGCATCGTACCAAACTCGCGCGGCACACCGGCCCGCTGCCGGCCCGCGCCGGTGCAAACAGCGTCCGATCGCGCATTTTTACAACAAAAAAGGCGCGCGCCCCGCAACGGGACGGCGCGCCAAGCCTGGTACAACCGGGTGCCGTGCGCCGGCGTTCAGCGCACCAGAAAACCGTAGGTCAGCGGATCGCGTTCATCGACGATCCAGTTCGCGAATCCGCAGATGTGCGCGCTGCCCTCCACTTCCGGGATCACGGCCGGGATGTCGCCGACCGTCGTCTCGCGCAGCACGCGTCCCTTGAACACCGTGCCGACGATCGATTCGTTGACGAGCGTGTCGCCGGCCGCGAGCAGCCCGCGCTGGTACAGCTGCGCGACGCGTCCGCCCGTGCCGGAGCCGGTCGGCGAGCGATCGACCTCGCGATCCGCGAACACGCAGCAGTTCGCCTGCGTCGAGCCCGGATGGCGCGGCGCGTTCGCGATGATCGTGCCGTAGATATGGTTGATTTCCGGGATCTCCGGATGCACGACCGGATACTTCGCGTTCGCGGCGGCCTTCACTTCCGCGCCGAAGCGGATCAGCTTTTCCACCGCCGCTTCGCGCACCGGCAGGTCGAACGGCGCGCCGTCGACATAGAAGTAGAACGCGCCGCCGTACGCGATATCGCCGGTCACGGTGCCGAACGACGGCGTGTCGACTGACACGTCGCGCTGCCAGACGAACGACGGCACGTTGACGAAGCGCACGGGCCCCGCGTGCTCGCCGTCCCATTTCACGAACGCCTCGATGAAGCCGCACGGCGCATCGATGCCGACGCGCGTCTCCGGCACCGTGCGCTGCACCCAACCGAGCTCGACCGCGGCGGTCGACAACGCGATCACGCCGTGCCCGCAATGGTCGCTGTAGCCCTCGTTGTGCACGAAGATCACGCCGAAATCCGCATTCGGCGACACCGGCTCGGTCAGGTAGCCGCCGTACATGTCGGCGTGGCCGCGCGGTTCGAACATCAGCGCACGGCGAATCTCGTCGGCGTTCTCCTTGAGCCAGGCGCGGCGCTGGACGATCGTGTCGCCCGGCAGGCGCGGCAGCCCGCTCGTGACGATGCGGAACGCTTCGCCGCCGGTATGGACTTCGACGGTGGAAAGGGATCGGGAGATTTTCATGAGGATCGAAAGCGTGAAGACGAAGGACGGCGCGCCGGCGCCGTCCGGTGACGGTTACTTCGCGTACGGTTCGGGCAGCCCGTTGCGGATCACGTAGACGGTGGTCGGCGCGCCCTTCAGGTCGCCGTGTTCGTCGAACGAATAGGTCCCCGCGACCCCCGCGTATCTGGACTTCGCCAACTGCGCGATCAGCTTCGCCTTGTCGGTGGTCGTGCCCGCCTTGACCATCGCGTCGGCGAGCAGCTTCACACCGTCGTAGTAGTTGACGCCGTAGACCTGCGTCTCCGTGTGATAGGTGTCGTGGTACTTCTTCAGGAATTCGCGGCCGGCCGGCGTTTTCTCGAGCGCGACGCCGCCCTGCGCGCAGTAGACGATCGACGCCGCGTCGCCCGCGACCTTGCCCATGTCGGCCGAGCAGATGCCGTCGCCGCCGAGCAGCTTCGCGCGCAACCCGCGCTGCTTCATCTGCTTCGCCATCGGCGCGCCCTGCGCCGCGTAGCCGCCGAGGAAGATCACGTCGGGATTGCTGGCCTTGATCTTGGTGAGAATGCCGAGGAAATCGGTCGCCGACGAGTTGGTGTACTCCTGGTCGACGATCTTGATCCCGTTCGCCTTCGCGACGCTCGCGAACTGCTCGGCGACGCCCTGCCCGTACGCGGTGCGATCGTCGATGACCGCCGCGGTCTTCGCGTTCAGCGTCTTCGCGGCGAAGGTCGCCATCGTGCCGCCGAGCTGTTCGTCGCTCGCGCCGATCCGGAAGATGTTCTTGAAGCCCTGGCGCGTGAGTGCCGGATTCGACGCGACCGGCAGGATCGGCACGCCGGCATTGGCATACACGCGCGACGCGGGAATCGCGACGCCCGAGTTGTACGGCCCGAGCACCGCGACGACGCCCTTGTCGACCAGGTTCTGCGCGACCTGCACGCCTGCCTTCGGGTCGGCCTGGTCGTCCTCGGACACCAGCTTGAACGTGACCGTCTTGCCGGCCACCTTCACACCCGCCTTGTTGAGCTCGTCGACAGCGAGGCGCGCGCCGTTTTCATTGTCCTTGCCGTTCGCGGCTTGCGGGCCGGTCAACGGCGCCGAGTGGCCGATCGCCACGACTTCCTGCGCGTGCGCGGAAGTCAGCGCGCCGGCGGCAACGGCCACCGAAAGCGCAGTTACGAAGTGTCGCATGGTGGTGGCTCCCGATTGGTTTTGTGTGAAACCAATGTAGGACACGCGTGGTCACCATGCAAGCAATTTCAAAATAACCCGTACGGCTCTGGTCATGTTTCAGACCAGAATGATGTGGCACGCGTTACTTCGGCGTGATGTCGCGCCGTACGCGCAGGATGTGCTGCTCGACGTAGAAGGCGGCCGCATCGGCGTCGCCGGACACGATCGCCTCGTAGATCAGCCGGTGCTCGGACACGTAGAGCCGGATCCGACCCGCGTCGTAGATGCCGTCGTCCTTCAGCCGCTTCCACAGCGGCTGGTCCATCGTCTTCGCGACTTCGTCCGCGATCTTCACGATCAACGCGTCGCCGGTCATCAGCGCGAGCTGCCGGTGGAACAGCCGGTCGCTCTCGTTCCATAGCGCGCGCTGCTGCGGGTCGTCGATATCGGTGATCGTTTCCATCTGCGCGAGATAGCCTTCGGCGACGGGATCGGCGCGGCCGTGCGCGGCCGCGAGGCGAGCGATCGCGGGCTCGAGGATGAGCCGCACGTCGAGCGTCGACGTCGGGCTGAAGTCCGCATCGGGCGCGCCTCGCGAGTCGCCGCGCTGCGCGAGCACGTCGAGCGGCGCCGGCACGACATAGGTGCCCGAATTGCGCTTCGTGAACACCAGCCCTTCGTTCTGCAGCGCGCCGAGCGCCTCGCGCACCGCCGGCCGGCCGACCTGGAACAGCGCCGCGAGATCGCGCTCCGACGGCAGCCTCGAATCGGCCGCATAGTGCCCCGCACGGATCTCGTCGCGAATCTTCTCCGCGACCTGCTCGTAGATCTGCAGCGGCCGGAAACCGGCTTCGAGGGATTCGGGGCGCGCGGACATCATCTGGGGCTCCTGCCCGGTCGGGGCCGTGGTTCGGGAATGGATGCGCACTATACCGAAGCGGCACCAGGGCCGGTAGGTAGACGGCCCATCTGGACGGATATTAGAACCAAAATCGGCAATCCGCATGATTTTCCGGGTTGCCGGACAGCCGTCAACTGGTATAGATTTGATCCAGACCGTCTGCCGCCGCGAGTCCGGCGGCTTCCGTGGCGAGCGCGCCATGCGCCCGTCGTTCACGCCCACCGACACAACCGACCGACACGATGACCGCTCTCTCCCGCATTCCCGCTTTCGATGCCGCCGAAACGGCCGCGCTGCTCGACTACCCGGCGCTGCTCGCGACGCTCACGCACACCGTCGCCGAATATGCGGCGGGCGAGATCGTCAGCCCCGAACGGCTCGTCGTGCCACTGCAGGCGGGCGGCGTGATGCTGTCGATGCCGTCGAGCGCGCGCGACCTCGCGAGCCACAAGCTCGTCAACGTGTGCCCCGGCAACGGCGCACGCGGGCTGCCGACGATCCTCGGCCAGGTGACTGCATACGATGCGACGACGGGCGAGATGCGCTTCGTGCTCGACGGTCCGACGGTCACCGGGCGCCGCACCGCGGCCGTCACCGCGCTCGGCATCCAGGCACTGCACGGCGCCGCGCCGCGCGACATCCTGCTGATCGGCACCGGCAAGCAGGCGGCCAATCACGCCGAAGCGCTCGCGGCGATCTTTCCGGACGCCCGCCTGCACGTGCGCGGCTCGCGCGCCGACAGCGCGGCCGCGTTCTGCGCCGCGCACCGCGCGCAGGCGCCGCGGCTCGCACCGCTTGACGGCGACGCGATTCCCGATGCGATCGATGTCGTCGTCACGCTGACGACGAGCCGCACGCCCGTGTATCGCGAAGCGGCACGCGAAGGTCGCCTCGTGGTCGGCGTCGGCGCGTTCACCGCGGACGCCGCCGAGATCGACGCCGACACCGTGCGCCACAGCCGGCTCGTCGTCGACGATCCGGCCGGCGCGCGGCACGAGGCCGGCGACTTGATCGTCGCGAAGGTGGACTGGCAACAGGTCGCGTCGCTCGCCGACGTGCTTTGCGGCGCATTCGAGCGCAGCGGCCCGCTGCTGTTCAAGAGCGTCGGCTGCGCCGCATGGGATCTGGCCGCGTGCCGCACGGCGCGCGATGCGCTGGACGCGCGCCAACGCGGCTGATTGGAGGGAGCGACAGCGGCGAGCACCGTCGGCCTGCGCGCGCGTCCGGCATCGCGACGCAGGCGCCGCCGCCTCTTTCCCGCACGCGTTGTAGGAAACGCCCTACAACGCGTCGCAGCGGCCTACACAAACTTCCAATTCGGCCGATTTCTTTTTTGGCAGCGCAACACGATACTGCCGGCATGAATGCCAGCATGCCACCCACCGCCGCGCTCCGGGTGTTCCTCGTCGATCACGCCGTCGCCGTCCGGCAGCGAATCGCGCTGCTCGTCGGCGCGATCCGCGGTGTCGTGGTCGTCGGCGAAGCCGAGGACGGCCAGGACGCGTGGACGCACATCCGCAGCAGTCACGCGGAAGTCGTGCTTGTCGATCTGCGGCTCGCGGACGGCAGCGGTCTCGATTTGATCGGGATGCTGTCGAAGGCCACGCCGCGCGTCGTCACGATCGTGCTGACGAACCACTCGGCGCCGGCATTCAGAGAGGCATGCGCGACGGCCGGAGCCGACTACTTCTTCGACAAGACCGTCGAATTCGACGCCGCATGCCGCACCATCGAATCCCTGGTGCTCGCTCGCGTGCACCACCCCTGACCGAGCCGGAGTGACTCATGTCTACAGCCACCGCCTGCGCCGCCCCGTCCGTCGCGCCTCGGCCAACGGTTCCACTTCGCGCCGTCGCGCGTAACGACGCCGCCAAGCATCCGGCCGCGCGCTGCTCGGTCTGCGCGATGCGCTCGATGTGCCTGCCGCCCGACCTGACCGCGGACGAATACGGCCGCCTCGACGCGATCATCTGCTCGACCCGGCAGGTTCGCCAGGGCGACGCGCTGTTCCGCATCGACGATCCGTTTCACAGCATCTACGCGGTGCGCGCGGGCTCGTTCAAGACGGTGATGATGCATCGTGACGGCCGAGAGCACGTGACCGGCTTTCAGATCGCCGGCGAAACGCTCGGCATGGACGGCATCGGCAGCGGCCAGCACTGCTGCGACGCGATCGCGCTCGAGGACAGCGTCGTGTGCATCATCCCGTTCGGCGCGCTCGAGGCGGCATGTCGCGAAATGAAATCGATGCAGCATTTCCTCTACCAGATGCTGAGCAGCGAGATCGTTCGCGAATCGAGCCAGATGCTGCTGCTCGGTACGATGTCGGCCGAGCAGCGCGTCGCGCATTTCCTGCTGAACCTGTCGTCGCGCTTCGAGGCACGCGGCTATTCGGCATCGGAATTCAACCTGCGGATGACGCGCGAGGAGATCGGCTGCTATCTCGGCATGAAGCTCGAGACCGTCAGCCGGATGTTCTCGCGGTTCCATCGGGATTCGCTCGTCGAAACGCGCGGCAAGCGCGTGCGGATCATCGACGCGCAGGCGCTCGCCCTGGTCTGACGCACGGCGGGCGCGGCGAGCGTCATTGCACGGCGGCGCCCGTCGCGACCGCACGCAACGCGGCCGCTTCAGGCCCGCCGGCCTGCCACGCGGACAGCACCTGCTCGGCTTGCGCGAACGCACGGCGCATCACCTCGTTCACGTCGTCGCCGGAGCTGCATGGCAGCGACGCCGGCACGCGATCGTGCATGACCAGCTCGAGCCGCACGTCGTAGGCGCGGCCGCCGTCGGCGGTCGTGCGCAACTCGATCGACAGCCGGCACTCGTCGAGCCGGGCGCGGAATCGTTCAAGCTGCACCAGCTGTGCGCCCGCTTCGGCTTCGAGCGCCGCGCAATCCGTGCATCCGACGCAGACGATCTGCATGCCCACGCCCATGATGTTCCTCCTGACGGGGTCGGCGCTGTCGACCGCGTTATCTTTCCCTGTGTGTCTCTGTCCCGCGCGCGGCGCGATTGCTGCCCCGGCGATCACTGCCCTGGCAGCATTGCAGCCACTCACCTCTGCGCACGAGGCGGTTCACACGCTGAATGTCTGAGAGGCCTTCATTTCGATCCACGTCATCCCGGCCCGCAGCCCTTCGATCGCGGCTTCGTGTTCGGTCGGATATGCATGACTGTGCTCGAACGTGTGATGAAAGCGCGCCGCTCCCGTCCCGTGCTCGACCGACACGCGGCAGCGGAACTCGCCGGATTCGCACGGCCGCGTCTCGACTTCGACCGACCAGTCGCGTTCATGAATCGTGCCTTGAAGTGTCATGCATCCTCCCGCGGTATCAGTCGTCCATCCGGAAGTGACCGCTGTGCAGCAACACCGGTCGGCCGCCGATTTCATCGAGCATTCGTCGTGCCATCGCCTCGATCGCCGAGCGGTGCGCTTCGAACGCCTGCAGCAAATCCCGCTCCAGCAGCGACGGCGCACCGAAATGGTCTTCCAGTGCTTCGGCCGTGATCGCGCATTGCACGCAACGGCCGTCGACCAGCGCCGAAAACGCGACGACCAGATCGCGCGCGCAATATTCGGGCGGTTCCGGTGGAAAGGCAATCTGCATCTGTCCGCCTGTCATCGTCGAGACGATCTCATGACGTGAGCATAGCGGCTCGCACGGCCGCGCACTTGACCCACGTCAACCGGTTCGTTGCGCCGCACGATGGCGGCCCCCTTCGCATGGCCGGACCGGCGTTCAGCCCGCGTCCGCGTCGATCGTCGCACCGCGCTCGGCCAGCAATTCGCGCAGCACGCTGCGATGGCAGCGGCGCTCGTCCTCGCAGTAGCAGCCGATCGAGAACGCGCTCGTCGCCGACAGCGCGGCGAGCAGGTCCAGCACCTTCGGCGCGTCGCCGTGCGCCATCTCCGCGCGGAAGTGGCGCGTGAACGCGCGCCATTCGGCGTCGGTTTCGGCAGCCAGCGCCTGCGCGACGAGTTCGGGGCTCGGCGACAGCGTCGGCAACCATACATCATAGTAGTTGCGCGATGCGAATTCCGCCTTGGGTACGCCGCGCGGCGGTCGCCGCACCGTGCCGATCCTCAGGCCTTCGCCGGCCGCGCGCTGCGTGCCGAGCCGTACGATTCGAATAGCCATGCCGCTCCTTCGTCATGCGTTCGATTCCGCATCGTACCGCCGCGCCGTCGCCGCGCAACAAAAAACCGGCTGCCTCCAGGGGAGACAGCCGGTTTCGGCGATGCAATCGGGCGCCCGTGGGCGCGCCGGTCAGACGCCGCTCTTCAGCACCTTGCCGATCGCATCCGCGACGATGCCGACGTTCGAATCGTTCAGGCCCGCGACGCACATGCGGCCCGAACGCAGGATGTACACGCCGTGCACTTCGCGCAGCGCGTCGACCTGCGATTCGGTCAGGCCCGTGTACGTGAACATCCCGCGCTGCTTCACGTAGCGCGTGAGCGCTTCGCCGCTGACGTGGTCGCGCAGGCCGTCGTGAATCGACTGGCGCATCCGTGCGATGCGGCGGCACATCGCGGCGAGCTCTTCTTCCCACTGCTTGCGCAGCGCGGGCGTATTGAGCACGGTCGCCACGACCTTCGCGCCGTAGGTTTGCGGGTTGCTGTAGTTCGAGCGCACCGCGCCGGCCAACTGGCCCAGCACGCGCTCGGCCGCGGCCGCATCCTCGCAGACGACGCTCAGGCCGCCGACGCGCTCGCCGTACAGCGAGAAGTTCTTCGAGAACGAGTTCGCGACGAGCGCCGGCACGCCGCGGCGGGCCAGTTCGCGCACCGCGAACGCATCCGCGTCGAGGCCCGCGCCGAAACCCTGGTACGCCATGTCGACGAACGGCAGCAGTTCGCGCGCCTCGATCACGTCGATCAGCTTCTCCCACTGGCCTTCGTCGAGATCGACGCCGGTCGGGTTATGACAGCATGCGTGCAGCAGCACGATGCTGCGCGCCGGCAGCGCGTCGATCGCCGCGAGCATCGCGTCGAACTTCAGGCCGCCCGTCGCTTCGTCGTAGTACGGGTAGGTGTTCACCGTGAAGCCCGCGCGCTCGAAGATGAAGCGGTGGTTTTCCCAGCTCGGGTCGCTCAACCACACCTGCGCGTCCGGGAAGTAGCGCTTCAGGAAATCGGCGCCCACCTTCAGCGCGCCCGAGCCGCCGAGCGTCTGCACGGTCGCGATGCGGCCGGTCGCACGCGCCGGGTGATCGGCGCCGAACACGAGTGCCTGCACCGCGTCGCGATACGCGGCGAGGCCGACCATCGGCAGGTAGGGCTTCGGGCCGAGGTCGCGCTGCAGCGCGGTTTCGGCTTCGCGCACGGCACCCATCACGGGAATCCGGCCTTCGGCATCGAAATAGATGCCGATGCTCAGGTTGACCTTCTGATCGCGCGGATCCTTCTGGAAATTCTCGTTGAGCGTCAGGATCGGATCGCCCGGGTACGCGTCGATGTGTTCGAACATGGCTATGTCGGTCTCGTTTGGAAGAAGGGTCGTGGTGCCCGTGTCAGCGCGCGGACGCGCCGTCGCGAATCGCATAGCCCGCATTCTTCTGACGGAAGCGATACCCGATCGCGAGCACCGCGAGCCATACGGGAATCAGGTACACCGACAGACGGAGATCCGGCGTCAGGTACATCACGACGAGAATGCCGGCCATGAATGCCAGGCACAGGTAATTCGTGAAAGGATAGCCCAGACTGCGGAAGGAAGTCTGCTCTCCCGCGATGCGCTTGGCCTGGCGGAATTTCAGGTGGATCAGCGTGATCATTGCCCAGTTGATGATCAGCGCCGACACGACGAGGCCCATCAGCACCTCGAACGCCTTGCCCGGCATGAAGTAGTTGACCAGCACACACGCGCCGGTCGCGAGCGCCGACGCGCCGAGCGCGGCGAGCGGAATGCCGCGCTTGTTCACCGAGCACAGCACCTTCGGCGCGTTGCCCTGCTTCGCGAGGCCGAACAGCATCCGGCTGTTGCTGTACACGCCGCTGTTGTAGACCGACAGCGCGGCCGTCAGCACGACGACGTTCAGCACGTTCGCGACCAGGTTGCTGCTCAGCGCGTGGAAGATCAGCACGAACGGGCTGCCGCCGGTGACGACCTTCTCCCACGGATACAGCGACAGCAGCACCGCCAGCGCGCCGATGTAGAAAATCAGGATCCGGTAGATCACCTGGTTGGTCGCGCGCGGAATGCTGCGCTTCGGATCGTCGGCCTCGGCCGCGGTGATGCCGATCAGTTCCAGCCCGCCGAACGAGAACATGATCGCCGCCATCGACATCACGAGCCCCGATACGCCGTTCGGGAAGAAGCCGCCGTGCTGCCACAGGTTCGCGATGCTCGCTTCCGGCCCGGCATGGCCGCTCGCGAGCAGCCAGCCGCCGAAGCCGATCATCCCGACGATCGCGACGACCTTGATGATCGAGAACCAGAATTCCGTCTCGCCGTACGACTTCACGCTCGCCAGGTTCAGCAGGTTGATCGCGACGAAGAACACCAGCGCCGACACCCAGGTCGGCACGCCGGGCCACCAGTACTGCACGTAGATGCCGACGGCCGACAGCTCGGCCATGCTGACGAGGATGTACAGCACCCAATAGTTCCAGCCGGACAGGAAACCGGTGAAATGACCGACGTACTTGTCGGCGAAGTAGCTGAACGAGCCGGCGACCGGCTCGTCGACGACCATCTCGCCGAGCTGGCGCATGATGAAGAACGCGACGACGCCGGCCACCGCGTAGCCGAGCAGCACGGACGGGCCGGCCATCTTGATCGTCTGCGCGATGCCGAGGAACAGCCCCGTGCCGAGCGCGCCGCCGAGCGCGATCAGCTGGATGTGCCGGTTCTTCAGCCCCCGCTTCAGGCCGTCCTTCTCGTTTCCAGAAACCATGTCTTCTCCATTCTGCCCGCCTCCGCCGGAAGCGGTGCGGCGCGCCTCGGTGTGCCGGGCGCTGTTTTGCTGTGCCGGCAGCCGTTCGTGGAGCCGCCGGGTTGGGGACTGCAATCTTCGCGCGGCGATGCCCGATGCCTGTCGGCAGGCCCGCCATACCGGACGCCGACCGTCGCCCTCGTCCGCATTGCTGCGGACGCACACGAAAATCCGGCGTCAGTTTAGCGTCGCGACCGTGAAATCGGGTTGCGTAACCCGCTCATGCAAACCCTACATTATGAGATAAGATTGCGTCCGGGAGACAGATGAGGAAACAAAAATGCCTGAACCGGTTCTCGATCGCATCGATCGCCACCTGCTGTCGGTGTTGCAGGAGAACGGCCGCGCGTCGAACCTCGACCTGGCGAAGGCCGTCGGCCTGTCGCCCGCGCAGACGCTGCGGCGCCACCGCCGGCTGGAGGAGATCGGCGCGATCCGCCGCTACGAAACCCGTCTGTGCCCCGATACGCTCGGGTTCGGCGTCACCGCGTTCGTGCACGTGACGATGGAGCGCGGGCATATCCGCGACCTGTCGAAGTTCCAGAAACTCGTGTCGGATCTCGCGCAGATCCAGGAATGTTTCTCGGTAACGGGCGATATCGACTACGTGCTGAAGGTCGTCGCGCGCGACCTGAAGGGGCTCTCCACGTTCCTGCTCGAAACGCTGATGCGCATTCCCGGCGTGAGCGGCGTGCATTCGAGCGTGTGTCTCGACGAAATCAAGTGCACAAGTGCGATGCCGGTGGAAGGCTGAAGCGCTGCCGCACGACACCCCGGGCAGCGCGCTCGGCAGCCGTGCTCACCGCACCGCCTCGAACGCGCCGATCAGCAGCGCGCCCGAAGCAATCACGAGGCACCCGCCCGCGCGACGCCGCGTCAGCCGCTCGCCGAGATACGCGCGCGCGATCAGCGCGGCGAACACCACGCTCGTTTCGCGCAGCGCCGACACCGGGCCCATCGGTGCGCGATCCATCGCCCAGATCACGATCCCGTACGCAAGCGCCGCGAATACGCCGCCGCATGCGGCTTTCGCCGTTTCCCCGACGTCCCGCGTGAGCCGCAGCGGCCCCGCGCGCAGCCGGTAGTACGCGGCCATCAACAGCGCGGTCAGCACGAACATCCACGCGGTATAGCCGACCGTGCTGCCGCTTTCCCGCACGCCGATCCCATCGACGACGCTGTACGTGGCGATCGATACGCCGGTCGCGAACGCGGTCGGCAACACTTGCGTCATCCGGTGCTGCGCGCCGCGCCCGCGCTCGAGCCCGATCGCCATGATGCCGGCGCAGATCAGCACGAGTCCGCATTGCGCGCCCGCGTTCAGGCGCTCGCCCGCGAACGCCGCCGCGCCCAGCGTGACGAGCAGCGGTGCGGTGCCGCGCGCGACCGGATACGCGACCGTCAGGTCGCCGTGCTCGTACGCGCGCACCAGCAGCAGCGTATAGACGACGTGGATCACCGCCGACGCGACGACGCACGCCCAGCTCGCGGGCGTGATCGGCGCGGCGGCAGGCAGGAACAGCAGCGCGAACAGCCCGATCGCGATTTGCAGCACCGTGGCCGAGCGCAGCCGGTCGCCGCTGCTGCGCACGAGCGCATTCCATGACGCATGCAGGAACGCGGCGCACAGGACGGCAAACAGAACGGGAATCGGCACGTTGAATACTCGCTGACGGCCGGCAACGCGAAATCGTCGCCGCGGGCCGATCATCGTATGAATGCGTCACCCGATTGTCAAAAACGTGCGTGGCACGACGTCGCGGGCGAACCGGCCAGCCGTGCGCTGCGGCCCGCCCCACGCGGCATTCGCGGCAACGACCGCACACGCCGCCGAATGTGTCGCCCAGGTGGCATCCGCAGCGTTCCTTTCCGTTTTCTTTCGCACCGCCGCGCGTCGTAATGAAATCGATACCGCGGCGCAATCCTCGCGAAACCGCTCCGCCCCCATATCTTCATACCGGGCTGTTTCAATGCCGGTGCTCTATCAACGAGCTCCGCGCCGAACCGACACGGCGACGGGGCCGACCTCCACCATCGAACACCTACCTGGAGTTTCCCGATGTTCCGTCAAGCCTTGCTCGTCACCGCCTGCGCAGCCGCAACGCTCGCGCTGTTCGCCTGCGGCGGCAGCGACGATCCCACGTCGACACCCGCCGTGTCGTCGCAGGATGCGCTGAAGACCGCCACGCCGATCAAGCACGTCGTCGTGATCTACGGCGAAAACGTGTCGTTCGACCACTACTTCGGCACCTACCCGAATGCGACGAACCCGTCGGGCGAACCGGCGTTCACCGCGAAATCCGGCACGCCGACGATCAACGGGCTGACGGGCACGCTGCTCACCGCGAACCCGAACTTCACGAACACGGCCAACGGCACCGACGCCGCGAACCCGTTCCGCCTCGATCGCACGCAAGCGGCAACCGCCGACCAGAACCATGCGTACACGGCCGAGGAGCAGGCCGAAGACAACGGCCTCGCCGACCTGTTCCCGAAATACACGGGCAAGGCCTCGTCGGGCGGCGCCGGCGCGTTCGGCACGAAGGGCCAGGTGATGGGCTACTTCGACGGCAACACCGTCACCGCGCTGTGGAACTACGCGCAGCGCTTCGCAATGAGCGACAACGCATATACGACGGTCTACGGCCCGTCGACGCCGGGCGCGCTGAACGTCGTGTCGGGCCAGACCAACGGGATGCAGATCGTCAAGACGTCGAAGCAGCCGTCGACGCTCGCCGCCAGCTCGTACTACATCAACGACGGCCAGGGCGGTCTCACGATGATCAACGACGTCGACCCGGGCTACGACGTGTGCTCGAGCACGACCGACCAGGCGATGATGAGCGGCAAGAACATCGGCGACCTGCTGAACGGCGCGAAGATCACGTGGGGCGGCTTCATGGGCGGCTTCAACCTGTCGACGACCAACGGCAACGGCACGACGGGTTGCGCGCGCAGCATGATCGCCACCGCCGTGAACGCCGCGACGGCCGACTACATCCCGCACCACAACTGGTTCCAGTACTACGCGTCGACCGCGAACCCGCAGCACACGCGCCCGAGCTCGGTTGCGGCGATCGGGTCGAGCCTCGAAGCCGACGGCAAGACGGCCGAGCCGGCGAACCACCAGTACGACAGCGACGACTTCTTCGCGGCCGTGAAGGCCGGCAACTTCCCGTCGGTCAGCTTCCTGAAGGCGCCGGCCGCGCAGGATGCGCACGCGGGCTACTCGGACCCGCTCGACGAGCAGGCGTTCGTGACGAAGGTCGTCAACTTCCTGCAGCAGCAGCCCGACTGGCAGAACACGGCCGTGATCGTCACCTATGACGACTCGGACGGCTGGTACGACCACGTGTACACGGCACCGACCCGTTCGTCGGCCGACGCGGTCGACCAACTGAACGGCAACGGCAAATGCGGTTCGGGCGGCACCACCGGCCTGAACGGCGGCACCGTGAACGGCCGCTGCGGCCCGGGCGTGCGCATCCCGCTGGTCGTGATCTCGCCGTATGCGAAGCAGAACTACGTCGACCACACGATGATCGACCAGGCATCCGTCGTGCGCTTCATCGAGGACAACTGGCTCGGCGGCCAACGCATCGGCGGCGGTTCGTTCGATGCGACGGCAGGCGACCTGCGCGGGCTGTTCGACTTCTCGTCGAAGCCGAATACGGCACCGCTGTATCTCGATCCGACGCAAGGCACCGTGCTGAGCGCGGCGCCGGCGATCTGACCGGCATTACGTAACCGGTAGCAGCAAGCAGCAGGCCGGCGCATCGTGCGCCGGCCCTTTCCATTTAATGCGCCGCCTGTACACGGCGCCCGACTTTCGACCGACAGCATGACAGCTCGTCCCGCGTTCTCGTCTCCCGACGCATCCGGCGCCGCCGCGCCGCGTTCCCCTGCCCGCCTGCTGCGCCGCGCGGCCTTCGTGACCGGCGCGGCCGTGCTTGCCTATGGCGCGTTCGCGGTCGCATTCCCCGCGCGGGTACCCGCGGCGATCGGCGACGTCGTCGCCGACTGGACCGGCGCGAATCCGCATCCGGTCGTGCTGCAGCGCCCGGCCGCGCAGCCGCTTTCCGCGGTTGCGCAGCTCGGGCGCGCGCTGTTCTTCGATCCGTCGCTGTCGGCATCCGGCAAGCAGTCGTGCGCGTCCTGCCATAGCCCCGATCATGCGTACGGGCCGCCGAACGCGCTGGACGTCCAGCCGGGCGGCCTCGCGATGACGCAACACGGGTTTCGGCCGCCGCAATCGCTGATGTACCTGTACCGTCAGCCGAACTTCAGCATCGGCCCCGATGCCGGCGAAAACGATGCCGCGCCGAGCATCGCGCAGCAGGCCGCATCCGCGGCCGGTGTCGTCAAGGCGCAGAAGGTGGCCGGCACGTCGGCCGCGCCGCAGCTCGTGCCGCAGGGCGGGATGTTCTGGGACGGCCGCGCCGATACGCTGCAGCAGCAGGCGTTCGGACCGCTGCTGAATCCGGTCGAGATGGCGAATGCGAACATCGACGACGTCGCACGCAAGCTCGCGCAACCGTCGCATCGCGCGCAGTTCGAGCGGTTGTTCGGCGCGCGCGTGTTCTCCAGCCCGCAGCTTCTGGTGTCGGAGGCGATGTTCGCGATCGCGCGCTATCAGGTCGAGGATCCGTCGTTCCATCCGTACAACAGCAAGTACGACCGCTGGCTCGAGGGCCGCGCGCGCCTGACGCAGGCCGAGTTGCGCGGGCTGCGGCTCTTCAACGATCCGGACAAGGCGAATTGCGCGGGCTGCCATCTGTCGAAGCCCGGCAAGGACGGCCTGCCGCCGATGTTTACCGACTATCAGTACGAGGCGCTCGGCGCGCCGCGCAACCAGTCGCTCGCGCAGAACCGCAATCCGGCGTTCTACGATCTCGGCGTGTGCGGGCCGTTCCGCGAGGATCTGAAGGACCAGACGCAGTATTGCGGGATGTTCCTCACGCCGACGCTGCGCAACGCCGCGACGCGCCAGGTGTTCTTCCACAACGGCGTGTTCCATACGCTCGATCAGGTGATGGCGTTCTACAACGAGCGCAGCATCTCGCCGCAGAAGTTCTATTCGCGCGGTGCGGACGGCAAGGTCGATGAATACGACGATATTCCGGTGAAGTACCGCGCGAACGTCGACGTGACCGATGCGCCGTTCGACCGCAAACCCGGCGACAAGCCGGCGATGACCGCGCAAGACATCAAGGATATCGAAGCGTTTCTCGGCACGCTCACCGACGAGCCGGTGCGCTGAGGGGCCGGCTGACGGCTGACGATTGCCGTGCGTGCCGTGTCAGCAGCACGCGCGGATGCAGAGGAAGGCCGGCGCCAGCGACAGCTCCGCATGGAGCCGTTCCGACACGGCCTTCATCTCGGGCAGCGGCGTCGGTTCGACGAACCGGTCGAGCCGCCAGCCGGCGTCGGCGAGCGCGTTCAGGATGTCGCCGAGCGGCCGGCGCCACGCTTCGACATAGGGCTTCGGTTCGCCGAAACCCGACCAATGGAAGCCGAAACGGCTCGTCTCGAAGTACGTGCCATCCCCGCGCGTACGCTCGTCCATCCAGTCGCGCATCGGATGCGCCATCGAAAACACCAGCGTCGCGCCAGGCCGCGCGACGCGCCGGAATTCGCGCAGCGTCGGCGCGAGATCGCGCACATAGTCGAACGCAAGCGAACACAGGATCTTGTCGAACACATGGTCGGACAGCCAGTCGAGCGGCGCCGCGAGATCGCCCTCCGCGACGTCGACCGCAAGCCCCGCGCAGCGCCTTCTCGCCAGCGCGACCATCTCGGGCGTGATGTCGAACGCGTGAACGGTCGCACCGTGGCGCGCGAGGTGCTCGCTGCAGATGCCGGGCCCGCAGCCGGCGTCGAGCACCGTCAGACCGTCGACGTCGCCGAGCAGCGCCATCGTCGCCGGCCGCTCGTAGAGCGCGTTGTGCGCCTTGGTCGGCGCGACGTCTGCGTAGCGTTGCGCGAAGGTGGTGTAGGTGCGGCGGGCGGACAGGTCGTTCGGATCGGTCATGCGGCATCCGTCGGCGGGAATCGGGGGTTCGATTCTGCACGATCGGGGCGCGGATGGCGATGTTCGGATTCCGCCGCTGCGGCGCCTGCGGACTAGCGCGGGTTTTCGGCCCGATACGTGCTGTTCGGGCGCAGGACGAGCTTCTTCGTGGCAGCGTCCAGTTCCTTGCCGTGATACAGGTCCATGCACTTCAGGAAGTCGAATTTTACGTCCTTGATTTCCGATTCGACAGCCGGATTCCGGTAATCGCGTGCAAGGTACTTCGCCACCAGCGCATGAACGACATCTGACGCACGCTCCATGTCGTAGTAGGTCCAGTCGCGCAACGCATTGACGCTGCTACCGATATCCTTGCCGACATCCGGCGCCTGCTTGTAAGCAGTAGCCAGGCACTCCGCGAGCACCATGTCCTTGAAGTTCTGGAGATAGGTCCGTGAGCCAGCCTCCGGCGAGGCGTGAGCCTCCCTCCCTGAAACCATCGCCGGTTGAATCGCAACGCACGCCAGCATGATTGCGAGCCGGGTTCTCTTCATGACAAACTCCAAAAATTCGCGCGATCCGTACGATACCGTGCGCCCGGTTCGTTGAAATAGCAGTGGTCGTAACACGTACGTCCGTTAAACAGCGTGGCGTGGCCCTGTGCATCGCTCCACCCCGACACCTCGAACAGGATGACGCCCTGTCGGGCCGCGAGTGGTCCGCCGTTCGAAGGCGGATACTTGACACCCTCGGCCTTCCCCCACCGTTGCTCGAGAAAGCGGATCAAGTCCCTGACACGAAAAAGTATTGCCGATTGTCTCCGCCCGATACCGTTTGTCCAGGAATACGGGGAATCACCATGCCGGCCTCGCCGAGGATGTAGCTCATCCTCACCGCGCACGTATTGCTCCATCGCTCTGTCGGGCTCGGATTGTTGATGTTTTTCTCAACGTATCCACCTATCACTTTCGCAACACGCTCGCCGGAATTGGCCGGATCGTAGATTCGCTGAGATGCCGCCCATGCGACGGCAAATGACGGTCGTTTCACTATGGCTCCTTGTTGTTGGAATGAATTCGATTGGAGGAAACACCATCGGAAAATCGCAATTGCTGGCGCCTTCCGAATCCCCTCGCGGCCCTCGAACTCGAACGTGATGATGCACGAAGTGAAAGTTTTTTGTAATGACGGCGATCGCGGCAGCACGGACCCGCAAGCCGCTTCGCGTATCACCTCCCCCTCGTTTTCCCCAACGCCGACCACCTTGACTCCTGTTGCCCGATCGACATCACTTCGCACATCACAAGTGTGATCACAGCTCGCAGATCAAACGCAGGAGAACCCGCCTTGGCACCCCGTATCGTCCCGCCCGCACTGAAAGCAATCGAATCGGCAACGATGGCCGAAAAGGTCTACCAGCAACTGCGCGAAGCGCTGATGAGCGGCCGCTTCGCGCCCGGCCAGGCGCTGAGCCTGCGCAGCGTCGCCGAGGCGGTCGGTTCGTCGACGATGCCTGTGCGCGCCGCACTTACGCGGCTGCACGCCGAACGCGCGCTGGTCGACGGCCCGAACCGCGCGCTCGTCGTGCCGCCGATGACGCTCGACATGCTCGACGAACTGCGCGACGTGCGGATCGCTCTCGAAGGTTGCATCGCCGAACGTGCCTGCGCGCGGATGACCGACGCGCAGATCGCCGCCGTGCGCAAGACCTGCGCGACGATGCAGGCACAGGCCGAGGCCGGCCGTTCACGCGCGTACCTGCAGAGCAATTTCGCGTTCCACAGCGCGATCTACGCGCACGGCGCGAGTGAAAGCACGCTGGCGATCGTCGAGAACCTGTGGATGCGTGTCGGACCGTTCCTCAACATGGTCGCGCTCGATTTCCCGCACATGCGGCGTTCGATGGACGCGCACCGCGCGATCGTCGATGCGCTCGAACGGCTCGACGGCGCCGGCGTGCGTGCCGGCATCGCGCTCGACATCGGCGGCGCCGCGCATGATCTCGCTGCGACGCTGCGGGCCGAGCAATCCCCGCGGCGCGTGAACGCAAAGCCGTAGCAGCAGAATTTCGCGGCAGCCAGCCCACGAGCGACGCCGCACCCGATAACTTCAACGACGGAGACTACCCGGCATGACAGCTTCCGACCTGCTGAAACCCTATGACGGCCTGCGCGTCCTCGTGACGGGTGGAGCCTCGGGCATCGGTCTCGAGATCGCCGACACGTTCGCCGACTGCGGCGCGCGCGTCCATGTGTGCGATGCATCGCAAGCCGTGATCGCGGCGCTGGCCGACCGGCCGTCGCGCACCGCGATCAGTGCGACGCTGGCCGACGTAGCCGATCCGGCCGCGGTCGAGCGCGTGTTCGCGGATGTCGCGGCGATGCTCGGCGGCCTCGACGTGCCGGTCAACAACGCAGGCATCGCGGGCCCGACGGGCGGCATCGACGAAATCGACCCGGCGCAGTGGGAGCAGACGGTTGCGATCAACCTGAACGCGCGATTCCAGTTCGCGCGGCGCGCGGTGCCGCTACTGCGTAACACGCAGCACGGCGGCGCGATCATCGCGCTGTCGTCGGTCGCGGGGCGGCTCGGCTACGCGTTCCGCACGCCGTACGCGGCAACCAAGTGGGCGGTCGTCGGTCTCGTGAAAAGCCTCGCGATCGAGCTCGGGCCGCTCGGCATCCGCGTGAATGCGATCCAGCCCGGCATCGTGCGCGGCCCGCGGATGCGCCGCGTAATCGAGGCGCGCGCGCAGCAGCTCGGCACCGGCTACGACGAGATGGAAAAGCGCTATCTCGAGAAGATCTCGCTGCGACGCATGACGGATCCGGCCGAAATCGCCGCGACCGCGCTGTTCCTGTGCTCGCCGGGCGGGCATGGCAGATCTCCGTCTGCGGCAACGTCGAAGTGCTCTGACGCCTCCTGCATCGCTCACCGTAAGGAATCCATCCGTGGCAAACGCTCGCAAAGTCATCATCACCTGCGCGCCGACCGGCGCGATCCACACACCGTCGATGTCGCCGTACCTGCCCGTGACGGCGCATCAGATCGAGACAGCCGCCGTCGCGGCTGCTCAGGCCGGTGCCGCGATCCTGCACCTGCACGCGCGCAACCCGTCGGACGGCAAGCCAACGCAGGATCCGGCAGTGTTCGCCGAATTCTTGCCACGTATCAAGGCGCAGACGGACGCGGTGATCAATCTCACGTCGGGCGGCAGCCCGCACATGACCGTCCCTCGACGATGCATGCCGCCTCCCGACCCGCCGCTCTCACTCCGGATACGTGACGCGCTCCGGCTCGCGCCGCATGATCACCCTCCCGCGGCGAACCGACAGCGTGGCCTTCGCCTGCCGGCGCACGGCTTCGTAGTCGCTGTCCGCGTCGAGCACGACGAGGTTCGCCGGCCGCCCGACGGCGATCCCGTAACCGTCGCCGAGATGCATCGTCGTCGCGCTGTGATCGGTCACGAAGTCGAGGCAGCGCTGCAGGTCCTGGTAGCCCATCATGTGGCAGATGTGCAGGCCGGCGTCGAGCACGCGCAGGATATTGCCGTTGCCGAGCGGATACCACGGATCCTTGATCGAATCCTGCCCGAAGCACACGTTCAGGCCCGCGCGATCGAGCTCCGCGACGCGCGTGAGCCCGCGCCGCTTCGGAAACGTGTCGAAACGCCCCTGCAGATGGATGCTCTCGGTCGGGCACGAGACGAAGTTGAGACCCGCGCGCTTCAGCAACCGGAACAGCTTCGAGCAGTACGCGTTGTCGTACGAGCCCATTGCGGTCGTGTGGCTGGCCGTCACGCGCGCGCCCATCCCGCGCACCCGGGCTTCTTCCGCGAGCACTTCGAGAAAGCGTGAATGCGGATCGTCGGTCTCGTCGCAATGCACGTCGACGAGGCAGCCGGTGCGCTCGGCCAGTTCCATCAGGAAGCGGATCGAGCTGACGCCCTGCTCGCGCGTGTTCTCGAAATGCGGGATCCCGCCGACGACGTCCGCACCGAGATCGATCGCCTGCTCCATCAGCGCACGGCCGCCGTCGAACGACTCGATGCCCTCCTGCGGAAACGCGACGATCTGCAGGTCGATCAGCCCGCGCGCCTCGTCCTTCACTTCGAGCATCGCCTTCAGCGCGGCGAGCGTCGGATCGGTGACGTCGACATGGGTGCGCACGTGCTGGATGCCGTGATCGCGCAGCATGCCGATTGCCGCATGCGCACGCGTCTTCGTGTCCTCGTGCGTGATGGTCGCCTTGCGCTCGGACCAGCGCTCGATCCCCTCGAACAGCGTGCCGCTCATGTTCCAGGCCGGCTCGCCGGCCGTGAGCACGGCATCGAGGTGGATATGCGGCTCGACGAGCGGCGCAATCGCGAGGCGGCCGCCCGCGTCGAGATCGCCGGCGCCGGCCGGCGCTATCGGCGCGGTTTGCGCGTCGATTCGCGCGATCCTGTCGCCATCGATGCCGATCGTGAACAGCCCGTCGCGGCCGCGCAGGCGTGCATTGAAGAGGTTCATGTAGGTCCAGTGCGTCGTGCGGCGCCGGTGCGCCGCGTGGTGGGGAAAAGCGCTGCGGGTGATGTGTGCGGCGCTCAGTTGAAGTCTTCGATCTTCAGGCCGGTCGCCGCGCTCATCTCGTCGTTCGTCACGTCGCGCACGTGTTTGCCGAATATCCACACATGCCGGCCAGGGTCGCGGGCGCGATACGTGCGATCGCCGTAGAACTGGTCGGCCGGCGCCTGCAGAATCTCCGCGCCGGCAGCACGCGCATGCTCGCAATGCGCGTCAATATCCGCGTCGGCAGGAAGGTGCACATGGACGCTCTGCGTGTTGCGGTCGCCGGTGTCTTGCGGCGATGCGATGAAGTCGGCCCATGCGCCGCCGAGCGTGACGAGGCCGTCGCCGAATTTCATTTCGGCATGCGCGATGTCGCCTTCCGGCGTGGTGACGACGATCGAGCGCTCGAAACCGAATGCGCGTTCGAGCCAGTCCAATGCGCCTTTCGGGTCGCGATAGCACAGCGCGGCACTGAAGGACGGTCGGTGAGGCATGGCCATAGGTGTCTCCGGATGATGAACTCGGACTGCCCATTCTCCGCGCACGCGGTGCCGCGATCAACTCCCGTGCCAACGCCACGCGTGTTGTCAATGCGCGACACGGCATGCGCGGCAACCTCGCATCGCACACCGTACCGCCGGCGAAAACGCATGGCATCCGGCTGCGGCAACGGTTTGTGAACGCCGTGTGACGCACTCTTGCGCGACTCGCAATGGAGCGCTCGCGCCCCGAGCGCCGGAATCGGGCGAACGCGCCCCTACACTTGCGCCGAACTTTGATCACCGTCCCACACGCAGGAGCAGTTACATGAACAAAACCCTGATTGCCGCCGCATCCGCCGCCGCACTGTTCGCCCCGCTCGCGCACGCGCAGAGCTCGGTCACGCTGTACGGCCTGATCGACGCCGGCATCGCGTACACCAACAACGTGAATGGCAGCGCCCAGTGGCGCATGGCCAGCGGCACGATCAACGGCAGCCGCTTCGGCCTGCGCGGCAGCGAGGATCTCGGCGGCGGCCTGAAGGCGCTGTTCGTGCTGGAGAACGGCTTCAACGCGAACAACGGCGCGCTCGGCCAGGACGGCAAGCTGTTCGGCCGGCACGCATACGTCGGCCTGAGCAGCGCCGGCTACGGCACGCTGACGCTCGGCCGCCAGTACGACACGATGGTCGACTTCGTCGCGCCGCTGTCCGCGACGGCCGGCGATTTCGGCGATACGGGCTTCGCGCATCCGTTCGACAACGACAACCTGAACCACTCGGTGCGCATCAACAACGCGGTCAAGTACACGAGCGACTCGCTCGCGGGCTTCAAGGTCGGCGCGCTGTACGGCTTCTCGAACTCGACGAACTTCGCCGGCAACCGCGCGTACAGCGTCGCGGCGAGCTACACGAACGGGCCGCTGAAGCTGGCAGGCGCGTACCTGCAGATGAACGGCACGAAGGGCTCGACGAGCGCGAGCCCCGGCGCGACGGACGTGGCCGAGGCGAAGGGCGTCAGCCAGGGCGGCTGGTCGGTGGGCGCGGACCGCATGCGCACGTATGGCGGTGGCGTCAGCTACGTGTTCGGCCCGGCGACCGTCGGCTTCGTCTACACGCGCTCGCAGTACGACAACTCGGGCTCGTTCGGCTCCACCGGCCAGGTCGCGTTCAACAACTACGACGTGAACGTGCGCTATGCGGTGACGCCGGCCGTCAGCCTCGGCGCAGCCTACGTCTATACGGACGGCAGCGTGTCGAACCCGGACAGCAAGCACGGCACCGATCCGAAGTGGCACCAGGTCGACCTGCAGGCGGTGTACAAGCTGTCGCGCCGCACCGACGTGTACGCGGAAGCGATGTACCAGCACGCGTCGGGCCGCGGCTACCAGGCGTTCATCAACACGTCGGGCGGCGCATCGAGCACCGCGAACCAGATCGTCGGCACGATCGGCATGCGCACGCGGTTCTGAGCGCCGATCCGCATGACGTGACGGCGCGTCGCCCGCCGGCCATGCCCCCTGCCGCTGCAGGCGAGGCCGGTCGACACGGGCGACGCGCCCCAATGTTGTGCCATCTGGAAAGCTGCCTGCCGGGAATCGGGGTTTTTGTGACGATGCGCGCTGCATAGACTGGCGTCGACGGTTCGGATCGAACCTCGTTCGCCGAACCGGCCACCTACCCCATCCACAGGAGAACATCGTGAAATCGCTCGTCGTCACCGCCGCCGCTGCCGTCCTGCTTGCCGCACCGGCCCTGTCGTTCGCCCAGTCGGCGCAATCGCCCGTCACGCGTGCACAGGTGCTGCAGGAACTGGTCGACCTGGAGTCGGTCGGCTACAACCCGGCGCGCGGTGAAGCGGGCAACTATCCGGAAGACATCCTCGCCGCGCAGGCGCGCCTGAACGCGCAGCGCATCGCCGGGCATCGGGCCGCGCAAGCCGCGTACGGTCCGGCGGGTGCGCCCGCAACCGAATCCGGCGTCGCGGCGAAGCCCGCGCTGTGACGACATGACGACGCGCGCGGCCCGGAGCGATCGTCTGCTCCGGGTGGCGCGCGGTTCATGGCCGCATCATGCGGCCTCTCCCCTCGTAACGTGCGACGTCCGGCGGACCGATGCTCAGGCGGCCTGCGGTTCGCGGTCGATCGCGTTCAGCATCTCGACGTCGCGCGCGATCATCCCCGGCACCTGCGCGCGCAGCATCTCGACCCAGGTACGCACCTTCGCGTCGACGAAACGGCGCGACGGATACAGCGCATACACGTTCATCTTCTGCAGGATGTGCCCGGGCAGCACGCGCACGAGCGTGCCGTCGTGCAGCGCGTCGATCGCCGAATACAGCGGCAGCATGCCGATCCCGATGCCGTCGCGGATCGCGAGCGCGAGCGACTCGGCCGTGTTGGTCTGCACCGGCCCCGCCACGTGGATCTGCTCGACGCCCTCGGCGCCTTCGAGCACCCATTCGTGGGTCGGGAAAGCCGGCGTGCAGAGCGTCAGGCACGCGTGTGCACCGAGATCCTGCGGGCGTGCCGGCGCGCCGTGGCGCTTCACGTACTCGGGCGACGCGCACAGGATGCTGAAGGTCGAGCCCAGCAGATGCGACACGAGCTCCGAATCGGGCAGCGACGACGCGGTGACGACCGCCATGTCGCTCGTGCCGTCGAACAGGTCGGGCATGCGCTGCGACAGCGACAGCTCGATCGACACGTCCGGATACTGCGTGTGATAGCGCGTCAGCGCGGGCATCACGTAGTGATGGCCGACGCTCGCGAAACTGTGCATGCGCAGCACGCCGGCCGGCCGCTCGTGCGCGCAGCTCGCCTCTTCTTCGGCGCGATCGACGTCGGCAAGAATCTGCCGGCAGCGCCGCAAATAGCTTTCGCCGGCCGACGTCAGCGCGAGACGGCGCGTCGAACGATTCATCAGACGGGTGCGCAGGCGCGCCTCGAGCTCGGACACGGCGCGCGACATCGCGCCCGTCGTCGAATTCAGCGATTGCGCGGCCGCGGTGAAACTGCCCGTCTCGACGACGCGCGTAAACACCCGCATGTTTTGTAGGGTATCCATTCCTGTAAGCCACCTGTAGCGGAGCCGCTATTTTCCTCCAGCGGATGCGGCAGATTGTTACGCGGCCTGCAACTATCGTTTCCCCGTAGCTGCGTTAATGCCCGCGCGCCGCACTCCTACAATCGGCGCCTCACCAGTCGAACGGGCCTGTCCGGACGCGCCGCGGCACCTTGCCCGGCCCCGCCCCGGCCCCCCTCTTTTCATGAAGCCACAACCTGCGATCGAGCGACCTTCCGTCGAACCCGCACGATGGAGAGCCTGGCTCGATCCGCTCGGCGGCGCCGCGCGCGACTGGGCCGCGAGCGACGGGATGATCTGGCTCCACCTCGCCAAGACCGTGCTCGCCGCGCTGCTCGCGATGGGCATCGCGATGCGGCTCGAGATGTCGCAGCCGCGCACGGCGATGACGACCGTGTTCGTGCTGATGCAGCCGCTGTCGGGGATGGTGTTCGCGAAAAGCTTCTATCGCGTGCTCGGCACGGCGGCCGGGCTCGTCGCCGCACTCGCGCTCGGCGGGCTGTTCGCGCAGCAGCCGGAGCTGTACATGGCTGGCATCACGCTGTGGATCGGCACCTGCATCGCGCTCGCGGTGCGCAACCGCCACTTCCGCTGGTACGGATTCGTGCTCGCCGGCTACACGGCCGCGCTGATCGGCCTGCCGTCGGTGATGACGCCGCAGACGCTGTTCCAGTCCGCGCTCACGCGCGCCGCGGAAGTCGCGCTGGGCATCGCCTGCTCCGGCGCGGTCAGCGCGCTGATCCTGCCGCTCAGCTCGGCGAAGGCGCTGATGCGCTCGCTGACCGCCCGTCATGTGAAGTTCCCGGCATTCGCGGCCGGCGCGCTGTCGGGCGACCTCGCACGCGGCGATTTCGAACGGCGCTTCGCCGATTTCGTCGACGAGATCGTCGGCTTCGAGGCCAATCGCGCGTTCGCCTCGTTCGAGGATCCGCACATTCGCGCGCGCAGCCGCCGGCTCGCGCGGCTGAACAGCGAGTTCATGAATGCATGCACGCGCCTGCATGCGCTGCACCAGCTCATCAAGCGCCTGCGCGCGAACCGCTCGGACGCCGTGCTCGACGCGCTCGCGCCGCACGTCGACGGGCTCGCGCAGCGGATCACCGCGTTGCGCGACGAGCGCCAGCGCGGGATCGCGTCGACGACCGGCGCGCTGCTCGAACTGCGCCGCTTTCACGGCGCGTTGCCGAAGGCCGCGCGTGCGTCGCGCCGCGAGATCGAGGATCACGCGGCCGGCGGCCTGCTCGACTTCGATACCGCGATCGAGCTGATGTATCGCTTCGTCGGCGAGTATGTCGGTTATGCCGACACCTATGCATCGCTCGACCGCGACGATCATGCGTTCGAACGCTCGGTCACGCATTACGCGGTGAAGACCAATTCGTTCTTCGTCGGCTTCGCATTCCTGCGCACGCTCGTCGCCGTCGGCGCGATGAGCGCGTTCTGGATCGCGTCCGAATGGCCAAGTGGCCCGCTCGCCGTGATCGCCACCGCGATCGCGTGCGCACTGAGCTCGATGTCGCCGCGCGCGCCGAAGTTCGTCGCGCAAATGGCGGTCGGCGCGGCGTTCGCGACCGCGGTCGGCTACGTGTTCCTGTGCTACGTGTATCCGAACATCGACGGTTTTCCGCTGCTGTGCGCGGCGCTCGCGCCGGTGCTCGGCCTCGGCGCGTTTCTCGCGATGCGCCCGGGCCTGTCCGGCTACGGGATCGGTTTCGCGGTGTTCTTCTGCCTGCTCGCAGGCCCCGACAACGCGATCGCGTATACCCCCGAGGTGCTGATCAACAACGGTTTCGCCGTCGTCGTCGCGATGCTTGCCTGTTCGATCGTGTTTGCCGTGGTGTTTCCGACCCACATGCCGTGGCTCACGTCACGTATCGCGCACGATCTGCGCCGCCAGGTCACGCTCGCCTGCGAAGGCGCGCGCCAGGGCCTCTCCGCGCGCTTCCAGTCGAGCACGCACGACCTGATGGCGCAGCTGCGCACGCTGCTCGTCAAGCGCACGCGAGAACATCGCGACGCGCTGCGCTGGATGCTGTCGACGCTCGAAGTCGGTCATGCGGTGATCGACCTGCGCGACGAGCTGCACGGGTTCTGCGAATCGAAACCGCCGCAGACGCTGCGCTGGACCGCGTCGGTCGATGCGGTGCTGCGCGAGCTGCCGCGTTTCTTCGACGATCCGACGCCGGTCCACCACGCGCGCACGCTGAAATCCGTGAACCTGGCGATCCGCGCCGCGCAGCATACGCTGCACGCGTGGTACGCGGTGCCCGATGCGCGCCACCGCATGCAGCGCATCGTCGGCTGCCTGCACTTCATCCGCAGCGCGCTGCTGGACAAGGACGCGCCGTTCAACCACCACCGTCATTGATCGTCGACGGCGCTCGACGGCACTCGACGGCACTCGATGCGTGCGCAACGGCATCCTTGTTCCGATTGGAAATAAGCTCTGCACCCCTGGCGATTAATCTTCAAGCAGTGCGAGCCTATAGTTTCCTCACTGCCAGCGAGACTGGCACTGACCCAGGAGAAACTGAAATGAAGCCGCTGCACCTCGCCCTCGTTGCCCTGTCGCTCACCGCCGCTGTCGCGCATGCCCAGCCCGCGCCGGCCGACCTCGCGCAGCAACCGGCGAACCGCGCCGAATCCGTCCAGGCTGCCGGCCGCGTCGATCGTGCGCAATCGAAGCAGGAAGACCCGAACGCATGCGTCGGCCCCGTCAGCTTCTGCAACGTCTACTTCGGCAGCTGAGCATGACCCCGCGTCGTCACGGCCAGGCCCGCCGCGCACGCATCGCACGCATCGCATGCATCGCATGCGCGCGCGCACGACGCGCCGGCCGATCGCCGCAACGACCCTGCCCGCCACGCCGCTTCGAGTGAAGCGGCGCATGCCGTTTCAGGCGCCGCGTCCCGGCCGCCACCCCACTTCGCGCAACGCATCCAGCAAGCGCGCCTGCCCCAGCCCTTCGACCCGCGCGCCGCGCGATTCGACATCGCTCCCCGCGACCAGCGCGTTCACGATCGCTTCCTCCACCGCTTCCGCCGCCGCGACGAACAGCGCCGAAATGTGGTCGTTGTTCACCATCTTCACGTCCGTCGTCAGCGCACCCTTGCTGCCGTAGTTCGCGGCAGGCAGCCCGTCGTTGCCCGTTGCAAAGGCCAGGAAGATGTCGCCGCTCGAATCCTCGGTGCCGCCGCCGACGCGGGCCAGCCCGACGCTCGCGCGCTGCGCGAGGCGCGTGCACTGATGCGGCAGCAGCGGCGCATCGGTTGCGATCGTGACGACGATCGAGCCCATCCCGGCTTCGCCTGGCGCACCGGGCGCGCGGAACGGCGAAGGCACGTGACGCAGCACTTCGCCGACCGGGTACCCGGCCACGCGCAGCATCTCGCGCACGCCGTAGTTCGCCTGCACGAGCGCGCCGACGGTCCAGCCGCCCGCGTCGGCCGCGACCACCCGCGACGCGGTGCCGATGCCGCCCTTGAACTCGTGGCAGATCATGCCCGTGCCGCCGCCCACGCCGCCTTCGGCGATCGGCCCCGACTGTGCGGCGGCCAGCGCACACAGCACATGTGCGGCACTTACGTGCTGCCCCCAGATGTCGTTGAGCAGGCCGTCGTAGGTTTCCATCACGACCGGCATGCACCAGTACACGCGGCCGGCCGCCGCTTCGCGTTCGTTCGCGACCAGCGCGTCGCGCACCGTGCCGACGCTGTGCGTGTTGGTATAGGCGATCGGCGTCGTCAGCAGGCCGGCTTCGCGGATCCATTCGAGCCCGGTCGCGTCGCCGTTGCCGTTGAGCACATGCACGCCCGCGAAGCACGGCGAATCGTGCGCGGCGCCCGCGCGCGGTTCGATAACGGTGACGCCGGTGCGGATCGATGCATCGCCGTTCTCGACGCTCAGCGTGCAATGTCCGACCCGCACGCCCGGCACGTCCGTGATCGCGTTGAAGCGGCCCGGCGTGCCGAGTCCGATGCGGATGCCGAGATCCCTCGTGCGCATGATGCAATTCCTCCAGTGTTTCGATGGTTCGATGTTTCGGTACGGCAAGGTAGCGACGCCGCGTTCAGAGCGAGCGGAACGCATCGCTGTGGCGCGCCCAGACCGCATACATCGCGAGCGCGGCCGCCAGCAGAACGCCTATGATGATCAGGTCGGTCGGCTTCGTCGCCGTCGCGAGCGTCGTGTAGAGCGTGTACGCGGCGCCCGCGACCGCGACGAGCGGCGTCACGGGCCACAGCGGCATCCGGTAGTGATGTTCGACGTCGCGGCGCACGAACCGGCTCGCGAGCGCGGCCAGCCCGACCACCAGATAGATCAGCAGCAGCAGGTCGACCGTGAACGCGGTCAGTTCGTCGAGGCTCGATACGAACACGAGCCCCGCCGACGGCACCGCGAGCGCGATGGTTGCGAGCCACGGCGATTCCAGGCGCGGATGAATCGTCGAGAACGCGCGGTTGCAGGTGCGCGACCAGAGTGCGTGCCTGCCGCTGCTGTACAGCAGGCGCCCCATCGTGATCACGATCGCGATGATCGCGTTGAACACCGACAGGAAGATCCCGCCGCTGACCACGCGCGACACCGTCGGGTTGCTCAGCGAGCGCACGACATAGCCGATCGGGTCGGCGCTCTTGGTCAGCTCCGTCAGCGACGGTGCGCCGAGCACGATCGCGGTAAGCGGGATCAGTTCGACCACGAGGATCACCAGCAGCGAATAGATCACCGCCTTCGCGACGTTGCGGTTGCCGCCGCGCAGGTCTTCCGCGAGATACGCGGCGGAGCCGAAGCCGTTGTAGCAGAAGATCGCCGTGCCGATCGCGGGCACGATCGCCGCGAGCGTGGCCGGCACCAGCGCATTGCCGCTCGCGACGACCGGTGAGACCAGCACGTCGGCACCGCGATGCGGAGCACCGAAACCGAGCCCCGCGATCAGCATCAGCACGCCGATCTCGACGACGAGAAACGCGCCGGTGATCCACGCATTCGTCTTGATGTTCAGCATGCCGAGCAGATAGCTGAGCAGCACGATCGTCAGCGCGACCGACTGGTTGCTGAAGTGCGTGCCGAGCGCGTTGTTCAGGTACGGCGCCGCGCCGCTCGCGAGCACGGCCGGAATGAACACGCTGACGGACAGCACCGCGATGAAGGTCAGGTAGCCGGGCAGCGTGCCGAACACGCGCTTGGCCATCACGTACTCGCCGCCTGCGCTGCGGTGCGCGGCGCTGAGCTCGGCGTAGCAGAGCGCGAACGCGAGCGCGAGCACGCCGCCGAGCAGGAACGACAGCACCGCACCGCTGCCGGCCTGCTGGATCGCGAACGGCGCGATCACGAAGATCGAGCTTGCGGGCGTCACGCCCGACACGGTGATCATCACCGCGTCGCGCACGCTGAGCGTCTGCGACAACGCGCGCGGCGCGTCTTCCGTGGCAGGCGTCGCTTGCAGCGTGCCCGTCGATTCCGACATCATCGCCATTTCGTTCTCCTGTGCTCCTATGCCCCACATTTTTGAACACCCATACTCGGGTCCGATTGATTGCGTGGCAGTCTAGGAAGCCAATTTCAGGACCGCTATTCCCCCTTCGTGTTACGCCCTTCCGGTGGTGGTATGGATCGTCTCTTCTCCGAAATCGCGATGCACCAGGCGCTCGGCCGCGCAATCGATCATCTCGGCCAGCCGCGCTTCTGGCGTTTCCTGGTGCTGCTGCTCAACGAAATGGTGCCGTTCGACAACGCGCTCGCGACCGCGATCGGCCGCGACGGCGTGCCGCTCGTGCTCGACGAATACGACACGGTCGGCACCGACAGCGCGTCGCCGGTGCCGCTTTACCTCAACGGGTTATATCTGCTCGATCCGTTCCTGCAGGCCGCGCACGACGGGCTCGCCGACGGCTGCTACCGGCTCGAGGAAGTCGCGCCCGACCTGTTCCGGCAGAGCGAGTATTTCCTGAGCTATTTCCGCGATGCGGTCGGCGACGACGAAATCCAGGTCCTGCTGCGGCCGCATCCCGACCTGCTGCTGTCGCTGTCGCTCGGTGCATCCACGCGCTTCGACGTCGAGCCGCTCGGCAAGCTGACAGCCGCGATGCCGTGGGTGCTCGCGGCGATCCGGCAACACTGGCGGCTGGTGGGCGACGCGACGCGCGTGACGCCCGACGCCGATCTCGGCGCGCGCGTCGAGCAGGCGCTCGCGCGCTTCGGCGCGGGCGTGCTGACCGATCGCGAGATGTCGATCGCGCGGATGGTGCTGCGCGGCAATTCGTCGAAGGCGATCGCGGAGCGGCTGGCGATTTCACCGGAAACGGTGAAAGTGCATCGGCGGCATCTCTATGCCAAGCTCGGGATCTCGTCGCAGCCGGAGCTGTTTTCGCGGTTCATTCAGGCGCTCGGGGAAGATGCTGCGGGATAAGCGCATCGCCGAAGGCAGGCCACTTCAACCGCCCGATTCGATGAACCCGCCATCGGGCGCCTGATGCGGCACATACCAGCCGAAATACACCTCGGCCTCGACGATTCGTCCGTCGCGCACATGCAGCCGCTCCGCGTTCCGGAATCGCCTGCCCGCGCTCGTTTCGGCTTCGTACACGACGAACACGTATTCGCCGTGCACGGCGACATCGACGAACTCGAAGCCTGCCAGCATCGCGCTGTTCGGCCAGCAGCGCGCCAGGTATGCATCGCGGTCGAGCCGGTTGTCGAGCGGGCTCGTGAAATGGAAATCCGGCGCGATCAGCGCTTCGATCGCGTCGCGGTCCTTGTCGACATACGCGCGATAGCTCGCGCGCGCAACGTCACCGGGGTTGTCAGGCATCGTCGTTACCTCCGCGAAGGGCCGGGACCGACGCGACGGCCCGCGTCGCCCCGAGGCATCGTTCAAATACGTGCAGGCGGCACACACGAGCGCGACCGAGCCCGCGCCCGCAGATAGGCGCGCCCGTCCGGCACGATGCCATTCACGAAAATCCGCACCGCCCGCCGCGCACGCGCCGCACCGCGCTTTCCGCGGCAACTCGCCGATGCCGTGGTTGCCCGTTTCCGCACGCGCGGGCATGATGTCCGCCAGCGTGCCGGCTGGGTCCAGCCGCCTCGGCGGTCCGGCCGTGCCGCGATCGGCGAGCCGTCCGCGCGCGATCGCCGCCATCTTCGAGCAATCCGCGTGCCGGCCGTGGCCGCCCACCTCATTGAGTCCATGTCACTACGCGCATTCAGAACGCTGGTCGCAATCGCCCGATACCGCACCTTCGCGCGCGCCGGTGAAGCGATCGGGCTCACGCAGTCCGCCGTGAGCCTGCAGATCAAGACACTCGAAAGCGAATACAACGTCCAGCTGTTCGACCGTTCGCGCCGCCAGCCGGTACTGACCGAAGCCGGCAACATCCTCGTCGCGCAGGCCGAGCAGGTGCTCGCGATGGTCGACCGGATTCCCGATGCGCTCAGCGACGAGAAGAAGCTCGTCGGCCGCCTGCGGATCGGCGCGATCCAGACCGCGCTGTCGGGCCCGCTGCCCGATGCGCTGCTTGCGCTGCGCGATGCGCATCCGTCGTTGCGCGTGCACGTATCGGCCGGCATGTCGGTCGAACTGGCGAACCGCGTCGCGGCCGGCGAACTCGACGCCGCGATCACGACGCGCCCGGTGCGCCCGCATCCGGCGGCGCTCACCTGGACCACGCTGTACGAAGACCGCTTCTGGCTGCTCGCGCCGCCGCACTACGCGGAGCGCGACGCGCGCACGCTGCTCGAGGCGCTGCCGTTCATCCGCTTCGATGCGCAGGCGTGGGCCGGCCGGATGATCGCCGCCGAGCTGCGCCGCATCGGCGTGCGCGTGCGCGAGGAGATGGTGCTCGACAGCGCGGAGACGATCGCGCGCATGGTCGCGCGCGGGCTCGGCGCGGCGATCGTCGCACTCCCCGACTCGACGCTCGCGCGTCTGCCGCCCGTCACGCGCTTGCCGTTCGGCCAGCCGCAGATGGGCCGCGCGGTCGTGCTGCTCGAACACCAGTCGCGCCCGGCCGAGCGTTTCGCGCGTGCGCTGGCCGCCGAAGTCACCGCGTCATCGATGAGAATTTCTCATTGAACACCCGATAATTAACCATTATTCCTGCTGCATTCGCGTGTTAACTTGGCGGCATCGTCACTCTTTCGATCGCGCGCCGCCATGTCGCCCGCTGGATGGACTCCCGCTTCGCTCCGCTGCTCCGCCTGCCTGCCGTCCCGTCCGGCCCACCTGAAGGCACGCCGATGATCGGCCCGATCCTGCTCGCGCTCGCGCCGGTCGCGCTGCTGGTCGCGTTCGGCCACGGCCTGCGGCGCACGGGCTTCATCGCCGATGCATTCTGGCCGCACGCCGAGCGGCTTTGCTACTACGTGCTGCTGCCCGCGCTGTTCGCGGACGGTCTCGCGAATGCACGGCTGCAATCGTTGCCCGTCTTGCCGCTCGCGGCGGCACTGGTCGGGTCGACGGTGCTCGTCGCGGCGCTTCTGCTGCTGGTCCGCCGATGTGTGCAGGTCGACGGCGCCGGCTTCACGTCGGTGTTCCAGGGCGCGGTGCGCTTCAACAACTATGTTGGCACGGCACTCGCCGCAGGACTGTTCGGTGCGCACGGGATCGCGCTCGCGGCCGTGTGCGTCGCGGCGATCGTGCCGACCGTGAACCTGATGTGCGTGCTGGTGTTCGCGCGTTACGGCGAAACGCGGCTCGGCGCGTGGGCGCTCGTGCGCCAGATCCTGTCGAACCCGCTCGTCGTCGGCTGCGCGCTCGGGATCGCGATGCAGGTCACCGGCGTTGCGTTTCCGGCCGCGGTCGAACCGGCCGTGCGTGCGCTTGGCGCCGCGTCGATGCCGCTGGGCCTGCTGTGCGTGGGCGCGGCACTGAGATTCGATGCGGCGCGCGGATGGCTGCGGCCGATGTGCATCGCGTCGGCATTCAAGTTCATGGCGATGCCGCTCGCCACGCTCGCGGCCGGCCGCCTGCTCGGGCTCGGCGATGCCGCCCTCACCATCGCGCTGCTGTTCCAGGCGCTGCCGACGTCGTCCTCGTCATACATCATGGCCCGCCAGCTCGGCGGCGACGCGCCGCTGATGGCCGGTATCACCGCGTTCCAGACGATCGCCGCCGCGCTCGCGATGCCGGCCGTGCTGACGGCGCTCGCCGCAGCGCCCGCGTTTCGCTGACGGGGCGGCCCGGCACCGCCCGTCAACGCCAACACCAGCGGCAATCGCCGTAGAACCGTCCTGAATCCGCGCCGTCGTGCGCCGACACCGTGTCGTTGCGCGAGACACACGCGCCGCCGATGCGCCCCCGGTTCTTCTCGCAGCGCTGCCAAAAACCGCCTATGGTGAATGGAGCGGGTCCGTTCAGCCGTCATTCGACTTCGCGTCGCTCGCACCGGCTGCCACGGCACCGTGTTCCGGCACCATTCCCCGCGATCGTGCGCACGCCCGGCCGTGCGCGCGATTGCGCCGCCCACCGGACTACAAGGAGGTACTCATGAAAGCCGTGCTGCTCGTCAGTTCCGCCGTGCTCGCCATGGCGTCCGTTTCGGCCTCGGCTCAGGGCTCGATCACCAAAGTCGAAAACGGCGCGCTCGTCGCCGCGAACGGGATGACCGTCTACGCATTCGACAAGGACAAGCCCAACGCCGGCACCAGCGCATGCACGGGCCAATGCGAATCCTTCTGGCCGCCGTACAAGGCCAGCGCGACCGACGTCCCGGTCGGCCCCTACACCATCGTCAAGCGCGACGACGGCAGCCCGCAATGGGCCTACAAGGGCAGGCCGCTGTATTTCTTCTCGAAGGACATGAAGCAGGGCGACCGCAACGGCGACAACTTCAAGAACATGTGGCACGTCGTCGCCCCGTAAGCGCGCCTTCCACGCGTTGCGTGTCGGCACGGCCGCGGCACGCGTAAAAAAGCCCGCCCCGATCGCCGATCGGAGCGGGCCTGTGCGTCCTTGCGCCGGCTGTACGACGACACCCGCCGACAAGCAGGCGTCGCGCGCAGCGGGAACGCGCGTCAGCGGTTCGACGGGAAGCTGAACACCGTCCCTTCGCGCACGCCGGCCGACGGCCAGCGCTGCGTGATCGTCTTGCGCTTCGTGTAGAACCGCACCGCATCCGGGCCGTACGCATGCAGGTCGCCGAACAGCGAGCGCTTCCAGCCGCCGAACGAGTGGTACGCGACCGGCACCGGCAGCGGCACGTTGATGCCGACCATGCCGATCTGGATGTTGTCGCCGAAGTAGCGCGCCGCCTCGCCGTCGCGCGTGAACAGGCACGTGCCGTTGCCGTACTCGTGCGCGTCGATCAGCGCCATCGCCTCGTCGAGCGACTTCAGGCGGATCACGCCAAGCACCGGCCCGAAGATCTCGTGCTGGTAGATCGGCATGCCGGGCTTCACGTTGTCGAACAGGCACGGGCCGAGGTAGTAGCCGCCGTCGTGGCCGTCGACCTTCACGCTGCGGCCGTCGACGACGAGCGTCGCGCCCGCCTCCACGCCCGCTTCGACGAAGCTCGTCACCTTCTCGAAATGCTGCTTCGTGACGAGCGGCCCCATGTCGACGCCGGCACCGTTGCCCGGGCCGACCTTCATCTTCGCGATCTCGGCCTTCAGGCCTTCGACCACCTTGTCGCCCGTTTCATCGCCGATCGCGACGACCAGCGGGATCGCCATGCAGCGCTCGCCGCACGAACCGTACGCGGCGCCCATCAGCGCGTTCACCGCATTGCCGATGTCGGCGTCGGGCATCACCACCGCGAAGTTCTTCGCGCCGCCGAGTGCCTGCACGCGCTTGCCGTGCGCGCAGCCGGTCGAGTAGATGTATTCGGCGATCGGCGTCGAGCCGACGAAGCTCACCGCCTTCACACGCGGGTCGGTCAGGATCGTGTCGACGGCTTCCTTGTCGCCGTTCACGACGTTCAGCACGCCCGACGGCAGGCCAGCCTCGAGCGCAAGCTCGGCCATGCGCAGCGTCGACGACGGCGTGCGCTCGGACGGCTTCAGCACGAACGTGTTGCCGCACGCGACGGCCATCGGCCACATCCACAGCGGCACCATCACCGGGAAGTTGAACGGCGTGATGCCGGCGGCGACGCCGAGCGCCTGGAACTCGCTCCACGAATCGATCGCAGGGCCGACGTTCTTGCTGTGCTCGCCCTTCAGCAGTTCGGGCACGTAGGTCGCGTATTCGACGTTCTCGATCCCGCGCTGCAGTTCGCCCATCGCGTCGGCGAGCACCTTGCCGTGCTCGGCGGTGATCAGCGCGCACAGTTCGTCCGCGTGCTCCTCGAGCAGCGTCTTGAAGCGGCTCATCACACGGGCGCGCTTCAGCGGCGGCGTGTTGCGCCATGCCGGGAACGCGGCCTGCGCGGACGCGATCGCGGCTTCGACGGTCAGCTTGTCGGCGAGCGCGACGCTCTTGTGCGATTCGCCGGTGGCCGGGTCGAACACCGGCTGGACGCGGCTGCCGCCGTCGACGCGCTTGCCGTCGATCAGGTGGCCGACGGTGGAGGTCACATTGCTGTCGTGTTTCATCGTTCAGACTCTTTCGTGAATTCGGTTGTCGCAGGGAGCGGCTCGCGGCTCAGTCCACTTCGTTCAGCGCATCGGACAGCGCGTTGACCAGGTTATCGATCTCGCGCTTTTCGGAGATGAACGGCGGCGCGAGCTGGATCGTGTCGCCGCCGTAGCGCACGTAGAAGCCCTTCGCCCAGCAGCGCATCGCGATCTCGTACGGGCGCCGTGCCGGCTCGCCCGGCAGCGCCGCGATCGTCAGGCCGGCCGCCAGCCCATAGTTGCGGATGTCCGCGATATGGCGCTGGCCCTTGAGCCCATGCACGGCCGCCTCGAAATGCGGCGCGAGGTCGCGCACACGGGCCACCGCGTCTTCCTTCACGAGCAGGTCGAGCGCCGCGACGCCGGCCGCGCAGGCGACCGGGTGCGCCGAGTACGTGTAGCCGTGCGGGAACTCGAGCATGTACTCGGGGCCGCCCGCGGCCATGAACGTGTCGTAGATTTCCTTCGTCGCGATCACGCCGCCGAGCGGCTGCACGCCGTTCGTCACCTGTTTCGCGAAATTCATGATGTCCGGCGTCACGCCGAACGCGTCGGCACCCGTCATTGCACCGGCACGGCCGAAGCCCGTGATGACTTCGTCGAAGATCAGCAGGATGTCGTGCGCGGTACAGATATCGCGCAGGCGCTTCAGATAGCCCTTCGGCGGAATGACCACGCCCGCCGAACCGGAGAACGGCTCGACGATCACGGCCGCGATGTTCGATGCGTCGTGCAGCGTGATCAGGTCGAGCAGGCGATCGGCCAGATCGGCGCCGTTCTCGGGCATCCCGCGCGAGAACTTGTTCTCGGCGAGTTGCGTGTGCGGCAGGAAATCGGCGTCGAGACCCTGGCCGAACAGCTTGCGGTTCGCGCCGATCCCGCCGACCGAAATGCCGCCGAAGTTCACGCCGTGATAGCCCTTCTCGCGGCCGATCAGGCGCGTCTTCGTGCCCTTGCCCTTCGCGCGCCAGTACGCACGGGCCATCTTCAGCGACGTGTCGGCCGCTTCGGAGCCCGAGCCCGTGAAGAACACGTAGTCGAGGCCGGCCGGCGTCAGGTCCTTGATCTTGTTCGCGAGCTCGAACGACTTCGGATGGCCGAACTGGAATGCCGGCGCGTAGTCGAGCTGCGCGACCTGGCGGCTCACGGCTTCGGTGATTTCCGTGCGGCCGTGGCCGAGGCCCGTGCACCACAGGCCCGACAGGCCGTCGAAGATCTTGCGGCCTTCGCCGTCCGTGTAATACGCGTCCTTGGCCGACACGATCATGCGCGGGTCGGACTTGAACTGGCGGTTCGCCGTGAATGGCATCCAGTGGGCGTCGAGCCACGCTGCATCGGTGCGGACGGCGGTCTGATCCTGTTGGGCGGCAATGGTGGTGTCGGTCATGTCGGTCGGCGCGGCGCGCCCCTCCTCCTTATGTTGATATTGCGCATTGTCGGGACGCCAATTAGTCTTTTGAATATCGCAATATCAATGTTCACTTGCGCAACTATGCAAGCAAAGAAACCGAAGAGCCGCGCGCTGCTCGGGCAGCTCAGCGACATGGATCTCCGCCTGCTGCGGGTCTTCAAGGGGGTCGTGCAATGCGGCGGGATGGCGGCGGCCGAGCTGGAACTGAATATCGGCATCTCGACGATCAGCCGCCACGTGAAGGATCTGGAAACGCGCCTCGGCCTCGTGCTGTGCCGGCGCGGCCGCGCGGGCTTCACGCTGACCGCCGAGGGGCAGACGGTGTATGAGGAAACCCTGCGGCTGCTCGCGTCGATGGAAGCGTTTCGCAGCAGGGTCGACGGCATTCACGACAAGATGGGCGGAGAACTGCATGTCGCGGTGTTCGACAAGACGGCCACCAACCCGAACGCGCGGCTCGGCGACGCGATCCGCCAGTTCGCCGACGAAGCCCCGGACGTCGCGCTGAACCTGCACGTCGCGTCGATCAACGAGGTCGAGCGCGGGATCATCGACGGCAGCTATCAGGTCGGGATCATCCCCGCGCACCGCAACTCGGGCAGCCTCGTGTATTCGGAACTGTTCGACGAACGGATGCTGCTGTACTGCGGCCGCCAGCATCCGCTCTTCGACGCGCCGCACGGCAAGCTCACGTGGACGACGATCCGCAACCACGCGTTCGCCGGCCTCGGCTTTCATTCGCCGAACATGGAGCTGAGCCATCGCGCGAAGCTCACGCGCAGCGCGACCGCATCGGACCAGGAATCGATCGCGACGCTGATCCTGTCAGGCCGCTATCTCGGCTTCCTGCCCGACCATTACGCGGAAAGCTTCGAAAACAAGGGATTGATGCAGGCGATCGCGCCGCACCGCTTCAACTACCGGTGCCGGTTCGTGAGCCTGCTGCGGCGCTCGCCGCGGCCGTCGCGGGCGGCGCTGCTGTTCCAGTCGTGCCTCGAAGCCGCGCATGCGGCGGCGCGACCGGGCGGCACCGGCGGCGACGCGTAACCGGGCTCAGGCTTCGCCTGCGCCGCCGTCGGGATGCGACTGCCGCCGCACCCGCATCAGGAAATACACGGCGACCAGCGCGGCTGCGAACCCGGACGCCGCGCCGACGCCGAGCGCCCAGCGCGGGCCGAGATGGTTCGCGACCCAGCCCGCCACCGGCGCGCCGATCGGCGTGCCGCCGAACGCAACCGCGAGCCGCAGCGCCATCACGCGCCCGCGCATCGCCGGCTCGGTCGACAGCTGCATCAGCGCATTGGTCGACGTGGTGAAGGTCATCGCGGCGATCCCGGTCAGCACGAGCGCCGCCGCGAACAGCCAGTAGCTTGGCGCGAGCGCGCCGAGCGTGCAGCCGATCCCGAACGTCGCCGCGCCGATCCACAAGTGCCGGAACAGCGGCCGTTCGCGGCGCGCCGCGAGCAACGCGCCCGAGATCGTGCCGACCGCCATCATCGACGACAGGATGCCGAAGCCGCGCGCATCGACGTGGAACACGCCGGCCGCCATCGTCGAGATGAACAGCGGGAAATTCAGCCCGAACGTGCCGATCAGGAACAGCATCACGAGCGTCGCTTTCAGGTCCGAGCGATGCCAGACGTAGCGGAACCCGTCGAGCAGGCTTCCGCGCGCATGGCCGGCGCGCGTGTTCTCGCGCAGTTCGTCGGCGCGCAGCAGCGACAGCGACGCGAGCACCGCGACGAAGCTGATGCCGTTGAGCACGAACGCCCAGCCCGTGCCGACCGACGCGATGATGAAGCCGGCCACGGCCGGCCCGATCATCCGCGCCGCGTTGAACGACGTCGAATTGAGCGCGACGGCGTTCGCGAGCTCGCGGTCGCCGACCAGCTCCGCGACGAAGGTTTGCCGCACCGGTGCGTCGAACGCCGATGCGCAGCCGAACAGGAACGCGAACAGGTAGACGTGCCACAGCTGCACGATGCCCGTGACCGTCAACAGCCCCAGCGCGAGCGCGAGCCCGCCCATCAGGGCCTGCGTCGTCATCAGCAGCCGGCGCTGATTGAAGCGGTCGGCCGCATAGCCGGTCCACGGCAGCAGCAGGAGCTGCGGGCCGAACTGCAGGGACATCACGATACCGACCGCCGACGCGTCGTGGTGCGTGAGCTGCGTGAGCACCAGCCAGTCCTGCGCGGTGCGCTGGATCCACGTGCCGACGTTGGACACCAGCGCGCCGGCCGCCCACACGCGGTAGTTGAAGCTGCGCAGCGAGCGGAACACGCCCGCGGCCGGCACGCTCATGGCCGCCGCGGCGCGTTGCCGCCGTGCAGCGCGCCGAAGTGCCGCGCGAGAAACAGGCCGAGCGCCAGCACGCCAAGGCCGAGCGCGGCCGCGTCGGCCGTGCGCGCGAGGTCGAAATCGCCGACCCGGCGCAGCAGCACATAGCCGATCGCGAGATTGACGACACCCCACACGACGTTCACCGTCGACGACGACAGCCCGCGGCCGGGCGGATTCGCGAACGGCGTCTGGAACGGCTCGCCGCGCAACCCGCTGACGAGATGCGGAACGGCATTCGCCAGAAAGGCGCCGCCCAAAAAATACGACACGAGATGCAGGATGTTCATGTTCGGGCGCTCCTCCCGCCGGGTGGGTCGATCGGGTTCACGGGCGCGCCGCGTCCTGGAATTCGGCAAGCCGCTGCAGCAGCTGCACGGCCGACGCGAGCTCGGCCTGCTCCTGCGCCGACAGCTGCGCATGCAGCGCGCGAAACAGCCAGTCGTCCTTGGCCGCGCGGTTGGCCTGCAGCCGCCGGCGGAATTCCGGCGTGAGCGCGATCAGCGTTTGCCGGCCGTCGCTCGGATCGGCTGCGCCGCTGACGGCGCCCATCGCTTCGAGCGTCGCCACCGTCATCCGCATCGACTGCGGCCGCACGCTTTCCGCCCGCGCGAGCGCGGAAACGGTCGCGGGGCCGTCGCGGTCGAGCCGCAGCAGCACGGACTTCTGCGAGGACGTGAGATCGTTCGGGTGGGTTTGTTCCCGCATCCGGCGCATGAGCTTGCTGACCGAGATGCGGAGTTCGCCGGCAAGACCGACCACGTGCGGTGCTTCCGGGGGCGAGGATGGCGTGTTCATGAATTCACGATAGCATATATACAGCAAAACTGTACAGTTAAGCTGTATATATCGGTGTGGGGAAAATGCGTGTCCGAGCCTCCGGCGGCCGGGGCGATCCGTTTATGCCCGCTCTGCTGCCCGATCAGGCTCTGCGATAATGCGCACTTCCCGTTTCCGCTCCGCCTCCGCCATGACGCAGCCGTCTGCCCCGCTCGCCACCGACCTTCCGCCGATTTCGTGCCTGCCCGGCGACGCGCTGCCGTGGCTGCCGATGAGCGCCGACCTGCCGGGGCTTGCGATCAAGTATCTGCATATCAATGCGGCGGAAGACACGCTGACCGCGCTGCTGAAGATGCCGGCCGGCGGCACGCTGCCGCGTCACCGTCACGACGGCGAGGTATTCGTCCATACGTTGCAGGGTGCGTGGCGCTACCGCGAGTACGACTGGATCGCGCAAGCCGGCTCGACGGTGCTGGAGCCGGCCGGCTCGGTGCATACGCCGGAAACGCTCGGCGCGCCCGGCGACGACGTGATCACGCTCAACGTGATGCGCGGCGACCTGGTGCTGCTCGACGACGACGGCCGCGAGACCGCGCGCGAGAATTGCCGCGTCGCGCTGCTGCGCCAGCGCAAGCATGCGCGCACGGCGCCGCATGACGCCACGGCGTTCGTCACGCGCTGAGCCAACGGTTTCGGGCCTCGTCGCGCCGCTCTGCGCTTGATGCACGGTCTGCCCGAGGTGGACACGGGCGGACGAATCGCGCCGATGCCACCTGAATCGCCCGTCGTCAAGGCCGGTTCGACCCGCTTGCCACGCATTTCTCTCGACGATAAGATTTTTACAATTGCAGTCCCCCAAGCAGCGCCACCCGGCATTCGTCCGATCATCGGCGCAATCGACCGTCGCGGAATTCGACCATGCGGTTCCGTATGTTCACCACCGGGGCTGGCGACACGCCCGGCTCTTCCCCCGTCACCGCCGCCCATCGACCGGCGCTTGCGCCGTTGCCCGAACTGGAGACCGTGTGCCGTCTCGCCCGCGCGCATTTCGGCGCGGCCGGCGCGTTCGTCACGCACGCTGAAGCCGGCGCGCAGCGCGTGGCGGCGTCCGACGGCACGCTGCCTGCGACACTCGACCCCGTATTCTTCCCGTCGCCTGTCGAGCGCGTAACGACTGCCGACAGACGATGCGTCACGCCCGGCGCCAGCCGTTCGTTGAGCGCCGCACCGCGCGTCGTCGCGGCGTGCGAGCTCGTCGCCCCCGACGGCACGACGCTTGGCGCACTGTGTGTCGCCGACACGACGGACCTGACACTCGATGCCGCACAACGTACTTTCCTGTACGACCTGGCGACGCTGGCCGAACAGGCGATCTGCCGCGCGAGCGCGCAGGCCGCGCTGCGCGAGCGGCTCCACGTCGTCGAGGAGCACAGCGCGCTGACCGCGCTGGCGCTGACCGAAAGCGGCACCGGCGTGTGGGATCGCAACGTGGAAACCGGCGAGATCCACTACTCGGCGGCGTGGAAGGCGCTGCTCGGCTATGCGCCGCACGAGCTGACGAGCCGCATCGAGGAGGCGTACGAACGGCTGCACCCGGACGATGTTGCCGACGTGAAGGCCGCGATGCTCGCGCATTTCGAAAGCCGCACCGACAGCTACGCGGTCGAGCACCGCATCCGCTGCAAGGACGGTACCTACAAATGGATCTGCAGCCGCGGCAAGGTCATCACCCGCGACAGTCATGGACGCGCGCTGCGCATGGTCGGCACGACCACGGACATCACCGCGCTGCGCGAGCTCGCCGGCCGGCTGAGCGAGTCCGTCACGCTCGTCACGAACCTGACCGACCAGGTTCCCGGTCGGCCGCGCGACTGGCACCGTGGCGGCTCGAATACCGCGTGCTGCTGCCGGACCAGGGGATGCGCTGGCGCGAAGGCGACGCGCGCCCGCAACGCATGCCTGACGGTGGCACGGTCTGGCACGGTTTCATCACGGATGCGACCGAGCGCAAGCACATCGAGACCGAACTGCACCGGATGGCGACGACCGACCATCTGACGCAGTTGTCGAACCGCCACGCGTTCATGCGGCAGAGCGAGATCACGTTGCGCAGCGTGCGGACGACCGGTCATGACGCCGCGGTGCTGATGCTCGACCTCGATCACTTCAAGGCGCTGAACGACCGCTGGGGCCATCCGCTCGGCGACCGCGCGCTGCGTCATTTCGCGCGGCTGCTGCTCGCGGAGATCGGGCCCGACGGCATCGTCGGCCGCGTCGGCGGCGAGGAGTTCGCGATCGTGCTGCCGCACGCCGGGATCGACGCGGCGTGCGCGCTTGCACAGCGCGTGCAGCAGCGCGCGGCCGACACGCGGCTCGTGCACGAGGATCAACTGCTCGCGCTGACCGTCAGCATCGGTATCGACGCAATGCGGACGTCGGACTTTGGTGCGTACCAGTCGCTGTCGCGCGCCGACAAGGCGCTGTACGTGGCGAAGGAACGCGGCCGCAACCGGATCGAGGTGTATCGGGCCTAGCAGGCTGTTGAAAAGCGCCTCGCTTTGATGACCGGGGCGCTGTTTAAAAGGATTTCGTATGCGCTTGGCTGCCGAGTTGCCAACGAATCGCCGACGCTGGACCGTTCGCGAGCGGTCCAGCCGACGCGTTGCCGTGCGACGGCCGCGCTTGGGCAGCTCATTGCACCGCTCCTTGCGGCACCACCGTCAGCATTCGCGCCATTCGAGTCAGATTGCTCGCCAGCATCGTCAGCTTGAAATGCTG
>NZ_LKPJ01000012.1 GCF_001443045.1 Burkholderia ambifaria | reverse complement strand
GTGGCCTGACGGTCGGATACACCTTTACGTTGACCGGCTATCCGCAGCAGGCGGCGAATCGCGAATACCTCGTTGTGTCGTGTGCGCTTGACATTGAGGAGGTCACGGGGCGGACCGGCGGCGCGCAGACGTATCGCGTCGATGCGCAGTTCGAACTGTTGCCGACGAACGAGCCGTTCCGCCTGGAACGCAGCGTCCGCAAGCCCGTCATGAGCGGGCCGGAGAAGGCCATTGTCGTCGGTCCCGCCGAACAGGAAATCTGGACCGACCAATACGGCCGGGTCAAGGTGCAGTTTCAATGGGATCGGCAGGGCCGGCACGACGAGCATTCGGGTATCTGGCTGCGCGTGCTGTCGCCGTGGCAAGGCGTNGACATGGGCNCGACGTTCCTGCCGCGTATCGGCCATGAAGTGGCCGTGTCGCATTACTACGGCGACCCGGATTTGCCGGTGATTATCGGCAGTGCCGTCAACGCGTTCCGCCAGCCCGTGCTGGACCTGCCGCACAATCATGCGCTGTCGGTGCTGCGCGGCAAGGAGCTTCACGGCACTGCATCCGGCCATCTCGCGATCGACGATACGCGGGAACAAATCCAGACGCAGATTGCGAGCGATGCCGGTACGTCGCAACTCAGTCTCGGCAACATCCGGCGCATTACGCGAAAAAAGGGGCGTGCGGATGCACGCGGCAAAGGCTTCGACCTTCGCACCGACGATTGGGGCGTGGTGCGAGCGTTGAAGGGTTTGTTCGTGTCGACGGACGGTCAACCGGGCGGTCCTGGCCACGCGAAGGACGCCAAAGAGGCTGTAGGCCGGCTGACGCAGGCGCGCGAACTGCAGGAAAGCCTGACGAATTTGGCGCAACAGCACGACGCACAGCAACGTGGCACGGACCAGAGCGATGTCACCCGTGCGATCAAGGCGCGNGGATGCACGCGGCAAAGGCTTCGACCTTCGCACCGACGATTGGGGCGTGGTGCGAGCGTTGAAGGGTTTGTTCGTGTCGACGGACGGTCAACCGGGCGGTCCTGGCCACGCGAAGGACGCCAAAGAGGCTGTAGGCCGGCTGACGCAGGCGCGCGAACTGCAGGAAAGCCTGACGAATTTGGCGCAACAGCACGACGCACAGCAACGTGGCACGGACCAGAGCGATGTCACCCGTGCGATCAAGGCGCGCAACGATGCGATTCGGGGAACACCGTCCGGCGGCGCGGATGACTTCCCGGAGCTGACGGAACCGGACATTGTGATGGCCGGGCCGGCGGGGATCAGTTTCGCGGCCGAGCGTAGCGCCCATATCGCGAGCGGAGAGGATGTGGCGGTCACGAGCGGCCGGCATGTCGGGATTGCCGTGGGGCGTTCGCTGTTCGCGAGCGTGTCGAATGCGTTCTCTCTGTTCGTGCACAAGGCGGGCATGGCGCTCGTCGCCGCAGCGGGGAAAGTACGGATCGAGGCGCAGACCGATGGTATGGACGTGACCGCCAAGAGGGCAATCCATATCACAAGCATGACTGACAGTATCCACCTGCATGCGGCAGAGGAAATCGTGCTGCACGCCGGCAGTACGGAGGTTCGCATCAGCGATCAGGGTTACATGGTCCGGACGGCCGGCGAGCACACGGTCTATGCAGGCAGTCATCAAACGTTCGGCCCGGAGTCGGTCGCGAAGCCGTTTCCGGGGATGCCCGGTGCGGATTTCGAAGAGTTCTACACCCTCCGGGATCGAGCGGGCAAGGCGCTGCCCGACTGCGCTTATCAATTGACGCATCCGGATGGTCGTGTGGTCGCGGGGCGCACCAATGCGCAGGGACATACCGTGACGGCCTATGCGGAATCGACTGCGCCCGTGCATTGCGAGGCGCTGCCCGCTGACGCGGCGGATTTTGTGCGGGCGCGGTATTGGGACGACGAAGCGGAATACAAGCTGGATTTTGCGCGCATCAGTGAAACGGGAGCGAGCCAATCATGACAAATACAACCCCTCCGCCCCGCAAGCAAGCGCCGAACGTGCCGAAACCCGGCAAGGGTAGCCAGACGAAGCGGCCGGACGCAGCCGGCACGGTGTTGCCCGTCGAGAACCCGATGGACCTTTGGTATCTGTGCCAGAAAGCGGGCTTCGCGGAACGGTTCCCGATGCGCGATGCACGGGGGCGTGCGCTGTGCCAGCGGCAGGTGTCGCGCTGGGTGCACTACGACAGCAAAGGAAGCCGCTGGCAATGGCCGTATTGGGGTGAGGTCGGCTTCGACATGCTGCCTGCCGGTGGGCGGCCGCCCGAGGCCATCATGAGCCGCAGCGAGCCGTTCCGGCCGTCAACCATGCCGCTATCGCGCTACGAGATCATCCGGCGGCGCGTGGCGTTCCAGGCGGGCATCGATGCGGGCACGTTGCCGTGGGTGCAGATCGGTTTGGCGGAGCCGCTGGTGACGACTGCGTATCTGGAGGACAACCTGTCGCCTGATGAGGTACGCGAAGCATATCGGCTGGTGCGCTCCGCCGATACGGGGTGGGACTGGACGGCGATGGATCGGCCGAAGATACCGGGGTTGCTTCGCATTCCTGACGTGATTAGTTTGCATGACTACAAGGGGCGCACGGGATCATCCCGGTTTGCTGCCGACAACATTGCTTACCTGATCGAAATCAAGTTCGAGGGGGACGCGTTGACGCCGGAGCAGACGCGAGATTACTACAAGATTGTGAACAACAATCGGAATAAATTTCGGCTACTGGAAACGAAGGTCTGCAAGACGCCGCGCCGACGGCGAGAATGGCTGGATAAGGCGCGTAACGCGGAGCCGGTGTTTCGCACGGTCGAGGGCGGTGTGACCTCGCCGGAGCGGCTCAAAGAGTTTCATGCGCAATTGCCTCAGTCGGCCATGCTGTTGCAAGACATGGAGGCCGAGCAGCAGGCGGTGCGGCGGGTATTCGGGAACGGTGCCCGCCGGATTGATGACCATCGATATCTGGCGGAGTTGCGCAGCTACGATTCGCAGGGGGCCGCACGCGAGGAGGCGGAGCGGCGACGCTTGCGGGAACAACTGACGCTGATTCTCGGTGCGCCGCTGGCGGGCGCGGCGGCCGGCGCGACGCTTGCGGGAGCCGGTGCGCTTGCCGGCGCTGCGGGTGAACTGGGCGGTGCGGTGGAATTGGTTGGACACGGAGCGCAGACACTGGCGCGTTTCCCGATCGGGAAGGTTGCCGTGACGGCGGCGGCAGCCAATGCCGCGATCTATAACGCAGCGGCACAGACGCCGCCAACAAGCGACAACATGGCCCCAAGGATGACGCAGGACGCGCTGCGGATGCTGGACATGCTGAACCACAACCTGACGGTGCGCGTGCTGTATCTGTCGGATTAAGAGGAGAGGAAACATGGAATTCTTTGAGGAATGGGACGCGGCGAAGTGGCACTTCACTTATGGATCTGAGGACGATCCGGACAAGGTCGTGTTGCAGGGTGGGCTGGTGATCGTGTTCTACCTGCTGAAGTCGTATGCGCAAGCGAACCGGTCGGAGCTGGCCGGGGTGATGCGGCGGCTAGAAGAAATCATGGGGCGGCGGTTGCATTGGGGCTATTGGGAGCATCCGCGCAAGAGGGGCAAATACACGCCCGAGCGCTTTTCGGCATTTGCGGAATCAGTGCGCACGCAACCACCTACCCATGTTGTCCAATTCACGTGGTCGTCGGGGCAGGGTTATGACTTCGTCGGCGATTGGGGCATGCGAGGATTTTCGCAGATGAGCCTGAAGGAAGAGGCGTGGAAAGACCTTTCTTACCTCCAAATCTATTTGCCCGTCGAAGTGCTGCGCGGCGACGGCCGGGCGGCCTTCGAGAAGCTACTGGCGGAATTGGCGATGCGGCTGCCCGTGTTACATGGTCACGCCGGACTGGGCTTTCAGCAATGCGACGAGTTCCACCGTTATGAGAATCTCGAATTTGAGCAAGCCGAGCAGTTTCTAGGGTTTGACGTCGGTGATCCACTGGCCCACGACGAACTGCGTGAAGGCATCAAGAGCGTGAACTGGTACACGATCCTGCACCGAAGCTGGCTAGAGAAACTGGGCGGCCGGGAAGCGCTGGAACGGGCAGTCCAAGACGAGGCGGCGAACGGACTATCGCTGATCGATTACGCAAACGGCGTGATGGTGAAGGCGGGCGAATGGCCGTCGCTGGGTTGGACGGAGCGCGATCCGCAGCCGGCCGCCTATGTGGCCGCGAACCGGCTCTTGAAGCCAATACGCGTGCCCGAATTGCGTTGCTTGCATATGGGCTCGATCGTGGGTGAAGTTCGATTCGACGAGATGTCGTCGAACGAGTGGCTGCGCCGGTTCGACGCACCGGGTATCTGGCCGCCGCGCCCGGTTGAACCGATTGCATTCCCGTCTGGGCCAGCGATGGATGAACCCGCCATTTCCCCGCCCCCGCAGGCACCGCAGCCGTCGGGTGGAAGGGTGCTGCGAGCCTATCCGGGCCAGCCGTGCCCGCGTGACGGAGATTGGTTTAGCCCGTTCCTGAAGCGCACGGAGCGGCTGAAGGAAGGCGAACCGATGCCGGGGCCAGAAACAACCCGGCAAGGGGCGGTGACGTGGTATCTGCGCGAGGCGGACGGCTGATCGTGTAGATCGGCAATCTGCCCCAAAAAAAGCCCCGCATCCGCGGGGCCCGTCGGCTAAACCACAGCCAAACCAAATCGTGACCGGTCAATGATGCCCGCGCGTGCGCGGATCGTTCAATTCCTCGGTCGGATCGGTCAGCCCGAGCTCGTCGCCCGCGCTCCAGTACGGCGCGCTGCCGTAGTACTCGTGCAGCGGCTCGGCCCATTGCGGGTCGGCCATCGCCGGCCAGTGATCCTTGTCGAAGCCGGGGGCGTTCTTGATCCGCTCGGACGACACCGACAGCAGGAAACACTTGCGTTCGGTATCGAGCGTGAGCGCGCTCCATGGGATCGCGAGCAGTTTGTCGCCGATGCCGAGCAGGCCGCCGCTCGACAGCACGGCGTACGCGACGCGGCCCGAGCGCACGTCGAGCATGATGTCCTTGATCTTGCCGACGTCGTCGCCATCGGTCGTATAGACCTTGTCGCCTTCAAGCGTGTCGGCTGCCATCACGTCGGGGCCGGGGCCCGCTGCCGTCGCGGCGCCCTTGCCGATGATGCGGGTCCGTCCTTGATCGGGAGTCTGCATGGTTGTCCTCCAGGCTGCATGGAGCGCGACCGTGCTCGGGATGGGCCCTGCGGGTCGCGCGGGTGGTCGGGGCGGGGCGAGGATCGCCCCGTCACGTCCGCTTCGGTTGCGATACGCCCTCGAGCGTGTTCGCGACGTCGTCGCGCGCGGGGCCGGCCGTGCGCGTCGCGATGTCCGCGAGCGACAGCATGCCGACGAGGCGCTTGTCGTGATCGACGACGGGCAGGCGGCGCAGTTGCGCGTCGGCCATGTAGTGCTGGATCTCGTCCAGCAAATCGTCCTCGAAACACCATTCGATCGGAGCCGACGCGACTTCGTGGATCCGCGTTTCCGGCGACTTGCCGGCCGAGATCGCGCGCACCGCGAGGTCGCGGTCCGTGACCATGCCGATCAGCCGGTTGTTGTCGCACACGGGCAGCGCGCCGATGTCGTAGCGCTCCATCAGTTGCGCTGCATGACGGATCGAGTCGGTGGGCGCGATGTGCACGACGTCCTGCGACATGATTTCGTTGACGCGATGCATGAAATCCTCCTTGCGGGTTGAAGCGGGGCCGTCCGGTTCAGCAAGCGGCGTGCCGTTCGGCACGGGGTGTCTGTCGAGCGCGACGTCATTCGTCGCGGCGCCTGGCCGGGTCCTGCCACGGGCCGTCGTCGTGCGTGCCCGGGGGCGTGTCGGGCTCGATGCGCGTGACGCCGCCGGTGGCGGGCGGATCGCTTGCGGGGAACGTGTCCTCGAGCTGCTTGTCGATATGACGCTCCGAGTGGCGCGTCTTCGTCTGGTCCTGCTGCTTCAGCGGCGATGACGGGTCGGGATGCCGTTCGTGCGCCGGCGCGTCGCGGCCGGACCGGGTCGAATCCTTCATGGCAAGCCTCCGTGTCGGTGACGATGACGCGCTGATCACGCAACGGCCATGCCCGCTGCGTTCAGGCGGCACGCGACTTGCCGCTGCGGCGGGTGACGACACGACAACGCGCGGCGCAGCGCGCCGCACACACACGCAGATCAAGCGGGAGGCACGATGACGATTCCAAAACGGCGACCTGGGGTGCGCTACGAAGTCAACGTATGCGGCGGCGGGTTCGACTCGGTGAAGAGCCATTTCAGCGCATGGAAACAGGAGCCGCTGATCTACCGGCCCGATCGTCGGATGTTCGAAGGCAAAGCCGATGTGCGGCCGCTCGATGAGACGTTCGGCTCGACCGAGCCGGCGCGGTTCGCGCTGCAGCGCGCGTGCGAGCCGGCCGATCCGTATGCGCTCGCCGCGCGCGTGCGCGACGACGACCACGAGCTATGGCTCGTGATGGCCGCGTACGAAGCGTAGCGCGATGCCCTTGAAAGAATTGCAGCGCGCGGTGTAGCGAAGGCACGGTGCACCGCGCTTCGGCATGTGCGCCAGCGCGCGACGGCGCCGTACACGGACGGCACGCACCTTGCGGCCCATGTGTTCGGTAGATCATCGAGCGGCGCAGGCACGCCGCGTAACTGATCCGATCCCGTGAGGACACCGCAACGATCGCATGCCCATGAACCCGCACCGCACCCAGTCGCTGCACCGGCTCGAGCCGCCGGTGCCCGACGTCAACCCGGACCCCGAGCCGCGCGTGCCGGACGATTTGCCGCCTGGCACGCCGGAACCGTATCACGACCCGGAGGGCGACCCGCCGGAGTCGCCGCCGCCGGAACGTGAGCCGCCGACGCGGGAACTGCCGATCCACGTGCCGCCGACGGGCATTCCGCCAGTGGCGTTCACCCGATCCACGGAGGGCCCACGATGAGCATCAGCGTGAAACCCGGCATGTTGCGCGATGTGGCCGAAACGCTCGGCCGCCATTTCGAGGCGCGCGCGATGCCGTTCCACGTCGAGGAGCAGCCGGCCGGCGCACTGCATTTCGGCTTTCGCGTCGACGGCCATCCGGCGTCGCTGACCGTCACCTTCGACGCTGACGCGTTCGCGGCGCTCGAACAGGCCGATGTCGAGCGGCAACGCGGCGCATTGACGCGCGTCGCGGCCGAGTTCGACACGATGATGGCGCGCCGCGCATCGACCGCGTATGCGGGCAATTTTCATTTCAACCGGCTCTGAGCCGTGCCGCCACGGCCGGCGCAGGTGCCGCCGATTCCACGGAGGATTCCGATGAAACTGATCCAGACGATACGCGTGGGCACCTGTGCGTTCGCCGCCGTGTGCGCGCTGGGCGCATGCACGCAACCGCAGGCCACCTACGGCACGCGCGGCGCGCCGCCGGCGCCGCCCGACGGCCATGGCGCGTCGCCGACCACGACGATGCCGGACGCGAATACGCGCTACGACACGCGTCCGTCGCCGCACAACACGATGCCTCCGGGCGCGACCGGCGGCGAAGCGGCCGACGTGCCGCCGCCGGGACCGAACGGCATGCAGAGTGGCCAGCAGATGCCAGGCACGCCGCCGCCGACGCTGTACTGACGGGACGCAGCGCGCGCATCACGCGCCGCGCGGCGTGATGCGCGCGCAGGAGCGCGATGGCGAGCCCGCTCGAACAGTTCGCCTGCGCGACGGCAATGTGCCGCGGCCCCGGGGCGCCCGCGTGCGGCTCTGCGCGAATTCCGTGCCCCGAACTTCCCGCCGCTTGTAAAAAAGCGGTTCCGACGGCGCGACGCGACGGGGTACGAACCCGCGAGAACCGCGCCGGACGGCGATTTGCCCCGCTGGCATGGAAGCTGCATGGATTCCGACACACGAATTGCGCATACCGTCAGGAGGGCATCGATGTCAGTCACGCTTGCGCTCCAGATGCGACAGCATCTGGCACTCACGCCGAGGCTTCAGCAGTCGCTTCGCCTGCTGCAGTTGTCTTCGCTCGAATTCCAGCAGGAATTGCGGCAGGCGCTCGACTCGAATCCATTTCTCGAAGATGGCCAGGGCGACGACGAAGCCACCGCCGACGCGCCCGAACACCCGGCCGAAGCCGCGGCGCCGGAGCCCGCGCCCGAGCGCGAGGAGGTGCGTCCGCCGGACGGCGAGGTGTCGTACACGGCCGCGCCGGCGCCGCGCGGCACGGGCCGCCAGGCCGACGACGGGGGCGACCTGTCGCCCGGCGAATGGATGGCGGCGGAGCCGTCGCTGCACCAGCAGCTGCACGACGCGCTGCGGCTCTATCCGCTGAACCGGCGCGACCGCGAGGCCGCGCGCATCGTGATCGACGCGCTCGACGAAGACGGCTACCTGCGTCAGGAGCTGGCCGAGCTGCTCGTCGCGGCCGATCCGGCGCTGCTGCTGTCGGAACAGGATCTCGCGGTCGCGCTGCGGCTCGTGCAGATGCTCGATCGCCCGGGCATCGCGGCGCGCTCGCTGTCCGAATGCCTGGTGCTGCAGCTCGACGCGATTCCGGCCGGCACGCCGGCGCTCGCGGAAGCGAAGGCGATCGCGCGCGAGCATCTCGAACGGCTCGCGCGGCGCGAGACGGCGGAGATCCAGCGGCGCGTCGGCTGCAGCCAGCCGACGATGCATGCCGCGTGCGCGCTGGTACGCGGGCTCGATCCGCGCCCGGGCAACCACTACGGGAGCACGCGCGGTGACTACGTGGTGCCCGACGTGATCGTGCGCCAGGTGCGCGACGAATGGATCGTGACGATCAACCCGGCGGTGCTGCCGCGTGCGCGGCTGCACGAACGCTATGCGACGCTGTTCGCGCAGTCGAGCGGCGAGCGCGATTCGCCGCTCGGCCAGCAACTGCAGGAAGCGCGCTGGCTGATCCGCAACGTGCAGAAGCGCTTCGACACGATCCAGCGCGTCGGCGAATGCATCGTCGCGCGGCAGCGCGATTTCTTCCGCTACGGCGAGATCGCGATGAAGCCGCTCGTGCTGCGCGACATCGCGGAAGAGCTCGACCTGCACGAATCGACCGTGTCGCGCGCGACGGGCAACAAGTACATGGCCACGCCGCATGGCACGTTCGAGTTCAAGCATTTCTTCCCGCGCAAGCTCGAGGCGGCAGGCAAGGGCGTGTGTTCGGCTGCGGCCGCGAAGGTGCTGATCCGCGACATGATCGCGGCCGAGCGCCACACCGAGCCGCTGTCCGACGTCGCGCTCGCGCAGAACCTCGCGGGCCGCGGCATCCTTCTTGCGCGTCGTACGGTGACCAAGTATCGCCAGGCGATGAAGATTCCGCCGGCCGAACTGCGCCGGCGCGACGCCGCATGACGATACCGTCCGAACCGCGCGCGGCCCGCATGCCGCGGCCGTCGCGCGCGCCACCGAGAGGAGGAACGTCATGCCAGCCAAGTCCCAGGCACAGCAGCGCGCCGCAGGGGCCGCCCTGTCGGCCAAACGCGGTGAAACCAAAATGAAGGATCTGAAGCCGCCTTCGAAGTCGATGGCCAAATCGATGACCGAGAAGGCGCTCGAGAAAATGGCTTCGACGCCGACCCACGGCAAACCCAAGCACAAGCACGATGCTTGATCGGCGTCGACGCGCGTCGACGATCGCGGTTCTCCAGGACTCGGGAGGAATTCATGCTTCGATATGCCATCATCTTCTTCATCATCGCGATCATCGCCGCCGTGTTCGGCTTCGGTGGCATCGCGGCGGGCGCGGCCGAGATCGCGAAGATTCTGTTCTACATCTTCGTCGTGATCTTCCTGGTCACGCTGCTGCTGGGCGTCGTGCGACGATGACGGTCACGCCCGACCGTTCGCAGCGCATCGCGGAACTCGAAAATGCGCTCGCGAACGGATTTCCGTCGCAGTCGACCCTCGTCGTGCATGCGGACGACGCATCGGGTCGGCTGACGATTCAGGTGTCGTGGGTGCGTGTGCCAGCCGACGAAAGCGCGCGTCAATGGCGCTGCGTGGTCGACCTGCACTTCGATCCGGACGTGCTCACACGCTATGCATCGCTCGGCGCGGCCGATCGGCTGCGCGTGCGTACCCTGCTGTGCGACCTCGCACGGCGCGCGGTGGACGAACAGAAGCCGCGCGTCGAGGACGCCGAGATCGAATGCAGCGTCGCGCTCGACGTGACGCGCGCCGAACTCGATCGCGCGTTGCGCGCGCCCTGACGCAGCCGCCGCCGCCTGCAGCGACATCGCGGCCGGTCCGTGGCGGCACGCGCCGCGCGACTCGTCCGTTTCCCGCGACGGCCCCGTGTGCGCCGCAACGCGGTCGCACGTGCCGTCGCCCTTTATCGAACCGATACGAGGACGCGCGCATGACGAATCCCCCTCCATCCGCCACTCCGCCGCCCGGCCCGCAGCAAGCCGACCGTTCGAAGTCGCGCCGGGTCGACGAGAATCGCGTGCGGCCCTACAGGGAGGCGCTGCGCACCAACCAGGGCGTGCGCGTTGCCGGCAACCAGAACATGCGGCGCGCCGGTGCGCGTGGCACGTCGCTGCTCGAAGACTTCATCGTGCGCGAGAAGATCGCGCACCTAGATCACGAGCGGATTGCCGAGTGGATGCCGAGTGGATTCCCGAACGGATTCCCGAACGGGTCGGGCACGCGACCGATCCCGACGCGGTGCGCCGCACGTGCCCGCACGACATAGGCCGACATCGCGTGCGGGCACGTGAACGGCTGGCGGCGGCGCGACCCGCGTAATGACGCACGGGCGCCCGCCACACTGGCCGGGCGGCACGCACGCAGCAAAGGAGGACAGGCATGGCATCGCGGATGATATGGAAAGGCGCGATCAGCTTCGGGCTCGTTCACGTGCCCGTGCAGCTGTTCCCGGCGACGCGCACCGTGAAGCCGTCGTTCCGGCTGCTCGACAAGCGCTCGATGGATCCGGTCGGCTACCGGCAGATCAACAAGCGCACCGGCAAGGAAGTCACGCGCGAGGATATCGTGCGCGGCTACGAGTACGAGAAGGAGCGCTACGTCGTGCTGACCGACGAGGAAATCCGCGCGGCGAATCCCGAGTCGACGCAGACCGTCGACATCCTGACCTTCGTCGACGAGGACGCGGTGTCGTTCCTGTATCTCGACACGCCGTACTACCTCGTGCCGGACCGCAAGGGCGAGAAGGTCTATGCGCTGTTGCGCGACGCGCTGCAGGACAGCGGCAAGATCGGCATCGCGCTCGTCGTGATGCGCGACCGCCAGCATCTCGGCGCGCTGATTCCGGTCGGGCCGCTGCTTGCGCTCGACACGCTGCGCTGGGAGGAAGAGTTGCGGCCGCTCGACGAGCTGTCGGTGCCGGCCGACGATGCGAAGCGCGCGGGCGTGACCGCGCGTGAACTCGGCATGGCGAAGAAGCTGATCGACGACATGTCGGGCAAATGGACGCCCGACGAGTATCACGACACGTTTCGCGACGACATCCTCGAGCTGGTCGAGCGCAAGGTGCGCGCGGGCAAGATCGAGGAAATCGAGGCGCGTCCGCCGCAGACGGGGCGCGCGGCGGCCAACGTGGTCGACCTGACCGAGCTGCTGAAGCGCAGCCTGAAGGGGGGCGGCGGCGCGCATGCGGCGGACCTGCGCGATGCGGACGACGAGAGCGATGTGGACGCGGACGCTTCGTCTTCACCGTCGCGCGGCGGCGGGCGACGCAAGCCGGCTGCGAAGGGAGAGTCGAGGGCGGCGTCGAAGGGCGCGGCCACGAAGGCCGCGGCGAAACGGCCTGCCGCGAAACGCGCTGCGACAGGCGGGCATGCGGAGAAGAAAACCGCTGCGCGTCGCAAGCACGCCGCATGATGCCGCCCGATACGAGGTGACGCGATGGCCGGCAAGCTCGATCCGTATCGCCGCAAACGCCACTTCGGTGCGACGCCGGAGCCCGAAGGCGCGCATGGACGCCGGCGTGCGAAGGCAGACGCGAAGGCCAACGCGAAGCCCGACGCGCGATCGGCTTCGCGCTCCCGTCATCCGCTGCGCTTCGTGATCCAGGAGCATCATGCGCGGCGCCTGCATTATGACTTCCGGCTCGAACTCGACGGCACGCTGAAGTCGTGGGCCGTGCCGAAGGGGCCGAGCTTCGATCCGTCGGTGAAACGCCTCGCCGTGCATGTCGAGGACCATCCGCTCGAATATGCATCGTTCGAAGGCGAGATTCCGGCCGGGCATTACGGCGCGGGGGCGGTCGTCGTGTGGGACGAAGGCACGTGGACGCCCGACGGCGGCCTCGCGCAGGCGCGCGCTGGCTACCGTGCGGGCAAGCTGACGTTCCGGCTCGATGGCGAAAAGCTGCACGGCGGCTGGGCGCTCGTGCGCAGCGGGCGCCAGCAGGGGCGGCAGGACCAGTGGCTGCTGATCAAGGAGCGCGACGACGACGCGCGCGGCGCGGATGAATTCGACGTCGTCGGCGAGCGGCCGGGGAGCGTGCATGATGGTGCGGCGTCGGCGTCGGCGTCGGCATCGGCATCGGCATCGCGGGCGGATGCCGATGGTGGTTCGACGCGTGTGCGCCGATTGCAGCGTGGCCGGGGCGCCAAGGCCGACGAACGCGACGAACATGCCGAACGCGCCGAACGCGCCGAACGCGCCGAACTCGGCAAACTCGGCAAACTCGGCAAACTCGGCAAACTCGGCAAACTCGGCAAACTCGGCAAACTCGGCAAACTCGGCAAACTCGGCAAACTCGGCAAACGCGCCGCCCGACACCACGCCCACGCCCACCCACCCGCCGATCCTTCCGATATCGAAGATGCTCTGCGCGCACCGCTGCCCGAACGCGTCGCACCGCAGCTCGCGACGCTGGTCGACGGTCCGCCGACGCAGGGCGACTGGCGCTACGAACTGAAGTTCGACGGCTACCGGATCCTCGCGCGCATTTCGGGAAAGGGCACGCGCCGGCACGTGAAGCTGACGACACGCGAAGGCCGCGACTGGACGGCGAAACTGCGCGCGCAACGCGACGCGCTCGCGGCGCTCGACGTCGACGACGCGTGGCTCGACGGCGAGGCCGTCGTGCTCGGCGAGAACGGTCTTCCCGATTTCCAGGCGCTGCAGAACGCGCTCGGCGCGGGGCATTCGGATGCGGTCACATTGTTCGTGTTCGACTTGCCCTGTCTCGACGGTTACGACCTGCGCGACGCACCGCTCACCGCGCGCCGCGCGTTGCTCGAACCGCTGCTCGCCGACAGCGATCCCGCGCGGCTGCGCTTTTCGCCCGATCTCGGCGACGATGTCGCATCGCTGATCGCGAGCGCATGCGACACCGGCCTCGAAGGGCTGATCGGCAAGCGCGCGGACGCGCGCTATCGGGCCGGCCGCTCGCCCGCTTGGATCAAGCTCAAATGCCGGCGTCGGCAGGAGTTCGTGATCGGCGGCTATACCGAGCCGTCCGGCAGCCGGCACGGCTTCGGCGCACTGCTGCTCGGCGTGCACGAACCGGCGCCGGACGGCAGGCGCAGGCGCGGGCCGATGCCGCTGCGCTACGTCGGCCGCGTCGGCACCGGCTTCGACACGCGGATGCTCGACCGGCTCTCGGCAATCCTGCGCAAGCACGCGCGCGACACGCCGCCGTTCGAGCCGCCGCCGCGCGAACGCACGCGTACGCGCGTGCACTGGATCGAGCCGACGCTCGTCGCCGAATGCGAATTCGCGGAATGGACCGGCGACGGCATCGTGCGCCAGGCCGCGTTCATCGCGCTGCGCGAGGACAAGCCGGCGGCGCAGATCGTCCGCGAAGTGCCGAAGCATACGGAAACGGAGGTGGCGATGGACCCACGTCAAACCGTGCAAGACGACAAGCGCAAGCACGCGCCGCAAGCCGATCGCGATTCGGGCGACCGCAAGCACCGTGCACGTTCACCCGCGTCCACGCGCGCCGCAGCCGACGATACCGGCTCCGACACGCTCGGCCGCGTGCGCATTACGCATCCCGATCGCGTGCTCGATCCGCATAGCGGCACGCGCAAGATCGATCTCGCGCATTTCTGGCAATGGGTGGCGCCGTGGCTGCTGCCGGACCTGAAGGGGCGGCCCGTGTCGCTCGTGCGCGCGCCCGGCGACATCGCGGGCGAGCTGTTCTTTCAGAAGCACGCGGAGCGCCGCGAGATCCCGTTCGTCACGCAACACGAGGGGCTCGACCCGGGCCACGGCCCGCTGCTGTCGCTCGACAGCGTCGACGCGCTGCTCGGCGCCGCGCAGATGGGCACGATCGAACTGCATACCTGGAACGCGCACGCGTCGAACATCGAGCGGCCGGACCGCATCGTGTTCGACCTCGATCCCGATCCGGCGCTGCCGTGGCGCGCGATGATCGAGGCCGCGCAGCTCGTGCGCGGGCTGCTCGACGAATTGGGTCTCGCATCGTTCTGCAAGACGAGCGGCGGCAAGGGGCTGCATGTCGTCGTGCCGATCACGCGGCACATGGGATGGGACGACGTGAAGGACTTCTCGCGCGCGGTCGCGCAGCATGTCGCCGGTGCGTTGCCCGATCGCTTCACCGCGACGATGGGGCCGAAGCACCGGCGCGGCAGGATCTTCATCGACTACCTGCGCAACGGCCGCGGCGCGAGCACGATCGCCGCGTATTCGGCGCGCGCGCGGCCCGGGATGGGCGTATCGGTGCCGCTGCGCTGGGACGAGGTGCCCGACACGACAGGCGGCGCGCAATGGACGATCGACACGCTGCACGAGCGCCTCGACCGGCTCGAGCGCGATCCGTGGGATGGCTATGACGACACGCGCCAGCGGATCACCGCGCAGATGCGCGCGCGGCTCGGCACGTCGTGACGGTCAGCGCCGGTGCTGCAGCCGGTAATACCAGTCCATCAGCGGCGTTGCGGATATGCCGTGCGCGATCACCGATGCCGACACGACGGCGAGCACCGGTGCCGCGAGCGGCCGCACCGCGCTGGACGGCCCATGTTCAAGCGCGAACAGCAGGTAGTAGAACGAGCCGATCCCGCGTATCCCGAACCAGGCCATCAGCCGCCGCTGTGCATGCGTTGCGCGCGAGCCGGTGAGCGTCAGCAGCACCGCGAGCGGCCGCACGGCGACGAACAGTGCGACGGCCAGCCCAACCGCGCCCCACGTGACGAGCGGCGCCGACAGCGTGCCGAGCACGCTGCCGATCATCGTCATCACGAGCGCTTCCGCGATCCGTTCGAGCTCGATCGTGAAATCGAGCACCGATTCGGCCATGAACGCGTGGACTTTTTCCGGATGTTTCTCGGTGGCGACCACGTCTTCCGAATCGATCCGGCCGATCACTTCGCGCGGCCGGCGGTCGCCGCTCGCGCGATGCTCGACGCGGCGCATCGCGACGCCCGCGGCGAACGTCGCGATGAAGCCGAACGCATGCGCGAGTTGCGCGGCGCCGAACGACAGCACAATCAGCGCGAGCGCGAAGAAGCTTTCGAAGCCGAGCGCCTGCGCATAGCGGGTGCGCAGCCAGCCGATCGCCTTGGTGGTGGCCGCGCCGAGCACGCCGCCGATCACGGCCGCGCCCGCGATGCCCCACAGCGCGGCGAGCGCGAACGAGCCCGACAGCGCGGGCCGCGCGTGCGGCGTGTCGGGCGCGCCGCACAGCGCGAGGCCGGCGAGTGCGAACGGCAGCGCGATCCCGTCGTTCATCCCGCCTTCGCCGGACAGCGCGAAGCGCACCAGGTCGCGATCGCCCGGATCGTGCACCTGCACGTCGTGCGCGAGCACCGGGTCGGTCGGCGCGAGGATTGCCGCGAGCAGCAGCGCGGGGCCCCAGCCGAGCCCGAGCGTCAGCACCGCGCAGCCGGCGAGCAGCGGCACCGTGGCGATCATTGCGAGCAGGCCGAGCCGGCACGGCACGAGCCACAGTGTGTCGGACAGCGGCACGCGCAGCCGCAGCCCGATCGCGAACAGCGACACCAGCAGCGCGACCTCGACGATCTCGCGCAGCAGTTGCGCGTCGCGCTCGATGTCGAGCTGCAGGAGCCCGGCGCCGGACGGGCCGAGCGCGACGCCGAGCGCGAGATAGATCATCGCGGCGCTGCACGGCAGACGACGCAGCGCCGACGTCGCGATGCCCATACCCATCAGCACCGCGCCGACGATCAGATACCACTGCGTTTCATGCATGCGGGCGAGCGGAGCAGGTCGATAGGGAGCAGGCGCGTGGCGTCACGGCTTGCGGCCGAACGCCTCGCGCAGTTTGCGCTTCGCGCGTTCGAGCGTCGCGCGGCGTGTTTTCGGCAGATTGCGGCCCGCGCGGTTCACGTAGAAGTTCAGCATCGACATCGCCGACTGAAACGGCGACGCCTTGCGGCGGCGGCTGTGTTCGGCCGAACGCTTGAGAGACGCCGCGATCTTGCCCGGATCGTCGGACTTGAAGATTTCGGGCTCGAGGTCGAGCGCATCGCTTTTCTGCATGACGCCGGCGGACCAGCGCTTGCGGTGATGCGGGTCGTTGCTGCGCGCACGGCCCGCGCGGCGGGTCGCGCGTTTGCCGTGCGGATGGGAAGCTGAAGGCATGGCAGGACTCCGTACGGAATCGGGATGGATGACTGGTCGTGGGCGTCGCAAGCCGCGTGCCGCGCATCGTTGACGGCACGGGCCTTGCTGAATCGTATGCGCAGGCATTTCCACGACAGCGGTTCCATCGAGGGAGAACATTTCATGAACGCAGCATCCGAATCGAAATCTGCCGCGTGCCGCATCGTCGCGTGCGCGGCCGTCGCGCTAGTCGCCGCCGCACCGGCCGCGTGGGCACAGAATTCGCAGCGCCCGGGCGAGGGCACCGGCGCGCCGATCCTGTCGCCGCCCGATACGTCGGCACAGGACACCGGCGGCGCCATGTCGAATGGCAACACGGCCACGCCGCCGCCGGCAACTTGCATGCAGGAGCCGCGCGGCACACGTTCGCACGGCCGCCCGCACGTGCCCGCCAAGCCGGGCGGCCCGAGCGGTGCCGGTACCGGCGGCAGCGTCAGCACGGGCGGCGCCAACGGCGGCGGCAGCGCGGGGACGGGCGCGACCGGGATGGGCAGCGCCGGCATGGGCAGCGCCGGCACGGGCGGCATGGGCGCGGGCCAGGGCGGCACCGGCACGGGCGGCACCGGCAGCGCGGGCTCCAGCGGTTACTGACGATCACGGCGCCGCGCCGGCCCGGCCGGCGCGGCGCGATGGCGGACGCGGGCCGGGGGCCGGCATGCCGCCACCACGCAGGAGGACATCATGCAATCGAATGACCGGACCTCGTTCGACCCGAGCGACCTGGACAGCGATGTCGATACCGACGAACTCGACACGACCGTTCATCTCGACGTCGAGACCGGCAGGATCATGTTTCAGGCGGCGTGGGCGCTCCCGCCCGATGCGCCGCCCGATACCGCGCGGCACTCGGTCGTGCTCGCGCTCGACTGCGACACGATGGAGCGCTACGCGGACCTCGACGAAGGCGCGCGCATGCGCGTGCACGCGATGCTGCACGAGAGCGTGCAGGCCACGCTCGACGCGCTGCCGGACGTGACCGACGACTTGACGCTGACGGTCGAATTGACCGACGCGATGCTCGACGCGGCGCGTCACCTGCAGTGAGCGCGGCGGGGCGGCCCGGGCGCACCTCGTACGAAGGCCGCTGGCGATCCCGCTGAATGCGGACGCGTTACACATTCCGTTGAAATCTTTGCAGATGCCGCGCGGCGCGATGTGACGCGGCCCGCGCACGCCGCGAGGCGGCACGCCCGCGCACCGTCGATCGCCGATTGCGGGTCGCGCCCCACCGAAACGGGGTCGTACTGCCCGAATCCGCAGGGGCACGGCACGCCGCTTGCTGCGCCACGGACACGGCACGACGGGTGCCGCAACAGGACAGGGAGCGTTCCATGATCGGCAAGCTGGACCAATGCAAGGTAGCGATACTCGCGCTCGACGGTTTCGAGGAAGCCGAGCTGGTCGAACCGCAGCGCGCATTGATGGCCGAAGGCGCGCAGGTCGACGTGATTTCGCAGAAGCGCGGCGAGATCCAGGGGTTCAGGCACGTCGACAAGGGCGAGCGCGTAAAGGTCGACCGCACGTTCGACGATGCGCGCGAAGGCGACTACGACGCGGTCGTGCTGCCGGGCGGCGTCGTCAACGGCGACACGATCCGGATGCTGCCGGCCGCGCGCGAATTCGTGACCGCGGCCGTCGGCGCGGGCAAGCCCATCGCGGCGATCTGTCACGGCGGCTGGCTGCTCGTGTCTTCCGGGCTGGTGGACGGCCGCACGATGACGAGCTGGCCGAGCCTGCGGGACGACATCCGCAACGCGGGTGGCAAGTGGGTCGACCAGGAGGTCGTGCGCGACGGCAACCTGATCACGAGCCGCATGCCCGACGACCTGCCCGCATTCAACGGCGCGCTGGTGCAGTGCCTCGCGTCGCACGGAGCGTGAGCGATGCCGGCCGATTCCGTTCACCACGTGACGCTGACCGATGCGCCGCCCGAGTTCGACGGCGCGACGCTGCAGATGCGCTTCGTCGTCGACGTCGACGGAAAGCCGCTGACGTGCGCGATCACGGTGGAAGCACTCGAGGATCATTTCGGTGCGCGCTCCGCGCTGGAAGACGACTTGCGCAACGCGTTCGAGCGCGGCCGCGCGCGCATCGAGGCAGCGTGCAAGGACGTGCTCGCCGATGGCAAGGGCGGTGTGGAACTGCACAGTGGCTATTTCCGTGCGCGCGACAAGGCGGCGGGCAATACCGCGCGGGCCGGGCTGGCCCGCTCGCGGAAGTCGTGAGCCGCGCAAGGCTGCTCGAGCACGGGTTCCGCGTCATGCTGCCCGTCGCACGCCCCGTGGCGCCGCATTACACGCCGTTGAAATCTTTGCCGCGGCCGTCACGCGGCCCGCAATGACACATCACGCTGCGCGCCGGCCGCGCGTGGCGCGGCGCCGTCCCACATGCTGGCACGCTCCCTGCGTGTATTCCCTGTTGCGGGCGCACGGTGCGCGCCCGCGCCGACCCGATGCCGCCGCCGCATCGTACGAAGCCGTCAACGGGGAGACAAGCATGCTGACCGCCCACGAATTTGCCGCCCTGTTCCTCGCGCATCACGCGCCGGAACAGATCCAGACCGACCGCGAGGACGTCGTCGCGCTGGTCGAGCAACAGTTGATCGAGATGCGTCCGGACGCGTCGGGCGCGAGCCGCCCCGCGCTCACCGCCGACGGGCTGACGGTCGTGCAGTGCATGCAGCGGCACGGCGGCAGTGGCTTCGACGGCCCGGACGTGTGACACGCGGCGCGTGACGAGTGCGGCCCGGCGCGTCGCTCAGCGCGCGATCGCGACCGACGCGTTGACCTGCACGACCGGCGTATCGCCGTCGAACGGCGGCGCCTGCAGGAAGCGGTCGATCACGTCGGGCTCGAACAGCAAGCAGAAGGTCGAGCCGCCGTACTGGAAATAGCCGATCTCGTCCCCTTTGTCGACGCGCTGGCCCGGCACGACCTCGATCACGCACGACGACACGTCGCCCATCCCGACGAACACGGCTGCCACCGTGCCGATTCCCGGATCGTCGCTCTCGATCGCGACCACCGCGCGTGCGGCCACGGCCGTCATGTAGCCCTGCGAATCGTTGAGCCCGGCCGGGTCGGAGCCTTGCGCTTCGGCGACCGAGTAGTAGGTACCGTCGACGCGGTAGGCGTGCGTGACGGTGCCGCGCACCGGCGCGTGCCAGCGGTGATAGTTGTATGCGCTCAGATACGCCTGGTACAGGTCGCCGCCGACGAAGCGTTCGGCGAGCGGCAGCCGCGCCGGCGTGAAGATGTCGCGCAGCGAGTACGGCTGGCCCTTGATCCAGAACGTGTCGCGCAGCTTCACGTTCGATTCGGCGTGATACGGCGCGGCCTCGCACGCGCTGACGATCACGTGCGAGTCGTCCGGCGCCGCGACCGGCCGCGCGCCCGCGCGAAAGCGGCGCGTGAAGAAGTCGCTCCACGAGTCGAAGCCCCAGTGCGGCTGGTCCTCCCGATACTGGAACTGCGACAGCCCGAGGCGCTTGCGCGCTTCGTCGCAGAACCAGCCGTCGGGCGCCGACGTGTCGAGATGCGTGCGCGAATGCGGGCCGCCGAGGAAGTCGCACCACACGTTCAGCACGTCCTTCAGGTGCGCGTTGACCGCCGCGTCGCGAAACACCGCGTGGCCCGACGGCATGCACATCGGCCAGTCGAGGAACGCGTTCAACGGGCATACGATCAGGCTCGTTTCGCTGAACGGCGGCGTGTAGGTCATCAGGTGGTCGATCACCGTCATCAGTTCGCCGCTCGATGCGTAGCCGAGCGTGCGGCCCGATTCGAGCGCCTCGTCGATTGCGCGGGTGAGGCTCATGCGCAGCACCGCGTCGTCGTCGAACAGCCGCGCGAGCGCCTGCACGGCCGGCGTGCGCAGCCGTTCGCCGGCATGCGCGCGCGCCTGGTTCGCAATTTTTTCGCGGTACGCGGCCATATGCGATTCCTCGCGGGCCATCCATTCGCCGAGGCGATGGCGCATCGCGGGCGGTGCGCTGTGGTCTGTCGGCATGGTCGCCTCCGGCAACGGTTGCGGTACGAACGCGGGAAGCAAGACGCTTGCCCGGCGCGCGGCACCGAAATTGCGGCGTTCGGGCGACCGGCTTCGATCAATCACACAGGAGAGGATCCATGAACGCAGCTTCGAATGCGCGACAGACCAAGGATGCGGCTTCGACCGGCGAGCGCCGCGGCGGCGAGCAGCGGACCGTGGCGCCGACACGCACGCGGGCGCGGGTACGTGCCGCGACGTCGCGTGACGGTGGGCGGCGCAACGAACGCGGCGGCGGGAAGATCACGACGGGCCACGGGGAAGGGGCGGCCGAGCCGCATTGGGAGGACGACGGCGGCGCGATGCCGCCGGAAGAGTGGTCGTGACGTCGCGCGCTTACTATTGTCCCGCCGGCCGCTCCGGCCGATAGCGATCGACGACTGCGGGATCGGTCGATTCCTCGTCGCGAAAGGCCGAAGATACTGCGTCCACGATGGCGGGCCAGACGCCGGCTTGCTGCAGGACCGGCATTTCCTTGGCCAGGACGTTGCTGAGTTGCCCCTGGTTTTGCTCGATCGAACGGAGCACGCGGTCGGCTTGGTGGTCCGGCATCTCCACGATTTCCTTGACGGCCTGCCGAGCCCGCGCGTGACTGCGCAGATAGCGCGACTCTTCGCGCATTTGTTCAGTCAGCGTGCGCTTGACGATATTGGCGAGATACTGCACGTGCGGGCCGAGGTCCGGGTAGCGCCATAGCGGCTGCGCCTGGTGTTCGCCGCCGAACGCGAAGTTGGAGACGACACCGTCAGGGTAGGCAGTCTGAGCCGCTTCGAACGACACGTTCCCGCGAACATGCGCCATCAGCGGAGCGGATACGTGGTCCAGGACTTTGTCATAGCCGCGGCGTTCGCCCGCATCGTCCATGATGACCGCGGATACCGGGAGGATCACGGGCTCTGGAATGGCGCCGTCCCGCCGCAGGACATCGTTGATCAGAAAACGATGGACACGACCGTTTCCGTCGGCAAGCGGATGGATATAGACAAAGCCGAAGGCCGCAACGGCGCTGCGCATGACCGGGGATTGTCCGGCCGTGCGCGCCAGGAATACGCGAAGTCCGTCGAGCATGACCGGCACGTCGTCTTGCGAGGGGGCGACGTAGTGCACGATCTCGTTGAAGCGGACGGTTTCTCCGACGAATACGGGTGACTGCCGGAAGCCGAAATGCGTGAGGGTGGTGCGCTCGCCAAGGATTTCCCGCTGCAGTTCGGCTGCCGCCCGGTTCGTCAGTGGTTGTTCGCCTTGTGCGGTACGCCTGGCCAGCACGTCAGCGAAGCGCTGAATCCGGGTGATGCGATCGGCCTCGCCTTCGATGGCGAAACTCGCCTTGCTTTCTCGCAAGGTCATCCACGCCGCAGCCCGCATCAGAAGATCCTCGCCGAACTCCGCCGTGAGATCGGCGAACAGGTGCGGCACGTCGAGCGCGGCGGCTTCTACGAAAGCGGGCGTTTTTACGAGCGTCGGGCAGAAGTAGCGTGTGCCGGGAAGATTGTCGTTCACTCGCCACCGCGGATTTTTCACGATGCGGTCGCGCGAAGAAGTGACCATCTTGCCGTCGTCCAGCAGGTCGACATAGTTGCCGCCCATCCGGTCTGGAACACGCAGCGCGTTGCCGGTCAGCCATTCGTACAGGAAGGCGGCACGACGGGCGTATTGCCCGGTGGGCTCGGCATCAACCCAGTCCTGAACGAAGGCCGGCGCCAGCCGCGCAAACAGGCGAGCCAAAAACTCGAGTTGCGGCACTTCATGGCGCAGATGAAACTGGAAATGCGCTGCAATGTCGTCTGTCGGACGCATCGAATCCGGATAGGTCTCGAGCCTGTATCCGTCGACTGCTTCGGTTGCACGCCGCCCTCCGCAGCGGCTGATGACAGGGAGCCGTGCCATGGGATGGACATCGCAATGTGCCATGAGCCACGCGGCACCGATCGGATTGTCGGGCAGTTCGGCCATATGCAGCTCCTGTCAGTCGGGTCAGCTTCCGCGCAAAATCGATTATTGACGGCCATTCCGTGCGCAAATCGATTACGGGCGTACAAAAACGATTATACGCGTGCCGATTTGCACAAAATCGATTATGTGAAGCGATCAAGGGTGCGGCCATCGGGCAACGCCGGGCGGGTGGGTTCCCATAGTTTCCATATTTCGAGTATTATCGAAAAATGGAAACGAACCAGACCATCGCCGCCCTGTCGGCCCTCGCGCACGAGTCGCGCCTCGCCGTCTTCCGTGCGCTCGTTCAGGCCGGCCCGTCGGGCTTGCCGGCCGGGCAAATCGCGACGCTGCTCGACGTGCCGCCGTCGTCGCTGTCGTTTCATCTGAAGGAACTGGCCCATGCGCGGCTCGTCACGAGCCGCCAGGAAGGCCGCTTCGTGTTCTATTGCGCGAACTTCGCGACGATGAACGGGCTCATCGGCTATCTCACCGAGAACTGCTGCGGCGGCAATCCGTGCTCGCCGGCCTCCGCCTGTTCGACCTCCTGCTCCGACCCAGCGTAAGCACGCATTCACGCACCCGCCGATGACCACCCACGTCCTGATCCTCTGTACCCACAACTCCGCGCGCAGCGTGCTCGCGGAGGGGATGCTCAACCACTGGGCCGCGAAGCTCGGCCGCGACGTGCGCGCCTACAGCGCCGGCAGCGCACCGAGCGGCCGGCTCAATCCGTTCGCGCTGGAGGCGCTCACGCGTGCCGGCGTCGACGTCGCCGGATACCGCAGCAAGAGCTGGGACGAATTCGTCGGCGACCACGCGCCGGAAATGCGCATCGTCATCACGGTATGCGACAGCGCAGCCGCGGAGACCTGCCCGTACTGGCCCGGCAGTCCGGTGAAAGTCCATTGGGGCTACGCCGATCCGTCGAACGCGCCGGGCGGCGATGCAGGCAAGCAGCTCGCGTTCGAACTGACGCGCGAGGCGCTCGGCTACCGGATGCTGCAGCTGCTCGCGCTGCCGCTCGAGCGCATGAGCCACGCCGAACTCCAGGCGGCATTGACCGCCATTTCGCGAAACTGAGCGGTCGCACGGCGGCATACGTGAACCGGCGTGCCGCGTGCCTTCTCCAGCCCGACTCCTCCTGTCCGATGAACACGTCCAACGTCATTCCGCCTCGCCACGCCGTCGTCAAGCCCGCGATCAACTTCTTCGAACGCTACCTGACGGTCTGGGTCGCGCTGTGCATCGTCGCCGGCATCGCGCTCGGCCAGCTGCTGCCCGGCCTGTTCCAGCGGATCGGCCGCATCGAGTACGCGCAGGTCAACCTGCCGGTCGGGCTGCTGATCTGGGTGATGATTGTGCCGATGCTCGTGAAGGTCGATTTCGGCGCGCTGCATGAAGTGCGCCAGCATGTGAAGGGAATCGGCGTCACGCTCGTCGTGAACTGGCTCGTCAAGCCGTTCTCGATGGCCTTGCTCGGCTGGCTGTTCATCCGGCAGCTGTTCGCGCCGATGTTGCCGGCGGATCAGCTTGACAGCTATATCGCCGGCCTGATCCTGCTGGCCGCCGCACCGTGCACGGCGATGGTGTTCGTGTGGAGCCGGCTCACGGGCGGCGATCCGCTGTTCACGCTGTCGCAGGTCGCGCTGAACGACAGCATCATGGTGATCGCGTTCGCGCCGCTGGTCGGACTGCTGCTCGGGATGTCCGCGATTACCGTGCCGTGGGCGACGCTGTTCACGTCGGTGCTGCTCTACATCGTGATTCCGGTGATCCTCGCGCAGATCTGGCGCAAGCGGCTGCTGCGCAACGGACAGGCCGCGTTCGATGCCGCGATGGCGAAGATCGGCCCGTGGTCGATCGCCGCGCTGCTCGCGACGCTCGTGCTGCTGTTCGCGTTCCAGGGCGAAGCGATCCTGAAGCAGCCGCTGGTGATCGCATTGCTCGCGGTGCCGATCCTGATCCAGGTGTTCTTCAATGCGGCGCTCGCATACTGGCTCAACCGCGCGGTGGGCGAGAAGCACAACGTCGCGTGCCCGTCCGCGCTGATCGGCGCATCCAATTTCTTCGAGCTCGCCGTCGCGGCCGCGATCAGCCTGTTCGGTTTTCACTCCGGTGCGGCGCTGGCGACCGTCGTCGGCGTGCTGATCGAAGTGCCGGTCATGCTGCTGGTGGTGCGCATCGTGAACCGGTCGAAGGGCTGGTACGAGCGCGCCTGAGCCAACCACGTAAATCCCGCCATGACCGACCGACTGACCGATCTGCCGCAACTCGACCCCGAACTCTTCCGCGTGCCGGACGCGAGCCGCTTGCGGCCGGCGTCGCCGTCCACGCATCCGCCGCGTTTCCTGCTGCTGTACGGCTCGCTGCGCGAGCGTTCGTTCAGCCGGCTGCTGGTCGAGGAAGCCGAGCGCCTGCTCACGGCGATGGGCGCCGAGGTGCGCGTATTCAATCCGAGCGGCTTGCCGCTGCCCGACGATGCGCCGGAGAGCCACCCGAAGGTCGTCGAGCTGCGCGAGCTCGTGATGTGGTCGGAAGGGATGGTGTGGTGCTCGCCGGAGCGGCACGGCGCGATGACGGGGATCATGAAGTCGCAGATCGACTGGATTCCGCTGTCGGTCGGCGCCGTGCGGCCGACGCAGGGCAAGACGCTGGCCGTGATGCAGGTCAGCGGCGGCTCGCAGTCGTTCAACGCGGTGAACCAGATGCGCGTGCTGGGGCGCTGGATGCGCATGCTGACGATCCCGAACCAGTCGTCGGTGGCCAAGGCCTTCATGGAATTCGACGAAGCGGGGCGGATGAAGCCGTCGGCCTATTACGATCGCGTTGTCGACGTGATGGAGGAGCTGGTCAAGTTCACGCTGCTCACGCGCGACATCGGCCCGTATCTGGTCGATCGGTACAGCGAGCGCAAGGAAAGCGCGGAGGCATTGTCGAAGCGGGTGAATCAGCGCGGGATCTGACCTGCACCGATGCCGCCGATCCAATCGGGAGTCGATGTCATGCAACTTCGTTCCGCAGCGTTGTCCGACCTGGCCGCGATCGAGGCATTGCTTCGCGCGTCGAACCTGCCTGTCGCCGGTGTCGCGGCGCACCTCGAACACTTCGTCGTGCTCGCCGATCCGCCTGCCGTGACCGGATGCGGCGGTATCGAATATTACGGGGACTTCGCGCTGATCCGGTCGATCGCCGTCGCATCGGATGCGCAACGGAACGGTCACGGTCGCGCGATCGTGGCGCGGCTGATCGCGGCGTGCCGCGCGCGCGAGGTCCAGTCGATCGGGTTGCTGACGACGACCGCGGAAGACTATTTCGCCGGTTTGGGTTTCGTGCCCGTGGCCCGCAAGGATGTTCCGCGGCCGCTGCTGGCGTCCAGTCAGTTTCAGGGGGGATGTCCGGATGCGGCCACGGCGATGTTGCTGGCGTGTTGAACGGACTGGCTGGAGCGCAGCGAGGCGGCTGGTGTCGGGCGCCGCTCGTCCTTGCACAAAATCGATTGGCGAAACCTGTTTTGTGCGAAAAACGATTTTGGTCGTGCAAAAACGATTATTTTCGGGCCGATTTGCACAAAATCGATTACCGCTGCGGGCCGTTCGTATCGGTTGCCACGAGCACCGCGACCGGCAACGCCGCCAGGCAGCGATCGAGCCGCATCGTGCCGTCCGGCGCTCCGGCTTCGCGTCCGTCGTTCAGCCAGTCGATCCACTGCTCGCTGGCGCCGCGCGGCAGCACCACGGCCGTATCGCCCCATTCCCGAGGCTCGATGCGCGGCAGCCCCGGCACTTCGCCAAGCAATCTGCACGCGAGCCGCGTCACGATCACCACGATCGTTGCCGTTTCGTCGCACCGTGCGAATGCCACCGCGTGCCGTCCGAGCCTGCCGCGCACGCGCAGCGGCACATAGGCGCCATCCGCGAACGTCGCAGGCCAGCGTGTGCGCAGCGCGAGCATCCGCTCGACGAGCGCCCGCTTCACGCGCGCATCGGGCCAAGCCTGCAGATACGCGGCGACCTGCCCGTCGACCCGTTCGGCCGCGAGCGCGGCAAACGGCACGTCGCGCCGGTTGTCCGGATCGACGAGCGAGTGATCCCATGACTCGGTACCTTGGTACAGGTCGGGCACGCCCGGCGACGCCATCCGCAGCGCCGCCTGCGTGAGACTGTTGACGACGCCGGCCGGCGCGATCCGCGTGACGAACGCATGCAGCCGGTGCACGAAATCGCCCGTGCCGTGCGGCGTCAGGATCGCGCGGACGAACTGCTCGCAAGCGTGCTCATAGTCCGCGTCGGGGGCGAGCCAGTCGGTGTGCTGTTTCGCTTCGCGCAGCGCCTTCGTCTGCCAGCGCGCCACGCGTTCCGCAAGCGCCGCGAGCCCGGCCGCATCGTCGGGTGCGAGCCGCGGCGGCCAGCAGCCGACGAGCGTCTGGTACAGCATCGCTTCCGCGGCCGGCCCCGGCGCCCACGCGAGATCGCGATGCGCGCCGCCGCGGTGCGGCTGGTTCAGCGCGGACCAGTCGAGCGACACCGCGCGCCATGCGTCGGACACTTCGCTCAGTACCGCGAGCCGCGCGCGCGCATCCTCGCCGCGCTTGTGATCGTGCGTCGCGGTCGCGACGAGCGTATGCGGGACGGTGCGCGCGCGACGCCGGTTGCGTGCATGGAACGCGCCGCGCGACAGGCTGAAATCGCCCGCATCGGCGCCGACCTCGTTGCGCGACAGCAGCCGGCCGTAGCGGTAGTTGGCCGTGTCCTCGACGCCCTTCGCGGCGAGCGGCGCGGTGAGCTGTGCGAACGCGACGCGCGCCGCGTGCAGCGCCGCGGCATCCGCGCGCGGCACGCGCGTGCCCGGCAGCCCGAGCCAGCCGGCGACGCGGTCGAGCGCGTAGCGGTCGGACGGATCGATCGCGGCGCACGCCGCGTCGTACGCGTGCGCCAGCACGCGGCGATCGGCGCAGGTCGGCTCGTCGCCGGCTGTCGGGTACATCCGGTACACGGGCAGGTGCACGGCGAGCTCGCCCAGCACGCGCTGGAGCGCGATCCGGCTGATGTCGCGCGTCGCGGGGGCCGCGCGCGCGATGCGGTGCAACGCCCGTGCGACGCGTTCGTGCTCGCCGGCGAGTTGTCGCATCAGCACGCGCCGCTTGCCGGCCACCGCTTCCTGCGCGAACGACCGCGCCGATCCCGACACGGCTGCCCAGTGCGCGGCGAGCGGCGCGGCGCCGGCCGGGTCGTGCAGCAGCGCGGCGACGTCGTTCATGAAGTCGTAGCCGGTCGTGCCGGCGACGCGCCAGTCGTCGCGCAGCGTCTCGCCCGGCGCGAGGATCTTCTCGACGACGACGTACGGCCGCTCGTCGTGCTGCGCGGCGAGCCTCGCATGCAGGCGCCGGCAGTACGCGCGCGGATCGGCGAGGCCATCGACGTGATCGACGCGCAGGCCGTCGATATAGCCGGCCGCATGAAGCGCCAACGGCAGCGCGTGCACCGCGTCGAACACCGCTTCATCGTCGACGCGGACGGCCGCGAGCGTCGCGATATCGAAGAAGCGCCGCCAGTTCAGCTCGTCGGCGGCCGTGCGCCACCACGCGAGCCGGTAGTGCTGGCGTTCGAGCACATGGTGCAGGCATGCGCGCGAGCGTGCGCGGCGCGGATCGGCGCCGCGCAATATCGCGTCGAACGCGTGCGGGCCCTGGGCGGCGGCGTAGTCGCGCAGCGCCGTATGCGCGGCCGCGAGACGCGTGCTGCCGCGTGCCGTCGCGGCGGCGAAGCGTTCGGCGAGCGCGTTCAGGTCCGCGCGGTTCGCGATGCGCAGGATCTCCGCATAGGTTGCCGGCGCGACCGGCAGGGTTCTGCCCGGGCATGCGATGAAGAAGCGTCCGGCCGACGGATCGGCGCCGAGCGTGATGTCGCCGGCCGCGAGCGCGTCACCGTACGGCGCGCCGAGGCAGGGCAGCAGCACCTTGCCGTCAAGCGCCGCATCGGGCGGATGCCAGTCGATGTCGAAGTAACGTGCATACGGGCTCGCCGGCCCCCATTCGAGCACGTCGTTCCACCAGCCGTTCGACGTGCCGCCGACGCCCATGTGGTTCGGCACGATATCGACGATCACGCCGAGGCCGTGCGCGCGCAGCGCGTCGACGAGGCGCCGGAAGCCGGCTTCGCCGCCGAGTTCCGGACCGATCGCGCGATGGTCGACGGTGTCGTAGCCGTGCAGCGAGCCGGGCTCGGCCGTCGTGATCGGCGACAGGTACAGGTGGCTCACGCCGAGCCTGGCGAAATAGTCGGCGTGCGCGGCCGCGTCGTCGAACGTGAAGCCCGCGTGCAGTTGCAGCCGCAGGGTCGCGCGCGGCGTCATGCTTCGTCCTCCCGAGCCCGGCGCGCGTGCTCGATCGCCGCGATGCGCTTGCGCGCGTCGGCGTCGAACAGCGCGTTGACCGCGCGCGGCAGCCGGCGCAGCCAGTTCGGATGGCCGCATGGCGGGCCGGGGAGATTCGGTTGCTCGTCCAGTGCGAGCAGATCCTCGAGCGGCACGATCGCGAGCGGCGACGGGCTGCGCGCGACGTATGCAAGGATCGCGCTGACGGGCGGTGCGTCGGCGAACGGGATCGGCGCGCCGGCCGGTGCGCAGCGTGCGTGCTGCAACGCGTGCCACAGCGCCGCGCGGTCGGCGGCGCGTTCGGCCTCGGCGGCTGTGAGGTCGGGGGCGATGGGTGACGCGTCGTGTGTGGAAGGCACGTTGCGGCCGTCGTCCGCAGCGGGGGTATCGTCATCACGCAGACCCGGACTGTTCCGTTCGGCGCGGCCAGAGCCGTGTGCGGCTGCAGCGCGACCGATGTCGTCATCGGCGTTGCGCGCACTCGCGGTTCGTCGCGTGTGGTTGCTTTCATCAGCCGCACGTGCATGTTTGGCGGCATCGGCATCGGCATCGGCATCGGCATCGGCATCGGCATCGGTAACCGCACCCGCCACGACCCGCCGCCACGCGAGATCGACACCATGCCACCAGCCCGCCACCGTCGGCAGGTCATGCGTCGACGTCATCGCGATCGTGTCGCGATCCCACGCCGACGGCGGCCGAAATGCGCGGTCCGCTTCCCGCTCGAACCACAGCACGCGCATCCCCGCGATGCCCTGCGCGCCGAGCCGTTCGCGAAACCCCGCCGGCACCGTGCCGAGATCCTCGCCGATCGCGACCGCGCGATGCCGTGCCGCCTCCAGCGTGACGAGCCGCACGAGATCGTCGACCGGATAGCGCAGGTACGCGCCTTCGCGCGGCGACCGGCCTTCCGGCACGATCCATAACCGCGCGAAGCCGAGCACGTGATCGATGCGGACCCCGCCCGCATGGGCGAAGGCCGCGCGCAACAGGTCGACGAACGGCGCGAAGCCGTTCGCGCGCAGCGCGGCGGGTGTCCACGTCGTCACGCCCCACGCCTGGCCGTCCGCGTTGAACAGGTCGGGCGGCGCGCCGACCGACACGCCGCGCAGCAGCGTCGTGCCGTGCGCCCACGCGTCGCTGCCCGCGCGATCGGAGCCGACCGCGAGGTCGGCGATCAGCCCGATCGTCATCCCGGCGTCGCGCGCCGCCTGCTGCGCGTTGCCGAGCGCGTCCGACGCGCACCATTGCAGGAACGTGTGGAACGCGATCGTCTCGGCATGCGCATGGGCGAACGCGTCGACTTCGGCTGACGTCGGCATTTGCCATTGCGCGGGCCATTGCCGCCAGTCCGCGCCGATCCCGTGTTCGATGCAGAACGCCTGCAGCGCATCGAAGCGCGCATGCGCGTCGAGCGCCGCGCCGCCCGCCGCGCGAAACCGCTCGAACGCGTCGCGCGACGGCTCGCCGTTCGCACGCCACGCGTCGAAGCACGCGCGCAGGCGTCGCAGTTTCAGCGGCAGCACGTGCGGCCAGTCGATCAGCGGCGTATCCGCTGCGTGTACGTCACCTGCTGCCGCGCCGTTCATCCGCCGCACGATATCGGCCCCCGGCACCGCATCGCAGTCTAGATACGCGACGTTGTGCCAGCGCCGCGACGACGGTGAATACGGGCTGTCGTGCTCGGGCAGCGCGGGATAGCCCGCATGCGTCGGGCTGATCGCGACCGCATGCGCGCCATGCCGCGCCGCGCGCGCGGCGAGGCCGGCGAGCGCGGTGTAGTCGCCCGCGCCGTCGTCGCCCGCGCGGCGCAGGCTGTAGAGCTGGGCCGCGATGCCCCACCGGCGCCGCGCTTCCGGCATGCCGCGGCCCGCATCGAACGGCCGCGCACGCGGCGGCGCGATCGCGAGCCCGATGCGCTGCTCGCCGATGTCGAGCGTGTGATAGCCGGGCAGCGCGAGCGGCGGCAGCGTGCCGTGTTCGCCTGCGCCGGCCACACGCCCGTCGACGTGCCCGCCCGATTCGAGCGCGATCCGGAAGCGCGCGCCGGGCGGCGCGATACTGCGCGGCAGCGTCAGCGGCATGCCGGCGTCCCCGGTCACGACACGCGGCGTCGCGTCGCGCGCGTCGGTGAGCGCGGCTGCGCTGTCGGCCCGCTCGCTCGGCGTGCCGCACGGCCAGCCGAGCGCATCGACGAGCGCAACGAGCGCATCGTCGTCCACCCGTCGCGCGACACCGCCCGCATCGATCCAGTCCGGCTCCAGCCCGGCCGCACGCGCGAGTTCGGCGATCGATACGTCGGTCGTCATGGTCGCGTGTGCCCGTTCGCGCGGTGACTCAGCGCATCGTGGTTGACCGCGCCGTCGCGCCACGCGATGCAGGTGTGTGCGGGCAGCCGCTGGTCGGCGAGCCGGTCGCGCGCGCGCGGCGGCGTCTCGAACACGATCTTGCCGACCGGCAGCGCAGGCAGCACCGCAGCGTGCGAGCCGGGATTGAACGCGATCGTCAGCGTGCTGCCGTCGCCGAGCTGCCAGCGCGCGACGAGCGCTTGCGCGTCGCCGCCGCCGCTGTTGCCGTTGCCGGATAACAGATCGACGCCGAGCGCGCGGGCGCCGGCCAGATGCGGCGTCACGAGCGCCGCGCGCACCGTCAGCGCGCTGCGGTAGAAGCGCCGCCACGCGTCGGCGTCGGGCCAGGCGGTGGCGTCCGCGTGGCCGGGCGACGAGCGCACGAAGGTGCCGACGTCGTTCGGATCGGGAATCGCACTGCGATGCGCGGGATCGGCGAACGCGGAAAACGCGGCGAACTCGCGGCGCCGGCCTTCGCGCACCGCATCGGCGAGTTCGCCGCGATAGTCGGTGAAGAACTGGAACGGCTGCGTGCTGCCGTCTTCCTCGCCCATGAACAACAGCGGAATCTGCGGTGCGAGCAGCATCAACGCGGTCGCCGCGCGCACCGCGTCGTCGTTCGCGAGCGCGCGCAGCCGTTCGCCGAACGCGCGATTGCCGATCTGGTCGTGGTTCTGCAGGAACGTGACGAACGCGGTCGGCGGCAGGTGCGCGCTTGGCTCGCCGCGCGGTGCGCCGTCGTGCAGCGGCGAAGGCTCGCCCTGGTATGCGAACCCTTCGCCGAGCGTGCGCGCGAGATGACGTAGCGGCGCATCGGCATAGGCGCGGTAGTAGCCTTCGCGCTCGCCGGTCAGCAGCACGTGCGCGCTGTTGTGGAAGTCGTCGTTCCACTGCGCGTCGAAACCGTCGGGCCCGAGCAGGCTCGCCGCATTGCGTTCGTTCTCGAGCACCAGATGCACGTGGCGCGCACCGCCCGCATGCGCGCGCACGCGGCGCGACAGCTCCCGCAGCCATACATCGTCGTCGATCGCATGCGCGGCATCGATGCGCAGGCCGTCGAAGCGGAATTCGTCGAGCCAGTACAGCGCGTTCTCGATGAAGAACGCGCTCGTCTGCGCACGCGAGAAGTCGATTGCCGGGCCCCATGCGGTCGGCCGGTCCGTGCGGAAAAAGGCGGGCGCATAGCGCGGCAGCAGGTTGCCGTCGGGGCCGAAGTGGTTGTACACGACGTCGAGAAACATCTGCAGCCCGAGCCCGTGCGCGGCGTCGACGAGCGCCTTCAGTTCCTCGGGCCGCCCGTACGATGCATCGGGCGCGAACGGCAGCACGCCGTCGTAGCCCCAGTTGCGCGCACCCGGGAACGCATTGACGGGCATCAGCTCGAGCGCGGTCACGCCGAGCGCGGCGATGTCGGCCAGGCGCCGTTCGACGTTCGCATAGCCTCCGCATGCGCCGACGTGCAGCTCGTACAGCACCGTCTCGTGCCACGGCCGGCCGCGCCACGCGTCGTGGCGCCAGCGGTACGCGGCCGGATCGACGACCTGGCTCGGGCCGTGCACGTCATCCGGCTGGAAGCGCGATGCGGGATCGGGCACCGCGAGGCCGTCGTCGAGCAGGAAGCGGTACAGCGTGCCGGCGCCGCACGGCGCGACGACCTCGAACCAGCCGTCGCCGGCGGCCTGCATCTCGACGCGCCGTTCGCCGTGCACTTCCACCGCGGCCGCGCGGCTCGCGGGCGCCCACAGCCGGAAGCGCGTGTGCTCGGCGTCGAGGCAGGCCGCGCCGAACGACGACGCGAATGCGTGCGTGCCGGGCGGATGGGCGGTATGTGACGTCATGGCGGCTCCTCACGAGGGCTGGGCGGGTGGCACGGCCGCGACCGCGATCACGGCTGCGTGCGCGACGACGTCGAGGCCGGCATCCGGCCAGGCGCGCGGGCCGGCGTCGGGCGTCGCGGTATCGAGCAGCACGCGGTAGTCGAGCACGGGTGCCGGCGGCTTGAACCGGATCGTGTGGGTCGACGCATTCAGCATCACGAGCAACGCCTCGGTGCGCCCGGTGCGGCCGGCGCCGACGCGCCGCATCGTCAGCGCGCGCCGTTCGCCGTCTTCCCACGCGGGCACGGTCAGCGGGTCGCCGCGCTCGTCGAACCAGTCGATCTCGTGCATGCCCGGTGCGCCGTCGCGGTCGCCGGACGGATAGTGCGGCGCCGACATCACCGTGTACATGCGCCGCAGCGCGGCGAGCCGCGACACGAAGCGCATCATCTGCACGCCTTCGTCGCTGCGCGCGAGGTCCCAGTCGAGCCATGACAGTTCGTTATCCTGGCAATAGGCGTTGTTGTTGCCGTGCTGCGTCCGGCCGAATTCGTCGCCGGCCACGATCATCGGCGTGCCGAGCGCGGTAAACAGCGTCGCGAGCATCGAGCGTGCGACCCGCGCGCGCAGGTCGCGGATCGACGCATCGTCGGTGGCGCCTTCGGCGCCCCAGTTCGCGCTGCAGTTGTCGTCGCGGCCGTCGCGGTTGTCCTCGCCGTTCGCGTCGTTGTGCTTGTGCGCATACGACACGAGATCGGCGAGCGTGAAACCGTCGTGCGCGGTGACGAAATTGACCGACGCCCACGTGCGCCGCCGCTGGTGGTTGAACAGGTCGGCCGAGCCCGCGAGCCGCGCGGCGAGTTCCGGGCGCTGGCCGGCGTCGCCGCGCCAGAAGCGCCGCACGGTGTCGCGAAAGCGGTCGTTCCATTCGGCGAAGCCGGGCGGATGACGGCCCAGCTGATAGCCGCCGGGGCCGAGATCCCACGGCTCGGTGATCAGCTTGCGCTGCGCGAGCACCGGGTCCTGCCGCAACGCGTCGAAGAACCCGGCGCCGGGTTCGAAACCGTGATCCTCGCGGCCGAGCGTCACGCCGAGGTCGAAACGAAAGCCGTCGATGTTGAACGCGCTCGCCCAGTAGCGCAACGAATCCATCACCATCTGCACCACGCGCGGATGCGACAGGTTCAGCGTGTTGCCGCAGCCGGTCTCGTCGACGTGGTAGCGCGGATCGTCCGGCCGCAGCCGGTAGTAGCTCGCGTTGTCGAGGCCGCGCCACGACAGCGTCGGGCCGAGCTCGTTGCCTTCGCACGTATGGTTGTAGACGACGTCGAGCACGACCTCGATGCCGGCCGCATGCAGCTGGCGGATCGCGATGCGCATCTCGTCGAGCCGCCGCGTCGTCAGGTACGACGGCTCCGGCGCGAAGAACGCGGCCGTGTCGTAGCCCCAGTAGTTGCGCAGGCCCCGGTTCACGAGCGCGCGCTGCTGCAGGAACGCATGCACCGGCAGCAGCTCGACCGTCGTCACGCCGATCGACAGCAGGTGATCGATGAACGCCGGATGCGCGAGCGACGCGAACGTGCCGCGTTCCGGCGCGCGCAGCCCCGCGCGGCGCATCGAGGCGCCGCGCACGTGAGCCTCGTAGATGACGGTACTGCGCCACGGCACGTCCGGGCGCCGGTCGGTGCGCCAGTCGAACGCCTCGTCGACGACCACGGCCTTCGGCATCGCGGGCGCCGAGTCGCGGCGGTCCATCGACAGATCCGCGCGGTTCGAATGCACGCGATAGCCGAACAGCGCATCGGACCAGCGGAAGTTGCCGACCAGCTTGCGCGCGTACGGATCGAGCAGCAGCTTGGTCGGATTGAAGCGATGGCCGTGCTGCGGCTGGTACGGGCCATCCGCGCGAAAGCCGTAAACGGTGCCCGGATGCGCGTTCGGCAGGTAGCCGTGCCACACCTCGTCGGTGCATTCGGGCAGATCGAGCCGCGCGAGCTCCTTGCGCCCGGTCGGGTCGAACACGCACAGCTGGATGCGCTGCGCGTGCGCGGAAAACACCGCGAAATTGGTGCCGAGACCGTCCCAGGCCGCGCCGAGCGGATAGCAGCGGCCGGGTTGGAGACGGGCAGGCAGGGCGGTCGGCATGGGGATCGTCTCCGTGTCGAGGGCGCCGGGTGTCAGGCCGGGCTCAGCCAGACGGTGGCGAGCGGCGGCAGGCGCAACGCGGCCGACCACGACTCGCCGTGCGCGGGGATGTCTTCCGCCCACACGGCGCCGTCGTTGCCGGCATTCGTGCCGCCGTACACGGCGGCATCGGTGTTCATCAGTTCGCGCCACTGCCCGGGCGCGGGCAGTCCGACGCGATAGCCGGCGCGCGGCACCGGCGTGAAGTTGCAGATTGCGACGACGAGGCGCCCGGACTCGTCGCGGCGCGCGAACGCGAACACGCTGTTGTCGCGATCGTCGCCGATCAGCCACGCGAAGCCGGCCGCGTGGCAGTCGAGCGCGTGCAGCGCCGGTTCGGCCGCATACGCGCGGTTCAGGTCGCGCACGAGCCGCTGCACGCCGCGATGCGCGGGGGCGTCGAGCAGGTCCCAGTGCGGTGTCGCGTCGTGCGCGAATTCGGCCCATTGCGCGAATTCGCTGCCCATGAACAGCAGCTTCTTGCCCGGATGCGCCCACATGAAGCCGAAGTATGCGCGCAGCGTCGCGAGCCGCTGCCATGCGTCGCCGGGCATCTTCGCGGCGAGCGAACCCTTGCCGTGCACGACCTCGTCGTGCGACAGCGGCAGCACGAAGCGCTCGGAGAACGCATAGACGAGCCCGAACGTCATCCGGTCGTGGTGATAGCGGCGATGGATCGGATCCTCGCGCAGATAGGCGAGCGTGTCGTGCATCCACCCCATGTTCCACTTGAAGTCGAAGCCGAGCCCGCCGTCGACGGTCGACGCGGTGACGCCCGGCCATGCGGTCGATTCCTCCGCGAAGGTGACGACGCCGGCCGGCGCAAGCGCACCGTGCAGCGTATCGTTCAGCGCGCGCAGGAACGCGACCGATTCGAGGTTCTCGCGCCCGCCGTGGATGTTCGGCACCCATTCACCTTCCTTGCGCGAATAGTCGCGGTACAGCATCGACGCGACCGCATCGACGCGGATCCCGTCGACGTGATAGCGGCGCGCCCACGCGAGCGCCGACGCGACGAGGAACGCGCCGACTTCGTTGCGCCCGAGATTGAACACGCAGGTGTTCCAGTCCGGGTGCATGCCTTCGCGCGGATCGGCGTGCTCGTACAGCGCGCTGCCGTCGAACTGCGCGAGGCCGTGCGGGTCGTTCGGAAAGTGCGCGGGCACCCAGTCGACGATCACGCCGATGCCGGCCGCATGCGCGCGGTCGACGAAGCGCGCGAAGCCGTCGACCGGCCCGAAGCGCGCGGACGGCGCGAACTGCGCGAGCGGCTGGTAGCCCCACGAGCCGCCGAACGGGTACTCGGAAATCGGCATGAATTCGACATGGGTGAAGCCCATCCCGCGCACGTACGGGATCAGCCGCTCGGCGAGTTCGTCCCAGGTCGCGCTGCGATCCATTTCCTCGGGCACGCGCTGCCACGATTCGGGATGCACTTCATAGATCGACCACGGGATGCGAAACCGGCGGTCCGCGTGCGGCCGCGCGTGCAGCCAGCCGTCGTCGTGCCATGCGAATCCGTCGAGCGCTGCCGTATCGGCGACGACGGATGCGGTGCTGGGTGGCGCCTCGGTCGCGCGCGCACACGGATCGGCCTTGTGCGGCAGCACGTGTCCGTCGGCCGCGCACAGCTCGTACTTGTAGTGCTCGCCGGCGCCGATGCCCGGCACGAACAGCTCCCATACGCCCCACGGCCGCCGCAGCCGCATCGGGTGACGGCGGCCGTCCCAGGTGTTGAAGGCGCCGACCACCGACACGCGCTGCGCGTTCGGCGCCCATACCGCGAACCGCACGCCGTCGATCCCGTTGACGCGCGCGGGCGTGGCGCCCAGGCAGTCGAGCACGGCGGTCGGGTCGCCGGCCGAGAAACGCGCGAGCGCCGCGTCGTCGAGCAGCAGGCCGAACGCATACGCGTCGTCGGTCACCTGGCGCGCGTCGGGCCAGTCGATGGCCAGCCGGTAGTGGCCGTCGTGCGCGATCGTTCCTGCAAAGCAGCCGGCATCGTCGACGCACGCGAGCGTGCCGAGCTCGTCGCCGTCGGGCGTCACCGCGCGCACGCGCCGCGCACCGGGCAGCAGCGCGCGCACGACGGTCGCGCCCGCATGCCCGTGCGGGCCGAGGCACGCGAACGGGTCCGGATGGCGGCCGGCGAGCAGCGCATCGATATCGCGGCGGTCGAACAGCGTATCGGTCATCGGGGGTCTCCGTTGTCGGAAGCGCCGTCGGCATCGAGCAGGCGTTCGACGAGCGCGGCGAGCCCGCCCACCGGCACGCCGAGCCAGTCGGGGCGGTTCGCGGCTTCGTAGCACAGCTCGTACGACGCCTTGTCGATCAGGAACAGCGCGAGCAGGCGGTCCGCATAGCGCGGGTCGACGAAGCGTTCGGGCGCGTGGTCGGTGGCCGCGCGATAGCATTCGACGAAGCGATCGGCGGCGGCCTGCCCGAACCGGTCGTATAGCGCGCGCTTGCGGCGCTCCGCCTGCGGCGGCGCCTTCTCGATCGCGAATTGCGCGGTCGCGCTCACGTACGACAGCGAGCGCAGGAAGCCGGCCACGTCGCGCAGCGGATGCGACTTCGCGCGGCGCCGCTCCAGCGCACGCGCAGGCTCGCCCTCGAAGTCGATCAGCAGCGCGTCGCCCTGCACGTCGAGCACCTGGCCGAGATGGAAGTCGCCGTGAATGCGGATGCATCGCGCGTCGAGCGTGCGCGGCACCAGTTCGCCGAGAGCCTGCACGGCCGCTTCGCGCGACGCGAGCAGCGTATCGGCCGCGGCGCGCTCGGTCGGGTCGAGCGCATCGAGCCGCGTGGCCAGCACGTCGAGCGCCTGCTCGAACGATGCGATCGCGTCGATGCACCAGTGGTCGACGTAGTCCGGCGTCGCGCGCTCCGGCGTGAATGCCGGGTCGTCGGACGGCTGCGCGAGCGCGACGTGCAGCTGGCCGAGCCGCGTGCCGACGATCCCCGCGAACGCCGCGTAGCCGAGCAGCGCATCCGGTTCCTCGTCGGGCTCGGCCGCTTCGCCATCGTCGACGGCGGGCAGCGCGAGCTCGTCGACCGCGCGCCTCAGGAAGTCGAACGAGCGCGTCCACGCGTCGCCCTGGTTGTCGACGTAGCGCTGCAGGATCGCGACCGTATGCGGCGTGCCGTCCGGATCGACGTGCACGACTTCGCCCGCGAGCGTCGCGGTGTTCGCATAGCCGATCCGCGTCAGGTGGCGGCTCATCTCCGCTTCCGGGTGGATGCCGTGCGCGACCTTGCGCACCAGCTTCAGCACGATCGCGTCGCCGATCACGAGCGAGCTGTTGCTCTGCTCGGCCGCGAGCCAGCGCACCTCGGCGTCGTCGCCGGGATCGAGCCCGGCGAGCGCGAACTCGGGCAGGAAGTCCAGGCGGCCGCCGTCGGACGTCGGCACGGTCGCGCCGTCGCGCAGCTTGCGCAGCATCCCGCGCGCGAACGACGGCAGCGCGAACGCGTCGGTCAGGTAGCCGACCGTATGGCCACGCCGCACGCGCGCGAGCGCGAGCTGCGCGAACAGCGGATGCGACGTCTCGCCGCCCCACGCGGCGGCCAGCGGCACGACGTAGCGTTCGACGCCGCCGTCGCTTGCGGACACCCAGGCCTCCGCGTACTGGAACGGTTCGTCCGGCATCGGCGTGACGATGTTCAGCCACGCGTCGCCGATCGCGCGATCCTTCGATGCGAACCAGCGCCGCCGCGCGAGCCACGACGCGAGCGCGTCGTGCGCGAGCGTATGAAGCTGCCCGACGTCCGGCCGCGCGTCGCCGCGCCGCATCACGATCGTCACGAGTTCGGGCAGCGGCTCCGCGTGCGGCTGCCGCCACGACGGCTCGCGGCCGTGCTCGGACAGCACGAACCACAGGAACCCGTACGGCGGAAAGGTGAGCAGGTACGTGAGCTGCCCGATCGGCGGAAACGCCGAGTCGGACGTCATCTCGATCGGCACGCGGCCCGCGAATTCGGACAGGTCGAGCTCGACCGCCTGCGACGCGCGCGACAGGTTCGCGACGCACAGCACCGTCTCGTGGCCTTCGAGTTCGCGCAGGTATGCAAGCACCTTGCGGTTCTCCGGACGCAGGAAGCGGATCGTGCCGCGCCCGAACGACTGCGTCGCGCGGCGCGTGGACAGGATCCGGCGCGTCCAGTTCAGCAGCGAATGCGGGTCGCGCGTCTGCGCCTCGACGTTGATCGCGTCATAGCCGTACAGCGAACCCATCACGGGCGGCAGCACAAGCAGCTCCGGGTCCGCGCGCGAGAAGCCGCCGTTGCGGTCCGACGACCATTGCATCGGCGTGCGCACGCCGTCGCGGTCGCCGAGGTGGATGTTGTCGCCCATCCCGAGTTCGTCGCCGTAGTAGATCACCGGTGTGCCGGGCATCGACAGCAGCAGCGAGTTGATCAGCTCGATGCGGCGCCGGTCGCGCTCCATCAGCGGCGCGAGGCGGCGGCGGATCCCGAGATTGATCCGCGCGCGCCGGTCGGACGCGTAGGTCTGCCACAGCAGGTCGCGCTCCGAGTCGGTCACCATCTCGAGCGTGAGCTCGTCGTGGTTGCGCAGGAACACGGCCCACTGGTTGCTCGGCGCGAGCGCGGGCGTCTGCCGCATGATGTCGACGATCGGGAAGCGGTCCTCGCTCGCGATCGACATGTAGATGCGCGGCATCAGCGGGAAGTGGAACGCCATGTGGCATTCGTTCTCGTCGCCGAAGTATTCCTGCACGTCCTCCGGCCACTGGTTCGCTTCCGCGAGCAGCATCCGGTTCGGATACTCGGCGTCGATCGTCGCGCGGATCCGCTTCAGGATCGCGTGCGTCTCGGGCAGGTTCTCGTTGTTGGTGCCTTCGCGCTCGACCAGGTACGGCACCGCGTCGAGCCGCAGCCCGTCGATGCCGAGATCGAGCCAGAAGCGCATCACCTGGATCACCTCGCGCACGACGGCCGGGTTGTCGAAGTTCAGGTCCGGCTGGTGCGAGTAGAAGCGGTGCCAGTAGTACTGGCCGGCGATGGGGTCGTGCGTCCAGTTCGACGTTTCCGTATCGAGGAAGATGATCCGCGTGCCCGCGTATCTCGTGTCGGTGTCGGACCACACGTAGTAGTCGCGATGCATCGAGCCGGGCTTCGCGCGCCGCGCGCGCTGGAACCACGGATGCTGGTCCGACGTGTGGTTGATCACGAGCTCGGTGATCACGCGGATCCCGCGCGCGTGCGCTTCGCGGATGAAGCGGCGTACGTCGGCGAGCGTGCCGTAGTCGGGATGCACGTCGCGGTAGTCGGCGATGTCGTAGCCGTCGTCGCGGCGCGGCGACGGGTAGAACGGCAGCAGCCAGATCGTGTCGACACCGAGCTCGGCGATGTAGTCGAGCTTCGTGATCAGGCCCGGGAAGTCGCCGATCCCGTCGTTGTTCGAGTCGTAGAACGACTTCACGTGCACCTGGTAGATGATCGCGTCCTTGTACCACAGCGGATCGTCCGCGCAGAGTGCGGGCGCACGGCGCCGCGAACGGCGCCGGCGCGGCGTGCCGGCCGGTGCGAGCGACGGGAACTGCGCGCGTCGCACGTCGTCGAGGGAGTCTTCGCGTTTCATCATGCGTGTGCTCCGGAAGGGCCCCGGGCAACGCCCGGGTCGGGCGCCGCGGCTCGCGCGGCGCCGGGAGACGGCGCGAGCCGCCAGATCGCATACGGCCGCACGTGCGGGTCGAGCGATACGTACTGGCGATGCCCGCGCCAGGTTTCGGCATGCGCGGCGTCCTGTTCGAGCGCGTCGAGCGGTTCGCCGTCGACGAGCCCGAAGCCGCGCCACAGCGATGCGTCGAGCGTGAAGTTCGCGGCCTGCGGATGCCACGGGTCGAGGCTGATCGCGACCGCGACGACGTTGTCGTGCGCGGGCGTCGCCTTCACGAACACGAGCACCTGGTCGTTGTCCGCGTCGACGAACGTGAGGCCGAGGTGCGTCTGCAGCGCCGGATGGTCGCGCCGCGCGCGGTTCAGTCGCGCGATTTCGGCGCCGATGTGCGCGGCCTTGTTCCAGTCGCGCACGCGCAGCTCGTATTTCTCCGCGTCCGCGTATTCCTCGCTGTCGGGCAGCGGCGCCGATTCGCCGATCTCGAAGCCCGAGTACAGGCCCCACGACCCGGCGAGCGTCGCCGCCAGCGCCGCGCGGATCACGAACTGCGAGCGCGGCGCGTTCTGCAGATGGCGCGGATTGATGTCGGGCGTGTTCACGAAGAAGTTCGGCCGGAAGAACTCGCGCGCGGGGCCGGCCGCAAGCTCGGTCAAATAGTCGATGAATTCGCGCTTCGTCTCGCGCCACGTGAAATACGTGTACGACTGCGAGAAGCCGATCTTCGCGAGCCGGTACATCATGCCCGGCCGCGTGAACGCCTCCGACAGGAACACGACGTCCGGATGCCTGCCGCGCACGTCGGCGATCATCCACGCCCAGAACGGCAGCGGCTTCGTGTGCGGATTGTCGACGCGGAAGATCCGCACGCCGGCATCGACCCAGAACAGCACCGCGTCGCGCAGCGCGAGCCACAGGCCGGGCAGCGCGTCCGGTGCGTAGAAGTCGGGGTTCACGATGTCCTGGTAGCGCTTCGGCGGGTTCTCCGCATAGCGCAGCGAGCCGTCGGGCCGCCATGCGAACCAGCCCGGGTGCGCGGCGAGCCACGGATGGTCGGGCGAGCACTGGATCGCGAAATCCAGCGCGATCTCGAGCCCCTGCGCGTGTGCCGCATCGACCAGCGCGCGGAACGACGCGAGCGTGCCGAGCTGCGGATGCACGGCCGTGTGGCCGCCGTCGGGCGAGCCGATCGCGTACGGGCTGCCGACGTCGTCGGCGCCGGCCTTCAGCGTGTTGTTGCGGCCCTTGCGCGCGGTCGTGCCGATCGGGTGGATCGGCGGGAAATACAGCACGTCGAAACCCATGTCGCGGATGCGCGGCAGTTGCGCGATCACGTCGTCGAACGTGCCGTGCCGGTGCGGGTCGTTGCTCGCCGAGCGCGGGAACATCTCGTACCAGCTCGAGAAGCGCGCGGCGCGGCGTTCGACCTCGACCGGGTAGACGGTTTCATCGTGCGTGACGAACGGCCGGTAGCGCAGCGCCGCATACGCGTCGGCGAGTGCCGGCGCGCCGAGCAGCGCGAGGCGGTCGTCGGGCGACGCGTCCTTGAAATCGGCGGCCAGCCGTTCCATGTGCGCGCGCGCGCGCGGATCGGCCGGCTCGGCGAGCTTCAGCGCGGTCGCGAGCAGCAGTTGCGCTTCGCGTACCTCCAGCGTCACGTCCTGGCCGGCCGCGCGCTTCTTCGCGACGTCGGTGACGAGCGACCCCCAGTCGTCGCGCCATGCGATCACGCGGAACGCGTGGCGGCCGAGCCGGTCGAGCGCGATGCGCGCGTGCCAGCGGTCGTTCGGTTCGGCGACGAACGGCGCTTCCCGCCAGTCGTCTTCGTCGTCCGCGCGCCATTGCAGCGCGGCCGCGAGATGCGCGTGGCCATCGGTGAAGATCGATGCGTGTACAACCAGTGTTTCGCCGATCACGCGCTTGATCGCGAAGCGGCCGCCGTCGACCGCCGGCTCGACGCGCTCGATCGCGATCCGGTCGGCCGAGCGTGCGGCGGACAGCGCGGTGCGCTCGCGTGCGGCATCGGCGTGCGTGGTCGCGGGCGGCGCGCGCCACGCATCGAGCAGCGCATAGCCGCCGGGCTCGAGCGTGAAGGCTTCCAGCGCGACCGGCGCGTGCTTGTGCGTGCCGTCCGGCGTCGCGACGTGCGTGAAGCCGCCCGGCACGCCGGGCAGGATCGTCGCGGGATCGACGCGCGCCGGCGTATCGAGCGCGGGATTCAGCGCGATCAGCAGCGCGGTGTCGTCGTGTTCGAGCGACGGGCCCATGCCGCGCAGCAGCGCGGTCGCGGCCGCGCCGGGCGCGCTCAGCTGCGCGATCTCGCCGCGCTCGGCCGCAAGCGGTGTCGCGCGGCGCCACGCATTCGCATCGGCAATCGCGCCGGACAGGTCGAAGCGCGCCCGGTCGAACGCGGCGCGGTAGCGCGCGGCGTCCGCGTCGCGTGCCATCAGCGGCAGCGCGACGCCGCGCTCGAAGCCCATCGGCACGAGCCAGCCGGTGCCGACCGATGCCGCGGTCCACAATGCACGGTGGTATGCGCGGGCGATCGTTTCGTCCGGCGCCATGCGCCAGCCGTCGGCGAGACGCGGGCCGTCGAATGCGTCCGGAAACGCGATCGGCGAGCCGATGCGGCGCAGCAACCGGTGTTCGTCGACGAACCAGGGCGCGTGCAGGTCCCACCAGCGTACCGACGAGAACACCGCGTCGAAGCCTGCCGCCTCGAGCTGCGCGAGCGCGTCGCGCGCATGGCCGGGCACGCCGGCCAACACCGCAACGTCCGGGCGCGCGCGGCGCAGCGCCGCGCGCCAGCCGGGCCACCACGCGGCCGGCAGGCGGTGCGGCGCGTCGACCAGGAAGCCGGCCGCGCCGGCGTCCGCGAACGTGGCCAGGTGCTTGCACCACCAGGCGGCGAGCGCGTCGTGCGTCGCGTCCTCGCCGATCTGCGCATGCGCGACATCCGTTTCATGTGCGGCGCTGCGCGGATCGATCAGCGCGTCGTCGTGCGCGCGCTCGACGTACCAGTCCGGATGCTCGGCGCGCAGCGGATTGTCGCGGGCGATGCGGTCCGGCACGACTTCGAGCAGCACGCGCAGCCCGTGACCGTGCGCGAGCTGCGCGAGCCGCGAGAACGTCTCGAGCGCGCCGGCGCGCGTCGCGAACGTTGCGGCCGGCCGGTGGAAGTCGGCGACGTGACGCGGAAAGCCCGCGACGCTGGCGGCCCAGAAGCCGCCGATCAGTACATGGTCGAAGCCCATGCCCGCGATGTGCGCGAACGTGTCGGGCCACGTGTCGAGCGGGCCGATGAGGCGGGCGTCGCAGAAATAGAGGTGCGGGGCGAAGGGTGGGGTGGCGTTCATGGGATGGCGTCGATGGGCGGCGGCGGGATCGGCAATGCCCATGTTCGCCGCAATGCGCGTTCCCGCCGCGATGCATCCGGCGCGGCAAGCCCCCGCGCGGCTCGCGGCGGTCCGGGACGGTCGCTTTTTGCATGGGGCAGGTGGACGGTCGCGGGATTTTTACGCGGGTTCGCGTCGCCGCGGAGTGGTCCGGCTTCGTGAAATTTTTGCCAATGACGTCGAGTCACCGATGAAAATCTCGACGTTCGGGCGGGATGGGGCATCCATCGCTGCAGGTGCGGTATGCAAGAGCCGAGCCCGGTGAAATGTTCGCGTCAAAATCATATGAGTCCTATGGTGGCATTGCTTCCCGGACGGTTAGGATCGCTCGCGATATTCCGAAAACGTTCGACGGGGGCGCCTTGACCAAAAGCACGGCCATTTCCGATATACCCGCGCGCGCGGGTATCGACATCCACCAGTTTTACAGCCTGGATATCAAGGGCGCGCCCGCAGCCGCACTCGCGGACGTGTACGAGTTCGAAGGCACACGCGGAATCGGTGAGCCGACGAAGTACACGATCCGGTTCACGCATTCCCGTCATGACCTGTCGCGCAGCGAATTCCTGAAACGGATGGGTGCGTTCGTCATTCAGCCGCCAGCGCAGGACTGATGGAGTCAGCCGGAAGCGGCGCGGCGCGTGCAAGGTGTCGTGACGGGCTTTGCGTTGAAGGCTGTGAACCGCGATCAGTCACTGTACGAGATCGTGCTGGAATCACGGCTGGCGCTGTTGCGCAATGCGCCAAAGTGTCGATTCTTCCTCGACATGAGCATTCCCGAGATCATCGAGCGGATTCTGCGGGAGCACGAGTTCAATAAGATCTTCGCCGACTTCGAATTCAGGTTGAATCGGCCGTACCGCAAACGCGGCTTCGTGATGCAATGGGGCGAGGACGATCTGGCGTTCATCACGCGCTTGTGCCGACGCTCGGGCATCTGGTTCGTGTGCGACGAAGGCGAGCGGTGCGAGCGGGTGTGCTTCGGCGACGACTATGCGCACTACCGCCGCGATCCCGAGCGTCTGACGGTCGCGTACCGGCCGCACAGCGGGCTGGATGCCCAGCGGCATCGAGTCCGTCAGCGCGCTCGAAATGCGCGCGACGACCTTGCCGACGGCCTATGCGGTACGCACGTTCAACACGGAAGCGGCGATCTCGGATCCGATCGAGGCGGTCAGTCCGATTCGCGACGACCGCACGACGTACGGTGAAGCGTATACCTGGGGAGCGCCGAATCAGAGCGAGGACGAGGCGAAGGAAGAGGCGCAACTGCGCCGCGAGGCAGCGCTGGCCGGTCAGGTCGAATATCGCGGCGAGTGCGACATGCTGGACCTCACGCCCGGCTCCGTGCTGAAGCTGTCGAACCGGGAACTGCCCGATGCGAAGCACGGGCTCGCCGTCGTGCGCGTGACGTGCGGTGCGAGCCGGAGGCAGGCCTATCACGTGACGTTCGATGCGATTCCATCGGATCGCCAGTATCGAATGCCATTGAAGGAAGAAACCTGGCCCCGGATCGATGCGGTCATTACCGGGGACGATCGCGTCGTCCGGCGGCTGGAAAAGCCCCTACCTCGATAGCCAGGGCGAATACATCGTCGATCTTCATCTGGATCGCGACACGCGGACGCCGGGTCTGCAAAGCTGCCCGATGAGGCTGGCGAAACCGTTCGCGGGGCCGAACCAGACCGGTTTTCACTTCGGGCTCGTCGAAGGCACGGTGGTCGGCGTGAGCTTCCTGTGGGGCTGCGTGGATTTGCCGTTCATCAGCCACGTGCTGCATACCGCGCAACACACGGATCCGATCGTCGCAGGTGTTCCCTGGGGCACGCGCAACACGATCCGCACGCGCTCGAACAACACGCTGGAGATGGATGACAGGGAAGGGCGCGAGCATATCAAGGTTGCGACCGAGCATGGCAAGTCGCAACTCAATCTCGGGCACATGGTAGACCGCGGCCAGAGCGAGCGGGGGAGCGGTGCCGAACTGAGATCGGATGGGCCTGCCGCGCTGCGGGGCGGTGCGGGTGTCCTGGTGTCGGCCTATGCGCGAAACGGTGCATCAGGCAAGCAACTCGACATGCAGGAAACCGTTGCACAGCTCGAGGATGCGTTGGCGCTGGCGAAAGCACTGGCATCGTCCGCTCAGGCGTCGAAGGCCGAAGCGGCCGATATCGCCAATCAGCGAGCCGCGAACAAGGCGCTCGACCAGCTTCAGCAGTCCAGTGTGCTGGTGACCGCACCGGCATCGGCGGGCGTGGTGGCGGGCAAGAGCGTGCAGGTCGTCGCCGGTGAAAACATCATGGGCATCGCCAGGGGCGATGCGAGCTGGAGCGTGTGGAAGCGCTTTACGGTGGCCGCGCACGACATGGTGTCGCTGTTCACGCAGAAAGGCATGAGCCTGATTGCGGCGGCGGGCGCAGTCGTCCTGCAGGCACAGCGCGGACGCATGCAGCTGGCGTCGCAGGAAGACATGACGGTCGAGACGGTGAACGGGGTGCTCCACGTCAAGTCGTCCAAGGAAATCGTGTTGAACGTAGGCGGCTCGTATTTCCGCATGACGCCAGGCGGCATCGAAATGGGGACGCGCGGCGGCGTGTTGTTCAAGACCAGCAGCCTGAAAAAGACCGGGCCGGCGCAGATGGATCTGGGGGGCGCGGCATTTGCGCCGGCATTCGTGCCGTATACGACGCAATGTGACGTGTGGCGGACCAACCCGAACTTTGTTCCACCGGCGTCTCCTGCGTCCGTGACGGATGCTTCGGCCGATACCGGCGCCGCGGCGCCGTCGTTTCTCGGTGGCCTATTCGGTGGGAAATCTGGTGCGGGTTCGAAAACGCTAGGCAATGGCGGTTTGACTGTGAACGACGCCGAAAACGAGAAGTCGATCTGCGTCCCGCTTGATCCCATTCAGTTGCAGAATCCGGCGCCGTGTAACTGGCAGTTGGCCGATTTTGTTGAATCGGCAACGATGATGCGGGAGACGCCACCCTATCAAAAGTATGGTTGGACGAGAACCGAGCGTCTTACGGAGGATGGTCAACCTGTCATGTGTGCAGGGACGGCGCCGACCACATGCCAGTTCACCTACGATTCGGTCAGTAAAACGTTGACAGCGAAGGTGGTTATCGCATTAGTGCCGCGACTGCTGGTGAAAATGAATCGAGCGACCCGGGAGCCGTTGCGGGACGCGAACAATGACTACGTTGTTGTCCAGTACGAAACCTTCCGGAACGGAGCAAATTCTCCTAAGACCCTCGCAGAGCAGGGGCTGATGCTGGTGGAGCGCGACCCGAAGGAAGTCGGCGCTTCTACCTACAAGAATCAGATTGAAAAGACCCTGAATCAGGGCAACTACTAGCTCATTCTCGACGGGTGCCAGATGGGTGGTGCCTGCGGTTGTCGAATCTCCGTCAAATTTTGTGCCGACGTGCATGTCGTACGAGTGGCCGACGCTCCGGCGCTCAACCCGAACATCACCATCAATCTGTATCCGACGACCGAGCGAGCCGACGCTTTGAATTGGCCAGAGGACGACTATGAACTAGATAACAGTGGGGCTGGAAAGATAAGGGTTGTGACTCAAACGAGGGCACATGAAACCGGGCACCTGTTTAATTTCCCGGATGAGTATTGGGAGCAGGGCGGCTTTGTGCATTCGATTTATGTAAAAGATGGTATGGATATCGATTTTGCACTCGCGGATTCCAATAAGAGAAAGAATATATTCTGGGTTGTCGAAACTGAAACCAATCTAATGGGTGGCGGATGTCTTCAGCCGACGGCGACGACGTCTCCGTACTACCTCGAATATATTCGAAGATGGTTGTCCGCCAAAACAAACAAGTTGTGGAGGGTCGGCTATGAGAAATCATAGAGAGGGATTTGAGGGGTGGACAACGATTCGAAAAAGAAGGGGAGGGATTTTTTCGGGAAAATGTGGCTCTCAATATTTTAATGTTGTGGGGAAGTTGGTCCTGTTTTTAATTTTTATATTTGTGTTGGGTGGGAGTGTTATGGCAAATAATTTTGAAAATGGTATTCCGAAGCCTGGCGCGTTTTCTCTTTCTTGGTCCGGTGGTCTTCAATATGGTTCTAGAGAGATGACTTTCGACGGTGAAGAAAAATTTTATTTTGCCAAAGGAGATACCATCAATGACGACCATCAAACAGGAGTGGGGGTTTTTTCTCTCAGCTTGCAGAACAGCGACGTGCTAAAAATGAACGACGTGGCTCGTGCCTTATGAGACAAGGATATTCAAGCCGGCGGCCCAGAAACACATGATCCTGCCGCAACGTTCAGCGTGGTCTGTCTGGAACAAGGAAACGTCATTCGGAGGTCGGGCTCATTGCGTCTCATTCCCGAGCGCTTCAGACATCAAGTGTTTGACGCGCCGTTCAAATTATCCGATCAGGTGCGCTCGGATGGAAAAAGATCATTAAGTTGGATTTTTCGACGGTGGGCATCGAGCGCAACGGTGATCACTACATTATTTCGGTGAAATTTACTAATTCTGGAATTCGATGGATTAGATTCAAGACGCCGGACCAGTGGGGTGGGACGGCTATTGGTGGGCGCTTGGGGGTCGGTGCTGTTGGGAAAATTTCTCAACGCGGTGGCATCGAAGAGAGTGCCAAGTCGTGGGCATTTGGGCTGAGTGCAAAAAACCTAGTTAATCGGAGAGAGTTCCCGGATGGGATTGTTACTTTGCATCCAGGGCAAGAAAAAGTTCTGAAAATCGAGGCGGCGCCGGATTACAACGCTGAAAAAGGACAATACGAATTTTCCGGGGTTGCTTTTATGAGAATCGAGTACGAGGGGAACGGGTGGGGACTATCAACGCAAGTAGATTTTAAGCCGATCAAAAGCCGTATAACTTTCGACCACGACTACCCCTCGACTCCACAGGCGTATGAACAATGGGAGGCAACGCACCGAGCCATGATGTCATCCCATCCGGTCAATCCTGGCGAGACGTTCGCGGAGGACGGCCTGTACCGGGCCGTGCGAACGACCGGCAACGGTGCCTATCGCAGTCTCCAACTCAAACCGTTCAAGGCAGGCGACATTGCTCCCACAGGGAACGTGAAGATGCTCCTTGATGCCGCCGACGGCATCGAGTTCGATGGCCCGGTGCAATGGTTATGGGCGGGCAGCGCACCGACGCCGGTCAAGCAATATTCGTTCGACATCGTCGAAGAGACTCGACAGTTCTGCAAGCCGGGCGCGGTATGCCCGCGCGGCGGCAGATGGCTTCCGCGCGTGCGTGAGGGCTGGAATTCCACTCACTACGACCTGACGGGTATCGTCACGCTACGGCGCGGAGACACGATGCCGGCAGTCAAACGTGCCGGCGACGATGCCGACTGGGAATGGATCGGCGTGTGACATGACCGAACGTGCCTGCATCTTCCAGCATGACCGGACCACGGCGAATGGCGTCGTGCTTGACGGTCTCGATGACATCGGTCTCGACGACCGAAAATTGAGTTACCTGGGAGCGAGGGTCCGATGCCCTGCGTGCAATACCGTCGGTCATATCGAACCTGACGGCGCGAGTCCACGAGCCGATGATTTCAGCGGCAAGCAGCACGCGCTCGAGGGCGATCTTTGCCGGTGCGCCTGCAATCCACCACCACGCCTCGTCGCTTCGCAGCGCGACTGGACTGTTGAGTAACGTAACGTGCTCGTCATGGAGGCACGATGAAATTTCCCTGGGCCCCGCCAGCTCACGGCGAGTGGTCGGCGGGCAAACCACCGCCCGTCTGGCTGTATGTCGCACTGTTTGTCCTGATCGAATGCGGGTTTCTGGCCGGCACTGTCGCCGTGTGGCCGCACGGAAAGCCCATGGCTTCAGAGGACTTCGTGCGAACTGCACTGGCTGCTCCATTCGCGCTCTGGATAGCGGTCAGCTTTGTGCTTTATGCGTCGATATACGACAGTCGCGCGTTCGAAGCAGCGGTCAAGAACGCGGCGCGCTGGCATTTGCTCACGGGATGGCAACGCAACGTCCGTTCGGGCGTGGCCGTTCTCGACAGCGTGATTCTTGTGCGGGAGCAGAACCTTGCCGAACGCATGTTGAAGCTTGAGGGAAGTCCGCCGGAAAATCCCGGCAGAGCGATGCGACTCGATGGTATCGAAGGAGCCGACGGAGTGTCCCGAGCGCGCGCGGTGATCGAGAAGCTGCTGACGCCACTGGCGGCGCGTCTTGGGCAGGCGACGCGCAGCGGTTCGTTCGACATTGCGATGCAGTGCGAGCATGCCGAATCATATGTCGACGTACAGGCCGTGTGGGCACAACTGCAATTACCCGGGAAACCTCGCATCCGGTGGTTGAGCGACGATACGGATCCGGGATTGGCGGACATCTGGTTCGAGGATGACACCGGCGCGCCCTATGCGGAGGCATTCGCTCCAGCCCGGAACCCCAAATACCGCTTGATGCTGGCCTGGCATCTCAACGACGCGGCCTCGGACTCGGACGTCCAGCCGGACACTTCCGAGGCGGCAGTTGCGTTGCTATTCGGTTCACCTGAGCTCGTGCGGGAAAAGCCTCAACTGAAATGTCAGGCGTGGCTGTTCCGCCAGATCGTCGCGGATGCCGACGAAGTGGACAAGGCACTCACACGCCTGCTCGGTGCGGAACAGGTGCCGCGCAAGCGAATCCATCATTTCTGGTATAGCCGCCTCAAGGGGCTGGCGCTGCACACGACGCTGGGTGCCGTGAAGGATGCCGAGCTGAAACTGGAGAAACATGCGCTTGATCAGGCAATTGGTCCGCAGGCGCCGGCAGCACGGTGGCTCCTTCAGGCGCTGGCGGCGAAGATGGCGCATTTCGGTCAGGGTGCGCAACTCGTCGCACTGCCTAGGCCGAATGGCGTGGCGCTGAATGTCGTCGTCAAGGACAAACCCGTGGTGGACGTACCATGGAAGTCCCAATATGAGTACGCACTATTTCCGTGGGCCGAGTTGAGCGGCTTCATGGGTCTGTGGACGTTTTTGATCCTGATGTCGCCCAATCACGCGTGGAGCACCTTCGAGACGGTATTTACGATTGCGATTGGCGTCTTCGTCTTGCTGAGTATTGCGTGGCGCCTTTTTTGGGGACCGCGCCTCTATACGAATGACGTTTTGCGCGAGCACGGATAACCCGCGCGTCGGACGTTGTCGTTTCTACATGTGCGCCGCACGGTCGTGGCAATTCGACCGCAACGGACTACCCATGGGGCGCAGCCTCACATGCGCGGAATCGACCGGATATCCGAACTGTCTCCCGTAGCCGGATCATCGTCCGCCTCGGGAAGCGGCGCACCGGGGTCGTAGCGCACCGGGGCGCCGCGTTCGATCCGATGCGCGAACGACGGCGGCGTCTCGACCGTGTCGCCGAAGCGCGCTCGCACGAACGCGCGCAGCAATGCGGTGCGCATGTCCGGCGCACGGGCCGCACAGGTCGACGGACGGTCGATGAAGCACGCGTCGCATTCGACGCCGTCGCCGCGGCGCGCGATCCGAAGATCGCCGACGCGCTCGAGCACCGCCCCCGCGTCGGCCCATGACGCCGATGGCGCGAAATGCGCGTCGAGGCGCCGCAATGCATCGCATGCGGCGGTCACGATGACCTTCGGTTCGACGGCCGTGAAGCACAGCGTGTCTTCGTCGTCCGCGCACAACGCGCGCGCGCACCAGTAATCGAGGGCCGTTCCGGCGAGTTCGTCGGTTCGCATCGGCAAGCTCCGTCAGGTTCCATCAGGCAGGGGCGCTCAGCGCGCAAAGGGCGTGCCCGGCGCAGCGCGGCGCGCAGCGTCGCGAAATACGCGTCGCCGTCCACCGGCATCGCGAAACGGCTTGCATCGCGGATCGTGTCGCAGTTGCGTCCGCATTCGAGCAGCCCGTGTCGAACCGGATCGTCCGGGCGCGAGGTATTGACCGCCGCGTCGGTGCTCGCGGTCGCGAATGCGGCGCGCGTCATGCGAACCGGCACGATCATCGGGCGTCGACGTCCCGGTCGCCGTCGATGCGTTGCAGCAGCACGTCGCAACGCGCGCGCAGCGCCTGCAGTTCCGGCGAATCGGCGTCGAGCCGGACGCGTTCGCCGCTGTCGGGGTCGCCGTATGCGCACGCGATCTCGTAGATGCCTTGCGCGATCGTCGCGGACGCATGCGCGATCCTGATCCGGTCGAGCCAGCCGCATTCCGCGTGGTGGCACGCGAGCCACGCGCGCATCGCGCCGACCGCCTGGCTGGTCGTGAGCCATGCGCCGCCGCGCATGCGCGCAGCCAGCTGGCTCGTGACGAGGTAGGAGAGCAGGTCGGTCGGGGTCACGCGAGACTCCTTGTCGAGGTGTCGGGATGACAGGTCCGCACACCGGCGATGCGTTGCAGCGCCGCGCAGATCGCCGCAAATTCCGCGCCACTCGTGCGCGAGAACGATACCGAGATGTCGTCGGTGTCCGGATCGTCATCCGATTGCTGGACGATGAACCGCTTCACGCGCACGCGGCCGGTGCCGAGCGTGTCGTGCAGCACCCCGAGCGTCAGGCCGCCGCGTTCGACGACGAGCCGCAGCGTGCGCTGCTGCCGCTGCGCGATGAAGCGGCGCTCGAGCGGTTTCACGCCCGCGAGGATTGCAAGCACGATCGCCGTTGCACCGATCGCCGCGACATACATGCCGCCCCCCGCGGCGAGACCGACGCCGGCCACCGCCCACAGGCTCGCGGCCGTCGTCAGCCCGCGCACCACTTCGCCGCGCAGCAGGATCGAGCCGGCGCCGAGAAAGCCGATGCCCGATACCACCTGCGCGGCGACCCGCGACGGATCGAGCACGACGCCGTTCTGCCCGCGCACGTCCTCGAAGCCGAACGTGGAAACGAGCATCACGAGGGCCGAGCCGACGCACACCAGCATGTGCGTGCGCAATCCGGCGGCCCAGTTGAGCCGCTCGCGTTCGAGCCCGATGACGCTGCCGAGCAGCGCGGCGAGCAGCAGGCGTCCGAGGAGTTCGATATGGCCGATCATCGTGGCTTCCTTTATTGTCTGGCGTACCGGGGCGGTTCGATGCCCGGTTCGATGCCCGGTTCGATACCCGATACCCATTCGGGACGCAAGGCGCGTGCCGGGCCGCCGATACCGGGCACGGCGCGTGCGCACGGGGCCGACGGCGCGCGCGGCGATCATGCGGCGCGCATTTTTTGCATCTCCATCGCAGATAAGTACAGGGGGCCAGGATGCAACATCAACAGGACGCACAGGTTCGCGATCCGTATCGCGGCCACGAGATTCGCGTATGGGCGCGGCGCAACGCGCGCGGCGCGTGGGACGATGAGGTGCAGGTGTATGTCGACGGCGCGCGCATCGAGCTCTACGTGCCGGAGCCGGCCGGACCCGAATGGCCGACCGAGGACGAGGCACTGCGTGCCGGCGTCGAGCGCGGGCGCTATCTGGTCGACAAGCGGGTCGACGACGATTGAAGCGGGGCGATCCCGCGCGATCCGTCCGGCCCGGCTCACGCATTTCCGCCGCCGGACGATCAGGAACTGCGCGGACGTGTGCCCGAAGGGGCCCGATCCGCCGAAGACGATGTCGTAGAACCGGACGATGCGGGTCAGGCGGATGGTTCAGGCATCACGGCCGCGCCGCAATCTCGTCCAGATGCCACAGCAGATCCGCCGGATCGTCATACACGCGCAGCGCCCCCGCGCGCTCCAGCTCGTCGCTGCCGTAACCGCCCGACAGCAGCCCGACGCCCAGCGCGCGGCAGCGGCTCGCGGCGAGCATGTCCCAGATGCTGTCGCCGACCACCACCGTGTGCTCGATCGGCACGTTCAGTTTCGCGGCAGCGGTCAGGAACAGGTCGGGATCCGGTTTCGCATACTTGACCTGGTCGCGCGTGACGACCACGTGCTTCGCGGGATCGACGCCGAGCGCGTCGAGATTGATCGCGGCGGTTTCCATCCGCCCGCTCGTCGCGATCGCCCAGCGGATGCCCGCGTTCGACAACGCGGCCAATAGCTCGCGCGCGCCCGGCAGCGGCCGGACCTGCGCACGCAGCCGCTGGTACGCGGCCGCATGCAGCCGCGCGAGCCGTTCGACGCGCTCGGCGTCGATGTCGCCGGCCGTCTCGCGCAGCAGCTGGTTCAGGAACAGGCCGCCGCTCATCCCGATCTTGCGATGGATGCGCCACACCGACAGCTCGATGCCTTCCGCATCGAGCGCTTCCTTCCACGCGAGCACGTGCTGGTAGACGCTGTCGACGAGCGTGCCGTCGAGATCGAACAGAAACGACGTTTCAATGCGCATGTGAATCTCCCTGCCCGAGGTCGTTCGGGCGAATCGTTAGCGAAAGCGTTTTCGACACATCGGTCATTATCGGCGCACGGCCGTGTCATCGCCATGTCCGCGCGCCGAGGCCGGCAGCAGCGTGTCAAGCGCCGCTGGTACAATCGCGCCGATGCGCCGGGCCGGCTGCCCGCGCTCTCAACCTTCGTCGAATTCCCGTATGGCAACCCCGGACGCCGTCAGTTCCGAACAGTCGTGGTGGGGCGTTCTGGCCCTGGCACTCACTGCCTTCATCTTCAATACCACCGAGTTCGTGCCCGTCGCGCTGCTGAGCGCGATCGGCGACAGCCTGCAGATGCAGCCGACCGCCGTCGGCCTGATGCTGACGATCTACGCGTGGGCCGTCGCCGTCGTGTCGCTGCCGCTGACGTTCGTCACGCGTCACGTCGAGCGCCGCAAGCTGCTGAGCTGCGCGTTGCTGGTGTTCATCGGCAGCCATGTCGTCACCGGCGTCGCGTGGAATTTCACGGTGCTGATGATCGGCCGGCTCGGCATCGCGTGCGCGCATGCGGTGTTCTGGTCGATTTCCGTCCCGCTCGCCGTGCGGGTCGCGCCGAGCGACCGAAAAAGTCGCGCGCTCAGCCTGCTCGCGATGGGCACGGCGATCGCGATGGTCGCCGGCATTCCGCTCGGGCGCGTGATCGGCGAGGCGCTCGGCTGGCGCGTCACGTTCCTCGTGATCGGCGGCGCGGCGGCCGTTGCGCTGCTGATACTGCGCGTGTCGCTGCCGACGCTCCCGAGCCAGGGCGCCGGCTCGCTCGCGAGCATCGGCACGTTCCTGCGCAAGCCGGCGCTGGTGTCGCTGTATGCGATCACCGTGCTGGTGGTATCCGCGCACTTCACGTCGTACACGTATATCGAGCCGTTCGTGCAGAGCGTCAATCACGCGAGCAGCGGCCGGATTACCTACGTGCTGATCCTGTTCGGCGTCGCCGGCATGCCGGCCGCGCTCTGCTTCAATCGCGTGTTTCCGGAGCGGCCGGCCGACTTCCTGCTCGCGTCGATCATCGCGTTGTCGGCCTGTCTGCTGATCCTGTTCCCGAGCGCACTGAACATCGTCACGCTGTCGGTTCACACGCTCGTGTGGGGCGGCGCGATCGTCTGCTTCGGTCTCGCGATGCAGGCGTGGGTGCTGAAGCTGGCGCCGGAAGCGACCGATCTCGCGGTGTCGATCTTTTCCGGGCTGTACAACGTCGGGATCGGCGCCGGCGCGCTGCTCGGCAACCATATCGCCGGAGCGTTCGGGCTGCCGTGGATCGGCACGTTCGGCGGGTTGGTCGGAATCTTCTCGGCCGGCATCGCGTGGGCCGCGTTGCGGCTGCATGAGCGGCGAGCGGTCGCGTAGAGCCTGTTCATCGGCCATGCCGACGATAACGCCGCAATGGCGGCGTCAACCCGCCGTGCTCCACGGCCGCGGCGCCGGCTCCGCGTTGCCGCGCACCTCGTTCGGCGTCAGGCCGGTCCAGCGCTTGAATGCATGCCGGAAACTCGCGGCGTCGCTGAATCCCAATACCGATGCGATGTCTTCGGTGCTCAGCGCGGTCGTGCCGAGATAGTCGATCGCCAGCGCCCTGCGCACGCCCGTCAGCAGTTCGTTGTAGGACGTGCCTGCGGCGTCGAGCTTGCGGCGCAGTGTCCTTGAAGTCATGTGGAGGGTCCCGGCGATCGCGTCGATGTCCGGGAATCTGCCGGGGATGCGCGTCAGTTCGTCGTAGACGCGAAGCGTGATCCCGGAGCGGTCCTGGAGTTCGTCGAGCAACTGCGCGCAGTGCCGCGAGACCTGGGCCGCCGTGATCGGGTGGGCAAGCTGCGGCGCCCGCGACAGCCACGCGGCGGGATAGCTCAACACATGGCAATCCTGATCGAATGCAACCGGACAGTCGAGCGCTTCGGCAAGCAATGTCGCATGGGCCGGTGGTTCGCATGCAAACTGTGCGCGCACCGGCACGCACCACGATCCCATCACGTCCTTGACGAATGTCGCGTGAAGAATGAACTGCATGTCGAGCAGAAACGCGTATAGCCGCGCGTCGAGTTCGGGCAGCACCACGTCTTCGCGGGCAGGGAAATGCCAGGACGCCAGATCGCCTTCCTCGCCTTCTATGCCCCAGCGAATGCCGAGCAAGCCGTTCGCGAGCCGGTGGAACCGGACCACCGCATCGAACGCCTGCCCGAGCGTTTCGGCGCACAGCGTCGCATACCCGTACAGCCCGTAGCTCGATGCATGCAGCAACCTGCCGACCCGCACGCCCAGGTCGGAGCCGGAATAGTGCCGGAGCGCATTGCGCACGGCCGTCAGGAATTGTTGCGCCGACGTGAGCGTGAACGGGTTCGACACGTCGTTCGGGGTGAGATCGGTCCCGGCGAGCACCGCGGACGTGTCGAGCGCCAGATGCGCCGCGACTTCCATCAGCGCCGCGAGCTTCGACGGCGATGCGCGTTTTTCCGACAGGGTGGCCAGATCGACCGGCGACGACGGCAAGCCGGCGCCAGGGCCGGCTTGCGTCGGGTTCAATCGCATGGTGCTGCTGCTCATCTCTGAATCAGGTCGTCGGTTCTCGTCGCGGCCTGGAATCGGGCAATGCCGGGCATCGATGCTTCGCAGGCCGCGTCCGCAGTGACCACGTTACGTCAATCCGCAGGTTCCGTGTGGTAGCGAACGCGGACAATTTTCGCGTCCGTTTCAAACATTTCCAAAGCCCCGGTCGGCCGCCATAGTGGCGGCACGCCACGGTCGGCATACGCACCCGTGTCGAGACAATAAATAGGGAGATACCGTCTGATGAAGTCGATGAAACTGGCGGCGGCTGCCGCCATGCTGGTGGCGAGCGCGGCAGCGCATGCGCAGTCCGCGGGAAGCAACGTGATCGGAATGGGCTGGTTGCGAATCGCCCCTCAAACCTCGAGCGATCCGCTCGAAATCGGCGGGCACGCGGTGCCCGATACGGGCGCGAGCGTCGATAACGCCGACACGCTCGGCATGACGTTTACGCATTTCCTGACCGACAACATCGCGGTGGAGACGGTCGCCGGCATTCCGCCGAAATTCAAGTTCTCGGGAACGGGTGTGCTTTCCGCCGCGGCGATCAATCCGCTCGGCGATGTCCGCCAGTGGAGTCCGGCGCTGCTGCTGAAATATTATTTCGGCCGCGCGGATGCCCGATGGAGACCCTATCTCGGCATCGGCGTCAGCTACATCTGGTTCACCAATGCGCATGTCGGTCCCGCGTTCCAGCAGGCGTTGAGCGCGCAATTGACGCACGGGGCGACGACAGGCCTGTCGACGAGTGCGGACGTAGACAGCGCATGGTCGCCGGTCTTCAATGCCGGGTTGAATTACCAGTTCGACAAGCATTGGTCGGCCGGGCTTTCCGTGTCGTACCTGCCGTTCGGGACGAAAGCCAATTTGAGCACCCGGCTGCCGAACGGTGCCGTGGTCAAGAGCGTCGCGAAGATCACGCTGGATCCGCTCGTCACGCTGGTGTCGGTCAATTACGCATTCTGACCGGGTGAGGCTGCGGCGGCGATCCGCTTGCAAGGACGGGAGGAGGGCGGCGTGGCCGCCATCGTTTCATGCCGAATGGCGAATGCCGAATGCCGAATGCCGAATGCCGAATGCCGAATGCCGAATGCCGAATGCCGAACGCCGAACGCCGAACGCCGAACGCCGCGTCAATGCGGCCCGCCAATCCCGAGCCCCGCCGCATCGAGCTGCCTGAGCTTCGCATACAGCGTCGTGCGTGAAATGCCGAGCTGCCGCGCGGCCGCCGACACGTTGCCGTCGTGCTCGCCGAGCGCCCGGCGGATCGCGTCGAGCGATTGTTCGTGCAAGCTCGCGTGCGGGGTCGCGGCCGGCGCTGCGTTGCACGCGTCGGCGGCGTCCTCGAGCACATCGGCGTGGCGCGCCATCGTCGCCCGATCGAGCGGCGCGCGCACGGTGCGCACCCATACGTGGCTACCATCGTCGCGCGCGATTCGCTGCGGCGTGCGCGCCGGCGTCAGCAAACGACGCTGCTGCGCGGGCGTTGCACCGGGAAACAGTTGCCGGAGATCGCACCGTGCGACCGGCCCCTCGGGCGCGAGATCGAGCATCTGGCGCGCGAGCCGGCTCACCGCGCGCACGCGGCCCGCTTCGTCGAGCGCGACGACGCCGGCGAGCGGCGTGCCGAGCCAGCGCGGATCGTATTGCACGTGCAGCAGATGGCAGTCGCGCAGCAGCGCATACAGCCGCTGCTCGGCGGACAGCGCCGCATGCCGGAACTGCTCGCGCAGTTGCACGACGTTGCGCCGGCCGATGCCGGTGATGTCGAGCGCGCCGATCACTTCGCCATCGAAGCCGACCAGCGGCACCGCGAGACAGAACACCCGCGACAACTCGTCGAGATAGTGCTGCGCACCCGCGACGACGGCCTCGGCCCCGTCGTGAATCACGCAGCTCGGCGCGGTCGTGCCGACGTTCGGTTCGACGATCCGGCGCCCGGCGACGATCGGCGTCAGCAGCGTGTCGCCGCACTGCGGGCTGCGCCGCGCATGGACGATCGTGCCGCGCGGATTGACGCAGAAGATCGTCCAGTCGCTGCCGCCGAACGCAGCCCACAGCTGCTCGATTTCCTGCGCGACGCAGCGGGTCAGTTGCCGGTCCGCGCGCGATTCGTCGCGCTCGCGCTGCATTTCGTAGCGGGCGGTTTCCCACGGCCGGAGCCCGGCATCGCGCGAACGCGCCCACGAGCGCGCGACGCTGGCCGGCAACGCGGTTTCGGGCAGTGGCTCGCCCGCCGCGAAGCGGACGCGGAGCCGGTCGAGGTCGACCGGCCGGGCAAGGGATTCGGGAGCCGTATTCACGCTGGATTCCATTTGGGGTCGAATGTCCGGGCCGGGCGGGGCGGCCCGGCGTGTCGCGCGAATGCGTAATATAGCCCGGCGCCCGAAGCGCGGTATTGTCGTCCCCACCGGAGCGCCGCCGCGTGCCGCCGACGGCCGGCGGCACGCCTGGGCTCAATGCGGCAAGCGCAGGATCGGCTTGAGCGTGATGCCTTTGCTGCTGTCTTCCGCCGCCTGGTTGATCTGTTCGAGCGGATAGAACTTCACCAGCCGATCGAACGGAAACCGCCCTTGCAGATACAGCTGCACGAGCTGCGGAATGAAGATCTGCGGCACGCTGTCGCCTTCGACGATGCCGCGGATCGTGTGGCCGCCGAGCAGCAGGCTGTTCACGTCGAATTCCGCCCGGGTGCCGAGCTTCGGCGCGCCGACCACGCCCATCGTGCCGCGCGAGCCGAGCGCGTCGATCCCTTGCGACAGCACGGCCGGCAGCCCGGTCGATTCGAGCGCGAAATCGACGCCGCCGCCGGTGATCTCGCGGATCGCGTCGACGACATCGACTTCCTTGCTGTTGATCGCGTGCGTCGCGCCGAGCGCCAATGCCAGCGCGAGCCGCGACGGCACGATGTCGACGGCGATGATGGTGGTGGCGCCCGCGATCCGTGCGGCCATCACGGCGCTCATGCCGACCGCCCCCGCGCCGAAGCTCGCGAAGCTGCTGCCCGTGCGCACCGCGAGCGAGTTGATCACCGCGCCCGCACCGGTCTGGATGCCGCAGCCGAGCGGCCCGAGCAGGTCGAGCGGCGCCTCCTTCGGCACCTTGACCGCGTTGTTCTCGCGGGCGAGCGCATAGCTCGCGAACGACGACTGCGCAAAGAAATGATCGTGCAGCGGTTGTCCGGCGGCGTCGCGGATCGCGGTCTGCCCGTCGGCGTCGGCGCCGCCGAAATTCAGCGCGAAGAACTGCCGGCAATACGCACCGTGACCGCCGACGCACGACGTGCAGTGGCCGCACGCGCCGTAGGTGAGCACGACGTGATCGCCCGCGGCGAGCGTCTTCACGTTCGGGCCGACTGCCTCGACCACGCCGGCGCCCTCGTGACCGAGCACGGCCGGCAGCGGCACCGGGTAGTACTGGTCGCGCACGATCAGGTCGGTGTGGCACAGGCCCGTCGCGACGACGCGCACCAGCACCTCGTCGCCGCGCGGCGCGCGGATCCGGGCCGATTCGATCGAGAACGGTGCGCCGGCCGCGCGTGCGACGGCCGCGGTGACGGCGCGCGTATCGTTTTCCGTGTACATGGTCGGTCTCCTTGTTAAAGCCTTCGTTAAAGCGGATACAACGGCGCGTCGCCCTTGATGGTCAGCCACTGCCACTGCGTGAATTCTTCCCAGTTCGCGCTGCCGCCGATGCTCGAGCCGTTGCCCGATGCGCCGACACCGCCGAACGGGTTGATCACTTCATCGTTGACCGTCTGGTCGTTGATGTGCAGCAGGCCGGTGTTCAACCGCTCGCCGATCCTGAGCGCGCGGCCGACGTCGGCGGACAGGATCGCCATCGACAACCCGTATTCGGTCTGGTTCGCGAGCGCGATCGCCTCTTCGTCGGTATCGAACGGCACGACGATCGCGACCGGCCCGAAGATCTCCTCGTCGAACGCCGGATTGCCCGGCGCGACGCCGCTCAGCACGGTCGGCTCGAAGAACAGGCCGCGATGGCCGCCGCCCGTCTCGACGCGTGCGCCCGCGCGACGGGCCGCGTCGACCAGGTTCGCCGCATGGTCGCGTTGCGCGGCATTGATCAGCGGGCCGAGGCCGACGTCCGCGGTCGCTGGATCGCCGACGCGCAGGCCTTGCGCCTTCTCGACGAGCTTCGCGACGAAGCGATCGTGAATCGCGCGCTGCACGAGCACGCGGCCCGTGGCCATGCAGATCTGGCCTTGATGCAGATACGCGCCCCAGGCGGTGTTGGCGACGGCGCGGTCGAGATCGGCGTCGTCGAGCACGATCAGCGAGTTCTTGCCGCCGAGTTCGAGCGACACCTTCTTCAGGTAGCGGCCCGCCGCTTCGCCGACCTTGCGTCCGGCCGCGGTGGAGCCGGTGAACTGGATCATCGCGACGTGCGGATCGGCGACCAGCGCCGCACCGGTCGCGCCGTCGCCGGGCAGCACGTGCAGCACGCCTTGCGGCAAGCCGGCGAGCTCGAACACGCGCGCGATCGCGACGCCGCCGCACACGGCGGTGCGCGGATCGGGTTTCAGCACGACCGCGTTGCCGAGCGCGAGCGCCGGCGCGACCGCGCGCACCGCGAGGTACAGCGGGAAGTTGAACGGCGAGATCACGCCGACCACGCCGCGCGGGCGGCGCCGCGCGAGCGACAGCCGGCCGGGCGTCGACGGCAGCACTTCGCCGGCTGCGCGCGATGGCAACCCGGCCGCCTCGTGCAGGGCCTTGATCGTGACGGCGGTTTCGAACGACGCCTTCGCGCGCGTCGAGCCGCTTTCGCGCACGAGCCAGTCGACGATCGCATCGAAGTGCGTTTCGGCGACGGCCGCAGCGCGACGCAGGACCGCCGCGCGCTCGTCGTACGGCAGGCCGAACCACGCAGGCTGCGCGCGCTGCGCGGCGGCCGACGCGTCGGCGATGGCCGCGCTATCCGCGAGGCCGATGCGGCCGAGCGTGTTGCCGGTCGCCGGTTCGATCACGTCGGCCGTGTGCGGGCTCGCGTGCCAGTGCCCGGTGAAAGTCTTGCCGCGCCAGACGTCGGCGTCGAACAGTGCCGTGTTGCTGCTGCTATCCATGTACGCTCCTGAGGAAATTTCGGTCGGCCGGATCGGGCGTTGCTTGGCGCTTTGGTGTCGACCGGCATGCGCGCGAGGGTAGGTGGGGGCGGCGAAACGGGGCTATCCGGGTTTCTTCCCACCCGCCGCGCCCGCGCCGATCGTGGGGCGTTCGCGGTCATGTGTACGGAAACTGGACAGTCGTTGCGCGGATTGTTGCCGCACGCCGGCTGATGACACTGCGGGGATTGCTGGTGCAGCAGTGCCTGCGCCGTGTCTGACGAGGCTCAACGCGTAAACCTGTGCTCAAACCTACGCTCACGCTTCTCGGGATTCGCAGTTATCGACCCGAAGCCGTCGTTCGAGCCGCCAGAGCTTCAACGACAATTATCGGAGTGATCCGGCCGTCCGGGCCGGTCCCTCACGCGCAACGGTTCCGCCTTTGTGGAACGTTTGTCGATTGACGGCAAGGCGATCGTTACTGGTTAAACCCGGCGTGGCGCAGCGCTTCCTCAGCGGCCTCGTGGTCTTGAGCCGATGTTCCGCCAGAAACACCGATGCCCCCGACCAGACGCCCTTCGTAAAAGATCGGTACGCCACCGCCGACCGGCATCAGCCGCGGAAGGTGCGCCAGCGGGGCAACGGCAGGTTCGGCCATGTACTGATTCCATTGGTGCGTGGCCATGCCGAATGACGCGGCGGTCCATGCCTTGTCGATGGCGACGTCGACAGTCAGGAACGGGGCGGTATCGGCGCGCTCGAAAGCGCGCAGGTGACCGCCTGCATCGGTAATCGCAATTGTCGCGGCGAATCCTCGTGCGGCGCACGCGCGGCGCGCTTCGGCAATCAATGCTTGCGCGGCTTCCAGGCTGATCGTTGTCGTGCTGATGATTGGCGATGTCATGTTGATGTCCGTTATCAGAAGGGTTCAATGGTTGGCGACGACGACCTTGCCGATCATGTTGCCGGCCTCGACCAGCGCGTGCGCTTCGATGAGACCTGCGGCGTTGATGCCGTCAATGCGTCGGGTCAGGGTGTGCTTGAGGCGGCTCTGGTCAACCAGCTGCGCCGCGCGGCGCAGCAAGGCGTGTTGCCGTGCGAGGGTGTCGGTGGTGAACATCGCGCGGGTAAACATCAGTTCCCAGTGAATCGAGATGGATTTCCCCTTGAACGGCCCGATGTCGAGACCCACCGGATCGTCGATGAGGGCGAACTGGCCTTCCGGGCGCAGCACGGCGGCGATTTGAGTCACATAGGCAGCGCTGTTGTTCAACCCGGCAACATGGGTGACGTGCTCGATACCGAGCGCGGCCAACTGGGTTGCCCAGGGTTGATGGTGATCGAGGACGTAGTGCGCGCCATGAGCCAGCACCCACTCGCGGGTTTCCGGTCGCGAGGCCGTGCCGATGACGGTCATACCGGTCAGCTCACGTGCCAGTTGGGTCAGAATCGAGCCGACGCCGCCCGCCGCTCCGATCACGAGCAGCACGTTGTGGTCGGCCGGGTCCGCTGCCTGAACACGCAGACGGTCGAACAGCAGCTCCCACGCGGTGATCGTGGTCAGCGGCAATGAAGCGGCCTCTGCGAAATCCAGTGATGTCGGCATGGGTCCGACGATGCGTTCGTCCACGGCGTGCAGTTCGCTGTTGCTGCCGGGTCGCTTGATGTCGCCCGCGTACCAGACACGGTCGCCTGCCTTGAAGCGCGTGGCCAGCGGACCGGTCGCGCGGACGATTCCCGCCGCGTCCCAGCCGGCGATGCGGGCACCGCCTTCAGGAATATCTCCACTGCGCCGAATTTTGGTATCGACCGGGTTGACCGATACCGCCTTGACTTCCACCAACAGATCGTGGTCGCGCAGTTCCGGCGTGGGCAGCTCGATATCCTGCAGCGCGTGCGGGTGGCTGACGGGATGGTTCTGATAGAAGCCGATGGCTTTCATACACGTGGTCTCCAAGGGTGATTGAGACCATGCTATCTTTCGTCGATATGCGGATAAATATCCGGCGAGCCCAAACACTTTCGTCATTTCAATGAAAATGATTCGACTCGATGACGTCCAGATCTTCGTGCACACGGTGGATTACGGCAGCTTCTCGGAGGCGGCGCGCCAGCTGAATATCGCGCCGGCACACGCGAGTGCATCGGTGCAGCGGCTCGAGAAGGCGCTGGACACGCGCTTGTTCACGCGGTCCACGCGAAGCATGCAATTGTCGGAGGCTGGAGAGCGTTACCTGCCGCATGCGCGGGTCATGATTGGTGCGCTGGAGCAAGGCCAGCAGGCCCTGGCAAACAGCCGGGGGGCACTGTCCGGCCCGCTGCGGCTGTCCGCTCCGTCTGACTTTGGTCGAAACCTGCTGTTGCCGTGGCTGGATGACTTTCAGCACCGGCACCCTGGCTTGTCGCTGCACCTGAAAATGAGCGACCGTGCGGCCGACCTGATCCGCCAGCCGCTGGATGCAGTCGTGCGCTACGGAGCGCTGCCGGATTCGTCGCTTCTGGCCATGAAACTGGTCGACAACAACCGGCGCGCATTGTGTGCCGCGCCGTCCTACCTCGAACGGCATGGCGCACCGACCAAAATTGAGGATCTGCGGCGGCACAACTGCCTTCGGTACGTATGGAGCGAGCAGATACATGAACGCTGGCGCTTTACCCCGCGAGGCGGCGAGCGCACCGTGGCCGTGACAGGCAATCGCATCAGCGACGATGCCGATGCCGTTCGTCGCTGGGCCGTAGCCGGGGAAGGCATTGTTTACAAGTCGCGACTGGACCTCATCGACGATCTGAAGGCAGGTCGACTGGTGGAGTTATTTCCCCCGGAGGACTGCGAGCCTGCGCCACTGCACTTGATTTGTGCTCACCGTGCGCAACTGTCGCCGGCGATTAACGCGTTGCATGCTTTCTTGCGGGAGCGCTGCGCTGCATGGCTTGCCAGCCACCCATCGGGGGGCACTCAGGCTGTACTCGCGATTTAAATGGCCGCCTCCAGGGCGCAACGGACGTCTGAATGTCCGAACCCCGTTGCCCGCGAAGGTCGTCTGTTGGCCGATAGCCACCATCGGCTTCTGATAGACGAGGCGCATCGGCGACGAGCGTCGATATCCACATACCGACCTCCATCCGGTCGTTCACAGAAACCGACGCCGAAGCCGAAGACCGACGGCCAACCCCACCGTTTTGCCCTCAGGAAAACCCTGATCGATTCAGGCAGGCCACTCGTTTCAGCCGGTTTTCCCACTGCCGAAAGTAGCCGCATCGCACCTCCGCGCAAGCGATACCCCGACCACGCGCGACCACGCTCCAGCAAGCCTCTCCGCCCGCATACCTAGCCAAAAAAGGTATGGCGCGCCGCAATATCCCGGGTCTCGAGTCGTATTTCAATACCTGCCAGGTATCAAAAAACTCGCCCAAAAGTATTGGACGCCCCATTTCCCCGCCGCGTATAAATCCGTTCCATGAACTTTCCACACGCAGCGTGCCCCATGTCCTCAGTTACCATCGAACGCATTGAAACCCGCCTCGTCGACCTGCCGACGATCCGTCCGCACAAGCTGTCGGTCGCCACGATGCACGGCCAGACGCTGATGCTGGTGAAGGTGACCTGCAGCGACGGCGTGACGGGCCTCGGCGAAGGCACGACGATCGCCGGGATGGCCTACGGCCCGGAAAGCCCGGAAGCGATGAAGCTTGCGATCGACGCGTACCTCGCGCCGGCGATCATGGGCAAGGATGCGACGCGCATCCAGATGCTGATGGCGTTCCTCGGCAAGCTCGCGAAGGTCAATCACTTCGCGAAGAGCGCGCTCGAAACCGCGCTGCTCGACGCGCACGGCAAGCGCCTTGGCGTGCCGGTCAGCGAACTGCTCGGCGGTCGCCGGCGCGATCGCCTGCCGGTCGCGTGGACGCTCGCATCGGGCAACACGGCGACCGATATCGCGGAAGCCGAACGGATGCTCGACCTGCGCCGCCACAACGTGTTCAAACTGAAGATCGGCGCGAAGGCGCTCGCCGAGGACGTCCGGCACGTGGCCGAGATCAAGCGGGCACTCGGCGAGCGCGCATCGGTGCGCGTCGACGTGAACATGGCCTGGAGCGAGACGCAGGCGGCGCGCGCGATTCCGGCGCTGGCCGATGCCGGTTGCGAACTGGTCGAGCAGCCGGTCGCGTCGGCCGCGGCGCTCGCGCGGCTGATGCGCCGCTTCCCGGTCGCGCTGATGGCCGATGAAATCCTGCAGGGCCCGGACAGCGCGTTCGAGATCGCGAAGCATCACGGCGCGGACGTGTTCGCGATCAAGATCGAGCAGAGCGGCGGCCTCTTTGCCGCGCAGCGCGTCGCAGCGATCGCGGATGCGGCCGGCATCGAGCTGTATGGCGGCACGATGCTCGAAGGCGCGTTCAGCACCGTTGCATCCGCGCATCTGTTCGCGAGCTTCGCGAATCTGCAGTGGGGCACCGAACTGTTCGGACCGCTACTGATCACCGAGGAAATTCTCACGGCCCCGCTCGACTACAGCGATTTCGAACTGACCGTGCCGAGCGGCCCGGGCCTCGGCATCGAGCTCGACGAAGCGAAGGTCGCGCGCTTCACCCGCGACGGGCTGACGAAAGTCTCCCGCTAACTTGCGCCAACCCGATTACGTATCAGGACATCACGATGCTTTTCCACGTACGCATGGACGTCAACCTCCCGGCCGACATGCCGGCCGGGGTGGCCGACGAGATCAAGACCCGCGAGAAGGCTTACTCGCAGGCGCTGCAGCGCAGCGGCAAGTGGCGCCACATCTGGCGCATCGCCGGCGAATACGCGAATTTCAGCGTGTTCGACGTGTCGGGCAACGCCGAGCTGCACGAGATCCTGACCGGCCTGCCGCTGTTCCCGTACATGAAGATTTCGGTGACGCCGTTGTGTCGCCACCCGTCGTCGATACACGACGGCGACGTTTGAGCCACGGAGCCGCCTCTGCTGCGACAGCGAGCACCCCGGGTCACTTTTCCCCTAATACACGTGGAGACACCATCATGAGCGTCAAAGTTTTCGATACGAAGGAAGTGCAGGATCTGCTGAAGGCCGCGTCGAACGCGGGCGCCAATGGCACCAACGGCGGCGACGCGCGCACGCAGCAGATCGTGCTGCGGCTGCTCGGCGACCTGTTCAAGGCGATCGACGATCTCGACATCACGCCCGACGAAGTGTGGGCTGGCGTGAACTACCTGAACAAGCTCGGCCAGGACGGCGAAGCGGCGCTGCTCGCCGCCGGCCTCGGCCTCGAGAAGTATCTCGACATCCGGATGGACGCCGAGGACGAGGCGATCGGCCTCGACGGCGGCACGCCGCGCACGATCGAAGGCCCGCTGTATGTCGCCGGTGCGCCGGTGCGCGACGGCGTCGCGAAGATCGACCTCGACGCGGACGAAGCCGCGGGCCCGCTCGTGATCCACGGCACGGTCACGGGTCTCGACGGCAAGCCGGTGGCCGGCGCGCTGGTCGAGTGCTGGCACGCGAATTCGCACGGCTTCTATTCGCACTTCGACCCGACCGGCAAGCAGAGCGATTTCAACCTGCGCGGCGCGGTGAAGACGGGCGCGGACGGCCAGTACGAATTCCGCACGCTGATGCCGGTCGGCTACGGCTGCCCGCCGCAGGGCGCGACGCAGCAGCTGCTGGATCGCCTCGGCCGCCATGGCAACCGCCCGGCGCACGTGCACTTCTTCGTGACCAGCGACGGCCACCGCAAGCTCACGACGCAGTTCAACATCGACGGCGACCCGCTGATCTGGGATGACTTCGCGTATGCGACGCGCGAGGAGCTGATTCCGCCCGTCACCGGCAAGACCGGCGGCGCCGCCCTTGGGCTGAAGGCCGACGCGTACCAGGACATCGAGTTCAACTTCGTCCTGACGCCGCGCGTCGAGGGCAAGGACAACCAGATCGTCGAACGCCTGCGCGCTTCCGCCACGGCATAACCACCCGACGGCGCGGCGGCGCGCATGCGCCGCCGCCGGCCGGGTCCCCGCGAGATTCAATCGATACCGATGCGAGCGTGCTTGCAGGACCCGGCACGCGCACAGGAGGAACCAACATGTCCGCCACGATCGACCCCACCACCGAACTGGACCACCTGCTCGCCACCGCGGTGCAGGACGACAAGGAGGCCGGCGTCTTCCGCTGCCGCCGCGACATCTTCACGAACGAGGCGCTGTACGAGCTCGAGATGAAGCACATCTTCGAGCGCAACTGGGTGTACCTCGCGCACGAGAGCCAGATCCCGAACAACAACGATTACTACACGACGTGGATCGGCCGCCAGCCGGTCGTCATCACGCGCGACAAGACCGGCGAGCTGCACGCCGTGATCAATGCATGCGCGCACAAGGGCGCGATGCTGTGCCGCCGCAAGCACGGCAACAAGGGCAGCTTCACGTGCCCGTTCCACGGCTGGACCTTCTCGAACACCGGCAAGCTGCTGAAGGTGAAGGACGAGAAGACGACCGAGTATCCGGTGCAGTTCAACACGCACGGCTCGCACGACCTGAAGAAGGTTGCGCGCTTCCAGAACTATCGCGGCTTCCTGTTCGGCAGCCTGAGCGACGACGTGCTGCCGCTCGAGGACTACCTCGGCGAGGCGCGCGTGATCATCGACCAGATCGTCGACCAGGCGCCGAACGGGCTCGAAGTGCTGCGCGGCAATTCCTCCTACATCTACGAAGGCAACTGGAAGATGCAGATGGAGAACGGCTGCGACGGCTATCACGTGAGCACCGTGCACTGGAACTACGCGGCGACGATGGGCCGCCGCAAGGAGGACGGCACCAAGGCCGTCGACGCGAACAGCTGGAGCAAGTCGGTCGCGGGCGTGTACGGCTTCGACAACGGCCACATCCTGCTGTGGACCCAGACGATGAACCCGGAAGTGCGGCCCGTGTACCAGCACCGCGACGAGATCAAGGCGCGCGTCGGCGACGTGCAGGCCGACTTCATCGTGAACCAGACGCGCAACCTGTGCGTGTACCCGAACGTGTTCCTGATGGACCAGTTCAGCACGCAGATCCGCGTGGTGCGCCCGCTCGGCGTCGACAAGACCGAAGTCAGCATCTTCTGCTTCGCGCCGAAGGGCGAGAGCGAAGCCGACCGCACGACGCGCATTCGCCAGTACGAGGATTTCTTCAACGTGACCGGAATGGGCACGGCCGACGACCTCGAGGAATTCCGCGCGTGCCAGGCCGGCTACGCGGGCATCACGGCGATGTGGAACGACCTGTCGCGCGGCGCGCCGCTGTGGATCGACGGGCCGGACGAGAACGCGAAAAAGATGGGGCTGAACCCGCGCATTTCGGGCGAGCGCAGCGAGGACGAAGGGCTGTTCGTGTGCCAGCACGAACACTGGGTGCACGTGATGCGCGATGCGCTGAAGCAGGAACGCGGGGAGGTGGAGGCATGAACATCGATTACCGGACCATTTGCGCGGCGCTGTATCGCGAAGCGCGCCTGCTCGACGATCGCGAGTGGGACGCGTGGCTGACCTGCTACACGGAGGACGTCACGTACTGGATGCCCGCGTGGGACGACGACGACCGGCCGACCGACGATCCGCAAAGCCAGATCTCGCTGATGTACTACCCGGATCGCGGCGGCCTCGAGGATCGCGTGTTCCGGATCAAGACCGAGCGCAGCGGTGCGTCGACGCCCGAGCCGCGCACCAGCCACAACGTGACGAACGTCGAGGTGCTGGCCGAGCGCGAAGGCGAGGTGGACGTGCGCTACAACTTCGACACGCTCAACCATCGCTACCGCGTGACCGATCACTACTTCGGCACGATGTTCGTCACGCTGCGCCAGGTGGGCGACGCGCTGCTGATTTCGAACAAGAAGATCGTGCTGAAGAACGACTACATCCGGCAGGTGCTCGACGTGTACCACGTCTGACGCCGATTGTTTCGACACGTAACACAGGGAGACGAGGTCATGTCCACCTACAAGATTGCACTGAACTTCGAGGACGGGGTCACCCGCTTCATCGACTGCAAGGCCGGCGAGAAGGTGCTCGACGCCGCGTTTCGCGCGAAGATCAACCTGCCGATGGACTGTTCCGACGGCGTGTGCGGCACCTGCAAGTGCCGCGCGGAAAGCGGCAGCTACGACCTCGGCGACGACTACATCGACGACGCGCTCACCGAGGACGAGAAGGACGGCGGCCTCGTGCTGACGTGCCAGATGGTGCCGCAAAGCGATTGCGTGATCGCGGTGCCGACGTCGTCGGTCGCGTGCAAGACCGGCCACAGCGCATTCGCCGCGACCGTGACGAAGGTCGAGCAGCACAACGACGCGGCGATCGTGCTCGAGCTCGACGTCGGCGCGGCCGCGCCGGCGTTTCTGCCGGGCCAGTACGTGAACATCGGCGTGCCGGGCAGCGGCCAGCACCGGTCGTACTCGTTCTCGTCCGCGCCGGGCGACACGAAGGTCGGCTTCCTGATCAAGAAGATCCCGGGCGGCGTGATGAGCACGTGGCTCGAATCGGCGAAACCCGGCGACACCCTCGAGCTGAACGGGCCGCTCGGCAGCTTCTACCTGCGCGACGTGGCGCGGCCGCTGCTGTTCCTCGCGGGCGGCACGGGCCTCGCGCCGTTCCTGTCGATGCTCGAGGTGCTCGCGCGCAGCGGCTCGCAGCAGAAGGTGCACCTGATCTACGGCGTGACGCGCGATCTCGACCTGGTGCTGGTCGACGCGATCGAAGCGGTCGCGGCGAAGCTGCCGAACTTCAGCTACGCGACGGTGGTCGCCGATGCGGCGTCGAGCCACGCGCGCAAGGGCTGGGTCACGCAGCACATTCCGGCCGATGCGCTGAACGACGGCGACGTGGACGTCTATCTGTGCGGCCCGCCGCCGATGGTCGACGCGGTGCGCCAGTACTTCGACGATCAAGGCGTGAAGCCCAACAGCTTCCACTACGAGAAGTTCACGCCGAACGTGACGGCAAAGGCGGCATGACCATGCAACGATTCTCCGGAAAGGTGGTCGTCGTCACCGGCGCGGCGCAGGGCATCGGACGCGGCGTCGCGCTGCGCGCGGCGGCCGAGGGCGGCAAGGTGCTGTTGGTCGATCGCGCGGAGTTCGTGGCCGAGGTGGCCGCCGAAGCGCCGGGCGGCAACACGGCCGGCTTCGTCGCCGATCTCGAGACCTACGACGGCGCGCATGCGGCGATGGCGTGCGCGGTCGCGACGTTCGGCCGGATCGACGTGCTGATCAACGGCGTCGGCGGCGCGATCCGGATGCGGCCGTTCGCCGAGTTCGAGCCCGCGCAGATCGACGCGGAAATCCGCCGCTCGCTGATGCCTACACTCTACAGCTGCCACGCGGTGCTGCCGCACCTGCTGGCCGCGGGCGGCGGCACGATCGTCAACGTGTCGTCGAACGCGACGCGCGGGATTCGCCGCGTGCCGTACTCGGCCGCGAAAGGCGGCGTCAATGCGCTGACGGCGGCGCTCGCGATGGAATACGCGGAGCACAACATCCGCGTGGTCGCGACCGCGCCGGGCGGCACCACGGCGCCGCCGCGCCGCGTGCCGCGCAATGCGGCCGGCGACAACGCGCAAGAACAGGCGTGGATGGCCGAAGCGGTGCGGCAGGTGACCGACTCGACGTTCTTCAAGCGCTACGGCAGCCTCGACGAACAGATCGCGCCGATCCTGTTCCTCGCGTCGGACGAGGCGAGCTACATCACCGGCACGGTGCTGCCGGTCGCGGGCGGCGATACGGGTTGAGCCGCGGCGGCTCGCCGAACCTGATGCCTCGGGCGTGCACGCGCCGCAGCCGCGCGTGCGCCCTATTCGACAATCACATGAACATGATCGGCCGGCGCCGCGTGCCCGGCCACGGAGACACTCATGCGCAAACGCGAAGCGATCATCCCGGCCGGCATGGAAGCCGTGTACGAAAAAATCGGCTATGCGCCGGCGATCAAGGTCGGCGATACCGTGTACGTGTCCGGCCAGATCGGCCGCGACGCGGCGATGCAACTGGTGGAAGACCGCGAAGCGCAGATCGTGCAGGCGTTCGAGAACCTGAAGCGCGTGCTGGAGGCGGGCGGCGCTTCGCTCGACGACGTCGTCGACCTGACGACCTTCCATACCGACATGCGCGACCTGCCGCTGTTCATGCAGGTGCGCGATCGCTATTTGCATGCGCATCCGCGGCCCGCGTGGACCGCGGTCGGCGCGCACATGCTCGGCGGCTCGCCCGGCTATATCGTCGAGATCAAGGCCGTCGCGGTGCTGGCGGACTGATACGCCGAGCTGGGCAGTCGGCATTCCAAAAAACGATAGACGGATCGCCCCGCAACAGCGGGCCGGTCCGGTCCTGGAGACGCATTCATGACTTCTTCTTCCGTTCGCTCGATTCCCGCGCTGATCGACGACGCGCCGCTGAGCGCGTTGCAGATCCGCGTGCTCGCGCTGTGCGTGCTGATCGCGCTGCTCGACGGCTTCGACACGCAGGCGATCGCGTTTACCGGCCCGGCGATTCTCGCGGCGTTCCGGTTGCCGGCCGGCGCGCTCGCGCCGATCCTGACCGCCGGGATCGTCGGCATGACGATCGGTGCGATGACGCTCGGCCTCGTCGGCGACCGGATCGGCCGCCGGCCGGCGATCATGATCGGCCTCGCGCTGTTCGGCAGCGCGACGCTCGCGACGTCATGGGCGGGCGATCCGCACCACATTCTCGCGCTGCGCTTCGTCGCGGGGCTCGGGATGGGCGGCTGCACGCCGGTGCTGCTCGCGCTCGCGGCCGAATACTGTCCGGCCCGCCTGCGCGGCGCAGTGATGACGGGCGTGCTGCTCGGGTTGCCTGCCGGCGCGATGCTCGGCGGGCTGCTTGCCGCGCGCATGCTGCCGGTGATCGGCTGGCAGGGGATTTTCGTCGTGGGCGGCGCGGTACCGCTCGCGGTGCTCGGCCTCGTCGCGCTGCTGCTGCCGGAATCGCTGTGCTATCTGGCGTCGCGCGGCGACGCGCGCGCGCAGCAGCGGGTGCGGGCGACGCTATCGAAGATCGTCGCGCAGCCGCTGCCGGCCGATGCGCGCCTGAGCGTGCCGGAGGACGCGGCGGCGAAGGCGAGCGTCGTCGCGCTGTTTCGCGACGGCTATGCGGGCAAGACGCTCGGCATCTGGGCGATCTACCTGCTGAACTGGATTGCCTGGTTCATGCTGCTGTCGTGGCTGCCGACCGTGCTGAAGACGGCCGGCCTGACTGCGCAGCAGGCGCCGGTCGGCACCGTGATCGTCAATGCGGTGTTCATCGTCTGCGCGATTCCGCTGTCGATGGTGCTGCCGCGCGTGAACACGCGCAACCTGCTCGGCGCGATGTTCGCGTCCGGCATCGCGATCGCGATCGGGCTCGGCTACGCCGGCACGAACTGGGCGCTGGTGTTCGTGCTCCTCGGTGCGGCCGGGTTCGGCATCGGCGGGCAGCAGATCGCGCTGAACTACCTGATCGTCGGCGCCTATCCGACCGCGCTGCGCGCGACCGCGACCGGCTGGGCGATCGGGATGGGCCGCGCCGGTGCGATCGCCGGCTCGGCCGTCGGCGGCACGCTCCTGTCGTGGGGCGGGCCGTCCGGATTCTTCCTCGCGCTGGCCGTGCCGCTCGCGGGCGCCGCGCTTGCCGCGTTCAGCCTGCGGCTGGACCAGTCCGACGTCGAAGCGGCGCCGGCCGTCCCGCACTGAGCGCGCGAGCCGGGCGGCCCGGCGCGCTCAGCCTTGCGCGGCCGGATCGTCGCGCATCGCCTGCGGCGGCAGGTAGGCCATCCCTTCCTCGTCGTACAGGTCGTAGATCAGCCGCAGCATGCGTTCGATGTCTTCGGACGCGTCGAGCCGGCGCATGCTCATGATGATCGGCGACACGAGCCGCGCATCGTCGAGATCGTGGTACGAGATGTCGTCGCGTTTGAGCCCATGCACGCTCTTCGGCACGATCGACACGCCTTCGCCGGCCGCGACGAGCCCGAGCGCGACCTGCAGCTCGCGCGTTTCCAGCACGCGCGGCGGCTTCAGCGCACGATCGTGGAACGCGGGCAGCACCTGGTCCGCATAGCTCGGGCGCGGCGTTTTCGGAAACACGATCAGCGTATCGTCGAGCAGGTCGTGCAGCGACAACGGTGTGGTCCTCATGCATAGCCGATGACCGAGCGGCAGCGCCGCGATCATCGATTCTTCGCGCAGCGCGACGCGACGCACGCTCGGATCGTTCAGGCGGATGCGCCCGAAACCGACGTCGATGCGGCCTTCCTTGAGCGCCTTGATCTGGTCCATCGTCCACATCTCGTGGAGGCTCAGTTCGACGGCCGGATATGCGCTGCGAAAGCGGCGGATGATCTTCGGCAGCATCCCGTACAGCGTCGAGCCGACGAAGCCGACCGACAGGCTGCGCTCGATCTTGCCGACGCGGCGCGTCATCGATTCGAGCTCGGCCGTCTGTGCAAGCAGCTGCGCCGCATGTTGATAGAAGAAGCGGCCCGTTTCGGTGAGTTTCAGTGGCCGTGTATTGCGCTCGAACAGCACGATGCCGAGGATCTGTTCGAGCTGCTGGATCTGCCGGCTCAGCGGCGGCTGCGCGATATGCAGCCGTTGTGCCGCCCGCGTGAAGCTGCGTTCTTCGGCGACTGCAACGAAATAGCGCAGGTGACGTAGCTCCATGGTCCTTGCCGTCGAGTGGGGAGCGATGCGAAGCCCGGGACGGACACGGCCGAACGGGAGCGGCGAACGGTGAGTTAGTGGTCCGTATTTTACTTGAGATTGATCGCCTTCGTATCGGATTTATGCGGTGAAAACGCTCGATGGCGTGTCGACCTTGCACCATGGCGGGGCGAATCGCGCAGGCATACCTCGCAGATATCAACTGATACCCAATCGGTGTTGGACGCGACTTTTTGTGGCCGATAGTATCGGCTCAAACAGGTTGCAGACCGAATAATGAATGCATCCAGCAAGGAGACATCCCCCGATCACATTCGTCAATTGCCGGCGTGCCGTGCCTCGCATGGCGCAGGCAGCGTCCGGTCCAGTCGTGCCTTTCACGCGTTGCACCCGCGTTTCGGGGCGACGACCCATCGTCGTCACGGTCCCGAAGCGCCGGGATACAAGTCGATCCGGTCTGGCCGTATCGATTAGTCATACATAGTAATAAGCGTCATTCCCGTTCAGGTTTGGAGACAGTATGAGATTTCAGCATCTCGTTGGCGGAGCTTTGCTCGGATTCGCGACGACCGGTTTTGCACAAGGCAGCGTAACGTTGTACGGCGTGCTCGATACGGGCGTCGAATACGTGTCGCATGCGAACGCCCAGGGCAAGGGCATCGTGCGGATGCCGTCGATCACCGGCGAGCTGCCGTCGCGCTGGGGGCTGCGCGGTTCGGAGGATCTGGGCGGCGGCTACAAGGCCGTGTTCGCGCTCGAAAGCGGCTTCAACGTCGGCAACGGCACGATGGGGCAGGGCGGCCGCCTGTTCGGCCGGCAAAGCTGGGTGGGGATCGAAAGCCCGTACGGCACGCTGTCGTTCGGCCGCCAGTACACGATGACGTACTACGCGGTGCTCGACTCGGACCTGCTCGGCCCGAACATCTACGGGCTGCCGTCGCTCGATGCGTACATTCCGAACGGCCGCGCGGACAACGCCGTCGCCTGGCGCGGCAAGTTCGGCGGCCTGACGGCCGGCGCGATGTATTCGTTCGGCCGCGATTCGGCCGGCACCGGCAACTCGCCGGGGCAGGGCACCTGCGCGGGCCCGATGCCCGGCGACATGACCACGTGCCGCCTGTGGTCGGCGCTGCTCAAGTACGACTCGACGTCGTTCGGCATGGCTGCGTCGTACGAGGAGCAGCGCGGCGGCGGCGTGACCGCGGCCGCGAACTTCTTCGACGGCGTGAAGCCCGTGTCGCTTGCGGCGAACGGCGACCGCGACGACCGCGCGCAGGTCAACGGCTACGTCAATGCGTTCGGCATGCGGTTCGGCGGCGGCTGGATCGGCCGCTGGGTCGACACGAGTGCATCGGGCGGCCCGAACCTGCACTCGAACATCTATTACCTCACCGCGAACTACTACGTGACGCCGGCCTTTCTCGTCGATGGCGGCGTCTATCACGTGAACGTGTCCGGCCAGGACGCGCGCGCGATGCTCGGCGCGCTGCGCGGCACCTACTTCCTGTCGAAGCAGACGGCCGTGTACCTGCAGGGCGCGTATCTCGCGAACAGCGCGCATGCAGCGTTCACGGTCAGCGCCGGCGGTGGCGGCACGACACCCGCGCCGGGGCAGAACCAGGTGGGCGTGATGGCGGGGATCCGGCACATGTTCTGAGCGGGCGCTGGCGGGTGGCCGGCAAGGCTCGCGCCGCGCGTTGCAATGCGATGCGTCGGGCACGCTGCGCACGAGCGTTGCGACTTCGCGTGCCGTACGTGGTGCGCGCGGTGCGCGTCGTGCATGCCGCAGCCCGTTCGAAAGCGGGGTTCCGGCTGCTCAGTGATGTATCGCCGCGCGCAACCTTCTCACATCCTGCTCCGACACCGGCGCGGCGCGATTCTCCCACGCGCCGCGCACATAGCTGACGACCGCCGCGATCTCGCTGCTCGTGAGCGCGCCGCGCATCGCCGGCATCCGCTGCACGGGGCCGTGCGTGCCGGGCGCCGGCCGCGCACCTTCGACGACGATTCGGATCGCGCTCGTCGGATCGGCCGCGAGCACGACCGAATTGCCTGCGAGCGCCGGCCCGTGATCACGCACACCGGCGCCGTCCGCGCTGTGGCAGCGCGCACAGAATCCCGCATACACGCAGGCCCCGGCGCCTGCTGGCCGCCTTGCGGGCGCGGTTCGGCGGCCGTCATCACGCCGGACACACCGCCGATCACGAACATCAGTACGAAGCCCGCGAAATACAGGAACGGTGTGCGGAACACCGGGTGGCCGGTCCAGATCGTCGAGAGCCATGCGAACATCGCGACCGCGCTCGGGATCGAGGTCGGCATGCTCGCCGCGCGGAAGAACGCGAGCGCGAGCGGCTCGATGCCGGTCGCGAACATGAGGTGCCCATACCTCGAAGCCGATCGCCACCGTCGATACCGCGACGGCCTCGTATGCGACGAGTGGCCGGCGGCAGAAGGTTGGCAGCGCGTCCGACGCGATGCCCATCGCGAGCAGCACGACCACGTACACCCACGGGTGCGCGAACATCCAGAGCGCAGGATGATGGACGCGATGGAGGGCGCGCGCTACACGGGCGACGCCGATCGCGATTTCGTGTCGCACATGGCGCACCACCACCAGGGCGCGATCGACATGGCGCAGGTCGAGCTGACATACGGAAAGGACCCGGCGCTACGCAAGCTCACGAGCCGGATCGTAGCCGCGCAGCGCGACGAGATCGCGCTGATGGAGCGCTGGCAGAAGGCGCACGGCGCGACGCAGTGAGCGCAGGGCATGACGCGGTTTGCGCGCTGCCGTCGGTTACGTTGCGGCGGCTGTGCTCGCGCAGGCGGCGCGAGTATTCCCGGCCGGCATTCCGGATTTCGGTGCAACATCAAAATCGCAACTAACGGTCAGTCGCGCTTCCGCCCATGACACGGACACGTACGCGTTGCGGTAACGCACATCGCTCGACGCCGATGTATGAACCCGCTTGCAGAATGCGAGCCCCGTACCGCGCTGTTCGCGCCGTGTCGACCATGCATCGGCTTTCACGCTCCGCGTCATCCGTTGACGACGGAGTTCGCCGCTCCCGGAATTCGTCTACCGCGCGGCAACGGTGGCAACGGCGGCAACCGTGGGCACACCGGAGAGGGTCGCCACGGTGAACTCGACACGGACGCGCCGGGCGGCGGCGGAGGCGACGGCCATCCGCACGACGATCGCGGCGGCCGCACCGGCGGCGATGGCGACGGCGACAACGGAAAAGGCAAGCGCGAACGCTGGTGGCCCGGCAGGAAACCGTTGATCATCGTCGGCGCGGTGGTGTTCGTGCTGGTGACCGCAGGACTCGCGTGGTGGCTCGCGACGCGCGACCAGGCAAGCGCCGAATACGCAAATACCGACGGCAACGCGCTGGCCGTCTACCGCACCGACCAGACGCGCGCGGCCGCGCTCGATGACGCGGTGAAGGCCGAGCAGGGTGCGCTGGAACTCGCGCGCGATCGTTACCGGAAGGGGCTGTCACCGTTCATCGACGTGCTCGACGCCGAGCAGCAATGGTCGGAGGGGCAGCAGGCGGTGCAGGGTGCGTTGCAGACGACGACCGATCTCGTCGCGCGGTGCAACGCGCTGGGCGGCGGATGGCAGACGGCCGGCGCGGCGGCAGGGGCAGCTACGGTCGGTGCGACGCCGCCTCCTCAAGGAGAGACGACCCGCGCACGCTAGCCGCGGCGCCACTGCCGGAGCGCGGTATCGCGCTTATCGGCACACGCGCGAAAACAGCAGCGAATCGGCGTCGTTGAAGCGGATCCGCACCGGATCGGCATACCCGGCCTTCTCCGCGACGCGGATCGACGCGACGTTGGTCGGTGCGATCAGGCACACGCTGCGTTCGAACCGGTTCTGTGCATCGAGCCAGCCGAGCGCATGCGACAGCGCTTCGGTCGCATAGCCCTTGCCGTGCGCCCAGCTCGCGAGCGCCCAGCCGGCTTCCGGCACGCCGCGAATCGACGGCTCGACCGCGCGGTGGAAGTCGGCGAAGCCGAGATCGCCGACGTAGCGGCCCGATGCCTTCTCGCGAATTGCCCAATAGCCGTAGCCGAGCAGCGGCCACAGCCCGCGATACGCGAGCAGCCGCATCCACGAGTCGCGCGGCGCCGACGGCTTGCCGTTGAAGATGTGCGCGACGACGTCCGGCTCGGCCCACATCGCGGCGAGCGCGTCGAAGTCGCCGAGCGGATGGCCTGCGAGGATCAGGCGAGGGGTGTCGAGCACGGGCGGGGACGTGACGGGCGGCAGGGCGCTGGATGTCATCGGGCGTTCCATGGGGAAAGGAAGGCGAGGGCGGCGCCGTGCGCCGCCCTCGGGCCCCGTACGATACCGCGGAAAACCCGGCGCGGCCGCAAATCCCCGTGTACCTCGGGGATTGCGATCGCGTGCGAGTGGATGATCGCCGTGAACGTCCGACGGCGCAGGCACGGCCGAGCGACCGCATGACGACCTCGCGGCCTGAGCGTGGCGCCGGGCGCTCAACGAATGCGGGGCATTCGGCGGCAGCGTGTTTCGGAAGTCACGCGCGGCGGACTGTTGGCGAGCTTCTTCCCGGAGAACATGGGCGCGCTCGCGCGCTTCGCATGAAGCGGCATCGCGCCCGTGCCGGCGATGCCTACTTCCGGCTCTTCAGGAAGTTGCGCCCGTGCGCGGTGATCGACGCGCCGGAGCGGCCATTCGTGGCATGGCTGACGAAGCCCGCGCCGACGAGTTCCTGCGCGACCGACCAGCCGAGCGCCGGCGCATCGCGACCGTAGCGCACATCGGCGAGACGCTCGAGCGCCCAGATTGCGGAGGCCGACAGGTTGGGGGTGCTGGACATGACGTTGTCGTTCATCGCTTCCTCGGAGAGTGGTGATTCAGGGTGAACGGCACGAGGCCGTGGGATCGGGCGACGCGGTGTCAGCCCGCCTGGAGCAAAGGCAGCAGCGCCTGGAGCGCGGCTTCCTCGTCGGGGCCGGTGGCGAGCACCTGCGCGGACGTGCCGCCATGCATCTGCAGCGCCGCGATGGCCGTTGCGTCCTTCGCGCTGCCGCTGAGCCCGTTGGCGAGCAGCAGGATGTCGCTTTCGAAGCGGTGTGCCGCCGCGACGATCGCGTCGCGCGACGTCATCGCGCGGCTGCGGTTCCACGCGGCGCCGATTTCAACGTAGACAACGGTTGCCACGATGCGGATCAGCCTCGGGGAAAGTTGCCGGAACGGCGTGCAATGGCCGGCCGGCAGCACGGCGGGCGTGCGCGGAATGCGGCTTCCCGACAGGGCGCCGGGCATTGCGCGCCCGGCGCCGGGGCATCATTCATCTCGAACATGTCGACATCCTCAGTGAAACCGCCATCAAGTCCGGCGAATGATCGAAAGTGGGTGATTATAATACGGCAGCCGGTTTATGTGTATTGCATTATAATGTTGTGTGCGTGATGCGCGGCCCGTCGGTCTGTCGACGGCTGCGCGGCACGCGCAGCCCGGGCCGCGCGCTTGCATGCCCGGCATTTTTTATCGATTGACCCGAACTCCCACTGAATGGAAGCTGCAATGAACGCCGCCCCCGCCTGCCCGCAATGCGCGATGGAAAACACCTACCCGGACGGCACGCTGTACGTGTGCGCGGACTGCGGTCATGAATGGTCGGCCGGCGCCGGCGCCGAAGCGGGCGACGAACCGGCGGGCGACGTCGTCAAGGACGCGAACGGCAACGTGCTGTCGGACGGCGATTCGGTCGTGCTGATCAAGGACTTGCGCGTGAAGGGTTCGTCGATCACGCTGAAGATGGGCACCAAGGTCAAGAGCATCCGTCTCGTCGGCGGCGATCACGAAGTCGATTGCAAGACCGACATGGGCGGCTTCATGCTGAAGGCCTGCTATCTGAAGAAGGTATGACCGCACGCGGTACGAACGACTCTCCGATCAACCGGGCCTGCCGAGCATGAGCGAGGATCGAATTTCCTATGACGCGTTCCTGCGGTTCCTGGCGATGCCGTTGAACGACGGCCGTCCGTTCGTGCTCGAGACGAAACACGCGGTGTCGCTGCACTTCGACCACTTCGGCACGCAGAGCTTCATGTCGCTGAAGGATCCGGTCAGGCTCGAACTTGGCTATACGCGCGTGATGATGGGTTTCCTGCTGCTGCAGCCGGTGCCCGCGCGCATCTGCATGATCGGGCTCGGCGGCGGATCGCTCGCGAAATACTGCTATCGGCAACTGCCCGGCGCGGCGATCGACGCGGTCGAGATCAACCCGGAGGTGATCGCGCTGCGCGACGTGTTCAGGATTCCGCAAGACGACGCGCGCTTCGCGGTGGTCTGCGCGGACGGCGCCGACTACGTGGCAAGGCCGGAGGTTCGGGCGGACGTGATCCTGCACGACGCGTTCGTCGCCGACGGCATGCGGGGCCGCTGCACGGGCACCGCCTTTCTCGATGCGTGCCGTGCACGGTTGAGCGAAACGGGCGTGCTCGCGATCAATTTCATGGACGACGATCCGGCGTTGCCGCGGCATCTCGAGCAACTGCGCACGGTGTTCGACGATTCATACGCACTGGTGCCGTGCGGCGACGACAACAACTTCATCGCGTTCGCCTGGAAGAACGGCAATCCGCTGCCGTCGCTGCGGATCCTGCTCGAGCGCGCACTGGGGTTCGGATCGGCCGGCGAGCTCAAGCTGTCGGCCACCGCCCGGCGCATGAAGGCAGGGGAATGCATTGATCCCGAACGGCTCGTCTGGCGCGCGCGTGAACATGCCCGATGGGAAATCTGCGCGTGACGGCGCCGTCGGTTCGACCGCGCTTACTTCACCCGCTTGCCCAGCGCGCTCTTGGTCTTGTACGTGACGCCGTGTTTGTCGAGATACTCGCGGATCAACTGCCGCACGACTTGCGACGGCGTCAGATCCTGCTCCGCGCAGAGCATGTCGAACGCTTCTTTCTTGGCAGGGTCGATCAGGACGGTCAGGCGGGCGGTTTTCGTTTCCATCGTGAGGCAGGGGTGGTCGATATGTTAATCAAATTATAATCCATCCGCTTTCGGTGTCATGTCCGAATGCGCCATTGCGGTGCGCGCGGATTCAACACCGGCGTTCGCGTCACGCGAACCGGTCGTCGATCACGGGCATGGCCGCGAGCGTCACGCCGCGCGGTCCGTCCGCCCAAGGCACGGGGTGCTCGCATCATCCGCAAAATGTGATAACGAGATTATCATGCTCTGTTAGTCGCTTTAAGTACAATGTCGGCCGGCACGGCCGGCCCCGGCTTGTCCGGGCGGCTACGTCGTCCGCGCGACCGGTTGTCCTGCTTCCGGCTCCACACGGGCCGCGTGTGCCGCTACTTCGCCGCTACTTCGATATCCGCCTCATGACTCCGATCAAGTTCGTTCTTCGCTACACGGCGATTCCCTTCGCAGCCATCGTGGCCGTCGTGGTGTGGGCCGTCGTGCCGTCGTCGAAAGAGATCGACGCGCGGCAATATGCGGCGCTGTCGCGCGGATACGCGAGCTTTCCGCTACCGTTTCGGCATGAGATATCGGAAGCGATGGAGCAGGGCAGGATCAGCGACCGGCGTTACCAGACGCTCGTGCGCGATTCGCTGGGTAATGGCGTGGCGCTGGACTGGCCGGCGTCGGGCGTCGCCGACGTCGCTGCCGAGCGGCAAGGGCTGGCCGAACTGCTGAAGGCCGATTCGGGTCTGGAGGAACACAAACAATGAAGATTGCGCTGGTTTCGGCGGCTTTCGTGATGATTATCGGAAGCCTGGTTTTCGCGTTGTATTTCATGAATCACGACCGCGGCGGGAGCAAGCGGATGGCATGGTCGCTGGCGGCGCGCGTCGGATTGTCGATCACGCTGTTCCTGTCGCTGCTGATCGCGTACCGGCTCGGGTGGATCGAACCGACGGGGCTGCCGATCGGGCGGTGATGCGCGGCATTCGCGCGAGCGTCGACCGGCGCACCACGCACGCTGCCGCGTGAATGTGCGTGCGGCTGCCGGCAGATCGAAGCGGCCGATGCTCACGCCGGGCGCGCGTTCGGGTTCGGCGCATACGGAAGCCCGAGATGCGCGCGCGGCGTCGCCCATTCGTTGCGGCGAACCGTCAACCGACGACCCAATGAACGACTAACAACAGCAGCGCAATGAATGCGCCAAGCGCAACGAATGCGGCAATGACGACAGCGAAGGGGTTGAGCTGCGTTGCATCCGCTTCGAGATTTTTTCGTTTGTTGACGCCGAGAAACGCCAGGAAGACCGCGCGGAACGCACGAATGATCTGGTCTTTACCTTTTTCAGCCATACAGTTTTTCCTTCGCCTCAATAAAAGTTGCAGGGATATCGCGCGGCGCGAAGCGTGTGGGCATCCCGTTTCCGTTCGCGCGCGGATCGTTCTGTCGCTTTGCGCCGGGACTGGCTTGCGTTCGAACAAGACGACGTCATGGCTCCGGATATCCGGGCCTCATCGCCCGACTGAAGGATTGCCACGGGCATCCGCTTCAATCCTCGCGTGATCGGCAGGCGGTCAAAATGCCGCGCAGCAAATCGATCGGAGGGGGCGGGCATCCGGGGATGGTTACATCGACCGGCAGGACCGACGAAACGGGACCGCACACCGCATAGCTGTCGGCAAAGATGCCGCCCGTGCACGCGCACTCGCCGGCTGCGACGACCAGTTTCGGTGCCGGCGTGGCGTCGTACGCGGCGAGCACGGCGGCCTTCATGTTCAGCGTGACGGGTCCGGTCACGAGCAGCAGGTCCGCATGGCGCGGGCTGGCGACGAATTTGATCCCGAGCCCTTCGATGTTGTAGTACGGGTTGTTCAGCGCGTGGATCTCCAGTTCGCAACCGTTGCACGAACCCGCGTCGATCTGCCGGATGCACAATGCGCGGCCGAGGAGGTCGAGAATGTCCTGACGAATCTGCTGCGCCTCGTGTCGCCAGGCGGCTTCGGTGGCCGGCACGGGTTCGTCGGGAAATTCAGTGCGCGCGAATTGACGGATGAGTTGCCACATCAGAGATCGTGCCCCGCGTAGTTCAGGTTGAACGATTTATTGATCAGCGGGAAATCGGGAACGATGTTGCCGATGATCGCGTGCTCGAGCGCCGGCCAGTTCTGCCAGGACGGATCGTGGCAATGGCAGCGCGCGATGGCATCGCCCGCGGCTGTCTCGAGCGCGACGAATACATCGCCGCGCCAACCCTCCACCCAGCCGACTCCCGTGGATGGTGCCGCCGCGGGCGTGACGCCGCTGGCGATAGGCCCTTCCGGAAGATTCGCCAGCAGGTCAGCCATCAGGCGCAGCGATTCGTCGATTTCGGCAAATCGCACGGCGACCCGCGCGGCAACGTCGCCGCGCGCATCGCTTGCCGCCTTGACGGCCAGGTCGTGGTAAGGGGCCGGCCGCAGGTTCGCGCGCACGTCGAATGTCTGGCCGCTGGCGCGGGCGGCCAGGCCGCGCACGCCGAAATGCGCGACAACGTCGGCATTCAATCGGCCGGTGCCGAGAAACCGGTCCTGCAGCCCGGACTGGTCCTCGTAGATCTTCCGCATCACGTGCACGTCGCGCGCGATGCGTTCGCACTGTTCGGTGAGGACCGCCGCGTCCTCCGGATCAATGTCGACGGCCAGCCCGCCCGGCACGATCCGGTCCATCAGGTAGCGATGCCCGAAGACGCCGTCGTTGGCCCGTATCCAGTTCTCCTTGAGCCGCGAGAACTGCGCGAGACCGAACGCGAATCCGGCGTCGTTGCCGAGCGCGCCGAGGTCGCCGAGGTGATTGGCGATGCGCTCGCGCTCGAGCAGCAGTGCACGCAGCGCCAGCGCACGCGCCGGCACGGCCGTGCCGCATGCCTGCTCGAGCGCCATGCAATAGGCCCACGAGAACGCGACAGTCGAGTCGCCGGCGATCCGGCCCGCAACGCGATGACCGTTCGAGGCGGCCGTCCGTTCGAACAACCGTTCGACGCCGCGATGCACATAGCCGAGTCGTTCCTCGAGCCGCAGCACCTTCTCTCCGACGACGGAGAATCGGAAATGGCCCGGCTCGATGGTGCCGGCGTGAATCGGCCCGACCGCGATTTCGTGCACACCGTCGCCGGCAACCTGTACGAACGGATAATCCGCTTCGCTCGATTCGAATCGCTCGATTCCGGTTGCCTGCTTCTGCAGCGGAAAGTAGTCGCCGGGCCAGTTGCCGTGATTGAGCCACGGGCGCGTGTCGCGCGCATCGCGCTCGCGCAGGCCGGTCAGGTCGAAAATGGCGCGCTGCATGCGGGTTGCGGCGGGAAACACGCCCGCGAGGTCGGGATAGTCGCCGTCGGCGCGTGGTTCCTGCCCTGTCGCGAGACGGACCCACAGGACGCCGTCGTCGCATTCGTACGCCGCGTTGACCGAACATGCGCGCTCGGGCGTTTCGCCGCCCCACATCGCAACGAGCCGGCTTCCCGCCATCCGGGCGGTATGCGCGATGTCGAGCCAGCGCGGTTCGTCGACATCCACCACGGTAGCCGGAACCTGGCCTGCCTCGTGCCGGAGGCGAGCCGAGCCGTTCGCCTGAATCAAGTCGAGTCGCATCGTTTATCCTGCCAGCATCGTTGCAGCCTGGCGATACCACGTCGCCAGATAGGGCGGCACGTACAGGCCCAGCATCAGGCCGAGTCCCAGGTGCACGAACACCGGCAGCAGCGCCGGCCGGTGTTCGAGCGGCGTCGCCGTCGTCGTTTCGCCGAACACCATCCGCTGCACGCGCGCGAAGATCGCCGCGAACGCGACGGCGAGCCCGAGCAGCAGCAACGGCGCGCTCCACGGGAGTGTGTTCATGGCCGTCGTCAGGATCAGGAATTCGCTCGCGAACACGCCGAACGGCGGCAGGCCGAGAATCGCAAGCGCGCCGAGCATCATTGCCCAGCCGACCGTCGGGCTGACCTGCAGCAGCCCGCGAATGCCGTCGATCGCCTGCGTGCCGGCCTTCTGCGCAGCATGGCCGACCGCGAAGAAGATCGCCGACTTGACGAGGGAATGGACCGTCATGTGCAGCAGCCCGGCGAACGTCGCGATCGGGCCGCCGAGCCCGAACGCGAACGTCATCAAGCCCATATGCTCGATCGACGAGTACGAGAACAGGCGCTTCACGTCCTTCTGCCGGAACAGCGAGAACGACGCGATCAAAACCGACACGAGCCCGAACCCGACCAGCAACCGTCCCGGCAGGCCATTGCCGAGCGCGCCGTCGGCCAGCACCTTGCAGCGCAGCACCGCATACAGCGCGACGTTCAGCAGCAGGCCGGACAGCACCGCCGAAATCGGCGTCGGACCTTCGGCATGCGCGTCCGGCAGCCAGCTATGCATCGGCACGAGGCCGACCTTGGTCCCGTAGCCGACCAGCAGGAACACGAAGGCGATCGACACGATCGTCGGGTCGAGCTGCGTCCTGACCGCGGCCAGGCTCGTCCACAGCAACGCGTCGCCGTCGGTCAGTTGCCGGCTCGCGGCGAGATACAACAGGATCGTGCCGAACAGCGCCTGGGCGATGCCCACGCCGCACAGGATGAAGTACTTCCATGCGGCTTCGAGGCTCGCGGCGGTACGGTACACGCTGACGAGCAACACGGTGGCGAGCGTGGCGGCTTCCATGGCAACCCACAGCACGCCGACGTTGTCGGTCAGCAGCGCGAGCAGCATCGCGAACATGAAGAGCTGATACATGCTGTGATAGAGCCGCATCCGCGCGGCTGTCATCCGGCCGCGGACCTCCTCGATCTGCATGTAGGGCCGGGAAAACAGCGATGTCGTCCAGCCGACGAACGCCGTGAGCGCAACGAGATAGACATTGAGCGGATCGACGAAAAACGCGCGTCCGAATGCGAACGACGGGCCGTGCTCGACGGTGCGCGCGGCAAGCATCCATGTTGCCGCGAACGTCAGGAAGCTGAAGCCGATGTTCAGATGGCGCGCGACCCGGCTCGATCGCACGCAGGCCAGGCACGCGGCGCCCGCGAGCGGCAGGCCGAGCACGGCGAGCACGACGTCGGCATCATTCATCTTTGAGTTTCTCGAGGTGATGGATGTCCAGGCTGTCGAACTGCTCGCGAATCTGGAACATGAAGACGCCCAGAATCAGGATGCCGATCAGCACGTCGAGCCCGATGCCGAGTTCGACGATCATCGGCATGCCGTTGGTCGCGGCCGCCGCTGCGAAGAACAACCCGTTTTCCATCGACAGAAAGCCGATCACCTGCGGAATGGCCTTCGCGCGCGTGATCATCGCCATGAACGACAGCAGCACGCACGCGAGCGCAATGCCGAGCGTGCCGCGTGCGACGGATGTCGCGAGCTGGCTGATCGGCGCGGCGACATTGAACGCGACGATCACGAGGACGATGCCGATCAGCAGCGTGGTCGGAATATTGATGAGCGGCTCGACGTCGGTCTTGACGTCGAGCCTGCGAACGAGCCGATACAGGAACCACGGGATCACGCCGACCTTCAGCACGAGTGTCAGCCCGGCGGACACATACAGGTGCACGTCGTCCGTGACGAAGCCGAGGATCAGGTTCGCCGACACGAGCGCGACGCCCTGCAGCGTATAGAGATGGATCAGGGACAGGATCCGGCGCTGGCTCAGCATCGCGAACGACAGCATCAGCAGCTCGGCCGCGAGGAAATTGATCAGTTGTGTCGCATAGGCGTGCATTCATGCCCCCAGCAGCAGGTGGACGAGCATGCCGATCACGGCCAGCAGGAAGGCGGTCGCCAGGAATTCCGGAACCCGGAAGATGCGCATCTTCGCGTTGGCCGTTTCGACCACGGCGAGCGCGACACCGCCTGCCGTCAGTTTGATGAAGAGCACCGGCACCGCCAGCAGCAGCGCGACCGGATCGCCCGCATTCGCGATGCCCCAAGGCACGAACAACGCGAGACCGATGCACGAATACGCGAACAGCTTGAGGCTTGCCGCCCACTCCATCAACGCAAGGTGCCGTCCCGAGTATTCGAGGATCAGCGCCTCGTGGATCATCGTGAGCTCGAGGTGAGTGGTCGGATTGTCGACAGGCAGCCGTGCATTTTCGGCCAGCGCGACCAGCGTGAACGCGATGCCGGCGAACGCCAGGCTCGGATAGATCGTGAGCTCGCCGCGGCCGAGCGTCGCGACGATGCTCGTCAGCAGCGTCGACTGCGTAATCAGCGAGGCCGACAGGAGCACCATCAGCAGTGCCGGCTCCGCGAGGAAGCCGATCAGCATTTCGCGGCGGGCGCCGAGCGTGCCGAACGCCGTGCCGACGTCCATCGCCGCGAGCGACAGCGTGACGCGCGCGAGCGCAAACAGGCCGACGAGCGCGATCGCATCGGCGGCGGGCGACAGCGGCAACTCGGTCGACAGTGTCGGCACGATCGCGCACGCGAGCGTCATGGCGGCCCAGACGACATAGGGCGCGCCGCGGAACACGGGGCTCGCGCCGTGCGCGATGACCGATTCCTTGTTGAACAGCTTGTGGAGCATCCGGTAGGGCTGCCAGATGGACGGCGCGCGCCGGTTCTGAAGCCAGGCGCGGCATTGGTTGACCCAGCCCGTGAGCAATGGCGCGGCCGCGATCGCTATCACGATTTCGAGAGTCTGCGAGATGACGCCGGACAGGGTTACCATCGTCTCACCAACATCAGCAGCACGATCAGCACGACGAAACTGTATGTGAGATATACCGCGATCTTGCCCGTCTGCAGGCGACCCGCCCAGTCGGCGGTGCGTTGCGTGAGTGCCGCGATGCGCGCGTAGAGTGCGGACCAGGTGCGATCGGTCACCGACACCCGGTAGGCCGGTTGTGCGTCGAATGGCGACGGCAATTGCCGCTCGATGTGCAGCAGCGGCGCGAAGATTTCGCGGATCGGCTGCCCGAAGCCTTCCGCCGTATCCTGCATTCGCGCGGTCGTGAACGGGAAGCCGCAGCCCCACGGCGCCGCGCGTCGCAGCCGGCCGTGATAGAAACGCCGCACCAGCACCCATGCGAGCCCGCAGCATGCAATGAAGAACAGCATGAACGCCGCCGGCATGTAGCTCGCGCGAGCGGCCGACACGGGCGCGAACAGCAGCCAGCCATGATTGTCCGCGCCGACGCCGGCGCCGACCAGCGCGTGCGTGACGCGATCCAGCAATTTGACGAACTGCGCGGGCATCAGCCCGAGCAGCACGCTGGCGGCCGCGAACCAGCAGAACGCAAGCCGTTCCCACGTGTTCGCGTCGCGGGCGCGGTTCAGCTTCGCTTCTCTCGGTTGCCCGAGGAACACGATGCCGAAGAACTTGACCATCGTGTAGCCGGCCAGTGCGGCCGACATGGCGATCAGCGCGGCGGCGATCGGCACCGTCATGGCGAGTACCGAATCCGGCAACTGCGGTGCGAACAGAAAGCCCTGCAGCAGCAGCCACTCGGCCACGAATCCGCTGAGCGGCGGCAGGCCCGCGCTGGCCGCGACACCCACGAGCACAGCCCACGCGGTCCACGGCATGAAGCGAATCAGTCCGCCGAGCTTGCCGAGATTGCGCTCGCCGGTGGCGTGGAGCACGGCGCCCGTACCCAGGAACAGCAAGCTCTTGAATGCCGCATGCGCGACGACCTGGTAGAGCATCGCGGTCAGCGCGAGCGCGGACAGGCTTGTCATCCCGTACGCGCGAAACAGCACCGCGAGACCCAGCGCGACGATCATCAGGCCGACGTTGTCGATCGACGAATAGGCGAGCAGGCGCTTCATGTCGACCTGGATGGTGCTGAACACCACGCCGAGCAGCGCGGTGCCGACGCCGATCATGATCAGCAGCACGCCCCACCACGCGATCTGCACGTGCAACAGGTCGAACAGGACGCGAAGCAAGCCGTACAGGCCGACTTTCAGCACGAATCCGCTTAGAAGTGCCGAGACCGGCGACGGCGCCGCGGGGTGGGCCTCCGGCAGCCACACATGCAGCGGGAAGATCCCGGCCTTCGCGCCGAACCCGACGAGCGCGAACAGGAAGGCGAACGACGCGGGGAAGGTATCCAGCGACTGCGCGCGCAGGTTGGCGAAGGTGTAGTCGCCGGTGCGCGCCTGCAGCATGCCGAAGCAGAGCAGCAGCGCGAGCGCGCCGACGTGCGAGATCAGGAAATACAGATAAGCGGCCCGGCGAATCTCGCCGATCCGGTGGTTGGTCATGACGAGAAACGTCGCGGACAGCGTCAGCGTCTCCCAGGCGACCATGAACACGTATGCGTCGTCCGCGATCAACACCAGTGCGATGCTCGCGACGCAGGCGTGGTATTCGAAGCAGATCAGCCCGGGCGGGGATCCTTCACCCTTGCGGAAGTAGCCGGCTGAAAAGGCGCCAATCCCGGTGCTGACGAGGCCGAGCACGAACAGGAAATAGCCGGACAAGCGATCGAGACGAAGATGAAAGGGCAAGCCGGGAAGCCCGATCGGCAGCACCGCGACAGACGGTTCGGCAAAGATGCCGGCGAGGCCCGCCGCGCCGACGAGCAGTCCGACCAATGCGCCGAGCGGGAAAAGGCCGTGGGCCACCAGCCGCGTGCGACGCAGCGCCCCGAACCCCAGCGTGCCGACCGCGAGCCACGCGGCCACGGCCAGCAGGACGAAATGGACGACCGGCACGGATGCCATCCGGAATGTCTCCAGTACGCTCGGGTTGGACGAGTGGGTTGGAATAGCCGCATCCCCCGCGACGTATTCCTGGTCGCATTATGACACCGAAAGACCAATCCGGATAACAAGGTATGATAATGCCGTTATCATGAAAATCTCATAAATCTCCAGATGGAACGGGCGACCGTGACGGTTTGTTGCGGCGCGCTGAGCGCTGCTCAGGGCGTCGTTGCCCCCGATCCGGGCGAATGGGGAAAGATCCTATGCCAGCGCAGTACTTCCGAAGCCTGACGGGAAAACACCGCAGCGCGGCCGCGAACCGCCAGCTCGGGTTTTCGCTTGCCTTTGTCGCCGGCGCAACCAATGCCGGCGGTTTCCTCGCGGTCAAGCAATACACGTCCCACATGAGCGGGATCGTGTCGGCGATTGCGGATCAGACGGCGCTGGGCGACATCCGGCTCGTGCTGGCCGGAGTGGGTTCGCTCGCGTCGTTCCTGGTGGGCGCCGGCTGCTCGGCGGTGCTCGTCAACTGGGGGCGCCGCCGCGGCCTGCAGAGCCAGTATGTGCTGCCGCTGCTGGTCGAAGCCGCGCTCCTGCTCCTGTTCGGGCTGCTCGGCAGCCATCTCGCGCTGTGGGAAGCGTTCTTCATGCCGGTCACGGTCATCTTGCTGTGCTTCATCATGGGGCTGCAAAACGCAATGATCACGAAGCTGTCGGGGGCGGAAATCCGCACGACGCACATGACGGGCATCGTGACGGACCTCGGCATCGAACTCGGCAAACTCTTTTACTGGAATCGCTCGAATGCGGATATGCACGCGCAGGCGGTGATCGCGAACCGCGCGAAGCTCAGGATTCACGCAACGATGCTGGCGTCGTTCTTCGTCGGAGGGCTGGCCGGCGCAATCGGCTTCAAGCATGTCGGCTACGTGTCGACCGTGCCGCTCGCCGCGGCGCTCGTCACGCTGGCGATCGTGCCCGTTGTCGACGACGTGCTCGACTATCTCTATCGGCTTGACCGCAGGTCATGAGCCCGCATAAGGTGGAGCGAAACCCGACTTCGCCGTGTCGGCGGCGGATCCTGCCTGAGGTGCTGTCGCCGGGCCTGATCAACACGCGTGTGCCGAATGCCTTCCGGCGCTGTACGCAAGGGCCGATGCATTATAATCAAATTAACATATTTGCCGACTCCGTCCTGCAATGGAAACGAAAACCGCACGCTTGACCATCCTGATCGATCCCGCCAAGAAAGAGGCGTTCGACATGCTCTGCGCGGAGCAGGACCTGACGCCGTCGCAAGTCGTGCGGCAGTTGATTCGCGAGTATCTCGAGCAACACGGCGTGAGCTACAAGACAAAAAGCGCGCTCGGCAAGCAGATAAAGCGTAGCGCGGGCTGAGTTCGCAAGACGTCCAGACGTCGATTTCCCGGTGTGCATGTCCCTGTGCATGCCAGATCAGCCGCCTTGGATCGAGGCGCTCTCCCTCCTTCATGCGCCGAGCGGTCGACGACAGTTTGAGTTCGACGGCAAACGCAAACGAGAGCATGCGTTCGAACAGAACTCGCGTCGATGGCAAGCAAAGCGGCCCTTTCCAGACGACGAGCTGCTTCAATGGCCGCATCGGCAGGCGGTCATGCTCGGCTTGCGCCCCCCGTCGGCGAAATCATCGGATTCCTGGACGCGCTTGCATACCACCCCTCGCGCAAGCGGACTTGCTCGCCGGTCATACGCGACATAGATTGTCTTCATCGAGGTCCGATTTTTCGGAGGGGTCATGGAACTGCTCGTGGAACGCGTTGACGTCTGGGCGGCTACCATCGAGGACAAGCCGGGCGGTCTTGCACACGTGTTGAACGCGCTGCGGGATGCGGGCGCGGATTTGCAATTCGTTGTCGCCCGGCGCGCACCGGAGGCACCAGGCAAAGGGGTGGTATTCGTCGCGCCGCTGCAGGGAGAGCAAGAGATCCGTGCTGCCACCCAGGTGGGATTCAATCCTACCTCGAGCCTGCACTCCATTCGTGTGATGGGGCTGGACCAGCTCGGGATCATCGCGGAGCTGACCCAGAAACTGTCGGACGGCGGGATTAATCTCCGCGGCGTATCCGCTGCCGTGCTCGGCTCGCAGTTCATTGCTTATCTCGCGCTCGACTCGCTGGCCGACGCCGAGCAGGCGACAGACATTTTGCAAAGGGCCTGAATGGTCGTTTCAGTCGACTACCGGATGAGCTGGCGCGCGTTCGACGGTTGAATCTTGCGGGCGCTGCATCAGGCGGTCGACGCGGTCTGCCCGATCTTCAACCTGCTGAGGCTGCCGCAGCGTATCGACGGCAAATTGCGACATACGCGCGGATGACGCGTCGGAGCAGCACTTCGTTCGCGCGTTTCGCTGCATGCGTCAGCCGTCTTCCCGTGTCTTTGCGTGCTTTTGCGTGCTTCGCGTTTCGTCATGCCGAGCCCGGCAAATACCGGGTCGCGGGCAGGAGGGGGCGCGTTGCCCGGTGTATTTGTTCACGGTCGAGTTTTGAAAGAAAATCGGTGCATTGTGATAAGAATACTTATCTTATCGGGTGCGCCTCCGGCCTGTTGACTGCTGCGTGTTCTGTTCGTTCGGATCGGTTCGGTGCCCGCCGCAACAGCAACACGGCACCTGCCACCGCGGCTGCCCGCCCACCTGCCGAAGCAAATTCGGCACCGGTGATTCACCGTGAGAATTCCGACGCTGTTCGGACGCACCAACCGCGGTCGACAGATTCGACCGACGCCCGACGATCTTCCGCGGCGATCAATCCTCCTGTTCCGCCTTGCGGCCAACGGCCCGGCGAAGCGCGTCAATAAACGCAGCCATTGGCTCCGACGGCCGCTCGCCCTTGCGCGTCACGACGCCATATCGGCTCATCGACCGACGGATCGGCACCGGCAACTGGCCAAGCAGCCCTTCGGCGACGTATTTCTCGACTGCGGCGCGCGGTTGCAGCGACAGCGTGTCGCTCGACTGCAGCAGTTGCAGCGTCGAGAAAATCGACGACGTCTCGATCATCCCGGCCACCGAGCGGATGCCCGCAGCGGCAATGGTTTCCTCGAACAGCTGACGGATCGCGGTAGCCGGCGGGTAGAGCACCCATGGCCATGCGGCGAGATCCGCGAACTCCGGCCGCGCGTGCGCGAGCAGCGGATGGTGCCGGCCGCAGACCACCCACACCGGCTCGGCCGCCAATGCCTCGAAATCGAAGATCGCCTGGTGACGTGGCTCGGTCAGCCGGCCGACCATGATGTCGATCTTCTTCTCTTCGAGCCAGGCGGCCAGTTGATCGCTGCTCTGCTCGACCAGCTTGACCACGAGGCGCGGCCGCTCGCGCAGGATGTCGCGGATGCCGTCGGCCACGACCTGCGCCGCCGACGCGGAAATCGCGCCGATCGTCAGGTGACCGTGTCCGCCCGCGCGCAGCGTGTCGAACTCACCGGCGAACCGGCCGAGATCGGCGACGGCGGCGCTCGCGTAGCGGATCGCGAACAGGCCCAGCTCGGTCGGGCGCATCTCGCGCGGCAGGCGGGTGAACAGCGGCGTTTCCAGCATGTCCTCGATGTCGCCGAGGATCTTGGTGGCGGCCGGCTGCGTGATGTGCATCTGCTCGGCGGCGATGCGCAGGTTGCGGGTGCGCCCGAGCACATCGAGCAACTGCAGGTGGCGGAAACGCAGGCGGACAAGGAGGGTCGAGGGCGGCGGGACGGTCGTGGGGCGCATCAGGTAAACCCGGTCATATCGATAACTGATCGGAATCGATTCTACTGAATAAGCGATTGGATTGTTATGGCAATCGTCCCTAAAGTGGCTGACATTCGCTTTGCTCGCCGCGACGCCGGCCGGCGTGCCCTGACAACGATCCTGGAGACGACGATGACCCTGCCGCTTGCCCTGACCGCCCGCAACACGCTCCCCGAGGACGGCGCCGCCGGCACGCTCGTCGGGCGCGCGTGGCTGCCGGCCACCGCGTCCACGCCCGCCGGGCCGGCGCTCGTCGCAGTGCGGGAAGATGGTGTGTTCGACCTGTCCGATGTCGCGCCGACGATGAGCGACCTGCTCGAGCGCGACGACCCGGTTGCCGTCGTGCGCGGCACGCCGGGGCGGTGGATCGGCACGCTCGACAGTCTGCTGGCGAACGCGCCGGCCGACACAGGAGACGCCGGCGCCGCGCACTTGCTCGCGCCATGCGACCTGCAGGTGATCAAGGCGGCGGGCGTCACGTTCGCCGGCAGCCTGATCGAGCGCGTGATCGAGGAGCGGACCAAGGGCGATCCGCACGGCGCCGCGCAGTTGCGCGAGGAGATCCAGTCGCTGGTCGGAGACCGTCTCGCGACGCTGCGGCCCGGCTCAGCGCAAGCGCAGGAACTGAAGCAACTGCTGATCGCGCGCGGCATGTGGTCCCAGTACCTGGAAGTCGGCATCGGCCCGGACGCGGAGATTTTCACGAAGGCGCCGGTGCTGTCGTCGCTGGGGTCGGGCACGGCAATCGGCGTGCATCCGGGCTCCGTCTGGAACAACCCGGAGCCGGAGATCGTGCTCGCGATCGACAGCCGCGGCCGCGTGCGCGGCGCGACGCTGGGTAACGACGTGAACCTGCGCGATTTCGAAGGGCGAAGCGCGCTGCTCCTGGGCAAGGCCAAGGACAACAACGGCTCGTGCGCGATCGGCCCGTTCGTGCGGCTGTTCGACGAAAGCTTCTCGATCGACGACGTGCGGCGCGCGACGGTGGCGCTGCGTGTCGAAGGGGAGGATGGCTTCGTGCTGCACGGCACGAGCTCGATGGACCAGATCACCCGCGATCCGCTCGATCTCGTCGCGCAGGCGATCGGCGCGACGCACCAGTACCCGGACGGCGCGATGCTGTTCCTCGGCACGCTGTTCGCGCCGGTCGAGGATCGCGACACACCGGGTGGCGGCTTCACCCACAAGGCCGGCGATATCGTGACGATCTCGAGCCGCCTGCTCGGCACGCTGGTCAACCGCGTCGGCACGAGCGAGCGCATCGCACCTTGGACATTCGGCGTGCGCGCGCTGATGGCCAACCTGGCCGCGCGCGGCCTGCTCGGCGCGTCGCGCTGAGCGACACCCCCGTTGCGACCCGGCACGCCGACGAGAAGGCCGGGCGCGTTCGACACCAGATGTGGGCCGCCAACGTGGCGGCCCGCCACCGGAGACACCTCATGCAGACCCAAGCCGTTCATCCCGATCCGCTCGCCAGCGCCGTGCACAAGGCCCGCCTGCGGCTGGTCCCGTTCCTCGCGCTGATGTTTGCGCTGTCGATGCTCGACCGCTCGAACGTCGGCTTCGTGAAGCAGGCCCTGATGGTCGATTCGAACATCGGCAACGCCGCCTATGCGCTCGGCGCGGGCATCTTCTTCATCGGCTATGCAGTGTTCGAGATCCCAAGCAACCTGATCCTGCACCGGGTCGGCGCGCGGGTCTGGCTGAGCCGCATCATGGTGACCTGGGGTCTCGCGTCGGCCGCGATGATGTTCGCGCACGACGAGACGTCGTTCTACGTACTGCGTTTCATCCTGGGCGTCGCCGAGGCGGGCTTCTCGCCCGGCGTGATCCTCTATTCGACCTACTGGTTCCCGGCAAGCCAGCGCGGCAAGGCGCTCGGCGTGTACTACTTCGGCCTGCCGGTCGCGCTCGTGCTGGGCAGTCCGCTGTCCGGCCTGCTGCTCGACGTGATGGGCGGCCAGTTCGGGCTGCGCAACTGGCAGTGGATGTTCATCATCGAAGGCCTCGCGGCGTCGCTGGTAGGCGTGATCGCGTTCTTCTACCTCGTGAGCAAGCCGCGCGACGCGAAATGGCTCGATGCCGCCGAAAAGGCCGCGCTCGAAGCCGCGATCGCCGCCGAGGACCAGCACAAGGTCACCCACGGCCCGCGCTCGGCGCTCGGCGCGCTCGGCAACTTGCAGGTACTGCGCTTCGTCGCGATCTACTTCGCGATCCAGGTCAGCGTGTACGGCGTGATCTTCTACCTGCCGACGCGAATCTCGGAGCTGACCGGCACCGCCATCGGCGCGAAGGTCGGCCTGCTGACCGCGATCCCGTGGCTGTGCGCGCTGCTGGCGCTGCGTCCGGTCACCGGCATGGCCGACGCGCGCGGCCGGCATCGCCAGTTCGCGATCGCCATGCTGGCGATGGCGGCCGCTGGCATCGCGCTGTCGACGCTCGGCCATGCGCTCGCGCCGGTCCTGCTCGCGTTCTGCTGCGCGACGATCGGCTTCGTTGTCGTCCAGCCGCTGTTCTGGACGCTGCCGACCGCGTACCTGAGCGGCACCGCGGCCGCCAGCGGCATCGCGCTGATCGGCGCGCTCGGCAACCTCGGCGGCTTCATCGCGCCGACCCTCAAGACGGCGGTCGAGACGGCCTTCCACAGCCGGCAGGCGGGCATGCTCGCGCTCGCGATAGCGGGCGGGGTCGGCGTGCTGCTGCTGATGAGCATCGGCGCGCAGGCCCGCCGTGCACGCACGGCGACGCTCGGTTCGTCCGAGGCGGCGTGACACCCACTCTGTTCTTCCTGCACTTCGGACCCTACTCATGAGCCTTTCCGGACTTCACCATATCGATGGCCAGCGCCGCGGCGCAGGCGAGCCGCTGTACAGCGTCGACGCGATCACCGGCGAGCGACACGCAGTCAGCTATCGCGACGCGACGCCCGACGAAGTGTCGGACGCCGCGCACGCGGCGGCACGCGCGTTCCCGGTGCTGCGTGCCACGTCGCCCGCCGCACGCGCCGCGCTGCTCGACGCGATCGCCGACGGGATCGATGCGCTCGGGGACGCGTTCATCGCCGAAGCCCGCCGTGAGACGGCGCTGCCGGCGGCTCGGCTCGAAAGCGAGCGCACGCGCACCAGCAACCAGCTACGGCTGTTCGCGGCCACCGTGCGTCGCGGCGATTTTCTCGGCGTACGGATCGACCAAGCGCAACCGGCGCGCCTGCCGCTCGCGCGTGCCGACCTGCGCCAGTACCGCGTCGGCGTCGGCCCGGTCGCGGTGTTCGGCGCGAGCAATTTCCCGATCGCGTTCTCGGTCGCGGGCGGCGATACCGCGTCGGCGCTGGCGGCCGGCTGCCCGGTCGTCGTGAAGGCGCATCCCGGCCATATGGCGACGTCGGAATACGTCGCCGATTCGGTCGCGCGTGCGGTCGAGCGCGTCGGGCTGCCCGCGGGCGTGTTCAATCTGGTCTACGGCACGGCGGCGGCCGGCGCCGCGCTCGTGCAGGCGGCGCCGATCAAGGCGGTCGGTTTCACCGGCTCGCTCGCGGCGGGGCGCGCGCTGTTCGACCTCGCGCAGGCCCGGCCCGAGCCGATTCCGGTATTCGCCGAGATGTCCAGCGTGAACCCGGTGTTCGTGCTGCCGTCCGCGCTCGCCACGCGCAGCGCGGCGCTCGCGCGCGATCTGGCGGCATCCGTGACGCTTGGCTGCGGCCAGCTGTGCACGAACCCGGGCCTCGTGCTCGGCGTACGGTCGCCGGCGTTCAGCGCGTTCGTCGCGCAGTTGCGCGACGCGCTCGGCGACGCCGCGCCGCAGGCGATGCTCGGCGACGGGATCCGGCAGCACTTCGCGCGCGGTGTCTCGGTGCTGCGTGCGACACCCGGTGTCGACACGCTCGTCGCTGTGCAGGACGGCCAGCGCGTCGGCGGGCATCTGTTTCTGGCGGATCGGCACGCGCTGCTCGACGGTCGTTCGTTGCAGGACGAGGTGTTCGGTCCGTCGACCGTCGTCGTCGAGCTGGACGACGCGCGCGACTTCCTGGCGTTTGCCGACGCGATGCGCGGCCAGCTTACCGCGACGCTCCTCGGGGACACCGACGAACTGATGCGCCACGGCGAGCTGGTCGCGCGGCTCGAGACGCGCGTGGGTCGCCTGCTGTTCAACGGGTTTCCGACCGGCGTCGAAGTCAGCGACGCGATCGTCCACGGCGGGCCGTACCCGGCGACGACGGATGCACGCGGAACGTCCGTGGGCAGCGCCGCGATCGAGCGCTTCCTGCGCCCGGTCTGCTACCAGAACTATCCGGACGCAGCGCTGCCACCCGCGCTGCAGGACGCGAACCCGTGGCGGCTGCCGCGCCTGATTGACGGCGTGGCGACCCCAGCTACGCCGTGCGCCGCCGCATCGACGGAGGTCGCTGTATGAATGCCGTTACGCCAATCGAAGCACCGCTCGAGCGCAACGCGGGCGAGCTGGCGATCCGCCTGCATCCCGACGACGACGTCGTGATCGCGCGCCGGCAACTGGTTGCCGGTATGCCGCTCGCCCCGGGAGTCGGCGTGCGCGGGCTCGTGCCGGCCGGACACAAGGTTGCCGTGCGTGACCTGCGCGCCGGCGCGCCGATTCGTCGCTACGGCCAGGTCATCGGCTTCGCGACCCGCGACATCGCGGCCGGCGAACACGTCCACACGCAGAACCTCGCGATCGGCGAATTCACGCGCGACCACGCGTTCGGCGCGGATGCGAAGCTGGCGGCAGCGACGCGACCCCGGGCGCAATTCATGGGCATCGTGCGCGCGGACGGCCGGGTCGCGACGCGCAACTATATCGGCATCCTGACGTCGGTCAATTGCTCGGCCACGGCCGCGCGCGCGATCGCGGACTACTTCCGCCGTGACGTGAACTCACAGGCGCTCGCCGATTATCCAAACGTGGATGGCGTCGTCGCGCTGACGCACGGGCAGGGATGCGCACTGGACGCGCAGGGTGAAGGGCTGGCGTTGCTGAGGCGCACGCTCGCCGGCTATGCGCGGCATCCGAATTTCGCGGCGGTGCTTGTGGTCGGCCTCGGTTGCGAAACCAACCAGATCGACGGGCTGCTCGACGCGCACGGCCTGCACGAGGGCGCAACACTCAGGACGATGACGATCCAGGCGACGGGCGGCACGGCCCGCACGGTCGCCGCCGGCATCGAACAGCTGAAGGCGATGCTCGCAGACGCGAACCAGGTGCGGCGCGAACCGGTCGATGCGAGTCACCTCGTCGTCGGGCTGCAATGCGGCGGCTCGGACGGTTATTCCGGCATCAGCGCGAATCCGGCGCTCGGCGCGGCGGTTGACCGGCTCGTTGCGCACGGCGGGACCGCGATCCTGTCGGAAACGCCGGAAATCTACGGCGCGGAGCACCTGCTGACGCGCCGCGCGGTGTCCCCGGCCGTCGGCGCGAAGTTGCTCGAACGGGTCCGCTGGTGGGAGGCCTACTGCACGCAGATGAACGCGAGCATGGACAACAATCCGTCCGCGGGCAACAAGGCGGGCGGGCTGACGACGATCCTCGAGAAATCGCTGGGCGCGGTTGCGAAGGGCGGCACCGCGAACCTGGTCGACGTGTATCGCTATGCGGAGCCGATCGATGCGCGCGGGCTGGTGTTCATGGATACGCCGGGCTACGATCCGGTGTCGGCGACCGGCCAGGTGGCGGGCGGAGCGAACCTGATCTGCTTCACGACCGGGCGCGGCTCGGCGTACGGCTGCGCGCCGTCGCCGTCGCTGAAGCTCGGCACGAATACCGCGTTGTGGCAGCGCCAGCAGGACGACATCGACCTGAACTGCGGGACGATCATCGACGGCGTGCAGTCGGTCGACGAAGTCGGCGAAGCGATCTTCCGGCTGATGCTCGCGACCGCGTCGGGGCAGGCGTCGAAGAGCGAGCTGCACGGATACGGGCACAACGAGTTCGTGCCGTGGCAGCTTGGGGCCGTCATGTAAGGTATCGTGCGTGCGATTGTCGACGCGTGTCGTCGATCGCTGGTTTGTCTTAGGGGGAGCGCTCGGCCTTGTCGCAGCTAGGCCGACCTACACCTGTAAATTGCGGGGAAATTAAGGAGCCCCCTTTCCGCGCAACACACGCGGTTTCTGCCTTCGCGCTTCGCACGATAAAGCGCCATGTCGGCCTGATGCGACAGCGCATCCACGGACGCGGGGCGCGCACGATGGCCGGTCGCGCAGCCGATGCTGACGGTGAAGGCCGGAACGGTTTCCGCAAACCCGTCGAGGCAGTTGCGTTCGACTTCGCGGCGAATCGCCTCCGCGACCTGCGCGGCGCCGTTTTCGTCCGTATCCGGCAGCACCACGACGAACTCCTCGCCGCCGTAGCGCGCGGCGAGATCGCAGCGCCGCCGCGTATGCGTGCCGATGCACGTGGCGAGAAAGCGCAGCGCCGTGTCGCCCTGCGCGTGTCCGTGCCGATCGTTGTATTGCTTGAAGTCGTCGGCGTCGATGAACAGCACCGACAGGCTGCTGTCGTTGCCGCGCTGCAGCCGTTCCCATTCGTCTGCCAGCGCGATATCGAGTGCGCGGCGGTTGCGCAGGCCCGTCAGCGGATCGGTCCGTGTGAGGTCCGTGAGCAGGATCTGCTTGCGAAGATTGTCCCGCAAGGCGAACGCCAACAGCCACACTACTGCACAGAACACCGCGCTGATCACTGACGCCGACACGCCGACCGTCCACGACAGGCGCGCAATGCCCGCCAGCACGTCGTGCTCGGCCGGCGCGACGACGGCGATCAGCGGCGTGCCCGGCACGCGCTGGTATGTATACAGCCGCACGGTGCCGTCGATGCTCGAACGCGCGGAATAGAAGCCCGATTCGTTGCTGACCATCCGCTCGAAGGGCTTCGAGCGGCGCAGGCCGATCATCTGCTGTTCGTTCAAAGACGGATTTCTTGCGAGGACCGTGCCGTCTGCGCGCACGATCGCGCTGATCCCGTTCGGTCCGACGTCGAGGCGAGACAGGAGCTGATCGAAGTACGCGAGGTCGATGGCGACCACCGCGATTCCGTTGAACGTATGATCCGGCAGTTCGATGCGCCGCGACAACGCGACGGACTCCTTTCCATTGCGCGCACGCGCGCGATACACCGCGGACATATAGAGGCCGACGTTGTCGGAATCACGATGGACGGTGAAGTAGTCGCGGTCGCTGAAGTTCCAATGATGGGTTGGCCCGCAACAACCGTCGATCAACTGGCCGTACCGGTCCGTCACGCCCATGCCGGTCAGGTACTGCGCGACGGGGCGCTCGAAGAGCAGATCGTGCCGCAGCTTCGGATCCATGCGTCGCACCGCGGGGCTGCCGAGATTGGATGCAAGTGCGACCAGCGTGCCGTTCGACGTTTCGACGGTTCGGGCGATTTCGCTGACCAGGACGGCGGCGACGTTGCGCGATGTCTCATGTGCATGCTCGATGACTTCGCTCTGCGACGCCCACAGCGTCGCCGCGCTGATGCCGAGCGCCGCGATCGATATCAGCGTACCCAGGGCACCGATGACCAGATGGTTTCGGCCGGCCCAATCGGCAACTTTCTCGATCGAAGTGAATGCGGGCATGCTTGTGCTCGTATGGGAAGATGGCTGCAGGTACAGCAGGGAAGGTCAAATCCGGGCTGATGGCAGCATTGCGTCGAAATCGACGCACGCATGACTGCCGATCGGTTGCATCGGCGGCGCAAGCATGCGCACGCCTTCCGCCTCCGGCCGGCATTTTTCATCGAACATGGGGCCAGCGCTGCGATCGCCGCTGCCGCATTCGAATCGCTCATCGGCAACCGGGAGCCGCCCAACCCGTGTAACGGCGTTGTCGCCGCGACGTATCGCGACCGGGTGTTCGCGCAAGTCACTGTCTCGGTCAATCTCGGCTTGCCGGGCGTGATCGTCTTCTCGATGCCGGGCCGTGCCGCCCGGAGGGCAGTGCCATCCCCGTAGCGGATGAGTGGCCGAGGCGATGATCGGCCACGCAGACCACGTGCGCTGGATGACCTCATCTACAGTGTTTCGATTGGAACGGGGATGATCTCGCCTCGATACGGCGTCTGGGCGCACGGCTCCACGGCGCGGAGGATCCGAGGTCTGTTCAGCTCGAAGGCGAGTCTCATCTGCTGCTCGCTCGTATCCCCGGCGCCCAGGCGTGCACGGACAATTCCGTATGGCAATGAAAACGCACGATATCCCCAACCAAATCCATAAGCGGAAAAGCGCAGGGTGGCTGTCTTGGGCAGAACCAGTAGCGTGCTCTGGATCGGTTGTACGTTCATCGTTGTCACCTGTTCTCAAACCATTGGGGGGAGTCGTTGTGTCCGGACAGCAACTGATTGTTTCGGCCATTTCGCTTCGGAGCGGATCACACACCGTCGCCGGAGGGCGGGTTGCCACGGGCCGACCGCGATTGCCGCCGCCGGAGTATCTTCATTGCGTTGCGGCCAGGCCGTCTATGCAGCTTGCTCGGGAAAGCCGGAGGCAGTTGAATGATCGAGTGGCGTCCGGTTCACTGGTGCGCGTCAATTGCGATGTTCCACGCATTGATTGGCAGAGGCACCGGTTGGGGCGGCGGGCTCGGTCGGTAGCGGGCGACACCGAATCGATCCCCACGATCGCCTGCTCGCGCTGATCATGCAAGGCAGCATCAGCGATCGAGAGGGCCACGAGGCTATCCCGGGCTTCGATGCGGTGGATCTCCGCCACTAAAGAACGGGTTTTCTCGGTCACGTCGAGATTGGAAGCAATTGCGCCGTTGTTGGCGTCGCCGAGTGCGAGCCCCGAAACCCATAGAACCAGCGCGACCACTATGCCGAAGGTCAATGCAAGCCTGGCTCGCATAGTCGTCTGTCTGAACAACATGGCTGGGTGGCCCCCGTATCTGCCGTATTTGATCTAATTCATCTTGTTTGAAGCGTCGATCGCGGAGGCTACGGATATGTGTCCGTGCTCACTCAAACCCCGCCGCAAAAACGCGGGCGCGGCATGGAGTGCCCCCGCGTGATGTCCGCGAGGGGAACCCGCCGGCGCATTCTTCACTTGCGCGCAATGCAAGCAAGGGATATGCCACATGGGGAGTTCGGCCAGGCAAGGCTTTTCCGGCATGACGGAACCGGAAGTGTCAACACACACGGACACGGATGTCCGGAAATCCGACACTAGTCGATATTGAAGTTTGCCATTCGCGTGTACAGCGACTGACGACTGATGCCGAGCTGCTTTGCAGCTTTTGCACGATTGTCGCCAGCGAGTTCGAGCGCGCGCAGAATCATCTCGCGTTCGACAGTGGCGAGTGCCTCCGACAGCGGACGATTGAGCAGTGCGGCAGGCAGCGCCGGATCTCGAGACGAGGTATCGGCCGCGATGAGAAATGCCAGGTCGCGCTCCGTGATGACGGCGCCGGGCGTGAGTGCATTCAGGCGCGCCATCGCGTTGCGCAGCTCGCGTACGTTGCCGGGCCACGTGTACGCGATCAGGCGGCGCTCTGCCTGTATGGATAACCGTTTCCGCACACCCGGGTTTGATGTCGCATCGAGAAAATGAGCCGCGAGCGGCAGGATGTCGGCCAGTCGTTCGCGCAGCGGCGGCATGCGAATTGGAATGACGTCAAGCCGGTAAAGCAGGTCCTCGCGGAATGCTCCGTTCGCAGCCATGACATGCAGATCCCGATGGGTTGCGGCAATCACGCGGACATTCACGGAAATGGGCCGATTGATGCCGAGCGGCGTGACTTGTTGTTCTTGCAGAACGCGCAGCAGCTTCGCCTGCATGGAGGGCGCCATGTCGCCCACTTCGTCGAGAAACAGCGTGCCGCCATGGGCTTCCGCGATGCGGCCGGTACGCTCGACCGTCGCGCCCGTGAACGCTCCTTTGCCGTGGCCGAAGAGTTCGCTTTCGAGAAGCTCGTGAGGAATCGCCGCACAATTCACCGGAACAAACGGACCCGCTGCGCGCGATGAGGCAAGGTGAAGAACTTTGGCCGCGACTTCCTTGCCGGTGCCTGTTTCGCCCGTGATGAGAACGGTCGCGTCCGACGCCGCCACGCGCCCGATGCACTTCTGGACCTCGCGCATGGCTTCGCTGATGCCGAGCAGGCGGGGCTCGGCACCAACAGGTTCGTCGAATGGGTTGGCTGCCGTATCCGCATGCAATGCGGCATCGGCTGGCGGGTGGGCCGTGAAGACTCGCTCGAGCAGGTCGGCGATATCGGCGCGCCCGACCGGCTTCGTCAGATGATCGAAGGCACCGAGGCGCATGGCCTCGATCGTGTTGTCACTCCGTGCATAGGCCGTCAGTACCACGACGGGCACCATACCGAGGCGGCGGATGCGGCGGAGTTTGTCGAGCACCGCTATGCCGTCCATGTCGGGCAACCTGATGTCGAGGAACACGCATGCCGGCTGAAGACCTTCTTCGATGAACGCGATTGCGCGCTCGCCGGTGGCCGCACATATCGTTTCGTGACCCAGATCGATGAGCGTTTCGGACAATCCTTCCCGGAAAGCGTTGTCGTCGTCGATCAGCAGGATGGTTGCCATGGGATGTCGATAGTAGGGTGGCGAGTGCGAGCAAGCGTGGTGTGATGTGCGTCGCAGCTGTGCGCAGCCGCGATTTCCCGGACTCGCGTGAGTCGGTTTCCGGCCGTCTTCCTGCAACGGCGCGAAGCGGGGGCACGCTCCGCTTCCGCACTCCAAGACCGTCGCCGGTAACAGCGAGTGCGAGGCGTGCGCCGCGCGACGAAAATTGCCGGTCGAATTTAACATGAACACTCTCACCGAAGCCGCCAATCAACTCGGCGAAATCAGCACCCTGCTGGCGCGATATCGCACCCTGTTGGCAGGGGCCGGCAGCATCACCGCGCCCGTTGTGGCGCACGCGGTGAACGACCTTCGCCGCACGGCGACAGCACTGGAATGCGTGGCCATCGCCCTGGCGACCGCGCAGCGCGCACCGCAGGGAGCGAGCGAATGAGGGGCCTTCTGCTGAAGCTGTTCCGCCGCCGCGCCGAACAGGCACCCGCTGCCGAAGTCGCGCCGACGCCCGCGCCCGCACCGAAAGCGGCGCCGCGCAAACCTGCAGGCAAGCGCCGATACGGCAAGGGCCGCCATCCCGCGCCGCGTGGCGCGCGCAAGATCGACCCGAACGGCCCACTGATCGAGCAGGCCCGCCAGGCTGGGGGCATCGAGCAATGAACGGCGTCGATCCGAACAACGTTTTTGCCCTGATTGCCGCTGCAATGGCGACGGCCGACGCGATCAACCAGGACACGCGCCAGTCGCTGGATAGTCGCGACGGGGCCGGCCGGTTGCGTGACGCGCTGCGTTCCTGGAAGGGTCTGGCATTCGAATATCGAGACTGGACACCCGCAGCGTCGCGCGTACTCACAACGTCAGGAGGGGCCGCAGCATGAGCGCGATCCTCGAAATGGAAGTAACCGATGCTGATCTTGCCGCGATGTTCGGCATGACGACGCGCTGGGTTCGTGATCGCGCAGGCGATGGAACCATCGCGCGGATCGGTCGCAACCGATAGGCGCTCGGTGACTCGGTGCAGGCACTGATCGCCTACCAGACTGGTGGCGACGTTGGCGAAGAAATCAACAAGGCGCGGCTGCGGAAGCTGAACACTGATGCGACGCGCGCCGAACTGGAGCTGGCCAAGGAACGCGGCGAAGTCGCCTTAATCAGCGAATTCGAGCGCGCGGTCAGCGAAGTACGCAGTCATCCAGCGGAACGTCCTCAACGTTGCCCAGCGTGCGGTGCTGCAGCTGCTGCACGAAACGAACGAGACCGTCTGGAAGCAGAAGCTGCGCGAAGAATTGACCCTGGCGCTGAAAACTGCCGCCGAAACCGAACCCGACCTGACCGATGAGGCCGACGACGATGCAAACGAGTCATGCTGTGCTGGAAAGCACCAAGCGCGCCATGCAATTCCTGCTGCCGCCCCATGGCACCGAAACCGAGCGCGAAGCCGCGATGCAACACGCCGCAACGCTGATGCTGGAAGTCACCACTGCTTTCATCCGGGCCGGCCGTGACGATCATCTGGCGTTCCGCGCCAGCGAACTGGCAAGGGAGGCGCGATGAACCAGAAATTCAGCCTGCACGCGCCCGCCGGCCGCGAAGTGACCCGGCGTGATCCTGATGGGCCTGACTGGTGCACCGTCGTGGAGCGGCTGCTAGGCCTGTCGTTACCGAAGCCGACCGCGAACGGCAGCGCGCTGATGCACTGGCGTTGTTGGCAGCCGCCATGAAAGCTGCCGAAGAAATCACACTCGCAGATCGAAAATGAGCAATCACATCGAAACCCTCGCCCCATTCCCGCCTTCAGAACGTCGCACGCGCTCTTGCTCACGATGCAGCCGACGCGCTCGAACCGGATGTAGGACAGCCGATTGACGACGCGACGCGTGATCGCCTTGCGACTGACCTGCATCGAGTTCTGACCGCGAACTTACCGCCGCTGCGAAACCCCGCCGGCACACAATTGGCCACAATGCGCACGGCCTACCCCGACCAGGGCAGAGAGACACAGGGGGCGGAGACGCATTGAATTTTCGCGCAAGCGGCCCCATCTGCATAACCATACCGCCGATGGGAGCGACACCTTGGCAGCCACGCTGTGCGGCCGGTAGCGTCATGCAATGATGAACCTAGCGGTGTAGAATTGCGGGCCCGCGACATTCAAGCATCTGGAACCCATACGGGGTAATCGCCGTATGACTACAAAGTCAACTTCATGTATAGTGTCCGGGCAGCAAAGTTAATCATTGCCGCACTTGGGCGTACCTTGTGACCCTGAGCGCGGCCTCACAAATGATGAGGAGGAACTCTATGCGTAACGAAGGTACCGGCCTCTTTTAAGCCTAACAAATTTCCAGAAAAGCCCCTGTCCAAGGGGCTTTTTTCTTGCCATGAAGCCAAGAAGAATACTGACCTTTCTACTGCTCGTTGTCGTCGCGCTGGTGGCCATTCTCATAGGTGAAGAACGCTTCTGGCACTGGGGAACCGACCCCAAAACACATGCAGCCGCCCCTCTCTTCCGCCTCACCCGCCAAAACTGGGGAGTGGTTCTTACCGTTGCTGCGGCAGTTATTGGGTGGATTTGTACTTCATTGGTGTCCATTCAGAATTCTGTCAAACAGCACACGGTCAATACCCTGCTCCAGTCCAGACTCAGCGCCACATTCATCGAGAAGGGAAACCAACTGAATCGAGTGCTCCTTCAGGATGGGGTGCGCCGCAAGCTCACGCTTGCCGACTGCGCGCCGACGGCCGACAAGGAGCACACCGAGGGAATCGAAGCTGTTCGTTACATGCTGAACTACTACGAATTTATCGCAGTAGGAATCCGTCAAGCGGACCTTGACGAGCGGTTGCTAAGGCAAACAATTCGGGCCATCGTCTGCGGGCTTGTTATTGCCGCCCGTGTATATATCGAGGATTCGCGCAAGCACGAACACGAAATGCTTGCGGACTGCGACGACGGCGACCTTCGCAGAGAGGGGCCACGAACCTATAGGAACCTGCTGTGGCTATACGAACGCTGGAAAGACCGACGGGACCCACAGGTGACTTGACCCACCGGTCAAGATGCGCATAACGATCGATTGTGAAACGAAGGGCTGCCCACAAGGCGGCCCTTTTTGCTTTCTGCGCGGTATGTCAGACTGGCGGCGCGTGACGTGGCGTGAAATAGCGTGAATACATCAATTTTACGGGGTACTAGCGGGGGTATCACACGTAAAATCGCCCAACGATATCCAATAAATTCAAGGATTTACATTGCAACTCAAGATAGCCACCTGGAACGTTCATACGAGACGGTCAGCGCTGCGGTTTTGACGCAGGTGACGCCTGTGCGCCGAAGCCTCGGACGAGACCGGAGCAGAACGCGGGGCCGAGCGCAGCCGCCGGCCCATCGCCACTCAATCGCGCGTTTGCCGAAGCGCGCGCCCCATCTCCGCGATCGGCATCGCGACGATCGAATTCAGCAAGCGCATCTCGCCGGCGTCCGGCCGCGCGATCTCCCTCACTTCATCGAGCGTCTGCGCGACGTGGCGATCGAGCGGCTCGAGAAAGCGCTGCAGCTCGCTCGCGGCCGCCTTTTCCCTGAGTCCGAGCGCCTGGCCGAACGCGACCAGCGCAGCCACATCGATATCGACAAACCGCGTCGCGGTGCCGAGCGGCATCGTCAGTTCGCAGTGCGGCCAGTGATCGCCGCGATGGTCGGGCCGGTGCGTTGGCGCGTGATACACAACCGTGCTGACGATGTCGTAGAACGGCGCGAGCCGGTAGCCGCGCGCGTCGACGAAGAACGACAGGTTCTTCAGGTGCGCGTCGGCGTTGCCGACCACCACGTTGAACACGGTCCAGCGGAACACNGTCCGGGGGCGCGATTGTCCTCACTTCATCGAGCGTCTGCGCGACGTGGCGATCGGGCAGCTCGAGAAAGTGCTGCAGCTCGCTCGCGGCCGCCTTTTCCCTGAGTCCGAGCGCCTGGCCGAGCGCGACCAGCGCAGCCACATCGATATCGACAAACCGCGTCGCGGTGCCGAGCGGCATCGTCAGTTCGCAGTGCGGCCAGTGATCGCCGCGATGGTCGGGCCGGTGCGTTGGCGCGTGATACACAACCGTGCTGACGATGTCGTAGAACGGCGCGAGCCGGTAGCCGCGCGCGTCGACGAAGAACGACAGGTTCTTCAGGTGCGCGTCGGCGTTGCCGACCACCACGTTGAACACGGTCCAGCGGAACACCGACAGGCGCGCCAGCGCGCGCGTACTGGTGCGCTCGATCGCGCGGGCGAGCTCCTGCGCGTTCGCCCGCTGATACTTGAAGCCGCGGTCGTAGTTGAGCAGCTGCATCGCGTCGATCGTATGCACGCGCCCGGCCGGCACCGACGCGATGTCGCGGTCGAACCGGTCGATCACGTAGCATGCCGACGGCGCGCGCAGGAAATGCACGTCGGGCACGTCGAGCGCCATCTTCCTCGCGAGCTTCATGCAAAAGAATTCGTTGATCGCCGAGTGCGGGTAGCCGGCCGCGCGCATGTCCGGCTTGAGCAGGTGCATCGACGGCTCGCTGCCGACCGGCTCGTACAGCGTGTAGTCGGGCGCATCGCCGCGCAGCACCAGCAGCAGCTTCTGTTGCGCGCCGGCCGCGGACATGCGCTTGGGCGCGGTGGCCGTCAGCGCGCGCTCGGGCATCGCCTGGATCCGGCGCGCGAGCTCGTCGAGCGACAGCGGCTGCAGGCTGCCGGGCGCCTCCTGCTCGCCGTCGGGAAGCAGCGTCAGCGCGCCGGCCGATTCGCGCCCGAAGTACGCGAGCAGGCCCCACGCATCGGCGGCATCGAGCCTGGCCTCGCGTGCGAGCGACGTGCGCATGCCTTCCTCGGGCAGCAGGTTGTCGAAGAACCACTGGACCGGGCGATCGGTCGACGTGTCGGTGAAGGGGCCGGCGCGCAGCGCGAACGCCGGCGACAGCGGGTACGCGGCCGGGGACGCGAGCCATTGCGGGTCGTATACGAACGACCAGATCCCTTTGTCGTCGGTCAGCGTGCCCATGCGCACGCCGTTGGCGGAGGCGCTCAGCGTTCTAGCCGCCATGGCTGCTCCTGCGGCGTTGCGCGGCCTTCAGCGCGGTGGCTTCCGAAATCTCGACCGACGACTCGGCGTACAGCCGCACGCCGAGTTCGCCGAGCAGCTGCATGACCTTGCCGATTTGCGCGGTCGGCTTCCCGGCTTCCACCTGGCTGATGAATTTCGGCGACAGCCCGGTCGCGTTCGCGAGCTCGTCACGCGTGAACCCCTGCTGCAGCCGCGCCGCGCGAATGAGGTGGGCGAGCGCGCCGATCGTGTCGACGGACTGGGACTCCGACATGACGTTCTCCGTGCTCCGTATCTGATCGGGAACAGTATTGCACAACTCGCCGACTCGGGCATTATTTCGTATCCGTCCGGGAACGAAGAGGCGATCGCGGCAATCGGCACGTCATTCCGTACCCGATCGGGAACGAAGTATCGTGGAATTGCGGCGCAGGGCTATTTTCGTATCCGGCCGGATACGGGAAAGGATGCGACTCGGCGGCGCACCGATCGCAAGCGTGAGCGACCGGCCACGCCTGCGAGAGGGTCGGGATCGGGCGGATGCCGGCGTCGGCGTCGGTCAGCGCGCGGCTTTCGTCGCCGCCGCCGGCCCGTGCGACACGCGACGCGCGACCGTCATTCCGCGAACAGGTCCGGCCCGAACACCTCGTAGTGGATACGCGCTTCGTGGATCCCGAGATGCTTCAGCGCATCGTGCTGTATCCGCATGAACGGCACCGGCCCGCAGATGTAGTAATCGGCATCGGGCAGCAGAATGGCGCCCTTGATCGCATTCACGTCGACCAACCCCTTGAGATCGTAATCCGTGCCTTCGATATCCTGCGGCAGCGGATCGTCGTAGAACACGACCAGCTTGAAGTTCGCATACGTATTGGCGGTCTCGCGCAGCCGGTCGCGCATCGCATGCACGCCGCTGTTGCGCGCGCCGTGCACGAACACGACCTGCCGCTGCGGATCCTGGATCGCGCGCTTGAGCATGCTGATCATCGGCGTGAGCCCGACGCCGCCGCTGATCAGCACGATCGGCGTCTTCGCATCGACATCGATATGGAAGCTGCCGTAAGGCGCCGCAACCTTGATCTCGTCTCCGACGTTCACGTGATCGTGCAGCAGGCACGACACATAGCCGGGCGGATAGGTGCCGCCGCTCTCGCGCTTCACCGAGATCCGGTACGTGTGTCCGTTCGGCATGTCCGACAGGCTGTACTGGCGGATCTGTTGCAAATGGAGTTCGGGCACGTCGACGGCGACACTGATGTACTGGCCGGGCTCGAAGTTCACGACCGGCTTGCCGTCGGCCGGCTCGAGGATGAACGACGTGATCACGCTGCTCTCGGGCCGCTTTTCGCGCACGACGAAGGTGCGCCAGCCGGTCCAGCCGCCGAGCCGCTCGGCCGACTGTTCGTACAGGCCGCTTTCCATCCCCATCAGCACGTCGGCGAGGTTGCCGTATGCCTGTGCCCATGCGGAGATGATGTCGTCGGTCGCCGCGTCGCCGAGCGTTTCCTTGATCGCCGCGAGCAGGTTCTCGCCGACGATCGGATAGTGCTCGGGCCGCACGCCGAGGCTCGCATGCTTGTTCGCGATGTTCTTCAGCACGGCCGCGAGACTGCCCGGGTCTTCAATGTTTTCCGCATACGCATAGACGGCGCGCGCCAGGGCCTGCTGCTGTTGCCCCTGTTCCTGGTGCGCCATGTTGAACACGTTCTTCAGCTCCGGATGCGCGTCGAACAGCCGCGTGTAGAAGCATTTGATGATGTCGTAGCCGTGTTGCGCGAGGACGGGGGCCGTGGCCTTGACGATGTCTTTCGTTTTCTGCGTAAGCATGATCGAACTCCTTCGTAAGGGGGACGTCGTGTTCGGAGCGAGCAAGGCGAGCGGGGCGACGCGTGGTGTCGCGCAGTTGTCGTATCGGTGCGGGATGTCAATGCAGGATTCGAACTCGTGCCGCGCGCCGGATCGAACGCATATTGTCCGGTCGGGCCGAATGGCCGGTCAAGGTGCGGACTGCGCATGCGGCGACGCGACGGTCATGCGTTCGTGCCGATGGACCTTTCTACAACCCGCGTGGTCGCGCTATACAGCGCGCGTGCCGATGCGTCGGTGCCGCGCACTGCACGCGCAAACCGGGCCCGAACCTTGCGTCGCGCCAGCGTCGTGCGCGGTCGTACCGCGACCCATCTCGCACGACGATTCGCAGGGAGGCGCGCATGGAGCCGATGCCGGTCGTACTTCAGTGGAATGCGGTCCTCGTCAGGATCGCGCTCGCGCTGGTCGCGGGCGGGCTGATCGGCCTCGATCGCAGCGAATCCGGCAAGACGGCCGGGCTGCGCACGACGATTCTCGTTTGCCTCGCCGCGTGCCTGTCGATGCTGCAGGTGAATGCGCTGTTGCTGCAGGCCGGCAAGCCGCAAGGCGCGTTCTCGGTGCTCGACCTGATGCGGCTGCCGCTCGGCATCCTGACCGGGATGGGCTTCATCGGCGCCGGCGCGATCCTGCATCGCGACGGCCTCGTGTCCGGCGTGACCACGGCCGCGACGCTGTGGTTCGTCACCGTCGTCGGACTGTGCATCGGCGGCGGCCAGCTGTCGCTCGGCGCGCTCGGGCTCGTGCTCGGACTCCTGGTCGTGTGGCCGCTGCGCCTGGTCGAGCAGCGCGTGCGGAGCGCCAGGGCCGCGCTGGTCACGGTCGAATACGAACTCGGCTCGACGGCGCGCGATCGCCTCACGGCCCGGTTGCGCGCCGCGGGCTTCGCGTGCCGCACGCGCGGCTTTCGCGAAACGGCCGCGCGTGCGTTGCGCGAGGAGGAACTGTTCGTGCAGTGGCGCGAACCCGCCAACGCCGATGTGATGCTGCCGCAACTGATCCGCATCCTGGAGTCGGCCGGGCTGACGTCGGTCCGCTGTTCACTGGAGAACTGAGCCGCACACGGCCGCTCGATCGTCGACGGGGTGCTTGCGGCTTGCCTCGTGCCTCGTGCCTCGTGCCTCGTGCCGCGTTCAGCGTCCGGCCTGTGCGCCGGTGCCGTCATGCGCATCGCCGTTCGCTCCGGGCCGGCTCATCGCGAGATGCAGCTCGGCCGGATCGACCGGCTTCACGAAATGCTGCAGAAAGCCGGTCGCGAGACAGCGTTCGCGGTCCGCGTTGCGGCCATAGCCGGTCAGCGCGAGGAAGATGCACGGCGTGACTTCGTTGATCGCCTTCAGCCGCCGCAGCAGCTCGTAGCCGTCCATCACCGGCAGCCCGATATCGAGGATCGCGACGTCGGGGCGATACGCGCGGTACGCGGCCAGCGCGGTCACCGGGTCGTGCACGACGGCGACCTCGTGGCCGGCGTCGCGCAGCCATTGCGCGAGCGTCGACGCGGCATCCTCGTTGTCGTCGACCAGCATCACGCGCCGGCCGATACTGCCCGGCGCCATGTCGCGGATGCCCGGCGGCGGCTGCGGCGCGACCGCCGCCGCGGCTTTCGGCCGGTACTCGGGCAGCGCGATCGTAAACGTGCTGCCGCAGCCCGGGCCGGCGCTGTCCGCGCGCACCGTGCCGCCGTGCAGGTTCACGAGGCTGCGCACGAGCGCGAGGCCGATGCCGAGACCGCCGTGGGCCTGCTTCGCTTCGCCGTCGAGCCGATAGAACTGCTCGAAGATGCTGTCGAGGCGGTCGGGCGGAATGCCGGCGCCGTTGTCGCAGACCTCGATGGTCGCCGTACCGTCCGCGCCGCGTGCTGCGCGCACGGTGATGTCGCCGCCCGGCAGCGTGTACTTCGCCGCATTGGTCAGCAGGTTCGCGACGACTTGCGACAGCCGTACCGGATCGCCGTGGCAGCGCGCGTCCGGATCGATGTCGACGTGCAGGCGGTGGCGGCGCTGCTCGAGCAGCGGGCTGGCGACCTCGACCGCACGGTCGACGATGTCCGCGAGCCGCAAGGCTTCCTTCTTCAGCGTGATCTTGCCGCGCGTGATGCGCGACACGTCGAGCAGGTCGTCGATCAGCCGCACCATGTGGTCGAGCTGCCGCTGGATGATCGCGATCTCGTTCGGCATCGCCTGGCCGTCGCGGTTGCGGATCAGCTCGAGCGCGAGCGAAATCGGCGTCAGCGGATTGCGCAGCTCGTGGCCGAGCACCGCGAGAAACTGGTCCTTCGCCTGGTTCGCGTCGCGCAGTTCGCCCAGCAGCCGGTCGCGCTCGGCGTTCGCGGCGACGAGCTTCTCGCGCGCGGCGACGTGCTCGGTCACCTCGACCGCGCTGACGATCACGCCGAGCCCGTCCGCGAGCGGCTGCGGATTGAAATGCAGCCGGTACACGCGGGCGCTGTCCTCCGCTTCGGACCGGTCGCGATGTTCGGCGATCGTCGTCGAGCGGCCCTGCGCGCGGGCGGCTTCGAGCGCATGCACGATCGCGGGTGTATCGCCGCCGGGCAGCACCGACGTCAGCGGCTGGCCGACGATGTCGGCCCGGCCGCACAGTGCGGAGAAGCGGTGATTCGCGAGCACGATCCGGTGCGCCGGGCCCGACAGCAGTGCGATCGGCAACGGTGCATGCATCAGGACGCCGTTGCGTTGCTGTTCGGCGTCCTCGCGGCGGCGGATCTCGTCGCTCAGCGCGCGCGAGCGCTGCTGCGACAGCGCGAGCGTCAGGTGCAGCTCGTTTTCGTCGTTGCGCAGCGACACGGCCGGCAGGATGCGGCGGTGCAGCGCGCACACGTGGCGGAACATCTCCGACTGCTCGGCGCTCGGAAACGCATCGTGCGGATAGCCGCAGTACAGCGAGAAGCGGTATCGCTCGATCAGTTCGTTCCACAGCGCTTCCAGCCGCAGCGCGCCGGCGTACCGGTTCTGCGCGCACAGCAGCGCGACCATTTCGTCGAACGCATGCACGGGCCGGCCGGCGCGGATCGCCGCTTCGACGATCGTGCCGATCGAGCGGCGAAAACGCGCGGGGTCGGGCAGGTCGCCGTCCATGAAGCTGTCGAGCAGCACCTGCGCGCCGGACATGAAGATGCGGTCGCGGGCCGCGTCGCCGATCGACGCGCCGAGCGCGCCCAGATGATCGTGCACGGCGGCGAGCCGGTCGGGCCGAGCGATCACGATCGCGCTGCCGCCGTCGCGCAGCGCATCGGCCGCGAACGACGCGGCTTCCGACACGAGCTGCTCGTCGGATTCGTAGAACTGGACGAAATGGTCGGCGCGCATCGGCGCCGATTCCAGCAGGGGAAAGGCAGTTTTCATAGCTCACGACCACGCGATGCCCGCGGCGGCCGGCGTTGCGCTGCCGTCGCCCTATCCGGGCCGGCGGAAGCAATCGGCGTGCCGCGCCCCCAGCGATGCACGGCGGCCTTGCAGCACGGGCCCGGGCGGGCGCGGGCGGCGCCGGGTGACGCCGCACGTGTAAATTCTGCAGCGGATGCGTCGAATGGATGTGCGATTCCATCGGCCCGATGATGGCATGTCGGTTGCTGCACTCGGGCATCGCCGCGGCGGCCGCCCCGGCCACCATCGAGACAGCGACCGCGCCATGCCCGGGCACCCGGCGGGCGAACACTCAGAACTTCACGCGCAGCCCGCTGACGAACGCGACCTGTCGATTCGTCGACGACGCGCTGCCGATGTTCGAGATCGCCGCGATCTTGCGATAGCCGCCCGACGTCGCCGTACTCGCATCGCCGGCCGCGAGCTGGTAGATGCCGGACAGGTAAATGTCCGTGCGCTTCGACAACGCATAGTCGAACCCGAGCGTGAACTGGTGCCAGCGCGGCTTCAGCGTCTGGCCACCGGTGCCCGGCAAGCCGCTCGCGCGTCCGTCGGTGAACGTGTAGACGCCGATCAGCGTGGCCGCCGGCGTGATCTGGTAGCGCCCGTTCACGTCGTAGTTGTTGAACTTGCGCGACGAGCCGTCGACGTAGTCGAGCTGCGTATGACTCCACGCGAAGCCGAGCGTCGCGCGGCCGAGCGCGTAGTTCGCGCCCGCGACGCCGATCTGCTGCTTGCGCACGCCGCCGTTCAGCCCATAGAAGAACGCACCGCTGTAGTCGTTGCCGGTCGTCGTGGTCGCGCCGCCCACTGCACCGCTCGTGTTAGACGTCGCGTTCGGGTGGTTGAGCCGCACGTAGCCTGCACCCGCCGACAGCGGGCCGTTCACGTAATTCGCCGACACGCCCCACGCATTGTTGTTCGAGAAGCCGGTGCCCGCGCCGCCGTTCGCCTGGTTGCTGAACGCGTACAGCACGTCGGCCGTGACGCCGGCGATCGTCGCGCTGCGGAACTTCACTGCGTTGTTGATCCGGAAGCTCTGGTTCATGTTGTCGTTGTCGCCGACATGGGTCGCCGGCGACCAGAAGCCGGACCCCGAGTATTGCGCGACGAGATCGGTGATCGGCTCGTACTGGCGGCCGAACGTCAGCGTGCCGATGTCGGCCTTGCTCAGGCCCACGTACGCGGAGCGGCCGAACAGGCGGCCGCCCTGGCCGAGGCCGCCGTCGCTCGGCCGGAACCCGCTTTCGAGCGTGAACACGGCCTGCAGGCCGCCGCCGAGATCCTCGGCGCCTTTCAGGCCCCAGCGGCTGCCGCTCAGCTTGCCGCTCGTCTGCTGGATGTTGCTGGCGCCGCCCTGGTTGTTCGTATAGGCGAAGCCGGCGTCGACGACGCCGTACAGCGTGACGGAACTCTGCGCATGCGCGCCGATGGAACCGATCGAAACCAAACCCAGGACTACCGATTTCTTGATCATGAATATCCTCTGTTTATTGTGGGGACGTCTGCGAGGATCACGATGCTATTGAGTCCGGGCCGCGCGATGAACGGCCGATCCGTGGTTTGCAAATCGATGCGTCACCGAATTGCAATGCGGGCTGCCGCACGGCTGGCGTGCGCGACGTCATCACGTCCGCGTCGGCTGCTGGCGCGAACGCATCGCGCGGTTGGCGAACGTCGGCGCGCGACGACCGGCGATCGCGCTCATATCGATCGATGGAATGGTTCGATGGATGCGCGCCGGGGCACGGGCGTGATGACGTTTTTATGCAACGGGGTATTGCGCAGCGCATTCAGTCGAGCGGGACCGTGAGTCGTTCGATCACGGTGGCTGTCTCCGGGCGCACGCCGCGCCACCACGCGAACGCTTCCGCGGCCTGCTCGACCAGCATGCCGACGCCGTCCGCGACGCTGCGCACGCCGGCATTGCGTGCAAGCCGGAGGAAGGGCGTCAGCCGCTTGCCGTAGGCAAGCTCGTACGCCGCCCCTGCCGGGCAGAACACGCTCGGCGGAACCGGAGGCAGATCGCCGGCGAGGCTCGCCGACGTGGCGTTGACCACCAGGTCGAAACGTCCCATCGCGACAAGATCGGCATAGCCGCACGCCGTCAACGGCCCGCATCCGGCGACGTCCCCGGACAGTGCGCGCGCCTTGTCGACGTCGCGATTCGCGATCACCATCTCGGCCGGCCCGGCCGCGAGGAAGGGCAGCAGCGCGCCGCGAGCCGCGCCCCCGGCGCCGAGCATCAGCACGCGTTTGCCGGCCAACGGCAGGCCGAGATTGATCTCGATGTCGCGTACCAGCCCGATCCCGTCGAAGTTGTCGGCCAGGATGCGCCCGCCCTCGAACTTGAGCGCATTGGCTGCGCCGGCGAGCGATGCGCGCTCGCTGCGTTCGTCCGACATCGCGAAAGCGTCGAGCTTGAACGGGGCGGTGACGTTGATGCCCTTGCCGCCGCTCGCGGCGAATGCCCGCACCGCGTCGGCGAACGCGCCTTGCGGCTCGACCGGCCCCTCGATGGCCGAGTAGTGCATGTCCTGGCGCGACGCTTGCGCGAAGATGCCGTGGATCAGCGGAGATTTCGTGTGTCCGATCGGATTGCCGATCACCGCGTACTGGTCAGTCATCGTTGGCTCGCTGTTGAATAGAGAACACCATCGGCCTGCATTGCATCGATTTCGGCCGGATCGAACCCGAGCGAACGCGCGACTTCGGCGTTGTGCTGCCCGAGATCGGGCGCGACGTCGCGAATCGTCGTATCGCAATCCGAGAACCGGAACGGCAGGTTCGGCAGGCGCAGCGTGCCGTAGCGCGGGTGCTGCTGCTCGACCACCATCCCTCGAGCCTGGATCTGCGGATCCGCCAGTACCTCGTCGATGCGTTGTACCTTCGCGCAGGGAATGTCGATGCGATCGAGCAGTGCGAGTACCGACGCGACGGAACGGGCGGCCACCCACGGCTCGACGACGGACAGGATCTCCACGCGGTGCGCGTTGCGCCCGACGCTGTCGTGAAATCGCGTGTCGGCGCCGAAGCCCGCCGGTCCGCCGTGCGCTTCGACCAACGCGGCGAAGCGCTTCCATGCGTCGTCGACCTGCGCGGCGATCACGAGGTCGCCGTCTGCCGCGCGGAATACGCCGTAGAGCGTCGAAGTCGGCATGTCGTGCCCGGTCTGCTCGGGCAGCACGCCTTGCAGCGTATAGCACTGGACCGCGTATTCGTGCATGGAGACCAGCGTGTCGTACAGCGCCATGTCGATGTGCTGTCCGCGGCCGCTCTTCACGCGTCCCAGCAGCGCGGCGTTGATGGCCGCGACCGCGTGAATGCCGGTGTACATGTCGCCAAGCGAGATGCGTAGCAGCGGCGGACGCTCGCCCGGCGTGCCGACCATCTGCATGATGCCGCTCCTGGCCTCGGCAATCAGCCCGAAGCCCGCGCGATGCGCGTCGGGGCCGGTGTGCCCGTATGCCGAAATCGAGCAATAGACGAGTGCCGGATTGCGTGCCGACAACTCGGCATAGCCGAGCCCCAGCTTGTCCAGCGCGCCCGGCCGGTAGTTCTCGATGAACACGTCCGCGGAGTCGCACAGCCGCTGCATGAATGCCTTGCCGCGCGCGTCCTTCATGTTCACGCTGATGCCGCGCTTGCCCATGTTGAGCTGCAGGAAATAGCCGCTTTGCTGGTCGTCGAGTACCGTCGCGTGCTGGCGACCGGCGTCGCCGGTGCCGGGGCGCTCGACCTTGATCACTTCGGCGCCGAGCGCGGCGAGGCAGCGCCCGACATAGGGGCCGGCCAGGAAATGGCTGTAGTCGACGACGCGAATACCTTCGAGAGGGCGGGCCTGCATCAGAACGCTCCCGGCCGGCGCGGCACCATCAGCCGATGTTCGCCGCGCTGAACGACCTGGCCGTCCTGATTGATCAGCTCCGACGGCAGCACGACGATGCCCCAGCCCGGGCGGCTCTTGCTCGCCCGCATCGCGCCGACGCGGAACGTCACGTGCAGCACGTCGTTCACCTTGATCGGCAGCAGGAAGTCCCAGGTCCAGCCGAGCGACATGCCCGGCACGAAGCGGTAGTCGCTCTGCGTCTTGAGGCCGTCGGCGATCGACAGCCCGAACAGGCCGTGCGCGACGAGGCAGCCGAAGTGGCTCGCGTTCGCGTATGCCTCGTCGACGTGCACCGGCGTGTGGTCGCCGGTGAGGTCGGCGTACGCGAGGATGCGCGCCTGGGTCACCGTGTAGCTCGGACTCGTGCATGCGTCGCCCTCGCGGGCGTCGTCCCAGTATTTTTCGACGATCGTCATGGTCATGCCTCCGTTCGCGGATTGATCGCCAGCGCCTGCGCGACACACGAGGCGGGGGTTGCCTGAATGAGTTCGACGGCCAGGCCGTCGGGCAGGCGCAGCCAGTTCCGCCCCTGCGGCATTTCAGTGACGCCGTACGCTTGTGCCGCAGCCAGCGCGGCCTCCAGGTCTTCGCACATCACGCCCAGATGGCCGAGCCGGCCCTCGGGGCCGTCCCAGGCCGGGGCATGGATAAACTGCAGGCCGCCGAGCGTCCAGTACTGCCGCGGTGCGTCGATGGTGCCGTCCACCTCGCGCATCGTCATGCCGAGCACGTCCTCGAAGAACCGGATGTGCCAATGGATGTCCTTCACCCAGATGGCGACGTGCTCCAGATAGGCTTTCGTGGCGCTCATGCGGCAGCCTCCTGCGCCTGGCGATCGGCCATCGTGCGCTCGATCCCCTTGATGCACGCGACCAGCGTCGCGTTGACCGGCGTGGGCACGCCGTACCGCTGTCCCCAGCGCACGACCGATCCGTTGATGAAGTCGATCTCGGTCAGCGCGCCTCTCTCCAGGCTCTGCAGCATCGATGTCTTGAACGCGGCGGACAGGCCTTCGGCGGCCAGTGCCCATGCCTGCTCGGGGTCCGTCATCGACAGCGTGATGCCGGCCGCTTGCGCGGTCGCGATCGCCTCGGCGACGGCCGCGAGCGACGTCGCCTTCAGCAGCGGCTCGTCGTACAGCTGCCCGTAGGTCAGGCCCGTGATGCCGGTGAGCGCGCCCGTGGCGACGTTGACCAGCAGCTTGTCCCACATCGTGCCGACGATGTTGTCGCTGACTGTCGTCGCGAGGCCCGCGGCGTTGAACGCGTCGGCGATCGCCTGTACGCGGGGCGTGATGCGGCCGTCGAGCTCGCCGATGCAGGTGCGCTTGCCGGCCACGCCGGATTCGACGTGCCCGTCGCCGCGCCGCACGCCGCCGACGTAGGTCTTGCCGGCGAGCACGCGCTCGCGGCCGACGACGTCGGCGAGGATGTCCTCGTGCCCGAGGCCGTTCTGCAGCGACAGCACGAGCGTATCGGGCCCGATCAGCCCTTGCGCGCCGCGCATTGCCGCGTCGGTACTGAACGACTTGACCAGCACGATCACCAGGTCCGCGACGCCGACGTCGGCCGCCTGCGTCGTTGCGCGGACGCGCACGCGCCGGGATCCGCTCGGATCGTCGACCTGCAGGCCGTCGCGGCACATCGCGCCGACGTGCGACGGCGAGCGGCCGATCAGGCAGGTCTCGTGGCCGCCTTCGGTCAGGGCGGCGCCAATCGCGCAGCCCAGCGCGCCGGCGCCCAGCATTGCAATCTTCATGGGGGTGTCTCCAATGTCATGCAGGGTTGACGTATCGCTGCACGATAGAAGTCGCCCGTCATGCTGGCAATGCAATGACTACAATGACGTCATTGCAATGGACAATAATGCGACGACTCCATGATTCCGGCCGATCTTCCCGACCTGAAGCTGCTCCAGCTTTTCGATCTGCTGTACGACGCGCGCAGCGTCACCCGCGTGGCCGAGCAACTCGGGCAAAGTCAGCCGACGGTCAGCATCTGGCTCGGACGCTTGCGCGAACACCTTCACGATCCGCTGTTCATTCGAACGCCCGGCGGCATGGCGCCGACGCCTCAGGCCGACGCGCTCATCGGCCCGTGCCGGGAAATCCTCGAATCGCTGCGGCGCTTCGCGGCCTGGGAAATCGCGTTCGACCCGGCGACTGCGCAGCGCCGGTTTCGCATCTGCATGACCGATGCGAGCCATATCACGCTGTTGCCGCGGCTTCTGGCGCACGTTCGCGCGCAGGCGCCGGGTGTCCGGCTCGAGGCGGCGAGGATCGACGGCAACACGGAACGGGCGCTCGAGTCCGGCGAAGCCGATCTCGCGATCGGCTATGTGCCGTGGCTGGGCGGCGGGATCTACCAGCAGAAGCTGTACGACCAGGACTGGGTGTGTCTGGCCAATCGCCATCATCCGAGGATTCGCGGCCGCCTCGGCGCGAAACAGTATCGGTCGGAGGGCCATGTGGTCATTACCGCCGGAACGGGCGCGCAGCTTCTCGACCAGGCGCTGATGCGCGAACGCATCGAGCGTCAGGTCGTGCTGGCGCTGCCGGGCTTCCTGGGTCTGGGCGCAATCATCCAGAGCACGGACCTGATCACGACGCTGCCTCGCCATATCGGCGAGACGCTCGCTCAGGCCAGCGATCTGACGGTTCATGCCTGTCCGATCGAGGTCGAGGGGTTTGCGGTTCGACAGCACTGGCACTCGCGATATCACCATGAAGCAGGCAATCGCTGGCTGCGCGGCGTGGTGGTTCAGTTGTTCGCGAACGCGCGGTGAGCGTGGCGGCTGCACTGCGCCACGTCCGGTTTGCCAGGCACGCGCGCTGGAAAACGATATCGAATGCCGCGATGCTCTGCACCCGCGATGTCGCCATGTGTTCCACGCGGGCAACCGTCGTCGAGGCGGCCGAAATGATGCGCGACGCGCACACCGGCGATCTGGTCGTCGTACGTGAACAGGAGGGACGACGCGCGCCGATCGGCGTGGTGACCGATCGAGACATCGTGCTCACAGTGGTCGGTGCCGACGCGGAGGCCGGTTCGCTGTTCGTCGGCGACATCATGTCGACGCCCGTCTCGATCGGGAACGTCGACGACGACATCTGGCTGCTCGCGAAGCGGATGCGCCAGCACGGTGTCCGACGGCTGCCGGTCGTCGATGGCGACGGTGACCTGGTCGGAGTCGTCTCGCTCGACGATCTACTTCGCGCGGCCGCGGCGCTGCTCGACGAGTTGCGCCTCGTGGCGGCCCGCCAGACGTATTTCGAGGAGAAGCAGTGTGGCTGATCCGGTGCGGTCCGGCTTGCGCCGCACGACATGGCGGCGGGCGCGACACCGGCGCGGTGCGCCGCCCGTGCACGGCTTCCACCTGCTCGCGCGTGGCACTACTGCAACGATCCGCGCGGATACTATCCGTATGTCGCGTCGTGCAATGGCGTCTGAACCGTGGTTCAGTCGACCCCGGGCCCGGCGCCGCAATGATTGAAGCGACGCTTGTCCGCACCGGAGCGGCCGGGCACCGGCAGCACGATCGCGCGCAGGCGGCGCAGGAGGGCACATGATGAACGGATCCTGGCCGGATGCGGACGTCGACGACGTACTGCTGACGGATTTGTATGAGCTGACGATGATGCAGGCCGCGTTCGACGCCGGAATGAACGAAGCGGCCAGCTTCGAGTTCTTCGTACGGGCGCTGCCGGAACAGCGCGCATTCCTGATGGCGGCGGGACTGGCACCCGTGCTCGACTATCTGGAGAGCCTGCGCTTCACGGCCGCCGCGCTCGAACGACTGGCCGCAACCGGGCGCTTTCGCGCGGATTTCCTCGCGTCGCTCGCCGGTTTCCGCTTCACGGGCACCGTCGACGCGATGCCGGAAGGCACGGTGTTCTTCGCCGACGAACCGATACTGCGGATCACGGCGCCGCTTCGCGAGGCGCAGTTCGTCGAGAGTCGCGTGATGAACCTGCTCCATTACGCAACGCTGGTCGCAAGCAAGGCCGCGCGGGCCACGCTCGTCGCGCATGGCAGGTTGCTGGTCGACTTCGGGCTGCGGCGCGCCCATGGTGCGCAGGCGGCGATGCTGTCCGCGCGTGCCAGCTACCTGGCGGGATTTTCCGGCACGGCGACCCTGCTCGCCGGCTTGCGTTACGGTATTCCGGTGTACGGCACGATGGCGCATTCCTACGTCCAGGCACACGACGACGAAGCGCTCGCGTTCGAGCATTTCGCGCGATCGCAGCCGGATAACGCGATGCTGCTGATCGATACCTACGATACGGAGCGCGCGGCGCACAAGGTCGTCGAGCTTGCGCGGCGGCTCGCGCCCGACAACGTGCGCATCAAGGGCGTCCGGATCGACAGCGGCGATCTGGCGGCGCATGCATGCAACGTTCGCGCGATTCTCGATCGCGGCGGCCTGACCGACGCGACGATCTTCGCGAGCGGCAATCTCGACGAAATGCGGCTGCAGGAACTCGTCCGCCAGCACGCCCCGATCGACGGCTTCGGAATCGGCACGCAGATGAGCACATCGGCGGACGCACCGTGCTTCGACTGCGCGTACAAGCTCGTCGAGTATGCAGGCCGGGCACGCTGCAAGCGCTCCGAGGGCAAGGCGACGCTGCCGGGCCGCAAGCAGGTGTTCCGGCAATACGACGCGGATGGGCGCATCACCGCCGACTGCGTCGGTCTCGAAGGCGAGCGCATCGACGGAACGCCTTTGTTGCGGCCCGTGATGGTCGCAGGAACGCGGTTTGCGGCCCCCACGCTCGGCGAGAGTCGCACTCACGCATTGCGAGAACTGTCCACGCTGCCCGATCCCATGCGTGCGCTGGCGCCCGTCATGCCGCTGCAGCCGCTGATTTCCCCGGCGCTGGCGGCACTCGCCGCGCAGTGGGGCGGGCACGCGGGGCAGCAAGCGGCATGAGCGATGCCCGTACCCCGGACGGCCGCGCGATCACGCCGAGCGACGAGGCCGCCGCGCGGCGCCTGTCACGCTCGCCGAAAGCGCGACACGAGGCGAACGCCAACAGGCTGAAAGGGAGACGTTCCATGACATGGCTGCCGCGACTCATGCGGCCATCGGGCGTCGCGCATCATGACGCGCTTTGACGTGTTCAACGGCGATGCCGATGGCATCTGCGCGCTCCAGATGGCCGGCCCGCTGACGGTGGCGCATCCCCCGGCCATCTCGCTGTCGCCGGCGGGGCTGCTCGGCGGCGTCGTCGAAGTCGGCAAGCTGCAGCAGATCGAGGAGCAGCGTTTTCGCGCGTGACGGTGCGGCGGCGCCCGGCGCGGGCGGCCGGGCCGCTTGCCCGCGACGCGCACGTCGCGATTACGTACGCAGCGCGGCGAGCAACGGCGCCCAGAATGCGCGGCTTCCGTACGCCGCGGCATCGCAATCGGTGTCGAAACGAATCGCGATAGCCGCTTCCGGTCCGGTCAGCGGGTCGGCATGCTCGATCTGTCGGGCCAGCACGGCGGTGTCGGCATCGGAGGGATCGCCCCCGCGTGCCGCCCGCGCCGCGACACGCGCGGCAAGCGTCGCCTGGCTCGCGGCGAAATCGAGAATCGCGACGCGCACGCCGAGCCGTGCGGCGAGCGAGAGAAACGCCGTGCGGTTGCGTTCGCGCAGGAACGTCGCGTCGACGATCGCCGTGTAGCCGCTGTCGAGGACCACACCGGCCTCGGAAAGCAGGGTTGCGTAGATCCGGTCGATTGCGGTGTCCGAATAGGCATCGGGGGACAGACGGGTTTCGCCGGGTACACCGGCACAACGCTTGCGCTCGACGTCGCTGGACAGCCGGATCGCACCGAGTCGCTCGGCCAGCGCGCGGCTGGCCAGCGATTTGCCCGAGCCGGACATTCCATGACACAGAAGCAGCACCGGTCGCGCATCGCGTCGAGCATGAGCCATGGCCGACGCAATGCGCAGATAGCGGGCGCGCGCCGCTTCGTCACCGCGCAGTCGCGCGGTCAGCGCGCGCACCAGCGCCCGATAGACGAAGTAGCACGGCAGCACGCCCAGTGCCGCATGGTCGCCCGTGCGTGCCAGCCAGCCGGAAAGAAGGCGGTGGGCGCAATCGTCGCGTCCGTGGGCGGAGAAATCCATCAGCGCGAACGCGAGATCGCTCGCCACGTCGATCCAGCGCAGCGCGTCGTTGAATTCGATGCAGTCGAACATCAGGATCCGGTTGCGCCAGCGGACGATGTTGTCGAGATGCAGGTCCCCGTGGCATGCGCGCACGAAACCGTGCGCATGCCGATCCGCAAGCAGCGGTGCGATGCGGATCAACTCGGCCTCGTACCACGCGCGCAGCGCGGCTTCGTCCGGCACGGCGGCGTCGAGCGTGTCGAGCAATGGCCGGCATTGGGCGGCGACGCTCGCCGCGCTGCCGGAATGACCGCGCGGCGCACGGCGCGGCGCGTGCAGATGATGGCGGGCCAGCGTATCGGCGAGGGCGTCCGCATCCGCCAGCCCTTCGTCGTGCGACGCGCTGCGAATCGACAGCATCGCACGCGCGTCGAACCGGCGCATGCGCACCACGTACTCGCCCGGTGCCGTCTGCTGCCGATACCGGCGCCCGCCGGTCCGCACCGGCGCATCGAACGCGCATCGCCGGCCGCGTGCGACGAGCGGCCAGACGCCCAGGTACAGCGGGCCGGCGAACGGGCGATTGAGCGTGCACTCCGCAAGCGCGCAGCGACGCCGCTGCGCAGGCCGCACGAGATCGACGAACGCGAAGCGCACGGGCTTGATGCGCTTGTACGCGTAGCGCCCGGCCAGATAGACGACGGACAGATGGGTCTCGATCCGCTCGATGCGGCCTGCGGGGTGCGGATAGGTGGCGGGCCGATTCAACGCGCGATCGAACTGCATCGCTTGTCGCCGTGCATTTGCGCGGCTCAGCGCGAACGGTACGTGAGGCGTTCGGGACATGATGAAAGGATCGGTCGGACGGGGCGCGCGTCCGCGTTGCCGCGCCCCGCGGGTTGGATTCGAACGAGAACGACACGTTCTCGCCTGCTCGATGTCGCGGATCGGTGCGGCAAGCCACGGATCGCCGACTCGACGGACTCTATTGCAGCCGAGCAGCGCGCGTGCCGGCTTGATACGAATCAAGCCGGCCACACCGGAGCACGCTTGACGCAGGTCAACCGTGCTCGCGACAGCGGCAATACCGTCGGTTTCAGGCCCGTGACGGCGCGCGGCCTGCGCGCCGCGACGCGCGGGATTGACGTCGGGCGCGGTCACGTCGCTCGATTGCGTGCGGAACTCACGGCCTGACGAGGCATTCACGATGAAGCAACGTGTGTTGATGGTCGGTGTGCTGCTCGCGTTGGGCGCATGTGCCGGGGTAGAGCGAACCGGAGCATTCAGGTCGACGGAAACGCAACTGCTTGCGGCGCGTCAGGCCGCGTTGCTGCCGTGTTCGACGCCGTTGGAATGCGATCGTGCGTGGAGCCGCACGCGGCGTTACGTCGAAGCCCGTTCGTCAACCCGAATCACGCGCGCGAGTGCCGACCTGATCGAAACGGCGCAACCGCATCTGGCGGGGGAAGTCTATCTCTGGGCATCGCGCGCGGCGTCGGGCGACGGCGGCTCGGTGATCCGGCTCAAGGCGATGTGCAAGGGCATGTACGGCAGCGATGGCGGCCCGGGGTGGCAATACGATGCGTGCGCCAGGAAAATCCTCGAGATCGAGAACGGTTTCCAGTCGTACGAGAACCCGCCCCGCTAACGGCAAATGCTGCCGCACCTCGACCATGCAGCCTCTCACCTCTCGGTTGCCCGGATCACGGCACGCGGCTTCGGCCAGCACGGGGCGATGGCCGTCCGTGGGGTCGCGGGCCGATTTCGATGCGGTTCCAAACCGTTGACCTCGGTCAACGCGCGCCTGCGGCGAATGCCGATGATGGAAACGAATCCGGACGCCGCAATCGGCCCGTTCATTCAGCGAGGTTCGCATGTACACGAATATCATGGTCGCAACGGACGGCAGTCCTTGCGCGCAACGGGCGCTCGACGAAGGTCTCAGGATGGCCAGGTCATGCGGTGCGCGTCTGTTTGCCGTTTTCGTCGTCGACAAATCGACCCTGTTCGCTTACGGCGGCCGCATGGAGCCCGAAGCCTTGCTCGACGAGATCCGGCAGCATGGCGCGGCGATACTGCGGGATGCCGACCGGACGATCTCGCGCGCGGCGGTCAACGGCGAGACGGAAATCATCGAGACCGATTTCGGTCAGGACGTCGCGGAGCGCCTGCAGCAATACGTCGTCGACCGTTCGATCGATCTGGCCGTGGTCGGCACGCATGGTCGGCGCGGTGTCCGGCGGCTGGTGCTCGGCAGTGTTGCCGAACGCTTCCTCCGCGCATCGAGTTGCCCGGTCCTGCTCGTGCGCGGCGAGGATGCCGCGCGCGCCACCGTCGCGGCGGCCTAGTGTCGCTGCCGCGCCACCTGCCCAGGTGATCATCATGCAAATCTCGTTTCCTTCCGAACACCCGACGTATTACGGCCTCGATCCCGCGTTGAGCTTTCCGGCGCTCGTCGAAGGTCAGCGCGTGCGCTGCGCGATCACCGCGGAAGCGCTGGAAGATCACTTCCGCGCGGCGTCGCCTCGCGAGCGGGACCTCGTCGACGCCTTTGCGCGTCATCGTCCCGCCATCGAACGTGCGGCGCGCTGCCTGCTCGAGGAAGTCGGCGGACGGCCGATCCTGCTTCACAGCGGCTATTTCCGGTTCTGCACGTGAGCGCCCGTCGCCCTTGACACGCATCAAGCGCGTGCCGGTGCACACGGGTACGCTGGACTCCGAAAGGTCACTCGTCCCTTGCGCGGCACGTGGTGCCGCGCCTCCGATCTTCATCGCGTCCGTCGTCGTCGGGGCGAAGGCGGCGGCCGAACGTCAACTGCTGAAGGAGTACGAACCATGAGCAACATGACGCGTTACGATCCGTTTTCGATGGAACCCGTTTCCGACCTGTTCCAGGGGCTGTTCAGGCCGCTGCGCGGCATGACGCTTGCAGGCGAACCCGATCTGGCGTCGATGAAGATCGACGTGACGGAAAGCGACGACGCCTACAAGGTCAACGCGGAGCTGCCCGGCGTCGCGAAGGAGGACATCGATGTCGAAGTGAAGGGCGGCACCGTATCGATCAACGCGAAGATCGAGCGCAACAACGAGCAGAAGGACGGCGAGCGCGTGATTCGGCGCGAGCGCTACAGCGGCGCGATCAGCCGGTCGTTCTCGCTTTCCGCGGAAATCGACGAGGCGAACGCGACGGCGACGTATCAGGACGGTGTGCTGTCGCTGACGCTGCCGAAGAAGGCGCCGGTCGGGCAGAAGAAGCTCACGATCAGCTGATCGGACGACGGGCGAACAGGCATGCCGCGGCTCACAGGAGAGCAGACGATGAAAACCGACAAGCAGTTGAAGCAGGACGTTCAGGATGAACTTGAATCCGACCCGTCGATCGATGCGACGCGTATCGGTATCGAAGTGGCCGACCGGATCGTGACGCTTTCGGGGCACCCGCCGAGCTATGCGGAGAAGCTGGCGATCGAGCGCGCGGCGAACCGCGTGGCGGGCGTCAAGGCGCTCGTCGTCGACATGACCGTGCATCTGCCGGACGACGACGTGCATACCGACGAGGACATCGCGAAAGCGGTGCGTTCGGTCCTGCACTGGACGGTCGGCCTGCATGACGATGCGGTCAAGGTGCAGGTCGAACGCGGCTGGATCACGCTGTCAGGCAAGGTCGACTGGGCGTACCAGAGCCACCTGGCCGTGCGCTCGATCTCGCAGATGCGCAGCGTGACGGGCGTGACCGATCACATCGCGGTACAGGGGTCGGTCGGCGCGGACGACATCGGCGGCAACATCAAGCGCGCGATCATGCGTCACGCGGAGCGCGAGGCGAAGCACATCGCGATCGACGTGCACGACGGCACCGTGCGGCTGTCCGGCAAGGTCGGCTCGTTTTCCGAGCGCAAGGCCGTGCGCGGTGCGGCGTGGTCGGCGCGCGGCGTGCGCGCGGTCGTCGACGACCTGGTGGTCGAGTGAATCCGGCAGGCGGCAGATGGATGGGCCGCCCGCGGGGCTCCAGGAGGGGAGTCACATGACACTTTCGGGCGAACTTCACGAAGCGGACTGGTCGGTCTCGATCGAGACGGTCGCGGCCGAAGCGGGCGGCTTCCGCTGCCGGATCCACGTGACGCTCAAGTCGCCGGACGGCGCATGCGAGCGGACGTTCGCGCACAGCAGAACCCATGCAACCGAGCGCGAAGCCGCGATCGACGGGCTGCGCGTCGGGATGACGTGGATCGAGATGAAGAAGTCGAACACCTTTACGGTCTGAACCGAAGGGTGCCGCGGGCCGGTCGCGTCGACGACGGTGTCGGTTCCGTCGAGCGATGCGGCGGCTGTCGCATCGATTCGTGCGCCGGTGGTCTACCGCGTCTTGCGCGAGACGCGCCGGCGCGACGCACGCTTTCTCTTGCAGGTACGCGCATGCCGTCCCGGCCGTCGAACGTGACGGGCGACCGCATCGGTCACGGTCGGAAAGAAACTGGCGGCGCCGAACACGTCGAACAGGCCGTAAGCGCGCAGGCGATCCTTCACCGGCCCCTTCATTTCCGCGAAATTCATGGCGATGCCGCGCTCCCCGAGTTCGTCGTGCAGCGCCACGAGCCGATCCGCGGCGCTCACGTCGATGTCGGTGACGGGCTCGGCGGCGACCACGATGCGCGTGACCGGGCTCGCCGATCGCGCGATCGCGGCGTGCAGATGCTCGCAGAAGATCTCGACGTTCGCATAGAAGAGCGGCGCATCCCAGCGGAACAGCACGAGCCCGGGCGTTTGCGCCGCGTCCGGATGCCGCGCGATGTCGTGATAGCCGCGCACGCCCGCCAGCCGGCCCAGCACCGCGTCGTACGGATGCCAGGCCCGCCACACGAACGACAGCAGCGACAATGCGCTGGCGAGCAGGATGCCGGGCACGACCCCCAGGCCGATCACGCCGGCGAAGCACAGCACCGAAATCAGGCATTCGCCGCGGCGCATCCGGTACAGCCGCACGACGCTGCGGACGTCGGCGATGCCGAACGCCGCGTAGATCACGACCGCGGCCAGCGCCGTGCGCGGAACGAACGTCAGCAGCGCCGGCGCGGCAATGAGCAGTATGGCGATGCACGCGGCCGCGACGAGATTCGTGACCTGGCTTTGCGCGCCGGCGGCAATCGCGACCGGCGTGCGCGACGCGCTGCTGCTGACCGCGCAGCCTTGCGTCACGCCGGCCAGCAGATTGGCCGCGCCCAGTGCGATCAGTTCCTGGTTGCGCTCAGGCGTATCGCCCGCCCGTGCGGACAGCGCGCGCGACAGCATGCTGATGTCGGCGAACGACACCAGCGCGACGGCGATCGCGCCGGACGCGAGCGCGCTCACGTCGGCGAGCGAGACGACCGGAAGATGCGGGGCAGGCATGCCGGCCGGCAACGCGCCGACCGTCGCGATGCCGTGCAAAGGCGCGAGGCGAGCGACGAGCGTAGCCGCCAGCACGGCGATCAATACGCCGGGCCGGCGCGGCATCGCGCGTTGCATCAGGAAGATGGCCGCCAGCACGGCGACGCCGAGCAGGCTGGCATCGACGGAAAAACGGCCGTCGACGAGCGCATGCACGATGCGTGGCACGCTGGAAAACACATCGCCGCCCGATACCGGCATGCCGAGCAGCTCGGGCAGCCGCCCGAGCGCGAGCGCGATCGCGATGCCGTTCAGGTATCCGTACTGGATCGGGCGCGACAGCAGATCGGTGACGAAGCCGAGGCCGAGCGCACCGAGCAGGATGCAGAGCGTGCCGGCCGACAGCGCCAGCGCGCCGGACAGCGCGATCGCGCGCTGCGGGTCGTGGTCGGCGAGCGGCGCGATGGCGCCCGCGATCAGTGCCGCGAGCGCGGAATCCGGACCGAGGACGAGGATCCGGCTCGGGCCGAGCAGGGCATAGGCGAGCAATGCGGCGATCGACGCATAGAGCCCGGTGATGGCGGGCAGCCCGGCCGCCTGCGCGTAGCTCATGCCGACCGGCACCAGTACGGCGGACAGTGCGATCCCCGCGTACAGGTCGCGCGAAAGCCACGCACGCCGGTAGTTCACGAGCAGCGCGACGCCCGGCAGCATGCGGGCGATCCGTCCGGAAAGGGGCCGGTTCATCGCAGTCTCATCCGGGAGCAATCCGGGTGAAAGGCAGGACGCGCTCCGGCCAGCGCGCGTTCATATGGATGCAGCCGGTGTCGACAGACGTACGGGACGACGGTACGCGCGTGACCATCGCGTCAGACGCCGTGGCCGATGCCGTCGAGCGGAGCCTGCCGCCGCGTCGCGGCACGGCCACACTCGGCGTCACGCGGCCTTGAGCACCGACAACTGCAGCGCCTGGGCGAAGCGGGCCAGCGTGGCGATCGATCCCGTCACGCTTTCGTACCGCTCGCGCCCGATCTGGCCGTCGAGTATCACGAGCATGCCGGCGTCGCGAGCGAGTGCGACGAGTGCCTGCGTGTCGAGTGTGGCTGCGCCGGACGGATCGTCCGGGTCGGTGCGGTAGCTGGCGTGTGACATGACGTCTCTCCTCGTGCCTGCGATCGGTTGGTCGTGCAACCGTTCTTGGTGATTTCAGTATCGTCGCCGTCACGGGGCGATTCAATCAGCCTTGCCCGAAGCTGCGGTAGGAATCGTGCAGATGCCGTCGGCGGATTCCTACACGGCGCGACGCTTCGAAGCAGGATCGCAGCGTGCCGGCATGCGTTCGCGACGCTGCGCATACCAGCTTCCGATCGCGTGCCAGATCTGCGCGGCGGATTCGCAATACGTGAACAGCTCCAGGTCGCGGCGGTCGATCATCCCTTCGTCCGCGAGAAACGCCAGGTCGACCGCGCGGCGCCAGTACGCCTCGCCGACGAGGATGACCGGCAACGGCGCGATCTTGCGCGTCTGCAGCAGCGTCAGCACCTCGAACAGCTCGTCGAACGTGCCGTAGCCGCCGGGGAAAAAGACGGCCGCCTTCGCGCGCTCGAGCAGGTGCAGCTTGCGGATCGCAAAGTAGTGAAACCGGAAGCAGAGATCGGGCGTGAGGTACGGATTCGGCGCCTGTTCGCGCGGCAGCTCGATATTGAAGCCGATGCTCGGTGCGCCGCGCTCGTAGGCGCCGCGGTTGGCGGCTTCCATGATGCCGGGGCCGCCGCCCGTCACGATCGCGAGCCGCGCGGTGCGCGTGCAGCGGTCGGCATGCGCGACGATGCGCCCGAATTCGCGCGCGACCCGGTAATACCCGCTGTGCTCGACGAGCCGGCTGGCGGCCGCGACGGCGCGGCGCCGGCCCGCGTCGTGCGGGCGCTCGGCGAGCAGGCGATTCGCTTCGTCCAGCCGCGCATTCGCGACGGACGGCGCAACGATGCGCGTGCTGCCGTAGATCACGACCGCATGGCCGATGCGTTCGTTCTGCAGGCGCTCTTCGGCTTTCCAGTAGTCGAGTTGCAGCCGGATGCCTCGCATGCCCGCGCGCCGCAGCAGCGCCGCATCCTCATCGGCAGTCGAGCAGGTTGGTTTTTTGGCGACGCGTCGCGTGCGACGCGGGATGCGTCGGCTACCGTCGTTGCCGACGATGGCATCCGGCCGCGTGGCGGGCCGTTTGCCGCGCGCCTTCGCGATCGTCGCGACGTCTCGCGCCGTGCCGGCGGGCACGCGTTTGGTCAGGGTCGACATGAATGGACGGGACGCGCGCGGCTCACTGGCTCAACACCCATTGCACGAGCTGATGCGCGTCGTCGGGGGACAGCGGCCCGCCGCGATCGATCGCCGACGGCATCGGCGTGTCGCCCCAGTGCACGCGCCCGCCGACGCGCAGCTTGCGCTCCAGTTCCGCGCCGGCATTCGGATCGCCGCGATACCGTTGCGCAATCTCGTGGAATGACGGCCCGAGGAACGTCATGTCGCTCGTATGGCAGAACATGCAGTGCTGCGCGTTGACGAGGTCGGTCGGCTCGGGCACGGCCGTCTGCGCGGCGGCCATGCCGGCCATCGCGGCCATCGCGGTCATCGTGCAGAAGGCGGCGGCGCAACGCAGGATGCTCATGTTCGTTTCCTTGTCGAGATCAGGAGAAGGAGATCACTTCGTCGAGCGGGCGACGCGGCGAATGCGGCGTGTGCGGGCCGCGCCCGACGCGCAGCAGCAACTGCGGCTCGCCGCGCAGCCCGAGCATGTGGCACAGGTGGGCGCGTAGCCCGGCCGTCTCGATCGGCTGGTTCAGGTACGACGCCGTATAGCCCGCGCGCGTCGCGACGAGCAGGATCCGCTCCAGCGCCTGGCCGGTGGCGAGCCACGCTTCGCGATCGTCGCGCACGGTCGCGATGCATACGATCAACGGCGATGCGCCGACTAGCTGATGATGCAGCGCGGCGAGCCCGTTGCCGAGATCGAAGGTCCGTACCGCCGTCGTCACGACCGGCGCCGCGAAATCGAGCAACGCCGGCACGCCGGCCGCGAATGCCGGCATGCCGTCGTCGTGCCGGCGCGGATCGATCCAGCTCGCCAGCTCGCGCCGGAAGCGCGGGTCGGCGAACTGCTGACGATCCGCCTCCGCAACGAGCTCCGCGACGCGTGCGCGGTGCGCGATCGAGTCGACGCACGCGATGTCGGCACCTTCCGCGACGCCGGCCGCGATCAGCTCGCGCTGGAGGTCTTCGGGCACGGGGCTCGATTCGAACGGCGCGCGCGTCGTGACGCGCTCCGGAATCGCATCGAACAGCGCACCGAGGGACGCGTCGGAATAGCCGTCGTCGCAAACCCGGACGAGTGCAAGGAGATCGGGGTCGACTTCGGACGGAAACGTGCTGATCGTGTGGGCGAGCCCGGCATGATTGAGCGCGACACGCAGATTGAGCAACGCCGCCCCGCAGCTGATGATTAGCTCGCGATCGAACGGATCGACCACGGGCAACGCGCGAACGCGGTCCGCACAGACCGAAATCGTGGTGCCGTTGACGAGGAAGCGCCACGGCTGGGAATTGTGGCTGGACGGAGCCAGCACCGCATAGCCCAGCAGCGACCTCAGGTGAAGGCCGGGATGGGCGCTTGCGGCAAGTGGGGGAACGGATATCATTTGATCGTCTCCAGGTCGCCGCGCTGGCGGCGTCACGCCACTTCATCGTGTCAGCAACCGTCCGGCGGCCGTTGACCCACATCAAGCGCGCGTCACCGGGCGGTGCGCGCGCCATGCGCGACGATCAGCCCTGGAAGCGAAGCGCGCGACAGCGATCGCGCGGGGAGGCGAGCATGCTTGCGATGATGTTTGACGGCACGACGCCGCATTTGCGCGAGGCGCACGTGCCGGATCCGGCGCCCGCGGCGGGCCAGTTGCTGATCGACGTACACGCGTGCGGCGTATGCCGGACCGATCTCCACGTGGTCGACGGCGAGCTCGCGCAGCCGAAGCTGCCGCTGATTCCGGGGCATGAGATCGTCGGAACGGTGCGCCAGCTGGGTGAGGGCGTGACGGGCTTTGCCATTGGCGACCGAGTGGGCGTTCCGTGGCTCGGCTCGACGTGCGGGCATTGCGCGTATTGCGCATCGAGCCGCGAAAACCTCTGTGACAACCCGCGATTCACCGGCTATACGATCGACGGCGGCTATGCCGAGTGCGCGGTCGCCGATCATCGCTATTGCGTGCATCTGCCGCAACGCTATTCCGATCTGGAGGCCGCGCCGTTGCTGTGCGCCGGCCTGATCGGCTATCGAACCCTGCGCATGGCGGGCGACGCGCGCCGCATCGGCATCTACGGCTTCGGCGCGGCGGCCCATCTCGTCGCGCAGGTCGCGCATGGCGAAGGGCGCAAGGTGTTTGCGTTGACGAAGCCCGGCGATACGGTTGCGCAGCAGCTCGCGCTGTCGCTGGGTGCCGCATGGGCCGGCGGCAGCGACGAAGCGCCGCCCGAGCCGCTCGATGCCGCGCTGATCTTCGCGCCGGTGGGCGCACTGGTGCCGGCCGCGCTCCGCGCGGTCGACAAAGGCGGGATCGTCGTGTGCGGCGGCATTCACATGAGCGACATCCCGGGCTTTCCGTATGCGTGGCTGTGGGGCGAGCGCCGCATCGCGTCGGTGGCCAACCTGACGCGCGCCGATGCGGTCGAATTCATGCGGATCGCCGCCGCGATGCCGCTGCAGGTCGAGGCCGTGCGCTACGCACTGACCGACGCGAACCGCGCACTCGACGACTTGCGCGGCGGGCGCGTGTCGGGGGCCGCCGTGCTGGGCATGCGCGGCTGATCGCCCCGACGCTCCCGCGGCACGATCAGATCTGCCGGAGGCCTTCCGAATCGACGATCCGGATCTGCTTGCCCTGCGCCGCGACGAGCCCCTTGTGCTGGAACTTCGACAGCATGCGGCTGACCGTTTCGAGCTTCATCCCGAGATATTCGCCGATCTCGTCGCGCGTCATCCGCAGCACGAATTCGGCAGCCGAGTAGCCGCGCGCCTTGAAGCGCGACGAGAGATTCAGCAGGAACGCGGCCACGCGCTGCTCGGCGGTCATCGTGCCGAGCAACAGCATCTGGGAGGATTCGCGCACGATCTCGCCGCTCATCATCTGGTACACGTGGTGCTGCATCGGCCGCACTTCGCGGCACATCTGCTCGAGCTGGCCGAACGGGATGATGCAGACCGTGCTGTCCTCGAGCGCGATCGCGTCGCCGTTGTGGTGCCCGGTGTGCACGCCGTCGAGCCCGAGCGATTCGCCGACGATCTGGAAGCCGGTGATCTGCTCGTCGCCGTCGCGATGCATCACGATGGTCTTGAACGACCCGGTTCTCACGGCATAGATGCTGTTGAACGTATCGCCCGCGCGAAACAGGGTTTCGCCGCGCCGGACGTGGCGCGTCGTGCAGATCATCGCGTCGACGCGCTCGAAATCGTCAGGCGAAAGATCGGGCGGCATGCAGACGGTACGCAGTGCGCACGTCGAACAGCGGGATGCGGCGCGCTTCGGCTGGTCTGCAGGCTCGACGCGATGCAACGGGATGAACGGGCGTGACGGCATGGTCGTCGAGACTTCGGCACTGCTTTGCATGATCGGCTCCAGTTCGGGGCAGCGGCGGTGCGCCGTCGGGCGGGGTCGCGCTGACCGTTGTACCGGCGGCCTTGGTCTCTGCCGCCTTCCTGTCGGGAAAGCCCCATCGGACGCGCAGGGAGACCGATACGCCGATCTCTTCCGTGATGCTGCCTTTGCTCCGGGAGGCACGCTTGTTTGCTTTTCTTGAGATGCAGTATGGATGTTGCGCGACGTCAAGAAAATCAGCCGGAATTGAAGTTGCGGTAGGTGAGATGGAAGTGTTGTAGGAGGTTTCCTACAGGGGCGCGGCAACTTGTCGCGATCGTCGCCGACGTGCGCCGGGCACCGGTGGCGGGCGGGTTGCCGCCGCCCCGGCGTGGCCGGCGTCACCGATGCGTTCGGGAAATCCGGGCGGGCGCGGGGGCTCGACCGCGCCCGATGCCGCCGTCAGAGCTCGTCCGGGTCGTCGAACAGCTTGTGGCGCATCGCGTAGCGCACAAGTGCCGTGTCGTTCGGCATCTGCATCTTTTCGAGGATCCGCGTCTTGTACGTGCTGACGGTCTTGACGCTCACGCAGAGCGCCTGCGCGATTTCGGAAATCGACTCGCCGGTCGTCACGCGCCGGAAGACGTCGAACTCGCGGTCCGACAGCCGCTGGTGCGGAAGGAGATCGGTCGGCTCGTTCAGGCTCTGCGCGAATTGCTCGGCCATGGTCAGGCTGACGTAGACGCCGCCGGCCGCGATCTTGGTGAGTGCCGCGACCAGTTCGGCGCTCGCGCTTTCCTTGGTCATGTAGCCGGACGCGCCCGCGCGGAACGCGCGCACCGCATATTGCTGCTCAGCATGCATCGTCAGCACGAGGATATGCAGTGCCGGCTTCTCGTCCTTGATCTGCTTGATGAGTTCGACGCCGTTGCGGCCGGGCATCGACAGGTCGAGCACGAGCACGTTCGCGTGCGTGTCGCGCACGAGCGCGATCGTCGAAGCACTGTCCTGCGCTTCGCCGACGACTTCGAAACCGCTGGCGTTCTGCAGGATATGCCGCAGGCCGTCCCTGACGAGCGCGTGGTCGTCGGCGATGAGTACCCTGGTCATGGCAGCACATCTCCTTCCTGGATGGCGTGAAGCGGCAGCGCCACGGTGATCGTGAATCCCGCTCCCGGCCGGTTGTCGATCGTTACCGTCCCGTCGAGCATGTGTGCGCGCTCGCGGATGCCGATCAGCCCGAACGACGGGCGATCGTGCACGTCGTGGCCATTTTCCGGCGCGCCGTGACCGTTGTCCGCGATGCGCAGCATGCAGTAGCCGTCTTCGACTTTCAATGCGAGTGTCACATGCGTCGCGTCGGCGTGCCGCGCGACATTGTTCAGCGCCTCCTGCACGATGCGGAACAGCGTGGTCGCGCCGGCGCTGGTGAACGCGGTATCGACGGGGACGATGTCGCGGTCGACCGTGATCCTGTAGCGGCGCGTGAAATCGTTCGCCAGCCATTCGATCGCCGGGACGAGACCGAGGTCGTCGAGCATCACCGGCCGCAGATCGGCCGCGATGCGCCGGACCGATGCAACGGTCGAATCGATCAGGCGATGCATGCCGCCCAACTGCTCGCGCACGCCGGTATGGGGGGCAACCACGCCCGCGAGCCCCAGTTCGACGGCGGAGAGGTCCATCTTGAGCGCGGTGAGCTGCTGACCGAGGTCGTCGTGCAGTTCGCGTGCAATCCGCGTTTTCTCTTCCTCCCGCACCTTCTGCAGGTTGGCGGACAGGTCGCGCAGTTCCTCGCGCGACTGCTTGAGCGCGTTTTCCGCGCGCACCCGCTCGGTGACGTCGCGCAGCATGACCGTATACAGCTTGCTCGTGCCGTCGCGGATCTGCGAGATCGACGCCTCGATCGGAAACTCGGTGCCGTCGCCGCGCAAGCCGAACAGCACGCGTTGCCGCCCCATCTGCCGCTCCGACACGCCCGTCACGCCGAACTGCTCGACGTGCTTCGAATGCGCGGCGCGAAAGCGCTCGGGGATGAAGCGGGCGAGCGGCGCACCGATCGCCTCCATCGCGGAGACGCCGAACACGCGTTCGGCGGCCGGGTTGAAGATCACGATCGTCTGGTTTTCGTCGACGGTAATGATGGCCTCCATCGATGACCGGATGATGGCCATCATCCGCGCCTCGGTGGGCGGGCTGTCGCCGCCGTGCATACCGGCGAGCGAGCGCTTCGAGACGACCTGCCGCACGAGCGCGGCCAGCGTCAGCGACAGCGCGACGCCGGTCAGCAGCACGGCCATCGCGGCGCCGGACAGGGCGGCACGCGGCGCGCTGTAGCGCAGCGCGAGCGGCGTGCCGCCGAACGTCAGCGAATCGATTCGCCTGAACAGGTCGCGTCCGTCGGAGGACGCGTCGCCGCCGCCGAAGCCGCCGGAAAACACGGGGGCCGCCGGATTGTCGGCCAGGATTTCCATACGCAGCCGATCGAGTACGGACGAACCGACGAGACGCTCCGGATTCAGCGACGCGTAAACATATCCGGTCGCGCGCGCGTGCCGGGGCCCGGACCAAGCCGCGTCTTCAGCATTCGCATAAATCGGCAAGTAGAGCGTCAGTTCCGTCCGGGCGATCGTCGCACCGGTGCTGTCCTGGATCGCGTTCGCAGCCAGCGCGACGTTGCCGGTTTCTGTCGCCCGCTGCAGCGCCTGCAGCGTCGATTGATCGTCGATCGCGGCGCTGGGCTCGATTCTTCCGAGGCTGCGGACGGGCGATTGCAAACCGTCCAGATTGAGACTCGCGAGATAGCCGCGCCATGCGGCCCCCGATTGCGGCGGCGCCAGTGTCGACGCGAAGCCGCGCGCGCCGCGCAATATGGCAGCAGCGCCGAGCAGGCTGCGCCGCAGGTCGGCCGTCGCGAGTGTCGCGGTTTGCTCGAACCGTGCGTGGGCGGCTTGCTGGGCCGCGTCCTGCAGCAATCGGGATGCCGCAAACGTGGCAGTCAGGCCGAGCGCCAGCGTCAGCAGCGCGGCCATCGCTGCGTGTCGGGCGGGCCGAATCCGTTGGGGGGCAGGTTCGGCCTTGAAGGAGGGCGCATGCACTGTCATTGCCGTTCATCCTGACGAATCTCGTCGGCGGCCGGCTGGCGGCGGGCCGGACGCGAGGCACGAAAAGCGGGACGGGCCGGAACTGCGATGTTGCCCGAATTGTGCGCGTTCTATCGACGCTCGCCAATCGGGACCGATGCGGACGGACGGCGCCGCGCGCGCTTGACCCGTGTCAATGGAGCGGCGCGCGCCGGGATCAGACTGGCTTGACGAACCCATCGACCCCGGACGACGGCAGGGAGGCATCATGTACCAAAGGATCTTCGCGGCGCTCGACGGCAGCCGCGGCGCACGGCTCGCGCTCGACGAGGCGATTTCGCTCGCCCGCGAATCGGGCAGCCTGGTCATCGCGATGTGCGTGGTATCGGATGCGCCCCGGCTGGCCGACGTCGACAGCGGCTATATCGACCAGCGCGACCCGGCCGGGCTGGACGCGGACAAGGCCGCGATCGCGGTTTCGGACGCGGAAACGGCGTTCCAGCTGTCCGGCGTGCGCGGCATCGCGCAAACGATCGACGCGTGCGGACAGGACATATCGGACGTGCTGGCGCGCGCCGCCGCCGAATGCGACGCGGACCTGATCGTGATGGGCACGCATGGTCGTCGCGGCGTGCGCCGTGCGTTGCTCGGCAGCGTCGCCGAATCGCTGGTGCGCATCGCGGACCGGCCGGTGCTGGTCGTACGGGAGGGGCCGGGCGCGTGCGCCGGCATGTTGTGACGGTCGTGGCGGCGAGGCTTCGCGAGAAACGGGCAGCCGCGTGCGGCTGCCCGTTTTCACTTGCTCAGTGGGACAGCAGGACCGGCACCGTCATCGTCTCGAGGATCGTGCGTGTCGCACCGCCCAGCACGCGTTCGTGCATGCGGGCATGACTGTACAGGCCCATCACCAGCAGGTCCGCATGCAGGTCGGTCACCCGGTTCAGCAGCGTCGCGCCCACGCTCACCGACCGTTCGCGCGGCGTGGTGGAAAACGACGCGCGAATGCCGTGCCGCTCGAGATACGCGGCGACATCGACGCCCGCCGGCGTCTTGTCCGGATCGGGATGCCCGCGGGAGACCGTCTCGACGTTGACGAAGCGCGCGCGGGCGAGCAGCGGCAGCGCATCGGACATCACGCGCGCGGCCTCGCGCCCGCCGTCCCAGCCGATCAGCACGTTCTCGCCGAGCGTGCGCACGTCGCCCGCGTAGGGCACGACGATCGCTGGACGTCCGCTGCCCATCACGACATCCTCGACGAAATGGCGGGCCACATAGGTCATGCGGTCGTCGGGATCCTCCTGGCCGAGCACCAGCAGGTCGGCGTGGCGCGCATGCAGGACCGCGGCGGCGGTCGCTTCGCCGGTCGGCGCCTGCCATTCGACGCTGCGGCCGGCGCGTTCGGCGGCCATCAGGAATCTTTCTTCCGCTTCCTTGCGCCGCTGTTCGCACAGGCGTTCGTAGACGGCCAGCTTCAGCGGTTCGTCGGGCCGCCGCAACGGCTCCAACAGGTCCTGGCAGACCAAGTAGAGGCCGATCAGGTGGGCATTCCAGCGTCCCGCGAGTTCGAGCGCGAGGTCGACGCGCGTCTTGCAGCGCTCGCTGTCGTCGAGATGGACGAGCAGGGTCTTGTAGCTCATGACGGCTCCTTTTCGGTTGATGCCGCGGTGGTTTCGGCGGGCGCTTTCGCTGCGCAGCTCGCCGGAATCATCAGGACCGGACACGTGGCATGGCGCAGCACGCGCTCGGCCACGCTGCCGAGAACGACGCGGCGAAAGCCGCGCCGGCCGTGCGTGCCGATCACGATCAGGTCGGCGTTGATCTCGCCGGCGAAACTTGCGATCCGTTGCGCGACGTCTTCACCCGCCGGCGCGACGTTGGAGATCTGCGGCGTGCCGGCCACGTCGCGGGCTTTCATGCGCCTGGCCGCATCCTCCGTGACGCGCAGCCCTTCCTCGCGGAATGCGTCGATCAGGATCGACGGATCGTATCCGTACGTGTCGTAGGCCGGCACCAGGAAATCGACGACGTAGACCGGAGTCAGCCGAGCACCCGTCTCCGACGCGAGGTTCAGCGCGGCGTCGAGTGCGCGGGACGACGTATCGCTGCCGTCGAGCGCAACCAGAATGTTCGAGTACATGGCGTTTCCCTTGAACGGATGTCGATGAAATCATCATCGGCGCGCGCGCGCCGATCGCGCTGATCTGGATCAAGCGTCGCGGTTGCCGCGCAGCACGCGCACCGCGGCACGCGCCGCGGCCCATGCTTCGTTGGTCGGCTCGACGACCACCGTGACCGCGCTCGACGCAGACGACACGACATGCGCATGGGCGGCGTTCGCCTGCGCGTCGAGCGCGATGCCGAGCCAGCCGAGCGACGCGCAGATCCGCTCGCGCAACTGCGCCGAGTGTTCGCCGATGCCGGCCGTGAAGACCAGCATGTCGAGGCCGCCGAGCAGGGCGGTCAGCGCGCCGGTTTCGCGCACGATGCGATGGACGTACAGCGCCAGCGCGTCGCGCGCGAGCGTATCGCCGGCCGCCTCGCACGCGAGCAGCACACGCGGGTCGCCTGACGCACCCGACACGCCCTTGAGTCCCGACTCGTGATAGAGCAGGTGCCCCAGTGCGTCGCCCGACAGCTTCCCGGCCTCGAGCAGGTGCAGTACGACGCCGGGGTCGAGCGTCCCGCAGCGGGTGCTCATCATCAGTCCGTCGAGCGCGGAGAAGCCCATCGTCGTCGCGACGCTGCGGCAGTCGCGCATCGCGCACAGGCTCGCGCCGCTGCCGAGATGGGCGGCGATCACGCGACCATGCGCACGCGAGCCGAACGACTCGTCGAGCGCGACGGCCAGGTATTCGTATGACAGGCCATGGAATCCGTAGCGGCGCACGCCCTGGTCGAACCACGCGTGCGGCAACGGCAGCAGTTGCTCGACACGCGGCAGCGTGCGATGAAACGCCGTGTCGAACACGGCGATTTGCGTGACGTCCGGAAACGCGTCGCGCAGCGCGTCGATCGCATCCAGGCTGTGCGGCTGTTGCAGCGGCGCGAGCGGCGTCAGCGTGCGCAGCGCGTCCATCACTTCACCGTCGACGATCACCGGCTCCACGTACCGCGCGCCGCCGTGCACGACGCGATGCGCGATCGCGCCCAGCGTGATGTGCGGCAACCGCACGCGAATCCACATCGCGATCTGCGCGAGCACGGCACGGTAGGGATCGCCCGTGACGAGCGGCAGCGCGCCCTCCGGATCGGCATCGAAGCGGATCGACACGCCGTTGCCGGCCGTGACCGCCTCGCCGTCGTGCAGCGGCCGCCGCACGGGATCGCCGTGCGGCGGATACGCAAAGATCGCGAACTTCACGCTCGACGAGCCGGCATTGACGACGAGCAGCGCGAGCGTACGCATCGGCCGGCTCAGTGCGACATCAGCACCGGCAGCGTCATCGACGCCAGCACCGTGCGCGTGGCGCCGCCCATCACCAGCTCGCGCCAGCGCGGATGGCCGTAGGCGCCCATCACGAGCAGGTCGGAACCCGTTTCATAGGCGCGCGACAGCAACGTGTCGCCGACCGCCGGGCCGTCGCCGGTATCGATGTCGAGCACGGTCACGTCGCGTGCATGGCGCGCCAGCATCAGCGCGGCATCGGCGGCTGGAATGCGCGTGGTCGCCGCTTCCGAATCGCCGTCGACCACCGCGGCGACCGTCGTGCGCTTCGCATGTTCGAGAAACGGAATCGCGTCGTGCGCGGCGCGGGCCGCTTCCCGGCTGCCGTCCCATGCGACGAACACCCGTTCGCCGATCGACGGGAATTCGCCGGCGTACGGCACGAAGAGCACCGGACGGCCTGCCGATAACACGAGGTTCTCCGGAAACTGGTCGTCGATATAGGTCTCGGGGTCGTTCGGGTCGCTCTGGCCGGCAATCACGAGATCGGCAAGGCGTGCGGCATGCGGCACGGCCGTATTGGCGCGCTCGTCCGCGCGAACCCACGCAGCCGGCACTTTGGCGCGAGCGGTCTCCGCATGGAACAGGCGTTCCAGCGCGGCGAGCCGTTCGTCGCGCTGCTCGCGGCGCTCGCGGAAGTAATCGGCGGACCCTGCCATCACGTAGAACGAATGCGGTTCGGGCGTGTAGACCGCGAACAGGCCGGTCAGATGCGCACCGAAGCGCCGGGCGAGGCGCAACGCGAACTCGAGACGCGAATGCGCCCGGGCGCTCGTATCGAGGTGCACGACTATGCTCTTGTAGCTCATCGGAATCGCTCCATCGACGGGTGATCCGCCAGTGCAATCCAGTCTACGAAGCAGGGTTTCCGCGCGCTTGACTCAGATCAACGGCTGCCGTGCGCGGTGGCCGCAAAGTGATGCGGTCGCGATGCCGGTCATGGGCAGGCGGCATGAGGCGGGATGCCAACCGATGGATCGGATCGAAGGAGGAAAGCCGATGAGCACGTACGCTTTGACGACACCGAATGACCTTTGCCGCGCGGGCTGCGATTTCGCGCTGCGCATGGTCGCGCTGAACCGCGACTGGCAGCATGAATGGCATGCGCTGGCAGGGCGCCGCATCGAGCGGGACCGCGTCGCGGTGCGCCACATGCAGCAGACGCTTGCGGAAACGCAGGAATGGACGGCCTTCGGCGAAGCGACCCGGCAGACGATGCGCGACTACGCGATCGCGACCGTCGCGCTCTGGCAGGATGCCGCCGAGCTGTGCATGCGTGCGCAGTACGAGAGCGCGGGAGTATGGCGCACCTGGTTGCGCGAATACGGCGCAGGTGCGCTGTCGCGTTATCAGACCGACTGGCTGCCCGATCTGGGACGGCTGGCCGTGGTGAACGAAGCCAGCATGCCGTGGGCAGACTGGATGGCGGCACTGGAGCGCGGAATCGAGGACGCGGCAGGCGCAAACGACGGCGCGCCGGCTGCCGGCCGCCGCCTGAGCGGCATGACCGGCGCACGGGAGACCGACGATGTGCGCTAAGCGTGTCGCGTTCGTGACGGGCGGGATGGGCGGCCTCGGCGCCGCGCTCAGCCGGCGTCTGCACGATGCCGGCATGACGGTGGCGGTGTCGCACACGGAACGCAACGACCACGTCGCGACGTGGCTCACGCGCGAACGCGAAGCGGGCCGGACATTCCATGCGTTCGAGGTCGACGTGGCCGACTACGATTCGTGCCAGCACTGCGCGGCACACGTGCTGGCCGAGTTCGGGCGTGTCGACGTGCTCGTCAACAACGCCGGTATCACGCACGACGCGACCTTCGTGAAGATGACCAAGAGCATGTGGGATGCGGTGTTGCGCACCAACCTCGACGGCATGTTCAACATGACGAAGCCGTTCGTGCCGGGCATGATCGAAGCCGGTTTCGGGCGGATCGTGAACATCGGCTCCGTGAACGGTTCGCGCGGCGCATACGGGCAGGCGAACTACGCGGCCGCGAAAGCCGGCATTCATGGCTTCACGAAGGCGCTGGCGCTCGAGCTTGCTCGCCACGGCGTGACGGTGAACACGGTTGCGCCCGGCTATCTGGCGACCGCGATGCTCGAGTCGGTGCCGAAGGAGGTGCTCGACACGAAGATCCTGCCGCAGATTCCGGTCGGTCGTCTTGGCGACCCGGGAGAAATCGCCGAACTCGTGGCCTTTTTGTGCTCGGACGCGGGTGCTTTCGCGACCGGCGCGGAGTTCGACGTCAACGGCGGGATGCACATGCGTTGACGCCTTCCCACGCCACGCCCCGCCATACGCCCCGACGGAAGTCTCCTTGGGGAAAGGGCGGGGTTTCTCGGAGCAAATTCTGATGGAAGCGTTCGTCACACCCGGGCCGGACGGGCACGAATCGATACGGCCGTCGGGCGCGGGTGAGCCCGAGTCGGGCGCGACCGAATGCGCGCAAGCCGGTACAACGCCTGCCGAGCAATGGAACCGCGCCGCGCATGCGAACGTGGCGGTGATGACGTTCGGGCTGTCGCCCGTGTCGCTGGCGCTGGCGATGTTCGACTGGAGCACGCATCTGGCGGTGGCGCCCGGGAAATGCTTCGAGCTCGCGACGCAGGCGTGGCTGGCTGCCATTGCACCGGCGGCAAGCCGGCGCGAGGGCGACGCCGACGATGCGGACACGAGCGGCCTCGCCGTGCATGCCGGTGAGGCCGATCCGCGTTTCGCCGCGCCCGCGTGGGACGGCTGGCCGTTTCGCGTGTATCGCGACGGCTTCCTGTCGATCCAGCGCTGGTGGCGCGACGCGACGCGCGGCGTGCCGGGTGTCGAACGGCACCATGAGGAACTGGTCGGGTTCGCCGCGCGACAGTGGCTCGACGCGTGCTCGCCGGGCAATTTCCTGGCGACCAACCCGGTCGTGCTCGACGCGACGATGCGTAGCGGCGGCGCGAATCTCGCGGCCGGCTTCCGGCACTGGCTGGACGACGCGAACGCGTGGCTCGATCGCACGAGCGGCACGCGGGCCCGCGACGCGCGCGCCTATCTGCCGGGCCGTGACGTGGCGATCACGCCGGGCCGCGTCGTCTGGCGCAACGCACTGTGCGAGTTGCTGCAATACGACCCGACGACGGCCGACGTTGCCCGCGAGCCGATCCTGATCGTGCCGTCGTGGATCATGAAGTACTACATTCTCGACCTGCAGCCGCACAATTCGCTGATCCGCTTCCTCGTCGATTCCGGCTACACGGTGTTTGCCGTGTCGTGGCGCAATCCGGGCGCGGATGCGCGCGAGCTCGGGCTCGACGATTATCTGCGTGACGGCTGCATGGCGGCGCTCGATGCCGCGCGGTCGATCTGCGGCGAAGCCGCCCATGCGGTCGGCTATTGCCTCGGCGGCACGCTGCTGGCGATCGGCGCGGCGGCGCTCGCGCGCGACGGGCGGCAACGCGACGCATTGCGCTCCGTCACGCTGCTGGCGGCCCAGACCGATTTCAGCGAACCCGGCGAGCTGGGCCTGTTCATCGACGCCAGCGAACTGTCCGCGCTCGACGCGCTGATGTGGCGCCAGGGCTACCTGGACGGCGCGCAGATGTCCGCCGCGTTCGAACTGCTGAACGCGCGCGACCTGATCTGGTCGCGGATGATGAGCGAATACCTGCTCGGCACGCGCACGAAGCCGAACGACCTGATGTCGTGGAATGCGGACACCACGCGCATGCCGTATCGCATGCATACGGAATACCTGACGCGGCTCTTTCTCGACAACGATCTCGCGGCCGGCCGCTACTGCGTCGACGGGCGGCCGGTCGCGCTGTCGGATCTCGACGTGCCGACGTTCGTGGTCGGCACCGAGCGCGATCACGTGTCGCCGTGGCATTCGGTCTACAAGCTCCATCTGCTCACGCACCACGCGCTGACGTTCGTGCTGACGTCCGGCGGCCACAATGCCGGCATCGTGTCGGAGCCCGGCCATCCGGGGCGCCACTATCGCTGCGCGACGCGCGAGCCCGGCGCGCCTTACCGCAGCCGGCACGACTTCCTGAGCGAAACGCCCGCCGTCGACGGATCGTGGTGGACGTGCTGGCGCGACTGGCTGCGCGCGCATTCGTCGGGCGACGTGCCGGCACGCGTGCCGGCCGCCGGGTTCGCTGCGGCGCCCGGCAGCTACGTGCTTCAGACATGAACAGCGGCCTGCTTCCGGACCCGCCCGAAGGCGCTTGCCTGCCCGGCCTGTTGCCGCGCGCGAATGGTGAGCTGCCCGAACTGATCGCGCGTGCGTGCCATGCGCCGCCGCTCACGGTGGCCGTCGTCCACCCGTGCGACATGGCCAGTCTTGTCGCGCTTGCCGCGATCGACGCTTCGCCGTTGGGGGCCTCGATCGAGCCGCTGATCGTCGCGCCGCGACAGAAGGTATTGCGCCTGGCGGACGAGGCGGGCGTCGATCTGGCGAAATGGACGATCGACGACGTACCGCACAGCCATGCGGCGGCGGCCCGCGCGGTGGAACTCGCCACGTCCGGCCGCGCCGGCGCGCTGATGAAGGGCAGCCTGCATACGGACGAGCTGATGGGCGCGGTTGTTGCCGCGGGCTCCGGCCTGCGCACGGACAAGCGCATGTCTCACTGTTTCCTGATCGAGACGCCGGCCTACCCGCGGCCGTTCATCCTGACCGACGCGGCGGTAAACATCGCGCCGGATCTCGCGCAGAAGGCGGCCATCACGCAGAACGCGATCGACGTCGCGCACGCGCTGGGCGTCGCGTGCCCGCGCGTGGCCGTGCTGTGCGCGGTCGAGACCGTCAATCCGGCGATGCGTTCGACGCTCGACGCGGCGGCACTCGCGAAGATGGCCGAGCGCGGCCAGATCACCGGGGCGATCGTCGACGGCCCGCTCGCGTTCGACAACGCGATCTCGCAGCGGGCCGCGCGCGACAAGGGAATCGCTTCTCCGGTTGCCGGCCGCGCCGACATCCTGGTCGTGCCCGATATAGAAGCGGGCAACATGCTCGCCAAACAGCTCGAATACCTGGGCGGTGCCGCGAACGCGGGCATCGTCGTGGGCGCGCGCGTGCCGATCGTGCTGACGAGCCGCACCGACAGTGTCGCGGTCCGGGTCGCGTCCTGCGCGCTCGCGGCCTTGCTGGCGCAGGCCAACCAGCCGGGCACCCTTTCAACGGGGTAATCGTCCTTTTCGTGCAAAATCTGGCGGTTTCGCCTGAAAGCCTTATGTAGCAAGGCTTCACGGCAGATTCCGACTCTCGTCGGCAGTTCCGACCATGATCTGCGGTAAGCTACCTGCCCGCAATTTCCCATTGCGACCGTGACGGGAGGCACTTGATGCCAGGCCTGGAATTTCGGTATGTGGGGCAGGATCGCTTGCCCGCGCGACTGTCGGAGTTCGACGTCGAGCGTTACTTCGCGCTGAGCGACAGCGACGTGGACGCGATCAACGAGCGTTTCCGGCGCGATCGCCGTGCGGGCGTCGCCATCCAACTCGTTTTTCTGCGGGCCAGCGGCCACACGCTGGATCGCCCAGTCTCATTTTCGGACCGTGTCGCCGCATGATCAGTGTGGTGACGCGAAACGCGTATGGCTATCGAACCTGAGGACCTGCTGCCGCATTTTGAACGCGAGATGGCGCTCTTGCGCCGTTCGATGCAACCGTTCGCGCGGCGTTACCCCAAGATCGCGGCTCGCCTAGCAATCACTGGGGAGCATTCGGAAGATCCGCACGTCGAGCGGCTCCTGCAGTCGTTCGCGTTGATGTCCGCGCAGCACGACATTCGGCTCGAGGACGATGTACCTGCATTTACGCATGGCCTGCTCGAGACGCTCCATGGCGCGTTCCTACGTCCGTTTCCGTCCTGCGCGATCGCACGATTTTCCCTTAACGGCGAGACCGAACAGACTGAACCGCGTGTTATTCCACGCGGCACCCAACTGCTGACGCCGGTCGCTCGGCAAGTGTTCCGTGCCGCCGCGGATATCACGCTGGTGCCGCTGGCCGTTTCGGCCGCACACTACACGACATCGGCGGTGGCGCCGATGCAAGCGAGCCTGCCGCCAGACACCACCGGCCTTTTTTCCTTCACGCTGGAACTCACGTCGCCAGCGGCGCTTTTCACAATCGCGCCGGACGTATTGCGATTGCATATGGCCGGTACAAGGGATGTTGTCGCGGCACTGGCCGATGGTATCCTGCTGCACGCGGCGCGCGCATTCGTCGAGTTCGACGGCAATGGTCGCTGGACCCGGGTGGACATGCCTCTCACGGCCGGCGGTTTCGACGACGCCGATGCGCTGCTTCCGATGCCTCACGACGGTTCGGTGGCGCCGTTTCATCTGCTCATGGAGTACTGCGCTTTCCCGGCTCGCTTCGACTGTCTTGATCTGAATCTCGCTCGCTTGAAACGGAAGGCAGGTGCAGCACGACGGATAACGTTTCATCTGGCCGTGACCGGTATTCATCCGGAATCACATCGCGCCCAGCGGCTGGCGGCGGTCTCGGCCGAGAATCTCCAGCCGTTCTGTACTCCGGTGATCAACCTGTTCTCCAGCGACGCCGAACCGATCGAAACCCGGGCGGGTCTGGCGTACTACGCGCTTAAGCCGCTGGCGCTCGAGGCGATGGCGAAAGCCGAAGTTTGGTCGGTTGATCAGGTTCGTCAGCTCACCGCACACGGCTCCTTGATCCTCCCGCGGTTTGAGTCGCTGCAGCACGCCGTCGACGCGACGGCCGGCGTGTACTGGATGCTGCTGCGCGACGAAGCCCGACGCGCGCCGAAAGCGGCGTCCGGGCCGCTGAAGCCGGGTCAGGAGGCCTTGCCGAAATCGACAGCGGCCGCGACCGACGACGCACTGCGAGGCCTCGAACTGGCGCTGGTGGGCCCAAATTGTGAACCGGCCGCTCCCGAGGGGCAGCGGCAGATCAATGTCACACTGTCTTGCACGAATGGCGATCTGGCCGGTATCCGCGAGCTGCAACTGGCACCGCGCAACGGCGACACGGGTATCGACATCTCGCTATTAGACGCGCCGAGTCCGAGCCGTGCGCCGACATTCCGCAACGGCGAGCTGTGGGAGCTGCTGTCCTGGCTCGTTCCGCAGGCAATACGGCTCAACGCTGATGGTCTCCCACAGTTCAAGCGGATGTGCACTCGTTTTGCGATGGCCGCTCCCGACGCCGGCCGCCGATTCGACGCGCTGGTCTCACTATCGGTCGAGCGCGTGCGACGCTGGATGCCCGGCAAACCCGCTTCCGCGTTTGCCCAGGGACTGGAGATCTCGCTCGTGATCGACGAACAGCGCATGGCCCAGTTCAGCCTCGACGGGTTGGGGCGCGTCTTGGACCGACTTTTCGCGTCCTACGTGCCGACCACCAGCTTCGTGCAAATCATGCTGCAGTCGGCCAATACCGGCGCGACATTGCGACACGGCGGACCTTGTCCAGGCGTGCAGGCCCCGGTTTGATGGCGTAGTCCGAAAAGAAGGGAAATTGAAAGGTTGTGTTTCGAGTATCTTTCGCCTTGTCGGAATTTGTCCTACAGTAGCGTGGCCTCAGGCTGCCAGTCGGCCGGGGCAGAACCTGAGACGAGAAGAAAGGAACAAGAATGAGTTTCGCCCCGAATGGCGGTATTCCGAGCGGTTTCGGAGGGAATTCGTTGGGCTCGCTGAGTGCGCTCGGCGGCCTTGCCGGCCCGATCGCATCCACCGTGGCTGGCCAAATCGGCCCGCTCGCCGGCGTCGCCGGCCATCTGGACACCGTGCAGCGCGCGGTTCAGCTGGCGCAGACCGGTTTCTCGTTGATGAACAAGACGCCCGCTGCGATTGCGGACGCGCTTAATAATGCGACGGGCGGCGTCGCTCGCCTGACGCAGCTGAACCGGTACGTGACGATCGAGTCTCCGCTCGGGCCCGACGTGTTATTGGTCGGCGCCGCGGTCATCGACGAACACGTTAACCGCTTGCCGGAAATTCACCTCGATTTGCTGTCGCACCAGCATGACCTGACGCCGGATCATCTGATTGGCCAGCAAATCAAGCTGCGGCTCGATCACGATGCGCGGCAATCGACGCTCGAACGCATCGTGATGTCGGGCGGTGCCGACAATAACCGCTATTTCGACGGCTACGTCGCCTCGTTCGATCGCGCCGGCAATCCCGGGCGGGTAACGCAGTACCACATGACCGTGGTGCCCTGGTTCTGGTTCCTGACGCGCTCGACTGACTGTCGAATTTTCCAGAACAAGACTTCGCGTGAGATCCTCAGCGAGATTTTCCAGGATCACGGGTTTACCGACTTCGAGTTCGACATCCGGACCGCCCAGAAGCCCATTGAGTACATCGTGATGTACCAGGAGTCGTACTACAACTTCTGCGCGCGTTTGATGGAGCAGGAAGGTCTGATCTGGACGCACCGCTACGAGAAGGACAAACACATTCTCGTGATCGGCGATACGAACTTCGTGTTTCGCTCGATCGACGGACTGACGAGCGTGCCGTATGCGGACAGCGAGGCGAGCGAATTCAACGGCATTGACCAGTTGCACGAAGGCCGGCGTTTCGGCGTCGGCAAGGTCACGTTCCAGGATTTCAACCACCAGAATCCGTCGTCGCCTCTGATGCTCGTACAGGCCGAGCCGCAGACGTTGCGACATGCGCGCCTCGAGGCGACCGAACGTTTCGAGCATCAGTCGCTGTATGACCACGGCGACGATGGAAATCGCTACGCGCGCATCGCGATGCAGGCCGAGGAAGCGCAGGCGCATCGATATACCGGCGGCGGCTATGCATGGCGGATGACCACTGCCGGCAGTGTGACGGTAGCGAACCATCCGGTGATGGCAAACAACCAGGAATACGCGATCCTGCATGTGCGGCACGAGGCAGTGAACGACTATACCCAACACGCTGCGAAGATGCCGTACCGCAACTCGTTTGCGCTTCTGCCGAAGAAAATTCCGTACCGCGCGCCCCGCAACACACCGAAACCTGTGATCCACGGCACTCAGTCGGCGATTGTTGTCGGCCCGAAGGGTGAGCAGATCCACACGAACGGCAGTTGCGTGAAGCTGCACTTCTTGTGGGATCGTCGTGGTCAGATGGACGGGTCGGATTCGATGTGGACTCGAGTGTCTCAGCCGTGGGCGGGGGCCGGGTGGGGCGCGGCTGCGATTCCGCGCATCGGACAGGAAGTCCTGGTCTCGTTCAATCAAGGGGATCCTGATAACCCCGTGATCGTGGGGCGCGTCTTCAACGGCGAGCAAGGCAACCCATACCACGGTGCCGCGGGCCAGACGATGGGAATCAAGAGCCAGACGCACAAAGGGCAGGGCTCGAACGAGTTGCGGTTTTCCGACATGAATGGTGCTCAGGAAATCTTTCTGCACGCGCAGAAGGATATGAAGACCGTGATCAAGGATTCGGAAACGCATACGGTTGAAGCCGGCGCGCGCTCCGTTTCATTGCTCAAGGGCAGCGAAACGAAGCAGATCGCGCAAGGCGGGCTGACTGAAACCATCGCGCTTACCCGTGATACCACTGCCAACGTCATCAACACGAAGGCGATCGCGAGCAAGGCGGGGCCCGGCATGCAGAGCCACCAAGCTAGCGACGGCATCGAGCATCGCGTGGGCGAAAGTGTCGTGGTTATGACGCCAGACAGCATCAAATTGACATATGGCGCTTCGTCAATTCTGATCAATGCGAACGGCATCTATCTCGACGGGCCGGTCATTCATCTGAACCAGGGCAGCGCACAAGCACCCGAACAGGCGCTTGCGCTGCAGTGGGCAGCTGCGCAGGCGATGATCGCGGAGGGACTTGCGAGCCCCGATCCGGAGACGCGTGCGGCTGCAGCGAAGTTCGCGAGTTCGCTCAAGGCGCAGCAGATGGCGAAGCTTGCCGATCACGTCTACCACCCGAACGATCCTCCCCCGACGGGGTGGAAGATGGCCTCCAACGATCCGGAGGCGCTGAAGGCATACGGCCTCAAGCCCGACAACTTCCACATCGACGGTAGCAACTTCGGTTCGCAGATGTATGTGCCGGATCCCAAAGTCTTCGGCGATAGCATGAAGCCAACGATCGCGTTCAAGGGAACGCAGAGCCTCAACCCCTTGGGCGACGATATGACCAACAACATGGCACAAGGGCTCGGCGACGAATCGCCGTACTATCGGAAGGCCGTGACAATCGGCAGTCGCCTCGAGCAGTCGGGTGCGGCGTCGGGCGTCGATTTCACCGGTCACTCGCTCGGCGGCGGGATGGCTTCCGCTGCGGCCGAGGCGAGCGGCGGCTCGGCTGTCACGTTCAACGCGGCCGGCTTGAATCCCGAAACGGTCGCGCAGTACGGCGGGTCGGTTCAACCGACCAACATTACGGCCTATCGAGTCGACGGCGACATATTGACGGGGCTCCAGGAAGGGAGGCTCGGGCCGATCAGTGATGGTACTGCGCAACTCATGCCCAAAGCGGTGGGTACTCCCGTCACGCTCGACGGCCAGAGCGTTACCACTGTTGGTCGTCACATGATGGGCGACGTGACGACCGGGATGAACCAGCAGGTCGCGAAGGACGAACTGGACCTGGTTTCACAATTGAATTCATCACACTGATGCGATACAAAAAAGCGATAACCGTCGGCGCCATTGCCGCACTCGTGGGAGTGAGTTCGCCGTTCTGGTGGCCCACTCAAGCTCAAGGGACGAACATGACTGGCTTTAAACGTTACGCGCCGGAAGAATTTTTTTCGGGACAACAGCTCATGCTTGCTCAAGCCATTCATGACGGAGACCTTGCGCGCGTGCAGCAACTCGCGCCGAAGACGGATCTGAATGTGCCCGGCGCGAAGAATACAACGCTGCTGTCGTATGCCGTACAGGAAATCGTGCCGGTCAAGAACGATGCGTCGAACACCCGCTACCAGATTATTTCGGTGCTCCTCAAGAATGGCGCGGATTCCAAGGCGCCAGTCGGGGCCAGTGGGGGAACGGTCGTCTATGCGGCGCTGCATGCTGACACGCCGAATCTGCTTCGCGTGCTGCTGGACGGCGGTCTTGATCCGAACTGGCGACCAAGCGGCGACACGCCGATGATCTTCGAAGTCGCCGAAAACAAGCTCCTGCCGCAATTGAAGCTGCTGGTCGAGCACAAGGCGAACGTGAATCTCCGTGATTCGCTCGGCGCGACGGCCATCTTCGACGCGACATCGCTTCAACAGTGGGATGCCGTCGATTATCTGCTTGCGCATGGCGCGGACCCGAAGGTTGCAAATCAGCTCGGCGTTTCCTACGGCTGGGTCCTGCAGACCACGCTGGAGAAACACACGGCGCCGGGTTCGCCGGCACGTGCGCGTATCGACGATATCCGCCGCAAGATTGTCGCGGCCGGCGCGCCATGGCCGCCAGTCGATCCGAAAGCGCAGAGGACAGCCATGCGCGCACGCGGCGAAAAAGTCGTGACGCCGGCCGGTCAGACGGAATGAGCGTGCGGTCATCGGTGGCGGGCCGTCGCAATGGATTCGGAGAATGAGAGGCGCCGTCGATTCGTTGCCGCGCGTGCCGCGAGAGGTCGTGTTGTGGGCATCAATAGCGCTGTACGTCGCCTCGCTGCTGTTGCCCGCGATGCATTTCGAAAGGGAATCGCCGCTCACTGGAATGTCCCTTCTGGCGCAAGGCTGGTTGGGCCTGCTGATGCTGAATCCGTCGTGGCTCGCAAATCCGCTTTACATAGTCGCCGTCGTCCAGTTTGTCCGTCGCCGTTACGCGCGCGCGACTTTGTTCGCCGGTGCGGCCGTTGCCTGCGCGCTCTGTTCGCTGCTGACGACGAAGTGGTACTTCAACGAAGCCGATGCCACTCCAATCCGAAATCTTGGCATCGCTTTTTACATGTGGGCGATCGCGCAGATCGCGTTGCTGCTGGGCAGCATGCGTTTGCGCCGTGACGCTCCCGCCGCACTACTTGGCGATTGAAAGCGCGGCAGTGCGTCCGTGGCCCCTGACGACTTCTGAAACCCGTTTTCCGAGATAAAGCATGACCGATTCCGACAACCGCATCCGGATTCACGAAGGCAGCATCGTCCTGCCGGATGGCTTCGAGGATCGTACGACCAACCTGTTCGTCCCCGTCGACCTCGCGACGCAACCGAACCTCAGCGTCGCGCGTGACTGGCTCAAGGATGGCGAGACCCTCTCGCCCTACATCGACCGACAGCTGGCGATGCTCAAGTCACGTTTGCAAGGCCATCGGCTGCTCTCACGTCAGGCCGAGCGGCTCGGGCCCGGAGCGGACGCCATGCCCGGCGAGCGCATCGACACGGCCTACCGCAACGGCGCAAAGATGGTCTTTCAACGGCAAGCGGCGTTCATCGTGGCGCCAGGTCGGGTGCTGATTTTCACGGCCTCGAGCGCGAAGAGCTTCGGCGAAACGTTGGATACATTGTGGCGGAATTGGCTCGAAGGCTACCTGCCAGCCGAGCCGGCAACAGCATAACAACAAGAAAGGACATGAACCATGTACGAAGCCGCGCGTGTCACTGACCCGATCGAGCACACCAGTGCGCTCACGGGCTTTCTCGTCGGCGCTGTCTTGGGAATCGCGCTTATCGCCGCCGTAGCATTCGCTACGTTCACATGCGGTTTCGGTGTCGCGCTGCTCGCCGGCATGGCGGCCGGTATCGGCGCGCAGGGGCTTCTCTCATTAGGAGAGGCGATCGGCCGGATGTTCAGCTCGCCGTCCGGCAACATCGTCACGGGCTCGTCCGACGTCTATGTGAACGGAAAACCGGCCGCATACGCAACGCTGAGCGGCGTGGCGTGCACCAAGCACAATCCCATTCCTCTGGTCGCCCAGGGCTCGACGAACATCTTCATCAACGGTCGGCCCGCGGCACGCAAGGACGACAAGATCACCTGCGGCGCCGCGATCGGCGACGGCTCGCACGATACTTTTTTCCACGGCGGGACACAGACTTACCTCCCTGTCGCCGACGAGGTGCCGCCGTGGCTTCGGACCGCAACGGATTGGGCGTTTGCGCTGGCCGGCCTGGTCGGCGGTCTCGGTGGGCTCCTCAAGGCTGCAGGTGGTCTGTCACGCGCCGTGCTGCCTTGCGCAGCCAAGTTCATTGGCGGCTTCGTGCTGGGCGAGGCGGTCGGGCGTTACGTCGCCGGTCCGGCGATCAACAGGGCGATCGGCGGGATGTTCGGCAACCCGATCGACGTCACGACTGGGCGAAAGGTTCTGCTGGCCGAATCGGAAATCGACTATGTCATTCCGAGCCCGATGCCGGTCGCGATCAAGCGGTTCTACTCGAGCAGCCTCGAGTACACGGGAACGCTCGGCCGTGGCTGGGTCTTGCCGTGGGAGCTACGTCTTCATGCGCGCGACGGACGTCTCTGGTACACGGATGCACAGGGACGCGAGACGGGATTCCCGATATTGCGCGCCGGCCAGGCGGCGTTCAGCGAGGCCGAGCAGCAATACCTGACCTGCACGCCGGATGGGCGCTATATCCTCCACGACCTTGGCGAGATGTATTACGACTTCGGTCGATATGAGCCCGATTCCGGTCGCATCGCAGGGGTGCGCCGCATAGAGGATCAGGCAGGGCAGTGGTGCCAGTTCGAGCGCGACAGCCGCGGCCGCGTCAGCGAGATCCTGACCTGCGGCGGGCTCCGGGCCGTGCTCGATTACGAGCCCGCGTACGGGCGCCTTGGCGCGATCACGCTCGTTCACGGTGAAGAGCGCAGGCCCGTCGTCGCCTACGGGTACGATGAAAGCGGCCAGTTGGCGTCCGTAACGGATGCAAACGGGGCGGTGGTTCGCCGGTTCACCTATGCCAACGACCTGATGGTGAGCCACGCGAATGCCCTGGGATTTACGTCGAGCTATGCTTGGTCGACGGTCGAAGGACAGCCGCGAGTCGTCGCGACACGCACCAGCGACGGCGAGGCCTGGACGTTCGAGTACGACATCGAAGGTCGGCAGACCCGCGTTCGCCATGCTGATGGCCGCACCGCGCACTGGCGCTACGACGCACAATTCCAGGTTGTCGAATACATCGATTTCGACGGTGGGCTCTACCGGATCAAGTACAACGACGCTGGGATGCCGGTGATGCTGATGCTGCCGGGCGAGCGTACGGTTGAGTTCGAATACGACGACGCCGGTCGGATCGTGGTCGAAACTGATCCGCTCGGCCGCGCGACTCGTACGCGCTATGACGGCAACAGCATGCGGCCGGTAGAGATTGTCGGACCCGATGGCGGTGCGTGGCGCGCTGAATACGATCCGCAAGGTCGCCTGTTGTCAAGTCAGGATCCATTGGGTCGCGAAAATCGCTACGAGTACCCCAAGGGCCTGACCGTGCTGCCCATCGCGCATATCGACGCGCGCGGCGGCCGCAAGACACTCGAATGGAATCGGCTCGGCGAGCTGGTCAGTTACACGGACTGTTCGGGCAAAACCACACGCAATAGTTTCGATGCGTTCGGTGTGCCACTCGCGCAAGAGAACGCACTGGGTCAGCGCATCACGTACGACATGCGTCCAACGGGCGAGCCGCGCCGCATCTCGTATCCGGACGGCAGCACCGAGCACTTCGAATACGACGCAGCCGGACTGGTGGTGCGACACATTGGCCTCGGCGGACGAATTCAACAGAAACTGCGCAATGGCCGCGGCCAGCTCGTCGAAGCAATCGATCCAGCCGGCCGGCGAACATGCTATCGCTACGATGCCGAAGGGCGGCTTCGAGAGCTGCAGCGAGAGCATGCCCGCTACACGTTCGCGTACAGTGCTGGCGGGCGCCTTACAGCGGAAACGCGCCCGGACGGCGTGGAGCGCCGCTTCAGGTATGGTGAAGCAGGGGAGTTGTTGGCGCTGGACACTGTCGGCGTGCCGGACGAATACGCGACGGCAAATCGTCCGACTCGCACGATTCGCTTTGAACGCGACCGGATGGGCAACCTGAAGGTCCAGCACACGCCGACCGAGGTGACTCGCTACGAGCGCGACAAGGGCGACCGACTGGTGAAGGTCGAGCGCGTGCCGACGGCCGCGGGGTTCGCGCTCGGCATTGAGCCCGATACGGTCGAGTTCGAGTACGACAAGGCTGGTCGCCTCGTCGCGGAACACGGCGCCAACGGGATCGTACGGTACACGCTCGATGAGCTCGACAATGTGGCGACGCTTGAACTGCCGCACGAGCAGACGCTGCAGATGCTGCGCTACGGTTCGGGCCACGTGCATCAGATCCGGTGCGGCGATCAGGTAGTAAGCGATTTCGAGCGCGACGATCTGCATCGCGAGATCACGCGCACGCAGGGTCGGCTGGTTGAGCGCTCCGCTTACGACCCGCTCGGTCGCAAAGTCTGGCAGTCGGCAGGTTTCGAGCCCAAAGCGCTGGGCCGCGGACGCGGCCAGTTCTGGCGCAACTACGGATATGATGCCGCGGGCGAGCTGATCGAGACGAGCGACAACCTGCGGGGCAACACCCAGTACAGCTACGATCCGGCCGGGCAATTGACTCGGCGAGTGAACACCATCGACCGACAGTTGGAAGAATTTGCATGGGATGCTGCGGGCAATCTGCTTGACGACGTGCAGCGCAGAAGCCGTGGCTACGTTGAGGGCAATCGTCTGCGCATGTGGCAGAACCTGCGCTTCGAATACGATCCGTTCGGCAACCTGTCGACGAAGCTGCGCGGCGCGAATCAGACCCAGCGATTCAGGTACGACGGTCAGGACCGGCTGATCGCAGTGAGCACGCAAGACGCGCGGGGCATCGTGGAAACGCGCTTTGCGTACGATCCGCTCGGACGGCGCCTCACGAAGACCGATACGTCGTTCGACGTGCGCGGCGTGAAGCTTCGAAAGGAGACGAAGCGGTTCGTATGGGAAGGGCTGAGGCTGGCCCAAGAGGTCCGCGAGACCGGTGTTAGTAGCTACGTGTACAGTCCGGATGCGCCTTATTCGCCCGCCGCGCGCGTCGACGCGGTGATCGCAGAGGCGCTGGCTGCTGCTGCGATCGATGCGGCGAAGCGCGCGGCACGGATCTATTACTTCCATACCGATCTGGTTGGGGCGCCGCTGGAAGTCACCGACGAAGCCGGCGAACTCGCTTGGGCCGGACAATATACGGCATGGGGCAAAGTCGAGCAGGGGGCTCGTTCACTGACCGCGTCCCGGACGGATCAACCACTCCGCTACGCGGGGCAGTATGCCGATCAGAGCACGGGCCTGCATTACAACAACTTTCGGTTCTATGATCCGGATGTGGGGCGGTTCGTCAATCCCGATCCGATCGGGCTATTGGGTAGTGACAACCTCTATGCGTACGCACCAAACCCGCTCTCGTGGATTGATCCGTGGGGATGGTGTGTTACGCCAGCAGTTTCACGGGGCACCGCGGGCCAGCCTTTACGTGCAACTGCGACAATCACTGCCGCTGACCTCGGCACCGGAACAGCCACGAATGCATCGTCGCGGGCATGGGCGCGATTATTGGGGAATCAAACAGACGACGCCGGGCACATTCTTGGGAAACTTCTCGGAGGAAGTGGCGGGAAAAATGGCGTATTTCCTCAGTTGCCGGGGATCAATCGGGGTGCGTTCAGGGATTTCGAAGGACAGGTGGCTGCGTATGTTAGGAGAGTCGGCTCAGCTGACGTGGATATACAATTCATCTACGGCAATGGTGGAACACGGCCGACGCAGATATCCTATGATGTCCTGCAAGGTGGTCAGAAAATCATAAGTGCAATCTTCAATAATTAAGGGTTCGCAATGGCAACTGAAGAACTGGAACGAGCGCGTGACACCTTGAAATCGTTTATGCTTGAAATGAATAGATGGGAGGATCAATTTTTCAAAACGAAGCAAGAGGCATTGACTAATAATCAAAATGTCCAATCGGTCGACAACGAAGCGCGCGACAAACTAATGGAGATTTTTGATCAATGGACGTTTCGCGATAAGGCGTACGAAGGACGATTGATTGACCTTGGCTGCACTTCTCCGCCCACTTATAATCCGGATTCCGACGTTGAGGAGCATGCGGAAATGGAGGATGGAGAGGCAGTGTTTATCATTCGGCAGGCGCATGGGCTGCAAAGCCAGTTCCGATTCGTCTTGAAGTGTAAAAATGGCGCGTGGAAAATAAAGAAGAAGGAGCTTCTCAACTTTAAAGACAAATGGCAGCGATCAGTATTGTGACCGGACATTCCCGTTCATAGACTGTCGGTTTGCAGCGCGCAAGGTTGACGAGGTCACAGGGGACATGCCAAACGGCGACAGTTTCCACGTCTTTGGCTTGCAGATGTGTTTCCCTGTCGGCGACGAGCTGCATTTCTGAGTATGCATATGAATGGAATTTATGGCTTGAGGCAAGCTGATTCGTATCAAGCGTTAGTTCAAGTCGATGAGAGTGGGGAGATTCCCCACGACAAGAGCATCGCGATCCAGGCTACTGCCCATAGTGGTCAGCAGTTTGGGCCAAGTTACGATGTGATTAAGCTATCCTGGGGCATTCCTCGAAAAATGAAGGATAGCGATGTCCAAACCATGCTGTCGCCGTTTTTGATGTTTAGTTCGAAAGCTCTTGAAGTTCTTGAACCTCTCCTTAGGAACAATGGTGAGGTGTTGCCTGTCGATGCGCCGACCCAAGGTATTCATGGATTTCATGTGGTCACCGTGCTTGAAGGCGCTGTGGACTTGGAGTCGTCTAAATTCAAGGTTTATCCGACTGCTACGGTATTCAATAAGATTGTCCTTCTGGAAAATCGCGTGCAAGGAGCTAACATATTCAGGCTCAAAGAGAAACCTTCGACAGTATTTGTTTCCAGGGCATTCAAGAAGGTAGTGGAGGACAATAAGAGGGTCGGCCCACGCCGCGCGAGCGCTGGGTCGGGCCGTCGCGGCCACGGCGCAGTGTCGAATGGCGACCGTTCATCGGCGCACTCGCGCCCCGATCGGCGGCGTATGCACTGAATGTCCTGTCGGCGCTATTTCGCTGGCTGATCGAGCAGCGCTACGTGCTGGCGAATCCGTTCACCGGCGTCAAGGTCAAGAGCCACGCGCCGCGCGCGGGACTGGACGTGTCGCGCGGTTTCTCCGAGGGCGAGTGGCTGCTGATCCGCACTGTTGCCGACGGCCTCGAATGGTCCTACGGCTGGAGCGTGCCGGCCGCCCAGCGCGTGCGGTTTCTGTATGGACTTCGGTTATGCAACCGGCTTGCGCGCGAGCGAGCTGGTCAGCGCGACGCTCGCCGATATACGCCGGGACGAACACGGGGATCATTGGCTACACGTGCTGGGCAAGGGCGGCAAGCGCGGAAAAGTGGCGCTGCCACCGCTTGCACGCACGGCACTCGACCAGTCTCTCGTACAGCGGGGCCTGCCGGTCACGCCGGAGCGCTGGAACCCGGCGACGCCGCTCGTCGCGAGTCTCGACGAGGACGGCGCAGGCATCGAAAGCACGCGGCTTTGGCGCGTGCTGAGGCGGTTCTTCGTTCTGGTCGCCGATGCGATCCAGGACGAGCGGCCCGCGACGGCGGAGAAGTTGCGCCGAGCCAGCCCGCATTGGATGCGCCATACGCACGCCTCGCACGCGCTGGCGCGGGGCGCCGAGCTGGTCATGGTGCGCGACAACCTGCGCCATGCATCGATCTCAACGACGTCGACCTACTTGCATAGCGACGAGGTGCAGCGAGCCAGGCAGTTCTATCAGGCGTTTGCCGCACGGAACTGAGCAGCAGGCGGTTTATATCGATTTGTGGATAGGCGCGAATATTTCGATAACCTCAGGGCTCATGTAGGAAATTGCACTTACCTTCTTCGCGGACTGGGAGCCGCCGGAACTGACGGCGCTGGTCGACGCCCAACTGCCGCTGGCTGACTATCGGGCACGATTGTGTCTTGGCGGGTACATCACGCTGAAGCGCCAGATTTCACATCCGAAGGACGCGGTTTTGCGAAATCAGAATCTTGACAAGCAATTGATTCGTAAAGAAATTTAGCGCGAAACCGCCATACATGCACGAAAAGGACGATTGCCCCTCAACGGAGGAACCGAGATGAAAGCACTCGTTTACCACGGACCCGGGCGCAAGACGCTCGAACAGCGGCCCAGGCCGGAACTGCAGTCGCCCACCGACGCGATCGTCCGCGTGACGCGCACGACGATCTGCGGCACCGATCTGCACATCCTCAAGGGCGACGTGCCGACCTGCGAACCGGGCCGCATTCTCGGCCACGAAGGCGTGGGCGTCGTCGAGCAGGTCGGTGCCGCGGTCGATTCGCTGAAGCCGGGCGATCACGTGCTGATTTCCTGCATCTCGTCGTGCGGCCGCTGCGAGTATTGCCGCCGCGGGCTGTATTCGCATTGCACGACGGGCGGCTGGATTCTCGGCAACCGGATCGACGGCACGCAGGCCGAGTACGTGCGCATCCCGCACGCGCAGACCAGCCTGTACCGGATTCCGGCAGGCGCGGACGAGGACGCGCTCGTGATGCTGTCCGACATCCTGCCGACCGGATTCGAATGCGGCGTGCTCAACGGCCGGGTGCAGCCGGGCTGCTCGGTCGCGATCGTCGGCGCAGGGCCGATCGGGCTGGCCGCGTTGCTGACCGCGCAGTTCTATTCGCCGGCGCGGATCATCATGATCGACCCGGACGGCAACCGCCTCGAGATCGCACGCCGCTTCGGCGCGACCGACTGCTTCGACGGCCGCACCGGCGACCCGGTGGCGGAAGTGATGAAGCTGACCGACGGCGTCGGCGTGGATTGCGCGATCGAAGCAGTCGGCATTCCGGCGACGTTCGAGATGTGCACGTCGCTCGTGGCGCCCGGCGGGGTCGTCGCCAACGTCGGCGTGCATGGCGTCAAGGCGGACCTGCACCTGGAGAAGCTGTGGGATCGCAACATCTCGATCACGACGCGGCTCGTCGACACGGTCAGCACGCCGATGCTGCTGAAGACCGTGCGCGCCGGGCGCCTCGATCCGAAGCGCCTGATCACGCACCGGTTCTCGCTCGACGAGGTGGAGCACGCGTACGACACGTTCGGGCGCGCCGCGCAAACCCACGCGCTGAAGGTGATCATCGAAGTGGGCTGATTGCCACGCAAAGCGTGACGGGAGCCGGTGGCTGCACCGGTTTCCCGTCACGCGCGTTCAGCGATTCGCCGGCATCGCCGTGAGTCACGACGACAGCGCGGCGGGTTCCTGCGCGCCGCCGGCTTCGTCTTCGACTTTGTCCAGATCGACGCATTGCTCGTAGATCGGCACCTCGCACGGCCAGTGCAGGGTTTCCGAGATACGCCGGCGCAGCGCATCCGCGGCAGCGGGTTCGCCATGCGTGATGAAGGTCTGCACGGGCGCGCACTGCATCGTGCCGAGCCACTTGAGGATCTCTTCGTAGTCGGCATGGGCCGACAGCGTCGTGATCGACTCGACCTGCGCGCGCACGCGGACGTATTCGCCGTGAATCTTCACCGTCGGCTCGTGCGCGGCCAGCGCCGCGCCGCGCGTGCCGACGGCCTGGTAGCCGACCAGCGCGATCGTGTTGCGCGCATCGGGCGCATAGCGGGCCAGGTGATGCAGCACGCGCCCGCCCGTTGCCATCCCGCTGCCGGCGATGATGACCATCGGGCCATGGTGTTCGGCAATCGCCTTCGACTGCTCGACCGACCGGATCATCGTCGCCGCGTGGCCGAGCGCGTTCGCGTCGGACACGGTCAGCCGGTGTTCGAGGATATGGTGGCGATAGAGCTCGGTCACGTCCGTCGCCATCGGGCTGTCGAGAAACACCGGGACGCGCGCCATGCGGCCGGACGCCTTCAGCCGCGCGATGTAGTGCAGGATCTCCTGCGCGCGGCCGACGGTGAAGCACGGCATCACGACGACCCCGCCGCGCGCGAAGGTCTTGTCGAACAGCGCGGCCAGCTCGTTCTCGGGATCCGACGTCGGGTGCAGCCGGTCGCCGTACGTCGATTCGACCACCAGGTAGTCCGCATGCGCGGGTGGCCGCGGCGGCTGCATGATCGGATCGTGATAGCGGCCGAGGTCGCCCGAGAACGCGAGCACCTTGTGGTCCCAGTGCATCACGACGCTCGCCGCGCCCAGGATATGTCCGGCCGGCAGCAGGCGGAACGACAGGCCGCCGCCAAGCGACGTGCATTCGTCGAACGCGACGGGTTTCAGCAGGCGCAGCGCGCGCTGCGCGTCGTCCAGCGTGTACAGCGGTTGCGCCGGATGATGCTTCGAGTAGCCGTGCCGGTTCGCGAAGTCGGCTTCCTCTTCCTGCAGCCGCGCGCTGTCGCGCAGCATGATGTCGCAGAGTTCGGCCGTGGCCGCCGTGCAGTACACCGGCCCGCGATACCCTTCGCGCACCAGCACCGGAAGATAGCCGCTGTGATCGATATGCGCGTGCGTGAGCACGACCGCGTCCAGCGTGTCGGGCGCGAGCGGCAGCGCTCGCCAGTTGCGCAGCCGCAGGTTCTTCGTGCCCTGGAACAGGCCGCAATCGACCAGCACGCGCCGGCCGCCGTGCTCGACCAGATACTTCGAGCCGGTCACGGTTTCGGTCGCGCCGAGAAAAGTCAGTTTCATGGATCGCCTCGCCGGGAGTCGATGGAACGGTAAGGCGATTACAGCGCGAATGCGCGCGCGACGGTTGACCGAAATCAGCAATTGCGGGATTCCGTGGCCGGCCGGGCAAGTTGCAGGGGCGGGGCGGCACGCCGCTCGCGCCGTTTGACGACGATCAACCCTCGACGCCGGCGGCGGCAGGATAGTGACCCTGTGCGCGCATGCGATGCCGATGTCATGACCCCGTTATCCGCGCATGCCGTGCGCGCTGCGTAACCGCATCACTCGGGGCATCACTCGGGCCTTTGGGGACGAATCCATCATGACGCTGATCGCCAATCTGGACGGCGCCGGGCGCCTTTACCGGCTGTGCTTCGTGCGCTCGCCATGGGCGTGGTTTACCTGCTTGCCGCTCGACGAGCAATGCGGCGAGAGTTGGGCGGACGTGCCCTACCAGAACGCCGCGAAGCCGCCGTACAGCGATTCGCGCGCGCAGTTGCTGCGGGTTGCGTTCGATGCGCCGCGCCTGCTGCCGCCCGAGGCCGGGCGGCACGGCCACGCGTGGAGCGTCCAGCAGATCAACCACGGCGCGGCGCCATGGCTGCGCAGCGAGGATTTCATCGATGCGATGACGCTGACCGTTCCAGCCGGGACGACGCTCGCCGCGTTCGTCGAAACGATCGAGGCCGCCGGCGGCACCGTGTACGGGCCGCTCGGCTGGGCCGAACTGCCGCCGTGGCAGCGGCCCGACGTCGTCACCCGAACAGGCTGAATCGGGCTGAATCTGGCCGAATGCCCGTGCATCACGCTCGTCAGCCGGCTTCGCCCCAGCCGCCGCCGAGCGCGACGTAGAACGCGTCCGTCGCGTCGGCCGTCACCTGCGTGTGCGTCAGGCGAATCTGCTCGTCGAGCAGCACGATCATTTCGCGACTTTCGCACCGATGTTGATGACGGATGCCGACGATTTGCTCGGGACCGCCGTTGATTGATCCTCGTCAAGCCGCCGGCGCTGCCGTGCGCGATGCTGGCTGCAGTGCGGCACGCATCCGATCGCAGGCTTTGCGATCGGCGCCGGCCGACTGGAGACCGACATGAAGTCAGACGCGGCACTCAAGCAGGATGTCGAGCAGGCGCTGTTCTGGAATCCGGCGATCGACGCGCGCCGGATCGACGTCGACGTTCGTGACCGGATCGTCACGTTGCGCGGCACGGTCGACAGCTGGGCGCAGAAGCTCGAGGCGCAGAAAACGGCGCTGCATGTCGCCGGGGCACGCGCGCTGGTGCTCGAGCTGAACGTCACCCCGCCGGAGAACGCGTGCGCGGATCAGGAACTGGCGATCGCGATCACGTTCGCGCTCGGCTGGCAGGAAGCGTTGCGCGATCACAAGATTCGCGTCGAGGTCGATCACGGCTGCGTGACGCTCGACGGCGAGGTCGACCATGCGTTCCAGAGCCGCGCGGCGGAGGCCATGGTGAGCCGGATGATCGGCGTCGTCGGCGTGGCGAACCGCATCCAGGTGCGTACGGACCACACGGTGCCGGACGTCGGCGCACGGATCGCCGAAGCGCTGGCGCGTCGCGCACAGCGTGAATCCGCGGGAATTTCGATCGAAGCGGCCGACGGCATCGTCACGTTGACGGGCACGGTCGCGTCGCTCGCCGAACGACGCGCCGCGTGCGGCGCGGCCGGGTCGGTGCGAGGGGTCCGGGAGGTCGTCGACCGGCTGACCGTTGCCTGACCGGCTTGCCCGTGCTGTCCACTACCAGGAGAAGCAGCCATGAACCGTTCGCATACCGGCCCCGGCCGAAACACCCTGCGCCGCGACAAGCGCATGCAGCCGCATACGAAGGACAGTTACCGCGAACCGAAGCGCCCCGGGGGCGACCGGATCTGCGAAGGCTGCGGCGCCGTCTGCGACGCGGGCCGCTGGACGTGGTATGCGACGCCGCTGGATCGGCGCCAGCTCGAATGCCCGGCCTGCAAGCGCATGCGGGAAAACGTGCCGGCGGGCGAGCTGGTGTTGCGCGGCGCGTACCTGCGCGCGCACCGGTCGACGATTCTCGCGCTGCTCGAGCACCAGGCCGATCTGGAGACGAGCGAGCACGCGCTCGAACGCATCATGGAAATCGAGAAGTCCGCCGATACGCTCGTCGTCCGCACGACGGGCACGCACATGGTCCGGCGCCTGGCGGAAGCATTGCTGCACGCGCATCACGGCGATCTCTCCATCCACTATGGCGACGGCGAAGACATGCTGCGAGCGTACTGGAAGCGCGACGCCGCGTGAGCGGACGGTTGCCTGCCGGGCAGGTTCGATCCCATGAAAAAATCATTCGACTACTCCGGGCTGCTGATCCCGATCGCGTTCGCCGTGCTGGTGGCGATTCAGTTGCTGATGTATCAGCCGGCCGCGACGTCGATTTCCTACAGTGATTTTCATCATCTGGTGGACGCGCGGCTCGTCGACGATCTCGAGATCGGCCAGTCGTCGATCTCGGGCACGCTGCGCATGCCGCAAGCCGGCGCGGCCCTGGCCGCGTCCGACGCGGCCGAGGTGAAGAAGGCCGGAGCGCCGTGGCGCTTCACGACGAACCGGGTAAGCGACGAAGGCCTGGTCGCCGCGCTGACGGCTGCCGGGATTCGCTACCGGGGCGCACCGGATACGGGCTGGATCGGGACGCTCGCGACATGGATCTTCCCGTTGATCGGCTTCGTCGTGATCTGGAGTTTCATGATGCGCAGGCCGGGCGGCATGCGGGATCTGAGCGGCATGGGAAAAAGCCGGGCCCGCGTGTATATGCAGAAGGAAACCGGCATCACGTTCGACGACATCGCGGGCATTGACGAGGCGAAGGCCGAGTTGCAGCAGATCGTCGCGTTCCTGCGCAATCCCGAACGCTATCAGCGGCTCGGCGGCAAGATCCCGAAGGGCGTGCTGATCGTCGGTGCGCCCGGCACCGGCAAGACGCTGCTGGCACGCGCGGTGGCAGGCGAGGCCGCAGTGCCGTTCTTCACGATCAGCGGCTCGGCGTTCGTCGAGATGTTCGTCGGCGTCGGCGCGGCGCGCGTGCGCGATCTCTTCGAGCAGGCCCAGCAGAGCGCGCCGTGCATCGTGTTCATCGACGAGCTCGATGCGCTCGGCAAGGCGCGCGGGGTCGGCCTGATGTCGGGCAACGACGAGCGCGAGCAGACGCTCAACCAGCTGCTCGTCGAGATGGACGGCTTCCAGGCCAATTCGGGCGTCATCATCATGGCCGCGACCAACCGGCCGGAGATCCTCGATCCCGCGTTGCTGCGCCCGGGGCGCTTCGACCGGCACATCGCGATCGACCGGCCCGACCTGAACGGCCGCAAGCAGATCCTGGCCGTGCATACGAAGCGCGTGAAGCTCGCGCCGGAAGTCGACCTCGCGGAGCTGGCGCAGCGCACGCCGGGCTTCGTCGGCGCCGATCTCGCGAACGTCGTCAACGAAGCCGCGCTGCATGCGGCCGAACTCGGCAAGCCCGCGATCGGCATGGCCGATTTCGACGAAGCCATCGACCGCGCGATGACCGGCATGGAGCGCAAGAGCCGCGTGATGAACGAGCAGGAGAAGCGGACCATCGCGTACCACGAATCGGGGCATGCGCTCGTCGCGCAAAGCCGTGCGCATTGCGATCCGGTGAAGAAGGTATCGATCATTCCGCGCGGGATCGCGGCCCTCGGCTATACGCAGCAGGTGCCGACCGAGGATCGCTACGTGCTGCGCAGGAGCGAATTGCTCGACCGGCTCGACGTGCTGCTCGGCGGACGCGTCGCGGAAGAACTCGTGTTCGGCGACGTGTCAACGGGCGCGCAGAACGATCTCGAACGCGCGACCGCGCTGGCGCGGCACATGGTCATGCAGTACGGGATGAGCGAGAAGATCGGGCTGGCGACCTTCGACGACGCGGCACAGCCGAGCGGCGCGCCCGGCGTGTGGACGCCCGGCGACGGCCGCTGCAGCGAGCACACCGCGCAACTGATCGACGAAGAGGTGCGCGCGCTGCTCGAGGATGCGCATGCGCGGGTCACGGCGACGCTCGGCGAGCACCGCGATGCGCTCGAACGGATCGCGCACAGCCTGCTGTTGCACGAATCGATCGATCACGACCTGCTGGTGGCGCTCATCACGCCGCCGGACGATGCCGGCGAGACGCGCCGGTCGGCGGATGCCGATACGGAAACGATCACGGGCGCCTCTGCCTGAAGTCCAAAGTCTCAAGTCTCAAGTCTCAAGTCCGAACGGACGCTCGCCAGCAGCGCTGAACGCCTGCTGCCTGCCATCGTCGGCAACCGGTGCCCATGCGAGCGATCGCGTGTGCGTGACCGGCGGAATCAGGGGCGGGTCCGAATCGCAAGATGCCGGTCAGCAGCCGATGCAGACCGGGCCGTCGCGCCGCGCTTGCGCCGCGTCGTCGGTCACGACCGAGGTGAGCTGCGGATCGGGCCGGAAGACCGTGATGCCCTTCAGACCGTCGCGCCACGCCTGGACGAACAACGCATCGACCTGCGCGAGCGAACACTGGCCCGGCATCGTCACCGTCTTCGAGATGCCCGCGTCGACGCACGGCTGCAGCACCGCGAGCATCGCGACATGGTCGGCCGGTGCGATATCCGCCGCCGTGACGAAATAGTCCGGCAGCCTGACGCTGTCGCCATGCAGCTCGCGAAACAGCCGGTAAGCGTGATTCTCCACACGAAACGGCCGGATCCGTCCGTCCGCGGTGCGCACCATGCGACGCTGCGTCCAGCCGACGGCCGGCTCGATCCCGTTCGAACAGTTGTCGCAGAACGCGAGGCTCACGCTGCCGGCCGGCGCGAACGACAGCAGATGGCTGTTGCGCAGCCCGTGCCGCGCGATCGCGTGATGCACCTTCAGCGGCAGGAGCATGCGGTACGCGGGGCCGGTCAGGTAGGCGGCCGGATCGTAGGCCGGAAACACGCCGCGCTCGGCGGCAAGCGCGGCCGATGCGGCAAACGCATGTTCGCGCATCGTCATCACGATACCGCGCGCAAACGCACGCGCTTCGACGCTGTCGTAACGCAGCCGCAGCATCGTCAGCGCGTCGGCGAGCCCGGTGACGCCGACCCCGATGCGCCGCGTACGCCGCGCTTCGTGCTCGTGCGCGGCGAGCGGCCATGCGGTCAGGTCGAGCACGTCGTCGAGCATGCGGACCTGGATCCTCACTGCGTCGGCGAGCGTCGCGAAATCGAAGCGCGGCCTGCCTTCGGTTCCGAATGGCTGGAGCACGAACCGCGACAGATCGATCGGCCCGAGCACACAGCTGCCGTAGGGCGGCAGCGGCTGCTCGCCGCACGGGTTCGTCGCGTCGATCCGTTCGTGCTCGCGCAGCGGATTCGCGTCGCGGATCGTGTCGAGGAACAGCAGCCCCGGCTCGGCGCTGTCGCGCGCCGTGCCGACGATCTCGTGCCAGAGCGCACGGGCCTGAATCGTCGCGTAAAGATACCGTCCATCCGGCCGCCGAGGCGGCGTGCCGGATGCGCAACGGGGCGGCGCCTGATGGACGAGCGCCCACGGCAGGTCGTGCTGGACCGCCTCCATGAACGCATCCGTGACGCCGATCGACAGGTTGAACGTCGGCCAGCGCGATCGTCCGCGCTTGGCCGCGACGAATGCCGCGAGGTCCGGATGATCGCAGCGCAGCACGGCCATCTGCGCGCCCCGGCGCGGGCCGGTGAACGGCAGCGCCCGGCACATCGCATCGAAGCGCTCGATCGCGGAGCACGCGCCTCGTTCGGACGACGCGAGGCGCTCGTACGCATCGGCAGGCGGCACCGGCGAGAAGTCGTAGCCGATTCCGCCGCCCATCAGCAGCGTGAGCCGTGCCTCGTCGAGCGCCCGCGCGAGCGCCGCGTCGACGGCGTGTGCGGGTGTGTCGGGCGCAATCGCGAGCGGATGGACGAAGCAGTTGACCATCGTCCCGCCGGTATCCGCACCGGCGTTCGCGAGGATGCGGCCCGCGCCGATCGCGCCGCGCTGCAGGTTCCGGAAGAACGCGCGCTCGCACTGTGCGCGCAGCTCCGGCGCTTCGGCGAGCGACAGCGCATGGGCGACGCGATGGAATACGGCTGCGCGAGACGTTTCGCCGGGCTGCGCGTAACGCTCGGCGAAGACGGTGGTGCAAAGCGGCTGCTCGTCCATGGCGGGGCTCGGCGGCGACGAATGATTCACTGTAAGAGCCTGCCTGGTCGAGGCGTTGATCGAGCGCAATCGGGCGCCTTCGCGGCATCGCTTGACGGGCGTCAACGCCGCGACCGGCGTCGAACGTAAGGTGGAGCCACGGCCGGCACGCCCCGGTTGCCGGGCATCGCCGCGCCGGCGTCCGTCGCGCAAGCCGGCGGATCGCGCGTGCCATCGACTGCGAGCTACGTGCCATGACCGATATCGTTACCGTCACATTGAATCCGGCCGTCGACGTCGCGACGTCGGTCGAGCGCATCGTCGACACGCACAAGCTGCGCTGCGCGCGGCCGCGGCGCGACCCCGGCGGCGGCGGGATCAACGTCGCCCGGACCATTCACCGGCTCGGGGGCGACTGCGTCGCGCTGTACCTGGCCGGCGGGCCGACCGGCGACGTATTGACCCGGTTGCTCGAGGCCGAGCACCTGCCGAGCGTGCGAATCCCGATCGCCGGCGAGACGCGCGAGAACGTCTGCGTGACCGAGACCTCGACCGGGCGCGAATACCGTTTCCTGATGCCGGGTCCGCTGGTCACGCAGGCCGAGTGGCGCGATTGCGCGGCCCGCATCGAAGCGCTGCAACCGGTGCCGCGCTATCTCGTGTTGAGCGGCAGCCTGCCGCCCGGCGCGCCGGACGACCTCTATGCAACGCTTGCGCGGGAGGCCCGCGCAAGGGGCAGCCGGGTCGTCGTCGATGCGGCGGGCCGCGCGCTGCAGGCGGCCCTCGAGGCCGGCGTTCATCTCGTGAAGCCCAGTCTCGGCGAATTGAGCGCGCTGGCCGGAGAAACGCTCGACGACACGTCGGCATGCCGGAAGGCGAGCGAGCTCGTGGAGCAGGGGCGGGCCGACATCGTCGCGTTGACGCTGGGCGCGCGCGGCGCATGGGTCGTCACGCGCGATCGCACGCTGCGCCTGCCCGGCAGGCCGGCCGCGGTATGCAGCACGGTCGGGGCGGGCGACAGTTTCGTCGGCGGCATGGTCTGGGCGCTGGCGCGCGGCGTGCCGTTCGACGATGCGTGCCGCTACGCGCTGGCCGCATCGGCTGCGTCGGTCGAGCATCCCGGCACGGCGCTGTGCACGCGCGACGACGTCGAGCGGATTCACGCCGAACTGGTTGCGCAGGCAAGCTGACGCGCAGGCGGCCCGACGCGTGCGCGATCTCGTCGATGCGCGATCGATCGTTGATCTGGCTCAGCGGTATCCGCGCCGCGATCGCAAAAAATGGGGCAGTCTTTCCACGAGGACCGCCATGGCCTTTCGCCTGATCGCCTGCCTGCTCCTGCTGTCGTGCATGCCGCCGGTTTCGTCCGCCGACGTCGCGACCGTCGTTCCTCCACCGCAGCCGCGTGTGCTGATCCTGGTCTACCACCGGTTCGCCGAGGCGCGCCTGGATTCGATGACGGTGCGCACCGAAACGTTTCGCAACCAGCTGCAGGCGATCGAGGCGAACGGCTATCGCATCGTGCCGCTCGCCGACGTCGTGCGCTGGCATGGCGGCGAGACGGAGGCGGTGCCGGCGCGGGCGGTCGCGATCACCGTCGACGACGGTCACCGCTCCGTCTACGACGTGCTGCGTCCGCTGCTGGCGACGCATCCGGTGCCGGTCACGCTGTTCATCTATCCGTCGGCCGTCTCCAACGCCAGCTATGCGATGACGTGGGACCAGTTGCGCGCACTCGGACGCGCCGGTGGGTTCGACATCGAGTCGCACACGTACTGGCATCCGAATTTCCGCACCGAGCGCGCCCGGCTGACGCCGGACGACTACCGGCGCTTCGTGTCGTTCCAGTTGCGCCGGTCCCGCGAACGGCTCGAGTCCGAGACCGGCCAGCCGGTCAGGCTGCTGGCCTGGCCGTTCGGCGTCCATGATGCTCAGGCCGACCAGCTGGCCGCTGACGAAGGCTACGTCGCGGCGTTCACGCTCGACGCGCACCCCGTGCGGCGCACGGACCCGGCCATGGCGCTGCCACGCTATCTGATGACGGATGCCTGCGACACACGATGCATGAACGGATTGCTGCGAACCGCCGGAGGAAGCCGTGATTGAGCGCCTGATCGTCTGCCTGCTCGTGTTGCTCGCCGGTGTCGCCGCCCGGGCGGCGCCGGTCACGATCACGGTCGTCGATGCCGCGAACGGGCATCCGCTGGCCGGCGCGATCGGCCACGCGCCGGGCGTGAACCGGACCGCGGATCGCGCCGGCACGTTTTCACTGGAACTCGACGCGACGGGTACACGCGTGAGCGTACGTGCGCCGGGCTATGCGCGAACCGAAATCACGCTGACGCCGGCCGACGTCGCGCATACGATCCGCATGACACCGGTGCGCCCGAAAGCGGTCTATCTGTCCGCTTACGGCGTCGCCGACCGCACGCTGCGCGAGGCCGCACTGTCCTTGCAGGACGCGACCGCGGTCAACGCGCTGGTGATCGACGTGAAGGGCGACAGCGGCGTGACGCCCTATCGCAGCCTGGCGCGCGAAATCTCCGGGGCGGCGAACAACGTGTCGGGCGCAATCGTTCATCCCCCCGATCTCACGGACCTGCTGCGGACGTTCCATGCGCGCGGTCTTTACCTGATTGCCCGCATCGTCGTGTTCAAGGACGATCCGCTGGCGCGCGCCCACCCCGAGTGGGCCGTGCGCGATGCAGCCGGCGAGATCTGGCAGGACCGCGAGCATCAGCGCTGGATCGACCCGACCTCGCGTGCGGCGTGGCAACACAATTACGACGTCGCCGAAGAGGCTGCCCGGATGGGCTTCGACGAAATCCAGTTCGACTACCTGCGGTTTCCCGACGCCAACGGTCTCCGGTTCGCCGAGCCCAATACCGAGGCCAACCGGGTCGCGGCGATCACCGGATTCCTGACCGGCGCGCGCGAACGGCTGCGGCCGTACAACCTCTACGTGTCGGCCGATATCTTCGGGTACGTCTGCTGGAACGCCGACGACACCGCGATCGGGCAGCGACTCGACGCGCTCGGATCGGTCGTCGACTACGTGTCGCCGATGCTGTATCCATCCGGCTTCACATGGGGTCTGCCGGGCTGCCGGAAGCCGACCGAACATCCGGGCGAGATCGTTTCGCGGTCGCTGGCCGAGGCGAAGCGCCGGACCGGACTGGACGGCGTCCGGTTTCGGCCGTGGCTCCAGGCGTTTCGCGACTATGCGTTCGATCGTCGGCCGTTCGACGCCGACGAGATTCGCGCGCAGGTCGACGCCGCCGACGCGGCGGGCACGGACGGCTGGATGCTGTGGAACCCGCGCAATCGCTACGATCCTGCCGCGTTGCCGCGCTGACCGGCACGATCCTGTCCGGGACGCATCGACCATGCCATGGACTGACGAACGTTATCCGCCGTCGATGCGGAATCTGCCGCCGCCGGTTCGCGGCAAGGCGATCGAGATTGCCAACGCGTTGCTGCGGCAGGGGCGTACCGAGGGCAGCGCGATCCGCATCGCGATCGCGCAGGCGAAACGTTGGGGGTATGCGCGCGCCGTCTTGCGCGGCCGCGGGTGAAGGGCTGTGAGCGGCGGCGGTTCGGACGATGCTAGGCCGCGCACCGGGCCGGGCATTCGCGCTCGACCATCGCCGGATGCACCCGTGCGACCAGCACGCAAGCGATCAGCATGACGACGACCGCGACGCCGTGCGCGGGATTGCGTAGACACGACGCGACCTGCTCGCTCCTCCCGACGCCGAACAGGCACCACAGGCAGAAGTGTTCGCAGTTGTTCGTGAGAAGCCGGTAGCGGCATTCGCCGAGGCGCGATGCCGCGCGGCGTGCGGCCTCCGTGCCGTCGTACAGCGTGCGTGCGTGGCGAATCACCGCGAGCTCGAAACCGGCGCGGAAGCCGTCGAGGGTGACGACCTCGACAGGGCCGCCGCTCAGATGGCGCGACCACCCCGCGTAGTGAATCACGTTGCCGTCGCCGATGTAGATCCCGTGATGCAGGTAGCCGGGGCGGCGGGTCACGAGGTGGGCGCCGACCGGCGGTTCGCCATCCAGGTTGGCGTCGTCGGCATGCGCTGCGGTCGGATCAATCATCGCCAGCTCCTCGGTCCTGCGGCGGCGGGGCGGAAGAACCGCTCCCCGACCGCGAAATGCGTTGCGTCCTGTCACGTCTCCAGTATTGGTGGCGGGGCCGAGCGGAACAATCAGCGAGGCCTGAGCTTGCTGTCCGACGTCGGGCGGCCGTGTCGGAAATTTCTGACGACCCATGCAATATCGGCTGACAGCGATCACGGACATCGCGCCGCACGGATGCCGTTTCCGCCCGGTTTCAGGCGCATCCGGGCGCACCGGCAGTCGGGGCGCGATCACCGTCGCGCGGGCGTTCCGTCCGGTTTTGTCCGGCTTCGACAGGAACGCGCTTGACTTGAGTCAACGGGAAATCGACGTTCCGCGCGACGCTGGCATCGTCGCCGATGCGAACGCACGACGTCATCGCACGCAACACGTTCCACGATCGGACGGGCGGCATTGCAGCCATGCGTGCTCAATCAGGAGAGTGAAGATGTGGACCCGAACCGTGAAGATGCTGCTGCTGGCAGCCTGCTTGCTGAACGTCGGCGCGAACGCGCTGGCTGAAACGTCGCCCGAGCCGATCGTACGCAACGGTGTCACGTACATCACCGGTGGAATCGGCCAGGACGAGGTCACCGCGTTTCGCGACGTCGCCCCTCGATACAACCTGCGGATCACGTTCGCGTCGAAGTCCGGCCACTATCTTTCCGATGTCGACGTGACGCTGTCGTCCGGCAAGTCGACGATTCTCGACGTGCACACGAACGGCCCGTTCCTGTTCGCACGCGTGCCGCCGGGGCGATATAGCGTATCGGCGCACGACAGGGCCGTCCAGGAAGTCCGGCGCGTCGTCGTCCCGGCGCGAGGGGGCGTCGACGTGCGCTTTTCCTGGCATGACCCTGACCGGCACGGCGCGATGCGTCTGTGCGCGGCGTGTCCCGCACCGCAGTAGCGGCCGGCCCGCTAGGGCACGATCGATCAGGGCCGGCGAGGCGCTGCGTTCACGCCATCGGCGCGGCGGACCTCCGCGCGCGGCTTGACATCGCCGCCGCTGCCGGCACGAAGGAATGGATGCCGTGAAACGCGCTCGATCGCGACGATCCCGCTGCGCTGCCGCGCTGGCCGGCGCGCTGCTGTTCGCGCTTGCATCGGCCGGCTCGCAAGCGGACCCCGACACGGCCGCCGCGACGCAGCAGGCCGTCGCGATCGATGAGGCGATCGTCGCCGAGATCGCCGACGGCCATCTTGCCGGCGCGGTGGTCGTGACGGGCGACGCGGACGGCGTGCGGGTGCGCGTGGCGCGCGGCCTGCGCATGACGGGCGAGCACGTCGAGGCGATGACGGCCGACACCGTCTTCGATCTCGCGTCGGTGACCAAGCCGGTGGCGACCGCGGTCGCGATCATGCAGCTCGCGGAGCGCGGCATGCTGAGCCTCGACGCGCCGGCCGCGCGCTACTGGCCCGCGTTCGGCGCGCACGGCAAGGCCGGCATCACGATCCGCCAGTTGCTCGCGCATGTGTCGGGGCTGCCGGCCGGCGTGTCGTCGCCCCGTGCGCTGCGCCACCGCGCCGCCGTGCTTGCCGATATCGTCGCGATGGCGCCTGTCGCGTCGCCGGGCACACGCGTGCGCTACAGCGATGTCAATTACGTGGCACTCGGCGAGATCGTCGGGCGCGTGTCGCACCGGCCGCTCGACGCGTGGTGCGCCGCACACGTGTTCGGGCCGCTCGGAATGACGAGCACCACGTTCCGGCCGACGGCGCAGCTGCTCGCGCGCGTGGCACCCACAGTCGTTCGCGATGGCCGTGCGCTGCGGGGCCGCGTGCACGATCCCGTCGCGGCGGCGATGGGCGGCGTTGCCGGCAACGCTGGCCTGTTCGCGAGCGCGGACGATCTGGCGCGCTTCGCGCGCATGCTGCTGAACGGTGGCGCGCTCGGCACGGCGCGCGTGCTGAGCAGGCGCGGCGTTGCCGCGCTCGAGACACCGGCCACGCTCGACGCGGAAGGCGACCTGCACACGCCCGGCTGGGCGGTCGGGCCGCCGCTCGTCGCGAACCGCTACCGGCTGCCGCCAGTCGGCGCGCTGCAACACCTCGGCTACACGGGTACGGCGCTGTGGATCGATCCTGTGACTCGCCGCTTCGCGATCGTGCTGACGAGCCGGTTGTATCCCGACGAAACCGGCACGGCGATGCCATTGCGCGCGCTCGTGCTCGGGATCGTATCGAGCGGGGCCGCGCCGCTGACACCGTCGCGGATCGCGACGCGCGTGCCCGCGATGGCGGCGGCCGTCGCGCAGGCCGCCCGGTTGCCGGCATCGCGCGGGCCGGTGCTGGCCGGCATCGACGTGCTGGCGGCGAGCGGCTTCGCGGCCGTGGCCGGCAAGCGCATTGCGCTCGTCACGAACCGCAGCGGCTTCGACCGGCTCGGCCGGCGCACGGTCGACCTGCTCGCGCAGGCGCCGGGCGCGCGGCTCGTCGCGCTGTTCGCGCCCGAGCACGGGCTCGGCACCGACGTCGACGAGACGTTCGGCGACACCGTCGACGCGGCGACCGGCGTGGTCGTTCGCAGCCTCTACGGCGAGCGCCGCAGAATCGCGCCCGCGCTGCTCGCCGATGTCGACGTGGTGGTGATCGACCTGCAAGACGCGGGCGTCCGCTTTTTCACGTACCCGGCAACGCTCGGCTATGCGCTCGAGGCCGCCGCTGCCGCCCATCGCCCCGTGATCGTGCTTGATCGTCCGGACCCGCTGGGCGGCGATGCGTTCGGCGGCCCCGTGGCCGATGCCGGGCCGACGACGTTCACCGGCTATTACCCATTGCCGCTCCAGCCGGGGATGACGCTCGGCGAACTGGCAAGGCTGTTCAACGACCGCCTGCATATCGGCGCGGCGCTCAGCGTGGTGCCGATGGCGAACTACGTGCGCGGGATGCGTTTCGACGACACCGGTCTCGGGTGGGTACCGCCATCGCCGAACCTGCGCGATGGCACCGCGCTGTCGCGCTATCCGGAGACGGGGCTCGTCGAGGGGGCAGCGGTCAGTGTCGGGCGCGGCACCGCGATGCCGTTCGGCGTGGTCGGCGCGCCGTGGATCGACGGGCACATCCTCGCGGACGATCTGCGCGCGATGCGGCTCGACGCGACGTTCTCGCCGGTTCGCTTCGCGCCCGCCGAGGGGCCGTATCGCGGCAGGCTGTGCGAAGGCGTGCGCATCGAACGGCTGCCCGGCGCGACGCGGCCCGGCGAGATCGGGCTGGCGCTCGCGCTGGCATTGCACCGTCGCTATCCGGCGCAGTTCCGGATCGATGCGATACGTGCGTCGGTCGGTTCACGCGAAGTGGCCGACATGCTGGAAGCGGGGCGCTCGCTCGACGACATCGAACGCGTCGTCGCTGCGCAGGATGCTGCGTTCGCGCGCGAACGGGCGGCGTTCCTGCTGTACTGAGTTCGGGCCGGCGCAATCGATACGCGGCAATGATGCGTCGGCATTGCGAATTGGTCGGCTGCAAAGGCGGAAACCAGCAATACCGCGATGGCGACGATGCGTGTCCGGTTCAGGTTGCCCGGCATGGGAGGCCTTCCTCGCGAAAGGCGCGACGACTGCCAGCTTGCGGAGAACACGCCGGTTCGGTTGCGCCAGCCGGAGTAGGCCTCCGTGCAACACCGCCTTTGCGTTGGCAAGCGCGGTGCGCACCGGATACGCCGGTTCGCCAGATATGATTCCAGTCATAGTCCGCGGCAGAACGCAGCGCTAGACTGCGGCTGAATTCGAAACCGGAGACATTCATGGCACGCACAGCTGCGCTTTTGCTCGCCGCTTCCCTTGCTGCCGGCAGCCTCGCTTCATCTGCCGCTGCCGACATGACCGCGCGCGAGAAGGCGGTCGCGCAACGCGGCGCCGACGTCATGCCGTTTTCGCTGGCGGCCACCACCCATATCTTCACCAAGACCGCGGATGGCGGCGTCCAGCAGGTCGTGACCAAGCGAGACGATCCCCAGCAGGCAGGGTTGATCCGCCAGCACCTGGCGATGGTCGCGCAGCAGTTCGCCGCCGGCGATTTCGCGGGGCCGGAGCAGATCCACGGCAAGGCCATGCCGGGCCTGGCGGCGCTTCGCGCGGCGAAACCGGGGGAGCTGACAATCACCTATCGCGACCTGCACAACGGCGGCGAAATCGCCTATCGGACCGATCAGCCCCGGCTGGTCACCGCGCTGCACCAGTGGTTTGACGCACAGCTGTCCGACCATGGCCACGACGCGATGGCGGGGCATAGCGCGGACCCGAGGCATCACCATGCGGCCGGCACCACACCCGAATAGCGAGGCCGCGGTCACGAGGCCCGCGGCGGACACGCCTGAACTGGCTATCGACGCCCACGTTGCAGGTCTTCCGCCCTCCTGGCCCGAGGCATTGCGTCTCGCCGCACAGCTGCGCCAATTTGATGCCAACACCACGGTCTTCCGTCGCGGACAGCCGGTGCAGGCCGTCTATCAGGTTCAGGCCGGCAGGGTGTTGTTGCGGCGTGACGAAGCCGGCGGCGAGTCCATCACGCTGCAGAGCGCCGGGCCCGGCGATTTTGTGGCGGAAGCGAGTCTCTTCAGCGCGCGATACCACTGCGACGGTGTTTGCCCGGTCGCCAGTCAGTTGCTGGTTCTGCCTGCCCAAACAGTGCTGGCGTCTCTGCGGCTCGATTCGACCTTTGCGATCGACTGGATCCGGCTCCTGTCCCGGCAGTTGATGCAGTCCCGTGCACGCGCCGAGCGCCTGACGCTGAGATCCCCGCGCGAGCGCATCCTGCATTGCCTGCGACTCGAAGGCGACGCCCGCGGCGTATTCACGGTGCCGGGGTCGCTGATGCAGTGGGCACGCGCGCTTGGGATCGCACACGAGACCCTGTATCGCACCTTGGCCCAACTTGAGCGGGACGGATTCATCGCGCGCGACGGGACCCGCGTTGTCCTGACGGGAAACCCGCCGACTCGACCGGATCAAGGGGCGTGATGAGCGACAACCGTTGACCTGTGTCAACGGGGTTTCCCGGCATTCGCGATTGACTGACATCAACGTCGATGCGCTGAACGGGTCCATATTCTTTCCGCAGGCGACTGTCGCGAGTCGCGAAGACAGCTATGCGGACGTGTGTTTCGTCATCGGCCAGTGAGGCTTGCCATGCCGGCCGGCCGGGGTTATGTGTCGCTGCGCTATCCCGGTTATCCGAGAGACGAGATCAAGGTACTCCACGGCGGGTTCAGCGCCTGGCGCGCAGCGGCGCCGCCGAGCACGACTGACGTACCGGCACCGAAGCCCGTCAGGCCCCTGTCGCTACCGAAGCAGACAGCGTTCTGGTGGAGCTGCGTTTGACCCTGAGTAGCGCGGTATTGAAGGTGCCTCGTCCATGGAAGAGACTGTGACGCTGGAATCGACTGCCGGACTGTCGACTACCGAAGCGCGCGAGCGCGCGAAAAAATTCGGACCGAACACGATCCGCGAACAGGCGGCGCCACACTGGCGTGTGCTGTTGCCCAAGTTCTGGGCACCGGTGCCTTGGCTGCTGGAAGCGGCCATCGCGTTGCAGATTGGCATGGGCGCCTACATCGAGGCGGCTGTTGTCGGCACACTGCTCGTATTCAACGCTGTACTCGGCATCGTTCAGGAACACCGAGCCGGCGTCGCGCTCGCCGCACTCAAACAGAGACTCGAACCGACCGCGCTCGTCTGCCGCGACGGCCAATGGACACGCGTGCCTGCGGCGGATCTCGTGCCGGGTGACGCAGTGCAGTTGGCACTTGGCGGCGCGGTGCCTGCAGACGTACGCGTAACAAGGGGCTCCGTGATGGTGGATCAATCGATGCTGACCGGAGAGTCCGTACCTGTCGAGGCTCAGGCTGGCGGAATGGTCTATGCGGGCTCGCTCGTCAGGAGCGGCCGGGCGTCGGCCATGGTCACGGCGACGGGCGCACGTACTTACTTTGGCCGCACCGTCGAACTCGTTCGGATCGCGCACGCGCCGAGTTCCGAACAGCACGCGGTGCTCGCGGCAGTGAAGGGCCTCGGACTCGTCAACGGGACCATCGCGCTCGTCTCGGTGGGATATGCGTATCTTCTCGGGTTTCCGGGTGTCGAACTGATGCGTCTTGCGCTCACGGCTTTGCTGGCAACGGTGCCGGTGGCGCTGCCTGCTACCTTCACGCTCTCCGCGGCACTCAGTGCGCTCGCGTTGAGCCGTCGCGGGGCACTGCTCACGCGTTTATCCGCGGTGCACGAGGCGGCGGCCATGGACGTGCTCTGCTCCGACAAGACTGGCACGCTCACTCAGAATGCGCTGGAAGTCGAAGAAACCTCGCCAATGCCGGGCTTTGATCGCGAGCGTCTGCTGTTTCTGGCCGCGATGGCAAGTTCCCGTACCGGCGACGATCCGCTCGATGCGGCCGTTCAGCGCGCTGCAGCGTCATCGATGCCCGAACGATACGATCAGGAGCCGACACGCTTCGTCCCGTTCGATCCGGAGACGAAAATATCGGAAGCCTATCTGTCGCGCGACGGCCATGAGCCGATGCGTGTCGTCAAGGGCGCGCTGCAGGCGATCGAGCAGATCTCTGACGTAGCGCCAGACGCACGCGCGAAGTCCGACGAGCTTGCCCATCGAGGTCACCGCATCATTGCGGTTGCGGTGGGAGCACCGGGAAGTTCGATGCATCTGGCAGGGCTGATCGCGCTGAGCGATCCTCCGCGTACCGATTCGGCCCAACTCGTCGGAGCGCTCAAGGGGCTCGGCGTGCGCACGGTGATGGTGACGGGGGATTCGGCCGCCACAGCCTCCGCCATCGCCGGGAAAGTGGGCCTTCGGCCAACACCGTATCCTGCCGCAGCCTCATACCATCACGCCGATCTCCAACAGTTCGACGTCTACGCCCGCGTACTGCCAGAGGACAAGTACCGCCTCGTGGACGCGCTGCAACATAGCGGACACGTGGTTGGTATGTGTGGAGATGGAGCCAATGACGCGCCCGCATTGAGTCAGGCGCAGGTCGGCATCGCGGTTTCGTCCGCCACGGATGCAGCGAAGGCAGCGGCCGCGGTCGTTCTGACGGAACCGGGGTTGGCAGGTATTCTCTCGACCGTCCAGGAGGGTCGCTCCGCGTTCCGGCGTCTTCTGACCTATGCATTGAACATGCTGGTGAAGAAGATCGAGGTCGTTTTGCTGTTGGCTTATGGTCTCGTGGTTGTCCATCGCGCGTTACTCACTCCGATGATGATGGTGTTGCTGCTCGTCACAAACGACTTCCTGACAATGTCCTTGACGACCGACCGGGCAAGACCGGCACCAGCACCGTCTGTTTGGCACATGCGCCGCATCGTTACCGCGGCTATCGTTTTCGGGAGTTGCAAGCTGCTCTTTTCCGGCGGCATCGTGGCCGCCGGTGCGTTGTACGGTCGATTGCCGACTAGGGAATTGCAAAGCCTGAGCTTCCTCGCGATCGCCTTCGGCAATCAGGCGGTTCTTTATGTATTGCGCGAGCCTGGCCATCTCTGGCATTCGCGGCCGGGCCGGTGGCTGCTGCTGTCATCCGCGATTGACATCACGATCGTCTCGGTGCTCGTCCTGTCAGGTACGCTGATGGCCACGTTACCGTGGTCGCTCGTGGGAGCCGTAGCAATGACCGCGATCGGGTTTGCGCTGCTTCTGGATCAACTGAAGATACCGGTCGAAGCGGCGCTACGGCTTGGCTAGACCGAGCGAACCAGGCTTGGCGAGAAGCGGCCGGCGCAGCCATCCAGCCGACCGCCTGCGCGTATCCGTCAGCCCTTCGGCTGAAACGTGAGAACGATGCTCACCGGCGTCGCGCCGTCGATATCCCGTGGCATCGGGTCCAACTTCTCGACTGCGGCCAGCACGGCACGGTCCCACTGCGGGTTACCGCTGGAACGTTGCACCCTGACACTGAGCAGCGCTCCGCTGGGCGCGCACGTGACAGCGATGACGGTAGATGGATTGCCTGGAATCTCGAACGGCGCGACGACGTTGGCGCGCACCCGACGGGCTACCGTCTTTGCATAGTCCCGCGACGCAGCAACGCCAGTCTTCGGCAGAGGCCCGCGGGCGATGTCCTGCAGTGCGGCGAGCCGCGCGGTGCGTTCCCGTTCCATTTCACCGTCTGCTTGCGTAGCAACGGTCGCGGCGTTCGGCAACCGGGGCCGGCGTGCTGCGATCACGCTGATCCGCAAGGCTGGCGCCTTTAGACGCTGGGGTTTGATGTCGATCCTGCGATGATGGCGCGCAACGGGCACCCGCGCGTTCACGGTACCGAGTTCGGTAGACGGAAGCCAGGCGCGTGATGCCGACGCCGGCTTGGCCGCATGCTGGGCCGAGGTGGTCAACCGCAACGGCATGCCGGGCGCGTCAATCACGGTGCCCGAGCCAGTGGGGGTGTGGTGGTGCGACAGGAGCGCGCTGGAAATCACCATCGCCGCCAGCAGGACGTGCAGCGCCACCGCCAGTCCAAACGCTCGCCCCGTGCCGTGCTCGCGCGGCGGCCAAACAGGCAAGTCGGATTTCGTGCTCATGGCTGCTTAGCGCCGGCCTGCGTTCCCGTGAGCGCGCGTCGAACCGGTGCTCCGTTCGCTACTCATTTCAGTTTAGTCGCGGCACGGAAGTAAATCACAATGGGTGACTGCCGGCGGACCTCCGGCAACCATTCGACAGCGTTTGGTACCCCATTACAAAAACAAAAGAACGGTGGCCACCGATGTTGCCCCGTTTTCCATTATTGATCCACGTTGGCTGGTCGCGGGTAGTGGAAAGCCGGGAGTATCGAAGAGGCCCGTCGGGAAGCGACTGATTTATATTGGGATCAGACCGCAAGCCCTTGTCGCATCAAGATCCGGATACCCCTGTAAAACGTACGAAAAACAAGGGGCCGATGTTCCGGATCAGCCTCCTCGGCGTACCGGTTGCGGGCGCTTGGGTGCACGAAGACAGCGACAATCCGGCCGGCTAACTCAAGCATCGGCCTCCGGTGGGACGTTGCCGAAACTGACGCAAATCACATGGCGAACGTCGATCGGGACGGGACGGCGGTAACCTTGTTTCGGCCGATTGCCTTCGCGTGGTACAACGCCTCATCGGCCGCCTTGATCACAGCCCCCACTTCGACATCCTGTTCTGGCGTCCAGCTGGCTAGACCGATGCTGGCCGTCACGTGCCCGAATTCGCTGCTCACGTGTTCGATCATCAAGTCACTGATCGCGGTGCGAATTCTTTCAGCGATAAGTGCTGCGTTCGCAGGTGACGTGTCGGGTAGCAGAATGACGAACTCTTCCCCCCCGTAGCGGGCCGCGCGGTCGTTCGGGAGGCGAATGTTCTCGCCGATGCACCGTGCGACCGCGGCTAGCGCGTCATCACCAGCCTGGTGACCATAGGTGTCGTTGTACGCCTTGAAGCGGTCAATATCGACGAACAGCAGTGAAAACACGGAGCGCGCTCGACGCGCACGGTGCCATTCCTGTTCGAGGACCTCCCCGAACGTGCGGCGATTGTCGAGTCCGGTAAGGCCATCAATGCGCGCTAACAGAACCAGTTCGGATTCTGCCCGCATCCGGCGCCGCAACTGGACACTGAGCAAGATCGACAGAGCGATGGATCCAGTACCGAATGCGGCCACCAGTGAGCCGATTGTGATCGCGCGCTGCCGCCACGCCGCATAGATGTCCTGCTCGGCTTCAGCCACCATGATGATCAACGGCAGATCCGGCAGGTTCTTGAAATAGTAGTGCCGCCGCACACCATCGATCGACGCCGTTTCCGAAAACGTGCCCTCCGGCGCGGCCCGGAAACGCCGGAAAGTCACGGCTTGGCTGATGTCGCGTCCGATAATGCGCACGTCGAACGGCTGACGCATGAACATGATTCCATCCTTGCCGATCAGGGACATCGAACCATGGGTGCCGAGCGCGAGGCCAGCGAACAACCTGTTGAAATACTCGAGATTGATCGTGAGCACCACGATGCCGGCAAATGAGCCGTCGGCGTTCGACAGACGTCGCGACAACGCGAGACTGCGGGTGCCTCCGCGTAGGCGCGATACATAAGGATCGCTGACATAGAGCCCGGTATCGGGGTGATCGCGCTGGACCGTGAAGTACTTCCGATCGGCGAAATTGCCCTTGCGTGGTACGTCATTTTCCGAGTCGAGGACGATGTCGCCGGCTGCGTCCAGCACAAGCATCGAGCCAATGTATTGGGCGGTCATGGCGTAGTCAAACAGCACGGCTCGCCGCAAGGCTGGGGAGGCGGTCATCACATCGGGGCGTTGCAGTCCTCGAATCGCTGACTGCAACGACAGGTCGTAGAGCTCAAAATTGCGCTCGATATCTCTTTCAGCCATCAGACCAAGATTGCGCGAGGTTTCGCTTGCGCGATCAAGCGCGTCCTGGCGGCTCTGGCGCAATTGCAAAACGCACAAGCACATCAGTGCAAAGGCGATGAGGACGCCGAGCACCACGACATAGTAAGGTGCCGCCGACCGAGGCTGCATGGAATTCCTCACTAAACGGGAGCCCGGGATGGGCCTCGATTCCGCATACTAGAAAGGGAGGGCAGCGAATGCAAGCGCGGGTTGCCCGAAGTGGGCACTGACCTAATGCCAACTGTTCACCACATCAAACAGTTTCGATGCTGACGACTCCGTTTTGCTGTATCGCAACAAAAGAACGATCTCCTCTTGTTCACGGAGCAATTTCAAGGGTGAGGCCAATCCATGCTGGACGAGTACTGTTCGCCTGCCAACAAAATCGTCAAATTAAAAGTTGTTGTGAAATTAGCCAATTAGAGAATTGAGACGAGTCCAGCAAATCAAAGAACAAGCCGAAGACATGAAGGCCCGTCGCAGACGAATGAGGGCTACGAGGGTCACTTCCCGAAGGCGTTGTACGACTCGATTTTGCCGGTGCTCTCCCAGCCGCTTCGGTATGCTCTTACATGGCCCACAGGAAGACCGCATGCACGTGCGATGATGCGCGAAGGTCGACGCTGCGCCGTTGTGCTTGTCCGTTGTACGTTGCCGTCACGGAATAGTGCCCGTCCGGAAGCGACGCGAGCAGGAACGGTCCTTTGGTGATCGTCGAGAGGACGGCATGGCCGTGCGCGTCGGCGATTTGGACGGGAATGTCCGCAAGGTAATCGTTGCCACCGCTGGTGCGACCGGCGAACTCAAGCACCAGCGGGTACTTGACCATTTGCTGCTTGATTTCGGTCGATTGATCGCTGCCGATGCCGCCCGACAGATAGGTGACATTGCCGGCGTGATCGGGCGGCGGAAGCGTCGAGGGCTCGGCGGCCAGCGTATACCGGGGGCCGGCCGCAAGCATTAGGGCGGTGACGCCGAGTGTCAATGTGGATCGATGTTTCATGACTGCCTCCGTAAGCGCGCGTTGTGCACATGCGCGCGTTTGTCATGCCGCTCAGCTCGTGTTAATCGCCACGAACATGCGTTCGTCCTGGCGTTGAACAAGGAGCGCCGTGGCATGTTTGTCGCGCCCGATCCGTTCGAGAAACAGGATGCGGACGATACCGACACGCTATCCGCTTTGACCAACGTGACGAGCGCGCCATGCGGATGCGTCGAATCGAACGCACGCGTGAGCGGGGCCGATACCTGATGGACCGCGACACCTATCCGTCCATGTACGGCCCTGCCATGCGGCGTCAACTGGCGTTCGACCTTCATGGCATCGTTGATCGGTACGCGGCAACTGCAAGACCATCCGTGCGCGCCAAGTTTTCGAAAGCGGTGACGATCTCCGGGAGGGCGCGATGGTGGCGCGCTCAACAGGAGTGGCAACTGGCGCCACCTTCGTCACGAATGTCGTGCGTGGCGTTTTCGCGATGCAGTCCGCGGAGAGGGTTGTCGTTGCCAGGGTGGCGATCGAGAGATGCCTGCATGCGGTGCTTCTTGCCATGACTTCGCTCCCATCGTGCGGTAGAACGGCCCAGCGGCTTGGGCGCACGACGATTTCAACCTAGGCGAAGAAAATTAAAGCACGCTTAAAAGGTTATTGCCTGACAAAAATCCTCGATGAATTCACCAGTGGAATTGAAGAAATCGGATGCTCGAGGTGATCGCGGCCTTGCGCGTCAAGGTCGAGTCTGATCGACCTCCATCGTGGTTCACTTCTCGTTACCGTGAATGATTTCTAACGTCGAACGCTATTTCGCGGCAATCGGAAATTGCGGGCGGGTGGCTTGCCGCAGATCACTGCCGGGTCTGTAGAGATAGTCTGAATCCCCCGGGAAGTCTTGTCGCGAAAGGCTCTCAGACCAAGCCGCCAGACTTTGCACGAAACGGACGATTACCCCAAGTCAGAACTGCTGGTCGTAGTTGAGACGAACATGCTCCGGATGTGCGACGCCGTCTCGCGCAATCGTGAGATCGATGTGATAGACGCCTTTCCAACGTGCGTCGAACACGTTCCCGTACGTGACCGCATCGCCGTTCCGCACCGGATCGAGTTGTATCCGTGTCGACTTCGAGTGGAAGGGACTGGCTTCGCTTCGCGGTCCCCGCACGACGGCGACGATGTGCGCATTTTCAACGCGCTTTCCGGTCGACCTGTCGAACACGGCGACCGTGAGCAGGTACAGGTTCACATTGCGCGATGCCTCGCTGGAACTGCCGCCCGGTGCGGCGACACGACTCGCCGGAACCACCCCATAGTGGACGGCGAGATCGCGTGTCGTCACGCTGCGCGTCAGATCGTTCGCACCGGCGGTCGATACTTCGCCGACCAGCAATACCAGCCAGGCAAGCAGTACAAGGAAAATTCGCGATCGCATCGGGGCCTCCCAGGCAGTTGATCTACCGCATCGACCATGCACGAGCAGAGTGACCTGCATCGTGCTTCCATGCTGACGCGGAACGGAAACGCAGGCTTGATGCAGGTCAAGCGCCACTTGGGGCATCGCGCCGCATCATTCGGCGGAGGTGCCCGTTCCTCCCCAGTGCACGGGCAGGCGGACGACATCTACACGCCCCGGAAGATCGCCGGCCACGTCGCTTTCCATGTAGGAGAAATACAGGACGACGAGACGCCGGTTATCGACAATCCGCACCACGTGTACCGAGCGAAATACCGGATCGACCGATTCGTCGAACACCTGGGCCTGCCTCGGCAAGCGTGCGGTAGTCGCGAGCATCCCGGTCTGGTGGCAGGACACCGACGCTTCGGCGCCATGTCCATCGCGGAAGGAGGGTCGTTCGTCGCTCGTGTGCGGCTCCGAAACGAAGCACGTCACGCCCTTGAGCAACGGGTCGTCATACGCGGCAATGCCGATATGCGTTCCGTAGCGCTGGGAGTGCGGAGGAATGCGCGCCAGTTCCTCTGCATCGGCGACCGATGCGCAGGAGATCGCGAGCGCGACGGAAGTCATCCATGTAGTCGTTCGCAGCGTGATCATCGCCAGCATCCTCGCTCATCGGCAAACCGGTCTCGACCGACTTTCGTGCAACGAGACAGTTGAATTTCAGACTAGGTTTCTGCGGGTATCGAACGCTTGACCTGCGTCAAGGCGGAATGAGTCGGTGGCCGGATCCTTGCTGCAAGTGCGGCGGAAAGCGTGCATGGCGCCTGCATGACCGTCGCGCGTGCTGCATGTCGTGCCGAAGCGGCGCAAACGCATCATGGGTGAGAGTCGGTAGGTTTCCTGACCATGGCGACGGTCAGCCTGGCCGATACCGTGCTGACGCCGATCGAGCGCAGTGCCGTGACCGATGTGACGGGCGGCACTGTGCGCGCGACGTGGCGCCCTGGCGTCAACGCGTTAAGAATCCGGTAAGGAAGGCGCCCGAAGATGAACGCATCGCTCAGGAGAATCACGATGCGCATATCCGACTCGGTTCGCGTGCTTGGCCGGTCATGCCTGGGGGCTGCGATGTGTGCGGCCGCCATCGTCGGCGCACATGCCGAAACACCAGCCCAATTGCTGGCCGGCTACACGGCGCAAGCCGGCGCGGACGCCATGCCGTTGCGTGGTCAACAGTTTTTCACGTCCCGACATGGGCGCGACTGGAGCTGTGCGACCTGCCATGGCAGCACGCCGACCGGTGCAGGCAGGCACGTCGTTACCGGCAAGGCCATCGAGCCGCTCGCGCCCGCGTTCAACCCGGCCCGGTTCACGGATGGCACCAGGACGGAAAAATGGTTTCGCCGGAATTGCAGGGATGTCGTCGGGCGTGAATGCTCGGCCGCTGAAAAGGCCGACATTCTCGGCTGGCTCATGAGCTTGAAACCCTGATGGCGAACGATCATGAATAGTGTCGATCCGACGATCTCCTCGTGCCGGTCCGCGCGCCTGCGACGGCTGCGGGCAAGCATTGCCGCCACGCTGCTGATGTCGCTGCTGCCGCGCGCGGTACTGGCTGAAGACGAAATGCGGGGCGCGGCGGTTCCATTGCCGCCCAAGTACAAGCAGGAGTGTGCGACCTGCCATATCGCGTATCCGCCCGGCGCGCTGCCCGCCGAATCGTGGCGCCGCATCCTGCACGGCCTCGAGCGCCACTTCGGCACCGACGCGACGCTGGATGCGGCGACGGTCGGCCAGCTGGAAAGCTGGCTGACCGCGCATGCCGCGGCGGGCCCTGCGGCGCTGCGTCCGCCGGAGGACAGGATCACCCGGTCGTCGTGGTTCATCGCCACACACGATGAAGTCCCCGCGTCCGCGTGGCGCAGCCCCGCGGTCAAGCGGCCGTCGAACTGTGCCGCATGTCATACGCAAGCAGATAAAGGAAACTTCGATGAACGATTCGTCCGCATCCCCGGCACGAGGTGAACCGGAGCAATCGCGTCCGGCCCGGATCCTGGTCTGGGACGCTCCGGTTCGCGTGTTCCACTGGCTGATGGTCGTTTCCTTCGCCGGCGCGTGGCTTACCGCGGAGAGCGAGCGCTGGCGGTTGATGCACGTCGCGTTCGGATACACGATGCTGGGGCTCGTGCTGTTCCGCATCGTGTGGGGCGTGGTCGGCACGCATCATGCGCGATTCTCGACGTTCGTGCGGCAGCCGGCGGCCGTTATCCGGTATCTGGCGAGCCTCGCGAAAGGCCGGCCGGAACACTACGCGGGCCACAACCCGGCCGGCGCCGTTGCGATCGTCGCCATGCTGGCGATGACGATCGCCACCGTGGCGACCGGATGGACGGCCTATACGGGATATGGCGAATCGGTCGGCGATTTCCACGAGGGCGCGGCGAACGCCATGCTGGCGCTCGTCGCGGTACACGTCGCCGCCGTATTGATCAGCAGCGTCGCCCATCGCGAGAATCTGACGCGTGCGATGGTGACCGGCTACCGGCGCGGCGTGCCGATCGACGGCATCCGGCATGCGTGGTGGGGCGTTGCCGCGGTCATGACGATCGCGGTGATCGGCTGGTGGTGGACACAATGGCATGCAGCACCGCAGCAGACGCCGATGGATCGGCCGGTCGCGACGGAAAACGACCGCCACGAGGGCCAGGCGGGCCGCAATGACGACTGACGGCCGCGAGCGGAGTGCCTGATCGTGCGCATCCTGCTGGTGGAAGACGACGTCCTGCTCGGCGACGGCATCCGTGCCGGCTTGCGCCAGCAAGGCTTCCAGGTCGACTGGGTACGTGATGGCGACGCGGCCCAGCGCGAGCTGCGCGCGCACGTCCATGCCGCGGCGGTCCTCGATCTCGGTTTGCCGCTCGCGGATGGCATGGATGTCCTGCAACGCATTCGTCGCGGCGGTGTTGCGTTGCCGATCCTGATCCTTACCGCGCGCGACGCCGTGCCCGACCGCATCCGGGCGCTCGACGCGGGTGCCGACGACTACGTGATCAAGCCCGTGGACCTGTACGAGCTCGGTGCGCGACTCAGGGCGTTGGTCCGGCGAGCGCATGGCAGACCGACCGAACGGCTCCACGCGCAGGACGTCGAGCTCGAGCCCGCCTCGCGAACCGCTCGCCGCGCCGGTGTCGACGTGGCGCTGTCGACGCGTGAATTCGACCTGCTGCACATCCTGATGCTCAATGCCGGCCGGGTTCTGTCACGCGAGCAGATCGAGCAGTATCTGTACAGCTGGGGACAGGAAGTCGAGAGCAATGCGGTCGAAGTTCACATCCATCGACTGCGCGCCAAGCTCGGCAGCGAACTGATCCGGACCGTGCGCGGCGTGGGTTACGTGCTGATGCGGGACGGCGCATGAAAGCCATGCTGCCCGCACGCTCGTTGCACGGCCGGCTGCTGACGCTCGTGCCGGCCGTGGTGCTCTGCGTCTGGCTATCGACGCTGATACTGACGTGGCTCGACGCCCGGCGCGAGATCGACCGGTTGCTCGACGGTCACCTCGCTCAGGCGGCGGCCCTGCTCGTCGCGCAACAGGCGCGCGGGCCGGATGACGACGACACCGCGATCGACGCGCCGATCCTTCATCCGTACGGGCCCCGCGTGGCATTTCAGGTCTTTCACGACGGGCGACTCGGCCTGCATTCCGAGAATGCGCCATCGCAGCCGATGGTGGCCGCCGAACTGACCGGGCGCGGACCCGCTTCAGGATTCTGGACCGTCGCGATCGACGGCGATGCGTGGCGGGTATTCGTCGTGCGCGGAAGGCGCGGCGACGTTCAGGTGTTCGTGGGTGAGCGAATCGATTCGCGCAAGTCGATCCTGCACGCCGTCATGCGCAGCGCGTTCTGGCCGATGGCGGCTGCGTTGCCGCTGCTGGTGCTGGCCATCGGCTGGGCGGTTCGCCGCGGCACGGCGCCGCTGCGGGATTTCGGCCGCGTGCTGGCCAGGCGCAATCCGCAGGCGCTCGACACGATTGGACTGGATCGAACGCCGCTCGAGATGCGGCCGATGCTGGATGCGCTGAACCGCCTGTTCGAACGGATTCGTGCCGTCATGGACGCGGAGCGACGATTCACCGCCGATGCGGCTCACGAACTGCGCACGCCGATTGCTGCCGTCAAGGCGCAGGCACAGGTTGCGATGGCGGAACTGGACGACGAGCGACGCCGGCATGCGTTGCGGGGCGTGCTCGAAGGCTGCGATCGCGCGGCTCGTCTGGTCGATCAGCTCTTGTTGCTTTCGCGTCTCGATGCGGGTTCGCTGGCGGAGCGCGCCCCGGTCGACATGTCAGCCGTAGCGCGGCAGATCGTTGCGGAGGCGGCGCCACGGTCGATCGGGAACCGGCAGAAACTGGCACTCGATGCGCCATCGCCATGCGTGGTCGGTGGAAACGAAGCATTGCTCGCGTCGATGGTGCGTAATCTCGTCGACAATGCGATTCGCTATAGCGCACCGCAGGCGCACATTGTCGTGTCGGTTGGCAGACCAGGCGGGCGCGCCGTGCTTCGGGTCGAGGACAGCGGCCCCGGCATCGGCGACGACGATCTGAGCAGACTGGGCGAGCGGTTCTTTCGACCGGCGGGAACCCGGCCGAGCGGGAGCGGCCTTGGATGGTCGATCGTGCGGAGAATCGCGGCCGCGCATGACGCCGATATCCAGGTTGACCGATCGCCCGCGCTGGGCGGACTGCGCGTGACCGTGTCGTGGCCGGATGTCGGTGAACCCGGTGCGGCGACGGGCTAGGCGCATCATGCGCATGACCGATACGACAATCCACTGTCGACGCGTGGCAGGCGCCCCCGAGAACGGTCGGCGGCGAACGGTGCGGCGCGTCCGGCAGCGAGTGCGCCGCACCGTGCGATCACTGGCCAGCAGCGCCGCTCGCGGGGCCGCCGGGCTGGCCGCGCATGTAGCCGGGCCCCATCCCTTGCCCGCGATGCATGCCGCGCATGGGCGGCATGTCGGGGAGTTTGATTCCGCGCGCTTTCGCACGCTTTTGCATCTCGGCATGATGTTCTGCGCGGATTTTCTCGCGCTCTGCGTCCGACGCTGCCGCGAGCATCCGCGTACGGTATTCGGTCCGCTCGGCCGGCGTCATCAGCTGACTGCCGTAAATCATGCCTCCCGACCCGGCGGCGGGGCCTTGAGCAGGCGGGCGAGGCTGGGCGTCGGCCAGACCGGCCGTCATCGCGATCGCGACACCGACCACACACGCAGCAGTGAAGGTATTCGCACGGAACATGGCACTCTCCCAGCCGTTTGCATGCATTCAACGGTACACGGAAGGTCGGCAGATCTTTTGCGTGAGATCAAGTGCCGCCGGGTAGCCGCCCATACGCATCGAAATGCGTGCCGGCCATCACATCGCTGTCGACTGTACCGTGCATCATCGTGCGTCTCGTGTTGCGGCGGGGAGCGCCGGCCTGATTCCCTATGCGGCACTGATCGTCGGCCGGATGATCGTGAAGATGGGCGCCACGTTCGGTTGGGATGCGTTGCATGACCTGATGGATCGGGCGGCCGACGCCGAGGACGTTCAGGCGATCCGTGCGACGCTGCTCGCCACACCGGGCGTGCTTGACGTACACGACCTGCGCACGCGCAAGACCGGCGATCTGATCCTCGTGGACGTGCATCTCGACATCGACGCCGATCTCACCGTTGCGCAAGGGCATGACATCGCGGTGAACGCGCGCGCACGCGTGATGCGGCATCACCGTGTCCTGAACGTGATGACGCATGCCGATCCGCACAAGCGCGAAACGCGCGCTGAAGTCGCAGCAGCGATTCGACGCGAGTAGGCAGGAAAAGCGCGACGTACCGGCTCGGAACGTCGCGCCCGCCGGCGTCATTCGGTGCCGCGCGGATGATGCCCGCGCCGGAACGTCAATCGACGTTCGTTGACGAGAGCGCCCCAGTCGAGCTTCATCAATGCGAAGACGAAGCCGAGCAGGACCAGCTGGGTGACGATGAAGTATCCACCGAAGTAAGGGCCTTCCAGTTCGGACTCCACGTCGAGCCGGGTCGACGCAAAACGGCCGAGATGTGTCCAGATCGCATAGGTCGTTACTCGGCCGACGAAAAACGCGGCGGCGATGATTCTCAGCGGCAACCCGGAAAGACCATACGCGATGAACACATAGTTCGACGGAAGCGGGCTCAACGCATAGAAGAAGAATGCGCCGGCGGTCAGCGTACGGTGCTTGCTCAGCCAGCGTGTGGCAACGTCGATATTCTCGCGATCCGATTCCCGCATCCAGCGCGAGCGGACGAGCGATCTCGAGAAGGTCGCCAGGATAACGCGGCCGGTTGTCGCCGCACCGGCCGCGACGATGGCGAAGATCAGCGGATTTCCTTCCGGCAGATTGAATCCCACCCACGACATCGCCATCCAGGTAGGCGGGGCGAACGCGGGTATGAGATTCAGCAGAAGAATCAGCAAAAACAGCACAGCCAGCGTCAGCACGATATCGGCTCCAGGCCATCCGGTGTCACGTTTCGATTTTGCTGAGGAAAGGGGGCGGCGGCTTGACTCACGTCAAGCAAGGCGCCGCATCGGCATTTCACATGGATGCCTTTCGCCTGACCCATGTCAACGGTCGAATTGCCGCGTTTCCTAGACTGGTCTGGTGCCACGCCGTCTGTCAACGGGAACCGGATGCAGCGAGTATGCCCGCGCACGGTGATCGGAAAAATCGTCATGTCCCGAATCCGCTGGTCGATCGATCTCGCATTGCTGATCCTGGCGGCCGTTGCGCTCGCGGGGGGAGGGGTGTGCGTTGCGTTCGGGCTGCCTTCGCTCGCGCGCATCGTCTGGCTATCGGGTACGGTGCCGGTCTTGCTCGCGTTGACGGTTTCTCTTGCCCGGGCCCTGGCCAAGCGTCAGGCCGGCATCGATGTGCTCGCATGGCTTGCGATCGAGCTGGCGATCGCGCTCGACGAGACGCTGACTGCCGCGGTGATTGCGTTGATGCTCGCAAGCGGGCGGGCGCTGGAGCAATATGCGCAACATCGCGCGCAACGCGAAATGACCGCGCTGCTCGGCCGCGCCCCTCGGCAGGCAACCCGGTTCGAGAGCGGCGAATGGCGGCCCGTTGCGCCGGAAGTCATCCTTCCAGGCGACCGGCTCCTCGTGCGAAGCGGCGAATTCGTGCCGGTCGACGGTACGTTGACCGATGACGCGGAACTCGACGAATCCATGCTGACGGGCGAGTCTGCCACCCAGCGGCGACGGTCCGGAGAAAGCGCATGCAGCGGCGTGGTCAACGCCGGCGTGCCGTTCGAAATGGTCGCCCGTACGACGGCAGGCGACAGCACGTTTGCCGGCATCGTACGCATGGTCGAGCGTGCGCAACACGAGCGCAGTCCGTCCGTGCGTCTCGCGGATCGCTACGCCGCGTTCTTCGTGCTCGTTTCGCTGCTCGTCGCGGGTTTGTCCTGGCTGCTGACCGGCGATGTCGCCCGCGCGCTTGCCGTGCTCGTCGTGGCCACGCCTTGTCCGTTGCTTCTCGCGGTTCCGGTCGCCATCGTGTCAGGGATGTCACGTTGCTCGAAACGCGGCGTGCTGGTCAAGGGTGGCGGTGCGCTGGAGCGCCTTGCGCAAGCGACGATTCTCTTTTTCGACAAGACCGGGACGCTGACGGGCGGGCGGGCACGTATCGTCGCGATCGAATGCGGCGCGAATGTCGCAACGGACGATGTGCTGCGCTTCGCGGCGTCGTTGGCTCAGGCTTCGGGTCACGTCATTTCGGATGCGCTGACGGTCGCTGCACGAGAGCGTCGGATCAATCTGTCGCCGCCGTCGGCCGTCCAGGAAACGGCCGGCGAAGGCGTGACCGGTCGAGTCGACAACCGGACGGTCGCGATCGGCAAGTTCGGGTACGTCTCTGCCCGCACGACGATTGCGCCGTGGAGCAACGCGTTCCTGAGGCGGGTCGGCGGCGAGGGCGGGGCTGCCGTCTTCGTCGGCGTGGATGGTGCGATGGTCGGAGCGATCCAGATGGCCGACCAGCTGCGGCTGGAAACGCCGCGAGCATTGCGGCTTCTGAAACGCGAAGGGGTCGAGCGCCTCGTCATGCTGACCGGAGACCGGCGCGAGATTGCCCAGGCCGTCGGCGAGTTGCTCGGCGTGACCGACGTGCGCGCCGAGCAAACGCCGGCGGACAAGCTCACCGCGATCCAGGCAGCCCGCAAGGAGGGCGTGACGATCATGGTCGGCGACGGTGTGAACGATGCGCCGGCGCTGGCGGCGGCCGATGTCGGCATCGCGATGGGCGCGCGAGGAGCGGCCGCGTCATCGGAAGCAGCCGACGTGGTGCTGCTGGTCGATCGGCTGGATCGCCTCGTGGACGCAATGCGCATCGCACGACGCTCGCGCCGCATCGCGCTGGAGAGCGTGGTGGCCGGCATGTCGATGTCGGTTGCCGCCATGACGATCGCGGCGGCGGGATTCCTGCAGCCGATTGCCGGCGCGGTGATCCAGGAGGTCATCGACGTCGTCGTCATCGTCAACGCGTTGCGCGTGCTGCTGGTTCGCCCGACGACGACGGACGCCCGGCTGACCGATGTGGACGTCGAGCAACTCAAGCGCGAGCACGCGGCATTGTCGCCGTTGCTGGACCAGATCAGGGATCTCGCGGATCGCATGCCGCAACTGTCCGCGGCAACCCTGACCGGCGAGCTTGCGCGCCTGATCGATTCGCTCGACGAACGGCTGCTGCCGCACGAACGTGCCGACGATCGGGATGTCTACGCGCGTCTCGCCCCGCTGCTCGGTGGCGAGGATCCGCTTGCCGCGATGAGCGGCGCACACCGGGAGATCTTCAGGATGGTCCGGTCACTCAGGCAGATGGCCGCGGACATGCCGCACGACGCACCGAACGCCATGCAGGTGCAGGCGATGCAGCGCTTGCTGTACGGGCTGGAAGCCATCGTGCGCCTGCATTGCGCGCAGGAGGAGGAACTGTTCCACGCGGTGGGAACGGATGCGTGACGACGAAACGTCATGCATGCGGCGTGCTCACGAGCAGAACCGGCGTTTTCGTGATGCGCGCAACGCGTGCGGCAACGCTGCCGACCACCCAGCCCGTGGCGCCTCGCCGTCCATGGGCGCCCATGACAATCATGTCCGCGCTCCATTCGATAGCGTCGCGCACGATGACGTGCGAAACGTCGGCGCCATTCCGGCCGGTTCGAATCAATTCCGATTGGGCGTGTCCGGCTACGCCGTCGAGTACGGTCATGGCTTTTTGCAGCACATGATTGCCGTCGCTGGTCAATGCCGATTCCAGCGTCTCGACAGGGACGAAATCCCCCAACGAGACAGGGCGTTCAAGGACGTATATCGCACGCAGTTCGGTGTCGGGCCTCGAGAAGGTCAACCCGGTTCGCAACGCGCGGAACGCGGCAGGACTGCCGTCGACGGCAAACAGCATCCGCCGCGGCAGGTGTTCGGCAACCGACGAGAAACCGTCCGGAACGATGAGCAGCGGACACCGAGCGAGTGTGCCGAGCGGGCCGGAAACCGTGCCTTCGATCCATCTGAGCAAGCCATGATGCTGACGCGCGCCGACGATCAGGAGTTCGGCCTGCCGCGCTTGCGCACTGTCGTCCAGCGCGTGCGCGACATCCCCGCCGTGCGTGGACAGGTCGATGACTTCCGTATCGATGGCGAGATCGTCGCGCTTCATTGCATCCTTGGCGCGCGACAGCAAGTCGCTTGCATCCCGAAGCAACTCGTCGCGAGCCGATTCGAGAAATGCCATGGTTTTCGATCCGAGCGGGACGAGTGTGCGCGGATTTTCCGCAACGCTGACGATGTGTACCGAGGCATTCGATGGAATGAAGCATCGGGCATACGCGAGCGCATGGTCGGATGCGGTGGAACCGTCGATGGCGATCAGTACACGCTGGGGAGCGGGGACTGCCTGGCGGGGTGAGGTGCTGGTGGTCATGAAGGTCTCCCGGCGGCAACCGACGGTCGCGCACACGGTCATTTTTCGCACGGACGGTCGTGTCCGGCTTGACCTTCGTCAAGCACAGTCGCCTTCGCGATGCCGGAAAAAATGATGGATCGATCGCGTCGCGCCGATTTCAGCGCGTCGAGCCAGACGGGAAGACGCGAGGCGCAAGAACTTGCCCCGATGAATGTGTGCCAGGCGGCGCCCGGCGATTACCACCGGAATCGATCGCCTGCCAGCCTGGAGTGCATGCCCCAGCCGTCGGGGTGATACGTCACGCTGGGGATATAGACCGGGGCGTAATTCGAGTCGCTTGCCGCCGGATGGCGCGCGCTCGGCATGACGCTCGGCGACGCGAGCGGGTTGCTCACATGCAGTATATTTCGCGCCGGGACAACGACGTGGCTGGCCGTTCCCGCATGTGAGCTTGTCGAATGACCGGGCTGTACGACGACCAGGGCGATCAGCAGCGGTATCGGAATGCCGTCCACTTCTCCTCACCGATTCAGGTTGATGGGGCCAATCCACGCAGCAACCGGAGCAGCGACAGATGAAAGCACTTTGCACTACCCGTTCCGCGCGCCTGTATTTTAGGTCACGCGATGACATGATTCCAGAAAACTCCCGGAGTTCGTGATGGCAGCAAGCAATCGAAAGGCCGGCGCAGGCGCGACGAAACACGACCTCGAGCAGTTGTCCGAATTTCGCTACCGGCTGCGGCGTTTTCTGCGTTTCTCGGAGGAAATCCTGCGTGCCGAGGGGCTGACGCCGTTGCAGTACATGCTGATGCTGCACACCTGTGCGTTTCCGGACCGCTCGTGGGCGACCGTGGGCGAGATTGCCGAGCGGCTGCAGGCGTCCTCGCATGGCACGGTGGCGCTCGTCACGCGCTGCGAAGCGGCCGGGCTCGTCCGGCGCCAGACGAGCGAGCAGGACCGAAGGCAGGTGGAGATTCACCTGACGGAAAAAGGGGCGGATTGTTTGCGCAAGGTTGCGGCATTGCACAAGTCGGAAATCCAGTCGTTCGGCTGGGCATTCCAGGACGTCACCGACACCGACTGATACATGCACCATGCGAGCCACGGCGTTGACTTGGCCCGCATCGGGTGCGGTCTCCTGCATATCGCATCGATCCTTCCATCACCGGTCTCTCGAAGGGGCCGTTCAATCGAACGGAGCGGGTCGAAGCTCAACGGAACGCGCGATACCGACACCGCCTCAAGCGCAGTGAACTGCGCCGCTCCATTTCGGCAAGTGACGGGATTGTGTAAATCGTCCGACGGTGATTCGAAAGATTTCCGTGGTCACGTGAAGACGAATAACGATCACATCGAGCAGCGCGGGAGAAATGTCACATCATGACTAGTTGGCATGTTACGATGCGGAAATTCTGCAAAATCGTGGATTCAGATGTGCTTCATCAGCTCACTGAACTCGACGTCCGGTCGTTCCGTTACGAAAGGCCGGGGCGAGCTTCTTGAACCCGGCTGCCCAGCCGGGTTTTTTTATCTGTTCTCAGGTCTGTTCGGTCGATCGCGTCAACGATGTTCCGGTCGTCCATCGTGTCTTCCCGCATGAATGCGCCCGAACCGCGCGCGACCGCGTCGCTCGCAGCGGCCTTCGCGCCGGGCATGCGCGGGCACACGGTGTTTCCGATGCGTGCCGGGGTGGTTGCGGCATGGCGGGCGATCGCGTTCGTGTATGAAGCCGCTGCCGGTTCGAACCCGAGCGATCTGGAAGTCCTTCAATATTCAAACTGGCTGACGAGCGGGTAGGGAGAGACCGATGATTCGCATTTCCGCGCTCGCAGATCGCCGCGCGATACTGCACGCGCGGCGTCTGTGGCTTCACTACGGCGTGTTCTGGCTGGGTGCGGTGGCCGTGGGCCTCGTGGCGGTGCTCTATGCGAAGCTGATCGATTTCGGCTACGGGGTGTTTCTGGGTTACGCCGCCCGCCACGCATGGCTGCCGCTGATCGTCACGCCGATCATCGGTGCGCTGACCGTCTGGCTGACACGGCGATTCTTCGATGGTGCGGAGGGCAGCGGCATTCCGCAAGTGATTGCAATGCTGCATGCACCGGGCAACGCCGGTGCGCGATTGCTCAAGCTGCGGATCCTGATCGGCAAGATCCTGGTCTCGTTCCTGGCCATGCTCGGCGGGTTCACGATCGGTCGCGAAGGCCCGACGATTCACGTGGGTGCCGCACTCATGTTCAATCTGCGGAGGTTCTATCCGCAGCGGTTTCGCGCGATACGGCCTGGCGTGCTCGAGCACCGGCTGGCGCTTGCGGGCGCGGCAGCGGGGCTTTCCGCTGCCTTCAATGCGCCGCTCGCCGGCGTGGTGTTCGCGATCGAGGAACTCACGCGCAGCTTCGAGCAACGAACGAGCGGCGTGCTCATCACGGCGATCATCTTCGCCGGTATCGTGTCGCTCGGCATCCAGGGCAACTACGTCTATTTCGGCACGATCGACGTCGGCGCGCACCTGCCTCAGTCGCTGGCGCTTGCGGTCGTGCTCATCGGCGCGATCGCGGGCGTCATGGGCGGCATCTTCTGCTGGCTGTTGCTCAACACGCGACGCTGGATGCCGCGCGCGCTCCAGGATTTTCGTGCGGGCCAGCCGATTCTGTTCGGTGCGGCCTGCGGGCTGGTCGTCGCGTTCGTCGGCGTCGTGACCCACGGCCATACGTTCGGCAGCGGCTATGCGGAAGCCCGAGGCATGCTCGAGAGCCACACGGACGTCAGCATCCTGTATCCGGTATTCAAGATGGTTTCGATGATCGGGTCATATCTGCCCGGCGCACCGGGCGGCCTGTTTGCGCCGTCGCTGGCGATCGGTGCCGGAATCGGCAACACGCTGCACATCCTGTTCTCGGGGATGCAGCTGCAGATGCTGATCGCGCTCGGCATGGTCGGCTATCTGGCAGCGGTCACGCAGAGCCCGATCACGGCGTTCGTGATCGTCATCGAGATGATCAACGGCCACGCGCTCGTGATCTCGCTGATGGCCACGGCGCTGATTGCCAGCCGCGTGTCGCGCTTCTTCGCGCCGCCGCTGTACGAAGCGTTGTCGACACGCTATTTCCCGGCCGACCATCGATGACTTTTGGGACGCATCGTTCCACGGTGTCGGACATCACTCACCTCGTTCGTCTTCACTCATGAAGGGCCTTCTGATTTTTCTTGCCTCGTCGATGCTTCTGTTCGCCTATGCGGCGCGATCGAGCGCCGACGATGCGATTCCCGACGATTATCGCTACCTGGCGCGCATCAACGTTCGCCCGGTCGTCATCAATTGCGTCGCCGAAATCGACCGATGGATTCGAACGTCGGCGAAGTACGACATGTTTCTCGCGCCCGACGTCCGGTTGCTGAGGGCCAAGGTGCGCGCGTTTCGCGGGCTCGAGGATCGCCCGGGCAGCGGGCCGCTCGTGGATTCGACGGTGACCGTTCGTGCTTCAGCACGCCTGCGACCCCGTGGCGCCTGGATTCCCGTGGCCGCAAAGTGCGGAATCTGGCGCTCGCACGTCGTGGGCGTTGCAATGAAACCGCTGGCGTTGCGGTAACCGAATCGATGCGATCGAGAAGCACTGCGATGCGGCAGCAAGGACCTTTCGCAGCGCGGCCCCGATCGCGTCACGCTCCCCATCGCGCGGCAGTCACGTCGCAGTCGAAAGCCGGGAGGAGATACCGGCACCTCCCGGTTTAGCTCGCATCTTCCATCCGGGCCTGGCGCCGAGCTGCCCTCGTCGGCCAGGGCAGGATGCGCGGGAGTATGTTTTCCGTGTGGATCAGCCGATGCGCCAGCGCGCCAAGAACGTGCAAGCCGACCAGCGCGGCGAGCCCATACGCCGTCAGCGCGTGCAGTTCTCCCAGCCAGTGCGACAGTTCGCGACTCCGGGGCACCAGGGGCGGCAGCGAGAAGAGCCCGAAGCAGCTGGCCGTGTGCCCGGCCGCATTCGTCTTCATCCAGCCGAGCACGGGAATGGCGAGCATCAGCACATAGAGCATCCCGTGGACGCTGCGTTCCGCGACATGGTTCAGCGTGCCGGCCGGATTGATCGACGGCGGCAGCCGGCGACGCATGCGCAGCCGATTGACGATACGGATCGCCGCGAGCCCGAGGATGGCGATGCCGATCGACTTGTGCAGGTCGACGAGGCCCTCGTTGTCGTCCAGCAGCAAGCCGACGATCAGGTTGCCGATCAGCGCGGCGGCCAGCAGCCAGTGCAGCAGGCTGATCGACAGCGGGTAGCGGGTAACGTTTTTCATGACGGGAATACCTGTTCAGTGGCGAAAGCGTGGCCGGCCGCGGTTAGCCGAGCAGGTCGTGATAGTGCTTTTTCGTGCCGTTGATCCGTCGCAACGCCTGCTTGGCAGCCGGCAGGTCGTTGGCCTGAATCGCACGGTCGACGGCGGTCAATTCGTCGCGCAATGTGCGCATGCCTTCGTCGTAGGTCGGCTGGTCGTCGCGATAGCGCTGGCGGCTTGCCTGCTGCGCATCGTTTTCGAGCCGGGTCACATATCCGTTCATCTCCGGAATCGTCCGGCTGTTCATCGCACCTTGCATCGCGTGCTTCATGTCCCTCATCAGCGTCTTGATCTCGCCGGCGCAGGCCGGCGCGGCAGCCACGGAAAGCAGCACACCCAGCGCTGCGCAGAAACGGAGTCGGAACGACAGGCTGTTCATGGTCATCGATTCGATTGCGAGTGTCGGTGACCGCGACCTTATGGCGCCGACGTTAACGGATTCTTAAGGCCCGGATTTTTCCGTGCCCGGCTTGATGGCCGCCCGCGCCTGCGGTTATCGTGCGGCAAGGGACGCCATGTCCGGAACCAACAGGAACGCGACGCCATGCGGGTGTTACTCGTCGAAGACGACAAGCTGATCGGAAGCGGGGTGGAAGACGGCCTGATCGACGCCGGCATGACGGTCGACTGGGCGCACGACGGCAGGCATGCCCAGCTCGCGCTCGAGACCACGCCATACGACCTCGTCGTGCTCGATCTCGGCCTGCCTCGCATGTCCGGGGTCGAGTTGCTGGACTGGCTTCGCAAGCGGCGCGACCATACGCCGGTGCTGGTGATGACCGCGCGCGACACGGTGGCCGACCGCGTGAGCGGCTTGAGCGCGGGCGCCGACGACTACCTCGGCAAGCCGTTCGACCTGACCGAGCTGATCGCCCGCTGCCGGGCGCTGATGCGCCGCTCGCAGGGGCGCGGCACCGACACGATCGAATACGGCGACATGTCGGTCGATCCCGCGCTGATGACGGTGACGCGCGGCACCGAACGGATCGCGCTGACATCGCGCGAATGCGCGTTGCTCGTCGAACTGCTGGCGAACCAGGGTCGCCCGCTCTCTCGTGCGCGCCTCCAGGACAGCCTCTACGGCTGGAACGAAGAAATCGAAAGCAATGCGATCGAAGTGCATGTGTCGAACCTGCGCAAGAAACTGGGTGCCGACCTGATCCGGACGATTCGCGGCGTCGGGTACGTGGTGGAGAAGGCATCGTGATGCGCTCGATCCGGCAACGGCTCACCTTGCTCGTGCTGTCGGGTGTCGTGGTGGTCTGGGCGTACTCGCTGGTGTCGAGCTACCGCCAGGCGATTCACGAAGCGGAGGAGTGGGACGACGCCCGCATCGAGCAGATCGCCCGGGCATTCGCGGCCCTCAATGCCTCCGATCTCCCGGTCTTCGCGGACATCGCGCTCGGTGCGTCCGAAGACGAGGACGGCGACAACGATGCATCGCCGCGGATGCTGTATCAGGTGAGCGACGCCGGCGGCCGCATCCTGGCCGCGAGTCCCGGGCTTGCGTCGCTCGATCTGCCGGTATTTCCCGCCGCGGCATCGAGCCCGATCCGGTTCGGCAATCCGAAGTGGCACGCGTACGTGCTGACCGATGCCGCGCGTGGCCGCACGGTGCGCATCTTCGAGCAACGTACGCACCGTTCGGATCTGTCCGCTGAGGTCGCGCGCCGCGTCGCACGGCCGCTCGCGTTCGCGTTGCCCGTGCTGGCCGTGCTGATCTGGCTGGCCATCGGCCGCAGCCTGACGCCGCTGCGCACGCTGTCCGACGCGATCGACGCACGTTCGCCCGACAGCCTCGATGCCATCGGCACGACCGGCATTCCCGACGAAGTGCGGCCGCTGGTTGCCGCACTCAACACGCTGCTCAAGCGTCTGCGCGGCTCGCTCGATCGCGAACGCGCGTTCACCAGCGACGCGGCACACGAGCTCAAGACCCCGCTCGCCGCGCTCAAGGTCCAGGCGCAGGTCGCGCTCACGGCGCGCGATCCGGAGCGTCAGCGGCGCGCGATGCAACGGGTCGTCGAGGGGGTCGACCGCAGCACGCATCTGGCGGACCAGCTGCTCGCCCTGGCGCGGCTCGACGAAACCGTGCAGTTGCCCGGCGAGGACGTCGATCTCGCGCGCGTGGTGCAGACCTGCATCGGCGACTACCAGACGCGCGCGGATCGCAAGCGGATGTCGCTGATAGCGCGCGTCGACGGTCCCGTCGTCGCCCATGTGCCGTCGACGTTGATGCGCGTCTTGCTCGACAACCTCGTCGACAATGCGATCAAGTACGGTCGCGAGCAGGGATGCATCGAAATCGCGTCGTGGCAGGAAGCCGGCGCGATCAGCCTCCAGGTCCGGGACGACGGCCCCGGCGTCTCGGACGACGATCTGTGCCGACTGCAGGATCGCTTCTTTCGCGGCGCGGATCACGATGAAAGCGGTAGCGGCCTGGGGCTGTCCATCGTCGCGCGCATCGCGGCCAAACTCGGCGGGAGCGTGACGTACATCGACGGGTTGAACGGCGGCGGATTCGGCGTTCGCGTCACGTTGCCGACGCGGGCTTGACCGGGGCCGGCGCTTCCGGGTCCGCCCCTGCTTTCGCGCGGGATGCGTTCGGCGACGCGAGGTTAACATTGCCTTCAGCTTGAGCGGAGCATGCTGTCCTTACGGCACAAGAGGTGAGCTCGAAGGTGTGCTCGAATGCCGGCTCTGTTGACTGGAGGTCGAGATCATGAAATTCGCTATCCATACCATCATGCTGGCCGTGGCGATCGCGCCCGCGTTCGCGTTGGCGGCTCAATCGAGCAGCGGCCCGACCCGGGCCGAAGTTCGCGCCCAGATCGTGCAGGCCGAGCAGGCCGGTTACAACCCGGCCCGCAAGGACATTCACTACCCGCAATCGATCCAGCAGGCCGAGGCGCGCATCCGGTCTGCTGAACCGGTGGCGCAGGCCGATGCATCGGGATACGGGCCTGCAACGGCGACGGGGGGCGACTCGGGGGCTGCGATCCGGAGCCATGCCGCGACGCCTCGGTTGTATGCGCATCATTGACGTCACGCGTGCCGCGGCACGCCGCGCTCCACACGAGCCGCGTCGGCCAGGGCCGCCGATTCGTGCCGGGCGCGGCTTCAGTCGTTGCCCTTCTCGAGCACGTTCTGCGTGAGCGTGACCGACGGAATCGTCGGCTTGAGCAGCGCGCGGCGCGCGCGTCTGCTCAGCCACTTCCAGCCGATCACGAGCAGCAGCGCGACCACCGGGATCGACGCGATCGTCCACGTGCCGTTCGGGTAGTCGAATGCCATCAGGACCAATACACCGAGCAGGAACAGCAGCGTGAGCCACGATGTCACGGGCGCGCCCGGCATCCTGAACGACACGTCGTCCACCTCGCCGCGCCTGACCGCCGCACGGAACTTCATCTGGCACACGACGATGAATCCCCACGTGCTGATGATGCCGAGCGATGCGATGTTCAGCACGATCTCGAACACGCTCGACGGCACGAGATAGTTGAGCAGCACGCCGAGCACGTAGATCGCGACCGTCACGAGAATGCCCGCATACGGCACGGATTGCGCGCTCATCCGCCCGAGGAATGCCGGTGCCGAGCCGCCCATTGACAGCGAACGCAACACGCGTCCGGTCGAATACAGCCCCGAGTTCAGGCTCGACAGCGCCGCCGTCAGCACCACCAGGTTCATCAGCGAGCCGATGCCCGGCACGCCGAGCGCGCCAAAGAACGTGACGAACGGGCTCTGGCCCGCCTTGTATGCGCTCCACGGCTGCAGGCAGACCAGCAGAACGACCGACGCGACGTAGAAGATCGCGATGCGCCAGATCACGTTGTTGATCGCGCGCGGGAGCACCTTGCGCGCGTCCTTGCATTCCCCGGCGGCCGTGCCGACCAGCTCGACGCCGGCGAATGCGAACACCACCCCCTGCACCAGCACCAGCGCCGGCATCAGCCCATGCGGAAAGAACCCGCCGTTGTCGGTGATCAGATGCAGGCCGGTGTCATGGCCGGCGATAGGCATGCCCGTGCCGAGGATCGCGGAGCCGATCACGAGAAACAGCACGATCGCGGCCACCTTGATCAGCGCGAACCAGAACTCCATCTCGGCGAACCACTTCACGCCGATCAGATTCATCGTCGCGACGATGCAGAGTGCGGCGAGCGCGAAGATCCACTGCGGCACGGCCGCGAACGGCGCCCAGTAATGCATGTAGAGCGCGACCGCGGTGATGTCGACGATGCCGGTCATCGCCCAGTTCAGGAAGTACATCCAGCCGGCGACGAACGAGGCCTTTTCGCCGAGGAATTCGCGTGCGTACGACACGAAGCTGCCGCTGCTGGGGCGATGCATCACGAGTTCGCCGAGTGCGCGCAGGATCAGGAACGAGAAGGCGCCGCACACCAGATAGACGATCGCGAGCGCCGGTCCGGCAGCTTGCAGCCGGGCGCCGGCCCCGAGAAACAGCCCCGTGCCGATCGCCCCGCCGATCGCGATCATCTGCACCTGTCGATTGCCGAGGGTCTTGTGATAGCCGGCTTCGTGCGATTCGAGCCAGCTGCGTTTGTTGGTGTCACCGGTTGTCGACGGTTCGGGAATCGATGCCATGACTGCATCCTCGCGCACTAATGTGATTGGATTGATCCCGATCGCGAGACGATCGGGTATCACCGGTCCCGGCGAGCCCGCGCGCGGAATCAAGCACGGCCATCCTGATCGCGCTTGACCGATCGTGGCGAAAGGCACGGTACGTCGCGAACGTATTCGGCCGTAATTCCGATCACAAACGGCATGCAAATTTCGACTGGACCTGCTTGAATCCGTGCATACGGGCCACGGCCACGATGACGCCGCAAAGCGAGCAGCCTGCACGGCTCGAGGGACGCCGTGCATCGCGCGTGTGCGGCCTTCGATTCCATTTCTTCGATTCCACCTCCCGCGCGTGCCGGCTCGATGCGCGGAAACCGTCAGGCGTCCGACACACCGTTCCCCGATTCGCGGGGTGTACCGATTGGATAATTTGGTGCGCCGGTGCGCGCTGCGAATGGGCAACCGCTGCTGCCCGCGCCGGCTCATGCACCGAAATGAGGAATCCGGTTCGCCGACATTTCCTTCAAGTGCCGCTGCGACAGGCATTGCGCGGCAATGGCCCGGTTTTTGCTGGAGTTGCCGAGGCCGCGCAACGGTTGCGCGCTGCCCGACGACATACCAGACAAGGAAGATTCACCGTGAGCCCGACGATCCGACCGTTTCCCCGACGCACCTGGCTGGCTGCGCTGATCGCAGCACCCGTGATGGTGCTGTGCGCCGCCGCACCGGCGCATGCCGACGCGCTCGACACCATCGCGAAAAACGGCGCGCTGCGCGTCGCGGTGCCTGAGGACTATCCGCCGTTCGGCTCGGTCGGCACGGACATGCAGCCGCAGGGTTACGACATCGACATGGCCGCACTGCTCGCGAAATCGCTCGGCGTCAAGCTGAAGCTCGTGCCCGTGAACAGCGCGAACCGGATTCCGTACCTGACGACCAACAAGGTCGACATGGTGATCTCGTCGCTCGGCAAGACACCGGAGCGCGAGAAGGTCATCGACTTCTCGACCGCATATGCGCCGTATTTCCAGGGCGTGTTCGGGCCGTCCGACCTGAAAGTGAGCGCGCCGGCCGACCTGACCGGCAAGACGGTCGGCGCCACGCGCGGCGCGCTCGAGGAGATCGCGCTGTCGCAGCTCGCGCCGAACGCGACGATCAAGCGCTTCGAGGACAACAACGCGACGATCCAGGCGTTCCTGTCGGGGCAAGTGCAACTGATCGCCGCCGGCAACATCGTCGCGGCGGCGATTCTCGCGAAGAACCCGCCGCGCCGGCCCGAGGTCAAGTTCGTGATCAAGAATTCGCCGTGCTTCGTCGGCGTCAACAAGAACGAACCGCGCCTGCTCGCGAAGATCGACGACACGATCGCGCATGCGAAGCAGGACGGCACGCTCGGCGCGATGTCGAAGAAGTGGCTCGGCCAGCCGTTGCCGGCCGGACTGTGACGCAGCGCAGAGTCGCCTGACGCGCCGCCGCGGCCGGCATGCCCGGCGCGGCGGGCGTCGTTGTCCGAACCCGAATCCATTCACTTCCCATGAGCTACCAGCTTCAATTCGGCGAGCTCGCCGATTACGCCGGCGTGTTCGCGAGCGGCGCGGCGATCACGCTCGCGCTGACCGCGGTCGCAACCGTACTCGGCGTCGCGCTCGGCGTGCTCGGCGCGGCCGCGTACAGCGCCGATGCGCGCGCGGCCGTGCGGCTGCGCCCGCTGATCGGCGCGTACGTCGAGGCGATTCGCAATACGCCATTCGTCGTCCAGCTGTTCTTTATCTTCTTCGGCTTGCCGGCGCTCGGCGTGCACATCGGCGAGTACACGGCCGCGATTCTGGCGATGACGCTCAATCTCGGCGCGTACTCGGTCGAGATCGTGCGCGCGGGCGTCGGCGCCGTGCCGAAGGGGCATCTGGAAGCGGCATCCGCGCTTGCGATGTCCCGCGCGCAGATGCTGCGCCACGTCGTGCTGCCGCAGGCGCTCGCCAAGGTGTTTCCGGCGCTCTCGAGCCAGATCGTGATCACGATGCTCGGTTCGGCGGTCGTGTCGCAGATCTCGGTGGCCGATCTGACCTATGCGGCGGGCTACATTCAGTCGCGCAACTTCCGCGCGTTCGAGACGTACTTCGTGATCACGCTCGCGTATCTGGCGATGGCGCTGCTGCTGCGCGCGACGCTCGGCTCGATGGGGCGGCGCCTGTTCTCGCGTCGCGTGCGAGGTGCGCGATGACCGATTTCACGTTCGGGCAGATTCTCGCGAACCTGCTGCTGGCCGCGCGCTGGACGATCGTGCTGTCGATCGTGTCGTTCCTGTCCGGCGGCCTCGTCGGCCTCGGGCTGCTCGTGATGCGCGTATCGAATTCGGTCGTGCTGCGCGGCTGCGCGAAGCTCTATATCGAGGTGTTCCAGGGCACCCCGCTGCTGATGCAGCTGTTCATCGTGTTCTTCGGCCTGCCGCTCGTCGGGTTCGACGTGCCTCCGTGGGTCGCGGCCACCGCAGGCCTCACGTTCTTCACCAGCGCCTACCTCGCCGAAATCTGGCGCGGCTGCGTCGAGGCCGTGCCGAAAGGGCAGTGGGAGGCGTCGGCGAGCCTGGCGATGAGCTACGTCGAGCAGTTGCGTCACGTGATCCTGCCGCAGGCCGCGCGCATCGCGGTGGCGCCGACCGTCGGCTTCGGCGTGCAGGCCGTGAAGGATACGGCGCTGGTGTCGATCATCGGCTTCACCGAGCTGACGAAGGTCGGCACCGCGATCTCGAACGCGACGTTCCGGCCGTTCATCGTATACGGCCTCGTCGCGCTGATCTATTTCGCACTCTGTTATCCGCTTACCCGTTACGCGCGCACGTTGCAAAGGAGATGGCATGCCGCTCGTTGAAACCCGTGGTCTCGAAAAGAACTTCGGCACCCATCATGTGCTCAAGGGCATCGATTTCTCCGTCGAGCGCGGGCAGGTCGTCTCGATCATCGGCCGCAGCGGCTCGGGCAAGAGCACGCTGCTGCGCACGCTCAACGGGCTCGAGAGCATCGACGCCGGCACGATCTCGATCGACGGCGAACGCGTCGATGCACGGCATGCGGACCTGCGTGCGCTGCGGCTCAAGGTCGGGATGGTGTTCCAGCAATACAACCTGTTTCCGCATCTGAGCGCCGGGCAAAACGTGATGCTCGCGCAGTCCGTCGTGAAGAAGGCGCACCGCCAGCAGGCGCGCGCGATCGCGGAACTGATGCTCGAGCGCGTCGGCCTCGGCGACAAGTTCGACGCGTTTCCGGAACAGCTGTCGGGCGGCCAGCAGCAGCGCGTGGCCATCGCGCGTGCGCTCGCGATGAAGCCGAGCGTGCTGCTGTGCGACGAAATCACGTCGGCGCTCGATCCCGAGCTCGTCGGCGAGGTGCTGGGCGTCGTCGCGCAGCTCGCGCGCGAGGACATGACGCTGATCATGGTCACGCACGAGATGAACTTCGCGCGTGCGGTGAGCGACAGGATCGTCTTCATGCACCAGGGACGGGTGTGGGAGAGCGGCACGTCGGAAGACATCTTCGAGCGGCCGCAGACGGTGGAGCTGACGCGGTTCCTCGGTAGCATCCGGAATACGGAAGCCGTGGCGCGCTGATCCGCGATGCCGGCGGGGTGCTGACATCGCCGCACGGATCGTCGACAATCCCCGGCGTATGCACCGCGCCCGCGCGTGCCGAGCCGCCCGAGAGAGTCTTCCATGTCCGGAATATCCATCAGGTCCGCCAGCGTCGACGACGCGCAGGCGATCGCCGATTTTCACGTCATGGTCTGGCGGCATACCTATCGCGATCTCGCACCGGCGCAAGCGCATGCCGTCCTCGACGAGCGCTATCGCGGCGTGAAATGGCGGGAAAAGCTCGCGTCGAGCGACAGCGACCAGCTGGTGCTCGTTGCGCAAGCCGGCAGCAGGATCGTCGGCATCGGCGCGGCCGGCGCGCCGTCGGAACCGATCTTCGGCGGCCGTGGCGAGATCAAGTTCCTGTATGTCGATCCCGAATTCAAGCGTCGCGGCATCGGCCGCGCGCTGCTCGCGCAACTCGCGACGCATCTGGACCGGATGCGGTATCGGGGCGCGGCGTTGAGTGTCGTCAAGGGCAACGACGCCGCGATCGCCTTCTACGCGTCGCTGAACGGCCGGTTGGCCGGCGAGTATGTCGATGCGGGGCCGATCTGGCGATCGCAGAACATCGTGATGGTGTGGGACGACCTCGCGAGTCTCGTTGCCTGAGTCCCCCCTGCCGCGCGCACGCGCGTCATGCCAGGCGGGCGCGCAGCCACGTCCGGAACGCGGTCACGAGCGGCGAATCGGCCAGCTCGTGACGCGTGACCAGATAGTACGCATGACGCGACGGCACCGCCGCGCTGAACGGCCGCACGAGCGTGCCGTCGATCAGGTCGTCGGCTACCGAGAGGCTGTCGCCGAGCGCGACACCTTGCCCGTGCACGGCGGCTTCGACACCGATGTGTGCGTTGCCGATTTCCAGAATGCGGATGCCCGGCAGCATGTCCGCATTTGCTTCCGCCAGCCAGCGCATCCACGATCCCGCATGCTCGCAGAACAGCGTGCGTCCCGCGAGATCCTGCACCTTGCGGATCGCACCGGGCCCGTTCATCAACGCCGGGCTCACGACCGGGAACAGCGCCGGATGCGCGAGCAGCTCGACGCGCCGGTTCCGCCAGTTGCCTTCCCCGTAGCGAATGCATACGTCGACGTCGGGCGAATAGGTCTCGCGATCGTCGTTCGACGGAATCACTTTCAGGTGGATCCCCGGGTAGCGCTCGAGAAAATCGCCGATGTGCCGGGCGAGCCAGCGCGACGTCAGCGACAGCGGCGTCGATACGACGAGATCGCCGGCGGCCACCGGCGAATCGAGCCTGACGGTGGCGTTCGCGATCATGTCGAACGCGGCGCCAACCGGCTCCAGCAACGCCTCGCCTTCGGGCGTGAGCTTCACGCGCGCCTTTGATCTGATGAATAGCGCGACACCGAGCGTGCTCTCGAGAATGCGAATCTGGTGGCTGACCGCGCTCGCGGTCACGTGCAGTTCGTCGGCGGCGGCCGACACGCTGCCGCGCCGGGCGGCGGCTTCGAACGCGCGAAGCGGGTTCAGCGGGGGCAGGCGGTTGCGCATCGGCGAACCCGTCAGAGGCGACGGTGCTGAGAAAAATTTCATTAAAGCGGATTCAATTTCTCGCTACAACAAAAAAAATTGAATGCCTACAGTGGGAGCAATCCAACCGAGTCGAGGTCGACCGCAATGAGCCTTACCGAACCGATCGAGCGCCTGTGGGGCGGCCGCTTCCAGTCGAAACCGTCCGATGCGCTGCAGAACCTGTCGCGCTCCGATCCGAGTTTCTTCCGCCTCGTGCCGTACGACCTCGCGGGTTCCCGCGCCCATGCGCGCGAGCTGAACCGCGCCGGCATCGTGAACGACGACGAACTCGCGCAACTGCTGGCCGCGATGGACGGCATCGCGCGCGACTACGCGGCCGGTGCGATCGTGCCGTCGCTTGCCGACGAGGACGTGCACACCTTCCTCGAGCGCGTACTCACGCAGCGGCTGCCGGCGCTGGGCGGCAAGCTGCGCGCCGGGCGCTCGCGCAACGACCAGGCGGCGAACGACCTGCGCCTGTACCTGCGCGACAAGGCGCGCCAGCTCGTGCGCGGCGTGCTCGATCTGCAGGATGCGCTGGTCGGCCAGGCGAGCCGGCACGTCGACACGGTGACCGCCGGATTCACCCATCTGCAGCCCGCTCAGCCGATCGTGTTCGGCCATCAGTTGCTTGCGCACGCGCAGTCGCTGTATCGCGACGCCGACCGCCTGGTCGACTGGGACCGCCGCACCGCGCGCTCGCCGCTCGGCGCGGCGGCGCTCGCGGGCTCGGCGATTTGCGTGCGGCCCGAGCTGTCCGCGCAGGAGCTCGGTTACGACGCGCCGTGCGAGAACTCGATCGACGCGGTGGCCGCGCGCGATCACGTCGCCGAATTCGTGTTCGTCACGAGCATGCTGGCCGTGAACCTGTCCCGCCTGTCGGAAGAAGTGATCCTGTGGACGTCGCGGCAATTCCGCTGGGTGGAACTCGACGACGGCTACGCGACGGGCAGCTCGATCATGCCGCAGAAGAAGAACCCCGACATCGCGGAACTCACGCGCGGCAAGGCAGGGCGCCTGATCGGCAACCTGACGGGCCTGCTCGCGACGCTGAAGTCGCTGCCGCTCGCGTACAACCGCGATCTCGCGGAAGACAAGATCGCCGCGTTCGATTCGATCGATACGCTCGAACTCGTGCTGCCCGCGATGGCGGGGATGATCCGCACGATGCGCGTGAACGTCGACGAGATGCGTCGCCAGGCGCCGCTCGGCTTCACGCTCGCGACCGAGGTCGCGGACTGGCTTGCGCTGACCGGCGTGCCGTTCAGCGAAGCGCACGAAATCACCGGCACGCTCGTGCGGGCATGCGAGCGCGACGGCATCGAGCTCGCCGACGCGAGCGCCGAACAGTTGCAGGCCGTCGACACGCGCCTCGCCGCCGCGGTGCGCGCGCATCTGACGCTCGACGCGGCCGTCGCCGCCCGCGGCGGGGCGGGCGGCACGTCGCCCGCGCGCGTGCACGAGCAGATCGGCCGCTTGAGCGCCGCGATCGAACGCCAGGCCGCGTGGGCCGCCGACTACCGGGGGCCGTCATGCTGAGCGCATCCGATTCGAGCCGTCTCGACGGCGCACCGGGGCCGGCTGCTCGACCGGCCGACGATATCGCCGGGCTCGTTCGCGTGCGCCGGCGCTACTGGGGCCGCTATGTCGCGTCGATTGCGATCATTGCCGCGCTCGCGTATGTGGCGGTCGCGTTCGCGCGCGGACAGATCGAATGGCGCGTCGTCGGCCAGTTCCTGACCGCGCATTCGATCCTGACGGGGCTCGGCAACACGATCGTGATGACCGTCCTCGCGATGACGCTCGGCATCGTGCTCGGGGTCGTCACCGCGGTGATGCGGCTGTCGTCGAATCCGGTGCTCGGCGCGATCGCGCAGGGTTACATCTGGCTGTTCCGCGGCACGCCGGTGATCCTGCAACTGCTGCTGTGGTTCAACCTCGCGCTCGTGTTTCCGACGCTCGGCATCCCGGGTATCGCCGAATACCGGACCGTCGACGTGATGACGCCGTTCCTCGCGGCGGTGCTCGGGCTCGGCATCAATCAGGGTGCCTACACGTCGGAAGTCGTGCGGGCAGGGCTGCTGTCGGTCGACACGGGCCAGTACGAGGCCGCGAAATCGATCGGCATGGCGCGCCTGCAGGCGCTGCGTCGGATCATCCTGCCGCAGGCGATGCGCGTGATCGTGCCGCCGATCGGCAACGAGCTGATCGGCATGGTCAAGCTGACGTCGCTGGCGAGCGTCGTGCAGTACGCGGAGATGCTGCACAACGCGCAGAACATCTATTACGCGAACGCCCGCGTGATCGAACTGCTGATCGTCGCGGGCATCTGGTATCTCGCGGTCGTCACCGTGCTGTCGCTCGCGCAGGCGCGCGTCGAGCGGCGTTTCGCGCGCGGCGCGGGCAGGGCGGCGGGCCGCAAATGAACGACACGACCCTCAACCATCGGGAGAACGTCATGACGAACGCGGTCGTTCGCGCGGTCGACGTACGCAAGTCGTACGGCGATTTCCAGGCGCTGCACGGCATCACGCTCGACGTCGCGCCAGGCGAAGTGCTGTGCATCATCGGGCCGTCGGGTTCCGGCAAGAGCACGTTCCTGCGCTGCATCAACCAGCTCGAGACGATCAGCGCCGGCGCGCTGTGGGTCAACGGCGAACTGGCCGGCTACCGCCGCGCCGGCGACCGGCTCCACGAACTGTCCGAGCGCCAGATCGCGCGCCAGCGGCTGGCGACGAGCATGGTGTTCCAGCGCTTCAACCTGTTTCCGCACAAGACCGCGCTCGAGAACGTGACCGAAGGCCCCGTGCAGGTGCTCAAGCGCCGCCGCGCGCAAGCGGAGGAGGAAGCGCGCGCGCTGCTCGCGCGCGTCGGCCTCGCGCACAAGTGCGACGCGTTTCCGGTCGAGCTGTCGGGCGGCCAGCAGCAGCGCGTCGCGATCGCGCGGGCGCTCGCGATGCATCCGCAGCTGATCCTGTTCGACGAACCGACATCGGCCCTCGACCCCGAACTCGTCGGTGAAGTGCTGGCCGTGATGCGCGATCTCGCGAAGAGCGGGATGACGATGATCGTCGTCACGCACGAGCTCGGCTTCGCGCGCGAGGTGGCCGACCGCGTCGTGTTCATGGACGGCGGCCGGATCGTCGAGAGCGGGCCGCCCGATCAGGTGCTGTCCGCGCCGACGCACGCGCGCACGCGCGAGTTCATCTCCGCCGTGATTGCATGACCGGGCCGGGCGCCCCGTTTTACCGCGCCCGAACGATCGAGCCGCCGACGAGCGCGGCGTAGCACCTCACTACTCCATCATGACAAGGCGACATCCCATGAAAGCATCCGTCCTGACCCGCACGCTGGCCGCCGTCGCATTCGGCGCACTCGCGCTTCATGCACCGTTCGCCGCCGCGCAATCCGCGAACGCGAAACGCACGCTGAACGTCGCGATCGTACCGAACTACCCGCCGTTCGAATACAAGGATCCGGCGACCGACAAGCTGGCCGGCTTCGACGTCGATCTCGGCGAAGCGCTCGCCGCGAAGATGGGCGCGAAACTGAACTGGGTCGAAACGAGCTTCGACCAGATGATGAGCGCGGTCGCGACGCAACGCGTCGACATGATCCTGTCCGGCATGACCGACTTGCCGACGCGCCGCGATGCGGTGACGTTCGTCGACTACATCGAGACGGGCCCGCAGTTCTATACGTTGAAGACACGCGCCGGCGAGTTCGCGCAGATGGGCGCGCTGTGCGGCAAGCGCGTCGGCTCGAGCCGGCGCACGTCGTTCCCCGACAACACCACCGCGTGGAGCGCGGAGAACTGCGTGAAGGCCGGCAAGCCGGCGATCATCGTCGTCGGTACCGACGGCTCGTCGGACGCGCGGATGCAGTTGCGCCAGAACCGCATCGACGCGGCTGTGCAGGGCGGCGAGACGCTGCCGTACCAGAACAGCCTCGAGCAGAACGCGTATGCCCCCGTCGGCAAGCCGTTCCTGTCGCAATACACGGGCATCGGCGTCGCGAAGAGCAATACCGCGCTGAGCGGCGCGTTGACGACGGCGCTCAACCAGCTGATCGCGGACGGCTCGTACCAGAAGCTGCTCGCGAAATGGGGGCTGCAGGAGCACGCGGTGGCGAAGGCGACGATCAACGCGACTCGCTGAGCGAGCGATGACGGACCTCGCTCCCCGCTGGCCGGACGCGAAGCGCGCGTGCGTCGCGCTCGCATTCGATCTCGACGGGCCGACCGGCGACGCGATGCTGAACGGGTCGATCTGGCGCAACCCCGCGTATTTCACGCTCGGCAGCTACGGGCCTTGGCGTGCGCTCGGGCGGTTGCTCGACATGCTCGCGTCGTTCGGCCTGCCCGCGACGTTCTTCGTGCCCGCGTGGGTCGCGCGGACCTGGCCCGCGCAATGCGCGGCAATCGTCGAGCGCGGCCACGAGATCGGTTACCACGGCTACCGGCACGAAGCGTTCTGGACGCTCGAGCCCGAGCGACAGCGCGAGATCATGGCGCAGTCGGCCGACGTCTTCGCACGTACGCTCGGCGTGCGGCCGGTCGGGTTCCGCACGCCGTCCGGCGACTGGAGCGATGCGACGGTTGCGGTGCTGCGCGAAGCGGGCGTGCGCTATTCGAGCTCGATGCGTGGCGACGACCGTCCGTACCTGCTGCCCAGCGCGGACGGCGAGCCGCCGCTCGTCGAGATTCCCGGCCGCTGGGAGACCGACGATTACGCGTCGCTTGCGTATCACCGCAACCCCGACTATCCGGCCGGACTCGACCGGATCGCCGGCTACGATGCGACGCTCGACAACTGGACCCGCGAATTCGATGGCGTCTACCGCGAAGGGCTGTGCCTGACGACGCTGCTGCACCCGAAAGTCTGCGGCAAGCCGGGGCGCATCGCGCTGCTGGAGGCGTGGCTCGGCCACATGCGCGCGCACGACGGCGTGTGGTTCGCCCGCTGCCGCGACGTGGCCGACTGGTGGCTCGAGCAACACGCGCGAAGCACGCGTCCCATGCAACGGAGCGGCATGTGAAGGCATCTTGTTCCTGGCCGGACGGCGCGCGATGCGCGGTCGCGATCACGGTCGACTTCAACGACGTTCACGGTATCCAGACGCGCGAACCGCGTATCGTCGGCCGTGAAAAATCGCTGTCGGTATGGCGCTACGGCGCGACGCGCGGCGTCGACCGGCTGCTCGCGGCGTTCGACGAGTTTCGCGTACCGACGAGCTGGTTCGTGCCGGGCCGCGTCGCGCAGACGCATGGCGACGCCGTGCGTGCGATCGCGGCCGCGGGGCACGAGCTCGGCGTGAGCGGTTTTCGCTGCGAGGATTTCGACGCGCTGCCGCTTGCCGCGCAGATCGATGCGTGCCGCGCCGGGCGGGCGGCGCTCGCGGACGCCACCGGCTGCCGCGTCGAAGGCTTTCGCTCGTTCACGGGCAACTGGGCCGACGGTTTTGCGGACTTTCTCGTGGCGGAAGGCTTCACGTGGTCGTCGTCGTGGCGCGGCGACGATGTGCCGTACCTGCATCCGCGCGGCGACCGGCGCACGGACGCCCTGCGGCTCGTCGAGCTGCCGCTGCACTACGAACTCGAGGACGCGCCGTACTTCGAATTCAACCTGTCGCCGCCCGTGCCGGCCGGTCAGCCGCGCATCGCCGCGTACCGCGACGTGCTCGATAACTGGCGGTGCGACGTCGATGGGTTTCGGCGCTTCGGGCTGTGCTGCGTGCTGCGCCTGCATCCCGAGATCATCGGTACGGCGGGGCGGATCGACCTGCTGCGTGCGTTGCTGGCCCACCTGCGTGATGCCGGTGACGTCTGGTTTGCGACCGGACGCGACGTCGCACGCTGGTGGCGCGAGCACGTGAGCGCCAACGAGCCGGACCATCCGGTCGACGTGTTTGCACGTTGCGTGGCAGAGGAGTCGGCGCGATGACGATGGATAGCGAAACGCGCGCCACGCGGCTCGCGACGTTCGTCGCGCAGACGCCCGCTGCCGCGGTGCCTGACGATGTCGTCGCGAAAACCACGCGGCACGTGCTCGATACGTTCGGTGCCGCACTGGCTGGCACGTCGGCCGTCGAGACGCGCAGCGCACGCGCGCTGACCGGTGCCGTCGCGCGCGGCGGCGCGTCGCTGTGGGGCACGCGGTGCAGGGCAGGGGCACGCGACGCGGCGTTCGTCAACGGGATCGCCGCGCACGCGCTCGAGCTCGACGATGCCGGCGGTTGCGATCATTCGGGCGCGGTCGTACTGCCGGCCGTGCTCGCCGCGCTGTCGTGCACGGACCGTCCTGTGACAGGTCGGGAGTGCGTGGCGGCGATCGCACTCGGCTACGACGTCGGCCGGCGCGTGCTGGAAGCGGCCGGCGGCTACTCGACCCACAACGGTGCGGGCTGGCACTCGACGCTCAGTTGCGGCGTGTTCGGCGCGGCAGCGGCAAGCGCACGCGTGCTCGGACTCGATGCCGCGCGCACGCGCGACGCGCTCGGCCATGCGGCGAGTTTCTCTGGTGGCCTGTGGGGATTCATCCACGACGGATCGCAGACGAAGCGGCTGCATGCCGGGCGTGCGGCGGAAGGCGGCGTGCTCGCGGCGCTGCTGGCACGCGAAGGCGTAAGCGGCCCGGCAAGAGTATTCGACGATGTATGGGGCGGTTTCTTCAACACGTTCGCCGCTCAATCGCATGCGCCCGACGCATTGACCGACGGCCTCGGTGCGCACTGGAAGATGATGCGCTGCTCGATCAAGCCGCACGCGTCGTGCCGCAGCGCGCATGCGGCGGTCGACGCGGCGCTGCAGCTTGCGGACGGCCGCACGTTCGAGGCCGATGAAATCGAACGGGTGATCGTGCGGGCGAGTGCGTTCGTTGCCCGGATGTGCGGCGGCCGCGACCTGTCGACGCTGTCGTCGGCGCAGATGAGCCTGCCGTACGCCGTTGCGGCGGCCTTTGCGTACGGCGACACGGGGATCGGTGTTTATCGGGATGACAGGCGCACCGATTCGCGCATCACGGCGCTGCTTGCGCGCATCGCGATCGAGATCGATCCGGCGTTACGCGATCTCGACGAGCCGACGGTGATCCTGTATCGCGCGGACGGACGGTGGGAATCGTGTCACGTGCCGATCGCGCTCGGCGACCCGCGCAATCCGCTGTCCGATGCAGCACTGTTGGCGAAGTTTCGTGCGCTGGCGGGTATGACGCTCGAGCGAGCACGGGTCGAAGCGTTGAGCGACACGTGCCTGGCGCTGGAGCGGCAAGTGGACGCGCGCGTGTTGAATGAGCTGCTTGTGGGGGATGCGGGAGGTCGTGGAGATGGAGCGACGATGTGTTGAATGGTGCGGGTGTTGCCGCGGAGACTGTGTATGCCGGAGTACGAACACAATTTTACATAATAACTATTATCACAAAAATGGGGTCGGTGCCGAAATTGAGCTTCGCGCCAGCCGCGCATGCCAGTTACCGGCTGCGTCGAGATAATTTGCCTTTGGGCGCGACCGCTTTCCGCGGCCGGAATTTGTGCAGCAGCCCGTTGCACAATTACCTTGGTCGCGCGACAAGCTCGACGACACTCTCGCGGCTGCCTTGGTGTGCGGGAAAGCCGCTCGAGCCTGGATGGTGCGCAACGTATTGACCATGCAGATCGAGTCCGCTGCCCATGCCAGCACCGGCAACGCCGTGACGAATTTCGCCAACCCTATCAACGACTGGACCGCTTTCGAATTGATGCTAAAATTGATGCGTAATCGCATCAAAGGAGCCATCATGCGTACCACCGTCACCGTCGACGACACTCTCTATGCACGCGCACTCGAACTCGCCGAGCCTGGCATGCCGCCGGCAGACCTGTTCCGGGCCGCACTGGAAACGTTCGTGCGTGTCCGGGCCGGCCAACGCCTTGCCGCGCTTGGCGGTCACGCGCCCGACATGCCGGATGTGCCGCGCCGCAACCCGGAGGCGGCTGCCCGATGAGCGTTCTGGTCGACACGTCCGTCTGGGCCGAGCACTTCCGGCGGCCGCTACCAGCGCTTATCCAGTTGCTGCGCCTCGATGACGTCTTGACGCATCCACTCGTGCTGCTCGAACTGACGTGCGGGACGCCGCCCGAACCGCGGGCCCGAACGCTGGGAGATCTCGCGCTATTGCGCCAAACGCGCCTCGCGACGCCAAGCGAAGTAGCGGACTGGATCGAGCGGGAACGGCTGTATGGACGCGGATGCGGCGCGGTGGATTGCACGCTGCTGGCGTCGGTGCTGTTGACCCCGAGCACCTGGCTTTGGACGCGCGATCGGCGGCTCGCGCAGTTGGCGGAACAATTCGGGGTTCTCTACTTATCGCCTGATCTGCATTGAGCGAAGTCAGTGCCTATTCCAACTCACGTTCCGTAGCAGCGTTAGAATAGCGCCCCTTCTCATGGGAGACAAAAATGTCCTGGTTCGTTTATGAAGTGCCCGAATACCACGAAGACGCTGCGCGCATCGAGCCCTTCAGCGACCTGCGTAGCCGCGTGCTGAAAGTCGGTGACCCGGCCATGGCCGACGAACTGGAAAGCGTTCGCGAGAACGCCGCGGCGGCAGCGGACACGCCCGAGCGTCCCCTGCGCACTCCGGAAAATCCGCATGTCTTTCCGATTCCTTACGCCGAGTCGATGATTCTGGTCGGATTCATCTTCGATCTGAAACGCGAATTCCGGCAACTGGTCGTGTCACCCGTGGAAATGCCCTGGCTGAAAGACGCGTAAAAGGCGGTCGGAACAGAAGGTAGCCCCCCTCACCTGCACGAGGCGGACGCCGGTCGACTGCACTGCTCAACGCGATCTGCCGATCTGAGCTTGGTATCGCAGTCACACTATTGCGATAAGGAAGATTTACTATCTCCGCCCCCTTTCTCGTAACGCATCCTCTGAAACCGAAGAGCATCGCCTGAAATCGTTTTCGATAAACGAGGAATTATAGGGTGAGCCAATTCATTACGAAATGCAGTGATTTTTATGCCGATAAAACGATCGAGCGGATTGTTCAATTTTCGTGATAGCGAGATTGATTGAATTGGTGCCTCCTGTCAAAGAATACAGGTGACGATTAAATCCCGGTGGTCTACTGTTGTGACCGGAAAAAGAACGCGAAAATAAAACAGGAAGAGGATGCCGGTATGCGCTCCACCTGAATAACATTGCAAACGGAGACGGTTTTCGCCGCGTACTTCTCCCGGTTATGTGGCTTACGCAGCGTTTCAGGCCCCGTCGTCAAAAACCAGATGGCCGGTTCGTCATGCGTGATGCTGGATCATGGATTTTTCGCTAGCGGCGTGGAAATCGCGACGCTGGATCTGACTGCATGTGGCAAATCAGACGAGGAAACCGAGATGGTCGACCCGAACTCCGTGAAAAAGTACATCGGCTGCTACAGCCTCTATCAGACCATCACCATCCTGGGGTTCACCTACTATTGGATCGTGCGCCGCAACGGTGATTCGCTGATGTGTCAGCAAATCGATGAAGATGGCATCAGAAAGGCGGCCGTGTTCGCTTTCTATCTGGGGGATACGTTCACCCCCAACCCGCCTTTCAACAACGGCACCCACAACTCGCTCCAGGTTCAATCGATGCTCGACGGGAAGTGGCTGGCTTGTGACGGCACACTGTGGGACGTTACCCACAACGGCTCCGCCAATACTGCGCTCACCTCGCCGGACACGCCTCCGACGCTCGCGCTGGCGAGCCAGGACCCGTACGGCATCCCGCCGGCAAAGAATGCCATCTGGATGGAATTCATCGAGAACGGGTCGATTGGCGGCGTACTGTCGATGGACAGCCTGGATAACGTGGTCAATTGGCAGGATCCGACGATGGCCGTGTTGGGAGCCAACACATCCCAGGCCATCACTGCATACCAGAACCTCCCGGGTGAATCGGGCCTCTACAAGCACTCGCACGATAATGTCGATTTCTGGTATCTGTTTCTTAGGAATGCAGATTTTTCTGACGTTCGGTTGACGAACTGCAATCTGAGCAATGTCACGTTCTCGGGCATCTCGAATTTCTCGGGCACTGTGCTGGATGGCAGCACCCTCGCCGGCCGCGTGCTGGATTCCGCAAACTTTCGCAACGCGTCGCTGAAGGACGTCGATCTAAGCGGCGCCAGCCTGAAAGGGTGCAATTTCGCGGATGCCGTCCTCGATAATTGCAACCTCCAAGGTGCTGACCTGACCGGCGCCGACCTGTCCCTGGCGACACTCAAGGATCCCACCAGACCCATCCGCATCACCCGGTCGCCCGATAACCGGACCGTTTTCACGAATGCCCGCGTGAACAAGGTCCTCACGCACTCGTTCGACGAAGAACACGACGACATCTACGACTGGAGCTACGCGCAGATGGACGGCGCCTCGTTCATGAGGCCCGATCCCGACAAGCCCGGAAGTTCGATTTCCGATGGGCAACTCGATGGACTGATCGCCCAGTATGCCGTCCTGACCGGCCTGCAATTCTCGATCGCGAGCCCCCTGAGCATGCGCTACGCGGACCTGTCCTTCGCCCAGCTTGGGGGCGCCACGCTGGTGAACGCGAACCTGGAGGATGCCAAGTTCGACAACGCAACCTTTTCGACGCCGGACGGCACGCACCGCTGCAACCTGACCGGTGCGAACCTGATGAATGCCACGTTCAGCAACGCGGATATGTCGTATGCCCAGATGCCATATTGCTACTTGTACGGAAACGGCGCGACGCTGGCCGGCGCAAACATCATGCTCGCGGATTTCACCGGTGCGTACCTCGTCGCGGCTGACTTCTCGAGCCTTCGCGAGAAGAACGCGGTAGGTGTCACATTCGACGGGGCATGCCTGGTCAACGCCAATTTCACCGGCACCGATCTGTCTACGGGGAATCAGCAGCGCGCGAATTCGTTTGCGAAGGCGTGTCTTCAGGGCGCCATTTTTTCATCCACGAGCGCGCGTGGGGTGAATTTCGCGGGAGCGGCCGTTAGCACGGCCAGCGGCACGTTGACGGTCCAGGGCGGGCGGGAGGATGGCCGCCCAATCAGTTACGGGGCCACGCTGACGTCGACGGACACGGATGGGGCGACGTGCCCGAGCGGCCAGACAGGGCCCTGCACCGGCACGATGTGGAACGCCGACGGCGCGCCCATGACCGAATGGCATTACGGCGACAACGCTTGATAGCAAAGACGCCCAACCCGGCGGAGACGCTCTCGTCGAGCACGGTTATTCGCAAGAAAAGAACGATGAACCAGGAGAATGCCATGTCGCCCAACCCGCATGCGGATACACTGCCCGGCCCCACCGAGACGCGCACGCTGCATTTCAACCTGGCGCATTGCCGAAACCCGGACGACGTGCTCCTGCACGCGAACCTGCGGAAGTATCAGCTCAAACGTCACACGCCGGAGACCCGCGCCCGGGCAAGTCAGGACACGCCGTTCCTGAAGTTGCTCCCGCAGGCGCACGTCACGCATTACATCGAGGATCTCCCCGTTCCCTCGAACCGGCCGGCACTGATCACGGTTTCCACGGGGACGCGCGACGACGCGCCCGGCAAGACCATTGCCATGTACCTGCACGTCCCCAAGGCCGGAAGGGCAGCCGCGCGCGAAGCGATGAAGACGCGCGGCAAGGACGTGCTGGCCGCGACTCGCTTCAAGCTCGCGCGGTACGGCGTCACGTCGGACGATCTCAAGCCCCTGATGCTGGACTCGGACTTTCCGGATCACGTGGACAGTTACAGCGACGCGATGGAGGCAGCGGTCGCCGTGCTCTTCCACCACCCGAGCCTCTTGAACCTGAGCAGCGACAACGGCGGCGCCATTCCTGCCTACATCAAGGAGAACTGCATCAAGGCCGCGATCCAGCGTGATGGCGGCACCCTGGCGGATGCGATCCTGAACGCCGGCGACGATTGGCAAAAAAAGGTGCCGCTCCTCGACTGGAACAACGAGCAGGTGTACGACGGCAACAAGCCGCTCTACACGGCAAAGCTCGAGAGGGGGGTGAATCTGGCGGTGTCGGGCACCCTGCCCATCGCGATCCTGCTGTCGAGACAGGACGAGTACCTGCGCGGCTCGCTGTGGAAAGTGCTCGATGGCGTCGTGTCGAGCGAATATCAGGGGGCGGCGGGCGCCCATGCGCTGCAGCGGCGCACGCGGCAGCGCGACCAGGACTCGCAGTGGCAATTGAAGAACCTGACGCCAGGCCTCGGTGTCGTGGTCGATCCCGCCAGCGTGAGCTACGACGGTAGCAACATGTCGGTGACGGTGGAGAACCAGTGGCTCAGGCACCTCGGGGCATACATCGAATTCCTGGATGCCGGCGGCGCCCCCGTCGCGCCGCCGGATTCATGGCCGGCGTCCTGGGTTCCCGGCCTTTTCAACGGCACCTCCACGACGAAGTACCTCGATCGGGTCGGGCCCATTGACGAGATCGCCGGCATCCCGATCGACGTCACGGACATGACACTGACGTTCCCCGTTCCGGCAGCGGCCAGCGCGGTGAACGTCCATCTCGCGGGGCTCGGCGTTTTTGGTCCCGGGCATACCGACAGGCACATCTGCCTCCTCGGCATCTTCATGACGGCGACGTTCGAGCATGCGATTCCGGTTGTCGCCCTCGTCGCGGGCGCGGCTGTCATGAATACCGAATTCGTCACCAGCCTCCTGAAGGACAACAAGCTCTATGTCGGCATTCTAGGCGTCCTGGCAACGATCGACGCAGCACTCATCGACTATGCCCTGACCGGCGGAATCAAGGAGGTGCTCCTCAAGCTGGCCAATATCATCGCGCCCCTGCTATGGAAGACGGGCCTGAAGGCGTTGTTGCTGGAATTTATCGCACAAGGGGCGCTCGAGGAAGCGATCCCCTTCGTTGACATCGCACTGGAAGCCACCAACGCAGTCGTCACCGCGGCGGAGATCGGACAGACGATGATCGAGGTGCTGGAGGCGGCACCGGTTTACACCTCGACCGTGACGAGGACGATCGATCTGGACATCACCCTCGTCCCGGACTCGCAGTTTCATTACTTCCCGATGCAAGCCACGCACTACGTGGTCACCGTCACCTACGACAGTCAGGTGACGGTCCCTTCAAAGACGTTTTCGCTGCCGGAAGGGACCAACAGCGATCCCATTCCGCTCAGCTTCAAGGGCGTCCCGGGCGGTGGAAAGCTGAAGGTCACCGCGATCTTCTATGCCGACAATGGATGGGTCGCCGGGAAGGGAGTGACCGAATGGACAGCCGCACTGGGCACGAACGGCAGCACGCTCGTGATTCCGGACCTCGAGATCAAGAACAACGCGCCTCCGCTCACCACGGGCTCGGTCTATGAGCATCTCGAGAAACTGGTCTACGAGGGCGGCGCGCACGCATGGGACAGAGGGGCGCCGCCCCCGACGGCCACACTGCGGACGTCAGGTTCGGATCTCATCAGCCTGACGAGCATCACCCTGGCGCAGGGGCCCGCGTCGATCGGCTACGGGTGGCAGGCCTCCAACCTGAACATTCCGGAGAACCTCTCGACCAACGCCAGATCGGTCGACCCGATGTACACGGTTCAGAACGTGTCGCTTCTCGTGCCTCCGGAGCAGGCCTACCAGCCGCTCGACGTCGGCTATAACGAAAAATCGGGTATCTGCTACGACCTGATGAGCAAGTCGGACGGCTCCGCACGGAACCTCTTCCTCGACAGCTATCCGGTTGCGGCCAACAGCCAGCAGGGCGCACCGTCGTACGTTCATCTTCGCAAGGTCACGTTGAGCTATGACGACGGGTCGAAATGCGCCCCCATCCATTCCGGGACGGGGCAAAGCTATGGCCGGTTCCCGTCGGGTATCCCGCTGGACGACTTCGTCCTGCATCCGCAAGGTTACGTGTTCGCCATCAGCACCGCGCGAAGCAAGCTGCTTCGATGCGAACTGCCGAGCGCGCCCGTTACCGATGAAGAGGCACCCGACGCGTGCTTGCTTTCCGGCAAGGGCAAGCGGGATGGCCTGGTATCGGGGCCGGTGGCGATCGCGATCGGCCTGGACGGGGTCGTGATGGTACTCGAGGCGGACAACGCACGAGTGCAAGCGTTCGACATCCACGGCAACCCGGTCAAGTACTTCCAGAACAAGGCCTCTTCGACACTGCCGCTCACGGTGCCAGGTCGCGGGCAGTCGGCGTACCTCGACCTCGACGTGGAGGCCAAGGGCTATGTCTACGTGCTGTCCTATACCGGCGACGGTAGCTCGCCGGACGACTACTACCTGGATATCTACACACCGAAGGGCGATCTGCTGGTGTCGACGCAAGGCGTCGCATCGGGCAGGCTCACCGTGAGCCTGGACCGAAACGTGTATGCCCTCAATTACGAGCTGATCCACGCTGCGAACGGGAGGCCGGAGCCGTCGATCAGCCACTGGATGCCGCCGGCACCACCGGCGTAATTGCCGCACGGGAAGTGGAATTTTCAATTCATCTGGAGAGGATCGATCATGTCGAATGCCAGTCTCGAGCAAGCGCAGACCAATCTCACGTTAGCCTACATCGTCAACTATTCGGCCACCGACTATACGTCGGGAAAGGAAATCCAGAATCCGACTGCAGCACAGGTCAGTCAGAACATCAGGAATGGCCTGAGCTATTCCAGGATGACCCAGAACAAGCAGTTCAGTATCGTCTGGGGGCCGGCCGTGCTTCGGGACGCCGATTCGGATGGCTATGCGGCCAACATCACTGTCGTACTGCAATCGAAAGTCACCGGACAATATTCGGTGGTGACCAGCGGCACCGATTTCAATTCTCCCGAAGACATTCTGGAGGACAACCTGTACGAAACCCTCGTGTCGTTCCAGAAGTACGTGCCCTCGTGTCATAGCACGGCTGGCATCTCGGCTGGAACGGATATCGGATTATCGTCAGTTATCCTGACTGCAGACTCAAACGGCGTGACGCTCGTCGATTTTCTCAAGACGGTGCCGGCCTCGAGCACGATCAATNTTCGGTGGTGACCAGCGGCACCGATTTCAATTCTCCCGAAGACATTCTGGAGGACAACCTGTACGAAACCCTCGTGTCGTTCCAGAAGTACGTGCCCTCGTGTCATAGCACGGCTGGCATCTCGGCTGGAACGGATATCGGATTATCGTCAGTTATCCTGACTGCAGACTCAAACGGCGTGACGCTCGTCGATTTTCTCAAGACGGTGCCGGCCTCGAGCACGATCAATGTTATCGGGCACAGCCTGGGCGGAGCCCTGGCATCCGCGCTGGTCTTGTATCTGAAGAACGAGCGTGACTTGCAGACGCAGACGTTGAAATATACTTGCCAAACATTTGCCGCGCCGACGGCGGGTAACGATATCTTTGCCGGTTACTTCGACGAGCAAATGAAAGCCAACGCGATCCGCGTGTGGAATACGTGCGACATCGTGCCGATGGCCTGGAACGCATACACCATTGATGCCGTGAAAACGATATACGGTTCGGTTGCCCCGCCGAGCGACGCCATCAAGGTGCTCATCGACGCGATAATCGTTACGGCAGCCCCCCTGAATTACAGACAATGGGGGAACTACGGCTCCCAGCAAATCAAGCTTGACGGGACGCCTGTAGGCAATATTACGGATTTCTTTATGCAGGCCGGCTTTCAGCACATTTTCGGATACATCTTACTTCTGGGGCTTGGTTTCGGCGACATCTATATGCCCCCGCCCCCCAACACCCAGGAAATGTGATGCATTGGGGTTCGTCTCGACTGTCATCAAAAAACGTAATGCCGCTAACAAGAATTAGCGGACTTGACGACGCGCCCCCAAAAAAACCGGCCGCGGCCGACTTGACGTCGTCGCATGAGGCGGCGGCCCCGCCTACTTCACCGTCGCCAACGGCAGAAACAACGCCAACGGATCGTGCGTGAGGGACTGGAAGCCGAAGTGTCCATAGAACACCGCGGCGCCCTCGTCCTTCGCGTCGACGGTCAAGGCGACAGCCGGGATCTCCGAGCGGGCGGCTCGTCGCAGGGCATTGACCAGCAAGGCCGCACCCAGCCCCCTGCCCCGGTACCGGCGATCAACGGCCAGCCGACCGATGCGCACCGCCGGGATCGCGGGGCAGCTTGCGTGCCACCTCACGGGGCAAGCCAGACGCGCAAACACCTCCTGGATCGGCGCGTCGGCCGCGACCTCCACCTCAGCGGTGAGCCTTTGCGGGAGAACCTCAAGCAGTTGCGGCGCGTTGGTCGGTGGTCGCGCCACATGGCGTAGCGGCCCACATAGCATGAACATCACCGGTTGCTGGCTATCACGCCGGACAGGCGTCGCCGTGAGGCCCAACACATAGCGCGCGTTGACAGCCTTGAGCACAGCTTCGACCGAGTCGGCCGAGACGTGGTGACATTCATCGACAATAACTTGACCGTAGCGCCGCAACAGCTCACCGCGGGCACCGTTCGGCGCGACCGACTGCAGCATCGCGATGTCGATCAGGCCCGTTGCTTTTGACTTGCCGCCGCCAATTGTCCCGACGGCGCGCGAATCGAGTGCAAGAAATGATTGCAGACGCTCACGCCTCTGGTCGAGCAGCTCCCGGCGATGCACAAGCACGAGCGTGTTGACGCCGCGCCGCGCGATCATTGCGGCTGCCGTCACGGTTTTGCCGAAAGCCGTTGGCGCATGCAGGATGCCAATATCGTGTTGCAACAGGTTGGCTACCGCTGCCTGCTGGTCATCGCGCAAGGTGCCGGCGAACGAAACCGTAACCGGCTCGCCAGCGCAACGCTCGTCCCGAATATCGCAGGCGATGCCGTTGTCGCACAGCAGCGTCATGACGTCGTCGAGGCAGCCCCGCGGCAACGCAATGTGGCGCGGGCAATTCTCCGCGCGGCCGATGATGCGCGGCGTATCCCAGACACTAAAGCCGCGCGCCTGAGCCCGGTAGTATTCCGGATTCTGGAAAGCCGCCAGCCGGATCAAACGGTTGAGTAACGCCTGCGGGAGCGAGGCCTTCTCGAGATACAGCTGATTCGCGAGTGTCAGCGTCAGTGACGCCGGCATCGTTCCGGCCAACCGCTTCGGCTGGCTGCATGGCGGCTTCCACGGTTCGGCCTGGTCCTCCTCAGTGATAAACGTAACGTCGAGTGGGTGCGCGCCACCGGTGGCGCGAAAGATCACACCCTCGATGTCGCGTCCGTCCATCCCATGCACGGACGCCAGATAGCCCCACTGGTCAGCGTAGGGCTGGACATCGTCGTCGACGAACACACTGTATCCATGTTCGCGCGGCTGCTTCTGCAGCGGCAGCGCAATCAGGTTGCCGAAACCGCCTTTGGGCAGCAGATCCTGATTCGGAAAAAGCCGATCGTAAGACGACAGTTCGAGCTGCCGGGTCTGGACACAGGTGTGGCTGATGATTGCTGAGCCCATGCGTCGCGCGTCGCGCGCGGCGATCGCCGACGAAAAGAAAACCCGGCATTCCAGGCGTGCGCGCCCTGGCCTGAGCGGGAGATTTCGATCGACACCGGGACTCCCAGCTCCCGGCATGATTGGCGGAAGGCTGCCGCATCGTTGCGCCAATCTGCCTCATCAAAATCGACCGCAAGCAGGTAGCAAGTGCCATCCGGCATCAGCGGATAAAGCCCCACCGTATGATCGCCGGCCAGATGCCCATAGATCACCTGGTCATCGAGCGGCAGCAGCACGCGATGGCTGCAGTCCGCGCATCGGATGCGGGGTTTTTCACAGATCCCGGCCCGCCATTCATTTGCGCAGGCTGGCGCATAGCCCGATTTGCCAGAGGTCCGGCTCTCCCAACGAAGCGGATAAACATCGGTGCGCCCGCGAAACAACCGCCGGAAGAGCTGCACCTTCTGCGGCGGCGACAGCATTGGCATGTCAGGGTTTCGGACGGCCGCGGATGGCTCGCACGGAGCGATCCGTATCGGTTTGTCTTGCGATCGGACCTGTGATGGCAGCAATGCGGTGAGCCTCGCGTTTTCTGCCTGAAGACGCGCCAGTTCCGCCAGCAGTTCAACACGCGTGAGATTGTTCCAGTCATCACGCGGTGGTTTTCCCTCGCCCATCATCACGTTATCCGTCAGCGCCTGCATCCCGATGGCGCTGGCAGGCAGGTGCGCAACTCCGTTGTCGCATATCGCTATATCCCCCATGCTGATTCGATGATTGTATCGAGCTCGGCCAGAGAGTGATGCAATTTGACCGATGCACTCGCGTCCAACGACTGACGTGACAGCGCTCACTTTCGCTGAGATGGTGAGCTTTGATTGCGGAGCGCCGCACTGGATTCGGCCGATGTATTCCCGCCTCGGCACTCACCACTGCATCGTTATCAAAACAGCGAGGTCTGACGCGGATCCCGTGGGGGCGAGCTGGAGTTTCTCACGGGTTTTCCGGACCGCATCGGCTTGCGACGACGGGGGACACGTCGCAGGTGCGCGATGAGACGCACGGATTCGCCGTCTGCTGTCAGGCACAGGCAGAACCTCCCGATCTCACCGGGGGCGCAGGCTTCGCGCGCACGCAACGAGAGTCGCAGGGCATGGCGACGCGCGCGAGCAATGAGTTGTCCCCGACTCATTCCGGGCCAGCAGTCGGCAACCATCGACTTCACCGCCGCCGGCAACGCCTCCGGCGCGATGTCGGGCGGCAAGGAGATGGCAACCAGCTCGAAAGTGTCCGACATATAGGTCGTTCCATAAGGCACGCGTTGTGTGTGACTTCAATTACGTCGTCGCATTGTTTCCAGAGGACCAGACAGAGGTCCCGATACCCAATCAAAGGTCCATGGGAAACGCTGCGAGCAGCGTGCGAGAGCGGCAAGACGTCGGGTGCGATCAAGCGGTGCGACCGGATCGTATCGAGGTATCGATCGTTCATTCTGGATTGAGCGTAAGACGCTCGCCGTCTTTGTTCACGTTGGACCACCGCTTCCCAGCGCCAACCCGGTCAACGTGTCGTTGCAGGTCCGCCCCCCAGGAATAGTCGCCGCTCCTCCCCAGATCCCGAACCAGCCGAAGCACCTTGACGCGCTTGCAGTGCGTCATGAATTGTTCGAGGACGCAAGGCCGAATGTTTCTCAGCGAAGCCATCAGGCTGACCGCTTCCTCCATCGATTGTCCTTTGCCGATATCACTGGCGAGTTCGAGCAGTGCGCGCTCCGGAACGGAAACGAGCACATGCGGATTCCCGTTCGCCAGTGGCTTGAGGCCCGCATCATACGGCAGCGCGTCGTCGAAGATCTGGGTAGTCTGAAACGCGTAGTGCATGTGCTCCTCAACCCACGACGGGATCTCATACGGCTTCTGCGCCCATAAGATGGTCTTCGCACGAAGGTCGATGTTGTGACGTTCGCCTTGCCAGTCGAGCGCCGTCTTGCCCCCGACATGCAAGCCCGGCACGCGTCGACTCAGGTACGCGACGATTCCTTCCCGGTTCGGGCTATCCCCCGTGAGCAGGTAGGCCCCCTTGGAGAGTCGCTGCAGCCACCCCGCCTTGACCATGTAGGTTGCGAGCGCCGGGCTGACGCCCATATCCTTCAGCATTTCCGTGTCTAGCGGTTGCCCGCGCGGCGCCTCCTCCATCAGGCGCTGAAGCGTCTTGCTCGCCATACAATCTCCAATCGCGTGGTTTATTTTGCAATTTCTCGCGAATGTTTTTAGTTTATCAGAATATTTAACGTCGAAATGATGAGCTCACAGCTCGGTGAGCCTACATTGCTCCCCTGCCCAGAATCCTGCGCGGAATCGGATAAGGTCCAAGTGCGAGAAGGTCGAGGAATGTGGAACGGCCATCGGCGGTCGAACCATGCGCGTCGATGTGATGGACGCTCCCCACCAAAGATTGAGTACCCGCATAGCTTGCCGGCGCGAACGGATACTTGAAGTCCACTTCGCGCTTCTGAATCCGTAGCACATTCGGCAATGCCGCCGGCCGGAAGCGTGGAATCGGAGGGGTACGGCGTCGACTGCGGCTGAGTCACGCTCGTATTTGTATCGGAGGAGGCGAAACTCCCCCACGCGCGGCCGAGCGTGTCGTTGGGGCCGCCGTCGAACAGACGCGGACGCATTGCCGCGGAGTTCTCGTCACCACCGGTCGATGGTGGTCGCGTCGCACGACGTCGTGGAGAGTTGCCCGTCGCGGATAGGTGGTCACAACGAGCAGGTCGCCATTCGCATTGCGCGATAGCGTCATATCAACAGTTGCTTGCGCCGACATCCCGCCGCCCTCTAAAGTCGCACTTTAGGTCAGCAGTGTGTACCGCGTTCACCGTCCGGGTTCGTGTGGTGGGCCTGGCCGGACTTGAACCGGCGACCAATCGATTATGAGTCGACTGCTCTAACCAACTGAGCTACGGGCCCATGGTGGAGCGGGTGAAGGGAATCGAACCCTCGTCGTAAGCTTGGAAGGCTTCTGCTCTACCATTGAGCTACACCCGCGGCGGCACGCATTCTCGCACGATTTAGGGCGCCAACAGGATACTGGTTTACGTCGATTGGCCTTGGGGCATAGCGACCAGTCGCTGCGACAGCAGCTTTGACGAATACGCACAATTGATCACTTTGCACGCGCAAAGACGGGTCTTGCCTATCCGTTTTCCCCTGGCCACCAAGGCTTTGCGGCCGGGCGGATCAGATAGTCATCCAGGTTCTTGCCAGCCAGCCACTTCGGACACGCGCCGCGTCCCGTCCACGATTTGCCCGAGGAAGGATCGTAGTATTTCGCTGGCAACTGCTTGGGCTTGTCTTTCACAAAGCCGGCCGCGCGGAGCAATTCCACCTCGGTGATGCCGTACTCCTTCACCTGCTCCCGAATCGTGGAGAGGACGGCCGCCTTTTCCTTCTTCCGTGCCTCATCAAGAAGCAAATTGAGGTGGCCAAGCTGCTGGTGCAGGGCCTGAATTTTACTGGTCATCGTAAATAATCTGCTCATTGATACCGCGCGCTCGCAAAGCATGCCGGTCGCGGTGCGATTTCGAAGCCTGTCTGGCCACTGCCAATCATGATGGCACCTTTTCGGGGCAACTTGCCGCCAACATACTGCTCGCATTACATGCGTCAGCAGTCCCGGCCCTTCCTCGCCGTCCATTCAGATCGCAGCATAGCGGCACCTCGTACATGGCGAGCGATACGTGTAATGTCTGTGCGTACAACGCGGGCAATTCTCCCCCGGTTGACCTCGGTTGAGAAAATTACAATTGCAACAAAGATCCAGAAGTTGCGTTGCCTGCGGTAGATGTTATAGGGTAATGGCCAAACCCGCCTTTAGCGGACATGACTGAGGAATCCACGAATGAACAAGCAAGAGCTCATCGACGCTGTTTCGGCTGCCACCGGCGACACCAAAGCCAGCACTGGGGCCGCCGTTGATGCCATTCTCGAGGCCGTGACGCACGCAGTCACCCGTGGTGATACGGTGCAATTGATCGGTTTTGGCTCCTTCTCCACGGGTGCCCGCGCCGAGCGGACCGGCCGCAATCCCGCTACCGGGGAAGCCATCACGATCGCTGCCGCAAAAACGGTCAAGTTTACCGCCGGCAAAGCATTCAAGGATGCCGTGAATACCTGATCGGTATTGAGACAACAGCCTCACCCAGCGGGAAATTTCTCCAGCAGGTCGATGTGACGCAAGATGAGTTCCAAGACAAGCCGCGGACGGCCCGCCGCGCCGCGACGCACCTTGACAAAGACCATGTTGTTGCCGCTCGACAATACGTCGGTGCAAACACAGTCCTTGTCACATCATCTTGCGCTGGCGGCCTGTCGGAACGGCCAAGGGAACGCGTATCTTTTCAACGAGCTGATACGCACCACGTATATCGTGTGGTTCCTGCAACAGGCTGGCTACGGGGACGAACCCGTTGAACGCCACAAGGCAGTCGAGCATGCGGTCGAGGCCACGCACATGCATGCCGATGAGTCGAATGAGTGGATCCTCGCAGCGGACGCCGTGTCGGCATTTGAACGGCTGCTCGTGCTGCATGATTGGCAACTGAATGTCGCGCCACGTTACAAGGTGATCGACGCCGAGCAGCAGCTGAAGCGATTCCTGGCCGGAACGGCCTCGTCTCCGATTCCCAATCCCCGTCAGGGCGGCACCGTGGCCGCCCATCCAAGCCATATCTAGATCATCCCTGTTACCGCATGCAGGATCGCCCACGAAGCGCACATGTAATGGGCGAGCAAAACAACGGTATCACGGCCGTGTAACCCTAAGTTTAGTTAGACTTAGTAAACTCGTCGGCAACGACATTGTCACGCGGCCTCGTCGATGGGAATGTGCGCAACACTGTCCGCGCAGATTCGCTCAGCCTGATTGAGCGATACAGATGAACTTGTTGGCTGAAATACGGCATCACCACGTTCGTAAGCCTGTCCCGACACCACGCAGATTCCGCCAGCAGTCGCCAGCGCAGCAGTCCAAAGCTGCTCGCTATAACACCCCCGCCCGGCCTGCCGCCACGACACAATGAGGCGGCCGGATCCGGGCCGCTCCAGAATGCGCACCGTTGACCGGACCGCGTCTGGAGGCACTGCAGATGGTTGATCACCCACACCTTGCGCCGTGTTGACTAGGCCACCCTCATGCGTCTGCTTACGGCGCCTCCGAACGGCCAGCATGGTGCCGCGGCATGTCGACGCGCCACAACGGCACGCGTATCGGTCGCGCATCGAGCGCGTCACGCGCCCGTCAACCGCGAGCGCATAGTCAATGCTAATTTCGTCACCTGCATCGATCGCGCGCAGCGCTCGAATAAAAATCCGGCCGTCTCGATCTTCTGCCTCGCAATTCGGCGCGCACGAATGATTGATCCAACGCGACGAGTTGCCCGCTGCCGCGCCATCGATGACGCGCCCATCGCCGAGATCGAAGAAGAAGGTGTGATCCGGATTGGCGGGATCGGCCGGCGGTCTGTTGATGGCGACCTCCCAATCGATACGCTCACCGACGTACTCGAGGAGCATTTCACCAGCGGTCAGGTCGCGACGAGCAAATACGCCGCGGCCATGGATCGGAGAGCGCCGCACAACGATGCGGGGGATGTGATGGGATGCCGGATGCGTGGTCATCTCAGGAAGTTGAATCGTGCCGATCGGACTTCACACTTTGAGGGGGCAAAACCATCCGAAGATCGTGTTGCCAGCGGGCCAGGTTCATCCGAAACAATGTCGGCATCCCAAACCCACCTACACAACTGTGGCGGCATCCAGGCCCTGGGCCGAATTTACCCGGATCAGGTGAAAGACGATACAACGTCAGCAGGAACAAACAATAAAAGCGAGTGGCAGGGAACAATCCTTTCCTTGCCACCCGCCTGCCTAACCACCGCCGTCTTACTCGCTCGCGGCTTCGGTGACGACTTCCGGCTTGACAGCGGCACCCTCAGCCTTTTTCACGCCAGGCGCGCGCCGGCTTCTCGTCTTTTTTGCCGCAACGACACTAGTCGACGGGCGCCCTCTTTTGCGAGCCGCCGTCTCGCCCGCCGATTTCACGGATTTCGCGTCGCCCTTTCGGGTCTTTGCTGCTGCTTTCTTTGCCGCAGCTTTCTTGACTGCGACCCGAGCTACGCCATTGCCGGCGGCACTCTGTGTCTCGGCCGCTGCGCCAATGAGAAAGCGAGTGCGGTCCTTCACGTCCTTGATCCACGCCGGCGCGCGGCCTCGACCGCTCCAGGTTTCACCCGTCTTCGGGTTCTGGTACTTTGCCGCCACGTGAGCACCGGCCTTCTTGCCCTTGCCTACGCGTTGACGACCGAAAATCTGCTCGGCCGTGATTCCGTATTCAGCCACCTTTTCACGAATGTCAGTAATCAATGCTTCCAGCTCCGCAACGCGTGCCGCTTCTGTTTTTTCCTGCAAAGCGTCGAGTTGCGCCTTCAACGTCTTGTAGTCTCTATTGGCCATGTTCTGTTCTCCCATAGTTGTCGGTTGCGAGAGATCGCAACGCTCGAATTATGCCACTCATCGAGATAGACGGAATTGATAGATTACCCTGCAAGCCACTTTCAACCAGCGCTTGATCGATACAGTCCTATCAGCACAGCCCTCCGACTCAAACTAAATCAAGGAGTTCAAAACATGCGTTACGAGCCCGTCGGCGATACGCAACTTGAGGATGGATGGAGAAAATCCATCGGCCCGGCTAACGTCCGGTTGCAACAAGCAGCCAAGCTCCTGGAGCTGCCGCGCGCAACCGCTCATCTCAGCGCATCGACCCATTTACAACTCAGCGAACGCATCAGGTTGATCGCCTTCTCCAGCGGCTGTCCCTTGTCGATAGAGGCTGTCGGCCGAATTCGACAAGGAAGCGTTGCTCGCGTGCACTGCCGTCCTGGCTTTCGCGCGTCGCCGTCACAACGGCCGATCTGATCACGCTCGATTCAGTGTAACCAGCGCGTGCAACTCGTGGTCGCTGAGATTCCCAATCCATTGCTCGCCTGTGCCAACGGCCAATTCGGCCAGTTCGCGCTTGCCTTTGATCATGTCGTTGATGCGTTCCTCGAACGTCGCCTCCGTAATCAGGCGATGCACCTGCACATGGCTGCGCTGCACTATGCGGTTGGCGCGATCGTTCGCCTGGGCCTCGACTGCCGGGTTCACCTGAGGTAGAAATGGATGACGCTCGGGGCGGCCGCCAGGTTCAGCCCGGTGCCGCCGTCCTTGAGTGAAAGCAGGAACACCCGCTCGGTGCGATCGTGCCGGAGGTGCACAACCATATCGTCGCGCTTTTTCCGCACCACGCCGCCGTGCAGGAACTGCGGTGTGCGGCCGTAACGCTCGCCAAGCCAGCCGCGTAGCAGCGCGCCCCTCCTCGGAACTGGGTAACGATGAGCAACCGTCCATGCGAACTCGTCACCTACGGCTTGAAGCCACCGGCGCTCGCTAATCGAGCGCTCGCCAAAGTAGCGCCGGGCGTTGCCGCACATCCAGCGGCTACATGGCGTCGGTGTGTCGATCAACCGCCCAAGCGGTTTGTCGGTTTTGGCGCAGTCGCCCCACCACGCACGCCGCTTTTTCCTTAGCCGAGCCCGATCGGCTCGACGTTTTGCGCTGCTTGCCATATCGCACCTCAATTCATATGGTGAATGTGCGAAAGCCCGCTCGAAGGGGGCTGATTGACGACAATGAAAAAATTGCTCCCTTGAAAGCCAAGGGTTGTATGCGGTGCAGCCCTATGAGGTCGCTGAGCTTTTCATTCCTGGGGCCAGTCGGCCGCCGTGTCGTCGCCGCGCAAAATTGAGGTGAGGCGTGACAAATCGCATGTTCATGAAGCGAGCGAACGCGCTTAAGCTATTGCTCGATGCACGCCAATCTGCGATCGGCCAGGCTGCAGGAATGTCAGTCGACGATACTGACGCAAAGCTTGAAGCGCTGAATCGCCTGATATTCGACGTCCGTGCGTGTCGGGTAAATGAATTTCAGATCGACCCGGCCGACGAGATGGAGATCGTCGTAACGGACTAAGCCTACGGTCCCACGGCAGCCTAATCATGAATTCTCATCGCCTGGACGCGCCGTCCGAATGGGCAGATTGCCGCGTATCCCGGTGGACTGTCGATCCAAGCGCACAACTTGTTCATACCTCTGGAAGCATCGCGACAGGCTGCATGAAACGTGGGGATTCGCCGCATTGGAGCGCGAGCGCTCCGACAAGCTGTCGCTCGACGCCGCGATTCCATGAAGAATCGGAAACCATCTCGACCTCGCACTGTTGAGCCGAACGTGGACCGGCACGCATCGATCGTGGATGGATTTCCTGTCACGGCCAGCGCTAGAGACTTTGGGATACCGCACAGGCGCAGCTTTACCGGATCGCGGTGGATTATGCGAACGCTGGCGCCATGCTGTGCTGCGACCGGACGACGCTGTTGAATCGCACCCGGGACGTACATTTTCGACCGTGGAGCTACTGACGCTTCGAGTGCCAACATCGGCCCGTCTATAATGGAATGCTCAAAATGATCGCATGGAGCCCTACTTTATGAGTCAAGCCCGCGGGCGATATGCGGGATCTCGGGACAGCGGCCAACGCCAACCTCGCCACGTAAAAAAATCCCCGTCCAATCGGCAGGGACAACCGTATGTGAAGACGCCTCCTCGAGATGCCGCCCAGACTGCCTCCATTTTCAAAACACGATCGTTTCAGTTTCTGGTCGATACGGTAGGCGCAGAGAATATCGCGATAGCGCTTGAATCGAACATGACGCGAGTCGGCGAACTGATGAAGGGCGAGAGGTTCACACCCGAGACCGCCTTTCACATGGAAACCACGCTTGGGTTGCCGCATGGTTTTTTTGACCATCCCAATCCTGCGCTCGCGGCCGAGACCATCGCTCGCCTGAAGTCACCGCTCGACTTCATTCAAACGGACGACGGACAAGGCGCAGAGTCTGAAGCACTTAAGCCGTCTTCGGCCCTAAGCGTCGATCAACAATCAGTTCTTAAAGATAGTTTGTCCGAGGAAGCGAAAATGCCAAAGAAAGCAGCTGGACGAGTGTCCAGGGCCGTCAAGCACCGTCAAGGCGAAATGGTCGAACAGCCTAAACCCCACGCGCCACAAAAAGCTTCGCCATCGAAATACAAGCGTTCTCCTAAAACGCCCGAACAGCAATCGCTGGCATTGAGCGACAGCGCCGAGGTAGAAAACATCCGACGCGCTAACTTGCACGTTCTCACCAGTCGCAACGGATCGAAAGTACGACTTGGTGTGGTCATGGCGATGAGTGGCTCCAACATGGCCCATCGGCTACATGGCAAGAAACGCATGGACAGTGTGGAAGCAAACCGATTCACGGAGCGACTTGGATTGCCAAGTGGCTGGTTGGACACCCCGCGCTCCGAAGCCGAGATTCCAGCGTCGGTGTCGCGGTTGCTCACGCCTGCATCGCGCGGTCGCGTATCCGTTCAACAACACGAGCCGATTGCGGTCGCAACAGGCGATGGCGTGCCAGCGAAGCTCGTCGATGAGAAAGCACACAAGGGGCGCGCGCGGGTGGGTGCCCTGGGCGATTCGGAAAGCCCCTCACCTGTTTCAGCAGACGTCGCAGGAGAGAAAGAGACGTCCGTCGTCAGCCCGCAAGATCATGTAAGAGATTTCTCCGACGACCTTGCCGGTCGCACACTTGAAGTAAGTAATGGCGAAGCGCCGGCTGCCGCACCGGCAACCCTTGAGTCGCGCCCCGCCTCCGCAATACCGCAGCGAAACCCAGTACCGCCCCCCTTCTCTTCCGTGGCCAGCCTGGACAATCTTGATGGTATTGCACCGATTGCGGAAGCATTGATCAAGACGCTAGCAGGTAAAGCACGCACGGGTCGACTGGACGAATTGAAAGCGCTGGAGCTTTTGCAGCAAGCGGTTCTGTTGTAAGTAGGCGGCAGCATGCCACGCCCCCCTCGTGCCATGACGCATAAAGCGCATCGAGGTGGGCTGGGCCCGGCGCACCATGCAACGCCTCAACACCCCAAAACGCTCGATCGCCCGCGTGCCCGGGGGCATGAACAGGTGACGGAGGTTCGTGCGATCGAGCGCAGTTGCAGCTCAAGTCCCTCGCAATCGCATTAATACGGGTTCACTGCAATATGAAGCTCGCGCCGCCACGAACCATACTCATATCCTCGGGCAGCATCGATACCGGAGGAATGCCATGCCGACCTACCAATACCGTTGCGAGAAGTGCGGCAAAACGTTCGAGAGCGTCGAGCATCTCGCTGAACATTCATCGGCTCATCCGCCTTGCCCTCATTGCGGAAGCGAACAGGTTCAACACGTACCGACGCCATTTGTCGCGAAGACGTCAAGAAAGAGCTGATCCAGGCTGTCGACTCTAGACGCTATTTTCCCGTTCGCCAGGCGCTCACGCCGAAATCGCTTACGAGGCAGCGCGTCTGGGTCAACGAAGATTTTGAGGGGGTGCATCGGCGATGCCAGCGTGGCTTACAAAAAGTCTGAATTGTCAGTGACAGCCCCGTTGTGATACGGGGTAGCCGCTGTCTGGCGCCGGCCAGTCGCATCATTTACAACCGATTTCCTTGGAGCGTTCAGAGTATGGCAACGGGTACCGTCAAGTGGTTCAACGATACGAAGGGGTTCGGATTCATCACGCCGGATGATGGCGGCGAAGACCTGTTTGCGCACTTCTCCGAGGTTCAGGGAAGTGGCTTCAAATCGCTTCAAGAGGGCCAGAAGGTCAGCTTCGAGGTCAAGCAGGGCCCCAAGGGGAAGCAGGCCGCCAGCATCAAGCCGCTGTAAGTTTTCCCCGCAGCGAACACGCCCGGCCAGGCAACGATCAGGCCGACGCGTGATCGCTGCAAGTCTGGAGCCGGGCGTCGAAGGGATACCACGCCCGGCTTGCCTCAACGCTCGAGAAAGGGCCTGAGCTTGTCCGCACGGCTGGGATGCATCAGCTTGCGCATCGCCTTGCTCTCAATCTGACGGATCCGCTCGCGAGTCACGTCGAACTGCTTGCCGACCTCTTCAAGCGTGTGATCGGAGTTGGTGTCGAGCCCGAATCGCATCCGCAAAACCTTGGCCTCGCGCGGCGACAACCCGTTGAGTGCCTCGTCGATCGCCGCGCGCATGTTCGCGTGAATCGCCGCCTCAGCCAGTGAACTCGCCGAGACATCCTCGATCATGTCGCCGAGCGTTGCATCGGCGTCGTCACCCACCGGGGTTTCGAGCGAGACAGGTTGCTTGGCGATCTTGAGGATACTGAGCACTTTCTCCTCGGACATCTCCATGCGCTTTGCCAGCACTGCTGGGATGCGCTTCCTGCCCTGTCTGTTGCAAGATTTCGCGCGATATCCGGTTCAGCTTGTTGATCGTCTCGATCATGTGGACCGGCACGCGAATGGTCCGCGCCTGATCGGCGAGCGCACGCGTGACAGCCTGCCGGACCCACCAAATCGCGTAGGTCGAGAATTTCCAGCCGCGCGGGTATTCGGAAAAAACTGAACCGGCAGTGCAGACATCAAGCGTATGGCCGGATTCTACTTCTTGATTTTTTTTGTCAGCGACCAGCGTCTCATCGTTTCACTGCCCTTGAACTGACTCGATGAGCATGTGTCCATCGACACCAGTCGTGGTGATCCAGGTTTCTGAGCAATTCGGCGCCACGATGCTCGCGCCGATAGTGGCTCGCGACGGCAATCGCCGCGAGGGCAAGCACGAACGTCCCGACCACAATTCCAACCCATGATCCGTCCATTGTTGCCTCAGTCATTGCTTCCAGTTCTTGAGACGGGCAACTCCCACCAAGCCTGAGAGTTATGGTCGATTATCGCGCTGCCCCGCCTGTTTGAATAGACCGGACCGGCGCTGCCGAATTGCCCGCTCCGCTTAACGAATGCGCGAGACCGCTTTCAGGACGGCATGACCTTCGGCCGTCACCTGAATATGCCGATTATCGGACGCCAGCGGATCGAAGGCGATCAGTTGACGCTCCAGTAGTGTGACAAGCTCGTCGCGGTCGGATCCAATCTGATCCGGGGCGTCCCACGCCATCATCAACGTGGAGATTTCGTGCGGACTTAGCATCGTCTGCATAAGGTCCTCGCATCGAATTCGGGTGATGGATGCATGCGCCGACGCATGGCACCACATCGCTGCGGTGCCAACAAAAACGCGACGTATGTCAATGACCGCAGCTCAAACAACGCAGTCAGCTTGCTTGCCGTAACGTTCGCGCGGGGTGGTGTATGCCTTGCACGACGGTTAGAAGCGCGGAAGGCTGCGGGAATGCAATTCGACTTGCGATCCTACGATCTTCAACCATTCGGCGTGGGTGTTCGACGCAATGGCGGCAAGTTGACCGCCGTACGACAGCGCTTTCCCCGTGCTCGACTGCAAGAGCTTCGTGTGGTGCGCGATGACTTGCTCCGGAGCCTTGTACGACAGTGTTTCCGACCAATACGAGCCACTTTCGGTAAGTGCCTGTCGAGCCGCATGCAGGTTGAATTGAATCATTTGCTCGCAACCGTGGAACGCCTGATTCGCAAGCGCAAACATGGCGGTCGCGGTGGCTTTGCTTGACGCAACAAGTTGATCCGACGTGAAACCCGTCATTCTTACGCTCCCTTGTATGGTTCGACGCAGACTTTGCATTTGCCTGTCTGGAAGACTCAAAGGCAAGGGCAAGTCCGGCTACGTCCAACTATTTCCCACGCAAAGACAATGCTCGTTTAGCGCGTGCATTTTATCTGTTTAGTATTGAATCCGGTGCGCCGCTCTGTAGGTAGATGCCCTAACTCGGAAGCGTAACCAGTCGCCTCGATTGAGCAGACGCACGAACCCATAAGAAAATTGTGCCGCCCTTTGCTCGCTCGTCCGGTCAATAGTTCACGATTGGCGGCAACTCGCAGCGGCATGGATGCAGGTGGAGTGAATCGGGATCCTTGTCCAGGAGTGGACACGTGCAACACGCTCAACGAAGCGCTCACTCGACGTTGTTCTCTTCATAATATCGCTGCAGCGCGAGATCGAGCGCGGCGATCTTGCTTTGATAGCTTGCAATGCTCTCTGCGCAGCCCGCGAATCGCTCGCGATAGGATGCCAGTGCGGCGACAGCGTCAGCATGACGCTTAATGAGCTGCCCGCGAGTGACCCACTCGCGACAGT